>CAVZAK010000001.1:0-240835 GCA_963773165.1 uncultured Solirubrobacterales bacterium
GCGGCCTCGCGGTCAACGTGTCCGACATTGGATTACACCGTCTGCCAGGCGCACGGGATGGCGATCAACTGCCGGCGGCAGCTCAAGGACCTCGCGGACCGGCTGCCGCCGGAGTCGATCAGCGAGCTGACGCTCGAGCGCAGCGTGGCACGGCACGATGGGTAATCGAGCACACGTGCACGTCGACTACGCCGCCAGTGCAGGAGCCGGACCAAACCTTTTCGGGGATCTCTTGTTGCGGCTCGTAACGCCCATTTACTGTCCGGTCTGATAGCTCGTGGCGAAGTCCGGCGCGACGGCGGTGTAGTTGTTGCCGACGCGTGTGCCGGCGATGTAGAGCACGGAGCTGTTGCTAGGCGATGCGATCCGTAGCTCGCCCTGTCGAAGGTAGACGCCATAGTCAGAGCTCGCGTCCCAGTCTCGGTATAGGGTCGCTTCGTAGGTTTTGGGTAGCACGTTGTTCCCGTCGATCCAGACCTGCACGAACCCTACGGTGGGGTCGCTTGACCATTTGACGTGGAACACGAAGTCGTACCAGCGGCCGGGGGTGAAGTCGGCGAGCCGGTAGGAGTGGTAGACGGTTCCTGGGCAGTTTTCGGAGCTTCCTTGGTCAGTCTCGTTGGTCCCGCCCTGAACGCCGAGAAAGAAGCCGGGATGCATGGGGCTCGAGACTTCGAAGAAGGTGTTGGGGCTGCCGCAGTGCCCGCCGGTTCGCTTCCATTGGGTGAAGAAGGTCTGGGGGTGCTCCTGGTTGGGGTTCTCGGTCGGCGTGGTGAAGCCGGGGTCGGGGAAGTACACCGACCAGCCGTACCAGACCTCTGTGCCGGGGTAGCCGTGGCTTTGCGCCTGGGTTGCTCTGACTTCGGTGCGCTGCTGGCCGGAGTCGGTCGGATCGGGCGAGGGGTCATCGGCGCCGATCTCGAACCTGCCGGCGTACGCGCCGGGAGCGTCCGGTGCGGGTCCGACCGTGATCCGGCCGGGCAGCGAGTCGGTGCTGAGCACGGTCCACTGGCTGAGATCCCCGGTCGAGAAGTCCCCGCTCCAGGAGTTCCTCGCCGGCGGGTCGGTCGGCGGGGAGGCCGGGGGGCCGAGCGGCGGGGTCGCGGGGACGAGTGCCAGATCGCTTACCTGGATCAGGCGGCGGCAGGGCTCCTGCCGCGTCGGGCGACCGACACCAGATGAGATCGCGCGGGTGTGGCGGTCTGACCGCAGCGACAGCCGCGACCTATATCGCGGCTTGCGAGCTGCGGTGCGGTCGGCGGGATACGAGAGCGCGACCGTGAGCCGCCCTGACGGCAGCGACAGCCGCGCCTGATAGCGGCGCCACTCTGTGCTCGAAACGGGAGTTAAAAGCACGCGCCGTCCGTCAATCGTCAGCGAGAGGAGAGCACTCGTGTCGCACGCCGCCGTCCGGGCGCGCAGCGAGACGCCTGCGAGAGCGGGTGTGTCGAGCACCGCGCGGATTGTGCTGTGCGGCAGCAGGACCGCCTGACGTTCGACTGACGGTGCGGTTTGTCCAGTACCCAACCCGACTGCGATAAGCGCGGCAAGCGCGTGACCGAGTCCCGTGAGTGTCGCCGTCATCATCATCGACCTCCTCCGATTGACAGAGCCATTTGGCTGGTCGAGTGTCATCCCGGGGGGCAGCACTTCGCGTCGGCCGAAGGGGTTGCGTCTTTTGTCGGTGAGGGGTCAGGGAAATAGCCCCGATGGGATGGTCGGCGGGCTCGAGAGCGGGGCGGCGTGTGAACCGCTACGGATCATGGGGCCCGGCGGCGGCTAGGTCGCTACCCCTACGCTCGCGCAAAGGCGTCGGGTTCAGGACCCGACGAGCAAGCGGAGCCGCGTCCCGATCCAGCCGTCTCCAATTTGTTCTCGGAGTAGGCTCACGACGCGGTGATTCCTACAGCCGGCAAGATCACGAAACCCCTGCAAATTGAAGCCTAGGTAACCCCAGCGAGGCGCCTAATAACCCGAAGGTCGCGGGTTTCGAACCTCGTCCCTCGCTACCACTCAAGTACGGCTGCTGAGCACTGCCGCGAGCATCACTCGCTGGCGTTCGGTCAGTGACCCGAGGGTCTTCTTCTCCGACAGCGACAACGAACGCAGCATCCTCGCCGAACGCGCTGGCCCCCAGCCTCGCTGGCTTAGAAGTAGTTCGGCGACGGTCATCGTGTCCGTGTCGCGGGAGCTGCGCAGGATGGCGTCGGCCGCCGCGACCTCACCTGTGCGTAGTCGCCGCTTGAGCGTGGCGCGGGTCAGCCGAACGCGATTGGCGCGCTCGAGGGCGAGCAGCCGCTGACGGGCGGACCCGTTCGGGCGGTCCGTGCTCACAGCAGCCCTCTGGAGCGGCGCTCAAGCGCGGCCCCGGCTCCACGTATCGCGTAGGTTCTCGTCGGGTCGACGCTCAGCCGGCGAGGAGCGCTCCCAAGCGCTCGGCGGCGGTAAGCGGCGGCTGGGCGATCGGACGGCCGCGCTCGTCGAATTCGGGTGGGTGCGCGGGCAGACGACGTCCCTGCTCGCGGCCCAAAGCCGATCGGCGCGATCCCGGCTCGCTCCTTACGACACCTAACCGCGGACGACGCCGAACGCTGTCTTGCTCCCGATGCGCTCGCATCACCAGCCTCCCAACTCGCCGGTGCCGACGGCAGCCAGCGTGAGCCGAGCATCCTGGCGCTGCTCCTCGACGTCGCGCAGCGACCAGGCGAGCAGCCACACCGCGGCCTTGTGCACGGCCGAGAGCTCGCTGGCATCGATCACGTCCTCGACGTCCGAAAACGTCGTGCCCTGCTCCATCATGGCCTCGACCTGCTGTTGGCTCTGGTCGAAGCTGAGTGGCGCGCTCCATGTCATGGACGCGCCTCCTTTCCTGGGTCCCGCGACACTGCCCTTAGCGTGCAGTCCTCGGTCCCGCTAGGTGAAGGACTGGACTAGCACACAACGAGGGGCTACGCCACCCTGGACGGCGCAATTTGGTGACAAAAAGACCCGCCGAGGGCCTACCGGCTCCCCGAGGAGTAAGCTGGACGAACGCTGCCTGCGGGGCTCCGACGCTTCCTCTCCCTCTCGTGGTGCCCGACACCCGCCCGAGGATGCGGCTGAAAGGCGTCCGATGGACCCCCAGCACGAAGGCCAAAGCCCCTCGGCGAAGATCGCCACCTCAGCAGTTCGGGTACTTCACGAGTACACCGGTCGAGGACCGACGAAGGCGAAGACCACCATCAACGAGACCGTTGTGACCATCCTGCTCGCAGATACGCTCACGACGGGCGAGCGCACGCTCGTCGACCACGGTCACGCAGATCGCGTCCTGCAAGTCCGCCACGATTACCAGACCGCAATGCGCGACGCCCTCGTAGGAATCGTCGAGCGAGAGCTCGATCGCAAAGTGATCGCCTTCATGAGTCAAAACCACATTGATCCCGACCTCGCGATCGAGGTCTTCGTGCTCAAGCCCGGCGAAGCGTCTCGCCAGGCCTTGCAGCCCACCAACTCGTGACGCTGTCGCCCGGACGCCCATCCGAACGCAGACGAGCGCCAAGCACAGGCGGCGACTGTGTATTTGGGCCGCTTCATGACGCCGACGACGACGCACCCAGCTATCAAAACGGCTGGTTACGCGCCATGATGGAAGCGTGGACAAGCGCGAGAACGAGACCGAGCTCTATCGGAAGATCATCAGCCGAGCTAAACAGGTTCGGGAGCGCGCTGCCGAGACGCTAGGACGGACGCGCGCCTTGCGTAAGAAGGAGCGAGACTCTGAGGCGCAGGCCGTCGCTGCTCAGAAGCGGCGACGATTTCGGCAGCACGACTGACTACCGGGGTTTACGTGAAGCCCGGCGAGGCGATCAAAGGTCGGGTTTCCGCATTCGTTCCCGAGCGCTGCGGAAAGCTTGCCTCGGCGCCGATCCGATCTGACGCCGATTGCGATAGTGGCCCAGGAATCGCGGACCATAGGACAGGCGCTGCGAGACGGATCGTCGTAGCCTTGCCATCAGTCTGCGAGCCTACTGCTTTGTGGCGAACCGCACAGTGCGGCTGCCTTCGCCCCCGAGTTCCAGGATCATCTCGATGGGCGTCTAGGTCCGGTGCCCGAGCCCGAGCAGCGCGTGGCCGGAAGCGACCTCGCCGTCTCGTAGCTGCTGGTCTTCGTTGAGGTTTTGGAGCTTCTTCAGCGAGTGGTTTTCGATCTGACGGATCCGCTCGCGAGTGACGCTGAATCTGTGTGCGATCTCCTTGAGCGTCCGCGGATGTTGGTCGCCAAGCCCGTAACGAAGCTCGAGCACGCGGCGTTCGCGGTAGCTGAGGGTCTCAAGCGCGTCTCGCAGGGCTTCGTTCGTCAGGATCTCGGCGGCGCGCTCGTAAGGAGACTCGGCTTGTTCGTCCGGGATGAGCTGGCCGAAATCGGACTGCTCATCGTCGCCGATGGGCTTATCGAGCGAGATCGGCGTTTGCGCGGAGCGTTTGATCGAGGCGATCTGCTCGGGCTCGATGCCGGTCACCTCGGCGATCTCCTCGACCGTCGGCTCGCGGCCGAGCGCTGTCACGAGCTTGCGCTCCGCTCGGCCGATCTGGTTGAGCTTCTCGACGATGTGGCTCGGGATCCGGATCGTGCGCCCCTTGTCCGCGAGCGCACGGGCGACCGCCTGGCGGATCCACCAGGTGGCATAGGTCGAGAACTTGAAGCCCTTGCGATAGTCGAACTTCTCGGCCGCGCGGACGAGGCCGATCGTGCCCTCCTGGATCAGGTCGAGGAACGGCAGCCCCTGGTGGCGGTAGTTCTTCGCAATCGAGACGACCAGCCGCAGGTTTGACTCGACCATTTTCTGTTTGGCGTCGAACGAGCCGCGCTCGATCCGCTTGGCGAGCTCGACCTCCTCCTGAGCTGTCAGCAGCCGCACCTTGCCGATGCCCTTGAGGAACAGCTGCAGACCGTCGGTCGTCCCCTCCGGCCTGAGATCCAGCGGAGCCTTGCGTCGGGTGCGCTGCTCGGACGGACGCTCGATGGTCAGACTCGCCGCAGTGGCTGGGTCGATTTCCTCGACCAACTCGATTTCAGAGTGCTCGAAGAGGCCGTGCAACTCCTCGACGTCTGTTTCGTCGAGGCCGAGCTCGGCCGTGGCGGTCGCGACCTCGGCGTATGTGAGCACGCCGACGTGCAGCCCGCGAGCGATCAGACCCTTGACCTCTTCAAGCTCCTGCAGATCCGCTACTGACATCCCGTCGCGTTTCGCGTCGACGCCTTGCGGCTCAGATGAGCTCATGTCGGTGCCTCCGTCCAACCGAGGGCGAACCGCGAACGTCGTTTGGCGGCGCGGGGAAGCGTCGCCGGCCCGCCCCTGATGCGCCGCAGTGCGGCGTGCCGACGCCTATCTCGATTGCGTGGTACCCGACGATTTCACCGAGGTCGCCGACTGGCTCCAAGACCGAGCCGTGGACGGCGAATAGATCCCCGATCGGATCGGTTCGGCTCTCCGCGCAGCGTAGGCGCGTCTTGCATGGCAAAGATTCGAACTGCGGCATCGGCAGGCACCTGTTAGTCCAACGACCGCGTCAGGTACGTGTGTGGCGGCGCTCGCTCGGACCGCACGGCGCCGTATTCCGCGTGCCGACCGGTCGCTTGGGGGTTCATGCGTCGTCGGGCGTCGATCGCCGACGGGACTCGCCCTGACCCGCGAGCACGACTGCGTTCGCCTCGCCTGCGCGCCGCCAAGTCCTGTCGCCCGTGCGCCATGGCTTCGAAGCCTTCCCGTCCCTCTATCAGGGTCACGCCGAAGGGAAGAGGGCCAGAACCCCGGCGCGTTCAATCAGATAGGGACGAAACCACCGAGCCGGTGGGATAACGCCGGTAGAAGTACGACACCGGCCCCGCAGTCAAAACCAGTAACCCCCGCCTCTCGCCTCATGGCGCAGGTTGCGCCGTCGGTGGCATCCGGGCTTGGGCTGAGAATCCTGGCCGCAGGGCCAGCTCGACATCGACTGTACTCCGATTGCGGCCGTTATGTGGACCAGGCTCGAAAGTTTCCTCAAGCTCATTCGCGAGGTGGCTATCGCCCGATTGGTCCCCAGCGCCCTGGCCCTGTGTCGCGCGGAACTGGCTGATGCTCCGCGCGATCGGCGTGAATGTCTCGGTGTTTGACGCGATGGCGCTGCTGATCGCGATCTTCACGCTCGGTCAGCTTCCGGTCGGACCGAGTATCGGCCGGCCGCCGCCGTGTTGATCCTCGGCGCTCACGGCGTCGCCGCGACCGCCGCCGCCGGCGTGCTGCTGACCGTCACCGGCACCGCCGGTTCCCTGTCCTACGCCGCCTGGGCGGTCACCGACCGGATCCTCGCCGGCCGACTCAACACCAGTCCAGAAACCATCCTCACACCAGTCGCCGTAGCCCCCACCTCAGCCTGACCAGCAACCGAGCTGCTCGTGAAGGGTCGGTCGTGCGCTGCACCCCACGTCCTGCTGGCCAGACCGACGACTTCTAGGCGGCCTAGGCCCTGGGGTCGGATGCATCGCGGCGTCTCAGTCGGGGCCTTCAGCGAACAATGGCTTGGGCTAGTGGACGTTGAAATGCCGGGTTACGGCACCCACGTCCAGGAGCCCGAGGACGAGCAGCACCAGGGCAACCAGGCCCACGAGGGCCAGCGCTACGACCAAGAACAGCGCGAAACCGTACAGCGCGGGTCTCCACTGCCGGTGGCGGCGCCGCCCGGGCTCTATGAACAATGAAAGCGGCTTAGACGCCATCCGAATACCGATCTTACGCAGGCCGTCGGTCCTGGATCTGGGTCGAGCCGGCGTTTGGGGGAGACTCTGGGGGTGAGCAAAGACGATCCAATCGATATCGCTCCGATCGTCGACGAGATCTTCAACGACGTCTTCGCCGAGCTTCAGTCGCGGTTGTCCAAGCCATTGACAGACCTGCCCGAGGCCGACCGGGTTGCGATCCTCACCGCGGTCATGAAAGGAGCGTGGCGCGGTGTCTTGAGCGGGATCGCGGTGCAAACGCATGCCGTCAACGAAGCGTCGCACGAGGTCGACGTCCAAACCCGGTTTAGCGGACCGAAGGGCGACATCGCCAAACCGGACCTTTGGGCGGAACGCTACGAGGAACCAGCCGTGGGGGAGGAGTGACGGCCGCCCTGCTTGTCGAGACCAAGACGTCGGGCATCGAAAGCGTCGAACCAAGCCACCCGACGCGTTCGGCGTCGAGCTCGCCGTCAGGTTGATTCCGGACCGATAAGCGCAGCCGCGGCGCCGAGCGATTCCTCAATCTAGGCGGCTTCCTCCACGTATTCGAGGTCCGTTTCGCGAAGCGTGGCGGGATCGCTCTCTTCCACGACCTCGAGCTTTTGCTCCGGCCGCAGCACGACCACGGCGACAGCGATCGCGACCAGCACCAGGCCCGCACCGATCGTGAACGCCAAGTGATAGCCGTTGGTCAACGACGCGGCCGTTGATGCGCCGTGCGTGCGTAGCTCGCTGCTACGCGTCGTCGATAAGGTCGCGAGCACCGCCAGTCCAAGCGCGCCGCCGACCTGCTGCGTGGTGTTGACCAGACCCGACGCCAGTCCCGAATCCTCCCGCGTGGCCCCCGACATCGCGAGCGTCATCAGTGACGGGAAGGCAAGCCCCGCGCCCACGCCGAGCAGCACCATCACCGGCAGCAGGTCGCTGAGGTAATCGGCGTTTGTCGGAGCGCCGCGGAACAGCAGCAGCCCGGCAGCCATCAGAGTCAACCCGGCGATCAGTGTCTGTCTCGAGCCAAAGCGCATCATCAGCCAGGCGGCGGACCGCAGCGACAGCGCGGCGATCCCTAGCGCGACGGGCAGGAACGCAAGCCCAACCTCGACCGCGTCGTAGCGCAGCACTCGCTGCAGATAGAGCGCGCCGAGGAAGAACATCCCGAACAGCCCAGCCACCATCAGAACCTGGATCAGGTTCGCACCCGTCACGGTCCGGGAGCGGAACACGCGCAATGGCATCAGCGGGTTGGCGGCCGTTGCCTGGCGCACCACGAACGACCCCAGAAGGAACACCGCGAGCGCGCCGAAGCCAAGCGTGTGTGCCGATCCCCACGAATAGTGGCTGGCCTCGACGATCGTGTAGACCGCGAGCATCAGTGAACTCACCAACAGCGTCGCGCCCAGCGCGTCGGCGCCGTGCTGGAGCCCGATGCCGTCATCGGATGGGAGCAGTCTTGTGGCGAAGAAGCCGGTGGCGACCCCGATCGGCAGGTTCACAAAGAAGATCCAGTGCCAGTTGATGGTCTGGGTCAGCACGCCGCCGGCCAGCAGGCCGATCGCGCCCCCCGCGGCGGCGACGAAGCTGTAGACGCCGATCGCCTTCGCCTGCTCCGAGGGCTTGGGGAACATCGTCACGATCATGCCGAGGATCACGGCCGCCGTCATCGCTCCGCCGATGCCCTGCACGAACCGTGCGCCTATCAGCAGGGTTTGGCTCTGAGCAAGTCCGCACAGCAAGGAAGCGGATGTGAACACGGTTAGCCCGACGAGGAAGATCCGTCGCCGTCCGATCAGGTCTCCGAGTCGACCCACGAGCAGGAGCAGACCGCCGAACGAAATCAGGTAGGCGTTGACGACCCAGGCCAGGTTCGACTGGGAGAAGTGCAGGTCCCTCTGGATCGACGGCAGCGCGACATTCACGATCGTCTGGTCGAGGATGATCATCAGGAACCCGGCGCAGAGCACCACGAGCGCCACCCATCGTCGGCTGTCGCTCTCCATTCCCAGTTGCGTCTGCGATTGCTGGCTCACCGGCATCATCTCCTAGGCTGAACTGTTCAAGAAAGAACCGTAACAGATCATCTGCAACCAGACGATCTCGTAAGTACCTAGGAAAGGATGAGCTGAGAACCGTGTCGGCACATCAGCAATTCGGTCCCGATGTGGTGGCGCTGGGCCTTACTGCGAAGCGGGGTTGCCCTTACGCCCCGTTGGAAGCCGCGCGCCCGAGGCCGCTTGCGAAACGGACGGGCTAACCCCGGCGGCGCACCGTGTGGGCGCACGCGACCGGCTCGGAGAGCCGACCGCAAGCCAGGCGGCCGAGGGCACGGAGGAAAACGTCCCGCTCGTCCTCCGGGAGCGAGGCCAACACGTCGTCACGGATGCGGTTGAGGACCGTATCGGTCTCGACGAACCTTCCGCTGGCCGACTTTGGTCACGGCGATTACGCGCGCGCGCCGGTCGCCCCTCGACGGGCGCCGCTCCGCGAGGCCGCCGGCCTCGAGCTCGTCGACCGTGACCACCATCGTCGTCTTGTCGAGGCCCACCAGCCGCGCCAGCTCCGTCTGCGTGTACTCGCCGGTCATCGCCGTGGCAAGCACCGAATGGGCGCGCGGGGAGATGCCTGAAAACTCGAGCGCGGACGTAAGCTCGGTCGTCAGCACATGACTCGCTCGCGAGAGCAGCCAGCACAAATCGGATGCGAGCGGCGCTGGGGCTTCGGTAGCCATTTTCAGAATTGTAGTTCGCTGTCGAGAATATCTCTGTGCAGAAGATCTACTGGCTTGCGCGCTAGGCAACGTGGCGAGAAGACTTTCACTGAAAGCCGGAAGTCAGGCACTCGGCTCCCTGTGCCGGGGGATCATGGCCTGCCCGCCTGCGCCGTGCATGTGCCGGATTGGGGGACGCGACCGGCGGGACCGACGCTACAGGTGAACCTCCGGCCCGACTGAAGGCGGCCCGTGCACGTCCACGCTACCTCGCCACGCGGCGAACAGCTCACGCTTTGGACGGTCAACCCCTGCGTGCTGGCGATCAGGCGCGCGTACTCGGCTGCATGCTCCGCCAGCGTTGTCTCCGTCCCAAAGCACCCCGCCAAGAACAGCACCGGCGCCAAAACGACCGCGCTCGGGCCAACGGCGGCGAGCCGCCTCACCTGGCGGGGCGAGCGGCGCATCTCCTGGCGGGGACCGGTCCCGTGATCACCCGCTCAATCTAGCGCCGGCCGGTGGTCGCACTGGGGTTCGTCTCGCCGCTCAGGCTGTCCTCGAAGCCACGTAGGCCCGAATCGAGGTCGATCGAGTAACGCACATCTCGTGCTTGGGCGTTCGTGACGCGGCCGTTTCCGCCGGCGATATGTTTATCCGCGCCGTGCCTGCGACTGTTGCCGACTGTGAAATCAACCAAGCCGCGTGGAACGACGCGGTTGCGATCGCGGGCGGCGGCGAGGTCTGGGATGAGGCCGGTCTGCGGTGGTCCTGGCAGGCGCACAACCGTCACCTGATGCTCAACTTCCCGCGGGCTATCGACGCGGCAGCCGCCCATCACGGCGTCACCGCGGCGCGCGAGCGTGGGGCATGCATCGTCGGCGCATGGCTGGCCGGTGATGTCGATGCTTCTGGCCTAGAGGCGGCGGGTTTCGAGCGTGGCTGGGAGCCGTGGTGGATGACGGCTCCCCTTGAGTCTGTCGCAGATCCCGACGACGATCGCGTGGTGATCACGACTGAGGTGCCGGAGTACGGACCCGAGGGACAGCGACTGCTCTCACTCGTCGACGCTCCCGGAGCTCGCGCCTGGCACGCGGTCGCTCGCGTCGACGGCCATTTTGCCGGCCGCAGTTGGGCCTTTGCCCCAAGAGAGATCGCCGGCATCTACGACATGGACGTCTGGCCTGGCTTCCAGCGGCAGGGACTGGGCCGCGCGACTGCTGCGAACGGTGTGCGCCACAGCGTGCACCGCTGGAGCGCACGCAGCGGTCACTCAACGCAACACCGGACGGTGAGCGGCTGTACTCAGCTGAGGGCTTCGTCCGGATCGGCACGGGCATCACCTATTGGCACCATCTTGGCTGACTCGCCTGGAGTCGCCCCAACTCCTTCTTCGTCGCCGACACGGGTCTGGCGCGGCGTCGCCGCTCTCGCTGTCCGCCAGGTCGACGGAAGTCAGATCGTCAGCGTAGCCGCGGCCGCCACAGCGCCGGCGGTCTGGCGCGTTGGTCGACCCGCGAGGCGAGCAACCGACGATGAAGCGGGCAGGCTTGGCGCTGGTGCCGAGACCGCTCTCGACATTTCAAACCAGCAGCGTCGGCAGGGCGAACTGCGCGGTCGACGCTGTGGCAGGTAGCCCGTTGCACCCCTCTGCCGACGAGCCGCCGGGCTGCTCTTATTGGCGAGGCGGATGCCGGCGCCTGTGACGGCCGGCGACTCCACGATCCCAGTTCCTGACGTCCTGAGTGATGTCGTGAGCGAGCTCTGAAGGTGTCTCGCGGCCGGAGTTATGGTCAAGGTCTGCGTAGGGATGTTGGTTGATACCGCTTCCCTGGCGCGTGTAATAGCTGTACGACAGCGCGAAGAACCACGTAACCAAAAAGCCAACAAAGATCAAGCTTCCACCAGCTACCGGGAACGGAATCATCATCAAGCCTTTCATCGCGACTACCTTTCCGCAGACCCTACGCCGGGGCGCAGAGCTTCAAATCCGCAGCTAGCCGAGAGCACCATCCGTACAAATCCGCGTTGTCCTTTCGTCACTTCGGCATTCGGGAGAGCGGCTGATTCAGCGCCCTGGCAGTCGCGAGCAGAACGCTGGGTCCTCGTCCGTTTCGCATTGATCGTCGCCGCCAGCGCTGAGGCTTCACCTGCCATTGCTGAGCGCGCCGCCGGCGCGAGCGCATTCGCTGATCCGTTCGTTCCGAACCAGTGGTGTCGAGGTCGCCCGCAGCGTGCGGGCCCTGGAACGGAACGCGGGCGAGAGATAATCGCCGCGTGTCGATCTTCCTCGCCCGCCCGGAGCGGCCCGCGGACGGGATCCCGCTGGCTGTCAAGGACCTGTTCGACACGGCCGGGCTCGTCACGACGTATGGCTCCATCGTGTTCGCCGAGCACGTCCCCGACCGCACGGCGGAGGCCGTGGCGCGGCTCGAAGCGGCGGGGTACGCGACCGTGGGCAAGACGAATCTTCACGAGTTCGCGTACGGGATCTCGTCGCAGAACCCGCATTTCGGGACCGTGCCGAACCCGGTCGCGCCGGGTCGCTTAGCGGGCGGTTCGAGCGGCGGGTCCGCGGCTGCGCTTGCGGCCGGGCTCGCGGACGCCGCGCTGGGGACCGATTCGGGCGGTTCTATCCGGATCCCCGCGGCGTGGTGTGGTGTCGTTGGCTTCAAGCCGACCCACGGCCTCGTGCCGCTGGACGGTTGCTTCCCGCTCGCCCCGAGCTTCGACCACGCGGGCCCGATGGCTCGGTCCGTCCCGGAGTGCGCGTCAATGCTCACGACCCTCGCGCCCGACTTCTTAGCGCGGCGTCTCGAATCGCTTGACGAATTGGAGCTTGGCATAGCGTGGAGCGAGCTCGCCGATCCGCTCGTGCGCGCGCGTGTTGAGGAGGCCGGCCGACTCTTTCCGCGTGCCCGGCAGCTCGAACTTCCCCTTCCCGAGCGGGTCGCGAGCGTGTTCATGCGCGAGGTGGCCGAGGTCCACCGCGATCTGTTCCGCGAGCACGCTGCCCGCTATGGCGAGAACGTGCGGGTCAAGATCGAGCGCTGCCTGACGGTCACCGATGAGGAGCTCGAGGAGGGGCTGCGCGCTCGCGAGGCCTACCGCGAGCGGTGCCTCGAGCGGCTCGAGGGGGTCGATCTGCTGTTGACGCCGACGACCCCGTTCGTGTCTCCTCCCGCCGACGCGGACGAACTGACAATCCGGGATGCTGCGATCCGCTTCACGTACCCGTTCAATGTGCTCGGCTGGCCCGCGCTGGCGCTCCCGTGCGGACCCGCAGAGAATGGCCTTCCCGCGTCTGTCCAGCTCGTAGGTCGAGCGAGCGAGGACGGGCTCGTGCTAGCCGCGGGCGAGCTGCTCGAGCGCGCCGCAGCTCGCTAAACCAGCCAGATCTACGCTGCACGCGGTGAAGGAAACATCACGGCGCCGGGTGGATATCGTCGACCCAGTGGACTTGCTGCGGGTTGGGCTCGACCTCGGCGAGGTCGAGATTCACGACGACCGGCTCTTGGCCGGAGCGCGCCAGGACGCACGAGAGCGGCTCCGACGGCTCGGCGTTGATCTCCTGGTGTGGAACATATGGCGGGACGTAGATGAAATCGCCCGGCCCGGCCTCTGCGACGTACTCCAACCGCTCACCCCAGCGCATCCGGGCGCGGCCGGACACGACATAGATGACGCTTTCGACCGGACCGTGGTGGTGCGCGCCCGTCTTGGCATCAGGCTCGATGACCACCGTGCCCGCCCACAGCTTTTCGGCGCCCGTGCGAGCAGTCGTGATTGCCGCCGCGCGCGTCATCCCAGGCGTCTGGGGGGTGTTGATATCGAGCTCGTCGCTGCGAACAACGCGGACACCGTTGGTACGCCAGTCGCTCGGCACCCTCTGAGTATCCCACGGCTAAACGAGTTGGCCACCCTTCTGATCGTCCCGAGCCGTGACGTGATCAGCGCTGGGAGACCGCTTTTCGGACGCACAACCTTCTCATCCCGCCTCTGATCTATCGTAGGTGCATGGGAGTCGGCGGCGCGGCTCGGAGGCCGGGAGCGAGAGAGTGCTCGACGATACGGATTATCTGGTTGTAGGCGCAGGCGCCAGCGGACTTGCGTTCGCCGAAACGCTAGTGGCCGAGGCGGATGTCGAGGTGACGGTGATCGACCGCCGGCCCGGCCCGGGCGGTCATTGGCTGGATGCGTATCCGTTCGTTCGTCTGCATACCCCGTCTGCGTACTACGGGGTGAACTCGCTGGCGCTCGGCGGGGACCGTATTGACACGGACGGCGAGAACGCCGGCTATTACGAGCGAGCGACCGGCGAGGAGGTCAGCGCGTACTTCGCCGAGGCGTCCGCGCGGATCACCGAGACCCGCCGCGTCCGCGTGTTGTGGCGCCACGAGCATGTGGGTGGCGGCAGCAATGTTGAGCGGGTCAGAGAGCTGAGTACGGGACGGGTTCACGATGTGGCGGTGCGTCGCAGGCTGGTCGACGCTCGTTATCTGGAGGGGTCGATCCCGGCCACGCATGCCGCATCGTTTGATGTGGCGGCGGGAGCTCGAGTCATCCCTGTCAACGACCTGCCGGCGGCCGCTGGGTCGGCGTCGAGGTATGCCGTCATGGGGTCGGGCAAGACGGCAGCGGACGCGTGTATCTGGCTTTTGGCTAACGGGGTGGAGCCGGATCGGATTCGCTGGATCCGGCCCCGCGACGCGTGGTTTTATGACCGCGTCCATTTCCAGCCGCTGGAGCAGGTCGGGGCGATCATGGAGGGGATTTCTCTTGATGCCGAGGCCGGCGCCCAGGCGGCGAACCTCGACGAGCTCTTCGAGCGGCTCGAGTCCTCGGGGCGGTTCGTGCGGATCGACCCCTCGTGGCCCGCAACGATGTACCGCGGCACGATGCTCAGCACACGCGAGCTGGAGGTCCTGCGGCAGATCGCGGACGTCGTCCGGCTCGGCCGTGTGCGGCGCATCGAAGCCGACCGAATCGTGCTCGAGCATGGGGAAACCGAAAGCGGAACGGACGTCCTGCACGTGGACTGTACGGCGCTTGGCTTGAACGATGCCCCTGCCACGCCGATCTTCCAGCCCGAGCGGATCGTGCTTCAGCAGGTGCGGTACCTATCGCCCTGTTTCAACGCGGCGCTGATCGGTTTCGTCGAGGCCCGTCGGGACGACGACACCGATAAGAACCGGCTGTGCGCGCCCAACCCCTACCCCGCCAGCATCGAGGACTGGCCGCGGCTGATGAGCTCCACGTGGAAGTCAGAGGGGCGGTGGCTGAGAGAGTCGGACGTCTCAGCGTGGGTGGCCGAAAGCCGTCTCAACCTGCTGCGCGCGCTTCCCGCCCACAGCACGGAGCCTTCCGTGCAGGCGGCGGTCACGCGATACCTCACCCATGTCGGGGCCGCGATCGAACGGCTGAAACAGTTGGATGGATCTAGCCCGGGCTGACCGCACGGGCGCTGCCGGCTCGTGGTGTCGGGGGGAGTGATTTGTGAGCTGTCACAACAACTTTGGTATCGACCCCAAGGGCGTAGCGCTGATCGGATGCCAAGATCACACGGCAGTGAGGCCGCCGCTTACGGCGCGCCCCGGCCCTGACGCGCCGTCCGGCGACGTGATGTCCTAGCTTGGAGGAAGCTCCCCATTCTCATGGTTGGAATGACACTGAAATCTGCCCTTGCCGCCGCGGCGATGCTATTGACACCCGCGGGCGGCTACCACGGGCACTATCACCATGGCCCGGCGGCGCGCTTTCGCGCCGGCGCGGCCGTATCGAACTTCACGCCGCCGGTCTTCGGTCAGTTGGGGAGCCACGATCCCGCCAACTGCGCTCATCCGGCGCAATACAACGGCCCCCGGCAGTTTGCGTTCGAGGAGCCGTACATCGACGCCCAGCACGACGGTCACTTCGACCCGGGCGATCCCTACATCGACTGCAATCACGACGGCCGCTGGGACGGCAATCTGCTGGGTGGTGGTGGGAACAGCCCGCGCTACTTCGATCATGTGGCCGACCCCGTCACCGCGCGCGCGACGGTGGTGTCCAACGGTCACCGGACGATCGCGGTCGAGGTGGTCGACCAGGAGGGTCTGTTCAACATCTACCAGCAGCGGATCCGAGCCAAGGTCCGTGCCGATGGCTACCGGCTGAGCAACATCTTCATATCCGCCACGCACGACGAGTCGGCCCCGGACAGCCTGGGTCTGGGCGGGGTCTCGCAGACGACATCCGGGGTCAACAACTACTGGGTCACGTACATGGTGGATCAGAGCGCGCGGGCGATCGAACGGGCCTACCGGGCGCTGCGCCCGGCGACCATCCGCTACACGGAGGTCCTCGAACCGTCGAACGTCCGCCAGTGCTGGTCCTCGTACCCGTTCGTGGACGATCAGCACATCCCCGTCCTGCAGGCGGTCGACGCCCGCGGACGGACGATCGTGACGCTGGCGAGCGTCAGTCAGCATGACGAAACGCTCGGTTTCAACGGCGGCACTCCGGCCCTCGACGCGCAGAACAACTGGGTCTCCGCTGACTGGATCAACTTCTTCCGCAACACCCTTCAGCGGCAGCTGGGCGGTGTAGCGATCGAGATGGCCGGGTCCGTGGGCTCGGTCGAGAGTCCCGAGGTCTATCAGTCGGCGATCTCGCGCACGCCGCAGCAATTCATCAACGCCAGCCACCCGGCAGGCTGCCGGACGCTGTTCAACGCCGGCGGCGGTACCGACGCGACCGGAACGCTCCATGTCCCGGTCGGCTACACCGGCGAGACCAAGGCGTTCGGCACCGACATGGCCGCACCGATCGTCCACGCCCTCAAGACCGGCGAGTACCACAACTCACACACCAACACGATCTGGGGGGCACGGGCGAGCATCTGCGACAAGCTTCAGAACGCGCTGTTCCTGTTCGGCGCGTCCCTGGGCGTGTTCGCCCAGCGGCCCGCCTACAACGCGGACTGCACTGTCGCCTCCCCGGTGGCGGCCGACGGCGCCTCGAGCGGGCAGTCGCTGCGCTCGCAGGTGGCGGCATTCCAGATCGGTGACGGCGAGTTCATCTCGATTCCGGGCGAGGCGTTCCCGTTCACCTATCTGCGGGGCTTCCTGGGCCCACAGGACATGCCCGACCCGACAGCGGCGCTTCCGCCATGGCTGCTCCCGCACATGCACGCCCCGTTCCGCTTCATCGACGGCCTCGGGGAGGACATGCTGGGCTACATCTTCCCGGCGGGCAACGCTGTCGGCATCCCGACGGCGAGCAACTTCGACCCCTCCTCGGACGACCGCTTCGGCTGCCACCACTCCGACGACTCCGAATCAACCTCGGCGGACGCGGCAAACATCATCGGCGGGGCGCTCGTGCGGCTGCTCGATCATCACAGCGGAACGCCGGAGCGGATCGTGCGCGGTCGCTACATCCTGCCCTCGGGCCAGCGCTCGCGCGACCCGCTCGGCGGCCCCGAGATCAAGTGCACCATGGATCAGAGCTTCCATTACGCCGGTCGGGCGGTCGCCGTGCAGCTCGCCGGCGGACGCGTCGTACGACCGGCGCTGTGGATGTCACTGAGTGGCCTGCCCCAGCGGGTGCCCGATCGCGACACGCGCGGCTATTTCGATGCGCGGGGGCACCGCGTCTGGCTTGACGTGTTCCCGCCGCTGAGCTGACCCCCCAGATGCGTTTGCTATGTCGGGCGGTCAGCGACCCTCGCGGAGCGCGAGGACCATCGTGGCGAGGTCTTCCGGGTCGTCGAGGTTCAGCCCGTTTAGCTCCCGCGCCCGGTGCAAGCGGTGGTCGAGCGTGTTTGGGTGGATGTGCAGGCGCGCGGCGGTCTGCCGCCGGTCGCGATGCAGCGCGATGTATGTCGCGACGGTTCGATGCAGGTCGCCACGCGAGCGGCCGTGATTGGGACTGAGCGGGTCGAGAACGCGGGCTCGCAGGTCCGCGGCCACCCGCGGTGCCCGCGCGAGCAGCAGGTCCAGGGTCAGGTCATGTATCGGCGCGACGCCCGTTCGGCCCTGCCGCAGCAGGATGTCCATGGCGAGCCGGACGTCGGCCAGGCTCGCCGCGAGCTCTTCGCGCCCCACCTCAGGATCGAGGACCGCGACCGCGCCGGCGGGAAGCGCGGGCGCCAGCTCGCGGCCCGGCAGCCAGAGCCCGACGACCCGGTCGCCCTCTGTCAGCGCCAGCGCAGCGAAGCTCGCAAGCCCGCGGCAACGCGCGCGTGAGCACGCGCGCCGCCGCGCGGGATCGCCAGTGCGAAGGTCGCGAATCTGCCGCCGAGCGGCAGGCCGAGCTGGGCGGCGGTCTCGTGGTGACCCGGATCGAGAGCATCCTCCCCGACCAGCGCATCGAGCAGTCCGCGCAACCCTCGCTCCTGCTCTGAGACAAGGTGCTGCCGCTCCTCCAGGTACGCCTCCGCGACGGTCCCCGAGACCTGATCGATGTAGATCATCACCAGCTCGGCGGCGCCGGTCAGTGCGTCGTGCTCCGCTGGCGTAGCCACCGCGACCAGGACACGCCACGCTGAGGTGGCGCCTATCCGGTAGGCGCGCAGCAGGTCTTCGAGCGGCATGCCCTCGGTCGCGCGGTTCTTGGCAGAGGTCTTGAAGTCGTCGAAGTGCGCGGCCTCGGGCGCGCCTCCTCCGGCAACCCAGTCCAAGCACAGGTCGGTGTTCTGTCGGGCGACCTCGCGGACCTGGCCGCGGATCACGGCCTCGGGCAGGCGCGCATACCCAGGGATCTCCGTGCGGAACGTGCCGAGCATGGTCTCGACCAGCTGGTCGCGATCGATCCGCCCAACCAGGGCCGCCAGCGGTGGGACGGTCTGCCCCATCCGCCAATTGTGACGCGTTACAACAACATTGGAGTCCATCCTCTGGTATCGGGGCTGTTCCGATGCCAGGATGAAACCGTCCCGAGGTGCGTCGCTCAGCGGAGCGCAGCGGGTTCCTCGCGCCCCGTTGCACGGTGCGCACATCGTCCCGAACGGGCGCCGTCAATCGGCGCTCCTGTGTCTAACCAGGAGAAAAGTGATGTCTCGCAAAACCAAAACTGCTGCGGTCGCCGCCGCCGCGGCAGCGCTTTCGTTAGCGGCTGTCGGTGCGTCCGGGGCGTCCGCCGCGCCGGGCGCCTCGACACCCGGCGCCCGGGCGCCCCACGCTGAGAAGCCGCAGACCGATCCCGCGCTGTTCCAGGTCGGGACTTCGGTCGTCGACATAACGCCCAAGACGCCGATGGCCGATGGCGGCTACGGCTCGAACTACATCGTCACGGGCGGCGCGCACGACCCGCTGCAGGTGCGGGCATTCTTCATCGGCCACGGCAAGCATGCTGTGGTCTTCGAGTCAGTTGACTCGCAGGGCTGGTTTGCCGCGTATCAGGCCCCGAACACGGGCGACGGCGCCGACGACGCGCGCCGCGAGGCCGCAGCCGCTCTCGCCGCTCGCGGTTATGACGTCACGTCCGCTGACATCGTGGAGTCGGCCACCCACGACCACGCCGCGCCGACCCTCATGGGAATCTGGGGCCACACCCACCCGGCCTACCTGCACGAGGTCAAGGAGGCGGCCGTCCGGGCAGTCCTCAAGGCACAGTCAAACGCCCGCCCGGCGGAGCTGTGGTCTGCGACCGGGACCATTCACGGCCTGCTCTCGCAGGTCCAGGGAACCGATCAGATGGCCGGGTTCGCCGTCGACGATCAGCTGCCGATCCTGTGGGCCCGCGAGCCGGGCACCGGCGCGACGATCGGCATGTACGCCAACGTGCCGGTCCACGCCGATCAGTACGACCCGACCGCGCCGGGCAACAACCAGTGGAGCGCTGACTACCCCGGGTACGTGCGGACGCGTCTGGCCGAGCTGTTCGGCGGCACGGAAGTGCTCGCGCAGGGCACGCTCGGTCGCCAGGAGACAATCGGCGCCGATCCCCACTATCCAGAGGTCGTCAAGCAGGGCACATTCATCACTAACGCGATCGTTCGCGCGCTCGCCCACGCTCATCGCATAACCGACACGACGCTTGAGGCCGACAACGTGTCGTTCAGCACGGCGGCCCAGAACCAGGGCCTGCTCGCGGCGATGTCGTGCAACCACCCCGATGGACCGCTTGGCTGCCCCGGCCCGCTCAGCGAGCCGGCAAGCAATGGCGGCGCCGGAACGTGGGACTGGACCCAGGTCGGCGGGATCTTCACGATCAACCGCTCGCTGAACGCGCCGTACTTCAACGTCAACGGCGGCAACCCCACCATCGGCACGTCGACGACCGTCGCCCGGGTCGGCGATCAGATCTACGCGACGGCCCCGGGCGAGGCGTTCCCCGAGGTCACGGCGGCGATCGAGCGCTCGTTCGCCGGGTTGCCGGGCATCGACGGCGTGCACATCATCGACCACGCCAGCGACCAGCTCGGCTACTACTGGGACCAGCGGCCCGGCGTCTACCCGGCCGCGCAGATCGCCCAGAGCGACTTCGTCCGGTTCAACGTCGGCTCGCAGCTGGCCCAGGACAACGTCGACGCGGTTCGCCAGGCCGGCGAGGCCCTCGGACTGGATCCGAGCCCTCAGCAAGCGTACGCGCAGGTCACCAACCCGAACGCGTTCTCACAGCCGACGATCGAGTTCTACCCGGATCAGGTCGAGACCGCTGAGCGGACGGTTAGCTTCTACGCCACCGCAAAGGAGGCGCAGGCGCCCGGCGCGCTGTCGACGTCGATTGGCTCGACGGCGAGCACCCAGGGCGACGGCGCGATCAGCTGGAACTTCGGCGACGGCACCACCGAGACCCAGCCCATCTCGGCGCGCTTCACGCACACGTTCCCGCGACGGGGCCTCTACCGGGTGAAGGCAAGCGTGACCGACAATCTCGGTCAGAGCTACAGCTGGACCCAGTCGGTGCTGATCGACCTGCCGCTGAGCGCGGTCGTCGAGCAGCGTCCGGAGCGAGGGAACACGATCGCCCTCACTGCGCGTGCCATCGGCGGTCACTTCGACGTCCTGGCAGCGCACTGGACGTTCTCTAACGGAACCACCGCCGACGGCACGACCGTCACGCTCCCCCACAAGCACCTGGACGGATCGGTGACGATCACGGACGGCGCCGGAAACACCGCGACGACCGCGGTGCATATCAGCTAAGCCCAGAATGGTCCGGCCGGTGGCGGCGAAAGCCACCGGCCGGGCCGCTGGGGCCGCGGAGTCGATTGGGCGTTGGCCGAGGCGGGCGGTTCGCAGCGGTAGGGCAGGTGGTTGGGTGTTGGTCAGCGCACCGCGATCTCATCGGCGAGAGCAAACGGGGGGACCAGCTCGAGGTGGTCGCCGCTCCAAAAACGCCCTGGGTCATACCAGTTCGCTGGCCGGTGGCTCGGGAGCAGGCCCATGTGCTGGTAGGTCGTGGCGACGAGCTCGGCGCAGTAGATGCTCTCCAGTGACGAGGTGCGCCGCAAGCGGGCCTTGGCCCATTGTCTGATGAGTCCGGGGGTCGTGGGAAACGCTCGGCCGTCGAAGCGGGCGATGACCTCCATGAGCCGGTCCTCATGGTGACGTTCGATCGTGCCCTCGAGCTGGCGGACCCAGGCCCGTTGGTTGTAGCGCTCGTTCCACGTCGTGATGGCTTCGGGGAGGTGGTGTAGCTGAACGCCGCGTTGCCGCTGCCCGGTCCATACGTCGGGCAGCGAACGACCGAGCTCGGCGTGCCATAGGAGCGGGGGCAGGTCATCGATGGCGACCACCATCCCGACGTGATTCACGGGGCTGTTGGTAAGGGCTCGGATCGCTAGGTCTGCGGCCGATCTGCCGCGGAACAGCCAGACATCGCCGGTCGAGGCGATGTCGACGGCTCCGTCGAGCGTCAGGGTCGGGTGCTTCACCCCGGGGTAACCTACGCGAGCGTGCGCCAACGGTGGAAGCTCATCGGTCTGGCCGGTGTCGCAGGTGTCGCGGCCACCGGCGTCGTAATCGCCCGCAACCGCCGCGCGCACCGACACTACGATCCCGACGAGTTGCGCGAGCGGTTGCACCGCCGGCTGGCGGAGGCCTCGACAGCTGGCGGTGGCCCCGCTGCGCAGACGGGCGAGCCCGCAACCGAGCACCGGTAACCGGCGCCGGTGCGGGTCGCCGCTTAATGGACGATGCGTGTGTCGGCTACGCCGCCGTCGATGCCGGCGGGCTCTCGGGCCAACGTTGGCCGGCGACCTCGAGCTGGCGGACTTTCAGCGAGCCGATCTCGATCTCCTCCACGCGGAGCTTACGAATGACCGCATCGGCGATCGCTAGCCGACCAATGGCCAGCGCGCCCACGGCAGACGCGGCAATCGCGAGCGGAGCCATCGCCGACGGCCCCATCAAGCGCGGGCCGACTACCAATGCGCCAACGACGCTCGCGCCGGTGATAGCGGCGCCAGTCTTCTGGCGACGGACGGTGAGACTGCGGGTCATGGTGCCTCCTGTTTGTCGGTGAAGCCGGGATGTACACCCAATGCGGCGCACGCGCAAGCCCACCGTGACAGGGCTGCATCGGACGTCGCGCTCGTCGCCGGCGCCCAGAGCCACCTCGCCCAGGACTCCCGTAGCCAAGCCTCGCCTAGCGTCCTCGTCGACTGGTCAGCCGACCCGCGCGCGTTCTCGCACTATCCGAAGGTTGCTCGTCCGCGCCTCAAGCCGATCCATGGCTGCGGCGACGTCGCTCCGCGGCGGCTCGGTCGACCAGCGTTTGCCGACGCGTTGGACCTCGCCGCGGCGCTCCAAGTCCTGCAGCCGGGCAAGCGCCTTCTCGCTGCTAATGCCTGCCGCACGGGCGGCCATCGCCGTCGAGAACGAGCCAGGCAGCTTGCGCAGCGCCGCTCGTAGGCGATCCGGCCGGTCGGGCCCGCGCACCCCATCGCGCTGTGCCGCTGGCGCGGGTGGCTCAGCCGTGGCGGGACGGGTTCCAACGCGGCCGCCGGCCTGCGGCCCACCGGCGGATCGTCCCCGAACCGGGCTCGGCAGCCGCCGCACAAGACGACAGGCTCCCGCTCGGCCGGGCGGACGACCGTAAACCCACGCCACCCACGACCAGAGCCGCACACGCCGCAACGCCGTCCGCCGTTTTCTATCTCGATCAGGTCTTCATTAAGCAACCGCATTCTCCCCTCACCATAGAACGCCGACCGCGCCGCCGCCGTGAGGGTGCACCGGACGCTACGGCAACAAGCGCCGCCCATCTGCAAACCCCGCTTTTTTTGGTCCTGCGGTTTGGTGCGGAAATGGCTCAGTCGTTTGCGCGCGCGAGCTGATCGCTGTACCGCGGGCGCGCCAGCACGTCAGAGAGTTGCCGCCGTGACGAGATCTCGAGCTTGCGGAATGCCGCAAGCTCGGCGCGCGCCCGGCGCTCCAGGGCTCGGGCGCCGCAGCGGGCGGCCAGCGCGAGCCCTTCGAGCAGGGGCTCCCGGGCTGCGGTGCGCTGTCCGGCGGCTCGCAGCGTTGCGCCCAGGTCGACCAGCACCCGTGCGTGCTCGAGCCGCGCGGGCGATGGCGCCAGCACCTCAAGCGCCGCTTGGAGCCCCTCCGCTCGTTCCGTGCCAGCACCGACCAGCGCCTGGGCGCGCAGCGCGATGCCGATCGCGCGTGGCGCGCCGAAGGACCGCGCCCGGCGCACTTCCTCAGAGGCCAAGCTGCGAGCCTCGTCGTGACGGCCGAGCTCGGCGAGGGAGACGGCCGCCGCCGATCGCCATGGCACCATCGCCGGGTTCTCGCCTCCGAACATCGGATGGTCGAGTGCGCATCCGCCTAGCTCCTCGATCGCCGCTTCATGGTTGTGCGCGGCTGCTCTGAGCACTCCCGAGGCGTGGCGGAAGATGCCTCGAGCCATGAACTCGCTATCGCTCCGAACGCCGGCGTCGTTGAGGAGACGCCGCAGGGAGTCGGGAGTCGCGTCACGGTCGAGTCCCGCCAGTACCGCCTCCGGCGCTGCGACGACGACTACGAACTCGGAGCCCAGCAGGTCGGATGCGAGCGCGATCGCCGCCTGCGCGTCTGCCTCCGCTGAGATCAGGTCGCCCCGGCGGACGTCGATGAACGCTCGATGTGCCAAGACGGTGGCGACCGTGAGGGCAGCGCCGCGGTCCCGCGCTTCGGCGAGGATCTCGTCCGCCCCCCGCCGAGCCTCCTCGAGGCGGTCCGCGACCGCGAGGACCACGAGCGCCAGCCCCGCCCAGGCGTGATGGGGCTCGACTGGGAGGCCTGCACGGAGCGCGCGCTCCGCGAGGTCGATCGCGGTGGACGCCGAGCGTAGATACATCACCTCGTCCATCGCCAGCGTCGCAAGCGTCGCCGCCGGTAGCGCACCGCGTGCCGAGCGGTCTGGCTCTTGTAGCGCGACGATCGCCGGGTCGACCTCACCCGCGAGGCGACCATCGCTACACGCCTTCACCGCGGACGGCAGCACATCGCACGCGAGCTGCTCCGCGACACTGCTTCAGCGGTCTGACGGTTCCCCTGGTGCTTCGCGGATCGCGGCCAGCCGGCCATGCCCTTTTGGAGCGACGGCCCGACGTCGCTCAGGAGCTCAGGCGCTCGTCTTCGCGGTAGCGAACGCGCTGGCCAACGCCTTTGCCGCGGGGGGTTTGCACTCGAGCTTGAACTGCGCGCCGCCGACGCTGATCGTGAGCACGTTCCACTTGCTCTTGACGTCGTCAACCTGTTCGAGCGGGACTTCGCTGAGTAGGCCCTTGACCTCCTTGATGGCACCCGTGAGCGAGATCGCCAAGTCGAGCGTGAGTAGACGCTGGTTCGTGAGCGCGAGGCCTGAGCTGCGCTTGAAGATGAGGCCGACTTGCTCGGCCGCCGCCTTGTTCTTGTTGCTCCAGCGGCGACCGATTTCGCCTGGCGCCAATCCCGGGGCAGCCGCGGTCGAGCTGCCGCGGGGAGACACGACGAGGGCCGAAACTATCTCCTCACCAGGCAGCAGCAAGCTGTCAGCGCGCTCCACGATGCTGTCCTCGTGCTTTGACATTGCGGGTCCTTTCAGAAATCTTCAGATCGAAATGCGGGTGGTGCGGGGCATGAGAGGGCGCCGCTTCGACTGGGCGGCGCCCTCTTCCTCGGGTTACTGATCCGCGCCTAGGTCGACGCTCGGATTGATGAGTTGGTTTACGCCGGAGGCGACGGAGACGGAGTCCTTGCCACCGAGCGTGTTGATCTGCAGTCCGTCGTTTGCTGCCTCGCTGCCCGCCACCTGCAACTGAGCTGGGAGGCCGCTCACGACCACGTTGCTCCCCACGGTTCCGACGTGGACCTTGTCCGGGCCTTCGGTCCCGTTGGCGATAACGATGTCAGGCTGGCCGTCACCGCCGCCACCGATGGCCGCGAGGTTGATGTTGGCGTGCTTGAGGTCGGTCCCGGTGAGATCGTTGACGGTGACCACGTCGGACCCGCCGAGCGTGCTGACTGCCAGGTTCTCGATCCCGTTCATGTCTTGGGTGACGTTGGCCACGTCACGGAACAGACGGACGCGAGAGCCGTTAGCGGACAGGTCGATGTTCTCGTTGGCATTGGAGCCGTTGAAGACCAACGTGTCATTGCCGGCCTGGCCCTCGATCGTGTCGCTCCCATCGCCCGGATCCCAGGTGAAGCTGTCAGCCCCGGATCCGAGCAGCGCGACGTCGGTTCCACGTCCGCCGTCGACGGCGTCGTTCCCGCCGCCGCCGATCAGTTGATCGTTCCCATCGCCGCCGCGGATCGTGTCATCTCCGCTCCCGCCGTCGATTGTCAGGTTGGTGAGCGGCGCTAGGCCGTTGCTCCCCGCGATCGTGTCGTTACCGCCGCGACCCAGCACGTCGAGGTTCTCGACGCCGGTGGTGTTCTGCGGCGAGGTCGCGGTCCCGGGCGCGAACGTTGTGACCGCCGGCCCGTTGGGGCCGATCCCGATCGTGTCGTCGCCCGGGGTGCCCGAGTACGTCACCGTATCGGACCCCTCGCCACCGTCGATGCCGATCCCCGCAGGGCCGGACACTCCGATGCCGTTGGTGATCGTGTCATCGCCACCGAGTGTGTTGACCTGGACGGTGTCGCCCGGCGAGGCGCTGGTGGCGGCCTCGCCGCCTGCGACTCGCAGCTGCGCCGCCAAGCCGGACACGACGACGTCGCCGGCCGGGTCCGAGCCGACGTGCACCGTGTCGGCACGGTCGGTTCCATTGGCGGTCACCGTGTCGGGCTGCCCGTCGCCGCTGCCGCCGGTCGCCGAGAGGTCGACGTTGGCGTGCTTGAGGTCGGTTCCGGTGAGATCGCCGACCGTCACGTTGTCGGTCCCGCCGAGGGTGTTCAGCGCTAGGTTCTCGATCCCGTTCATGTCCTGGGTGACGTTGGCCACGTCACGGAACAAGCGCACGCGCGAGCCGTTGGCGGACAGGTTGATGTTTTCGTTGGCGTTGGATCCGTTGAAGTCCAGCGTGTCGTTCCCGCCCTGGCCCTCGATCGTGTCGCTTCCGTCACCGGGGTTCCAGGTGAAGCTGTCCGATCCGGATCCGAGCAGCGCGACGTCGCTACCACGGCCGCCGATGACCGTGTCGTTGCCGGCGCCGCCGATCAGAATGTCGTTTCCATCACCACCGATCAGGGTGTCGTTGCCGGCACCGCCATCGATCGTCAGCGCGTCGTCAGCGAACGAGCCGAAGCTGTCATCGACGCGAACCTCGTCGTCACCGCCGCCTGCTTGCACGTTGATCGCCGTGAACGTGCTGCGGTCGAAGCTGAAATCGACCGTCCCGTCCTCGCCGACATCGACCTGGAGTGTGTTGGGATCCGTCGGCGAGAGTCGGAGAGCGAGCTTGTCGCTCGCACCGTCGCCCTTGATCTGCAGCGTCCCACCCTGGACTCCCGCCGTATACGACGCCAACGCCGGCGCGGCGCTGAATCCGAGCAGCGCCGCCACCGAAGCGCCGAACACGGCACCCCCCTGCAACGTCCTGATCCATTTCCCGCCACCAGAAATCGCCATCGCTCAACCTTCCTGTTGTCATTCCGTTTCGGTGCGGCGAGGTCGGGCTCCCCGATGCCAGATGACTCGCCTGATGAGGTAAGACAAGCCCGCTGCACCGTTCCTTCCGTCCGCGAGGCATCTGTGCGCGACGTCACTCCCAAAGTCACTCGTCCGCGCTTCTGGGAGCTGACGTGGGAAGGATTCGTTGCGCTTCGCGTCTTGGCTCGCGACCGGGAATTCTGATCTCGCACTCCGGTTCGGTTGACCGAATCGCAGGAGCGAGAAACGAGGAGGCAGATGTACGTGGCGAGCTTTCTATTGACGCATCAACATGAGCCGCAGGAATGTGCCGTCGTCGCCGGCGCTTTGCGGGAGTGTTCGAACCCGCTTTGCGACCGTCGGCCGTGCGGGTCTTGCCCGAGTGGCGGTCATCGTCTCTGGTGGACGGTGACCGCCGCCGACCAGCGGGCCGCACTGTCACTGTTGCCGTCCTATGTGGCACAGCGCACAGTAGCGGGGGAGATTCAAAAGATGCCGTATGCGGCGGAGGATGTCGTGCACTCCCGCGAGCGTCGCAACCTGCGCTTGGCGGCGTGAGGTCGGGCTTCGAGCCGACCGAACGAACCGATTGACAACACAGAAACAGAACGCGAAAGACCTGAGGAGGTTCGATGCTTCACCAATACTGGCCTCGTTTGCTTCGTGCAGCCGTGGCATCTCTACTTATCGCGCTTGCCGCCGCTACTGTGGCCGGTGCGTTTCAGGCGCTGCCGCCAGGTGGCCAAGTCAACGACGACCCTGCCGCGGGTATCGACAAGAGCAAAAGCGTGAGCGGCGAGGATCCGAGGAATGCCGATGTCGTCGGTGGCGCTTTGTCGGCGGGCAAGCCGGCTGTACCGTGGTCGATCTTCCGGCAGCTCACCAGTGGGAACGACCAGATCTTCAGCCGCTCGTTTGCCGGGGGTGCGTGGACCACGCGCGGCAGCGGGACGGTCGGAGGGCGCTCGGATACGACGCGGTCATTCCCCGGCTCGCTCAACTTCGACCAGGGCGAGGACGGCGAGGCGCCGCAGATCGATTTCGCTGGCGCCGGACGCACGGTGCCGTGGGCGACGTGGTATGAGAACACGACTGGTAGCGGCTTTAACCACAACAACGTGTTCGCCAGCCGCTTTGACAACACCGGTGACGCGAACCAGGGCAAGTGGATCTTCGCCGGCCAGAGCCGCGGCACGGGTGGCGGGAGCGTGCCCGTCCCGTCGCTCAATATTCATCCGAATCGGGACGCCGAGAACCCGTCGGTCGCGGGCGGCTCTGCGGTCGATCCGACCAAGCCCGCCCCCTGGGTGAGCTGGCAGGAGCGGACCACCGCGCCCGTGAACGGCAAGTTCCAGGTCTTCGTCGAGCGGCCGATCGGCCCCGGGGCGACGAACTGCGACGGGATCACACCCGCAGGCCGGGTGGACGGGACCGGGCACGTTCCCGCGATTGGCGGGTTCTGCTTCCAGCAGACCGGAGTCCCGCGGGTCGGCCAGAACGCCGCCGACCCGAGCCTGAACGTCGACCCGACCCGCAACGGGATCGAGCCAGACATCGCCTTCACGGGTCCCAACGACAGCGTTCCTTGGGTCGTCTGGTCCGAGCTCGGGAACTCGGCCATCGGACTGCAGAACAATCAGATGGTGTTCGCGGCAAGAGGCGACAGCGATGGCATCGCCGCCAACGGCGGCTTCCACTGGGTCGCAGTCGGCAATAAGGCCCAGTTCACGATCGATACGCAGGGAGAAGTGCATCACTCCGGCTTCTGCGCCGAAGCGGCGACGATCGAAGCTCAGTGCTCGATCAACCTGAACCCGGACCACATCGCCGAGCATCCCCGCGTGGCATCCGGGACGATGAACCCGGCGAACCCGACGGTACCGTGGGTTGCGTGGGACGAGAAGATCGGTCAGATCCACCGGATCGTCGTCGCCCGGCTGGTCGGTAGCGGCGCCACGGCGCACTTCGAGACGGTCAACAACGACGCTCCGATCTCAAGTGGCTCGGGCGATGCCACACATCCCGACATCACGTTCTCGGGCAACACGCCCTACGTGACGTGGCGACAGAACGTCGGCGGGGTCGACGAGGGGTTCGCCGGGCACTTCATCAACGCGAGCGACCCCACCTTCGTCGTGGACCAGTCCAACATCCCGCTCACCCCAACCGCCCAGGCGGCTGTCGGCAACCCGATCTCCTCGAGCTGCACGGCAAATCCGTTCAACGCCGACGGCGCGGCGTGCCAGGGAGGGGCCACGGGAACGCCGTTCTTCCTGTTCACCAACGGGACCGATCCGCTAGGCCTGTTCGCTGGCGCATACCACCCCAGCTCCGTGCTCACCGCCGCGGCATCGACCATCGGCGCGACGTCGGCCACGCTGAACGGATCACTCAATCCGCGAGGCGCGTCGACGAAGGTGTCATTCCAGTTCGGCACCACGACCGCGTACGGAAGCAACACGACCCCCCAGACAACGGGTCCGGACGAACAAACTGATCGGTTCAGCACGACCGTGTCGAGCCTACCTTCCGGAACCATCATCCACTACCGAGCGGTCGCAACGACCGACCTCGCAACAACCGTAGGTGCAGACCAGACGTTCACCACCACCGGAGGTTGAGCGGCTGTAGTCGATAGCTGCGATCTGCAGGCCTGTGTAAAGAGCCGGCGTGCGACTGCGCGCCGGCTCTATTACTGTGGGCTCGCTGCTTTTCGATGAACGCGAGCCGCGTTCAAGACGAACACACACATTCATGTGTACGGCCAGTGACTGTGCTACGCGTTCACAGGCGTTCGCGAACGAGTCCGACGCTGACAGCAGGTTGGCTTGGGTCGGGCCTGGGTGCGCTGCCATAGTCGGGCACGCTGCAGCATGAGCGGATGCGCGCGGGGCCGAATCGCGGAGTCGTCCGTGGCGGCTGTGAGCACCGTTGCGTCGGGCTCGGCGCTGGGGGTGGGACCCATCGTACTGAGGGTCTTGACACTAGACACATCGGCGTATATGTTCCCCGCGCAGCTGGAGACTAAGAAGGTTGGTCCGCGATCAGGCGTCGGCCAAGCCGCGCCACCAGTCGCATGATCGGGGAGTGGAGAGATGAGGAGAGCCCCCGAGCCTACCGTTGCTCGCGTCCTGCAAGCGGTGCGTGTCCTGAGCCTGGAGGCTGCCTCTCGTTCCGATGGTGGCGGTGGTACGCCAGCCTGTGCGCCGCTGTTCGACGCGATCTCACGTCGCGGCGGTCCACGCGTCGCTCCATCGCCCGCGCCGCGGCCCAACATCATTGTCTCGCCCAGCCCCTGAGCTACTGCGTGACCCCGCCTCGCATTCGCTCCAAAGTTCTGTCAACCCACTGCCGGCGACCAACCTGATCAAGGAGCATCGCACGTGAGCACTCCGCCCCGCCTCGCAAGCGCCGTCCTGAAGCTGCGCACGCGGCTCCTGCCAGCCGGCGTGCCCTTGTTTGGCGGGAGTGGTGCGCCTGCGTCCTCCGGCTGGACGGTTGCCCGACGTCACGTTGCGCTGCTTGCCGTGCTGGTCGGGGGGTTCGTGTTCGTGTTCGGCGTCGGGTCCGCGCAGGCCCTGCTCGTGCACACCGGCTCGTTCGGGGGTCCGGGCTCGGGCGGGGGCGAGTTCGACTCGCCGCAAGGGGTCGCGGTCGACGAGGCGACGGGGGACGTCTATGTCGTCGACAGCGGCAACTTCCGGGTCGAGAAATTCGATTCAGCAGGGAACTTCCTCGTGGCGTTCGGCCAGGACGTTGACGTGACGACGGGCGGGAACGTGTGCCCGTCGGCCGACACGTGCCAGCAGGGCACGCAGGCGACAGGGCCGGGCACGCCGCCCGGGTTCAACGACCCGTTGTTCGTCGCCGTGGACAATTCGGGGGGGCCGTCGGCTGGAGACGTGTACGTCGGTGATCGAGGCGACGACACGATCACGAAGTTCGATTCGTCGGGGAACCTCGTCACGTCGTGGGCGACGGGCGGCCAGCTCGACGGCGCCAGCTCGTTCGGCTCGATCGACGGGATCACGGTGGACAACAGCGGGAATCTGCTCGTCATCAACGACAGCAACCCGGTGTTCGAGTTCACGCAGGACGGCTCGCCGATCACGAACTTCTCGACCGGGTCTCGCGGAATGAGCGCCCTCGGGATGGACGTGGATGCGTCCGGAAACATCTTCAAGGTCAATGGCGACAGCAGCATCGAGGAGATCACGAGCACGGGTGGCGACACTGGCCAGGTGACCGCGGGTGGCTCGACGGGACTGGTGGTCGACCGAAGCAGCGGGGATCTGTACCAGGACACCGGCACAGGCGTAAGTCATTACGTGTTCAACTCGTCGGGCGATGTCGTCGAGCCGGGCGGCAGTCCGTGCCCTGTCGTCCCCAACGGCGCGTGCCCCGCGACCGACACGTTCGGGTCAGGTGCGCTGACCGCCGGCACCGGCATGGGATTCAACTCCTCGATGACCGTCTTGTACGTCGCCGACGCGGGCACCAACACGGTCGCGATGTTCGGACCTCCGTCCCCGGGGGCGCCGGTGATCGACAGCGAGTCGGCCACGAACATCGGCAGCCGGAGCGCAACGATCAATGCCGAGGTCAACCCCTTCGGAGTCGATACGACCTGCACGTTCCAATACGTCGACGATACCGACTTCCAGTCCACTGGATTCACGGGTGCGAACGTGAAGACGGCCGCGTGCACGCCTGCTGATCTTGGATCGACCTTCAGCGACCAGGCGGCGAGCGCAAACCTGACGGGGCTGACGCTGAATACGACCTATGACTTCCGGGTGATCGCGACGAACAGCGACGGCACCACCGACGGGACCGCCGCGCAGTTCACGACGCTGGGCCCGGTTTCAATCGATTCCGAGTCCGCCTCGAATATCGGCTCGACGAGTGCCGAGCTGGACACCGAGATCAACCCGCTGGGGACCGATACGAGCTGCGAGTTCCAATACGTCAATGACACGACGTTCCAGTCGAGCGGTTTCACGAGCGGGGAGGTCGTGACCATCCCGTGCTCGCCACAGGATCTGGGTGCTGGGGTTGGCGACGTGAGCGCGCTGGCCGACATCTCTGGCCTCAAGCCGAACACGACTTACGACTTCCGCGCCGTGGCGAGCAACACGCTAGGCACCGAGGACGGAACCGCGACGCAGTTTACGACCGCTCCGCCCGCCTCGATCGATTCCGAGTCCGCGTCGAACGTCGGTGCACAGAGCGCCGAGCTCGACACGCTGATCAACCCGGAGGGAATCGACACGAGCTGCAAGTTCCAATACGTCGATGACTCCGACTTCCAGTCGAGCGGTTTCACGGGCACGACGGTCAAGAGCACGCCGTGCACCCCGCAAGATCTGGGATCGGGGATCGGCGACGTGAGCGCACTGGCCGACATCAAGGGCCTGACAGCGAACACGACGTATGACTTCCGCGCCGTGGCGCACAACTCGCTCGGCACGGCCGACGGGACCGCCGCGCAGTTCACAACGACACCGCCGGTCTCGGTCGATTCCGAGTCGGTGACGACCATCACGGCTACAACCGCCACGCTACACGCGCAGATAAACCCGAACGGTCTGACAACGCATTACCAATTCCAATACGTCACGGATGCCGACTTCCAGAGCTCCGGCTACGCGGATGCGACAACAGTTCCGCACACACCGGTCGACGTCGGCAACGGCACGAGCGACCAGCCGGCCACCGTTGACCTGACCGGACTGACACCGAGTACCAAGTACCACTTCCGCGTGGTTGGGAGCAACGCGGCCGGTTCTATAAGTGGTGCGGATCGGACGTTCACGACGCTTGCCTCGATTCCGGCGGCGGGGTTGCCTGACAATCGTGCCTACGAGCTGGTGTCCCCGGCCGCGAAGGATGGCGAGGTTGAGCAGAATCTAGTCATCGGCGGTGAGCAGGCCGCGGCGGACGGCAACTCTGTTGGCTATGTCTCGCTGGCCCCGTTCCCGGACGGCGTTGGCCCGAGCATCAATGACCTGGCGACGCGGGGACCAAACGGCTGGTCCTCCAAGCCGATCCTTCCGCAGCAGGCACCTGGTGTGACGCTCGAGCTCCCGGGGTACCTGCTGTTCTCGTCCGACCTGTCGAAGGCGATCCTGTCGAACGGTGGGGCCACGGTTGGCGGCACCGATGGTCAGGACGACCCGGCATTGGTTGCGGGGTCGTGTACGACACCGCTGTTCCCGACCCCACCAGCCCTGCCGACGACGCCATGCACGGGTGAAGTGACGGGATTCCCGAATATCTTCGTCCGCAACAACACCGACGGTTTGTTCCAACTGGTGAACAGCTACGCGCAGGCGCCGTCAGGCGTGACGCCAGTTGCCGCCAATGAGGACGGGGCCTCGGCCGATCTGAGCACCGTCGTATTCGACGAGCCCGCCCAACTAACGGCTGACGCGTCGGCATCGTCGGACAACCTGTATATGTGGACCGGAGGCAAGGTGAAGCTGCTCGGCGCCGGTGCCACCCTCGGAGGGTCTGGCCGGGTGCTCCACGCCGTGTCCGCCGACGGATCGCGGATCTTCTTCACGGACTCGAGCGGCAATCTCAACGTGTTCCAGAACGGCTCGGCGACGCAGGTCGACAAGACGCAGGGCGGCTCCGGGGCCGGCGGCGGCGGCCAGTTCATGACGGCCGCGTCCGATGGCTCCATCGTGTTCTTCACTGACGGTGATAGCGCGGGGCTGACCGGCGACACGGTGTCGGGCAGCGGCACCAACCTCTACGAGTACAAAGTGGGGAGCGCCGGGAGCGGGACGCTCACGGATCTAACCGGCAACGACAACCTCGCGCAGGTTGATGGGGTTCTCGGGGCCAGCAGCGATGGCTCGTACATCTATTTCGTAGCCGAGGGCGTCCTCGCCTCGGGGGCGACCTCGGGCGCGGAGAACCTGTACGTCGATCACAACGGTACGACAACCTTCATCGCGACGCTCAGCGGCAGTGACGGCTCGGACTGGAACAGCCAGCTCACGTCGAGGGTGACTCCGGACGGCACGCACCTCGCGTTCAACTCGGTGCAGAGCCTGACCGGCTTTGACAACACCGATGTCAACACCGGCGGCGCCGACACCGAGATCTTCATCTACGACGCCACCGCGAAGACGCTGACCTGCGCATCCTGCAACCCCACTGGAAACCCGATCGGTTCTTCGCAACTGGACTCGGTCGAGGGTGGCCTGCTCGGGGGTGGCAACCAGTATCTCCAGCACAACCTCTCCGACGATGGGAGCAGGCTGTTCTTCGATTCCAGCGATGACCTGTCGCCGCGCGATACAAACGGGGTACAGGACGTATACGAGTACGAGAACGGTCACGACTATCTCATTTCGACGGGGACCAGCACCAATATTTCGCTCTTCCTAGACGCGAGCGCGAACGGCAACGACGTGTTTTTCGTGACCCGCGACCAGCTGGTGCCGCAGGACACCGACGGCCTGGACGACCTGTACGACGCGCGGGTCAACGGCGGATTCCCGGCGCCGTCACCAGTGCCTCCGTGCACCGGTGACAGCTGCAGGCCGGCGACGACACCGCCTCCGCCGGCGCCGACAATCGCGACGGTCACGTTCTCCGGTCCCAGCAACCCGACGCCCAGCAGCCCGCCAAAGAAAAAGAAGAAGGCCAAGATCAGGGTCTCGACGAGGGCGGTCACGGGATTCAGGTTCGCGATCGACGTGCGCACTCCGGCGGCGGGCAAGATCACGGTCTCGGGGGCCGGGGTGAAGACGATCAGACGGGCCGTGAAGGGCGGTCACACCTACAGGCTGATTATCCGCCTGACAGCGACGGAGCGCGCCGCGCTGCAGAGCAGGCACAAGGGCCGGCTGAGAGTCGTGGTGCACGTCCTCTACAGGCCGGCGACGGGTGGCTCGTCGACGGTAACCGTTCCTGTGACGGTGAAGGCGTAGGTGGCGACGATGAGCAAGGAGACGATCATGACCACGCAGACGCTCACCGACAACCGCCCAATCACCCCGACCGCTCGGCGTCGGCCGCGGCTCGTAAGCCTCGCGGCTGCAGCCTGTCTGCTGCTCGGCGTGCTGCTGCTGCCGTCGAGCGCGGCGGCTCAGGATCAGCCCGTGCCGGCGTGCCCCGGTAGCGCTCCTTGGTGCGCGACGAGCTTCAGCGCCTCGACGATCAACGCGGATGGCACGGCTGACACTCAGGCAGGCTCGCACCCGTTCGAGTCAACGACGACGTTCGCGTTCAGCACCGACGCCGCCGGTGTCCCGACCGAAAACATGAAGGACATATCAGTCGAGTTGCCGGCCGGTTTCGTCGGCGATCCGAACGCGACGACCAAGTGCACCGTCGAGGAACTCGACAACAACGCCTGCCCCGGCTCATCGCAAATCGGCCAGCTGACGCTCTCGGCTACGGTCAACCTGTTCAACGGACCGCAGCCGGTCTACAACATGGTGCCACCGGCGGGCGACGCGGCGCAGTTCGGGGTGAACTTGCTGCTTATTGACGCGTTCATCGACGTGCACGTCCGGACCGGTGGCGATTATGGTTTGACCGCGGGGCTGACCAATACGTCGACGCTCCTGCCGCTGTTCGGGAGCTCGTTGACGCTGTGGGGCGTCCCGGCCGACCCTGCCCACGACGCGGACCGCGTCTGTGCGCACGGCGTCACGCCGTGCTCGGCCGGCGTCGCGGAGAAGCCGTTCTTGACGATGCCGACGCAGTGCGGACCGCTGCAGTACAAACTGGTGGCCGACTCGTGGCAGGGCGGCAGCGCCACTGCGAGCTTCCCGCGGACGCCAGACCCGAGTGACCAGGTGAACGGTTGTGGAGTGTTGTCGTTCAACCCGTCGATCAACGTTGGACTCGGCAGCTCGGCTGCTGATTCGCCAACCGCCGTCTCGGTCGACGTACACGTGCCGCAGGCGCCCGACGACCCTGGCTCACTGGCGACGCCGTCGCTGAAGAGCGCCGTGGTGACACTCCCGCAAGGAATTGCGCTCAGCCCGTCTGCGGCGGATGGCCTGCAGGCATGTTCGGAGGCGCGATTCGGACCGAACACGGACGCTGAGCCGGCGTGTCCAGACGCATCGAAGATCGGCACCGCCGAGATTGACTCGCCAATCTCCGCCGACCCACTTACCGGCGGGATCTACCTCGCCCAGCAGAACGCCAACCCGTTCGGCTCGATGTTCGCGATCTATGTCGCCGCCGAGGCCGATGGGACATTGATCAAGCTGGCCGCCAAGATCGACGCCAATCCGGCCACCGGGCAGCTAACGACGACGTTCGACGGCACCCCGGGATTCCCCGGCAATCCGCAGTTGCCCTTCAGCGATTTCAAGCTGAACTTCTTCGGTGGCGCCCGGGCCGCCTTGATGACCGGGGAGTCCTGCGGCACGTTCGGGGTGACCAGCGACATGCAGCCGTGGTCGGCGCCTGGCTCGGGGCCGGACGCGACCCCCTCTACTTCGATTGCGGTCACCTCCGCCTGCGTCGGGGGGTTCGCGCCGACGTTCGCCGCGGGGATGACGAATGCCCAGGCGGGCGCATTTTCGCCCTTCCGGTTGTCGTTCTCGCGGTCTGACGCCGATCACGACCTGTCCGGGCTGACGGTGAGCCTGCCACCGGGGGTATCGGCCAAGCTCGCAGGGGTGCCCCTGTGCTCTGAGGCTGACATTGCGCACGCTCGAACCAACTCGGGTGCCGCCGAGCTGGCGAGCCCGAGCTGCCCGGCCAGCTCTCAAGTCGGGACCGCCGAGACCGGCGCGGGACCGGGTAGCGACCCGTTCTTCCTGTCGGGCAAGGTGTATCTGACGGGCCCCTACAAGGGCGGACCGTACGGCCTCGTGGTGATCGTGCCGGCGGTGGCGGGCCCCCTGGATCTCGGCACTGTCGTGGTCCGACAAACGCTCAACATCGATCCGACCGATGCGCACGTGACGGTCACGAGCGATCCGTTCCCGACCATCCTGCAAGGCGTCCCGCTGCGGTTGCGGCGCGTCGACGTTGTTCTCAGTCGCGCGAACTTCACGGTCAACCCGACCTCGTGCAACCCGATGCAAATCACCGGCGCCCTGACCTCCGCTACTGGCGCCGTTGCGAACGTGGCCTCGGCCTTCCAGGTCGGTGGTTGCCAGGACCTCGGTTTCAGCCCGAAGCTGAAGATCAGCCTGTCCGGAAAGGGCAAGACCCGAAGCGGCGATCATCCGACCCTGACCGCGAACCTGACCCAGCCATCGGGACAGGCGAACATCAGCTCCGCCAGGGTCACGTTGCCGCTGTCGCTCGCGCTTGATCCGAACAACAGCAAGCGGGTGTGCCCGTTCGCGGTTGCGCAGGCGGTGCACGGTGGCGCGGTCGGCTGCAACGCGAACACGATTGTCGGTACGGCGTTCGCGACGACCCCGCTGCTGTCCCAGCCGCTGAGCGGCAACGTCTACCTGGTCCAAGGGATCCGCTTCAACGCTCAGGGCCAGCAGATCCGTACGCTCCCGACGCTGCTGATCCCGCTGCGGGGACAGTTCGCGCTGGACCTGCGGGCCAGCACGTCGGTGAAGGGCAGAGGCGCCCTGGTCACTACGTTCTCGAACGTGCCCGACGTGCCGGTATCACTCTTCAAGCTGAACCTCACCGGCGGCCGCAAGGGCCTCCTCGTGATCACCGGTCGTGGCAAGAGCATCTGCAGGTCGACCCAAACGTCGGCCACTACACTCGACGCCCAGTCCGGCAAGCAGGAAAACGCGTCGATCAAGTTGGCGACGCCGTGCGCCAAGCGCAAGAAGAAGTAGCGCTTGGCGCGGGCTCCCGGCGAGCAAGCCGATTGGTCGAGATCCAACCTCCACCGCCCACCGCGTCTGGCATCACAACGCAGGCACTGCAACGAGCGTAACGGCTGCCTGCGGTGGCCTAGCCGCCTTGATTGACCACCCTCGACCCGCTGCTCGAGTATGGTGCTGGGCGTGATTAGGGGCATCGGTGTGATCACGTTGCTTTGCGCGCTCGCGCTGCCCGCGGCGGGCGCTGCGATGTCGGCGCCAGCGCCACCGCAGGCTGCATCCGTGTCGGCGGCACGCGCTGCCTCGGTGCTGCCTCCGATCAGACACGTGTTCGTCATCATCGACGAGAACGAGAGCGACTCGACAACGTTCGGCGCCGCGTCTCCTGCTTCGTACCTGTCCAAGACGCTGGTCGCGCAAGGCGCCTACCTCCCCAGGTACTACGGCGTCGGCCATTCCAGCCTCGACAACTACATCGCGATGGTCAGCGGGCAGGCTCCCAACCCGCAGACTAGTGGCGACTGTCCGACGTTCGAGAACTTCCCGGCGGATTCGATGGACGCCGCCGGGCAGGAGAACGGCCGGGGTTGCGTCTACCCGGCGGACGTCCCGACCGTCATGAGCCAGCTGGACGGCAGGCACCTGACCTGGCGCGGCTATGAGGACTCGATGGGCGTCGATCCAGCGCGTGAGTCATCCACGTGTGGCCACCCGGCGGTGGGCGCAGCGGACAACACCGAGATCGGGGAGTCGGCGGCACCATTCGACGAGTACGCGACCCGCCACGACCCTTTCGTCTACTTCCATTACGTCATCGACAACCCAACGGAGTGCTACTCCAACGTCGTCAGCCTCAATCAGTTGCCGACCGACCTCGGGCGCGTCGCCACGACGCCGAATTACGTGTTCATCACCCCCGATCTCTGCAACGACGGCCACGACTCTCCCTGCAAGGACCACGTCGGAGCCGGTGGACTCACGCAAGCGGACCAGTTCCTGCGGACGTGGGTTCCCAAGATCCTGGCGTCGCCCGCCTATCAGCAGGATGGACTGCTGATCATCACGTTCGACGAAGCGGTGGGCGACGACAGCGCTTGCTGCAACGAGCAACCCGGCCCCTACGACGCCATGAACGGGATCCAGCCCGGCGGCGGTGGCCCCGGCGGCGGGGCCGTGGGTGCGGTTCTGCTCTCGCGCTACATCAAGCCCGGCACGGTGTCCACAGCCAGCTACAACCACTACTCGATGCTGGGAACCGTGGAGGACATATTCGGTCTTCCGCGCATCGCCGACGCCGTCGGCGCAACGGCGTACGGTAGCGACGTGTTCACCAACCCCATCACCACATCGCAGATCAAGGCTCTCCTGTCCCGGGAGCTCGCCCCTTCCGGAAAGGCGGCGAAGATCAGGGCTCTGATCCGTAACCACGGTTACGCGCTTCGACTTCGCGCTCTCGAGGCCGGTCGACTACTAGTGCGGTGGTACGCGCTCGAACACCGGCGATCTCACACGCTCGTCGCCACGGCGACCGGACGGTTCCCTGCCGCGGGCACCATCACCCTGAAAGTTCGTCTCACCGGACCGGGTCGCAAGCTGCTGCGCAGGTCGCGCAGCCTCAGCCTGCTCGCTCAAGAGACTTTCACCGCGGCCTCATCGGGCGCGTCCCCGGTCACCGCGAGCCGGCGAGTAAAGCTTCGGTCCTGAGCCGCCTTCCGAATGGCGCTGCCATCCGCGTCGGCGCGCGCGACGAAAGATGCGTGCCGAGCGGGGGCGGCATAAAGTGCAAGGGGCGATGTCCTCGCAGGACCGAGCGAACGAGGCTCAGACCGAATCGGCGTCCGTCCCAGCAGCCGCGGGCACGGGGCGTGCCGGTGCGCCGCTGACTCTGGCCGCGCTGACTGCGGGGCGCCCCGATGCGGTCCTCGCCCTGCAGCGCGGCGCCGGTAACCAGGCCGTAACCCGCGTACTCGCAAGTCGCCAGCTGCAGCGCAAGAAGTCCGATGCGCTCGGACACAAGACGATCTCCGCCTCGGTCGGACACAGCTCCTACAACCTTGCCGAGGATGTCGCGACGGTCGCTTTTCTACTCAACAAGGTGCCGTCCGCCCAGGGCGGACCGACGATTCCGTTGAAGTCCGACGGATCTGTGTCCAAGGAAGACATCGCCGTGCTGACGGCGGCGATCCTCCAGTTCCAACAGGCCCAGAAGGGCCTCTCGCAGGACGGCCACGTCGACCCCGGCGAAGCGACCCTCGTGCGCCTGAACAGCTTCGACGTCGACTTCTTCCCGATCAGCCCGGGTGACATCCAGTTCGCTCCCGATCCTGCGCCGCCGGCCGTCGACACGAGCGGCCCACGCGGCGTCAACACGCGCGAGCACGACCTGTTGAAGAGCGTTTACGGCGACCACCTCGACATCGGCAAGATCGTCATCGTGTTCAACGCCGTACTGGGCGCGGGCTCGACTCGCACGATCGGCAACACGATCGAGGTTCAGGGCGGCTCGATGTCCGACCACACACTCATCCACGAGGCCGGGCATGCATACCAGTACCAGCTCGGCGACCATTACATCGCCAGCTCGCTGTGGGCGCAGTTCCAGGCCACGATCCGCCACGGCGACCGCGGCTACGCCTACCAGTACGAAGACCTCGTCGACAAGAACGTCCCGTTCAACAACTGGAACGCCGAGCAGCAGGCAGAGTGGATCGCCGACCACAAGACGCTCCCTCCGAGCCGCAGCGGCCAGCCCGGCTACCCATAGACCAACGCGGCGGGCTCTCCACAAGCTCGCCCCTGTGAGAGGCGGACGTCTGCGAAGCAACGCATCCCGCCGCGAGCCCGCGGTGGTTCCCCGGCGGGTGGCCTCAGAAGCTAGAGTCACCTCGTGGAGTCACGATGGGAGCCGGGTTCGGCGGCGGGCGTGACCTGGGTGGTTGCGATCGCGATCGTGTTGGTTCTGCTGCTCGCCGGTGCGGCGCGCGCCGTCACGCCGGGGAGGAACGGGCTGCTGTTGATCGGTGCTTCGCACGGGACCCGCTTCTCGGCGAGTGGCCTCGCTGTCCCTCAGGCGCACGTGTCCGACTGCTCTCCCGCGCCGCCGGACGCGCTTTGGACGGTGCGCCCGGACGGTAGCCGCGTCCAGTCCGTCGGGCTTGGGAGCCGGGGACAATTTTCGCCGGGCGGCCGAACGCTGATGATCGACGACGCTCAGCCCTGTACGAGCTCCGTGTCGTTGTCGCTGTCGTTCGCGCCGTTCCGGTCCGAACGGTCGATCCGTGGCGCTGTGGGCGGCGGTGAGGGCGATGCATCGTTCGGCCCGTGGCTTGGTCCGGAACGGCCGAGCGTGTTCGACGACAACGGGCGCTACCTGAATGCTCGTAGCGGGCGGCCGCTGCTGCCGGGCGCTGGGTATTCGGACGCGAGTGGGGGCGACCCGCCACAGGCGTCGTGCGATGGTCGCGTGGCGTTCTACGGTTCGCCGATCAGTTCGCGGACAGGCTCGCCGGCTGGCTCGTCGTTGGCGATCGTCAGTCGGGTGCGCTCGGGCCGACGGGTGGTGGCGGCGAAGCGTTGGATTGTCGCGTCGCGTACTGCTGGGGACTACATCGATGCGCAGTGGTCCTCGGACGGCCGCTACCTCTTCTACGTCCTGCATCACAGTCGCGCCAACTCGTCGAGTTTGTGGCGCGTCCGCTCCGACGGTCGCGATCGTCGACTGCTCTACACGGACCGCTTCGAACTCCGACCTGAGCGCGAGCGTGTCGCCAGACGGGCGGTGGGTGCTCCTGTCGCTGCTCGTCGGTACCCACGGGGACCTGTGGATGATCCGTAGCGACGGGCGCGGCCTTCACCCGTTGGTCGTGGGCGGCGGCGACGCATATTCGGCCGCGGGAGCGGAGTGGTCTCCGCGCGGCGACCGGCTCTTCGTGATCGAGGAGCGGACGGCGGTTGGGCCGGCGCCCGGCCTGGTAGGGCCCACAACGAGCGTCGCGTTCGTCATCCGCCCGGACGGCCGCGCCCGCCGCGCGGTGCCGTATCCGGCCACCGCCTCCGCCCCGGTGTGGTCGCCGGACGAGCGAGACGTGGCCTACGACATCGACGGGGGTGTTTCGATCGCGCCGGTGGCGGGTGGACCGGCTCGAACCGTCCTGACGGCCATGGGGCCGCTTGCCCCGGGCGCGACCGGACCCTCGGTCGTGGACTGGCAGGCCGTGCCCGGAACCGGACGGCCGTTCAGGTGCCTCGACGGCCGCCCGCCGTTCTGAGCTACGCCTCATGCGAGGCACTGCCCTCGGCCCGGACGGTCGATGGAGCACGATCGGCAGCGATCGATGATCGATGAGCGGCTCGTCCTGCGGCTCCGCGGTCTCTCGAGATCCGATGCGCGCGAGTTGCTCGACGATGTAGGTGCAGAGGCGACGATCCTCCAGAGGAGTCACCCCCGGTCGGCGGCTACGGCGACGTTGGAAGGAGGACCGTCGCGGTGATCGTGACCGCCAGGGCATTGCGCGCGGTCGCGCGGTATCTCGCTGATCGCCAGCACTCGCACGAGGAGACGGTCAGCCTGGTCGTCCAGATCGACGATCCGGACGGGACTCGGCGCGAGGAGACGCTCACGTACAAGGCCGACGCGGGGCAGTCGATGGTCGAGGCCGCGGCGACCGCGCTGCGCGCACTGCCGGGCGTCGGCGAGGCCCTCGAGCGGAGTGTTTGGTAACGGCCCCGGGCATCTAGGAAGTTCGGTCTATCGGCTCGGGATTGATCGTGGTAACCCGAACCATGGAAGCACGGTGTTCTCGAAGCGAGTCATCGCACAGATCTCATCGCCAGCGAGAGTAAAGACGAAGAGGCCGACGCCGTGGCTGATGCCCGTTGAATCGCGCACGTAGGCACCGAGCGCTGGCTGACAATTGGCTCGCGTCCTCAGGAAGTCGAACTTGCGGCCTGAGTCGAAGATGCTGGCAAAGAAGCGGGAAGCAGCCTCAGGTCCTTGGTACTCGAAGGGCAGCGGCGGCATCGAGATGAAAACGTCATCGGTCAGGAGTGCGACCAGCGAGTCGAGATCAAAGGACTCGTACGCGGCGACGAACTTAGCAACGATCGCGTCGTCCGAAGGCGAGTCGGAGGTGGCTGTCGGGAGGCGGTCGCCATCCGGCCGCAGCTTCATCTCCAGGCCGGCGCGGGCCCGTTTGAGAGCGCTGTTGACCGACTCCACGGTCGAGTCGAGCATGTCCGCGACCTCGTCTGCATGGAACCCGAGCACGTCGCGCAAAACAAGCGCGGCCAACTGTCGAGGCGGAAGCAGCTGAAGGGCGGTCACGAACGCCAACGAGATGGCCTCGGTCTGCTCGTAGCGGGCTTCGGGACCGGGGGACACATCGATCGCGCCCTCGAGGACGGCGTCGGGATAGGGCTGCAGCCACGGAACCTCGCCCAGCCGGGTCGGCTCGGGCGGCTCAACCCCGGGCACGTCCCATTCCTTGGCTTTGCGGCGGCTGGCCGATCGACGCGCGTTGAGACAGCGGTTGGTAGCAACCCGATACAGCCAGGTCCGAAGCGACGCACGCTCCTCGAAGCCGCCGAGGCCTTGCCACGCACTCAGCAACGTGTCTTGTAGCGCGTCCTCGGCATCCTGGTAGGAGCCGAGCATGCGATAGCAGTGCACCTGGAGCTCTCGGCGGTAGGGCTGGGTCAGCTCTTCGAACGCGTCGCCCTCCCCAGCCCGCGCTCTCGTGATCAAGTCGTCTGTGCCCACCATCGTGTCTCCTTCCCGAACCGTGTCGTAGTCCCATCTCCCTATAGACACCGGTCGCGAGGCGAACTGGGCGGTCCCCGGCGCGCCCAGTTTCCCGGCGTTGGGGTGTCTCTCTTCGTGACGGTGACAACACCAACGAACGGAGACCCGCGATGGGAAAGATCGTCATCACTACCAACATCTCGCTCGATGGGGTCGTCCAGGACCCAGACGGCAAGGAGGGCTTCCGGCTTGGCGGCTGGTTCGGCCAGTTCGGGGATAAGGACCTCGAAGGGTGGGCCAGAGTCGAGACCGAGGAGGCGATGGGAGCCGACGCACTGCTGCTCGGGCGGCGGAGCGACGAGTGGTTCGCTTCGCGCTGGTTGTCTCGCACCGACGAGTGGGCGGACAAGTTGAACAGCATGCCCAAATACGTCGTGTCCTCCATTCGGACAGAGCCCAAGTGGTCCAACTCGACGGTCATCAGCGGCGACGTGGTCAGCGAGGTCTCGAAGCTGAAGCAGGAAATCAGCGGCGAGATCCTCGTCTACGCCAGCTACCAGCTCGTGCACACCCTTATCGAGCACGACCTGGCAGACGAATTGCGGCTCGTGATCTTCCCGGTCGTGCTGGGAGGCGGCGAGCGTCTGTTCGGCGAGACCAGCGACAAGAAGCCGATGCGCCTCGTCAACGCGAGCACCATCGGCGATGGCCTCGCGTTCGTCACCTACGAGGTTGTGAGGGACGCCTGACCGCGGCAGCGTCGAGATGAGCTCAGGTAGCACCGGCCGACCTTAGCCCCAATCGAGGTCGGCGGGTGCTCCTTCAGTAGCGGAGACCGCCGGGGCCCCAAGGTCACAGGAGCGGCCATGAGGACGAATCGGGACACGCGCAACAACAGTCAGAAGGAGATCGCGATGGCCACGATCGCGTCACAACGACCGTCGACGAACGCCTCGTTGACGAAACCAGCGACCACCGTGTTGCTCACCACGGTCGCCTATTTCGCGGCCAGGGCATCAGCGCATGATTCCGGTGTGGCCTAGCGAGAAGCGCCCCGGTTGGGGCCATACGCATAGGCCGTGCGGTCCGAGTCCGACCGGGATCCGCGCCCGCAGCCGTCCGGTTCGCGTGTTGATCGCGTAGACCTCCGCGTTGTAGCGCCCGCTCAGCCAGAGCGTGCTGCCATCGGTGGAGACGCCCCCCATGTCGGGGCTGGCTGGCGGCGGGATCACCCAGGTGGCGACGACCTTTCGGGTTTCGAAGCTGACCACGGAGATCGTGCCTGCGGCCCGGTTGGAGACGTACATGAGCTTGGCGTTGCGGCTCGGGTAGAGACCGTGGGCGCCGGCGCCGGTGTGTAGGAAGCCGATCACTTTGAACGTGTTGGGGTTGATTTCCCAGAGCCCGCCGCCCGCTTGGTCCGCGGTGTAGAGAACCGTTCCGTCGGGGGAAAGCTTTACGTCCTGGGGGCTCGAGTAGCCATTCGCGAGCACTAATGTGGAGACGACTTTCAGGGTGGTGAGGTCGATCTTGATCATCCGCGCGGCAAATTCGCAGCTGGCGAATGCGTAGCGCCCGTCGGCCGAGAAGTCCATGTGATCGATCCCCCGGCACGTCGGGTCGGACAGCGTGTGCTCGAGGCGCATCGTGTTCGGATTGCGGAACGCAAGGGTCTGGAGCCGCTCTTCGACGACGATCGCGTATCGCCCGTCGGGCGTGAAGTACAGGTTGTACGGATCGTCGACCGGAATCGGGGTGCCCGGCTTGCCGGTACGCGGATCGATGGGCGTCAGGCTGTTGCCGAGGTCGTTGTCGACGTAGAGAGTCTTCAGGTTGTAGGCCGGCGTCACGTGCTGTGGCAGCTCGCCGGTCGGGAACTGCGCGACGATCTTGAAGGTACGCTGGCTGATCACATCGACCGTGTTGCTCATGCTGTTTGGCACGTACACGAGCGGAGGGTCGCCAGCGACTGCAGGAGACAGGTCGTGTGGCCCGTCGAACCGGTAGACGTTGATCGGACGTCCTGCCCGGGCCAGCCGGCCCACGTGGTCCACGCTCGTGTCCCCTCGGCTCGTCCCCGGCCCGTGAGCCGCCCCGTGGACATTCTGAGTAGCCCCGCCACAGGCCGCCAGGAGCGTTGCGCAGGCAACCAGAACGAGGAGGCCACGCTTCGCAGGACGGCACACCGTCATCGCGAGCAGGCTAGACGGGCGGGGGCGCAAAAAACGCGCCCAGCTCGGTTTGTGAGGAACTTCTCAGCGACCCCGCGACCTGGGTGGAGATGGTCATCCGTGACGGTACGCTGGCGCGATCTGCCCGCCCGCCAGACCCGCCCGACAACCCCTGCCGCTCGCAGGGTTGGCAGCCGCAGCATGTGCGCTCGTCCTATCTGCGTGCGGCGGTCAGGGTTCCGCTGCGACGCACCACCCCCACGCCGGCACGACACCGTCGGCTGGGCGCCGCGCCGCCGGGGCGAGGAAGGCCATCGCCGGCGGCGTAGCGCTCACCTACCGTCGGTTGTTCGACCTCGCGTCCCCCGTCCAGGATCCCGCGAGCGCCGCACTCGGACCCCGCCAATTCGTACTACTCGGCGGGCTGACCGCCGCCGACACATCAACCGACGCCGTGGTCGTGGCGGGATTGCACAGCTCGGCCGTCCGAGCGAGCCTACCCAACGCCCAGCACGATGCGCAGGCGGCCGCGCTCGGCGGTCGCGTCTACGTGTTCGGCGGGGGACAGTTCACGCAATACGACCACATCCTTGCCTACGACCCGCAGACGAACTCGATCCAGACCGCCGGCTCACTCCCGCGCGCGGCATCCGACGTTGCCGTCACCGGCCACGGCTCGACCGGTTACGTGATCGGCGGCTTCGATGGGGTCAATTGGTCGAACACCGTCCTCGCTTTCAACCCGGGTGCCTCACCCCGGATCCTCGTCCGGCTGCCGGTCGCGCTCCGCTACGCCGCCGCAGCCGCGGTCGACGGCTACGTGCTGGTCGCCGGCGGCTCGACCCCGACCGGGCTCAGCGACGCCATCTACCGGATCGACCCCACCACGGGCACCGTCTCCGTCCTCGGACACCTGCCAGCGGGCGTCACCCACGCCGGGGCAGGGGTGATCGGTAGCACCATGTACCTGGTCGGCGGGCGAGGCGAGATCGTGACCGACCGATCCGCCGACGTCTGGGCGATCGACCCGGCCAGACGGCACCATCCGCCGAGCGGCCACGCTGCCCCAGCCGCTGTCGGACGCCGCTGTCGTCTCTCTCGGCGACCGCATGATCGTCGCGGGGGGAAGCGCCGCCGGTGGCACCCAGGCCACCGTCGGCGAGCTCGCACCCGCCGGCACTTGATCCCAGACCGGGCGATCAGCCCGCCGCGCCGCGCTCGGCCCTCAGCACATAGTTCACGACGGCGCGCAGATCGGCGGGCGTCTGCGGTCGCCGGACGGGCATCTCCCGCGAGAACTGGGTCAGCGCCTGCCGGCTCATACGGTAGCCGAGGAGGTCGCCGCCTTGTTTGTGCTCGTCTTCGTTGCCGACCAGCGAATGGCAGACTTGGCAGTCCTGGGCGAACACCACCGCACCCGAAGGTGGCCGCGGCGGAGAAGATGACGCGCACCCGGCGAAGCCGACAGCGCCGATCAGTACCAGTAGGTCCCGAACCAGCGCTCGCCGCATCAGGACAGGCTAAACGGCCCCTGCGTCGATGGCACGGCTAAACTGTCCTTCGAGGGAGCGACGTACGCCTCTCGCCGCCGCTCGCTCGCGAGTGCGCGCGACGCGACGGGATCAGAGTCGGCGGGAGGCTTGGCCCACTCGGGTCGGCTCCAAAAAGTCCACTGCCGGACGGAGGCAGTGGTCTAGGATCGCCTCACCAGTGGGCACAGAGGGGCCAGTAGCGCGGCCAGGCTTGGCCGCGAGTCGGGGGTGAGCTTCGAAAACGGGAGGCGGAGATGACTGACGGTCAGGCGGGCTCGGCAGGCGAAGGCACGGCGCCGGCGGACGAGGGAAAGCACTACACGGCCGAGGACGCAGACGTCGCCAAGACGACGTCCAACAATCAGACCGCGATCGAGATGCGGCGAGCAAGGATGGGCCTGTACGCCGTCTTGGCGAGCGACGTTGCGATCGCAGTCGCGGCTATCTTGGGGGTACTCATCATCCGCAACGACAGCGCCAGTTCGACGGCGGTCGTATCGATCCTCAGCAGCGCATTCACTGCCGTTGGCACCCTGACTACCGCTTACTTTGGCATCAAGGCGTCGGCGAATACCGCCAAGAACTCAATCGCCAGCCAACAAAGTGGCTCACCCGGCCCGTCGAACTGACGCACATCGGGCTCCAAGGGGCAGCCGGCTGATAGGAGCGGTGAGAGGAGAGCGAGCAGCGGCTGACGATGCGCGCTGGCGGCTTGCGATGAGAGGGCGCCAACGGAGCCGGCTCAGGGAGCCGACTCCGTCATCGACCTTATGACTGGCGGCTACGAAGCAGGCAGTACCGGAGTGGCCACGTGGATGAAGTGGTTCGTGGCCAGCCCGGACGCCTGAATCGTTGCCGGCGTGAACCACACGCCGACGGCGTTGTTGAAGATGATGTTCTTGGTCACGGTGAAGTGATACTTGCTGACGGCAGACCAGATCAGGATTCCGGTGGTCTGGGTGTCCTTGGGCGACACGTCAGCGCCGTCCTCAAAAGTGACGTTGTTGGTGCCGATGACATTCCTGGTGAACACGTTTCCGTCGACGAAGGCGTTGGGAGCGTGACTGTGAACGGAAATACCCGCTAGACCGTTGCCCTCGATGAAGTTGCCGGCTACCACATTGTCGTAAGAAGCGCTGAACGGCGCCGGCGCGAACACTCCAATTCCGGCTCCGAAACCCTTTGTCCCGTTGCCGGTGACGACATTGCCGACGACGGTGTTCCTGTAGACCCCGCCAAACGACGGATCAGGCTTGCCCGTGGCCGGATCGAGCCCCAAGTTGTGACTCGGGATGGTGATGCCGCAGTCGTTGACGTTATTGCGGACCAGATTCCGGGCGATGAGATTGTCGTGGGTGGGACCAAACTCATCGGTCAAAAGGATCCCGCCGGAATTCCCGACCGACTTGTTGCCGAGCACCGTGGAGTGGGCAACGCTCAGGAGATGGATTCCCTCACCGCAGTCCCCACCGCCGCTCGGGGTGCAGAACACATAAGGCGAATCCGGGTTCTCGTTGCCAAGGTCGTTACCCGTCACGTCATTGTGGAGAATCTTCACATCCGTGATCGGGGTGCCGGTTGACAGCTGCATCCCGGCGACGACTTCCGATACCGGATCCGGGTTGACCGCGAGGATGCCCTCGCCTTCGGCGCCTTCCACCTTGAATCCCTCGACCGTAACGTGCGAAGACTCGATCGTGATGCCATTGAAGAGCGCTTGACCCTCGATGGCGCCGGTTGGTGCACCCGGCAAGCCGGTGGCGTTGATCGTGGCCCACTTACCGATGAGCGTGAGGGGGATAGGGATGACTACGTCTTCCCTGTAGGTGCCCGGACACGCCACTACCGTGCCGCCAGCCTTCGAGGCGGCTACGGCTGCGCTGATCGTGGCGAACTTGGCGGTGCGGCACGACCTCCCGGACCCAGCGGGTTTCGCGCCAGGCGCGGCAAAGAGCACTCTCGGACCGGTCGGCCACCGCTGAGTCGCCGATGCCCCGGAAGCCATAACCAACATGCCGCCCGCCGCCAATCAAGGCCGTTGCCGCCACTGCAATCCACGCGAACCGACCACGCAAAACTTTCATCGATGAAGCCCCCTTATTTGTTTGCCTACGCAACCATCAACCTAACGAGTCAGCTCGAGCAGGTCAAGGGCGCTTCTGCCGGAACAAGCCTCGTAACCCAACACGAACACCCTCCCAGAGGTCGGGGGTCTTGGTGGGTTTGCTTGAACTCTCTAGCCGCCACCTCTGGTTTCAGGAGTCTTTGCGGGCGCTGCTTAGGCCAACGACCTGGCGTCGAGGCGGCCAGGGCGGGGTGGTGCGGTTGGCGTTTGTTGACCAGCGCGCATCGGAATCCGGTTGCCGCGCCGATCACTGCGAACTTCACCGGCGCCGCCAGCCACGTCAATGACCGCTAGCCAAACGCCTCGCATGTGATCTCAAGCTCAAGCCCCATTCGAGCCGAGCTCAGGCGATTCAGGGTTGGCGTTCTGGCATGCTCAAAGCCTTCGATTTCCGCATGCATGAGCGTCTGCGAGTCTCGCATGCGAATGGTATGCAAGCCTGTTATGTTCCCTTCCATTCATGCCAACATCTCGAGATCTGAACCCGTTCCGATTCTCCGGCCCGCTTGCGTCGGAGGACATGATTGACCGGGACCCGGAGGCCGAGGATCTGCTCGCGCTCGCCGAAGGTGGCCATTCCTTCCGCCTTGTCGGTCCGCGGCGGTACGGCAAAACAACATTGCTGCGCCGCGTGCTGGAGGCGGCCGAGCGAGAGAAGATGGCGACGGTGCTGGTCGACCTCCAGGACGTGCTCTCGATCGGGGAGATCGTGGTCCGGCTCGAGCGCGGCTATGACCGGCTCAAGGGACCGATCCGGCGAAATGTCGACAACCTCTTTCGGAGCTGGAACATCGGGCTCGCGCTCGGAGGCGGTGGGTTCACGGCGACGCTGCAGCGGAACCCGAACGTAGACGCCGAGTCCGTGCTGCTGAGGCTGCTGGAGCTACCGGCGGCCCTGTTTGACCGCGCAGGGACGAGCAGTCTGATCGCGTTTGACGAGATCCAGGATGTCCTTGCCGTTCCGGGGGCCGACGGGAAGATCCGTAGCGTGATCCAGCACCAGATTGACGCCGCGACCTACGCGTTCGCCGGCTCGGCGCCGGGCGTCATGCAGCAGCTGTTCGCCGATCCGAAGCGCCCACTGCTCGATCAGGCGGTCCCGAAGAGCCTCGCGCCCCTGCCTCTCGACGAAGTCGGTGATTACGTGTCCGCCCGTTTCGAGAAGAGTGGGCGCAACGTCGGTAGCGCCCTCACTCCGATGCTCGAGTTCACGCGCGGTCATCCCCAGCGGAGCATGATGCTTGCGCACTACCTGTGGCAGCGCACGCCACGCGGGGCTATCGCCGACGAAGGGACGTGGGTCTCAGCGCTTGACCAGGCGAGCGCCGACTCGGCGCCGTTGATGCGGGCGATCTGGCGCGCGCTGACCGCGAACGAGCGCCGCATGGCGCGTGCAATCGCGGTGACCACGACGCCCCTGTACAGCGAGGAGACAGCCGTTGCCGTTGGAATCAAGCGTGCAAGCATCGGGCGAGCGCTGGAGAGCCTGGTCAACAACGCCGACGTCATCCAGGAGAACGGCAGACACCGACTCACTGACCCAATGTTCGAGCTCTGGCTCAAGCAGCGTGGCCTGACCCCTGAGAGCGGCGACGACGCGGCGGACGGGGAGGAGACCTCCGAGAGATCGAGGTTCTTAGCCCTTAGTGGCTCGACATCAGACCGCATGGGGGGGTGGAACAAGGGCGTCCGGGGCCTCTTTCTCCTATGACCGAACAAGCTGCTCTTCCCCCGCCGCACGATGCACTCGATGAGCTCGTCAGCGAACTTCTCGGCTGTGGCGCCGTACTCAGCCAGATCATCGACCACATGATCCGGTGCGACGCAGCCGGCAAAGCCGCCCCGGACGCTGCGCCGATTCCGACCGTCGCGCATTCGTTGATACGTGATGTGCTGATCGACGTTGCGCGCGGGCGCCCCCGTCGCGACGTGAAGGTCGCGGCAGCGATCATCAGGGACGCCACCGAATCGATAGCCGAGAACATCCTCCTGGTTCCCCTCGGGGAGATGGAGGGTCGAGGAGGTGGTGCACCGCGGGGCGGTGAGGACGAATAGGACTTGAGGGATCGTCGAAGGTCCAGGTCGCGTCTTGGCCGGGAGTCCGCAGCGGCGGCCAGCGCCGGTCCACGTGCGCCGGGTCCAGAAGACGGCTGAGTTCGAGCGCTGGCGCAGCAACTTGGCGGCCGAACGCCGAGCAAGCGTCGATGGTGCGATCAGCCGCATCGCCCGGGACGGGCCGACGCTTGGACGACCACAGGTCGACGTCATCCATGGATCGCGTGTAAACAAGCTGAAGGAGGCGCGCATCGACCGCGGAACCAGAGTGTTGTTCGCGTTCGACTCCAACCGGAACGCTGTCATGCTGGTCGGTGGCGACAAGACCGGCCAGTGGAACCGCTGGTATCCGCAAAAGATTCGCCTTGCGGAACGCCTTTACCTCGATCACGAGCGGAGCATCGGAAAGGAGGCTCGGTGCCTAAGCCAACGAGAAGCCGGAAGGACGTCGTCGCGGTTGAGCCGGTGAACGAGCCACGAGCTGAGATGTACGCGCGCCTAATGGACGCGCAAGAGCGAATTGCGCAATCGCGCTACGAGCGCGGCGTCAAACACACTGTCGTGCTGGCCGCGCTTGACGGGGCCGACAAGGCGCTGTCAGAGAGCGAACGGCGCGAGGATCTTTATCTCGCGGCCCTGGCGCACTTTGTGCGAGCCCTCGGCGGCCAACTCGAGGTGCGGGCCTTGTTCGGGGATCAGGCGATCGTCGTTCGCCGCGAGCCTGACGACGCGGCTCAGTTCAGAAGCGGGTAGTGGACCGCCCACTCCACCGGACGGCGCGCGGGTTATCGTGAGCCGATGGTCACGATCGACGACGTGCGCGCCGCCGCCCAGCGAATTCATGGGGTGGCCCATCGCACTCCCGTGCTCACCTCTCGGACGCTCGATCAGCGCGTAGGCGCTCACACGAAGCTGAAGGGGGAGCATCTCCAGCGCACCGGCTCGTTCAAGTTCCGGGGTGCGTACAACAAGATCGCGTCGATCGCGCCTGAGGAGCGCGCAAAGGGCGTAGTCGCGTTCTCGTCCGGCAATCACGCCCAGGCTGTTGCTCTCGCCGCGTCTCTGCTCGGCGCCTCGGCGACGATCGTGATGCCAGCTGACGCACCCGAACTGAAGCTCGCGGCAACGCGAGGCTATGGCGCCGAGATCGTCACCTACGACCGGTACAGCGAGGATCGGGAACAGATCGGCCGGGGGATAGCGGAGGAGCGTGCGCTCACGCTCGTGCCGCCATACGACGACCCGCTCGTGATCGCCGGGCAGGGCACGGCCGGTCTCGAGCTGGTCGAGGACGCAGGTGACTTGGACATGTTGCTGGCGCCGGTCAGCGGTGGCGGACTGATCGCCGGGTGCGCCATCGCGGTCAAGGCGCTATGTCCGGATGCACACGTGATCGGGGTCGAGCCCGAAGCCGGAGATGACTCCCGACGTTCGCTCGCGGCCGACTCCCGCATCAGCATCGACGTGCCCCGCACGATCGCCGACGCGCTGCAGGTAACAACCCCGGGCGAGCTGACGTTCGCGATCAACCGCGAGTTGCTCAACCAAATCGTCACCGTCTCCGATGCCGAGCTCGTCGACGCAATGCGGTTCGCATTCGAGCGGCTGAAGGTCGTGGTCGAGCCGGGTGGCGCGGCAGGCCTCGCCGCGCTGCTGGCAAACAAGGTCGAACCTCCGGATAACGCCCGCATAGGCGTCATCCTCTCCGGCGGCAACGTCGACTGGGGACGGTTCTGCCAACTTCTCCAAACCTAACGTTTCCGGCACAACGCTGAGCGCGACCGCGCGTTCAAGTGTCCACGGCGCTTGCAGCGCTCAAGTCCCAGCTGGTCGCCGCCGACGAGCCTGAGCACCGGGCAACCCACGGGATCGGAGCTCATTTGTCACTGGGGATACGGGAGCCGTCGGCGTTCTGGCGGATCGTGGCGGCGTTCGCCGCCACTTGTGTGGTGCTGCTCCTCGGCGTGAGCGCCGCGCGCGCCGACGACCTGCTGATCCTCAACGGCGACAGCATCACTCTGTCCGGCAGCCACAGCTACGGGCTCGTCTACGTCGATGGCGCCATGCGCCTCAGCGGCGATACGTCGATCAGTGCGGCCTCGATCTACATCGGACCGGACGCTTATGTGGCCACGTGCTTCGTCGCCGGAGTCGGCGACAACGGATGTACGTCCGGGCGGTCGTTGACGCTGAGCTCGAGCGGGAGGCTGACGGTGGCCTCGGGTATCGACCTAACGGGCGCAACCGGGTCCCCGCAGAACGGCGGCAACCTCACGCTAAGCGGTAATCCGGTGACCGTCGCCGGCGACATCAACACCGCTGGCGCGAACGGCGGCAACTCCGGCGTCGTCAGGATGACGTCAGGCGGCGCGCTGTCGACCGGCGGGATCTACGCCCCGAGCGCCCGGGTCATCCTCACCGCGACGGGATCGATCGACGTCGATGGGGACATCGACACCTACGGGACAGGCGCAACGCCGCAACCGAGCGCCCAGCAAGTGCAGTCGGCTGGGCCCGTGACCGTCACTTCAAACAGCGGCAATGTCCGTATCGCGGGCAACGTCAATGCCGGCGGACGCGACGCGCCGTCGGCCGGAGCCCTCAACGGGGGCAATGGCGCGCCGGTGTCTATCGCCGGTTCGACCGTCCGCACGGGCTCGGTCGACGTGACCGGCGGGGGGAGCGGCGCCGCAGCGGGTGGCACCCCGAGCACGATCACGATCACGGCGCGCAGCGCTCTGGACGCCCTCGGCCAGCTCAATGCGGGCGGGAGCAACAGCGTGGCGGGCGCCGCGACTTCCGGCAACCGGATCACGCTTAGCGCGAACGGACCTCTTACCGCGGCCGGCGGCGCCTACGTCGACGGTGCCACCGGGCCGACTGGCGGGTCCGGCGCCGGCATCATCAGCTTGACCGGCGCTGGCGTCGCGAGCGGCGATCTCAGCGCACAAGGCGGCAACGGCCCGAATGGCACGAACCCGCCGCCCGCTGGCCCCGGCGGAAGCATCTCCGTCAACTCGTCGGGCAACGCCGTGTTGGGCAATCTGCTCGCCGAAGGCGGCAATGCGTACGGCGGTGGTGTCGGGGGTCATGGCGGCGGCATCAGTGTGGCGGCGGCCGGGTTTGGCGCGATCAGCACGGCGGATGTCCATACGCACGGCGGCTACACCTCGAACGGTCCCGGCGTCGGTGGCGGACCCGTCACGCTCTCGGCGGGGGGCGATCTGACGGTCGGCGGACAGCTCGACGCGACGGGCTCGGACGCGAACGGAAACTTCGACCCGGCCCTCGCCGGAGGCAGCGGTGGCAACGCTCTGCTGCGAGCGAGCGCGGGCACGGTCAACCTCGACGGTGGCGCCTACACCAGCGGCGGAAGCGGCAGCCAGAACCCAACGGCCGGCCGGCTCGGCGGCACCGGCGGCCGGGGCGGCCGGCTCGATGTGGTCGCCCACGCGCTGGGGGAGATCACCGTGATCTCCTCCGCCGGCGGACCCGGCGGCGATTATGGCGCCGACCAGGGCCCGGGCGGGCCCGGCGGTCCGATCTTCGCTTGGACCGACGGGGCGCTGTTCGACAGCCAGAAGGTCGTCGACAGCGACGGGGGCGATGGCAACCCAACCGGCCCTGCCGGCGGGGAGTATCCGAACGCGTCGCCAACCGGCCTTCAAGAGTCCGCAGGGACGCTCAGCTTCAGCTCGCGAAGCCCCAACGCCCAGGGCTACAAGGTGCTGCGGAGCGTGAGCGGTGGTCCGGCCCAAGCGGTCCTGCAGACAACGGCGACGAGCGGACTGGAACCGAGCGTCCCGATCTGCCTGCCGGTGACCTTCACGGTCGTCGCGTTCAACGCGTCCGTCGGATGGACGTCGGATCCGTCGCCAGCGGTCTTCTACATCCGGCCCCCCTCGGCGAAGCAAAGCTGCGACGACGCGCCTCGTCTGACCGCCGCCGAGACCGCTCACCGGACACTGAAGCGACTGCGACACGCAGCGTGGAGCGTGACGATCCCGATCACAACGAGCGGCATCGGCAAGCTCGAGACCAGCGTGGTCGCCGTGCGCGTCCACGGCAAGCACAGGCACGCTACCCATAGCACGCGCCGTCCGCTGTCCACTTGGTCGACCGAGCTCGCACAGGCCGGGCGGATCACGCTGCGGTTGCACCTCCCGAGCTCCGCTCGCCACGCTGGGCGCTACGTCCTGCACCTCGTCACGACGTCGCCGGACGGCAAGCGGCACGCGACCAAGAACCTGACCCTGGAGATCGGCACATGAGGATTACCCGTCTGCTCGTACCGACCGTGGTGCTCGCCGCCGCCACTGCGGCCCCGGCCTCGGCGTGCATCACCGTCGGCGTCTACCAAGACAACCCCGTACGCTCGCTCCCTGCGCTCAGACGACAGACCGGCCCGGGCGTGGACGCGATCTCCACCTACCTCACCGCGGGGACACCGCTTCCGGCCCAGCTGATCTCGACGGCAAACCGTTACCACGCCCGGCTCGTCGTCACCTGGGAGCCAGACAGTGGCAAGGACGGTGCCAACCAGCCGAAGTTCCGGCTGACAGCGATCACCAAGGGGCGCTACGACGCGTCGCTGAGGGCGCTCGTCAAACAGCTCGGTCGAGTCCGGAGCGGCGCGGTGCTCCGCCCGATGCCCGAGATGAACACCCCGTGGTACGCCTGGTCAGGAGCGGTCAACGGCAACTCGGCCGCGCGGTATATCGCCGCGTGGCGACACGTCCACGCCGTCGTCAAGCACGCGCGTCATGGCCAGCGCATCCAGCTGTTGTGGGCGCCGTACACACAGAGCATTCCGGACACCGGCGGCAACCAGATCGGTGACTACTTCCCAGGTGCCTCGCAGGTCGACCTCGTCGGCGCCAGCGGCTACAACTTCGGCACAACCGGGTCGCTGTCGTGGACCGATCCCACCACGCTGTTCTCATCCGCGTACCAGACGATCGAGGCGATGGTGGCGAAGCCGTTCTGGATTGCGGAGACGGCGTCGACAGCCACCGGCGGCGACAAGGCACAGTGGATCGAATCGCTCGCGAGCCTGCCCGCCACGTCGATGCCGAAGCTCGCCGGCGTCCTCTGGTACGACATCGCTGAGCCGAGCGGTGACTTCACCATCGGCGGGAGCGCCGTCACCAGTGCGTTCCGGACACTGCTGAAGGAGGCGTGCCGATGAAGCACCGAAGCAAGCACAAGCACAGGCACCACCACCGGCATCACCCCCGACGCAGAAAGCACGACGTCAGGCACGGCAAACTTCGCCGCCATCGCCTGCATCTGCTGGCGCCACCGACACCGCAGACGCTGCTGACCGAGGCGATGGTCGACCGCCTGTTCTGGCGCGCGGGCTTCGGTCCGAGCGAGCAGGACCGCACCACCTGGACCGGCAAGCCGCTGTCCTCGGCCGTTCACTGGCTGCTCTCGACGCCGGCGGGGCTATCCGGGCCGCCCGCGACCAACGACGGCAACCCGCTTGACCCGACGGGCGATGACACCGACCTGGTGCTCAGCTGGGTCGACCGGATGGTCCGGGCGACGAATCCCTTCGTCGAGCGGCTCACGTTCTTCTGGCATCGCCACTGGGCGAACTCGCGAGAGCAGGTGTCCCCACCGCAGCTGCTGATGACGCAGAACAACCTGTTCCGCAGCTACGCGGATTTCGGCTCCAACCCGAAGGCGAACTTCCGCCAGATGGCCTACGCCGTGACGATCGACCCCTCGATGCTGCGCTACCTGACCGGCGAATCCAACGTCAAGGGGGCACCGAACGAGAACTACGCGCGTGAGGTGATGGAGCTGTTCACGCTCGGCGTGGACGACGCGAACGGGAACCCGAACTACAGCCAGGACGACGTCGAGCAGCTCGCCAAAGCGCTGTCCGGGTGGCAGATCAACGATGACAACCCCGACGCCGTCTACAGCTTCTTCACGCAGTCGCTCTGGTACAACGGCCCGAAGATCGTCTTCGGCCAGTTGGGGAACTTCACCTCGACGGACGCGGTCAACCTCGTCCTCGCCCGGCCGGCCCATCCCGCGTTCGTCCTCACCGAGCTATGGAATGAGTTCATCGTCGATCCGCCCGATCCGGCAACGCTGAACGGGCTGATCTCCATCTACCTAAGCAGCGGGATGCAGCTAAAGCCCGTAATGAACGCGATCCTCACTCACCCGGCACTGTTCGCTTCGCTCGATGAACCGGACATGGTCAAGCCGCCGATCGTCTTCGTCGTCGGCGCCATGCGGGCGCTCGGGCAGCGGATCACCGACACGACCGCCGCCGACTACCTCGACCCAATGGGCCAGCTGCCGTACTTCCCGCCGAACGTCTCCGGGTGGGAGGGCGGCCTGTCGTGGCTCAATACGAACACGGCGCTCGCGCGGTTCTCGCTCGTCTCGGCGCTTCTCGCCAACATGAAGATCACCGACGTGCCCGGGGAGACCGCCACGGCGGCGTACGACCGGGCGTTCGTCGCAGCGGGCCGGCCATGGCTCGCCGACGGCACCCAGAGCACGCTGCGCAGTTTTGCCCAAACCGCCCCCTCGTCCGGTGCCAGTCAACGCACGCAGCGCCAGCTCGCGCTGCGGGCGCTGATGCTCGCCGGCCCCGACGCCCAGGTGATGTGATGAAAAAGCTGCAAACCACCGAGATGAACGCGCTCAAGTGCGCCGACTGCGCCCGGTCGGACAGCCGGGTGACCGATCTGCGACCTACCTCGCAGGTGGAGATCCCGCTCGAGGCGATCGCTGGATTCCCGGACGGGCCGCCGCGCACGAAGAGCGGGCTCAGCCGCCGGTCGTTCCTGCGCGGCGGGATTGTCGGAGTCGCATCCGTGTACTCGATGACGCACCTGAGCTGGGACTCGATCTGGAATGCCGCGGCGGCCGAGGCGGCCGGGCCGGCGAACAAGGCGCTCGTATGCATCTACCTCAACGGCGGCAACGACGGCCTCAACACGATCGTGCCGGTCTCATCGGGCCAGTACTCGGCTTATGCCGCCCAGCGCTCCAACATCGCCCGGGTGCTCGGCCCTTCAGGCGGCGGGAGCGTCGGCACGACCGTGATGGGCGGGACGGGGAGCACGCTCGCGTTCGCCAATCCGGGCGTCTCCGGTGTCGGCAATAACGGAGACACGAAGGGCTTCGACACGCTTTTCGGCGATGGATCAGGCGGTGCCGGCGCGGACCTCGCTGTGTTTCCCGCCGCCGACTACTCGCCGCCCAACCTGTCCCATTTTGAGAGCCGCGACTACTGGTTCGCCGGCGCGCTCGAGGAGCTCCAGACCGGCTGGCTCGGCCGCTGGCTCGACACCTACGGCTCGACTTCGAACCCGTTGCAAGCGATCTCGATCAACTCATCGCTGTCGAAGCAGATCCGAAGCTCGCGGGCGCCGGTGTGCGCGATCGAGAGTCTGACCGGGACGAGCTTCGAGATCCAGAACACGAACTTCAACGCGAACAGCCTCGTCGCGAGCCTGGCCGCCGTGCCGGCCGGGTCGGACAACGAGGCGCTGCAGCGCTCGCGTTCGACCTTCGGCGAGACCGTCGAGGTGTCGAACCGGCTGCGGGGGCTGAACGGCGGCTCGGTTGGCTCTGGCTACCCGGCGAACTCTGACCTGTCTGACAACCTGCAGCTCGCCGCGATCCTGCTGGGCGCCGGGCTCGGGACGCGGGTCATCACGATCGACTGGGGCTCATTCGACACTCACGGCCAGCAGGTCGGCACGCAGGACCCGCAGCTCGGCGTGCTCTCGAGTGCGCTCGCCGCGTTCAAGGCCGATCTGGCCGGGCGGGGTCTCGAGCAGAGCGTGGTGACGATGGTGTTCTCCGAGTTCGGGCGGAGAGTCGCATCGAACGACTCGGCCGGCACCGATCACGGCGCGGGCGGGCTCATGCTCGTCAGCGGCTCAAGCGTGCGCGGCGGCCTCGCCGGGGAGCATCCGGGCGTCACGAACCTCGACGACGACGGCGATCTCAAACCGATCACCGACTTCCGCACCGTCTACCAGGCGCTGATCAGCGAATGGCTCGGCGGCGACCCCGCGGCGGTTCTCCCCGACGGACCGTTCCCTGGGGTGGCGCGCTACGACGGTGGTAACACGCTGATCAAGTGATGCGCCGCGGCCTCGCGCTCCTCGCACTCGCGCTGATCGCCCTTCCTGCGCAGGCGCTCGCGCGCCGCCACCGGATCCACCGGCCGCCGGGCAACCTGCCCCGGGCGCTCACCGTCGATGAGAAGGAATGGGCGGTTACGCCGTCCAAGACTGTGGTCGCCGCGGGCAAGGTGACCTTCAGCGCGTACAACCGCGGAGAGGACCAGCACGACTTCGTGATCATGGATGCGGGCGGCAACGTCGAGGGCAAAGTCGCGCTGACTCCGGGGTCGAGCACCACCGTGACCGCGCATCTTCAGCCTGGGAGATACGTGCTGTTCTGCTCGCTGTTCTTTGGGACGCCCCAATCGCACTACGCGCGCGGGATGCACACAACGATCACGGTCAAGTAGCTCGCGGCGCCCGGGCTGACAGCGAGATCGGAACGGCGATTAGCCGGCGAGTCGTAACTCGCCGGCTCCCCACCACATCCTGGCCCTCAGCGTCACAGAACCGCCCTGAACGTGACGTGCCCAGAGTCACACTGGTCGTCTTGTCCGGTGGACGTCGAGAACGATACGTGCATCTCCCACGTGCCCGAAAACGTCGCCTTCTTGGCGTTGAGCGTCCCATTGACCGCGTCCGTCCCGCCCGTCACCGAGCCAATGCCGCCGGGGGAAGCTGGAATCGTGATGGCGGCTTTGATGGCGCCAGCGTGGCTGATCGGCACCTTCACCCATCCGTCCGGCACGAAGAACTGATCACCCGACGTACAGGTCATGTTGAGCACGGACGCGACGACGTCAACCCGCTTGTCCTTCTTCGCGATCGCGAGGACGACCGGCACGCGCTGCGACGTGAAGCCGCCCAGCACCTTCCCAGCGGCCGGCATCGCCCTGACAGAGTGCTTCGCGAACGCAGCGATGACGGCCGTCTCGCGCGACCTGCTTCGGGAACCGCTTTTAGCCGACCCCGTCGACGCGAAGCTCGCGACTGCGACCAGGATCAACCCGGTGACAGCTGACGCACCGAGCAGCGCGCGCTTCGATTTGTACCTCGACACGACTACCTCCTTTTTGGACCGGCGCGTATGTCCGGCCCGTGGTTTCAAATCCCGAACACGCCGCTGCGCCGGGCACAAACTCCGTGGTCGCCACGTTCGCAGCACCCGCTAACAAGAGGCTCACACGAGATAACAAGAGGCTCGCGTGCGCGAAGCGAACCCGGCCGGGGGTGGGGGGCTCGAGGTTCGGCGCGGACCGACCGTGTTAGACACGGAAGCGCGTGGTAGCAGGAGTCGGATCGGCGCCGGCGCTGTTCAGAGCTTTGACGTAGAACGTGTAGTCGCCACGGGCGAGATGCGTATAGGCCTTCGGCGTGGCGCATTTGGAGAAGGTTGGTTTCGCGGCCCGCCCGGGGTGGCGCGATTGGCGTTTCTTGACCAGCGCGCATCGGAATCCGGTTGCCGGGCCGATCGCCGCGAACTTCACCCGCGCGGTGTGGTTGCGGCGGTTGACCGTCTCGCCGGTGATCTTGGTGTTCGGGGGCTTGGTGGGCGGCTGCTTTCCGTCGCCGCCTCCGGGATTTCCGCCTCCGGGCGGCGGGGGGTTGCCGCCGCCACCGCCCCCGGTTGAACCTCCACCGCCCCCGCCGCACGCCCCAGTCCCGTTCGAGGCGTTGATCGTACCCGCGCACACGAGCGTCAGGTCGTAATCGCCGTCGAGCTTGAACGAGAACGAACAGCCGTTACCCACCGACGTGTAGGGGCAGTTGGCCTCGGTAGTGGCCATGTTGTTGTAGTCATCAGCCGGTCCGCCGATTGTTGCCTGCCCGATCTCCTGTGCCGGGATGAGCATCCCGACCGCCAGGCGAGGTGCTGTGTCCTCCGGGTTCGGCCCAAAGAAATCGAACAGCCCTGCGTCCTGTTCATCGACGATGTACTCGCCCGAGCCGGGACACGGGTAGTTCCCGCCGTCCTCGAGGCTCGGGAGCGGAACGAAATCGAACCCGAGGTCAGTCTCGAGCGCCACATCGGGGCTCAGCGGACCGACGTCGGTCTTCTGCTGGTAGCCGGTGTCGTCGATCGCGACCGAAGCCGTGCACGAATACGGATGCTCCGCGCTCGCATAGAAGTTCGTGCCGGAGTCCGTGATCGGGCCCAAGGCGGTGTTCGCGGCTTTGGCGTCCGCAGTCGCGGTACTCGACGCGCATCCGCCGCTCTGGGCGCAGCTGGGGCCCGGCGGACCGCTGAACTTCGGGAGCCAGACGTTGACGTCCTTCGGACTGAGCACCCACGACGCTGACTGGGTAGTTGTGCGCTCGCCGGCGTTGTCGGTCATCTTCTCCGACCCCGACAGCCCCAGGTGCACCGAGTACTCGAACCCCGGCACGGACGCTGCCGCGGCGTTCGCCGTACACGATCCGGCCACGACGATGACGACCAGCCAAACGGCTCGCAACGCACGTGATCTCAAGCCAAACCCCCAGTTCAACCCAGTTTCCCCAGCCCCGATCCCCGGAGCGCGGCCGCGATCCTAGCGACATCGCCAGCGAAACGCGGCGCTTCGGAAGTGGCTCTGGCCCACGGCGGGCGTCGCGTCAGGGTTATCCGTTGAGTTGCCGGCTGCGGCTTGCCAGCTCCGCGGCTCGCTCACGGATCCTGTCCTCATCGGTGATCGCGTGCCACCGAGTCGTCCTGCGCTGACCCGTGCGCCGGACCCGTCCAGCATTCTCCAGGGAGCGCAGCAGGTCGAGCACCTGATTGCGATCGGCGCCGGCCTGCCCGGCGAGTGCCGCCGTGGTCAGGCCGCCATTCTCGGAAAGGATTCGCTCCGCGTCGTCGGCAAGGAGGACCTCGTTTGCGCTGTGGGCCTTCGGTCGGACTGTCCGCTTCGCCCTTCGCTTGTGTGACGGGCGCAGAGGAGAGTCGTTAGAGACGAGTGCTGAGCGGGCATTCTGGAGCGAGGCGATCTCGCCGTTCGCTGCCTGGATGCGGGCGTCTATGGACTGGATGAGATCTTCGATGGATGGCATGCTCTCCATCCTACGGTGACAGTGCGTTGGTCGATCTCCCAGTGGGAGCACGCGACATGGGCGGTGTTACCGTGCGGTGATGCGAGCGTCCGTATCTTGGTGGGTGTCGTTCCGAGACCGGGTTGTGTGGTGGCTCGGTCCGGTGGCGGGCAGCACCGCGTTGTTGTTGCTGCTGCCCGGATTCGCAAACGATGGCATTCGGGCGCCGGTGCGAGCCCCGCCATCTGGGCCACGGTCACCGGCGGTGCATGTACGCGTGACGGGGGTGTCGACGCGCATTCCGCCGTCGTTTCTGGGGCTCGGGGTTGAAGTGAGCGAACTGTCGAGCTATGCGCATGCGGGCGCCGTGTTCGACCGGACGCTGTCGTTGCTGCGCCCTGGTTCGGAGCAATCAATGCCGCTGCGTGTCGGTGGATACTCGGCCGACGAGGCTTATTGGGACGCGTCGCAGCAGCCGGCGCCTCCGGGAGTGTTCGAGGTCGGCGATGACTGGGTCAGGCAGTTGGCGGGCTTGGCGGGGCGCGATCATCTGCAGGTCTCGCTGGCGGTGAATCTGGCGGTGCATTCGCCGTCGATGGCGGTCGACTTCGCCCAAGCGGTATCGCATGCGCTCGCGCCGTCCGGCCTGGCGGGGGTCGCGGTCGGCGATGAGCCGGACCTGTACGGTCGTGAGCCCTGGTTTGATTCAGAGCGGGTAGCGAGCACGACTCCCGTCAACGACAGGTGCCTGGACTGCCGACTATTCGCCGTCGAGCTACCGGCAGGATTATCTCGGCTATGCCCAGGCGCTGGACGCCGCTCTACCGGGTGTTCCCCTCCTCGGTCCCGAGGTCGCCAGTTCGGCACCCGCCTGGCTTCAAGTGCTCGCGGGACTTGGATCGCTGAGCCCCGTCGCACTCACGGTGCACCGCTATCCAATGAGTTGCAGGCCCGCGCACTCCCGGCTCTATCCCCGAACGTCCTTGCTCCTAGCCGAGCGCTCCTCGGCGGGGCTGGCCGGCGGATTGCGCGGCGCGATCGCGTTCGCCCACCAGGCGGGGATGTCGCTGGTGGTGAGCGAGATCAATTCGGCCAGCTGCGCCGGGCCTCCAGGTGTTACCAACTCGTTCGCGAGCGCACTATGGGCGCCGGACGTGCTGTTCGAACTACTTCACACGGGAGTCGATGGGGTCTACTGGCACATCCGCGCGGACAGACTCAACTCGCCGTTTGAATTGCAGGCGGGCGCGATCGAACCGCTGCCCGAGCTGTACGGGCTCGCGATGTTTGCGCAGATGCTGGGGAGCGGAGCCCGCTTAGTTGCAGCGCAAGTCACGTCTGCTCCCGGCGCTGACGTCAAGGCGTGGGCGACCCGCTTCCCGCATGAGGCCAGAATTCTCTTGATCAACAAGGGCCCTGTGGGGGCGAGCGTTTCGGTGAACGTGGGCGCCAGCAGCGGCGTAGCCCGGATCGAGCGTCTCTTGGCGCCGTCGGTCACCTCGAGCACCGACGTTACGCTCGCAGGCCGCTGGATCGGTGCCGACGCACGCTGGCACGGCCACGAGCGGCTCACGACTGTTCGGCCGCGCGCCGGCACGTACCGAATCCGTGTACCCGGCTACAGCGCGGCGCTGCTCTCCGCGCGAGCGCGGCAGGCGTGACCCCTGGGGTCGCGTGCGTCACGTTTCTGAGAGTGTGATTACGACCGCACTGACTCCGGGAACGATCGCCCGGACAACACCACCGCGGACCGGAATCCTCAAAATCCGCCGGCGGCCGTGCCACCTGCCGTCAGAGCCGATCCAGCGACCGGCGTAACGAACTCCCCGAGTCGCGGCAGCACTGGAGGCAGTCAGCCGCGCCAGCGATGCCGATCGTGCCGTCCCAACCGGCACGGTCACTGCCGCCGCCCGGCGCCCCTTGTTGATCACGAGCAGGGTGCGCTGACTTCCGTGGCGGACCGCCCACGCCTTGAGGTGCAGTCCGGGGGCGTTGACTGTGCACTGGTCGAGGACGGCATGGCGCCCGCCGGTCACCTGGGCGAAGACCGCCAGCCCGTACAGGGCAGGGCGGGGCTCGATTCCCGCGGCCCTCAGGGCGAACGGGGCGTTGGGGGCGTAAGGACGAAGGTGCCAGTTGACCCCACTCACACCCGCCTGAAGCAGCTCGAAGAGCACGTCCGGTGCCCACAGCGCAGTGGCAAACGCGTTGGCCACCCCGGGGGTTCCACCACAGCTGATGCTTCCGAGTTCGCTCACGCGGAGAGGGATCCCGTAAGACGACGCGAAGGCGATCATGTGGCGAAGCGAGGCCGCCAGACCGGCGGTGACCCCCTCTGAGAGCAGCAGCTCGATCGAGGGGTGTCGTGGCGAGGTCTTCGGCCAGCAGCTCGACGAGGCATAGCGGTGCGCCGAGACGAAAGAGGGTGCTAGCCGACCGAGGCCGACCAGCGGTTCAAGCCATCTGACCGCGGGCGAGGCGATCTCCGGCCCGCCGATCGCCAGCCGATGCACGGCCGCTTTGAGCGCGTAGGCATAGGCCCGATAGTCGCGCTCATAGTCAAGCGGCTTGTAGCCGTGCGTCCAGTGCCTCGAGATCCTCGCCTCGCTCGCAGCAACGAGCTGACGGTCGAGCCACGGCTGACGCCCGTAATGGTCCGGTTCGTTTCCGATCTCGACTCCAGCCAGCGCCGACCTCAGAGTGCCGGCGGCCGCGGTGGCAAAGCTGGCGGCCAGCACCGGCGAGTGAACAGCCAGATTGAGATCAAGCAGTACTCGCAAGCGGTCGCGCGAGACCATCCTCGCCAGCGCGGCCAGCCACGGACGCCCGAACGCAAACACTCCACGGGGCGGCCGTGGCTCACCCCGCTTGAGCCACCAAGCTCGATCGGCCGAGCCGCCGCCCACCCGCAACAGCATCCGCGCGCTGTCGCGGGGGCGAAACATCGCGATCGTGCGGTCCAACGCGGTCCCCGCGCGCTCGAAGCGGAAAAGCTCGGTGTACTCCACGGAAATGCCGAGATATGAACTCGGGATCCGCCGCTCAGGACCCCCGATCACGACAACGGCTGGCAGGGTCTCCTGGCTCGCGGCAATGGTGATTTTCGAATCCGCCGTGCGCGGGGCCCAACGAATTGGCCAAGATGCTGGGAGCGCCGCCGTGCCCTCGCCAAGAGCCGGCGGTAGCGCCAATAGAGCGCACGCAGCTAGCGGCAGAATCAAACGGCGGCACAGTCTCCGATCACGATCCACTGGCGTCGCGACTTCATCAGTAACCAATGGCGTCAAGCCCGGTTCACCCCCAACTTCTCCACCCAACACCGACCGCCCACAACCCTAATGTCAGATCGCAAACCAATCAACCCCAGGCACCACTACTCCACGAGCGAAACGTGGGGGCTCCGCGGGCCTCCGCCGACTTCGAGCGTCTGGCGCCTCGGCTTAGTCAAACGACGTGGCCGTTCTCAGCCATAAATCTCGAAAACTCGCCCCAGTCGAGCCAGTACGCCGTCTTGCTCTTGTTTGCCGGCATCCAGTCGATCGACCCCTTGCTGATCTTGACTTTGCCGAACGCCCGTCCATTTCGGCGAACCGGGATTTCGACGTCTACGTTGCCAACCGGAATCGGTCGACTGATGTTGAGTGAGACCTCATGATTAGCCATACGGCAGGTTAGCCCGGCCCCGCGACGGACTGGACGAGTCAGGTGCGCTTGGTCGCCTGGAGCGTGTAACTGTGAGCTAGGCGCTCAGGCCGATCAGTTAGCCGCCATTCGCCCAATTCAATGTGCGTCATCCGCCCAGGCAGCGCGTCCCAGGGCACGCTGTCGTGCTCGACAAGCATCGTCAGCTCCATCCCTGCTTCGAGCAGCGCAGTCACGATCTCGCCCAGGCCGCGATTCCAGGTGTGCGTGAGATTGTGAGTGAACGACGCTTCGGTTTGGACGTACGTGCCTGCCTCCTCGAAGATCAATGGCTCTTCGTGCTCGAAATATGGATATTCGACAGGCGAGCAGGCCGTCGGACCGCTCGTCGTCGAGCGTCCACAACATCGGGTGGCCCTCGCGCAGAAACAGCCGTCCCCCCGGAGTGAGGAGCCCCGCGACAACATCCGACCACCTGCGAATCGACGGCAGCCAGCACAACGCGCCGATGCCAGTGAACACGAAGTCAAAAGCTTCGGCGCCCAACACCGACACCGCTTGGTAGACCTCCGCCTCGACAAACTCGACCCTTGGGCCTGCCCGTTCCGCGAGCAGCCGCGCTTGCGTCAAAGATGCGGGTGATACGTCCAAGCCCGTCATGTGAGCACCCAATCGCGCCAACGAGATCGTGTCGGTGCCGATATGGCATTGCAGGTGCACTCCCCTGAGACCCGCGATATCGCCAAGGCGAGGAAGGTCGAAGCGCACCACATCGCTCAGAAAGGTTTGGTCGTCGATAAACCGACTGAACGCGTAATCCGGAGATGCTGCATGGGCCGGGGCACGCTCATCCCAGCTGGCCCGGTTGATCTCGACGTAACGATCCATCACCCGGACCATATCCCCATCACACCGGGTGCGCGCCAAATCATCAGATCGATCAGCGGCACTTCCGTGCCATGCGGCCGCCGTCCCACCTGCTCCGCGTGGGACGATCCATTGATGTCGTCGACGCCGAGCCCCGGATTTAGAAACGACAAGCGGAGGCTGGTCGCGCTGATCGCCGGGGTTGTTGTGGCGCTCGATGCTGCCACCAAGGCGATTGCGGCCCACGCTCTGGCCGGCCGCGGTGTAGTCAATCTGCTCGGCGGCCGCTTCCATCTCGAGCTCTATCGCAACTTCGCCGGTCCCGGCAACATCCTGCAAGGACACACGGTGCTCGTCTCGGTCCTGAGCCTGATCGCCGTGGCGCTGATCGCCCTCGCAGCTTTGTCGGTGCGCACAACCAGCTATGCGGTCGCGATCGGCCTGTTACTCGGCGGGGGCATCGGCAACCTCCTGGACCGCCTTTTCCGTGCTCCGGGGCCACTGCGCGGCGGAGTCGTCGATTGGATCAAGCCAACGCTATCGGGCGGCAGCCTCAACGTCGCCGATCTCGCGATCAACGCCGCGGTGATCGCGTTGCTCGTCGGAGTAGCCCTCGACTGGCGCCGCCACCGTCGCGGGGAACCCGACCGCGACGCCGCCCCGGCGTGAGCGTGATCGCGGTACTGGTGCTTTGTCGCCGCGAGCGCTCGACCCCCGGTAGAGCCGGTACCGTGGAGCCATGAAGCGGGACTCCCGAGTCGTGTACTCGACCACGGACGCTGGCCTGCGCAGGCCGCGGGATCCTGAGCTCAAGAAGCGCCAAGCCGACGGCAATCGCGTCGAGGTCCGGCGCGAGGTCGCGGGTCGCCGCGGCAAGTCCGTGACCACTGTCTCGGGGGTGCCGGTTGACGACGCGGGGCTGAGGGAACTCGCGGGCAAGCTCAAGAAGCGGTGTGGCGTCGGCGGCTCCGTCAAGGGTGGTGTGATCGAGATTCAAGGCGACCACCGCAACGTGGTGGTCGAGCTCCTGACGGCCGAGGGGTACACGCCCGTTCTTGCCGGAGGCTGATGCGCGTCGACAAATGGCTGTGGACGGCGCGGTTGTTCAAGACACGTGCGCTGGCGGCGGGCGCCGTCAGGGGCGGGCGCGTGCATGTCGATGGCGTGGCCGTCAAGCCGAGCCGTGAGGTCGGGCCCGGTGACGAGCTGGAGATCACCATCGGCACCGTGCGCCGGACCGTGATCGTGCGCGGCGCGGCCGAGCGCCGGGTCTCGGCCGCCGAGGCGGCGAACCTCTACGAAGAGACCGAGACGAGCGTCGCGGAGCGCAAGCGCCAGGCCGAATTGCGCCGGCTCGCCGGACCGGTCGACCTCGGTGCGCGGCCGACCAAGCGCGACCGCCGCCGCTACGACGCCAGGCGTCACTAGCGGTCCACCCACGGCGGCGATCAGCGGCGACCCGCACCATAAGAACGCTCTCATCGAACCAACGCGTTGCCGTTGTGCCGTTGCGCGGTTAGTGTTGCCCTCAGGGCGACCGGGTGATGACTACTTTTCGGATTTTGGGTCCGGTGGAGGCCACGGCTGACGGATCTCCGGTTGCCCATCGGCGGACGTACTCAGTTGAAGTTGTTTGCGTTCCTGGTGTTGAACGCGAATCGGGCAGTCTCCAGTGATGCCCTGACAGACGCGGTATGGGGTTCGGAGCGCTCGGCGGCGGACAACCGCCTTCAGATGGCGATCGCCCGGTTGCGCAAGGCGCTCGAGCCCACGAGCCTGAACGGAGAGTCCCGGATCCGGACGGTCGGCGGTGGGTACATGCTCTTGATCGCGCCCGGTGAGCTGGATGCGGACCTGTTCTCCGTGGGTGTGGATGACGGGCGCAGAGCGCTAGATGCCGGAGACGCCCCGCGCGCCGCCGAACTGTTGCGGTCGGCGCTCGCCTTATGGCGTGGTCCCCCACTGGCGGAGGTTGCTTTCGAGGACTTTGCGCAGGCCGAGATCCGTCGTCTCGAGGAGATCCGGCTGGGCGCACTGGAGACCCGCATCAAGGCCGATCTACAGCTGGGGCGACACGCAGCGGTGGTCGGCGAGCTTGAGAGCCTGCACATTGAGCATCCAGCTCACGAGGGCTTCACGGCACTTCTGATGGTCGCCCTCTATCGCTGCGGTCGGCAGGCCGACGCACTCGACGCCTACCAGCGCACCCGAGTTGAACTGGCTACGCAGCTCGGTCTGGAGCCGGGACAGACACTCAAGGCGTTGCAGGCCGACATCCTGGAGCAAGCGGAATGGTTGACGTGGACGGCGGATCGCCGTTTGGCCTGGCGGCCGGAGTCACCGGGCGGCCCCGCCGGTGCGCCGCTGCCGGTTCCCGTGAGCGCGCCGCTTCCAAGTCGAGTGCAGCCATACGGGCCTTCGATCTTCGTCGATCGCGGCTCCGCCCGCGCGGCGCTCGCCGAAGCGCTCGAGCAGGTGGCATCCGCCGGTGGGCGGGCGGTGTTCGTGACGGGTGAGCCAGGCATTGGCAAGACCCGTCTGGTCAGTGAGTTCGCTGTGGAGGCCCATGCGGCAGGCACGCTCGTGCTGGCGGGCCGCTGCGACGAGGGGCTGGATCTTCCGTATCAGCCGTTCGTGGAGGCGCTCGAGCATCTCGTGGACGGGGCACCGTTGGAACTGCTCCAGGCGCACGTCGCCCACTACGGCGAATCGCTTGCACGGCTCGTGCCTGAGCTGGCCGTGCGTGTCGCTGAGACTCCCGCCGCCATGCCACGTGCGAGCGAGTCCGAGCGCTACGTGTTGTTCCGGGCGATCGAGGGCCTGCTAGCCGAGGCTTCGGCGGCCGGGCCGATCCTGCTCGTCCTCGAGGACCTCCACTGGGCCGAGCTGCCGACGCTCGAGCTTCTCAGGCGGCTGCTCTCCTCGCCGCGCCGCTCACGACTGATGCTGTTGTGCACCTGCCGCCTCAAGGAGCTTCCCGAGGACCATCCATTGCGCGATCTGCTGGCGGATGTACACCGCGAGCGGGACACGCTGCGGATCGACCTGGAGGGTCTCGCGGCCAGCGACGTGAGTGAGCTCGTCAAGGGGGTGACCGACGATCAGGTCGGAACTACCGACGAGCGGCTCGTGAGCGCTCTCGAGACCGCGACCAATGGCAACCCTTTCTTCATCACGGAACTTGTCCGGAATCTGGTGGAGACCGGCGCGCTGGCGAGCGAGGATGGCAGCTGGCAGCTGTCGCCCGGTGTGGAACCGGACACCCAGCTGCCCCTGAGCATCACAGAAACCTTCGCTAAGCGCCTGCGGCGGATGGGCGAGGTGGTGCAGCGCTGTCTCCCTGTGGCGGCAGTGGTTGGCGAGGAATTTGACGTCGACCTCGTGTCGGATGTCGCTGACTGCAACTCACTGCGGACGCCGTCGACGAGGCCGTCCGAGGCGCGGTGCTCATCGAAGTGCCCGCACCATCAGCCCGGTTCCGCTTCGCCCACACGCTGATGCAGCGATATCTCTACGGTGAGCTCGGAGCAGCGCGGCGAACTGAGCTCCATCGGAGGGTCGCCCTCGCGATGGAGGCTTCGCCGCACGAGGGCCGGTGGCCGGTCGCGGAACTGGCGAAGCATTGGTTCGCTGCGGGGGACGCGGATGTGGGCAAAGCGCTTCGGTATGCGGTCCTGGCGGGGGACGAGGCGCTTCGAAAGCTGGCCCCCTACGACGCGCGGCATTGGTATGAGACCTCGCTCGAGTTGCTCCGCGGCCATCGCGACCCGCCGGAATCACAACTGTGCGACCTCTTGGTCAGGCGAGGTGAGGCCGAGCGTCAGGCCGGCGATCGTAGATTCCGGACGACCCTGCTGGAGGCGGCTGAACTGGCACAGGAAATCGGGGACGACCGTGCATTGGTTCGCGCGGCGCTGGCGAACACACGCGGCATGCAGTCGGAGACCGGAATCATTGACGACGAACGGATCAGGACCTTCGACGTCGCGCTGCGGGTTCTCGGCGAGCAGGACAGTCCGGAGCGAGCGGAGCTGTTGGCGATGCAGGCCGCGGAGCTGATGTACTCGCCGGATTGGGATCGCAAAGTGAGGTTGAGCGACGAGGCGCTCGGCATCTCCCGCCGCCTCGGCGATCCGGAAGCGTTGAGCATGGTTCTCAACATGCGCTTCGTGACCCTGCTAGCTCCAGACACATATGGGGAGCGAAGCGCGAATGCTGTCGAGGCGCTCGCCGCCGCCGACGAACTCACGGACCCGCTGGCGCGTTTCTTCGCCTACCACTGGGCCGGGTACGCCTGCGTCGAGGCCGGTGACATCGGGCGGGCGGGATCGTGGATGGCCCGTGAACGAGAGATCGCCGAGCAGTTCCAGCAGCCAACGGCGCTGTGGCTGACCCTCGCCGACGAGGCCAACCTGGCGATCATCGCCGGCAAACTCGACCTCGCGGACGAGCTCAGCGCGGCTGCGCTCCAGACCGGTGCTGACAGCGAACCGGACGCACTGGTCTGCTACACGGCCCAACGGACCGCGATCGCGTTCGAGGCCGGGCAGCTCGGGGAGCTCGCCCCGATGCTCGATCAGGCTGTGATCGCCAACCCGGGCGTGCCCGGGCTTCGCGCGACCCTCGCCCTCGCCCTCAGCGAAGGGTCCCGACCGGAAGAGGCCCAGGCGATCCTCGACCAGGAGGCCGCCTCGAACTTCACGGAGCTGCCATATGACGTCACCTGGCTGGCCGTCGCGTGCATCTACTCGGACGTCAGCGCGCGACTTCGACAGCTCGAGGCTGCAAAGAATCTCTACGCGCTCCTCGAGCCATGGGCCGAACAAATCGCGTTCCCGGCGTTCGGGGTGTGGGGTCCCGTCTCGCTCTACCTCGGATCACTCGCGCGCGTCCTCGGCGACCACGACAACGCCGATCGCCACCTATCCGCGGCGCTGAGAGCGGCGACGAAGGCCGAAGCCCCGTTGTGGAAAGTCCGAGCCAGCCACCAATGAGCCGGCTGGGCAAGGCCGGCAAGTGGGCGAGCTGACCTCACAGCGGACAACCGAGCGCGTGAAGGTCGCGATCCTGGGAGGAGGCTGTGGCGGACTCGCCGCGGCGTGGCAGTTGACCGCCACGTCAGCGCTGCGCGAGCGTTTCGAGGTGACCGTGTATCAGCTCGGCTGGCGCCTCGGTGGCAAGGGGGCAAGCGGCCGAGCCGCGCACGAGACCCTCGGCGGACGGGGGCAGCGGATCGAAGAGCATGGGCTGCACATCTGGTTCGGGTTCTACGAACACGCGTTCCGGATGCTTCGAGGAGCGTACGAGGAGGCAGGGCTGGCGGCCGGCGAGAGCTGGTGGAAGGTCCCGTTCGAGAAATGCGATTCGATCTGCCTGTACGAGCAGCGAGCAGACGACACCTGGGCGCGGCAGGTGGTCAACCTCCAGCGGCGCGGTGGCTCCGAACGTGGTCCTCCGACCGAATCGCGACGCCCGCCCCTCTCCGGCGTGATCGCGCGCACGACGCGTCTGCTTGCGACCGGGCTGCGGAGCGAGCTCGGTGTCAAGGGGCGAAGGCGCGTCCGGGCAGCCGACGAGCCAAGCGAGTCGGGGCTGGCCACCGCGGCTTCGATCCTCGATCAGCTCGCCGCGGAGATCGACAGCTTTGAGAGCCCCCTAAGGCTGGACGCCGACGACGGCGCCCGCCAGCTCGTCCGAGGCGTGCACCTGGTTGCGGGGCGACCCCCGCGTGCCGGGCATGAGGCTGTCGTCGACCCTTTGATCGACCGGCTGCTGCGCCAAGTTGGCGAACTTCGCGAGGCGCTCGGGGAGCAGCTGACCTCGGACCGTGCACGGCTATGGACTGGCGTTCTCGAGCTGGTCGCGGCGTCGTTCGCCGGGATCGTCCGTGACGACGTCCTGTGGCGGGGTTTTGAGGCGCTCGACCACCAGGATCTCCGCGAATGGCTTGGCCGACATGGTGCGTCGGAGGAGACGCTCGAGCGCTCCCCAATCCTCCGCGGACTCTATGACCTGACGTTCGCGTACCGCGCCGGAGACAAACGACGGCCGAGCCTGGCGGCGGGGAAGGGCCTTCAGTCGCTGCTGATGATGATCAACTACGAGGGCTCGTTCATGTGGCGGATGCGCGCCGGGATGGGCGACGTTGTGTTCGCGCCGCTATATCTCGCGCTCCAGCAGCGCGGCGCGCGGTTTGAGTTCTTCTCTCGAGTGACTCAGCTTCGGCTGATGCCCGGGCTTCCGATTGTCGATGCCATCGAGCTGATCCGAGAGGCAACTGTGCCGGCCGGGGCGCAGCGGTACGACCCAATCGAGCGGATCGGCGACTGGTGGTGCTGGCCGGCGGCGCCGTACGAGGAGCAGCTCGGCAGCTCCGAGCCCCGCGCCGAGAAATTGACTCGCGGGACGGACTTCGATGAGGTCGTGCTCGCGATTCCGGTCGCGGCGTTGAACGACATCTGCGGCGAGCTGGCCCAAGCCAATCCGCGGTTCCGGCAGATGCTCGAGCGCGCCGAAACCGTGGGGACGAAAGCCTTTCAGGTATGGCTGACGAAACCGATAAGCGAACTCGGCGAGCAGTCTGGCGAGGACAGCCTCGACCCGCCCTCAACCGCGTACAGAGAGCCTTTCGACACATACTGCGACATGAGCCACCTCCTCCAGGCCGAGGGCCATGAAACCCCCGACGGACCGAAAGGAGTTGCTTACTTCTGCGCGGTGCTGCCCGATGCCGCCGCAGAACTCGACGGCGAAGGATCGGTTCGCGCCATGGCGGAGCGCTACCTCGAGCAGGACGCGATCGCGATCTGGCCCCGAGCATTCAAGAACGGGACGTTTGACTGGAGTGTCGTGTTCGATCCGCTCCATCGGACGGGGTCCCTTCGGCTCGATGCCCAGTACTTCCGGGCCAACGTGGCGGGCACCGACCGCTATGTGACGACGCCGGCCGGCAGCGTCGACTCACGCCTCGACCCGGACGGGTCGGGTTTCGAGAACCTTGTGCTGGCCGGTGACTGGACTCACAGCGGAATCGACGGAGGCTGCGTCGAGGGGGCCGTGATCTCCGGCGAGCGGGCGGCGGCGGGGATCATCGATCGGCGCACCCGCGCGAAGTCGCGACCCGCCTCAGCGAGCCCGTATGTCGAATATGGCGCCCTGGCGACAGCGCCAGGGCCGCTCCTTTGTGAGCGCGCTCGCCTCTATTGCTTCTTCGTCCGAACCGATCCGGTGCGCGTGCAGCAGCTGTGTGACCGCGTGCTGGCGCAGCCCACCGGTGGGGCGCTCCGCTACCGCGTTCCTCGTCTCGCGCCGGTCATATTGACCTTCGGCACGATTGCCGGGCTGCGCTCACTGCACCCCGATCACAGCAATCGGGGAAGTGCTTCTGAGCCGGAGGCGGCGATCTGGGTGCCGACCATCGCCCAGCGGTTCAGGGATGGTCGGTACGTGGACGAGCACCTGGCGATCTTCATGCCCTACATCTGGGTTGATGACCCGATCGCGTTCGCGTCCGGGCGAGAGGTGTACGGCTTCGCCAAGACCCAAGGCTGGATGCGACCGCTCCCCGATCCTCGTACTCCGCTCGGTCGCGACGCGGCGTCTCGCACGCCCGATCCGCCCGAGGAGTTGGTGTTGGATGTCCACGGGGCCGTCGAGTACGGCGCGCGCGCCGAGGTGGGTCGCCAACGCCTCCTAACGATGCATCGCCGTGCCGCTCGCCGCGGCGGGTCGGCGCGAGGGACCCCGGGACGAGGACGCTGGGGGCGCCAACTTGTCTTCGCTCGCCACCTACCTCCTCTCGGAGCTGGATCCGTCGTTGGATCGGGAGCTCAGCGTGACCACCCGGCGCTCTTTCGAGCCACTGGGGAGAGTGAAATCCCGGGCCGGCGTACTCGCCGCTCTGCTCCGCGAGCAGGTAGTGCACCAGGTGTTTCTCAAACAAATCCGTGACGCCGAGCGCGGCGAGCTGGCGGTTCTTCAGCAGGTCGTCGAAGCCCGCTCGCGCGTGACGCCAGGCTCGCTCCAGTGGCGAAGGCTCCGGGGTGCCTACGAGCTGTCAATACGCTCGCTCGCGAGCCATCCGCTCGAGGACGAGCTGGGACTGGCGCCGGAGCAGACGATCAAGCTCGCCTTTGCGGCGGAGTTCGGGTTTCGAATGGAGCCAGGTGTGGTCCGGTGGCCGACTTCGTGAGGTGAGTGCGCGCTATGCAGGGGGCTGCTGGTTAGTTGCATGGATGCCGGCGCCCGGAGCCGCCGACGGGTTTAGCTGTCCGCTACGCAGGTTTTTGGGGCCGTTCCACTTCGTCGTATGCCACGTCTCCCACAGCTTGCCATCCGTGCCCCTGTAGAACACGTCCTGTTGGCCATTGGCATGAACCGCCACTGAGGGAGCCGAGCCGATCTTGCCAGCATTGAGGACCGGAAAGGCCGTGCCGCAGCTTCCGTCGGGGCACAGCATCTCCCACAGGCCACCGTCTGTGCCCTGCCAGAACACGTACTCGTTACCTGCGGCGTCAATGCCGGCGGTGGGCGCCGAACCAAGTTCCCCACCCAGCAAATCCCTCGACCCGGTCCATCCGCTCGCGGACGACCACTCCCACAGGTTGCCATTCGTACCTTTCCAAAACACGTCCTGTTGCCCATTGCCATGGACTGCCACTGCAGGACCCGAGCGCAACTTACCGGCCGCGTTGACCTCGAGCGGCGGCTGGCTCCAGTTCCCGTTCGAGAACGACTTCTCCCACAAGCCTCCGTCAGTACCTTGCCAGAAGACGTACTCGTTGCCCCCGGCGTCGACGCCGGCCGCCGGCGCTGATTCGAGTTGCGCAGGGCCGAAGTCGCCGGGTCCGTGCCATTTCGTCGTGAACCAGGTCTCCCGCAGGGAACCCGTCCTGCCTTTCCAGAACACATCCTGTTCCCCGTTGGCATGGACCGCCACCGTCGGACCGGAGCCGAGCTTCGTTGCCTTGAGCTCACGGCTGTCAGTCCACGTACCACCCGCAAATCGTTTCTCCCAAAGGCGCCCGGTGGTGCCTTCCCAGAACACATATTCACCACCGCCCGACCGTAGAACCGTCGTCGGACACGGTATCTGTGCGAGCAGCGAGAGCTGATTGACGATCCCTGCATCGACTAACGTCACTCCCGGCGCCAAGCAGCCCTTCTCGATCAACACCGGCCGGAAATGTGCTTTAAAGGCGTATAGCTTGAACCGTCCGATCTGCGAGGCCGACGTCGCGGCAACGAGGACGCGCGTATGTCGACTGATCGTGGCTGGCGGCGCGGCGGTCAGTAGGAGCAGATTGCCGTGCCTGGTGCCGACGGTAAATGTCGCACTGCCACAAGATACGCAGCCTGCTGTGACAGTCTCGTTCCCCGTGGCCCCGATGAACCTCAACTTCAACAGCTTGGCGGTTAGTCCATTTGTGAGCTCGACCGCCCTCGTAGAGAACGGTACGACCGGGAGAGTACGATTTGACGCAAAGGAAAATTGCATCTTGATGATGTTGCCCTTATCATCGCGTCCTCCGATCTGATACACGTACTCAAGGCCGCGCTGCACCTTCGCATGCAGACCATTCACGCCGAAGCGCGAGCCCTTCGCGCACTGCTGAGAGCCGAGCTGCCGCGTCTGCGGGTCGTAGGTGTAGAGAGTGATGACGTTCGGGATGCCAGTCGTCCGGATCACCACCTGACCGGTGCGGTCCGGGTAGAAGTCGTACCAGATTGTCCTGCCGTACGGGACGCCCTTGCAGGCGCTCATCTCCGTTGGGCCTAGGGGACAGGCGCTGCTGTCACATGGGCTGAAGATGTTCGACTGTTCGGTGGCTCCAGCCGTGTCGCGTAGATCGTCGAATGCGTTGAGCCGTGTGCCGGGATAATTGATTGGGAATGCCGATAGGAAATTGTCGTTGCGAGGCGGGGCGACGCTGCCAGTGGCGCCAGATGGCGCCAGCCAAGACGCGAGCGCACATAAAGCTGTGGAGATAGCAACTCCGTAAACCAAGCGGATTAGCGGACCGGAACGCATCGCGCCTCTAAGCTTTCCTTGTCGTCAGAGCGATAGAAGGTCAAGATGCCGGGAATGTGGTGGTGGTACTGCTGGGGCCTGGTGACGTTGAGGGCGGTGGCGGCGTCGGGACGGGAACGGTCGTTGGCGTCGTAGTTGGCGTCGTCGGCGGCGGCGTAGTTGGTGTTGTTGTAGGTGAGGTGACCGGCGGACGCGGCTGTGGCGCCGGCGGGTGAGGCCGCTTGGTGACTGGCAACGAACTATCGAAGCTCACCACGCCGACGCTGAAAGCCCCTAGTTGATAAGTCGCCAACGCGCGCGCAGAAGCGGCCAGTGCGAGGCTTGCAGCCGTGACGCCTTTGACCGCGCCGGGATATCCACTTCGACTGTCAGCGCGCGCAGAGTTGGCCAACTTTCTAAACGCTGCTGCCTCGGAGCGGAGCGCGGTGATAAGGCGTCCCACGGCTTGCCGGTACCGCTGGGGAACGTCGAGGCCGTTTAGGGTCGTCGCTGCCTGCGACTCTGCCTGAGCGACTCTGCTGGCCTTCTGAGCGCGCGTTTGGGGCGCGCCCTTTAGACCGTCGACGGCCTCACGAGCCGCACTCGCTTGTTTAAGCGCCGAAGTGATTTCGACCGCGAGCGTGTGGTCCGGCCCCGGTTGGAGGAATGTCTCGCCAGACGAGTGCGCACGCCTCGCTAGGTCGCCGCAGTATTGAAGCGCGACTGCTGCGGAGGCGGGTCCCTGGCAAATGATCGCGTCGTCGCCGACTGTAGTCGCGAGGACATAGGCGGCCACTTCTCCGCGAGATGACAACCACGTGTACTCACGCCCGTCACGCCCGGCGACCGGCGCGTTCGCCGACACGTCCGGTGGTCCGTATTGGCGAACCAGCGCCCTTGGGGCTCCTCCAGGGATTGGCGCGGAGGTACTGAGGTGTCCCGCGTCGAGGGTCACGTCGCCGTAGACGAGGCGGGCCCCGCTCTGCATTTCGGCAGGTGTTCCTGCCTTCGTTCGCCATGGCATCGCGTACGCGATCGTGAACGGCCGCGCGCCGGCCGGACGAGCGGCGGGTGAGCCTCCGGCGCTGAGCGCGACGACCCCCGCCACGATCGCAAGCACGACAGCGACCGCGCCGGCAAGCAGAGGCCGTCGGCGGCCGTTCCGCCCCCTCTGCGCCGGCGTCAGGTCCTCGGACGCGGACCCTCCCGCCTCAGCCGTCGCCGTGCCGTTTCCGCGCGCCGGGCTGCTCGCTGCGACGCCGGCCGGCGCCCTTGGCGCCACGACTGCCACGTCATCGGCCACCGCGGCATCTAGGGGAGTGTGGGTCTCTTCAACCCGCTCCGCAGCGGACAGGCCGTGCCCGTCGCGAAGGTCGAAGAGTCGCCCGTCCGGAACGCGCATGAACAGCACCGGTGTGCCCCACTCGATGTCGTCACTGCGTTCGGCGAGCATCGCCAGGCGCGCCGCGGCGACGCTCGTATCCACCGGGGCGCCCGCCGCCAGCGGCCGATAGAAACCGCCGGCGAACACGATCGCCGCCTCGTCGCTGATCTCGAACTGCATCGCGACGACTGCCGGGATGTCTCGCCTGACAAGTGATCCGGCCACCCCGGCAAACGGGTCAGAACGTGCCGTCCGCGCGCCCTCGCAGGCGTTCAGCACGGCCAGCCGCAGCGACGAGAAGTCGTGAACGATCATCCCCAGCTTGTCGCCACTCACCGGACGCGCCCAGCCGGCGTCGTCCTCGAACAGCAGGACCCCCGTTTCGGTGTCGCGGTCGTATGCCCCGTGACCGATGTAGTGCAACGCATGGAATGTCTGTGACTGAAGCGCCCGCAGCAGCCCGCCGAGCGTCGGCCGCTCGAGCCAATGCAGCTCGATCGCGCCCGCGGCGCTCAGTTCCGAAAGTGCCCCCTCGAGGTTGCTTCGCTCACGTTCGACGTCGAGCTGCTCATAATCGGCCGGGCTGCTGACCACACCGAGCAGCCGCAGCGGTGGCTCGACGATCAGCGGGCGGTGACCCCGAGGCAGGTCCAGGTAGCGCACAACCGGCGTGAACGCCGACACCGCGAGGAAGTCGGGATCGTCGAACAGATACTCCCAGGGAACGTCGATCAGCTCCGGCGATTCGGTCAGGCATAGCGTGACGCGAACGCCGCGGCCCTCACCACGCGCCTCGGAAAGCGCATCTCTGTAGAGCGTAAGAATCCCGGGACGGAATAGGGACGTGAACAACCGCCCACCGAACCGGCGGGCCTCGCCAATCGCCGATGCCTCGATTCGACGACGACCGCGGGGGCGGCTCACCTTCAGGATGAAGTTCTCTACCTCATGCTCTCCGAACGGCAGCTCGAACTCCGTCGAGACCTCCGCCGACCGCGTACTCGCAAACACGTGATACGAGCCGGTGTCGCGTCTGTCGATCCTCAGTTTGAGCTCGTCGTAACCCCGGACAAGCTGACGCATCTCGCCTCACCCCTCCCTGCGTGGAAGGCGACGGTCAACAGGACAGCGCCGAACTCTCAGTGCGCCAAGTGTTCCCACTCCTAGCCCCTTTTGTTGTCCGCATCCTAACCCAAAAGCGCCTGCGCGGTGCCATTTCTCTGGAACTTGGACCCACGGTTTTCCAGTCCCGTCGGGCGAGCTCATCTCACACTCGTTGCGATCGTGTCCGTGCTAGGAGCCGCGGGCGCGCCGCCCCCACGGGTCAGGCCCACTCGACGCGTGGGACGTCAAGCGGGCTCAGACGCGATCCCACGGCTCCTAACGGTCATGACCTACGCAATCCATGCGCGTCTGACTCTCGGAGCTCCCGATAACAAAAGCCTCACATGAGATAACAGCCCGCCTGCGGAGTTAGATTTGGAGGGCGGGCCGACCACTCGTTCGGCGGCCCCGCCCCCGCTCCGTTAGACGTCGTGAGCGAGATAACAGGGCAGTTAGTCGGCGTTACTGGCCCGACCGTTTTGGACGGCGTCTCGTCTCTCGCGCCGGATCCTCGCTGATTGAAGCGCCCTACCGGCGGCGGGCGGCTCCGGTCCCGGACCTGCGCCCGGAACCGGAGCAGTGACCGCCAGTACCTACGGGACGCGAACTGCCGGCAACTGGGCCGGGGAGACCGCCTTCCCCTGCCGGGCGAGCACATGGGCCGCCGCCGACTGTGCGGCGTTGGCTGCGCTCGACGAGGACGGCGGTACCGGGACCGGGATCGGCTTGCAGGTCTTGTCCCACGCCGCGTACGGCTTTCGCGTGGGCAGGCTGCCGGACTGCAGGTAGTGCGCGATCGTCGAGTCGACGCACAGGTCGCCGAAGAGCGAGTCGGCGTGGCTGGTGCCACCGGGCTCGGCCAGGAGCACCGAGTGCGGGAACAGCCGGCGCGCCACAATGCTGCCCTCGAACGGCGTCGCCGCGTCGCCCGTCTCGTCGATGAGCAGGGCGTTCTGGACACCGTCCCCGTTGACCTTGTACAGGCTTCGGCTCGGCGCCGGCCACGACTGGCACGGGCCGTTGAACCACGTGTTGCCCCACGTCTCGTATGGCGCCGTCTCGAATGTGGCCCACGAGCTGGAGGTCCACTTGTTCCAACTCGTGGGCCAGTGCGAGTCCGTGCATAGGACCGAGAGGTACACCGCGAACTCGTTGTCGTTGCCGGGGCCGTCAACGGAGTCGTAGAGGTCCACGAGCTCCTGGGTGTTGTTGTTGTTGATGTAGTCGGAGAACACCTGGCCCTCCTCGACCCAGGTCTCCTCGTAGTAGGCGGCCTCCTGGAACTCGTCGACCCACTCGTCGGGGCCGACGACGCCGCCGGCCGGGTTGTTCTCCAGCGACTCCTCGGTGTTGTAGAAGAGCGTTTCGACCGCGCTCTGAGTGGCCCCCAGGTGGTACACGTCGTTGTACTTCGCCAGCCAAGCGAACCACTTGTCCTCGTTGGTGTTGAAGGGCGGGTCCTGGTCGAGGTTGAAATCGTCGAACCCGGGCCGCGTCATGTTGACGTTGCTGTCAAGGATCAACCGCCGCACCGTCTTCGGGAACAGGCTTGCGTACGTCTGGCCGAGATCGGTCCCCCACGAGAAGCCGTAGTAGGTGATCTGGCTGACGCCCAGCGCCTTGCGGATCGAGTTGACGTCCTTGGCGTTGTCAACCGTGGTCATGTTGTGCAGCAGCTCGGTCTGCTTGGCGTTCTGGCTGGCGCAGGCTGAGGCGTAGCCCTCCGAGCGCGTCTCCCAGGTCGCGAGCAGCGACGGCGTCCACGGTACGTAGTTCGGGCGATCGGCACCGAGGTAGTTTGGGTCGCAGCTGATCGTCGGGATGCTGGAGCCGACACCGCGGGGATCGAAGCCGATCCAGTCGTAGTCGTCGGCCGCGCCGTTGAACCCCTCCTGCTGCAGGACCGGGATGAGGAACGTGTTGAGGTCGAGGCCCGATCCGCCGGGACCGCCCGGGTTAGTAATGATGACGCCCTGGTAGTTCTTCGCGCTCGAGGTGTGCTCGATGCGTGATACCGCGAGCTTGATCTGGGGCCCAGTCGGGTCGCTGTAGTTCAGCGGCACCTTCAGGTAGCCGCACTGAGCGCCGGCCGCTTGGAGATCCGACTCCGGGCATTGCCCCCACTTGATCGCCTGGGTGGCCGCGGCGGCGCGCGCTGCCCTCCGGGGAGCGGCGGCCGCCGAGCTGGCCGTGGCCAATAGAGCCGCGAGCACCCCTACCACGGCGAAAGTCGATACGACGCGCTGCATCGCGAACCTCCCTCTCGTTGAACCCGCTGGTTCCGATCCCGGGCGGCATTATGCATAAATCCTTTGCAACCTTGGGCTCCACGCTGAGGGCGAGGCTGCGGGGCCGGGACGCGCAGCCGGCGCGCCGCAACGAGCAGCTGCTGACGCACGAGCTTGCCCTTCCCAGCTCGCACGGCTCGCTCTCGCCACCACATGGGACCCAGCGCTCCAGCAGGGGCGGCGAACGTATCGCGCCCGCGCGTTGAAGCCCGAAAGGCCGGCGTCGGGACGAGGCTCTGGACAGAGTTCGCGCGCTAGACGCTCCTCCGCTCCCCCTCGGGTTGCCTTCCGGTCTCAATCCTCGCCCCGACCGGCCGTTCACAGAAATAACGCACGAACGCCGCCATATCTCACACCAGCAGCGCTCACTATCAACACAAGACGGAAGCTCGCGCGCGCCAGCCACTCCGTGCTGGCCCACCCGCGCAGCTCAGGCACGACCTTCGACGTGCTTCTCGTAAATCGCCAAGCCGAGCCTGGGGGACATCCCAGCACCCTCGTAGAGGCGGAACGCCCCGGTCTCGTTCGCCGCATCGACGCCGAGCCCGATGCTGTGCTCGCCGCGCTCCCAGAAGCGCTTGAACGAGTCGCCGAGGAGTGCCGTGCCGACGCCGCGCCTGCGCCATGGGCGACGGGTGAAGAGCGCATGCACCCAGCCGCCCCCGTATGTGTCGCCCGCGCAGATCGTTCCGGCGGCGATCTCGTCCCCGGCGCGAACGACGCACCAGAGCGTCGGCTCGAAACGTTGGCTGCCAAGGTGGCTCTTCGACCATGACTCGAACTCTCGCGGGGTGAACTCCCAATGATCTGCGAACGCCTCCTCCTGCGCGGCGTGGAACTCGACCGCGTCACGCTCAGGGTCGAACGGGACGACTCGCAGCCCGTCCGGCCATCTGGGCCCGGGCGGTGGCGTCTCGAGCTCGATGCGCATCTCGCGAAAGACGCGCACGGGACCGTAGCCGAGCGACTTGAGCAGTCTGCGGGCGGCCGAGTCGACCTCGAACGCGCTGGTCATGATCCTGCGTGCGCCGCGGCTGGCCGCGTGCTCTTCAAGCCCGGTCGCGATCAGCTTTCCGATCCCCCGCCCGAGCGCGTCAGGATGGACGAACGCCTCCGCGTCCCAGAGCTCGCCTTCGTCGCGCACCGCCCCATAGCCGACGATCCGGTCGCCATCGCGGACGACGCGCGCGTGCTCCTTAAGGTCAAGGTCCAGCCACTCGTCCTCCAGGTCGGCCAGCGAGAACCGACTCTGGCCGTACAGAGAGGTTTCGAGTGCCGCGACGACCTCGGCTACCGCGGCGGCGTCGCCGGCCACGGCCGGGTCAAGGCGGAACGAAGTCACCGATGCCGTCCTCGAGACCCGCGACATATCGCCGCTCGCCCGTTAGCAGGTCGCCCGCTGACGGGTCCCGTCGATCCCGAGGCACTCACCGGCGCGGGCGTGGCGGATCATCGCGGCGACGCAGTCTCCGCCGTCAGGCCACACCAACAACCTCCACAACAAGCATCCTCTGATTGTCTCGCAGCGCGAGCGAGTGTCGGATCCACGGCCGCTGCTGAGATCGACACCCAGTTGGGCCTCGGTCCTGTGTGATTGATGGTCCGACGCTGCGGCGCGCCTGGTTAGCCAGGCGAAGGGGCGCCCAAGATTTGAGTATCAGCCGCCGGCTGCCGCGCCTGTTCGGCGCACCCGCCAGATGTGTTCCATGGGCCAGCGCAGCGCCCAGTCGCGGTCTGTGTCGTCGCAGTAGCTGCTCCTGGCATCCACGGGCGGTCGTAGCTCGATTAGATCTTCAACGATGAGTCCGTGGTCACGAAAGAGGCGGATCCACGTCCCATAGGGCAGCTGAAAGGCGACAGCGTCGCCGGGCTCTTCTAAGGCGTGTAGCTCCCAGTAGTTGAGCAGCAGCCGGTCGGCTGGATGGTCGCTACCAGTCCCCCACGCAATAGCGAGAATGGGCGTGTGCATTGAGAACGCGAGCAACCCCCCGGCTCGGAGTAGCCGCGCTGCTTCTGGGACCGTGCAATACGGATCGGCGAAGGTCATCGCGCCGTGATCGCAGAAAACGATGTCGAACGACGCGTCAGCCAAGCCTGTCGACTCTGCGCTGGCATGCACGAGCGGAAACTCCACACCGGCCGACGCCATCAAGGTGCGCGCGTGCTGGAGCTGGCGGCCGGAGTTGTCAAGCGCCGTCACGCGAGCGCCTTGCTGATGCAGCGCAATCGACCACTGCGCCGCTCCGCACCCCAGTTCGAGCACTTCGCGACCACCCACGTCACCGAGGATTCCCAGCTCGGATTCAGGGATCTGCCAAACGCCCCACGCCGCGCCGCCTGACGCCGCAAGCTGGCTCCCGTGAGTCGCCTGATACTCCGCCGCGTGCTCGTCCCAAACAGTTCGGTTACGCGAGGCAACGTCCGAAAGGTCTGGCTCGTCGATCACGCGCGAAGTGTTCCACGAACCTTCGCGCTCGGCACACATAGACGTCTCGTGAGCCTGGGACGGTCGTGTTACACGCCCTGACCGCCTCGTAGTGATCCGGCTGCGTAGACTGCCGCCGATGACGGCCTTCGAGCGATGGCGGCAACACGATGGCTGAGGTCATCCTCTGCGCGGTCGACGACTCTGAGGCAGCGGGGCCCGTGCTCGACACGGCTCGTTGGCTGGCCGAGCGGCTGCGGGCTCGCCTGATCGTCGTCCACGCCTCGGATGGCTCGAGCGACGCCGACGAGCTGGCCGCTCGGATTCGCACCCGGTTGGGCGACGAGCAGGTTGAGCTGCGACTGCTGGAGGGGGCGCCCGCTCAAGCGATCCAGGAAGCCGCGGATCGGGAGAATCCAGAACTGCTTGTGGTCGGCTCGCGCGGGCAAGGGCGTATACGCTCGGCCGTTCTCGGCAGCGTCTCGCTCGACGTTGCCGCGCAAGCCCGCCACCCGGTCGTGGTCGTTCCCCCGGAACGGACGTCGACGGCCGAGGGCTCTGCCGACGCCAGCATCGTGTGCGGGGTTGACGGCTCAGACCAGGCGTTGGCTGGTGCAGCGTTTGCGGGCCGCCTGGCAAGGCGGCTCGATTTCCGGCTCCTCATCGTTCACGCCCGCCAGAACGTCAGGGCGGTGATGTCCTATCCGGGAGCTCGGTCCGAGACGCCGCCCGTGACCGGCCAACCCGATGCAGTTGAGGCGCAGGCGGCCGAAGTCGTCGAGCGCGCCGTGGAGGCCGCTGGCGGGAGCGCGGTCGGCGTCATCGAGCCGGGCCCGCCCGCTGAGGTGCTCAAGTCCGTCGCCGATCGTGAGGGTGGCGCCCTGATCGTAATCACCGCGCGTGGACTCGGAGGGATACGCGCGCTGCTGGGATCTGTTGCTGCGGAGCTGACCGCCAGCGCGGACCGGCCCGTCGTGGTGCTCTCCGAGGCTACGGCGAACGCGGCGCCGACCTCTGGCTAACGCTCGGCTCGAAGCCGGGTCACGCCACCACCCTGCGGTGCCTTCAGGCCGCCGTCGAGCGATAGGCGCCAGCGGCCAAGCGCCATCGACGGGAGCGCGCCGACCCGCGAGGCTATGCGTGGTCGCGCCGGCCCCGACTCAGCATGACCAGGATCAGTCCGATGACCGCGGCGAGGCACACAAATGCCGCGCGGTGGCTGCTCGATTTCGGCGCCATCGGGATCGGAGCGACCGGTCGCGGGGCTGCCTGGCGCGGACGGGGCTGATCGTCTTCTGGAGACGGAACCACGTTTACAGGCGGGCTCTCGGGTTCGGGTGCAGCGACGGCGGGTTGGTCTGCCGGAGAAGGTTGCTCAGACAGCTGTGCGCGGTCGTAGCTCGCGGCTACCGGTTCGGCGGGAGCGTCATTGGCCGGGGACAGATCGACGCCATCGTCGGCCCCGGAGTCCTGGCCATCAGCGGTGTCGCTTCGGGCATGCGCTCCGTCCTCGACGACGGCCGGCACGTATCCGAACCGCAGCGTCTCCGGCCGCTGAGAAGCGACTTCATCCTTCGCCTCGGCGGGTTTTGCGTTCAGCCCGCCATGAAGGTTCCGTCGTCTGGAAACGTGCCACGGTCGTCGGAGCAGAGGTGTCAGCGAACACCGATCGATGCCGGCCGTTCTCAGAGACGCCTGTAGCTAGGTGTTCCTGGGCAGCGTTGGTCAGGGCAGGAATCTCGATGGCCCTGGGAGCGGCGTCGCATCGCCGCCTCGCCAACATTGCTCGCAGCGTCGGCCTGGCGATCAGCCGGCGTCGAGGTTTCGTACGACGAGCTCAAGCTCCGCCCACACGAGGGGCAAAATCGGAAATCGCTCGCGGACGCGCCGCAGCTCGGACATACCCTCTGAATTTGCTCGGTCATGCGACCAGACTCCTTTTTCGTGTTCCCTGTCGCCCGTATCGGACCTATCGGGCAGGACCTTGAGACCGATTGCGCGGCACAATGGCAGCTGATGGCCGAGCACTACCAGCGTCCGGGATGGTTCACGAGCAAGGTTTTCAATCCGCTTGTGGCCGCGCTCACGCGCATGGGCATCAGTCTCTACGGATCCCGCGTTCTGGAGGTCAAGGGCCGCAAATCCGGCGAGTGGAGGCAGACGCCAGTCAACCTCCTGCGCTTTGACGGCGCCGAATACCTGGTGTCCCCGCGAGGGCAGACGCAGTGGGTGAAGAACCTCCGTGCAAGTGGTCAAGGCAGGCTCCGCGTCGGTAAACGCACGGAAACGTTCAGCGCCGTGGAGCTCGCGGATGACGACAAGCCACCGCTTCTGCGCGCCTACTTGAAGAAGTGGAAATTCGAGGTGGGGGTGTTCTTCGGCGGCGTCGGACCAGATTCACCGGATGAAGAGCTCCGACGGATCGCGCCCGATCACCCGGTATTCCGTCTCACCGAGAACTGATCAGTCAAGCCGGGCGGCCCGCGACGATCAATCCTCGAGGTTCTCGACGATCTCGTTGGCCCGCGACCACAGCTCAGGCGGGACGACGAGATAGATGTCGCCGCGACCTAGGCGATCCAGCGGATGGTCGGCGAGGCAGCTGGCATCGATCCCCAGCTCACGTAGCCGATCGCGCCATGCAACAGCGCTCGCCTGGTCCTCGAATGTGCTCACGGTCTCCCAGCCCTCCAGGCGAGGATCACCGACGGCTACCGCCGGCTCCTTCGCCTTAGCGGACTTACGGAAACGGGGCAAGGGCACCTCACAAAGCGTACGTCCTACCTGACCTCGAAGCGCTCAGGACCAGGCGAACACCGGCTCCCCGATCTCGTCGACCCGCTCGCCGGTCCGGCCGAGAAGTCCGACCTGCCTCAGCTGGAAGAGCACCGCGCCGGTGGGTGCATGGATCAGCTCGTTGCCGAGCGGCAGTTGCAGCACCGGGCGATCGCTCTCGGGAATCGCGATGAACCGTGGCTCAGTGTCGACGAGTTCGCGAAGGCTCAGCCGGTATACCGCGAGCACCTCGTCGCGAGCAGGATGAAGAGCCGGGTTGGCGTCGCCCCAGAGCACCACGGGGGTGATCACGAACCCCGAGCGCGTCGCATAGTCGTCGAGCCAACCGACGACGCTATGCGGCTCAAGACGAACGCCCAACTCCTCGTCGAGCTCACGCAGAGCGGCCTCGAGCGGCGTCTCGCCGGCGTCGATCCTTCCGCCAGGCAAAGCCCACTGGCCGGCATGGCGGGTCATCCGCAACGCCCGCAGGCACAGAAGCAGGGAAGCCCCGCCGGCAGCGCCCAGCATCTCGCCGGCGTGACGGTCGGGATCGCTATCGACGAGCACAACTGCCACGGCCGCGTGGCGCCGCCCCTCGAGCGGCTGCGTCCGGCGCTCGTGGGCAGCGAGGTTCGTGGCGAGCGCAGCGCGAAGGCTTTCGTCGAACCGGATCATCGCGTCCTCCGAGGCAACCTATCCCATGCACCGAGTGAGTCCACGCGATCGCCACGCCGCGGCCGCTCGTCTCGCGGCGGCACGACTGAACGCCGACACTTGCGGAGGGGACGGTCGATCAGACGAACAGCCGGTACGCGACCCAGATCCCGAAGAAGCCACCGATCATGAAGAAAACCATCGATGACATCGAGAGCTGGCCGGCGCCCCAGAGGCCGGGAATGAAGCTCCCGATGGTCCCTCCAACGAATCCGCCGGTGTATGTGGGCCCTTTTCGCACCAATCTGTCTTCGGTCAATTCGACGGCCGAAACCATGAATCACGGCGAACATGGACAGACATTCAGACGGGATATCCGTCCCGCGAGTGCAGGAGCGCCGCGCTGAGAGCTGACCAGTCGGTTCGCGACGCGGGCCACCAGCACCCGCGTGCTTTAGATCGGCAAGAGCGTAGCCCGAACAGAGCCGAATCCGAGCGCCTAGCCAGTTGCCGAGCGCGCTCGCGGGTCGGAGTACGCTTGAAGAAGTGTGATGAGGGTTTGGCCCTCAGAGCGGAGGCTTGTGATGTCACAACGAAACTTTGGACGGGATACTGGGCTGCAGGCCCGGATGCTGACGACGATGTTCCTGCTGGGCGTGGTCTACGTCGTGCTGATCGTGGTCGCGATCAGCGCCGGCGTGGGGATTGCCGCTGTGATCGGGATCGCGGCGCTGGTGTTTGGCGCTCAGATGTTCGCGTCGGACAAGATCGCGCTGGCGGCGATGGGCGCCAGGGAGGTGTCCGCGGCTCAGGCGCCACAGTTGCACACGATCATCGATCGGCTGTGCCTAAACGCGGACATTCCCAAGCCGCGGGTCGCATTGGTCCAGGCGCCGATGCCGAACGCGTTCGCGTTGGGCCGGTCGCAGAAGACCGCGACGATCTGCGCAACCACCGGGCTGCTGTCGCTGCTCTCCGAGGCGGAGCTGGAGGGCGTGCTCGCACACGAGCTCACGCACGTGATCAACCGCGACGTGATGGTGATGACGATCGCGAGCTTCTTCGCCTCGATCGCCGCGATCGTGGCGCGCTTCGGATTCTTCTTCGGCGGGGGGCGCGGCCGGAATCAGCAGAACGCGTTCATGATCGTGCTGGCGGTATCGATCGGGGTGTACGCGGTGTCGTTCGTGCTGCTGCGGGCGCTCTCGCGCTACCGCGAATACGCCGCCGACCGGGGAGCGGCAGTGCTCACCGGCAGGCCCAGCGCGCTGTCCTCGGCGTTGATGAAGATCAACGGCACGATGGCGCGGATCCCCGACCGCGACCTCCGCGTCGCCAGCGAGATGAGCGCGTTCTTCATCGTCCCGGTGCGCCGTAAGGGATCGCTCAAGGCCCTGTTCGCAACGCATCCGCCGCTCGAGAAGCGGATTGAAGCCCTGAGCCGACTCGAGGCCCAGCTGCAGAGCACGCGGTGACGCAGCTCAGCGCCGACCACAATCCCTAGGAGAACCGATGCCTGGACTAGCCGGTCGCATTTCGACACTCACCAAGGCGAAGATCTCGCACATGCTCGACCACGCCGAGGATCCCGCCGAGACGCTCGATTACGCCTACGAGCGCCAGCTCGAGGATCTGCAGAACGTCAAGAAGGGCGTCGCCGATGTGGTCACCGCGAAGAAGCGGCTTCAGCTCCAGGAGCAGAACCTCCACCAGCAGGCGGACAAGCTCGACGGCCAGGCGCGTGACGCGATCTCCGCCGGCCGCGAGGATCTTGCCCGCGCGGCGCTCGAGCGCAAACAGCTGATCGTCGGGGAAGTGAGCTCACTCGATCAGCAGATCTCAGAGCTCGAGTCCCAGCAAGAGAAACTCACCGCGGCGGAACAACAGCTCCAGACCAAGATCGAGCAGTTCCGATCCAAGAAGGAAGTGATCAAGGCGCAATACTCGGCCGCCGAGGCGCAGGTGCAGATCTCCGAGGCGGCCACCGGCGTCGGCGACTCAATGGCCGACGTCGGCACCGCGATGCAGCGGGCGATCGACAAGACCGACGATATGCAAGCCCGGGCGGCGGCGGTCGACGAGCTGCAGGCGGCCGGGACGTTCGAAGACCTGACGTCGCTAGGCCCACCGCAGGACGACATCGACCGTCAGCTCGACCAGCTCGGCGCCAAGAGCGCCGTCGATGACGAGTTCGCAAAGCTCAAGGCCGAGCTGGGGTCCGGCCAGCAGTCCGCGCTCCCGGCCGGGGAGCCTCCGGCTGCAGCGCGAGCCCACGGCCGCGCCGGAGCCCGCGGCCCCCGATGCGTGACAGCCGACCTCGAGGCACTGACCCGGATCATCGAGACCCGGGGCGGCTTCGGTCACCGGGAGCACCTCGAGCTCGCGTGGACGTATCTCGGTCGCTACGAGATCGAGACCGCGCGACGGGTGATGGCGTCGGCAATCCGCCACGTCGCGGAGCTGCACGGCGCCCCGGACCGCTACCACGACACGATCACGATCTCGTGGGTGCACCTGGTTGCCGTGCACAGAGCAAGTACTGATGCCAGCTCGTTCGACGAGTTCATCGCCAGAAATCCGGGACTTTTGGATCGGCATCTGCTTGAGCGTCACTACAGCCCGGAGCTGTTGGCCAGCGAAGACGCGCGCTCGCGCTGGACAGCGCCGAACCTCCGCGCGCTTCCGGCCCACGGCTGACGGTCGCAGCCCGGCGCGGCGGGCAGAGACCGCCCGACGATTAGGTGCCTAAGGCACCGGCGCCGTTGCCGTAACAGCCCCCGATCGTTCAGGTTCAGCGCGTGCCTCCTGCGGTTCGATCCACAGCGCCTCTACGAGGATCACCGCCAGCGACATCAGCGGGATCGCGATCAGTACACCGATCAGGCCGAACAGCGCCGCCATCACCAACAGACCGAGCGATACCACGCTGGGGTGCATGTCGACGGTGCGGGCCATGATCAGCGGCAGGATCAGGTTGCCCTCGATCTGGTTGACGATCAGATAGACGATGAGCACCAGCAGCGCCTTGGTGGGGGACTCCGCCAGCCCGGCGAGGATGGGCGGAATCGCGCTGATCACCGATCCGTAGTTCGGGATCACGGTCATGAAGGCGGAGAACACGGCGAACCCGATCGCGAAGTTGAGCCCGATGATCTCCAGGCCCACGAACAACAACCCGCCGAGCACGAGCATGTCGAGCCCCACCGCCGCCATCCAGCCAAGCCAGGCGGTGCGGACGCGGGCCATGACATCTTCGGCCTGAGGACCGCCACGCGTCAGGCAGCAACCGGAGGAAGCCCTCCACGAGCAGCGTGGGTTTGATCGCGATCAGGAACGCGGCGACGACGATCAGCACGACCACGAACACGATCCCGACGAGGGTCAGTCCGACCTGTTCCACGGGGCCGACGAGCCGCGCCGGGTGCTGCAGGTACCCGTGGAGGAATCCGGTGAGCTGCGCCGAGAGGCTACGCGTCTTGGTGCCGGCGACGCCATGCACGTAGCGGTCGACCCCGGCGAGGATCGTCGGCAAGCGCTGGGCGAACTGCCTGACCTGGCTGACGAACTCGGGGACCACCGCGAAGCCCAGCCCTACGAGCACCCCGAACGCCGCGATCAGTGCCGCCGAGGCTCCGAACGCTCGCGGCAATCCGCGGCGCTCCGCGAACGATGCGGCTGCGCTGAGCGGGAGCGAGACGATGATCACAACCAGCACCACCAGCAGTAGCGTCATCAGTTGCTGGGCCACCAGGGCGGCGACGGCCAGGGCCGCGGCCAGTCCCACCGCCCGATACACGACGGCGGGTCTCATCTCGGTGGCGCCGCCGCCCGCCGCGTGACATTGGTCGGTTCCGGGCAGCCTGTTGAGTGATGACGAACTCGACGGTCACGCCGACGGCTCTCTATCGCGCCGTGCTCCTTGCATTCGGGCTGGTCGTGGCCGGGCTGATCTTCGAGCAGCTGATCACGCTCGTGCTCGCGGTGCTGATCGTGGTGATCATCGCGACGCCGCTGTCGGCGTTCGCCAGCCTGCTGCAACGCGCGCGAGTTCCGAGAGCGATCGGCGCAGTGCTCGGTCTGCTGCTCGGATTGGGAGCGCTCGGCGGCTTGATCGCCCTGATCGTCCCGGTCTTCAACCACGAGGTCAACGCATTCACCAACTCGCTGCCGAGCATCGTGGACGAGTTGCGCCGCCGTCTCGGGCACCTGACCGGGACGTCTCCGAACCACGTTGGACAGCAGATACAGCATTTCGTTGACACATATACCCAGCATCCGTCAAAGCTGCTCGGGCCGCTTGCGACGGTCGGCGCCGGAGTAGTGGCCGCGGTGGCGACGATCATCGTCATCCTCCTGACCGCGCTGTACACGGCGATCCATCCAGAGCCTCTGCTCACGGGCGTCATCCGGATCGCGCCGCCGGCGAAGCGCCCGCAGGCCGAGCGAATCCTCTCCCGCCTTCGAGACGCCTACCTCGGCTGGCTCAAGGGTCTGGCGGTCGGAATGATCGTCCTCGGCGGTCTTACGTACGGGGGGCTGCGGATCGCCGGCCTCGGCTTCGCCGCGTTCTTCGCGACCTTCACCGCCGTCGCCATGATCATTCCCTACTTCGGGGCGCTGATCAGCTCGATCCCCCCGATCATCTACGCGCTCACGGTTTCGCCCAGCAAAGCGGTGATCGTCGCCGTGATCTACATCGTCGCTCACCAAATCGAGAGCAACGTGATCCAGCCTCTCGTGGTCGCCCGCAACGTCGAGCTGCATCCCGCGCTGGTCGCCATCGGGGTGGTCGCCGTCGATCAGCTGTTCGGCTTCGTCGGCCTGATCGTCGCCGTCCCGATCCTCTCTACCTTCAAGATCCTCGTCGAAGAGCTATGGATCAAGCCCGTCGAGCACAACGATCGCGCCTTCACCGGCGAGCTCACGAGCGCGCCCGTCCACGTGGTGTCCGTCGCCGGCGGATCATCGACGAGCACCGTCGAGCGGGGGAACCTGGGGGCGTCGAGTCAGTAGGAGGTGGAAGCGCGCTCGGGGCGAGACCCGAGCGCCAGCGGCCTTTGGAGGCATTTATATAGTTGGCTGGCCGGGATCGGGCGCGTGTTGCGAGCGATTCGCGGCGACGTCACGCAAGTCCTCATAAACCCAAAACGTCGGTGAACGCCGAGCGGCAGGACACCTCAGTTGATGCAGCTGACGGCCGCGCGACGTCGGTGACCGCCGTTCAGAGCGCCACGACCGCGCTGCCGGCATCCGGGACGAGCGCGCACACCGACGCGGCCGCGCACGCCCGGGCGCTGTCGCAGCTGAGGGGCGTTGACCGCTCCCAGGCGTTTGCACGTCGCATCGGCCTGGCTTACGGCAACCGTCACCTCGGGCGCGTGTTGAAGCTCGCCCGAGTAGACCTCTTATCAGGCACACACGCCGCGACCCAGCCGCAGCACGCACAGGTCGAGGCGGTGCTTCATCCCGGCTCGACCGTCGTGGTCACCCCGCCGGTTTCGTCGGGGGCGCCGCCGACGGTGACCGTCCAAGGACCGCCGGCGATGACGGGTGGTGGCGTGGGCGGTCCGTTCGAGCGGGACATGGTGACAGCGCTGCGAGCAGCCGTGCGCGGCTGGGCGGGCGTTCTGCGAGCCCGCAGAGCGGCCGGCCCCCCGGCGTTTCCGATGGCACAGGCGAACGACATCGCCCGCGCCGCCCAGGAGACTGTGGAGCAGGCGTTCAGTCCCCTGATCCAGGCGGCGAGCAGGGAGACGGCCGACCTCTACCATCCCGGCACGTTCAACCTGGCCAGCGTCCTGGGCGATCAATCCAGCCGGGCGCTGAACGACGCTTCGCGCATGGGCTGGGCGCACTACTGGATGACGCTAAACGGCGTCGGTCAGCAGGTACTCAACCGCTACCACGTGCTCGAGGACCGCGACACGGCGGAGTTCAACCGGGTCCTTCAGGTGTACGCGCTCAACCCCGCGAACCGGTCGGACATCGACGACGCGATCCACTCGTGGCCGGCCGAGGCGGGGACGGCGACCGTTTACATCCAGCCGTATGCGGATCCTGCCGCCTCCGCGCAGCGCACCAACCGCTGGGATCTATTCACGACGCTGCTGCACGAGATGATGCACAAGGTCGCCCACCCGAACTTCGAGCGCACGGCCCAGGCAGTTGGCGGCACGGCGCAGAAGTACCTAACCGAGGGGTTCGCGGACCTGATGCGCCACGACGTACTGTGGGACGGCGTCGGCCAGTTGCGGGCTCGGCTGGCCACGCCGGCGATGGCGCCGCTGCGCCTGCGGGTCGAGGGCGCCACCTACCCGTACGACGCCTCCGCGATCGTCTACCACTCAGACTATTCGGAGATCGCTCAGGCCCGCATGATCGCGGCCCAGGTGGGGCTCGAGAACTGCAAGATTGCATTTTTTCTCGGACGCACCGAGCTGCTGGGGATCGGCGCCGGCACCGGCACAACGACCTCACTGGCGGGAATCGCCGGGTGGACACCATCGGATGCGCCGGATGCGGAGATCTACGTTGTCCAGGCCGGCGACTCACTGCCGTTCATCGCCTCCAAGACCGGTGTCGCCGCAGGTGCGATCACGCAGGAAAACGGGCTGCCACTGCCGTCGGGCTGGGCCCCGACCGTCGGCGCGCGGCTGCGCACGCCAGGAATCCGTTACACCCGCAGCGTCCGGGGAGACACGCTCGAGTCGCTCGCGCGGCAGAACGGCGTCACGGCCGCCGCCGTGGCGACGGCCAATGGTTTCCCATCCGCCTCGCCCGGCAACACGGCGGTGGCCGCCGGGCGCCGGATCCTGATCCCGGCGCATCCATGAGCACGCTGACGGAGTCGATCAGCGGCAGTCTGGATGGCTGGACGGGGCTGGATCCCGACCTCGACGAGGCCGGACTGCGCGCCACGATCGACGCCCGCTGGGAGCTCGAGACCAGCCCGCAGGCCCGCGGCCCGCGCGCGTTCAGGGTCATCCGTGGTCATCGCTCGGTGGCGCCCGAGACGATCGAAGCGTGGATCGCCGCGGGTCAGTCGCGCGTGTCCTCGCTGGAGTACCGACCCCCCAACTCCATTGACCACGGGGCGCTGCTCGCTGATCTTGGAGAGCCGGGGCTTGTCCTGCGCTCAAACCACTTCGAGGTCGGGGCGTCGGTGCAGGATCACGTACACGCGAGCCGTGGGATCACGCTCTCGGTCGCTGATCCGTTTCCCGACGAGGAAGGGAACGCCGGTGATCCGCGCGTGGTCTACGTGCAGCTCTACCCCGCGACCACCACCGAGGGATACCTGACGACGGTCGGCCAGAGCGGGGAGACGATCCGTCCGTACCCGCGCTCGCCTGAGTGACCGGGATTCGCACGCGGATCCGCCCGTCGATCTGAGCTCGCGGAGTTACACGAGGGCGCGACCGAGCGGGAAGCCGTCGACGATCACGTGGGCGCGGATGCGTGCGGGTCCGTTTGATAGTTGACGGACACCGGATTACCAGTCCGGGCGTCGATCACAATCGTGCAAAGTGTCGTCACTGGACGCGTCGCGCGCCGCTTGACAGACGGACACTCGCGGATCGTTGGGTGCCTCGACGCGGGTTATCGGTTGTGAGCGAGTTGTTATTGCCAACAACGATGGTCTGCGCCGCATGGACAAAGCATTGCCCGGGGCACCAGGGGGTTCAACTGTGCGCCTTCACCGTCACGTTCCGACCTCAGCTCTCATCACACCAACGACCGCGACTGGCAACACGCTCCGCCAGGCTCCGCAGCCGCTTGGAGGACAAACGGCGGCCGGGGTTTCAGCGGATCGTCGCTCGAGGACCAGGTCCTGGCGTCCAAGAATTGATCAAAGACCGTCACATCGTCTACGGTCCGGTCGAGAGCATCGAGAGTCCGGCTTGGAGCATCGGGGGTTCCGGCCGGATGTCGAGGGCCTGCGGGCGGTCGCGATTCTGCTTGTTGTCCTCTACCACTGCAAGGCGGTGGCGTCCGGTGGGTACGTCGGCGTCGACGTCTTCTTCGTCATCTCGGGGTTTCTCATCACAACCCAGCTCCTCCGCGAGCTCATCAAGACGGGAAAGATCTCGTTCTCTGGGTTCTACGCGAGGAGGGCTCGGCGGATCCTTCCGGCGGCGACGCTCGTCACGATCGTCACGGTTGTCGCATCAGGGCTGCTGCTGGCGCCCCTCTCGGCGAGGCGGCTGTTCGGTGACGCGCGGGCCGCGACGATGTTCGGGGCGAACATCCACTTTGCCGCACGGGATGCCAACTATTTCAATGGCGATCTTGCTCCGTCGCCGCTCCAGCACTACTGGTCGCTGTCGGTGGAAGAGCAGTTCTACCTCGTGTGGCCGCTGCTCCTGGTTGTGTCGTCGCTTGTGTGGCTGCGGCTTCGCCGTCGATCCACCAAGGCAGCTCGACCAGGCGTCAGAAGCGGCGGTGGCTCGGCATCGGGCAACCGAGCGCCGCGCTTGCGGGTGGTCATCCTGATCCTCGGCGTGGTGGCGACGCTCTCGTTCGTTGGGTCGGTCCTGCAGACGCCACAATCTCCCTCCTCGGCGTACTACTCCATCTTTACGCGAGCCTGGGAGCTTGCCGCCGGTGCGCTTGTGGCGTTGTCGCTGCCTCTGATTAAGCGTCTCGATAAGCGGCTGGCAGCACTGCTCACCTGGATCGGTCTCGCCTGCATCGCGATCGCGGCGATGACCTTTGACGCTTCGACGCCTTTCCCGGGAGATGCTGCTCTGCTTCCCGTAGCCGGCGCGGTCGCGATCATCGCCGCCGGCTCCGCCGCAACCAAGCGCTGGGGGGCCGAGGCAGTGCTCGGCACCACGCCGTTTCAGCGTGTCGGTGCCTGGTCTTACTCCTGGTACCTGTGGCATTGGCCGGTGTTGATACTCGCGCCCGCAGTGCTTGGACATTCCCTATCAGAAATGGAGGCTCTCACCATGGCCGCCTTATCGCTTGTGCTTGCCGTCCTGTCGTTCGCGTTAGTCGAGCGGCCGATCCGACGTATGCAGATGATCGTCCGCCGTCCGTCGCTCGGTCTCGGCCTCGGAGGAGCGCTCATCGCCACCTCGCTTGCTGTAGTGGCGATTTCGGGTCCGGCCTTCGCCTCATTGCACTATGGGAAGGCGGTGCCCCCGCCGACCGGCGGTAAGAAACTGACCGTCCAGCAGCTCGCGTTAGACCTCAACGCGGGGGTCAAGACGCGGGTCGTCCCCCGCAATCTCGTTCCGTCGCTCACCGCCGCGGCTCAGGCCGAGCCAATCATCGCTAAGAACGGGTGCCTCCTTGTGGACGCTGGGGTCAAGAGCAGAGGGTGCGTCTACGGCGACAAGTCGTCCAAGACAAAAGTGGTCCTGTTCGGTGATTCACATGGCGCAGCATGGTTCCCAGCGGTCGATGCGATCAGCAAGCAGCAACATTGGCGCCTGGTGGTCTTCACGAAGTCTGGGTGTCCCGCGGCGGCGGTCAACGTAATCCGGCACAGTCGCGTGTTTACCAACTGCCCAATCTGGCGACGCGACGCCGAGCGTCAAATCGCCGCGATGCATCCGGCGCTCGTCATTGTGGCTTATTCGCAGTACGTGCACGGCTCGCTGCCACTGGCGGGGGTCCCGACGGGCTACGGCAGTACCTGGGAGAACGGAACAGAAGCGACCTTCAGCTTCCTTCATCGTTCGGCCAAACGGGTCGTCTTCATCACAGACGTGCCGATGCTGACTGAGCCAGCTCCCGACTGCGTATCCGGGCACCTGTCCGACGTGCGGGCATGCGTCGTCCCCCGCAACGTGGGCGTGCGTTTTCCGCAGGTCACGGCCGAGGAGCGCAGTCTCGCGGCGCGTAACGGAATCAACTCGATCGACGCAACGCCGTGGTTCTGCACCCCCACGGAATGCCCGGTGATCGTCGGCAACATCCTGCTGTATCGGGATGCTCAGCACATGGTGCCGCAGTGGTCGCGGTTCCTGGCTCCGGTTCTTGCCGACGCGATCGTCCCGATCATGAAGACGGAGGGTCCGAGCCCGGCCCTCTAGCGGGCCTCCCCTGCGGGACGAGCTCAATCCTACGGTGACAGGGGCTCAGCGCGAGCATCGCCGGTGAAAGCCGGCGATGCTCTCGTGTACCATCGCGCCCAGCTTTGGCCCGTCGCGCGCGCCTCCGCGTCTACTTGCTGCTGTCGGTCGCCTGCAGCCTGCTCGTGGCGACCGCTGTCGTCGGTGCGCGGGGCCTTTCGTCTGCGGCGTCCGCGCGGCGGTCCGGTCTCAGCGGCGCCTCCGTGAGAAAGCCGTCGCCCCGCCGAGCAACAGCACGCTGGATTGCCGCATGGAGCGCGAGTCCGGAGCCGGCAACGCCAAAGGTTCTGTTTGAGCGTGGCTTTGAAAATCAGACCGTTCGTAACATCGTGTTCACGAGCGCTGCCGGGAGCCGGGCGCGGGTCCGCTTCAGCAACGCCTTTGGGCAGCAACCGCTCGACATTGGCTCGGCGGCGCTTGGCAGGGCCCAGGATGGTCCTGCCGTCGCCCCTCGGTCGAACATCCCACTGACGTTTGCCGGTCGGCCGTCGGTGGTGGTCCCGCCCGGTGGTGCGGTCGTAAGCGATCCTGTCCGTTTGCGCGTTCATCGGCTCGAGCGGCTTGCGGTCGGCGTGTTCCTACCGCACCCGACCGGCGCTCCAAGTGACCACTTGACAGCCAAGCAGACCAACTATGTGGCAGCGGGCGACCGCGTGTTCGACAGTACTGCGGCCGCTTTCGCGATCCAGACTCCGTCCTGGTATTTCGTCACCGGCATCGACGTGTGGAGTTCGGCGCCGGACGCCGGGACGTTGGTCGCGTTTGGTGATTCGATCACCGATGGGGTCGGGTCACGCGCCGATGCCAATCGACGCTGGCCCAACGACCTGGCGCGTCGCATCCACTCGCTGCGCGGCGCGAGCTTGAGCATCGTCGACGCGGGCATCAGCGGAAACCAGCTGCTGAGCTGGACTCGGTGCTGCGGAGAGAGCGGATTGGCTCGGTTCCGCAGAGACGTCTTGAGCCTGCCGTCCGTGACCGAGGTGATTGTGCTCGAAGGCGTGAACGACATCGGAGCGGGGAGGAATGTCTCAGCCGAGCAGATCATCGCCGGCTATCGGCGACTGACCGCGGAAGCCCGGGCTGCCGGTTTGAAAATCTTTGGGGGAACTCTCACGCCGTTCGGAGGAGCGGGCTACTGGACGCCAACCGGCGAGGCCAAGCGCGATGCGGTCAACGCTTGGATTCGCCACAGCGGCGCGTTCGACGGCGTGATCGATTTCGCCAAGGCCGTGGCCGATCCCAGCAATCCGGAGATCCTCAACCCCGCCTACGACAGCGGCGACCATCTACACCCCAATGACGCCGGCTACCAAGCGATGGCCAACTCGATCAGCCTCACCATGCTGCTGCCGACACGATGACCGAGACGGCACCTGAGCCGTCAGGCCTAGAGAACCGTTTGACTGAGGGGGAAGCCGTCGACGATCACGTAGGCGCGGATGCGTGCGGGCAGTTGGGTGCCCGCAGGGATCGTCAAGCGAACGCCGGTAATCCGCCCCTCGGGGTCACTGACTACCGAGGCATCGGTTTGATAGTCGACGGACACCGGATCACCAGTGCGGGCGTCGGTCAGCAGGATTGCGGCCACGTGGTGAGACGCGGTAGGGAGCCGAGTTCCCGCAAGGCTGACCTGAGCAACCCCATCGGTCCCGCTCCCCGGTCGAACGAGCGATACGCGTCCCGCCCGGACGCCTGCGGGTCGTCTGTTGGCCGGTCCGTGGTACGCGGCTGAAGTAAACGTTCCGCTGGCGGCGAGCACGCCGCTCGGGTTGCAGATCCCGGTGAACAAGAGCTCGGCGCCGTAGTTCGGGACCTTGGCGCAGACGGTGTCGGCGTAGAGGTTGGCGTCGGGGTTGAAGCTCAGGTTCTTGCCCAACTGACCGCGGAGCTCGAACCGGCGCAACGGGACGTTGCCAAAGCTGAACTGGAGCCCGACGTTCGGACTGGTGAGGATCACCGAGTTGCCCTGGTAGCGGCCGGCCAGCGGGAACGCGAAGGACCTGGCGGGATCGACCACGTCGCGACCGCCCGGACCTGGCAGCGCCCCGACCACCCACAACAGCACGTGACCCTTGGTCCTGGAGATCGTCGACGCGATCCAGTGATAGCTGTCGAAGCCGATCTGGTTGACCGACGCCAGGAACGAGGGCATCGGGACCGAGAGGCGGCTGATCGTCATCGCGCTGACGGCGTTGCGCCCAACCTTGAGCGGCAGGCTGCCACCGGAGGGAGCGGTCTTCACGGTGATCGTCTGGGCGAAGGACCCGGCCTCGGGCCCGTGCGCGTTGAAGTTGCCCATGTTCGTGCCGTTGTCCGTGTACCTTCCCGCGATCCGCAGGCGGTACTTCGTGTTCGGGCGGAGCAACCCGTTGGGCAACACGTAGAGGTAGTGACCGTCGCCGGACTCCTGTGCGGTGAAGCCAACCCTCGGCCGTACGCTCACCGTCCGATCGGGGTTGAGGATCGCAGCGTTCACGGTCTGTCCTTGCCGACGGACGACCAGGCGTAGGTTGAATGCCGTTGCCGAAGAAACCCCGCGGACAGTCGAGCTCGGGATGATGTTGCCGCCGACGTCGACGGGGAACACACGGCGCTCGTTGCGTGTGAGCCCGGGGGTCGCCCCAGTCGAGCAGCGAGGGTCGCGCCGGTGCAGGCAGTAGTCGTAGGGCACGTAGTAGACGTAGCCGTCCTGGCCGGCGATGTACACCCCGGTCTTGCCGAGCGCCGGCGACGCATTGAGGTTGTTGCGGACGCGGAGAACAGGATTGCTCGGGGTCGTGTTGTACGACCAGCGCAGGCGTCCCGTGTTCGCGTTGATCGCGTACAGCCTGCCGTTGGAGGAGCCGACGTAGACGATGCCGCTGTGATCTGCACCGGGGGCAGCACCGAGCGCCGGCGATGAGCGCACCGGTGCGCCGGTGTCGTAGCTCCAGAGCAGCCGCCCCTGCGGCGTCAGCGCGTACACGCTCCCGTTGGCGGAGGCGATGTAGATCGCGTCGGTCTGGCCACTCGCGTCCTCGCCGAGCGCCGGCGAGGCGTAGATGTGATCGCTCGTCTTGAAGCTCCAGCGCACCGCACCGGTGTTGGGGTCGAGCGCGTACAGCTTCGAGTCAAAGGCACCGACATACACCGTGCCGTCCGAACCGATCGCCGGGGAGGAGATCACGTAGCCGGGGACGAACGTGTGCCACAGCGCCTGGCCGGTGGCGCTCAGGTGGTAGATGTGGAGATCGACAGAGCCCCAGAAGCTCGAGCCATCAGGCGCGAACGCCGGCGTGGTCCACAGCGAGTTGCCGGCGGTGAACGTCCAAAGCTGGCTTCCATCGGGACGAACGGCATACGCAGTACCGCCGGTGTTCCCGGCATACAGATTCCCGCCGGGACCGACCGCCACGTTCCCCTCCCACCAATCCACCTTCTGTGGAGGAACGGGCGGCACCGACGCGCGGAACTTCCAGACGATCCTGGGCCGGCCGGTTCGCGGCGTGGTCACGTGATAGAGCTGCTCATCGGCGGAGCCGAATGTCAGCGGCGAGGATCCGAGGCTCGGGTCGAATGCGGACAGCGCTCCGGCAGCGTCGATCAGGCCGCCCGTCTTCAGCCGCCACCGCAGCCGCCCGTGCTTGGAGATCGCGTAGAAGTAGGTGTCGGCCGACCCGACGTAGATCGTCCCGTCGCCGCCGATCACCGGCGTCGAGAAGATGCCGCGAGCCGTCTTGAAGGACCAGGGACGATCACCGCGGTAGCGAGCCACGATCGGGCTCGAGCCGGTGTTGCGCGAGTCGTGGCGCATCTCGGGCCAGGGCGATGAGGAATCGAGCGGGACGGTGGGGCTGGTGGCGGCTGCGGCTCGGCTCGGTGAGCCGCTCCACGCCACGAGGCAGACGATCGCGAATGCAAGGAGGATCGCCCACCGGGCAGCGACAGGGAACGGCTTGTTAAGCATCGTGGGCTGGCCTCGACGTGTCGGTATCAGTTGGCGGAAGACGCTATGCGCGTCGACGCACCCGAAACACGCCGACCAGCATTGGCGAAGCGGCCGAGCGGGCGTCCGGCCCATCCGGCGCGTTTGATGATAGCCGCGGTCTATTCGCCGGAGCGGTAGTCGGCGACGGCGCCATCGAGCAACTCGATGCCCGAGAACCGCCCGACAGCGGCATCCCCAAACGGCGCCTGTGCGTGAACCCCGACGGAGATCGTCTCCGGGACCTCGAGGAAGAAGAACCGGGTGAAGCGCCACAGCTGCCCGTCGCCGGAGTGGTGGATCGCGAACTCGTTCCCCTTGCGCGAGATGCGGAAGTGGCGGCGAGGCTCGGTCAGGAGCTCGCCGGTGCTGTCATCCGATGTGCCGTCGGTGACGACGGTGACGACGTTCAGGTCGCCGATGGGGCTGCGCTCGAGGCATACCTTTGCCCAGTGTGTCGCGTCGTGGCGCATGGTGAGACAGGAGGCGTCGGCGAACTGGCGGTTGTCGGCCTCGACCAGCGCGCGGAGCGTGAAGTCGCCGGTCACCTGGCGAAACAACAGACAGGCGGTGTCGTTGTTGAACTCTTCCAGGCCTCTGAAGAAATCCGTTTGCGGCTCGGCGGTGATTGTGAGGACGCCGTCCTCGACGTTCCATCTGCGCGGCTCGTTGAGCCACGAGAGCGCCGGATCGAGGACCCGCCCTGCGCTTTCTCCCAGGAATCTCATCGAAGCCGCCTACCAGCCTCCTAGATTGTCCAACAATTTAGCAAGAAAACATATCACAAGCTGAGCGCGTCAGGGAACTGCTCTAGACTCGCTGTCCAATGGCCCAGACGGTGCCGCGATCGGATTCGGTGCTACAGCTGCGGCGCGAGAGCACGGCGCAGCAAGTCGCCAGCGCCCTGCGCGAGTTGATCGTTACAGGGGGACTCCCTGCCGGCGCGCACCTCAGGGAGGCCGCGTTGGCCCAACAGCTCGGGGTGTCACGCAACACGGTCCGCGAGGCCGTCCAGATTCTCGTCAGCGACGGATTGGTCAGGCGCGAGATGCACCGCGGCGCGTACGTGGCCGAGCTGACCGAGGACGACGTTCGCGATCTGTTCCGCGTGCGGCGCCTGGTCGAGCTGACCGCGGTCCGAGAGATCGCGGGCTCCAAGGAAACCGGCTCGCTTCGAGAAGCGATCGGCAGCCTCGCCGCCGCGGTCGAGTCCGGCGATCGGTACGCGATCTCCGAAGCCGACCTCGATTTCCACCGGCGCCTCGTCGCGCTGATGGACAGCGAACGGCTGGGCGCCCTGTACGACGGAGTCGACGCTGAGATGCAGCTGTGCATCGCGCGCGCGACACCGGCCAGCGTCGACGCCTCAACACTGCTCAAGGACCACAAAGCGATCCTCACAGCCCTCGAACGCGGCAACGCCGACACCGCCGCGAAGCGCCTGGAGCGACACCTCGACACAGGCGAGCGGCTACTCATCGACGCGCTCCAAGCAGCGCCAATCGCGGCCACCGCCGACTCCTAGCCAGGCGGCTTCAGCGCGAACACCACAAGCCTCGGCCTAGGCTACGGTCGGTCCAGGAGGCGACGTGGCGTCTCGACGAGCATCTTGTCCAGTGCGGCGCGGTCAACACCGTAGACCCGCTCCAGCGCGGGAACGATTCGCTTCTGAACGTGGTCATAGCCCATGCCGCCGTAGTGCCGTAGACAGGTCTTCACCCAGACATCGCTCCCGAGCACGAGCTGCCCGGCGTACCCCTCGTCGACGAGCAGGCGGACATACTGCATCCGCTCGTCGTCGGTCGGGTCCTTCCAGCCGTCCAGGAAGTATTGCTCGGAGCCGAAGAGGTCATATTCGAGGATCGCTCCCGTGCGGGCCGCGGCGAGGTGGTAGTCGCGGTCGAGGGTGCCCGAATCCATATGGCTAAGGATCACCCGGTCAGCTGGCATGCCCTCGCCACACAGGATCTCGACGACCTCGATGGCGTGGCGTGCGCGTGCTTCCAAGTGGACGTTGACGGCTGCCCCGGTCTGAGCGCCGGCGCGCCCAGCGGCGACTAGCACCTTCCGTTCGCGCTCGGTGATGGGACCGCTGGTGCCGATCTCGCCGATCAGAGCTGGGCGGATGTTCGTCGGTTGGATTCCATTAGTCAGCTCCGACAGGAGGAACTCCGTGAGCTCCTCGGCGCTCGCGCGCTCGACCCATTCGGGGTGAGTGGGGTGCACGTAGAAGCCGCAGCCGGCCATGATGTGCAGTCCGGTGGCCTCCGAGACGGTGACGAGGTCCTCGATCCGGGGGCCGATCCCGATGCAGGTCATATCGACGAGCCCGGACCCGCCAACCGCCTTCAGGGAGGACACCTCCTCGATCGCGAGCTGCAAGTCGTCGATCACAAGGTTGTCCTCAAGCGCCATCGGATTCCACCGCAGGAACCCGATGTTTTCCATCGTTACGTTGGAGTTCTCAGGGAGGGGCTCGCGGGGAGGTGTCAACCATGTACGCGCGTCAACGAACACGTGCTCGTGCATATTTGTGGGGCCGAGCTCGTCGGCGGCGATCGGTCCAAGCACCGTATAAATCGACATGAGACCACTCGTTTCGTTTTGAGTTACGCTACCGCTGAAGCCTCGCGAATACCCGCGTCAGCGCGCGCGAGGATCTGCTCGAACCGCTCAAGCATCTCATCGAGTTCGCTGTCGGTCGAGGTCAACGCCGGCTTGAATTTGAGGATGTTCCCTCCGCCGCCTGTGTACGTAATGATCCCCTCACGCAGGCCCCAGTAGTACGCCTCGTGGCATGCGTCGGCGGCGGTCGAGTCATCGCCGCCGTCCGTCAACTCGACGGCGAGGAACAAGCCTGGGCCGTTGACTCGAGATAGCGTCTCGTAGCGCGCGCAACAATCCTCCAGGTATCTACGCGCTGCCCTCCCGAGGACGCTGGCGCGCTCAACCAACCCCTCCCTCTCGACGACATCCACTACGGCGAGACCCGCGGCCGCCTGGAGCGGCTGGTTCATGAACGTGAGGTAATGCCATCCCTGAAGTTCGACCTCGTCCGTCACCAAGCTCTCGCGAGCGATGACTCCTCCGAATGGCACCCCACCGCCAAAAGCTTTGCCGATCGTGATCATGTCCGGCTCCAACCCAACCAGGTCGCACGCCCACAACGAGCCGCACCGCCCGAGCCCGGTCTGGACCTCATCGACGATGACGAGCACGTCTCGCTCACGGCACACCCGCTGCACCTCCCGGTAATAGGCCTCAGGGAACATGATGTGGCCCCCAGGACCCTGGACAATCTCCAAGATGAACGCCGCCACCTGGTCGTAGCCAGCCCGATCGATCGCCGCCTCGAGCGCGATGATCGCGGCCTGGGTTGCGGCCTCGTCAACCATCCCGGCACCCTTCTGGTAATCGTACGGAGACGCCACTTGTCTGAACGTCGGCCACCGCGCGGCCCCAGGAACCCAATTACGCAACTGGGGCATTCCTCCGAGACTCATGGTCGCCAGCGACTGACCGTGATAGGCGCCTGTCAGCGAGACAACCTCGGTTTTCCCGGTCACCCGCATCGCCAGCTTCACGGCCGCCTCGACACCCTCGCCGCCACCGGGGCAAAGAAGTGTCTTGCTCGGCCCCATAGGCGCGAGCTGCGACATCCGCTCTGAGAACCTCACCATCGCGTCGCTGTCGAAAAAGTACAAGTTGGAGGCCAGAAGTCCCATCTGCCTGGTCACCGCGTCAATCACTGCCGGATGGCTATGCCCGATCATGGCGACGCCCATCGTCCCAGACACGAGATCGAGATACTCCTTGCCATCAACATCCCACAACCGGCAGCCGCTCCCCCTCGTGAAGACGATCTGCTGTGGCTCCTTCTTCCCGTGGAGGATGGACTGTGTTAACTCAAAATTACTCTTATCAACTGATTGCAGGGCATTCTCTGTCATGGCTACTCCTCATCTTCGGCGCTATTCACTTCCCACGGCCAATCCGTTCGGGCCTCGGGGAGACTGTGTCACGGACTTCACGGCGTATAGTCAGCGGCGTCCAGCCTAGTCACTTGTGGCATGAAGGCGGTTGTTCGCCAGCTCGACTCCCTCGGCCATGGCCCGGAACTTCGCCCAGACGACCGAGGGAACCACCACCTTCCACCCAGCGAACGTGCCAAAGCCGCAGTCAGTCCCAGCCATTATGTTCTCGCGTCCCACAACGTCGGCGTATTGGACAAGGCGCTGAGCGACAACCTCGGGGTGCTCCACGACGTTAGTGGTGGGGTCAAGCACGCCAGGGATGAGGTACTTACCGTCGGGCAGCTTGACATCCTTGAAGACCTGCCACTCGTGCGCGTGACGGCAATTTGAGGCCATCAGCATCAGCCCGTGCGGTTTCGCCTCGAGGACGATGTCGATGATGTCCTTTAGCTCCACATCCTGCAATCGAGGCCATTCGCCGTTTCCCCAGCAGAGGTGGATGCGCGAGGCTTCAGCCGGAATATTGACCAAGGCGTGGTTGACCGCCTCGACGCTGAGCGCAAGCTGCCGGCGGAAATTCTCCAGAGATCCTGCGCCATAAGCGATCATGGCAAAGTCCGGACAGTCCAGCTGGAGCACGAAGCCGGCACGATGGATCGCCTCGTACTCTTCCCGCATCGCCTCGGCGATCGTGGATACGTACTCCTCCTGGCTCGAGTAGTACTCGTTAGGGGACCACGCCGCAATTGTTCCGGGCGAGGCCGCGCTCATGAAGGCCCCCGCGGGCCGGCAGCCTTCCAGCGCGGCCTTCAAGTTGTTGATGTCGGCATCGAGCGCTTCCCTACCGACATACGAGACAGGGCCGTCGCAGGAGGTGAAGCGCAGCTCCGAGGGGATCGTTGCGGCAAGGGTCGCCTCGTATTGTTGCGTGAAGTCGGGGAACTGATCGAGGTCGAACACACCCGCGTCCAGTTCCTCCATGGAGGCCTCGCCGCCGAACCCAGTGAGCCGGTCTTTAACATAGGTGGCGTAGCTCGGCTTGCTCATCTCGCCGTCGCTAACGACATCCACGCCGGCGTCTATCTGGTTGCGCACAGAGTCGGTCACCGCCTGGCGTACCTTCTCGACGAGCTCGTCTCCATCGACCTGATTGTCGGCCTCCTGCGCGAGCAGCAAGCGAAGGAGTTCCTCGGGACGGGGGAGACTTCCGGCATGCGTTGTCAAGATCCGCTGGCTAGACTGCATCTGTTCCTTCCTAAGGTCGCGCGACCGCCGGACTTGATGGCGACGGCCGCAGCCGATTTCGTCTTTTCTTCCGGTGCGTAAGGGCCCTCGCTGTCACGAAGTTGACGCCCCTGACGGATGTTCAGCCGAACCGGGATTGAGGATGGGAGACCCACCGCTCCGACGGTTGCCACGGACTGGTACGGTGAACGCTCACCCAACGCGAACGCGGCTTGAGCCCGTTTGTGTGGGATCCTTTCACGCGTCACGCTCGTGCTCCCTCTGTTAGACGTCGCGGTTGGGGAGACACCTTCGTGCCGGCGCGCCTCGCAGGTTCAGGTCGTTCGCGAATGTACGGCAGCGGCTCAGCCGGATTGTCGCTGTCGATCTCGCGCGCAAGTCGGTGCCCGTCGAACACGCAGTCGGCCACCAGTCGCGGGGCTTCACAATCTCCGATGCGATAGACCCCGAGGACACCTTCAGCGCTCAGTGCGTCCATTCCAAGCTCGTCCTTCAGCGCCCGGTAGAGTGCATCGTTGGTGACCCGATGGGTGCAGAGCACGACAGCGTCCGCCTCCCAGGTTCGGATTTCACCCTGTGTGTCGAATACGTACTCGCCCGTTACCTTGCCGGCATCAACCGCCGTGACATGATGGCGGGGCTCGATAGTCACACCCAATTCATTCAGCCGCCGATACATATTCGGCAGCTCCAAGGTGAAGTGCATCATCGGCGCCACGTCGTCCAGGCCAGTCACGATCGTGACTCGATGCCCCTCCGAGGCGAGTTTCTCCGCTAGCGACGGACCCATGAAGTAGCCGTCGTCGTCGATCACCACGACGCTCTCCCCGGGAACTTCTTTCCCTTCAACCATGATCTGCTCCGGGGTGAGGACGTGAGGTAGCTCCGCATTCGCGCCGGTGATGTGACCGTTGGTGGAGAGGTTCAAGCCCACGGGGGACCAGCTCGCTCCCGTCGCGATAACGACGATCTCGGCTCCGTAGTCGCTGACGTCCTGCGCGTCAAGATGCCTGTTGGGGATGAACTGCACATTCCGAGCCTTGTCGAGCTGGATGCGCCGATAGTCGACGACTCGTGCCCACTCGCCCAGCCCTGGGAGCTTGGGAATCCAGCGCATAGCTCCGCCGAGATCAGGCTGCTCGTCGACAAGGTGTATCCGCCGCATGCCACGCGCAGCTAGCACCCTGGCGCACTCCATTCCGGCTGGACCCGCGCCGACAATCAGCACGTCGTTGTCCGCGTTGGCCGCCGTAGTGAATCGCTCCGGGTGCCACCCCCGTCTGAATTCCTCTCCAGCGGTCGCGTTTTGAGTGCAGATGATCGGAGCACAGCTCTCCCACCGAGCCACGCAGATGTTGCATCCGATGCATTCACGGATGTCATCAAGCCGACCTTCCTTGATCTTGTTCGGAAGAAACGGATCAGATATCGAGGGTCGGGCGGCGCCGATGACATCGAGCTCGCCATCACGGATGACCTGAACCATCGTGTCAGGGTTAGTGAAGCGTCCTACCCCGACGACCGGCTTCGACGTCACCCCCTTGACAGCGCGATGCCACATCGCCTCTCTGTTCTCCGGGTAAAAGCGGGATGGCGCCGCGTTCTCCCCCCATTCGAGGTAGTTTGCGATTACCACGTCCCAGAGGTCGACTAGGTCATCGGCCAGCTCAATGAATGGAAGGGCATCTCGCTCAAGCTCCACTCCGAGCTCCCCCGAGAGCTCGTCGACACACAGACGCACAGCGATCGCGGCTTCGCCGTCTACCGTGGCACGTACCAGCTCGATAGTCTCGCGGAAAAAGCGGGCACGATTCTCCAGGCTGCCGCCGTAGCCATCGCTGCGCTTGTTGTAAAGCGGGGAGAGGAACTGGTCCAGCAGCTGCGAGTGCGCACCATGTACATAGACGATGTCGAATCCGGCCGCAACCGCCCGCCGCGCGGCCTCCGCATACCAACCTTGGACCTCCTGGATGTCATCAAGATCCATAGCGCGGGGGTACTGGTACTTTGCCATCTCTCTTCTGTTCGGCAGCTGGCTTGGGGCGCGGGTCGGCACTCGGGACTCGAGGCCGGTAAGGTGCAACCCGCCGTGCCAAAGCTCAACGCCGGCGAGTGCGCCCTCGCCGTTGACCGCCTCGACCATCGCAGCGAGACTCCGGATGTCGTCATCGTCCCAAAGACGCGCCGAGGTCCTCGGTATGTCGTCCGCTGACTGGTGTATCGAACAGTATTCGGTCACGACCGCTCCCCAACCGCCCTCTGCCTTCATGCCTCGAAAACCCGCCTGCAGTCCGGGCTTCTCCGAACCACCGCCCATGCAGTGTGGAACCTGATAGAACCGATTCGGAAGCACCTTGGGTCCGATCTTGACCGGTTCAAACAGGACGTCATATCGAGTATCACGTGCCATGGGTGTCTCCCTTCTGTGGGTTCGGCCGGGGACGGACCCGTTGTGCCTCTAAGCTAATCACTTAAATACCAAGCTAGTTTACGAACAGCGCGCAAGCAAAATGGCCCGTCTGACCATGCCTTTTGAGACAGGACGAGTCCATGATTACTACGCCAAGTCCCTGGTCACATTTTCGGTTCGTGCAGCCTGCTCGAACCGTGGGGTGTCCTTCAGTAACGACTTCGTGTAGGGCTCCGCGGGCGCGTCGAGAACCCGATCGACGGGGCCTTCCTCGATGATGACCCCGCGGTCCAACACAACGACCCTGTCCGCAATGGCACGCACAACCCCAAGGTTATGTGTCACGAACAACACCGTCAGGTCCGTCTCGTCATGCAACTCGGCGAGAAGCTGGAGGATTGACGCCTGGACCGACACGTCGAGAGCCGAGGTGATCTCGTCGCAGATGAGCACTTCCGGTGAGACGGCCAACGCTCGTGCGATGGCGACTCGCTGACACTCTCCGCCGCTGAGCTGCGACGGGTAACGGCGCGCAAAGCGTGAAGAGAGCGAAACGCGCTCAAGGAGGCCGGGTACCTTATCGTCAGAGTCGCCGAGGCCGAAATGCTTGATCGGCTGCTCGACCAATTGACGAATGCTCTTGCGCGGGTTAAGCGAGCCGTGCGGGCTCTGGAAGATATACTGGATGAGACGTCGGACATCGGGTGTACGCTTGGCCGCACTCCACGGAAGGGCATCGCCGCGGAGGCGCAACTCACCTTGCACATCGGTGTGCATACCGCTGATACATCGGGCCAGGGTCGTCTTGCCGCTTCCGGACTCTCCGACCAAGGCGAGACAGCGACCAGCCGCGATAGAGAGGGAGGCGCCGTGCAACACTCGGTTGGCGCCGTAGGATGCAACGAGGTCTCTTACTTCGATCGCCGGGACAGGGTCTGTACCGTTGCTGCGCGGCGCGATCGCTTCGGCCACGACGCGCGGGGCGGACCGGACATCGCGCCACCGCGAACAGCGGACAGCGTGCCCGCTAGCGACTTCCTCGATGGCGATCTCACCGACACGACACTCGTCTTTCGCGAAATCACAGCGGTCGGCGAAAACGCAGCCCGGCTTGCGCTGACCTAGTGGCGCAACGCGGCCGGGGATGCCAAGCAGTTGCCGCCGACGCTCGGGGTCTGGAGCGGCTTCGATCAAGCGCCGCGTGTACGGGTGCGCGGCATCGTGTACCAGCTTTCCCGAAGGACCGACTTCCATGAACAACCCCGTGTACATCACTGCGATGCGCGCCGAAAGCCCTGCGACTACCGCAAGATCGTGGCTTACATACACCGCCGCGGTGCGATGCTCAGTTGCGAGCTCATTTACCGTATCGAGCACGTGGGCCTGGGTCGTGACATCGAGGCCGGTCGTCGGCTCGTCGAGGACCACGACAGCCGGGCGGCAGGCGAATGCCATCGCTAGCGCGACGCGCTGCTGCTGACCTCCGGAGAGCTGGTGGGGATAGCGCGACAGGAACTCGTTGTCAGAGGGGAGCTTGACCTCGTCAAGCACCTCGCGTAGGCGGAGGTCCCGTTCGCCGCGGTCTGAGCCGAACTCGTGTCGCTCAAGTATCTCCCGCAGTTGAGTTCTGATGCAGAGTGACGGGTTCAATGACGACGCCGGATCTTGAGGGACGTAAGAAATCCTCCCACCTCTCATCGCCTGCAGCAGCTCTCGATCGGCCGCGAGGATGTTGACGCCATCGATTACGACCGACCCGTCAACGATCATCATTCCGGGACGGGAATATCCGAGCAACGCAAGTGCGACGGTCGTCTTGCCACTCCCCGACTCACCAACCAGTCCGAGGATCTCACCGGGCCGCAAGTCGAAGTTGACGTCACTCACTACGTGGATCGGCCGACCGGTGAGTGTGACTCGAAGGCCACGGACCACGATCGCGAGACCTGCGCCGGCCGATCCGCTGGGGTGAGTGGCCGTCTGGAGCGTTGTCATGCCTCCGCTTCCACTTGCCGGCCGATGCCCGCCGCGGTGCGAGCGATCCCGTCTGCGACCAAGTTCGTCCCGATCGTCAGTAACGCGATCACGATGATAGGAGCAAGGACGCCCCACGGCTGGATCGTGAGACCGCTTCGGTTCTCGTTGATCATTAAGCCCCAATTGGCCGCCGGAGGCTGTGGGCCAAAGCCCAGGAACGCGAGCGACGCGACCCAACCGATCGAATACGTCATCCGCAAGCCAAACTCGACGGTAAGCGGCGCGGTCAGGCTGGGGAGCAGTTCGCCGAGAATGATCCGCCGGCGCTTGACGCCGAGGGTTTCGGCGTACAAGATGAAATCGCGTCCGGTCAACTGAACGGTTGCGCCGCGAAGGACCCTCGCGGTCTGCGGTACGTGTGATGCGGCAATCGCCAGCACGACCAGCCATGGGTTGATACCAAGAACCGACATCAGCAGCATCGCGAGGACGATCGCCGGTATAGCTAGTAGTACGTCGAGCGAGCGCATGATCACGTCGTCCCACACCCCGCGGCGGTAGCCCGCCATAATCCCGAGGAAGGCGCCCACCCCGACACCCACTATGGTCGCTGCGAACGAAACCGCCAGGATGCTAAGCCCCCCATGCAGCGTCCGGCTCAGCACGTCGCGCCCCACGGTGTCAGCGCCGAGCGGGGCCGCAGAGGAGGGCCCCGAGTACGGTGGGGCCACAAAAGCCGTCGGCGAATGTGGCGCGACGAACGGGCCGAACAGTGCAATGAGGACGATCAAGCCCATCAAGCTCAAGCCAACCTGAGTCCGGCGGAGCTTGAGCGCTCCGCGCAGAACTGGCCAGCCCCCCGTCGCTGCGACGTCCTTATACACCGTTGAGGCGTCGCCGGATAGCAGCGGCCCCCCGCCGCTACTGGCGGTGGCCGTCGTTGTATCGAGCAAACTGCTCACTTAAGCGACGTCCTCGCACGTGGAGAAACGATGATGGTGATGACGTCGGCGGTGATGTTGATGGCGACGTAAACGAAAGCGATTAGGAGCACCAGCGCTTGGATCACAGGAAGATCTCGGAGCTGGATCGCATTGACCAGCGCGAGCCCAACGCCCGGATACTGAAACACCGTCTCGACGACTACGACTCCACCCATCAGGTAGATGAGGCAGAGTGCGATCACCTGGATCGTCGGTCCGGCCGCATTGACAAACGCATGCTTGAATAGGACACGCCGCTCGCTCAATCCTTTCAGGCGCGCCATCGCCACGTAGTCGCTCTCAAGGACCTCGATCATGGATGCCCGGATCATGCGCGCGATGTACGGGGCGATCACTAGCGCCAGCGTGATCGCGGGGAGTAACACAAGATTCAACTGGCGCCACGCCGGCTCCGTAGGATTGAGGAGCGATGCCGGCACGAAGACGTGCGAAATGTTCGTCGCCAGCAGGAAGATCAAGGCGATGCCGACGACGAACTCGGGCAGCGCAGCAAGAGCGACCAGGAACGCGTTTGTTCCGTGGTCAAAGCGGGTGTCGCGATAACTAGCCTGGACTATGCCGAGGAGAAGGGCCAGCGGCACGCCGAACACTGCTGCCATCACCATCAGGCAGAGCGTGTTGCCGATCCGCCCACCGATCAGCGCGCTGACCGACACTCCTGTGATCAATGAAGTGCCCAGACGACCGTGCAGCAGATCGCCTAGCCACGCGAAGTATTGGGTGAGCAGCGGCTCATTCAAGTGGTAGTGCTCGCGGAAGGTCTTCAAGGCCGCCGGGGTTCCGAGTCGACCGAGCCTCGCCACAGCTGCGTCACCGGGGAGGGCCTGCGTGGCAGCGAACACGATAAGCGTGACGACCAACAAGATGACCACGCCAAACGCGACGCGGCGAAGCACAAACTTCGTCAGCGGCCATATCGACGACCGGCGCGCCGGCACGCCAGCGCTCGCATCCTCTAACGCGACGTCCTCGCGTTCTGGTGCGTTCGCTGGATTGGACGTCATCCGATCACGACTGGTAGTTCAGGGCCAACAGCCGAACGTACCAGCTGTCGAGACGCATGAATTCTGGTCTGGAGGTGCACCGTGTGACCTGTCTGCTTACTTGACCCCGCAATCCCACCCGGTCCTGGCTCAGGCAACCTTCCGCTGCCTCCTTACGGCTGGTTTGGACGCAGCATGTCGACGTTCAGCCGAACACCGCCACGGGGGCGATCAGGAAAAGACAGAGACTCGCAAATCTGCGACTGGTGCCTCTGCCTCATAGTCGCCCACACGCGCGCGCGCCCTTACGCTAGGACGCCAGGCCAACCGAGTCGTAAATAAAGTAGTTGAGCCCGCCACCCCACACGTTCACGTGCGCGAATCCCGTGAACTTCGGGTTGTACGCATCGACCCCATTCTTATACGCATAGATGGCCTGAGGTCCGTCCGGCTGGTAGATCTGCTGTGCCTCAGCCATGTATTGCTTTGCCTTTACAAAGTCCGGTTCGGCGACGTAAGAGGCGACAAGGCTATTGAACTTCGGGTCGTTGTAGTGTGAGTAATTTATACCGCCGGTCGGCAAAACGCTCAGCCGCCAAAACAATATAATCGGGGCGCTGGTCCAATAGTCGAACTTGAACTGCGTCGAGAACGCATACTTTGAGAAATAGGTTGTTGTGTCTGGGACCACGTGAATGTTTATGGTCGCCCCGGCGGCCTTTGCATTTTGCGCAAGTACCTCGACTGTCTCCACCGCTCCGGGGAAAAAGTGCCCTCCGTACCATGTGACACGAAGATCGCTCTGGCCGGCTGCCTTTAGCAGCGATTTGGCTTGCTCGATGTCCTGCTCCACGGGTGGAAGTGCGTGGTCAAAAACAGGATCCGCTGGATTGAACAGGTCGTTAGCGACCGAGCCGAATTTCGAACCGGAGAGAGCCTCCTCGACGATCTGCGGACGGTTCGCCAGTAGCTTCATAGCCCTCCGAACGCGCACATCATTAAACGGAGGGACATCTACCCTCATCTCGTAAGTGTTAGTCGAGTAGGATTTCGTGATGAGAACGTAAACATTGGGGTTGCCCTCGATCGTCGCGACGAGGGACGGCTGCACATTGTCGACCCCATCGATCTGACCGGCCTCCAGAGCGTTCATCCGCGTCGCGTTGGGATCGGCAAAACCGACGATGTGCAACTCGTCCAGGAACGGCCAGCCGGACCTCCAATAGTTTGGGTTTCTCGCGAACACCGTGTCGCGTCCGGGGTTGAAGCTCTGGAGGGTGAACGGACCGCTGCCTACTGGTTTCTTCGGGTCGAAGCCTTGAGGCACGATGCTGGTGCCAGGAATCGCAAAGCCCAAGGAAATCGTTCGGTCGGGCACCTTGAGATACATGCGAAGGGTCTTGTTATCCATCTTTTTGAGACGGTTGATGTCGATGGAAGCGATTCCTGCAGCGTCTGTTCCCGGAGACTTTGGATTCAAGACCCGCTTGAGCGTAAAAATGAGGTCGTCAGCCGTGACAGGCTGTCCGTTACTGAACTCCGCGTCGTGAAGTCGCACGTCCCAATAGCTCAGATCCTTCGCCGGCTCGAGGAATTCCGCGAGGTGGTTCTGGGCCGTGATATTCGTAAAATCGGGGCGGGTGAGCGTGTCGTAGAGGGCATAGTTAAGCATGAAGTTCGTGTTAGCCGATTCGTTCAATAGCGGATCCAACGAATCGCCCGGCGAACTGTCTGAGCTCCCGTGCCGGTAGATACCGCCGCGCTTGGTGGGTAACTGCATCGGAACGTTTGATGTCGACGCGGCACTCCCAGACGAGGTGCTCGCGGACGGGGTGCTGCTGCCCCCGCATCCAGCGATCGCTAGCCCTCCAAGACCGACCGCTGCGGCACCAAATACGTCACGGCGGCTAAAACGACCGCTGTCATCGCCGGCTATTGGCACTGAAGACCTCTCTTCGTAGGCAGTTAGCCTGGGTGCCAGCAAGGCCCCCGAAAAAGACTATCACGCTTGAACGATACATAGGGCACAATGCCCAGCAGTTCTTACGTTATTTCTCGAACGATGCATGACTGATGCGGGAGAGCGCGGAACGGGCCGTCGGCCCGCGCCGAGCGGGCTGCGCTACACGGTGGTTAGTCCGCGCGGCTAGAGGATCCCGTGGGCGGCGAAGACCTCGCGGACCGACATTCCGTCGGCGAGCTTCCCGCGCACGAGCGTCTCGGCGGTGACCTTCTCCTCCGCCAATGCCATGACCTCTTCAGCGACCCCAAACGGAACGACGACGATGCCGTCATCGTCGGCCAGCACCAGGTCGCCATTGGAAACGACGACACCACCGCAGCTGACATCCACACCCACCTCGGCGACGTCGATCCGCCCCAGCGAATCCTGCGCGTTAATGCCGGCGACGAACGTCGGATAGCCCATCTCGATCAGCGCCTGGGTATCGCGCGTATAGGCGTCAGCCACGATTCCCACGGCCCCGCGGGCTCTCGAGGCAGTCGCCAGCAGCTCACCCCAGTAGGAACCCGTGCACGTCGAGACGATCATCACATCTCCAGGCTGCTGCGCATCCACCGCCCGAATCTCACCGGCGTACGGATCGTCCGGAATCGCGTCGACCTGGACGGCGAGGACCGTCGCCGCGTACCCGGCCGTGCGCGTGCCGCGAGTCAGCGGACGGATGTGCGGCGCCATCACGTTCTCACGAATTCCGACCTTGTCCAAGCAGTCGGACACCACGGCGACATAAAGACGGTCGAGTCGCGCCACGAGGTCAAGATCGCGCCCATCACTGCGCCCGTTGCTTGAGCTGAACATCGGCACTCTCCTCGTCAATCAGGACGGAACTGCGAACCGCAGAACCGCTCATCACCTACCCCGCACGCAAGTATAACGTTCAAGTAAAGGGTGTCAATATACGTGGGGTGGCATGAACGGCACGATGGCGCGCTGGGGACGCCACGATCGACACCCCCGCGAGCGTCAGAACCGCCTATCTCTCGGCGGACGCCTCGGCGTCGAGCCCGCTGGCGATCACCTCGGCCAGCTGCCCGATCTCCTGTTCGGTGATGATGAATGGGGGAGAGATGTGGATGGCCCCGTCGTTGAGCTGGCGTCCCAGGACGCCATGCTCGACGCAGTAGCCGGCGACGCGCGCCGCGGCGGCCGAGTCGCGCAGGTGCACGGCGGTTAGCAGGCCGATGCCCGAACGGACTTCCTGGACGAGTGGGTGTGACTCGAGCGGGCGGAACGCCGCCTCCATGACTGTCTCGAGCGAGCGCACGCGGTCGACGAGCTCCTCGCGTTCGAGGATGTCGAGGTTGGCGTGGGCCGCGGCGCAGGCGGCGGCATGACCCGAATAGGTGATGCCGTGGCGGAACACCAGATCGCTGTCATCGGCCCAGAACGGCTCCCACACGTGCTCGGCGACGATCGCCGCGCCGAGGGGCAGATAACCGGATGTGAGGCCCTTGGCGACGAGCATGATGTCCGGGTCGATCTCGAACCGCTCGCTGGCGAACATCGTGCCGCATCGACCGAAGCCGTTGATCACCTCGTCGACCACGAACAGGATGTCGTTGTCGCGGCAGATCCGCTCAACTGCCTTCAGGTAACCCGGGGCCGGGTGATAGATCCCTCCGGTCCCGATCACGGGCTCGCAGAAGAACGCGGCGATCGCATCGGCGCCCCGCTCGTCGACCAGCGCCTGTAACGCGTTCGCGTCGTTCATCGGGACGCGGGCGGTGTCGGCGATCAGGGTTCCGTAGCCGGTCCGGTTCGTCTCGATGCCGGCCATGCTGGTGCCGAACGCGTGGAGGCCGTGGTAGGCATTAGTGCGCGTGACGATCAGCCGCTTCTCGTCGCGCCCGAGGGCGTTCCAGTAGCGCCGCGACAGCTTGGCGGCGAAGTCGACCGCGTCGGAGCCGCCGCTCGTGAAGTACACCTTGCCGTTGCGCACCGGCGCCAGCGCGGCCACGCGCTCGGCAAGCTCCAGCGTCGGCGCCGTTGCGTACTCCTGGAAGTTCGAGTAGGCCTCGAGGGTGCGGATCTGCTTCGCGACCGCATCGGCGATCTCACCACGACCATGGCCAACATTGCAGTACCAAAGGCTGGCGGGGGCATCGAGAAGCTTCTCGCCGTCCTGGGTATAGACGTAGACGCCTTCACCGCGGACGATCACTCGCTCGGAGCGCTTGACGCTCGGCATATGCGCCTGTGAGTGCCAAAGTGTGGTTTCCCGAGTGGCCGTCCCGTGTGCCTGCGCTTGCCCGAGCGCGACGTTGGCCACCGTGAGCGCTGCCATCACCAGCCTCCTAGATTGTCCAACAATTTAGCAAGAAAACATATCACAAGCTGAGCGCGTCAGGGAACTGCTCTAGACTCGCTGTCCAATGGCCCAGACGGTGCCGCGATCGGATTCGGTGCTACAGCTGCGGCGCGAGAGCACGGCGCAGCAAGTCGCCAGCGCCCTGCGCGAGTTGATCGTTACAGGGGGACTCCCTGCCGGCGCGCACCTCAGGGAGGCCGCGTTGGCCCAACAGCTCGGGGTGTCACGCAACACGGTCCGCGAGGCCGTCCAGATTCTCGTCAGCGACGGATTGGTCAGGCGCGAGATGCACCGCGGCGCGTACGTGGCCGAGCTGACCGAGGACGACGTTCGCGATCTGTTCCGCGTGCGGCGCCTGGTCGAGCTGACCGCGGTCCGAGAGATCGCGGGCTCCAAGGAAACCGGCTCGCTTCGAGAGGCGATCGGCAGCCTCGCCGCCGCGGTTGAGTCAGGCGATCGATACGCGATCTCCGAAGCCGACCTCGATTTCCACCGCCGCCTCGTCGCGCTGATGGACAGCGAACGGCTGGGCGCCCTGTACGACGGAGTCGACGCTGAGATGCAGCTGTGCATCGCGCGCGCGACACCGGCCAGCGTCGACGCCTCAACACTGCTCAAGGACCACAAAGCGATCCTCACAGCGCTCGAACGCGGCAACGCCGACACCGCCGCGAAGCGCCTGGAGCGACACCTCGACACAGGCGAGCGGCTACTCATCGAGGTGCTGCAAGCAGCGCCAATCGCGGCCACCGCCGACTCCTAGCCAGGCGGCTTCAGCGCGAACACCACAAGCCTCGGCTCCGTGAACTCAGCGATCGCGTACTTCACACCCTCACGCCCCGAACCGCTGTCCTTCACGCCGCCGAACGGCATCTGGTCGATCCGGAAGTGAGAGCCATCATTGACGATCAGCCCCCCAACCTCGATCCGGCGCGCCAGGTGGAATGCCACGTCGATCGACTCCGTGAACAGCGCCGCCTGCAGCCCGTAGCGCGTGTCGTTGGCGATGTTCACCGCTTCGTCCAGCGTCGAATAGGAGAGCACGGCGGCGACCGGCGCGAACGCCTCGTCGCAGGCAATCCTCATGTCCGGTGACACACCGACGAGGATCGCGGGCTCCACGAAGCTCCCACGACGAGCTCCACCGGCGACCAGCCGGGCTCCCGCCTCGACGGTGTCGCGGATCAGTTGCTCGGCCCGCTCAGCGGCTCGCTCATCGATCATCGGACCGATGTCCGTGTCGTCGAGCGACGGATCGCCGAGCCTCAGGTCACTCACTCGGGTGGCGAACAGGTCAACGAAGTCATCGAGCACCGCCTGGTGGACAAGCAGTCGCTGTGCCGAGACGCACAGCTGACCGGCGTAGGCGTACGCGCTCTTGGCGATGGCCGTCGCCGCCAGTTCGAGATCGGCGTCCGCGTGGACGATGTTGGCGGAGTTGTTACCGAGCTCGAGCACAGTCTTCCTGAGACCCACCGTCTTGCGAATGTGCTTTCCCACGGCGACCGAGCCCGTGAACGAGTACGCAGCCAGCCGCTCGTCCTCGAGCAGTTGTTGACCGACCGTTTCGCCGGCACCCAGAACGAGGTTGAGGTGACCGGCCGGCAGGCCGGCCTCGACGAGCGTCTCGACGAGCTTGATCGCCGAAAGCGGGGTGATCTCGGCGGGCTTGACGACCACGGTGCAGCCGGCCGCGATCGCGGTCGGCACCTTGTGGTTGAGTTGGTTCAGCGGAGAGTTGAAGGGGGAGATGGCGCACACCGGTCCGATCGGGATGCTGAGCGTGAGCCCGACTCGATGCTCCGATCCCGGGGTGGCGTCCAGCGGGACAACCTCACCACCGAGCCGCTTGGCCTCCTCGGCGCACAGGGTGATCGTCTGCACGGCCCGCGTGACCTCGCCGCGGGCGTCGCGAATCGGCTTGCCGGACTCGGCGACGATCAGGCGGGCAAAATCGTCGGCTCGCTTCTGTACCAGCTGGGCGGTCGCGAGCAGGATCTCGTAGCGCTCGAACGGTGTCAGCTGATGCTCTTTGAACGTTCGGGCCGCCGAGGCGACGGCCGCTTCGACGTCGGCCTCGGTTGCCTCCGGCAGGATGGCGAGGAGCTCGCCGCTGAACGGTGAGCGGATCTCGCGGCTGTCGCTGCCGGCCCCGGTCGTCCAGGCGCCGTCGATGTACAGGGCCTCACGAATGTTCGTAGAGACGACGGTCATGCCGGCACCTCGCCCGTCGTCGACAGACGGTGGCCGATTGCCCCGATGATCGCGTCCGCGACATCGGCACTCCGAGCCGTGCCGCCCACGTCCGGCGTCAGAACCCCTCGGGCGCAGGCGGTCTCGACCCCGTCACGGATTACCGAGGCGATGTGCTCCCCGCCGAGCTCGTCGAGCATCATCGCGGCCGACAGCACGGCCCCGACCGGGTTCGCGATCCCCTTGCCGACGATGTCGAACGCCGATCCGTGGACGGGTTCGAACATCGACGGGTACGTGCCGGCGAGTTGGAGGTTGGCGCTCGGCGCCATCCCCAGGCTCCCGGCGAGGGCGCCCGTGAGGTCGGAGAGGATGTCGCCGTGCAGATTCGACGCGACCAGCACATCGAGCGAGCCGGGGTCGAGCACCAGTCGGGCGGCGGCGGCATCGACCAGGATCGACACCAACTCGACATCAGGGAATTCGGCAGCCACCTCCTCCACGACGCGATCCCACAGCACGCTGGCGTGAAGCGACGCGTTTGACTTGGTGACGCTGGCGAGCTTGTGGGCCGGTCGGCGCCGGGCGAGCTCAAACGCGTAACGGGCGGTCCGTTCGATTGCCGCGCGCGTATATACCGCCGTCTGGAGAGCGACCTCCGACGGCTGACCCGTGTGGGCGAAGCCACCGACCCCGGAGTACTCGCCTTCGGTGTTCTCCCGCACTACCACCAGGTCCACTTCCTCCGGTCCACGACCGGCGAGCGGTCCGCGGACCCCGGGGAGGAGCCTGGCCGGGCGGAGGCTGATCGCCTGATCGAACCCCTGGACGATGGCCAGCCGCAATCCCCATAGCGTGATGTGGTCCGGCACGTCGACCGACCCGACCGCGCCGAAATAGATCGCGTCGAACCGCGCGAGCTGGTCGAGCGCGTCAGGGTCCATCATCGCCCCGGTGCGCAGATAGTGCTCCGAACCCCACGGGAAGAAGACCGTCTCGTACTCGAACGACGGGTCGGCCGGCGCCGCTGCAGCCAGCGCCCGCAAACCGATCTCGATCACCTCAGGGCCGACGCCATCTCCAGGGATGACAGCGATCCGATGCGGCACGCGCGACTCCTTGTTCAACAATTCACCTAGCGAGCATATCTACTATTGACACGCTCCGCAACTGACGTTATGTTCCTGAAACATGAGCGATCAGCTCGGAGGAGAGGCGAGGTACGAGGGGCTGGGCTCGCTTCAAATCAAACGCGCGAGCACAGCTGAGCAGGTGGCCGAGGCCCTGCGAGAGATGATTCTCCGCGGCGAGATCGAGCAGGGGCAGCCGTTACGTGAAGTCTCGCTGGCGGCCTCGATCGGTGTCTCCCGTAACACGATGCGGGAAGCAATCCGCGTCCTCGCGCGCGAGGGAATCGTGACGCACGAGATGCATCACGGTGCGATGGTCACGCGTCTGGAGACGCGGGATGTGGACGACATCTTCCGGGTTCGCAGGGTCCTGGAGCTCGCGGCGGTTCGCGCGAGCCGCGGGGCCGAGCCCGAACAGCTGGCAGGGCTCGCCGCCGCTGTCCACGAGCTCGAAGATGCGGCAGCGGCCGGCGACTGGGGAGCGATCATCGACGCCGACGAGCTGTTTCACGAACGGCTGGTCGGATTGCTCGGTAGCCGGCGACTCAGCCGGTTCTTCGATGCGATCCAAGGGGAGGTTCGCCTGTGCTTGTCGATCGTCGACCGGTCGAGTTCAGACCCGGCCTCTCTCGTGGCCGAGCACCAGGAGTTGCTCGAGCTGATGCTGCACCGCGAGACCGATCGCGTCACCGACCTGATGAGCGGCCATCTCGCGGACGCCGAGCAGACGCTCGCGGCGGTTGTCGCCAGCGATGGCCCGTGAGTGCTCCGGCTCTCACTTACACCAACACAACCAGAGATGGAGGAGTGAACGCATGTCTACGGTAACCGGGGGCGCTCCGACCCGGGCCCAGGGCGGCTTTGTCCGAAAGGCGTCCGGCCTGGTGCGCGACTTCTCCCAGATGGACACGTGGATCTACAACGTGTTGGCAATCAACATCGTCCTCAACGTTGCGCTGTCCTACGCCCTCGTCTCGACGACGTATCCGCGGGCGAGCATCTGGCTGGCGCTCGTGATCGCGGGGATCTTCTGCACCTTCGAGGCGGTCGTCTACGCCTTCTTCACGACGGCGATGCCTCGCTCGGGCGGGGACTACGTCTTTCAGAGCCGTGTGTTGGGCGGTGGCGTGGCCACCATCTTCGCCTTCTCTGCTGTGACGCTGTCTCAGATCGTGTGGATGGCGGTCGCCGGCTACTTCGGCGCAACGGTCGTCTTCTCGCCGTTCCTCACGCTGCTCGGGGCCGCGTACCACGCCCACTGGCTGATCAGCGTCGGAGCGTGGTTCCTCACACCGCTGGCGATCTTCCTGACCGGCGTGCTCAGCACGATCTGGGCCGCATGGATCAACATCCTCGGTCTGAGGACATACGCGATCTGGCAGCGCTACTGGTTCTGGGCCGGGATGCTGTGTCTAGGGATCGTGATGATCATCCTGCTGTTCTCCAGCCAATCGGACTTCGTGGGGAACTTCAACAGCTTCATGCTGAAGAACTACGGCCTCCACAACGCCTACCAGACGACGATCGCCCGCGGCGGCTCTCAGCCGAGCACGACGTTCTCGTTCGGCACGACGGTGCTGGCGGCCGTGATCGCTTCGTTCGCCCTGATCTATCCGGCGTGGGGCGTCCAGCAGGCGGGTGAGATCAAGCGCGCCAACAACCTGCGCGCGAACATGTGGTCGATCGTCGGCGCCGAGGTGTTCTCGTTCGTCGTCGTCGCGATCCTCGGTGCGCTTCTCGTCAGCCGGATCGGCGGCCATTTCCTGTACGCCGCGGGATCGATCCAGACCGCGAAGAACGACACGCTTCCGGTGGCGCCGTTCTTCGGCTTCTTCGCCGCGCTGGTCGGCGGCAGCACGCTGTTCATCTGGATCGCATTCATCATGTTCGTGGCGTGGTTCTGGATGTGGTTCCCGAACATCGTCCTCGGCGGCACGCGGGTGATGATCGCGATGTCGTTCGACAAGATCCTTCCCGAGTGGATCGGCAAGGTGAACCGGCGAACCCACACCCCGATCAACGCGATCCTGGCGTTCAGCGCCGCCTGTATCGGTGTGTGCGCGCTGTACGCGTACGTCCACGACTTCGTCAAGGTGACGCTCGGCTTGCTGATCCTGAACATCACCGGGTTCGCGGCAACAATGGTCGCTGCCGCCCTGTTCCCGTATCTGAAGCGCGAGATGTACAACTCGACGCCGGTCGCGAAGTACAAGATCGGGCCGATCCCGATCATCTCGCTGTGCGCCGTGATCTTTCTCGCGTTCGTCGTGTTTGTTGACGTGCAGGCGTTCCGGGCCCCGGAGCTTGGGCTGAACGGATCGCCGGGACTGATCTTCATCGGCGGCACGTACGTGATCGCCGCCACTGTGTACCTCACCTCGAAGATCTACCGCAAGCGGAAGGACAATCTCGACCTGAGCCTCGTCTACCAGGAATTGCCCGCCGAATGAGGCGCGTCTTTTTCTGCACCGATCTGCACGGTTCCGAGGTTTGCTTCCGTAAGTTCCTGCATGCCGGCAAGGCGTACGAGGCCGACGTCGTGATCATGGGGGGTGACTGCACCGGGAAGATGCTCATCCCCCTGGTCTCCGACGGAAACGGCGGGTACACGTGCGAGTGGTTGGGCGATCAGCTGCACCTGACCACGCCGGAGGATCTCGCGGAGCAAGAGAAGGCGATCAGCAACAACGGTCTCTATCCGGTCCGCATGACTCAGGCCGAGCTCGATCGGCTCGACGCCGATCCCGACCGGCTGTCAACTCTGTTCCGAGACACAATGCTCGACCGGTTGCGATCGTGGATGGAGCTGGCGGAGGAACGCCTGCGAGACTCGGGCCTGCAGGTGATCTTCGTGCCCGGGAACGACGATGAGTTCAGCGTCGATGATGTGCTCGCCGGGAGCGAGGTGATCCAAGCGCCCGAGGGCAAGGTGATCCGGATCGGCGATGGCGAGTACGAGATGCTCAACCTCGCGTGGGCAAACCGGACCCCGTGGGATACGCCTCGGGAATGCGACGAGGACGACCTCACGGAGAAGATCCGCGTGCTGGCCGAGCAGATCCACGACATGGATCGGGCGATCTTCAACATCCACGTCCCGCCCTATGGGACGGGACTCGACACCGCGCCGGAGCTGGAGGACGGAGCACGGGTCAAGCGCGGCGGCACGATCACCGGGCCGGTGGGGAGTACGGCGGTGCGCGACGCGATCCTCGAGTACCAGCCGCTGCTCTCACTCCACGGTCACATTCATGAGTCTCGCGGGATGCACAAGCTCGGTCGCACGCTGAGCATCAACCCCGGTAGCTCATATTCGGACTGGTCCCTACAGGGCGTGATCGTCGATCTCGACGGTGCGAAGGTCAAGCGCTACGTGCCGGTGACGGGATGAGCCCGAACATGGACGAGATACAGATCGAGGGAGCGAGTTGGGCCGATCCCCTCGCTGAGGCTACCCGCGTCGTCGAAGCGGCGCGGGTTGAAGGGGTTGCCCTGCGCGTGACCGGGGGCGTGGCCGTTGCCATGCTCTGCCAGAGCGCCCGGCGGCCGCCGCTCAGCCGGGCGTACCAGGACATCGACTTCGCAGTCCGCAGCCGCGACGCCCAGCCTGTCGAGCGTGTGTTCGCCTCGCTCGGCTACGAGCCCGAGGAGGAGTTCAACGTGCTCCACGGGCAGCGGAGGATGTTCTTCCTCGACCGAGCGCAGGACCGTCAGGCGGACGTGTTCCTCGACAAGATCGAGATGTGCCATCAGCTGGATCTGCGCGATCGGCTCGAGCGCCTCGACTCGACGCTGACTCCGGCCGATCTGCTGCTTTCAAAGCTGCAGGTGTTCGAGACGAACAACAAGGACTACCTCGACATGGCCGCGCTGTTGACCGACCTGCCGCTGACCGAGCGCGACGACCGCGGAATCGATCTGGCCCGCCTGCGGGAGATCTGTGGCGGCGATTGGGGCTGGTGGAAGACGGCGACGTTGGTCGCCGGCCGGCTCCGGCAGTTCGCCGAGGAGCTGTGCAGCCGCCATCCGGAAGTGGATGCGGCCGTCGTCGGGCACGTCGAAACGCTGCTCGACGAACTCGAGCACATGCCCAAGTCCCGCAAGTGGAAGATGCGAGCGCGGGTCGGCGAGCGCGTCCGCTGGCACGAACTACCGGAGGACATCGATCACAGTGAGTGACGTCGCCATCAATCTGATCCCCCTGCGCCCCGGCGTCGCCCAGCAGCAGTTCGTCAAGTTCTCGGCGACCGTGGATCAGCCGATGTGCCTGGCGCAGGACGTCGTGCTCGGGTTTGACGCGTTTGCCGTCGTCCGTCGAGACCCGGGCGCTCCCGCCGTCGACATCGTCGAAGTCATGGAAGTCGCCTCATGGGACCGCTGGGTGGACGTCCGAGACAACCTGGAAGGACTGAAGCCGGTCACCGAAGGATTCGAGGCACTGGTCGACCCGGCGACGGTCCGGACGATCTTCGGAACCCGCGTCGAACGGGAGGCTCGCTGAATGGCTGACAGCTACGACGCGATCGTTGTTGGGGCCGGACACAACGGTCTCGTCGCTGCCAACTATCTCGCCCGCGCCGGCAAGAGGGTGCTGGTGGTCGAGGCGCGCGACGTGGTCGGGGGCGCCTGCGTGACCGAAGAGCTGATTGCAGGCGCGAAGTGGTCCTCGTGCGCGTTCATCGCGGGCCTGCTCCGGCCCGAGATCATCGCCGAGCTCGAGCTCAAACGGTTCGGGCTTGAGCTCTACCAATCGGACGTCCTCGGCTTCAGCCTGTTCCGCGACGGAAGCCACATGTTCCTGTTCAAAGAGATCGACCGCACACTGCGGGAGATCGAGCGGTACTCCAAGCGAGACGCCCAGCGGTTCCTCGATTTCGGCCTTCGGATCCAGCGGTTCGCCGCGACCGTCACACCCTGGCTCCTGCAGCCGCCGCCGACGCGCTCCGAGGTGCTCGATGCATTTGAGCGCGCCGGAGACGACGAGCTGTTCAACGAATTCGTCCTGCTCTCAACGCGCGACCTGCTCGATCGCTACTTCGAGTCCGAGCACCTGAAGGGATTCCTCACGTTCTTCGGGATGATCTCGATCTGGGGTGGGCCGTCGACCCCAGGGACCGCGTACGTCTACGGTCATCACTCGGTGGGGGAGTTCGACGGTCAGCTGGGACAGTTCGGCTTTGCCCGCGGCGGCATGGGCGCCATCACCGGCGCGCTGGCGACTGGGCTCCGGCACCACGGAGGCGAGATCCGTCTCAGCTCACCGGTGCTGAGGGTCCGGCTCGATGACGGCCGGGCCACTGGCGTGGTGCTCGTGTCCGGCGAGGAGATCGCCGCCGACGTCGTCGTCTCCAACGCCGATCCCAAGCGTTCGCTACTCGGGCTGATCCCGTCCGGAACGCTCGATGCGTCGCTCGAGCAGTCGATAAGGGAGTTCGATACCCGCGGATCGATGGCGAGGGTACATCTGCTGATCGACGAGCTTCCTGCCTACATCGGCTTCGACAGCGATGTGGGGCCCCAGCACCGTGGTCACCAGATGCTCGGTGCCTCCGTCGAGAACTTCGAGAAGGCGTGGGAGGCGGAGCGGCACAACGAGCTGCCCGATGAATACGTGATCGAGGCCGTAATCCAGTCCACGCACGACTCAACGCTGGCGCCGCCCGGCAAGCACACGCTGACTCTCGGCGTGCAGCAACTACCGAGCGAGCTCTCGGGCGGCGGGTGGGACGCGCGCAGGGAGGCGTTCGCCGACCAGGTCGTCGAGAACCTGTTCGAGTACGCACCGAACCTCCGCAGCCACATCCTCGAGCGCGTCGTGATCACGCCGAGGGACCTGGAGCGGGACTACGGCCTGACCGGCGGGAACATCTTCCACGGAGCGATGTTCCTGGACCAGTTGTTCGGCGTGCGACCGCTGCGCGAGCTCTCCGGTTACCGGACTCCGATCGACGGTTACTACCTGTGCGGTTCCGGTACTCATCCCGGGGGAGGGGTGACCGGCGCCCCCGGACACAACGCCGCCGGTGCCGTGCTGGCGGACCTCGGTGGCGAGGTCACTCCGGCGTCCTCGCCCCGCGCGGACGCTCGTCAGAAGGGCCTCGTCGACCGGCTGATGGAGACGGAGACCGGACGCCGCGCCGGTTATGCCCTCGCTCGTCAGCCGGCGCTCCGGCCGATCACCAAACGCGCGGCACGACGAAAGGACTGATGAGGCGATGGGGCGACTAGACGGGCGGGCCGCACTGATCACCGGAGCATCGTCGGGCATCGGCGAGGCGACGGCGCGCGCGTTCGTGCGCGAGGGCGCGGAGGTCGCGCTCCTTGCGCGCCGGCGCGAGCAACTCGAAAGCCTTGCCGCCTCGCTCGGCGACGGTGCCGTCGCGACGGTGGCGGACGTCAGAGACCCGGCTGCAATCGCCGCTGCGGTGAAGGAGACCGTCGACCGATTTGGGCGTCTCGACGTCGTCGTCAACAGCGCCGGAGTCGTCCACCCGCTGTCCCTGGCAGATCTCGATGCCGACGCGTGGCGAGAAACGATCGACACGAATCTCTCGGGGAGCTTCTACGTGGCCCGGGAGGCTGGACTGCACATGTCTGAGAACGGCGGCGGCTCGATCGTCAATGTTGGCTCTGACCTGTCGATCCTCGGGATGCCGATGTACGTCGCGTATTGCGCGTCAAAGGCCGGGGTGATCGGCCTGACCAAGGCTCTGGCTGCGGAGCTGGCGCCGAAGGTGCGAGTCAATGCCGTCTGTCCCGGCCCGGTGGACACACCAATGCTCGCTGCCGAGTTCAAGTGCTTCCCCGACCCCGCTGCCGCCCACGATGTGACGCTCGAGCGGCTCCCGCTCAAGCGGTTTGCGACGGCCGAAGAGGTTGCCGGCGCCGTTCTGTACCTGGCGGCCGATGCGTCGTACGCAACCGGCACGACGCTCGAGTTCGACGGCGGCTCGACATTCGTCTGATCAAGTGCCCCTACCAGAAAGGAGGCTGAATGCGACTCGAGGGAAAGGTCGCCGTCGTTACTGGCGGTGGCTCAGGGCTGGGTCGTGAAGTGGTGCTGGCGATGACCCGCGAAGGGGCCAGCGTCGTGGTGTTCGACCAGAACGCGGCCGGCGCCCAGCGAGTGGTCGACGAGGTCACCGCCGCCGGCGGGACGGCCGTGCCGCACACCGGCGACGTCACCGTCGAGGGCAATATCGCCGACGCGATCACGCGGGCCCAGGATGAGTTCGGTGGCTTTCACATCATTCACAACAACGCCGGCGTTCAGCTGGAACGGCCCCTGCACGACACGACGATCGAAGAGTGGGACTGGGTCAACGGAGTCAACCTCAAGGGAGTGTTCTTCGGATGCCGTGACGCCGTCCGCGCGATGCGGACGAGCGGGGGAGGAAGCATCATCAACACTGCCTCGATCCTCGCTCATACGGGTGACCCGTTCCTGCCCGCGTACACGGCGACGAAGACGGGTGTCCTCGGACTGACGCGCGCGATCGCGGTCGACTATGCGAAGGATGGGATCCGCGCCAACTGCGTCTCGCCCGGGGACATGGAGACACCGATGATCGAGAAGTACTTCGCGGCGACCCCCGACCCGGTGACGGCCCGCGCCGAGATGGAGGGCGCCTATCCCGGCGGCCGGATCGCCCACCCCCGGGAGGTTGCACAGGCGGTGCTGTTCCTGGCATCCGACGAGGCGTCATTCGTCAGCGGCACCTACATCATCGTCGATGGCGGACTGACCGCGAAGACGTACTGATCGTGCCCATATCGCCGACGTTCCCGGCGCTCCCGAGCGCGCGGCGGGGCGGTCGACCCATGCGGTCCTTCGGATCTCGAGGCGGCCCATCATCGTCAGCCGGCGCCCCGCCGACTTGGGAGGACCCGTACTCTTCACCCGCGGTCCCCTGGCTTCAGGCGAAACGGGAGTCCGACGCCCGAGTGACGAAACCCGCACTGATCATCACACACCTCCCCGACCGGAAGAGCGGGCTGGTGCGTGAGGCGATCGACCGAGCGGGCTATCCGATTCGGGAGCAGAACGTGTTCGACGGCACTCCGTTGCCGCCCATCGACCGCGTCGGGGCGATTGTCTCACTGGGCGGCAAGATGAGCGCCACCAGAGTCGACGCGGACGAGTACCTGACAGCCGAGGTGTCACTCCTGCGGGCGGCGGTGGCGAACGAGGTGCCGACGCTGGGCATCTGTCTGGGCGCGCAACTGCTCGCGGTGGCTGCGGGCGGCGACGTGGTCAAGATGCCTCGGGTGTACGTCGGTTGGCCCCGGCTCTCGCCGACGGCGGCAGCGGACGACGACCGGGTGTTCGGCGATCTCTCCTCGGGGACCCACGTGCTCAAGTGGCACGAGGACCGCATCGAACCGCCTCCAGGAGCCGCCGTGCTTGCGACGACAGCGAGTCCCGGGGCGGCACTGTTCCGCGTCGGGGCGGCGGCTTGGGGCAGCCAGATGCACATCGAGGTCACGCCCGAGATGCTGCTGCAAACGTGGCTCGCGGATCCCGACGAGGTCGCGGAGATCGAGTCGGGCGGCCACCAGATTGCCGACTTCCGGCGGGAGAGCGCGCGCCGGCTCCCGGCCCAGATGGACGCGCTCCGTCCGGTGCTGGCGCGGTTTGTGAGCCTCGTTACCGAGGCGACGGTAGGCCACGCGGGCGTCGTCTGAGCGCGCGAGCGATCACGGGGCAAGTCGATCTAGATTGAGATCGGCCAGCGCGGCGAGCGCCTCGTCGCCTCGCCCAGCGGCGAGCACCCGGCCGAACGCGTCGCTGACCGCCGCCATCAGGGCCGGGTCGACCCCCAGGTCTCGACTCGCCTCGACAATCAACAAATCGATCGCGGCCACATCGGTCTGAGTCGATGACTCGGCGTCGCCATAGTGGCCATCGGCTATCCGCTCGGCCGTCTCGTCGATGGCCTCGGTGATGAAGGTCTTGAAGAACGGCTGCGCCAGCGCCAGGTAGTCGGCAACGTCGATCCCCGCCGCCCTCGACACGTTGGCGCCGTACAGGAATCCCGCGACCGTGGCGAAGAAGAACGCCAGCAGGGCGGCATCGCTGACCGCGGCCTGGCCCGCATCGGCACCGGCATAGTGGGGCGTTCCGAGGGCCTCGAGCAGCGGCTCCTGCGCGGTGAACACCTCTCGCGCACCCGAGAACAGGATCACCGCCGCGTCGGTGCCGATCGTCCGCGGGTAGGCCATGATCGAACCGTCGAGGTACGCGATCCCATGCTCGCCGGCGAACTCCTGACCGCGCCGTCCGTCGGCCGGCGTCCCCGTGGTCAACTGAATCAGTGTCTTTCCACGAAGCGTCGTCGGGGCGTCGGCGGCGTCCAGCAGCTCGCTGACGACGGCCTGGTTGGCGACGCTCATGACCGTGACGTGGCTCGTCGCGATCGCATCCGCGAGGTCGAGTGCGATCGTCGCGCCGGCCTCGCGAAGCGGCTGCGCCCGAGCCGGCGTCCGGTTCCACACGGTGACCGCGTATCCGGCGGCGAGCAGTGCGCGAGCCAGGGCTAGGCCCATTTTTCCCGCCCCGACGACGGTCACAGCCGTCGCGCTCGCAGGCGTTGCGCTCACCGGCTCAACCGTACTCGGCGCCGATCCTCGCCGCCGCCAACTCCACAGCGACATCGACGATCATGTCCTCCTGCCCACCGACGGCCCGGCGATTGCCGAGCTCGACGAGCACGTCGGCGGGATCAAGCCCGAAGCGCCGCGCCTCACGATCGGCGTGCAGGAGGAACGAGGAGTAGACGCCCGAGTAACCGAGCAACAGGCTGTCGCGCGTACGGCCCGGACGTACGTCCAGCAGATCGAGGGTCGCCTCGGCGGTGCTCGACAGGCCAAGCACGTCCAGCCCCGTCTCGATCCCGGACCGTTCCGCGACCGCGGCGAACGCCTCGGTCGCCAGATTCCCAGCACCGGCCCCTAGCCCGCCCAGTGAGCCGTCGACACACGTCGCGCCCTCATCGACCGCCGCGAGCGTGTTCGCCACCGCCGCGCCGAGATTGTCGTGGGCGTGGAACCCGACTCGTGTGCCCGGTTCGAGCGCCTCGCGAAGGGCCAGCACACGCGGTCTCACAGTTTCGGGCACCAGCGCGCCGGCCGAGTCGACGACGTAGACCGTGTCCGCGCCGTATGACTCCATCAGCACGGCTTGGTCGGCGAGCGGACCCGGATGGACCATGTGCGACATCATCAGGAAACCAACCACCTCCAGGCCGAGCTCGCGCCCAACCCGGATGTGCTGAGCGGAGATGTCGGCCTCCGTGCAGTGGGTGGCGACTCTCACCATCCCGACGCCGAGCTCGCTGACGGCGTCAAGATCCCGCACCGTTCCGATGCCGGGGAGCAGAAGCGCGGCGATCGTCGCCCCGGGCGCGCTGTCGACCGCGGCCGCGATCAGGTCGCGTTCCGGCACGGCCGAGAAGCCGTAGTTGAAAGACGAGCCGCCCAGGCCGTCGCCATGCGAGACCTCGATCACCGAAACCCCGCCGGCGTGGAGCCCAGCGGCGATCGTCCGAACCTGGTCGACGGTAAACCGATGTCGGATCGTGTGCGAGCCGTCGCGAAGGCACGAGTCGGTGACGCGGATCCTCGTCACCGCGCCGCCCCGCAGGCCGCCAGATGCTCGGCCAGCCGCTCTCCAACCCGCAGCGCCGCGGCCGTCATGATGTCGAGATTGCCGGCGTAGGTCGGGAGGTAGTCGCCGGCTCCGGTGACCTCGAGCAGGACGGTGCAGCACGTCTCCGCGGGTCCGCCCGGGGTGGCGAACGGCCCTTCAGCGAACAGCACCTGCTGCTTCAGCCGGTACCCCGGGACGAACTGGGCGACTTCGTCCACCTGTCGTTCGACAGCATCGCTGACGGCGTCCAGGTCGGTGCCGTCCGGCAGCGCTGCGTACACCGTGTCGCGCATCAGGATCGGCGGGTCCGCGGGGTTGAGGACGATGATCGCCTTGCCCGTTCTCGCCCCGCCCACGTCGACGAGTGCGTGGGCCGTCGTCTGCGTGAACTCGTCGATGTTGGCGCGTGTGCCTGGGCCCGCGGATCGTGACGCGATCGTGGCGACGATTTCGGCGTAACGGACGTCGGCCACGCCTGCGATGGCCGCGACGATCGGGACGGTGGCCTGGCCCCCGCAGGTGATCATGTTGACGTTAGGGGCGTCGAGATGGTCATTGAGGTTGACGGATGGCACCACATGCGGGCCCACCGCCGCCGGCGTGAGGTCGATGGCGACGATCCCTGCGTCCTCGAGCCGCGGGGCGGCCGCGGCGTGCACCGATGCCGAGGTCGCCTCAAACGCGATCGCCGGCAGCTCCGGCAGGGAGAGCAGCCAGTCGATCCCCTCGTGGCTGGCCGGGATCCCACGCGCCCGGGCACGGGCAAGGCCGTCCGATTCTGGATCGATCCCAACCACGGCGGAAAGCTCGAGCTTCTCGGAGCGCAGCACCTTCTCCATCAGGTCGCTGCCGATGTTGCCCGTGCCGATGATCGCGCACGTGACGGGTCGAGGATCGTGTCCGGTCACTCGGCGTTCAACTTGGCGCGCTTGGATGAACGAGGGCGGGCTCGCGCCGGGCCGAGGGGGTCGGCGATAGCACGACGTCTGGCGCGGTCTGCGCGGCGAGCTCGAGCAGCACTCCCGCGTGGCGGACCTTCTGCCGCACGAGTTGGTCGTGGAACGCGGGGTCGGTCCACGCGGTGTACGTATTTCCCTCGGCGTCTCCGGGCTCGACCTTGAAGTAGCAGGGCGAGGCGACGGCGGCGATCTCCCCGGCCTCCCACAGCCGGTTCATGCCGCCGAACGATTCGAACGCGATCGCCCAGACGTCGAGCGGGATCCGGACCGCGGCCCGGATTGCCGCCAGCATCGGACGGCTCAGGTCCCCGACGGGATTGAGACTGCCGGCGCCGAGCCGCTCGAGGATCCGGATCGAAGCTGGGTTGGCGTGGCCGGTGTAGACGGAGACCTTGAAGACCGCGTCGGGGGGAAGCGAGCCGGCCGCCCGTGCCTTGGCGAGCACGTCGAGCACGCCCTCGTCCCAGACCAGTGCGCCGCGGAAGCCACACGCGAAGATGCGCAGGTAGTCATCGATGAGGAAGCGGAGGTTGTCCGAGCCGCGGACGCGGCGCCCGGATATGGCTCCCTCGTCGGTCCGCGCCTGCCGACCGCTGTCCCAGCCCCCGCGGGGTCCGGGGCAGGCGATGACATCGATCTGGTGCTCAGCCGCCAGCTCGGCGAAGGCCCGGAGCTCACCCCTGTCGAGGAGGGTCGCCCCCGCGGCGAACGCGACGATGCGATGGATATGGATGTCGCGCTGGTCGGCCTCGTCGATCATCGCCTCGAGTGTCGACAGCCGCTCAACGCCCGAGATCTCGAGCCGGAAATGACCGCCGTCCTCAAATCGGAGCGGCGAAGGCGTGAGTGCGTAGTCGTCGGCTGGAGACAGCCCCTGGGCCGCGAGGATCGCAGCTGCATTCAACCGTTGACCGCTCAGGTCAGCGAGATCGACCGTGTCGGTTCCCATAGGCGAAAACCTTTCAGTAAGTGAAAGGATCTAACGACAGATGACAGGCGCGGGCAACCGTAACTTCTTTGTGTCCGACTGTCAAGCGACAGCGGAGGCGGGGCCGCTCACACCCGTCGACGGTGCGATTCGGGGGGCTAGACGTCGTGGCCGAGGAGCCGTCGGAGGTCCTCGGCCGCGCCCGACATGGCGCTGCCCGCGCGCTCCAGCAGGTCCTCCTCGGCTCGGTGGCTCGGGAAGCTCACGCTGATCGCGTATGACGGCACTCCGTTTGGACCGAGTACCGCCGCTCCAACGCACGTAATGTCGTCTTCGACCTCATGGTTGTCGATCGCGTACCCGCGCCGGCGCGTTACGGCAAGCTCCTCCTCGAGCTCCTTCCGATCGACGATCGTCTGCCGCGTGAGGCGCCGGAGCCCAACCCTGTCCAGCAACGCGGTGCGGTCGGGATCAGGCATGAATGCCAGCATCGCCTTGCCGAGGGCCGAGGCGTGCCAAGGATCACGTTGGCCGACCTCGTTGACCTGTTTGAGCGATCGGCGGCTGTGCAGCGTCTCGACCAGCACCAGATCGTCGCGCTCACGCAGGGCCAGGTTCACCGTCTCATTGAACTGCTTGCGAAGCTGTTCCATGATCGGCAGCGCCACATCGCGGGGGAATCGCAGAGCCAGCGCTTCGCGTCCGAGCCGGAACAGCTCCCAGCCGAGCCTGTAACGACCGGCCGGGGTGCGTTCGGCGAGGCCGTGCGCGCACAGGCTCGACAGATACCTCAAGGCGGTCGGCTCGCTCAGCTCACTGCGCCGGGCCGCGTCGGCCAGCGTGATCGGATCTTCGGACTCGAGCACGCGCAGGACGCGGACAACCCTGTCGACACTCTCGAGTGACTTGCGCGAAGCGGCGTTTCGACTGTCGTTCTGCGTAGAGGTGATGGCCAAGTCTACGAATCCGGCAGCGGTGCGGCGCCTTGACCTCCCCTCGCCCGAACCTTAGGGTTGGGCTCAATGTCGGTGCAGTGGGCGCACCTTGGGGCGGACGGGGTTCTGGTGGCCTCGAGCGACGGTGCGTGGATCCAGCGTCGCGAGCTGGCCACGTTCGGAACGCTGGGGTTCATCGCGCCGATGCCCGACGGTCAACCGGCGACGGTGAAGACAACGCGCCACCTCCTTGACGGTGCCATCACCGCCGCCGAGCGTGGGGCGCCACCGGTCGCGGAGCCTCCGCTCACCGCTCTGCGCTGGGCATGGAATCTGGTCAGCCAGTGGCACTGCGCCCACCACAGCGTGGCGCTTCTCCCCGAGCTGATCGAGCGCTTCGAAACGAGCGAACGCCCGGACCTTGAACGCTTCGCGAGACGAAAGTTGGCCGAAGAGCGTGGCCACGATCAGTTCGCGATCGATGACCTCACGGCGCTGGGCTATGACGGCGAACAAGCCGTCCGGCGCATCGCGCCGGCGCCGACGGTCATCGCCGGGCTCGAGTACGCGCGGGACTGCGTGAACGGGGACGCGCCGCTCGAGTTCCTTGGCTACGCGTATGCGCTCGAGCGCAGGGTCCTCAAGCTCGACCAGGACTGGCTCGCCCGTCTGGACGCGGTTCTCCCGCCCGGCGTCGACGCGGCGTCGGGCGTGCGCGCGCACGTCAACGAGCTCGACACCAAGCATGTCAACGAAGCGATCTCGTTCTTCGCTGGCCTGCCCGCTGCTGACCGGACCGCGGTCGCGGTTGGCTGCTACCGAACGACGCAGATCTGCTGTGCCTGGTCACCCGAACAGATCCCGTCCAATGGGGAGCTCGAGAACTGGTTCTCGAGCTTCGAAGTTGAAACGCCATATCGAGGAGGAGAGCGTGACTGACCCGGAGCAGGTGAGGGGCTTTGAGATCCTTCAGGAACTCGCCGTCAGAGCGGCGGACAACAAGGAGTTTCGCGACGAGCTGATCAAGGACCCTGACCGGGTCCTACGCGATAACGGGATCACAATTCCTCAGGGGGTCACTGTGTTCGTGCACGCGAACACGGAGCGCGAAATCCACCTGGTATTGCCGTCGTGTCCACCGCTGCAGCCAGATGACACCAACATCGTGCATCTGTTCTGCAGTCACCACGTGTTCTAACGTCATAGGCGCTCGAGCAGGGCTCGGGCCGCGTCGGCGCCGGGGCGGTCACCCTTGGCCTCGAACAGTTGTAGTGCAGCGCGCGCCTCGGAGCTCGCACCGTCCGCGCGCCCCCGAGCCGCCAGGACGGCTGCTAGTCCCAGCCTCGCCCCGCCCTGGAGGTCAACGAAGTCGGTCTTGAGCGCCTGATCCACCGCACTCCGTGCCCACGTCAGCGCGACGTCCTCGTCGCCGGCATGGAGCGCGAGGCGAGCCCGTACGTCGCGGGTGATCGCGTAATTGATCGCCTCCTGCGGGGCGCTCAACTGTTCCGCGAGCTCGATTGCGGCCTGGGCGGAGTCGTCCCTTCCCAGGAGCTCGTACGACCGCGCCACCATCGCCTGCGTGGTCGATCGCAGCGACCGCTCGCCCGATTCAGCGAGGATCGCGTCGGCCCGAAGCAGGCAAGCCAGCGCCGCGCCGGCGTCTCCGGCGGACAGCTCGATCCAGGCCAGCGACTGCTCAGACGTCGCCGCCATGGTGGTAGTCCCGAGTCCGCGGAACTCAGCGAGCGCGAGCCCGGCGAGGCGGCGGGCCTCGCCGAACCGCCCGTCGAGACGGGCGACCTCGCCACGGCCGAGCGCGACGAACGCCGCGAGATATGGACCGGGCTCTTGCTGTGCGATCGAATCGAGCTCAGCGGCGATTGCCCTGGCGGTCTGGGGTCCCCAGATCAGCGTCCCGACATACCAGCCGAGAGCCCGCGACCACAGGCCGATGTCGCCGGCCTTACGTGCGTGCCCGGCCGCAAGCCGGACCTGCTCGGCCGCCAGCGTCGCTTGATTCGCCGTCCACTGCAGCCAGAACGCCAGCATGTGCGCCTTGGCGAGCTCGCGATCGTTCTGCGCGGTCGCGAGTTCCTCGAGCATCCGGGGGAGGACGGACTCGATCGTCTGGTTGGCCTCGCCGGGCTGCGAGTACACCAGCCACTCGAGCCGCGTCAGGGAGACCGGTGCGGACTCGGCCTGATCGCGCTCGGCGGCCACGAGCAGCTCGTCGGCGCGCGACAGATCGCCGGCTTCAATCAGGTGCTCGGCCAGGGCGACGCCAATCTGCCCGCGTAGCTGATCACCGGGAGGAGCCAGCGAAAGGGCGCGATCAAGAAAGTTCCTGGCCGCCACCAGATCGCTGCGATCACCGGCGCGCTGACCAGCCGCGTAAAGGTGCGCGGCGGCGTCGCGCATCAGCCGCGGCTCGGCCTCGCGTCGGAGCTCACGCTCGTGGCGGACGGCCTGTTCCAGGTGCCAGCCGGCGATTTCATCGACCTCGACGAAGTCGACCGCGGTGTCCTCAAGCCAGTGGGCATAGCGCTCGTGGAGCTCCGCGCGGGTCGCCTTCGGCAACCGTTCGTAGGCGGCGTCGCGGATCAGCAGGTGGCGGAAGCGAAACGCCTCGTCGCCATCGACATTGGCCGAATGGGGCCGGATCAGGTCCTTGCGTACGAGGTCAGCGAGCGGGAGCTCGACATCTGTCGGTGACTCGCTCTCCGTCAGCGCTGCCACCGCCGACCGATGGAAGACCTGACCCTCGATCGCGCCGCGCTCCAGTAGGACTCGCTCCTCGGAGGGGAGCCGTTCGAGCCGCTCCGCCAACAGCGCCTGGATCGTCGGTGGAATGTCGACGTCGCCGCCCTCGCGCGCCAGCACGGCCATCTCGCGGAGAAACAGCGGGTTGCCTTCGCTCGTCTCGATCACCCGCTCGCGCGCCTGACGGCTCAGTTCATCGCCGAGCTCCTCGAGCAACTGCTCGCATTCGGCGTTGCCCAGCGGCTCGAGCATCACCGTCGTCGAGTTCAACTTGCCCCCGCCCCAACCGGCGTAGTCCTCGAGTAGCTCCGGTCGCGCGGCGCACAGCACCAGGATCGGCGCGCTCTGCGAGAGATCGACGATGTGGTTGAGGAGGTCGATCAACATCGGCTCGGCCCAATGGAGGTCGTCCACGTGCAGAATCACCGGCCGGTCCTCCGCGAGTACCTCCAGGTATCGCCGCACCTCCCAGAACAGCTCGCCGGCTGTCGCCGCGCCGCCGCTCGACAGGCGGTCGCGGATCGATTGGCTGCTCTCGCCGAGGGGCGTCAGCGCCTCGGCGATCGGCCAGAACGTGATCCCCTCGCCGTAATGGAGGCAGCGGCCGGAAAGGATCGTCGCTGCTTCGCCGGCGCGAGCGAGCAGTTCGTCCACGAGTCGCGACTTCCCGACTCCGGCCGTGCCGAGCAAGGTGAACAGCTGACACCGAGAGGCTTCGACAGTCCGGTCCCAGACCCCGCGGAGGATCCGGAGCTCGTATTCGCGCCCCACGAGCGAGAAGTCAGCCCGCCGCGACATGCCGGGTGCAACGGGATCGAGGTGCAAGAGGCGGTACGCCTGGACGGGTTCGGCCTTGCCCTTGAGCGCGAGCGGTGTGAGCGCCTCGACCTGCACGGCGTTTCGGACCAGGCTGAGGGTCTCCGAGCCGATCAGGATCTGTCCGGGTGCGGCGGCCTGTTCCAGTCGAGCGGCCACGTTGACCGCGTCGCCCATCGCCAGAGTTCTGCCCTCGTCGGTGTGCACGAGGCCGGTATTGATCCCGGTCCGGAAGTGGAGTGTGAGACCGAGCTCGTCCGTGACCTCGCGGAGGCGCCGGCCGATCTCCTCGGCTGCGCGCACGGCGCGCAGGGCGTCGTCCTCGTGCACGCGCGGGATGCCGAACACCGCAAGCACGGCGTCCCCGGCGTACTTCTGAACCGTGCCGCCGTGGCGCTCGATCGTCGCTCTGATCGTCTCGAAACACCGACCGAGCACCCCATGCAGTGCCTCCGGATCGAGTTCCTCGCCGAGCGCGGTCGAACCGACGAGATCACAGAACAGCGCGGTTACAACCTTGCGGGCATCGCGAGACGTGCCAGGCTGGGGAAGCTCGGCACCGCAGGCCCCACAGAACCGAAAGCCGCTCGGGTTCTCGGCGGCGCAGGTCTCGCAGATGGCCATTTGGTCGTGAGGCGCCCCTGTGATGACGCGGTGGTCGTTGGCGACGCGCGGTCCCTTTCTCCCCTCCCAATTCTCGCATCCGGCCCAAATCAGACCGGTGGCAATCCAGGTTTCGGTCCGAGCCTCGGGGGCCCGCAGGTCACGGGAGCCTCGGTCAGAGCCTTGGGCGCGCGGACGTCACCCGAGCCCGCCAGTGGGCGGCGCCACCGGCGGAGGAGCCGGAGTGGCGATTTTCGTCAACCGGCCGATGACCTTGGCAAACGCCTTGGCGATCACCGCGTAGCCGTTCTTGTTGGCATGGATGTTGGGGCCGCTCGGCGGTGGCGTGCACGCCCAGGTCCAGCTACACACGGTCGCCACGTTGGCGGGCACGAGCTGCCCGTTGTAGGACACGTTGACGGTCGCGTCGTAGGTCTTGAACGCGCCGGCGACGTCGGCGGTCTTGTAGCCGGCGGCCTTGTTCGCAGCTGATATCTCGCCGTTGACCAGCTTGGCCAGCCCGATCGAAGCCGACGCCAGCGCTCGGACGGACGGGTCCGCGTTGAAGTAGCCGGAGAGAATCGGGTCATAGAGCGTCATTCCCGCCAGCACGGTGCCGGGACCAGCCGCCTGCTTCACGCCCCGCAGGATCCGCGGGAGGTTGTGCTTGATGGAGGCCGAACCCGCCGCCACGCACTTCAGTACGTTCACGCCGGGGGCGGTGCAGCCGTCGACGTCGTTGGCTCCGATGTCGATCGTCACCAGCGGGACCTCGCCCCGATGGTGATGTGCACGTAGGAACCTCTCGGCTGCGGTCAGCTGCGAGCCGCCGCTCCGATCGCAATGAAAGAGCTTGGCGTTCGCGTCGTTCCCGTGGCCGGTGAGCATGCTCGCCGTCGTGTCGCCCGGGCAGCCCATTTTGACCAACTTCAGGTTTGGTATTCGGCCGCGCTCGGTCGTGAGGAGCTGGTTGGCGTAGCCCTCGTTGGTTTCGAGCGAAACGCCGCGGTAGTCGGGCTGAACGCCTTGCGACAGGGAGTCTCCGAGCGCCAGGTAGTACTGGGTGGCAGGCTTCGCCGCGGTCGCGACGCCAGGAAAGGCGACAAACACGGCAAGCGCGCTGAGCGCGAGGGTGCGTATGACTTGAAACGGCACGGCGGGCCCGTGTCAGCCTACAGGCCCGGCCTGCGGCGCCTGGATAATTAGGGCGTGCTTGGGGATCCGCCCAGGCGGCTGCTGACGCTCGCGGTGGCCGCGGCGGTCGCGGTCGCGTTCGCCGACTCATCGATCGTGGTGCTCGCGCTGCCGGAGCTCTACAGGAGGTTCGACACGTCGATCGTCGGGGTCTCGTGGGTGATCACGTCGTACAACCTCGTCCTCGCGATCTGCGCGTTCGTGCTGGTCCCCGTGATCAGGCGGATCCGAGACGTGGGGACCCTGAGCCGGCTGGGCCTGGCTCTGTTCTGCGCCGCCTCGGTGGGCGCCGCGATCTCGTGGACCCTCCCGGTGCTGATCGTGTTTCGCTGTCTGCAGGGCGCCGGCGCCGCGATGCTCCTCGCCGGCTCGCTGGCGCTGCTCTCGACGCTGACCGGCTCGCGCGCCCGCGGCGTGGCGGTCTGGATCGCGGCGGGCACGTTCGGCGCGGCGCTCGGTCCCGCGCTCGGCGGAGTCCTCACGCAACTGTTCGACTGGCGGGCGATCTTCGTCTTCCAGGCGCCGGTTGCGCTCATCGCGCTGATCGCCGCGTTCGAATCTCACGCGCACCCCGCCGCCGAGCCGGGCGCGCATAAACGCGCGGCGGCCAACATCGGACTGGCCCTGCTGTTCGGCGCTCTCGTCGGGGCGCTGTTCCTGGCCGTTCTGCTCCTCGTCACCGTCTGGGGGCTGTCCCCGATCGCCGGGGCGGCGGTCGTGAGCGCGCTGCCGGTCGCAGCGCTCGCCGCCCATCGACTGAGCGGCCAGCTGTCGGCATGGACGGCTGCGGGAGCTGGAGCGCTGCTGCTCGCCGCGGGGCTCGTCGCGCTGGCGCTGCTGCCGGCGACGAGCGTCCTGATCGTCGTTCTCGCGCTCGCCCTGTGCGGCACCGGAATGGGGCTGGCGGTCCCGGTGCTGACGGGCCGGGCGGTCGCCCCGGACGCGGGCCTCGTCCACGACGGCACCGTGACGATCGGCGCGCGCCACGTCGGCCTGGTGATCGCGCTGGTGCTCGTCGCGCCGGTGCTCTCCCATGATCTTCAGACCGGCGCCCGGAACGCACTGCTCGGCGGGGCGAAGGTGCTGCTGAATGCCGACATCCCGATCCGCCAGGAGGTCCCGATCGTGCTCGACCTTCGCACGGCGCTCGAGCACACGCCTCGGGGCGCCGTTCCGGATCTCGCCGAACCGTTCAACAAGCGCGGTGCCGCGCACGACGTTGTCCTTCGTCAAACCCGAGACTCGCTGGTGGGTGCGCTCAAGGACGCCCTGACTAGGAGCTTCCGACGGGCGCTCGGCCTATGTGCGCTGCTGGCCGCGCTCGCGCTCGTCCCGATCCTGCTCGCCCGCAGAAGAGCGCCCGAATGACGACGCGCACGGGTCGCATTGTGCTGGGCACGCTGGCCGTGGCGGCGGTGGCGTTAATCGCGATCGAGCTCTCGCTCGGCGCTAGGTCCTTCGGCCAGCCGCAGCTCGCCAACCCGTGCACGGCATCGGCCGGGCCGTCGGGGGGAGGGTTCAACGGAGCGGTCGAGCGGTTCGCCCGCGCCACGCTCGATGGGGCCGCGTGTCAGCTCCACACGACACGGGAAGAGCTCGTGCTCTCGTTCGTCCCCGCGGCCGGTACCAGGCGCATCAAGTGGAGCAAGCAGACCATCGACAGCGCGCTGAAAGCCGGCCTGACCCGAGCGGCCCACAACGTCGCCGGCAATGGGCTCCTTGGGAGCGCACTGGCGCTCGGGCTGACCCACCTCGTCGCACCATCGATCGAGTGGTTCCTGCGGCAGAAGACCTGAGGGAGTAGGCTGGGCCCAAGCTTTCTGGGGGAGTGAAGATGGAGTCAGAGGACGTTCGCGTGCTCGTCGGCCGTGCCGGCGAGTTGGCCGAACTTGACCGGGCCCTCGATCGCGTCGCCGCAGCGGAGCCATGGGTCGTTCAGATCGTCGGGGAGCCGGGAATCGGAAAATCGCGCCTGCTCGGCGAGCTCTGCCGGCGCGGCGAGACCCGCGGCCATCTCGTGCTCGACGGCCGCGCCGCCGAGTTCGAGAGCGACATCCCGTTCGGCCTGATCGTCGACGCGCTCAACGACTTCGTTGGATCGCTGGCACCCGCGACGCTGCGCGCGCTCGACGAGGGCGTGCTGTGTGAGCTGGCGTCGATCTTCCCGTCCCTGCCCCGGACCGCAGACGCCACGCGCCCGCCCGGAGAGGGGACCGAGCGGTACCGGCTCCACTACGCGATTAGAAACCTGCTCGAGCGGTTGACCACCCGCCAGCCGATGCTGCTCGCACTTGACGACGTCCACTGGGCCGATGCCGCGTCGATCGAGGTCATGACCCATCTGTTGCGCCGGTTCCGCGGGCCGTTGCTGATGGCGGTCGCCTACCGGCACGCGCCCGCTCGCCTTGTCGCCGCCCTGGAGGGCACGGCCCGGGATGGCGTGGGCAGCCGCATCGAGCTCGTGCCGCTCAGCCGCAAGCAGGCCAGGCGGCTGATCGGACCCGACATGGATGAGGGGGCGCTGGCGACGCTGTACCGCGAAAGCGGTGGTAACCCCTTTTACATCGAGCAGCTGGCGCGGTCGAGCCATCCGCGCCAGATCCGCGAGCCCCCGGAGCCCTTGCATCTGCAGGAAGCCGTCCCGCGTGCTGTGATCGCGGCGATCGAGGAGGAGCTGATAACGGTCTCCGATCCGGCGCGCGTGCTGCTTCACGCGGCGGCCGTCGCGGGCGATCCGTTCGAACCCGAGCTGATCGCCGCGATCGCCGAGATCGACACGCCTCCGGTGCTGGCTGCGCTGGATGAGCTGCTCGGGCTCGATTTCATCCGCCCGACGGACGTCCCGAGGCGGTTTCGATTTCGCCACCCGATCGTCCGCAGGGCCGTGTACGACGCCGCGCCGCACGGCTGGCGAATCGGAGCGCACACCCGCGCGTCGACGGCGCTGGCAGCCGCCCACGCTCCGGCCAGCACCCGCGCGCACCACGTCGAGACCGCGGCGACCCGAGGCGATGAACAGGCGATCGGGCTCCTCGTTCAGGCGGCCCGCGATGCCGCGGCGCGCGCCCCGGAGACGGCAGGTCGATGGCTGCTCTCAGCCACGCGGCTCCTACCAGCAGACGACACCGGCGATCGTCGCCTGTCTCTGCTGACCGAGGCGGCCAGCGCGCTTACGTACGCCGGCGAATACGACCGCGCGCTCGAGGTGCTGGACGAGGCGAGTGCGCTCGTCCCGGACGACCGTGTGCCCGAGCGAGCCGAGCTCGTTACGAAGATCGTGTTCGCCCGCCGCATGGGCGGTCGTCCGCTCGAGTCCCGGACTTTGATCGCCGAGATGGTCGACGTCCTGCCGCCAGACAGCCCCGAGGCTCTCTGCCTGACGCTGGAGCTCGCGCTCGACCATTACTGGCGAGGCGAGTTCCCGCCGATGTACGCCGTGGCTCACGATGTCTTGACGCTGGCTCGCGGGCACGGCGAGCAGCTCGTGAGAAGCTGGGCCGCCGGGCTTTGCAGCGTTGCCAGCGCCTCTCTGGGTCGACCGGCCGATGGGCTCGCTGAGCTCCGCGAGGCGAAGGCGGCTTACGACGCTCTCAGCGACGACGAGCTCGCCGAGTACATCGACGTCGCCGGCTATGTCGCGCAAGCCGCCTCGTTGCTCGAACAGACCGACATCGCCCTCGAGTGTGCGACCCGAGGGCTCCAGCTCGCCGAGATGACCGGACAGGGTCCGTACATCCCCGGTCAGCTCGTGCTGCAGACGAACGCGTTGTTAATGAAGGGCCGGATCACCGAGGCGATGGCGGTCGCGGACACGGCGACGGACGCCGCGGTGCTGACCGGGAACGATCAGTTCACGGTGTGGGCGCTGTGGGCGGATGCGATGGTGTGCTCGTGCGCGGGCGACACGACACGAGCGCTCGCCAGCGCCCGCGAGGCCGTCAGGCGATCGGGCAACCTTGCCCAGAACTACTTCTCGGGCCTGTCGCGACTCCATCTTGCATCGGCGCTGCACGCGGCGGGCGAGGCGGAGGCTGCCCGCGCCGAGCTGGCGACGTTCGAGGCCGGCCCCGATCAGCGGCTGCTCGACCTCCGCGGTGGACAGGGCTGGGAGCTGTTGGTCCGGACCCAGCTCGCGCTGGGCGATCTGGACGCTGCGGCCGAGGTGGCGGCTGTCGCTGAGGCTCGTGCCAGGGCGACATCCCTGCCACAGCGGATCGCGACCGCCCTGAACGCCCGCGCGGCGGTGCTGCTCGCATGTGGAGACGCACGAGCTGCGGTCGAGCTCGCCCAGGAGGTCATCCCGCTGGCCGATGAGGCCGGCAATCCGGTGCTGGGCGCACGCGCTCGAGCGGTGATCGGAGCCGCGCTGGGGAGCATCGGCGAGACCGCCCAGGGAATCGTCGAGCTCGAGCGGGCCGAGCGGACGCTGTTTGCCGCGGGCGCTCGGCGCGAGGCCGACGCCGCGGCGCTCGAGCTTCGCCGCCTCGGTCGACGCGCGCCACGCCGGAAGCGGCAAGTCGCGGCGGGAACTGCGATGGAGGCGCTGAGCGCCCGGGAGCGAGAGGTGGCGGCGCTGGTGGCGGCGGGTAACCGAAACCGGGACGTCGCCCGCACGCTGTTCGTGAGCGAAAAGACGGTCGAGACCCACCTCGCGCATATCTACGACAAGCTCGGCGTGCGTTCCCGAGCGGCCCTCGCCGCGGTGATTGCGACTAGTCGAGACTCAGTGAGCGCGCCACATGTTGTCGGCCGCGGTGAAGGCGGGATGTGACCGTCGCTTCGCGAGTGCGCAGCGACCGCGCGGCTTCGCGGTAGGACAGGCCCAGCAGGTCGACCGCGATCACGGCCTCGCGATACGCCTCCGGGGCGCTGGCGATGGCGGCCATGACCTCACGCGAACTCAACTCGCTGTCGTATGTCGAGGGCGCGTCGGCCTCCATCAGCTCACGATCACCTCGCCGGCGGGCGTTGATGCGGTACCAGCTCGCATATGTATTGCGCAGCGCCCGCATCAGATAGCCGAGCTCGTTGTCGTTGTGCAGCAACCGAGGGCGCTTCAGCACGTTGAGAAACGTCTCCTGCACCAGGTCTTCGGCGTCGTGTGGCGATCCGCACAGCGCCCACGCCGCGCGAAACAGCGCGTCGACATGATCGGACAGGCTGTCGCGGTCGAGCAGGCGCGGCGAATCGCCGCGCGCCGCGTCCTCGAGGAGTCTCATGGCAGCGGCACCTCCCGAACCTCCTCGGCGACCGTCCGCTGCGCAACGTAATAGGGCAGCAGCGAGAGCGCCGCGTTCGCGTCTGTGGCCTCGACCGTCCACCACAGGCAATGGCCGCCGCGGGCGCACGAGCCCAACGGTCGCCCGTGGCGAAGCGGGCTGACGAAGCCCTTCCAGGCCGCGACCGCGATCGCGCATTCCTCCGGGCCGTGCTTGTGGGTGAGGACGAATGTCGCCATGTCCCGAGATTGATGGCCAGAGCGCAAGTCCGGTATCGGGAGATTCCCTGAACCGTCCCTGATTGCTGGCCGCGCATCCCTGACGGGGGAGCGCGGCCTACCGCCCGCCGAGCCTCCAGGCGACGACCGGGCGCTCGACTCCGGGCAGAACGTACTCGCAGCTCGTCGTCAGCGACGGCTCAGGGTCGTGGCGCGCGGCCGAGTGGGTCGTGTAGCTGATCAGCGCCTCATTGGGCTCAGCCTCACTCGCCAGGCGCGACGCGACGTTGACGGCGTTGCCGTACCAATCCCCGCCGCGCATGATCGCCGGGCCGGTGTGGGCGCCGACCCGCACGGGCAACAGATCCGTGCGCGTTCCGACCTCCTCGAGCGCCCGGGCCGCCAGTGCCACGGCCTGCGCTGCGTCCGGAGCCAGGATCATCGCGCCGTCTCCCAGCGACTTGATCTGCCACGCGCCGTGCTCCCGGCTCAGTGCGGCCATCGTGCGTCGGAACTCATGCGCGACCCGCGCCGCTGTCTCGTCGCCACAGCGCTGGGTCAGCGCCGTGAAACCGACGAGGTCTGCGAATACGAACGTCGGCGCTGGATGGCGAGCCATCCGGCGTCTTCTCGAGAACGGCATTAGATGTCCGGCGCGAAAGCGCATGTACGGTCAGTGACGCTGCCGCCCCGGCGATCCTTCCAACTCGGGATCCGCAGCCGAGGACCGGGCTTGGAAGGATCGATTCGCCGCTCACGTCTTGCACCTCATGAGACGGACACAACCGATCGGCTCGGAAAGCGTGCATCCCCACCTGTACCCGGCCGGCGACACACGCCTGCGGTTGCGGCCGCTCGACCGTTCAGACCGCGCTGGCTTTGCGGCGCTGTTTCGTCAACTGAGCCCCGAGTCGCGCCACCGGCGCTATCTCTCACCAATGCAAAAGCTGACAGCCGCCCAGCTCGCCTATCTCACCGACATCGACCATCTCAAGCACGAGGCGATTGCCGCGGTCGACGAGCGCGACGGGTCGATCGTCGGGGTGGCTCGGTACGTGGCCGAGCGAGGTCAGGCGCGGATCGCAGAGGTGGCCGTCGAAGTTCTCGACGAGTTCCAGAACCGGGGCATCGGCACGGCGCTGACCGAGGCAACTGTCGCGCGGGCCCGAGCCAACCGCTTCGATCTGCTCACGGCCACGACGCTGTGGGACAACTGGCCGGCCCGCTCGCTGTTGCGTCGCCTCGGGTTCCGTACGCGGGCGAGCCACGGTCGGGAGATCGATCTTGAGCTCGTGCTGAATCGGTCGAGCCACTAGCTCGACGCCTGCTCCAGCAGCTCCTCGAACTCCGGTGACTCGAACTCGGCGACAGCCCGCGACCACAGCGCCTCGGCCCACTCGATGATCTCCGGGTCGCCGGTCGTGCCGATTCGGATCGACCCCCACAGGCTCCAGCCGTACTTCGACATCAGCGACGACAGCCGGGAGCGAGCCAGCTCCTTCGGTCGCTGGCCGCCGTGGTACTCGGTAACGAGTTGCTCCGCCCTGACCGGATCGAGTTCGAGCTCGTTGATGGCGTCGCCCAGGTCGTAGCACGGGTCGTTGTTCCCCGAATACTCGTAGTCGACGACCCAGATGTGACTCCCCGGGCCATCTGACTCGATGAAGTTGCCGGGCATCAGATCGTTGTGGCACGGCGCTGTTCGCGTACGCGTGCTCGTCAATACATCTCCCATCCGTTCCGCCCGTTCGGCATATCGCGCGTAGTCGGCCGGGAGCGGATAGCCGTTCTCAGCGACGATCCGGAGATAGCGGCTCTGGACCTGGACCATGTCGAAATCGCGAGCGAACGGCGGCGCCGCGTGGAGTGCTCTGAGCGCCGCCGCCAGCGCGGACACGCGGCGCGGATCCTCGAAGTCCTTCGGGGTCAGCGTGACGCCGTCGACGAAGCCGACGACGAGCGCTTCGGGCTCGGCGACCCGCGCGATGACCGGCGCTCCGACCCCCGCGTCGGCGGCGAGGATCGAGTTGCGGTGCTCGTTGTCGCGGTCGATCCCGAGCTCGCCGGTCTCGCGGACGCTGACCCGGACGACGTAGTCGCCGGTGGCCGTCGTGACCCGGTAATTGCGATTGGTCATACCTCCGGAGATCACCGACGTACGGCGGTCGGACGACGCCAGCTCGGGCACCTGCTCGCATATGAGCTCGAGGTCGGGGTCGATCGCCGTCAGCGCCTCTCGGCCCTCGAGCCGAGCACCAGCATCTGCGCCAGCGCCCCCCGATCCAGTCGCTCGATCACCAGGTCCGCGTACCCGCTGCCCTCGTCGTATCCGATCCCTCGGATCGCCGCCACGCGCATGCCGGCGGCGCGTGCAGCCTGCGCGCCGTCGGTCGCGTCCTCGACGGCGACGGCCTGGTCAGGCGCGATCGGGTGCTGCGCGTACTCGTTCAGCACGGCCAGCGCACGGACGAACCCCTCCGGGTCGGGCTTGCCGTTCGCAACATCGTCGATCGATACCAACGCCTTGAAATAGTCCCGGACGCCGGCCGCTGAGACCACGTGCTCGATCTCGCTGCGAAACGCTCCGGAGGTGATCGCCAGGTCGATCCCCGCGGCGACGGCCGCGCGGATGAACTCGAGCGCGGGCTCGGTGATCGGAGGCTCGTCGACGACAGCCGCCATGTATCCCTCCAGCCTGGCACGCACGAGCGCGTCCCGGCGCGCCTCGTCGACCGCCAGCCCGGCTCGCCGGAGCGCTACCTCGGCCGCCTGCTCGTCGGGCATCGCCGCGAACTCTCGGTGGTAGTCCTCGACGGTCAGGGACAGTCCGACCGAGGCGAACATCTCGACGTAGAGCGGCGCCACGATGTGGTCGTCCTGCGCCAGCGTTCCGTTGAAGTCCAGGACGACCGCCCGAATCTCAGCCACGGATCCGCTCCCCATCCGGGTCGTAGAGGACATCGCGTTCGATCCGGGCGGGCGCCTGGTCGCCGAACACGTCGACGGTCAGCTCGGTTCCCCGCTCCAGATCGGCTGGCACCGTCGCCAGTGCCACGTTGCGCCGCACCGTGTAACCGTATCCGCAGCTGCGGACCCGGCCCACGACGCGTCCCTCATGGCGAACGGCCTCGCCGCCGTAGACCGTCATGTACTCGTCGTCGGCACCGATGGTCAGCGTCCGGAGCCGTCGCGCCGGCTCCCCGGCCCCAGGCGCCGTCAGCGCATCGCGTCCGTTGAACTCGGGCTTCTGGAGAGCTACGCAGAATCCGAGCCCGCTCTCATACGGAGTGTCGGACGACGTGAGATCCGTGCCGAAGTAGCGGTAGCCCTTCTCGAGTCGCAGCGACTCGAGCGCCCGGTAGCCGCCCGGAGTGATCCCGTGCTCGGCGCCCGCGGCCGATCAGCCGGTCCCACACCTGCACGGCCCAACCGGGCTCGACGTACAGCTCGTAGCCGAGCTCGCCGACGTACGTGATCCGCTGCGCGAGCACGTCCGCACTCGATAGATCGATCGAGCTAGCGCGGCGGAACGGGAGCGCCTCATCGGAAACGTCGTCGCCGGTGCAAGCAGCCAGGACGGCTCGCGCCCGCGGCCCCCAGATCCCGATCACGGCGAGCTCGTCGCTGCAGTCGCGGATCTCGACGGCGCCGTCCTCCGACCGCCTGCAGAGCTCGAGCCAGCCACGGTCACCGTCCACCGTCGCCGCGCCGGTGATGACTCGAAACCGCTGCTCCCCGAGCCGCGTCACCGTCACGTCGGCGACGATCCCGCCGTGGCGGTTCAGGAACTGCGTGTAGATCACGCTGCCGACCGGCCGATCGATGTGGCTATCGCACACCCGGTCCAGGAGCCCCAGCGCGCCGGGACCACGCACGTCGAGCTTTCCGAACGAGGTCATGTCGATGATCCCTACGCGCTCGCGGAACCCCTCGTGCTCGGCTCGGACTCGGTCGAACCACGGCGGCCTGGTCCAGCCGAACTGGCGCTGGTCGGCGCCGCTGCGGCGCCAGCGATTGCCGGGCTCGAAATGGTCAGCGCGCTCCCACCCGTTCTTGGCCCCGAACACGGCGCCGAGCTCCTGCAGGCGAACGTGGAGCGGGCTCAACCGCAGTCCCCGGCCCCACTCGTCGGTGTCGAACGGATACCGAAGCCGGTAGTAGTAGCGGTAGGCCTCTCGCGCGCAGGCGGTCGCGAACCAGGAGTCCAGATACGCCGCCCCAAAGCGCCAGGCGCGGTAGGCGGTCACATCGAGCGATGGCTCCCCTTCCGTCATCCACTCGGCGAGCGCGCGCCCGATCCCGCCGGCGCCACCGAACCCGTTGAGCGACAGGCCGGCCGCGACCCAGAAACCGGGAATCCCCGGCAGCGGGCCGAGCAGGGGGTTGCCATCGGGGGTCATCGCATCCGGGTGACACAGCAGCCTGATCACCCCTGAGCGGTCGAGAAACGGGAACCGTCTGATCGCGCCCTCGAGCAGCGGCGCGAACCGGTCCATGTCGGACTGCACCGGGCTGGCGCCGTGATCCCAGGGCACGCCATCGCTCCACCGGGACGTCGGGTTCTGCTCGTAGCCGCCGATCAGCATTCCGCCGGCCTCGTCCTTGCCGTAGACGAGGTTGTCGGTGTCACGGAAGCAGGGGCTGCGCCGGGGCACCTCGGCCCCTGGAACCGCTTGCATCAGGACGTGCTGATGGTCTACCGGCACCGACGGGAGGCGGGCGCCGACCATCTCGGCAACCTGAGGTGCCCACACTCCGGCGGCGTTGACAACATGGTCGGTCTCGATTCTCTCGTCCGCGGTGCGGACGGCATGGACCTCGTGGTTGCGCCCGAGCTCGATCCCCGTCACACGGGTCCGGATGCGGAACTCGGCGCCGAGCGCGCGGGCAGCGTCGGCGACCGCGTGCGTGGTGATGTGGGGATCGACGTGTCCGTCCCCGGCCATCCACACGCCCCCGTAGAGCGACGCTCGTGAGGCAAAGGGAATCCGCTCGACGACTTCGTCGGGACCCAGCAGCCTGGCGTCCAGGCCAACCCCCCGGGCGCGACTCACGGCGCGCTGAAGGTCGCGCAGCGAGTCCGGGCTCGATGCCATCCGAACGCTCCCGACCGCATTGAACACGTCGAGTTCGTTGTACAGCGAGACGCTGTAGCGCCGGAACTCCATCATCGTCGCCGACGGGTTGAACATCGTCACCAGGCCGGCGGCGTGATGGGTCGAGCCGCTCGTCAGCTCGCCCTTCTCGAGTACGACCACGTCGTCCCACCCCGCGAGTGCGAGGTGATAGGCGACCGAGCAGCCGGTGATGCCGCCCCCGACGACAACGACACGCGCCGACATGGGGACAGGATATGTGGCGTCGCGCTCCGGCCACCGCCCGACGGTCTGAAATTCCTGGGGGCGCTCAAGAAAAACGCCCGCGAGCCCGATATTGCCCAGCAATGGGCGAGCAAAGTCCTATGGACGGACGCTCGACGGGCCGGCCGACCGGGGTCGCTGATACGGGATCCGCAACCGCGGGTCAAGACCATTGGCTCGAGATGTGCCGAGACCTGTCAGAGCTGACCGCATGGCACCCGATGATGGACGCCGTCATCGACGAGATCGATGGGCGCATGATCCGGGTCGGAGACCGCTGGCTCGCGGATTTCGCCTCCTGCAACTACCTCGGGTTCGACCTTGACCGCGAGATCATCGCGGCCATCCCGGAGTATCTCGAAGCCTGGGGAACGCATCCGAGCTGGTCGCGGCTGCTGGGTAGTCCGGTTCTTTACGAGCAGATCGAGGAGCGCTTGGCACGGCTACTCGGCAGCGAGGACGCGCTCGTGCTCCCGACGATCACCCACATCCACATGTCGGTGATCCCGCTGCTCGCCGCGTCGGGAACGATCTTCATCGACGCACGGGCGCACAAGACGATCTACGACGGATGCCAGATCGCGCGCGCCCGTGGTGCCGCGGTGAAGCGGTTCCGGTTCGAGGATGCCGGCCACCTCGAGGAGCTGCTCCGGGCCGAGCGCGACCCGGTTCGTCTCGTGTGCCTGGACGGCGTCAACAGCATGACCGGAAACGCGCCCGATCTTCACGAATTTGCGAGGGTGACGCGCGAGCACGGAGCACTGCTCTACGTCGACGACGCCCACGGGTTCGGCGTGATCGGGGAGCGCGGTCCGGACGAGACTTGCCCCTACGGGATGCGGGGCAACAGCATCGTCCGCCACTTCGACGAGAGCTACAACAACCTCGTACTGGTCGCCGGGTTCTCGAAGGCGTATTCGTCGCTGCTGGCGTTCATCGCCTGCCCGACCGCCCTCAAGAGTTTTCTCAAGGTCGCCGCGTCGCCGTATCTCTACTCCGGTCCCTCGCCGGTCGCCTCGCTCGCGACGGTGCTGGCCGGCTTCGATGTAAACGAGAAACGCGGTGACGACCTACGAGGCGTCCTGTACGGACACACCAGACGCGTGCTGGACTGCGTGGACTCGCTCGGAGTGCACACACCGAACCGCTCCGGGTTTCCGATCGTCGAGATCCCGCTGCGAGACCATCATCGGATTGATTCGGTCGGGCGGATGTTGTTTGACCGAGGCGTCTACGTGACGCTCGCAGCCTTCCCGCTCGTCCCGAAGGCCGAAGTCGGCTTCCGGATCCAACTGACTGCGGCCAACACCGACGCCGAGGTCGATTCGCTATGCGCGGCGGTCGAGGAACTCGCCGCGCTCGGCGAGCTGCGGATGGTAGGGGCACCGGACGAGGCGCAGGCGCAGGCGGCCTGACATGCGCCTCGGGGGGTCCATCGGGCGCGTACGGCTGCGCCAACTTCCACTTTGGCAGCTGTACCTCATCGGGGGAACGGTTGGCACGCTCCTCTATTTGTTCGTCCCGCCGTTCAAGGGCAGCGGACCTGTGATCAACCTCCTGGGTCTCTCGGGGGTCATCGCGGTGATCGTCGGCATCCGACGCAACCGCCCCGAGGCACGCCTCGCATGGTGGCTGTTCGCATTCAGTTTCTTCTTGTACTTGCTTGCCGACGTTTACACGTACAGCTACCGAATCATCTTCGACGCGAACATTCCGTTCCCGTCGTTCGGCGACGCTATCTACCTGGCCGTCTATCCCGTACAGATGGCCGGCCTGCTGTTGCTCGTCCGCCGGCGCAACCCCGACCGCGACCGAGCCGGGCTGATCGACTCGCTGATCATGACCCTGGGGCTCTCGCTCGTCTCATACATCGTGCTGATCGCACCATACGTGCACGACAACACGCTCTCGCTGCTGCCGAAGCTCGTCTCGATCGCCTACCCGCTCGGCGACATACTCCTGCTGGCGGCAACGATCCGGCTCGCGGTTGACGGCGGCACTCGCAAGCCGGCCTTCTACCTGCTGGTCCTGAGCATCGTCACGCTGCTGGTCACGGACTTCGCGTACGGCGTCGTGACGCTCGACAACGCCTACACCCACACGCTACTCATCCTCGACGCCGGTTGGATCTTCTACTACCTGTTCTGGGGCGCCGCGGCACTTCACCCGTCGATGCGCGAGCTCGAGCGCCCGGCGCGAGACCGGGAGCCGAGGCTGACCTGGACGCGGTTGGCGCTGCTGACCGCGGCAACGCTGATCGCGCCGGCGATTGAGATTGCCAAGGAGGTCCGGCGTGGCGACGTCGACCTGATCGCCACAATCACCGTCTCGGCGATTCTGTTCGCGCTGGTCGTCGTGCGGATGGCGGGGCTGATCCGCCAGCGCGAACGGTCGATCGCCCGCGAGCGCAGGCTCGCCGCGGCTGCCGCCCAGATCGTCGCCGCCACCTCGCGCGAGCAGATCTATGACGCCGCGCTCGCCGCCGTGCCGTCGCTCGTCGATCAGAGTGCCGTCGCCAGGCTCTGCTTCATCGACGGGGTCATCGTCGACGTGGTGGCGCCCGAGGTCGGCTCTCCGCAGGGGCTGAGCCGGTGGTCGATCGACCCTGCGGCGTCAGGCTTGCTGCTCGCTGCTGTCGACACCTATACCGGGGAGGTCAGGCCTCTGACGGATCGCCAGCGGACATCGTTCAGGCTCCCAGCCGACGCTTCCGATGTGCTCGTCGTCGAGCTTCCGCAACACGGCGAGAGGCGTGCCCGAGGCCTGCTGCTCGTCTGCGGCGAGGGCGCCATTTCAGTCTCCGCGCGGAGCGGGTTGCTGGCACTCGCGACGCAGGTGTCGCTGGCGCTCGAAAGCAACACGCTGACCGAGGAGCTCCATCGCACCGCAAGCGAGGCGCGGTTCCGCTCGCTCGTGCAGCGTGCCCACGATCTGATCACGGTGGTCGATGAGAATGCGATCGTGATCTACCAGAGCCCCTCGGTCGAGCAGGCGCTCGGCTACACGCCCGAGGAAGTCATTGGCACCAGGTTCGATCGGCTGCTGGTACCGGGTGAGAACACGCGGCTGATGCGCCTCCTGGCCGACGGCCCCGGCCAGGGCATCGGCGAGTCCGAAACGATGGAGTGCACGCTCCGCCATGCCAACGGGAGCGCTCGCCAGTTCGAGATCCTCCACACCAACCTGATCGACGACGAAGCGGTCTCGGGGATCGTTCTCAACGGTCGTGACATCAGCGAGCGCAAAGCGTTCGAGGCGCAGCTCGAGCACCAGGCATTTCACGACCCGGTCACGAAGCTCGCCAACCGGGCGCTATTCAACGAGCGCGTTCGCCACGCTCTGGCCAGGGCTCGGCGCGAGCATTTCCAGCTGGCCGTGATCTTCCTGGACCTCGATGACTTCAAGACGATCAACGACAGCCTCGGGCACGCTGCCGGCGACCGTGTGCTGCTTGAGGTTGCCAAGCGACTGGCGACGAGCATTCGCGTCAGCGACACTGCGGCCCGCTTCGGCGGCGACGAGTTCGCGATTCTGCTCGAGGACACCAGCGGGCCGCAGGAGGCCGCCGAGGTCGCGGATCGGATTCTGGAGTTGCTGCGGATGCCGCTCCGTCTGGATCAGAAGGAGATCATCGTCCAGGCTAGCCTCGGCATCTCTATCGTCGACTACGATGCCGCGCTCGACGCCGACGAGCTGATCCGCAACGCGGACGCGGCGATGTACATCGCCAAGCGCGAGGGCAAGAACGCCTACCGTCTGTTCGAGCCCGCGATGCATCAGGACGTGGTTGCGCGGCTGGAACTGCGCGCGGACCTCCAGCGGGCGCTCGTCAACAACGAGTTCGAACTCTTCTACCAGCCGGTGATGCGGCTCAAGGACGGGAGCGTATGCGGCGTCGAGGCGCTCGTCCGCTGGCGCCATCCCGAACAGGGACTCGTTCCGCCCATCCAGTTCATCCCGTTCGCCGAGGAGACCGGGCTGATCGTCCCGATCGGGCGTTGGGTCCTACGCGAAGGCTGCCGGCAGGCAAAGGCGCTCCAGGAGCAGGTTCACTCCAATCCGCCGTTGACGATGAACATCAACATCTCGGTCAACCAGCTGCACCACAGCGACATCGTCGGCGACGTGCGGGACGCGCTCATCGAATCGAAGCTCGATCCGGGGAGCCTCACGCTCGAGATCACCGAGACCGTGATGATGACCAACGTAGATCTCTCCGAAGAGCGCGTCACGGAGCTCAAGGAGCTCGGCGTGAGCATCGCCCTCGACGACTTCGGCACGGGCTACTCATCGCTCGGCTACCTCGCCCGGTTCCCGGTCGATGTGATCAAGATGGACCGCTCGTTCCTGAGCTCCGGCGCCTCGCCCGTGAATTCCGGCCTGGCCACGGCTGTGATCGGGCTCGGCAAGACGTTCGAGCTGTCCGTCGTGGCCGAGGGGATCGAGTTCCAGGAGCAATGGTCGGCGCTGCGCGCGCTCGGCTGCGAGCTCGGCCAGGGCTTCTACTTCGCCAGGCCGATGGACTCGAGCAGCACCGTCGAGTACCTCCAGGGACGCCCGGAAACGCTCGAACCGCCGCGGATGCTGCAGTCCAACGGTTCGCATCCGGGCGATGCAACATAGCTACGAGGCGCTCGATCCCACTGGCGGCTTCAGCCGCGTCCGCCTGTTCGCGCCGCTGAAGCATCGCGACTTTCGCCTGCTCTGGACCGGGATGGCGGTATCGCTGCTCGGCGACGGGATCTTCTTCGTGGCCCTGGCCTGGCAGGTTTACACGCTCTCGAATGTCCCGACGGCGTTGGCCGTCGTCGGCATCGCCATGACCGTGCCGACGATCGCGTTCCTGCTCCTCGGCGGCGTGATCAGCGATCGCTTCGATCGCCGCCGCGTGATGCTGGCCGCGGATGTCCTCCGTGGGATCGCCGTCGGCACGATCGCGGCGCTGTCGCTGACGGGCGCGCTGCGACTGTGGCACGTCGTGGTGCTGGCTGCCCTCTACAGCGTCGGCACCGCGTTCTTCAATCCGGCGTTCGACGCGATCGTCCCCGAGCTGCTGCCGATCGAGAACCTCCCCCAGGCGAACTCGCTCGACCAGTTCATCCGGCCGGTCGCCATGCGGCTCGCCGGCCCGGCGCTCGGCGGGCTGGTGATCGCGCAGCTCGGAGTGGGGGTGGGGTTCGGACTCGACGCCGCGTCGTTCGCGGTGTCCGCCGGCGCGCTGCTGGCGATGACGGCTCGCGTGCGGGTCGCCGACGCGGAGCACACTTCGATCGCGGGGGAGATGCGGGCCGGGTTCGAGTACGTCCGTCGCCACGCCTGGCTGTGGGCGACCCTCGCCAGCGCGGCCGTCGCCTATCTCCTGTTCATGGGCCCCACCGAGGTGCTCGTGCCGTTCGTGGTCAAGAACGAGCTGCACGCCGGCGCTGGCGCTCTGGGCCTCGTGTTCGCCGCCGGCGGCTTCGGGTCGGTCGCGTGCGCGATCGGCCTGGCCCAGCGCGGCTTGCCCCGCCGTGAGATCACGTGGATGTATGTGTTCTGGACGGTGGCGACATTCGCGGTTGCCGGTTACGGGATAGCGCACGCGCTCTGGGGGCTGATGCTCGCGAGCCTCGCGTTCAACGCGTTTGAGACCGCAGGGACGATCATCTGGGCCACCGCCAAGCAGCGCCGGGTGCCGACAGCGCTGTTGGGCCGCGTCTCGAGTCTCGACTGGCTCATCTCGATCGGTCTGCTACCGCTGTCGTTTGCGCTGACCGGTCCCGTCAGCGCGGCAATCGGCGCTCAGAGCACGCTGATCGCCGCGGGTTGCATCGGGGGCATCGTGACGTTTGCCGCCCTGTTCGTCCCCGGGGTGCGCGAAAGCGACAAATTCGGCACCGCGGAGCGCCCTGAGTCGCCGCTACCGTTGCATACATCTGCTGACGCGGGCGTAGAGGCCGCGGTGAGCAGGGTCGGTTCTTAAGAAGATCTCACTTACGCTGCATAGCTTCGGCACGAGCGATGGGCTCCCCACGGCATCTGTGGTCTGGCGACTGGCAGCTCGATTCCGCGACAACCGCGGAGGAGCTGGCGAGACGTCGTGCCCAGACGCCTGAACCCGAGGAGCCAACCCCTGAGCTCCCCCCGCGCCCGACGCTCCGGCAGCGGATCGTCTCGGCGCTCCGTGCTCTGCGCCGATCGATCGCTCACGTGCTCACGCGCGCGCGTGCGGCGGTCAGCGACTGGTGGCACCGTGCTCGCGGCGGGCGGCGGGTCGCCGTCGCGGTTCTGGTGCTGGTGCTGATCGGCGCCGGCGTGGCTTTCGGCGTCGCCTCGCTGATCGGATCCGGCGGTAACGGCTCGGAGACCGCGAGCCTCGGCCACGGATGGCTCGGCATCACCCACATGGAGAACGCACCCGCCGGCGGTGTCGTGATCACGAGCATTGCGCCCAAAAGCCCAGCCGCGTCCGCCGGCCTCGAGCCCGGGGACGTCATCACCCAAATCGGTAACCAACCGGTCCAATCGGTCGGCGACCTCAACTCGGCCCTCAATGGCCTGGTGGCGGGCAACAGCGTGCAGATTCAGTTCCAGCGAGGGACGGCGGACTTCTCGACGTTGGCGACCCTGGCGGTGGCACCGCACGGAGGACCGTGAGCTTTGCGTCGCCACTCGTGCTGCTCGCGCTGCTCGGGATCCCGCTCTTGATCTGGTGGTACACGCGCCAGCAGCGCCGGCGCGGTCGGGCCGCGGCCGCGTTCGTCACGCCGGCGCTCACGGCGTCGGTGGCGCCACGGCGTCCGCGCTGGCGCCGCCATCTGCCGATGCTCGCGTTCCTGATCGCCATCGCGGTGCTGATCGCGGCGGCGGCGCGGCCCCAGCGGAGCGTCGCCGTGCCGGTCACCAACGGCGCGATCATGATCGCCCAGGACGTCAGCAGCTCGATGAAGGCAACCGACGTCGCGCCGACCCGTCTCGGCGCGGCACAGCACGCTGCCGCCCACTTCCTGGCAACGATCCCGAGCACGGTCCAGGTCGGCTTGGTCGAGTTCGCGAAGACGCCGGTCGTGCTCCAGTCGCCGACGACCGATCACGCGCTTACGCGAGCGGCGCTCGGCCAGCTGCATACGAGCGGCGGGACGGCGATCGGCGACGCCATCCAGACCTCTCTGCGCGAGATCAGGAGCCTGCGGGTGGTCGACGGCAAACACCCGCCTGGAGCGATCCTGCTGATCTCCGATGGTGCCTCCAACGTCGGCAGCGACCCGATCGCGGCCGCTCGCGAGGCCGCATCGCTGCACATCCCGATCTACACCATCGCCCTCGGTACCTACAAGGGCACGATCCCGATCACCCGCGGCGGCACGACCGTCAACGTGTACGTACCGCCAAGCCCGCAGGGTCTTGCGCAGATCGCAAGCGCCTCCGGCGGGAAGGCATTCACCGCTTCTGACACGGCCGGCCTGCGCGCGGTCTACGAGCACCTCGCCGCCAAGCTCGGTCACAAGACAGTCAAACAACAGATCACGGCGAGCTTCGCCGGTGTGGGCCTGGTCCTGCTGCTGGTTGGCAGCGTCCTCACGCTCCGCTGGTTCGGCCGCCTCATCTAACCAGCTGACAGCAACCACGGAGGACCGATGAACGAATTCGAGCAGACCCAGGACCAGCGCGCGGAGGCGCGCGACGCCCTCCAGGAGGCGTTGTACGAGATCAAGCGCGTGATCGTGGGCCAGGACGCGATGCTCGAGCGGTTGCTGGTGAGCCTGCTCGCCAGCGGACACGTGCTGCTCGAGGGCGTGCCCGGGCTGGCGAAGACGCTGACCGTGAAGACCCTGGCCGCCGTGCTCGGCGGGAGCTACAGCCGGATCCAGTTCACGCCGGATCTCGTCCCCGCCGACCTCATCGGCACGCGTGTCTACCGGCCGGACACCGGCGGATTCGACACCGAGCTCGGCCCCGTGTTCTGCAACTTCCTGCTCGCTGATGAGATCAACCGCGCTCCCGCCAAGGTCCAGTCGGCTCTGCTCGAGGTGATGCAGGAGCAGCAGGTGACGATCGGCGGGAGCACCTACCCGGTGCCGCTGCCGTTCATCGTGATGGCGACCCAGAATCCGATCGAGTCCGAGGGCACATATCCGCTACCAGAGGCGCAGGTAGACCGGTTCCTGATGAAGATCCTCGTCGACTACCCGAGCACCGGCGAGGAAGCGGCCGTCGTCGGCCGGAGCCTCGGTACTCAGGCCGAGGTCCGGGAGCGGCTGTCGCTCGACGATCTCCGTCGCTACGCCGCAGCCGCAAACACGGTCCTCGTCGATCGCGAGGTGATCGGCTACGCGGTCGAACTCGCCGACGCGACTCGCCACCCGGCCCAGCACGGCCTGAAGGAGCTCGAGTCGATGGTCGAGTTCGGCGCGAGCCCCCGTGGTCCCATCGGCCTCGTGCAGGGAGCGCGCGTGCTCGCGTTGCTGCGCGGCCGAGGGCATGTGGCCTCCGAGGACATCCGCGACCTCGCGACCGACGTGCTGCGCCACCGGATCGTGCTGTCGTACGACGCCCTCAGCGAGGGGGTGACCGCGGATGAGCTGCTGGAGAAGGTCCTGGCGGCCGTACCCGAGCCCGGAAGCCAGCACCTCCTCCACGAAGCTCCGACCGTCGCGAGGGCCGGGTGAGCACCGCCCACCTAGAGCCGCCCGCGGCCCGCCAGGGCCCGGGGCCGGTGCCGCAGCCGCTGGTCGAGGCGCTCGACGTCGCCATCAGCCGGATGATCTCGCGGATGCTTCCGGGCGACCGGCGAGCCGCCGGGGTCGGCGCCGGAACCGAGCTCGCCCAGCTGCGCGCGTACGAGGTCGGTGACGACGTGCGCCACATCGACCCCGCCGCCACGGCCCGCACCGGCCAGCCTCACGTGCGGATGCACGTGCCCGAGCGCGCGCTCACGACGTGGATCGTGCTCGATGTCTCGCCGTCGATGGCGTTCGGCACCGCGCTGCGCCTGAAGGCGGACGTCGCCGAAGGCGTCGCGCTCGTTTTCGGCCGTCTGGGCGTGCGCCGAGCCGGGAGCGTCGGGCTCGTCGCCTTCGGCGCCGATGCGCCTCGGGTGTTGCCCGCCCGTGGCTCCAAGCCCGGCATGGTGGCGCTGCGGCGGATGCTGGCCGAGGGCGTGGCGCCCGACGGTCAGCACGACCCAGAGGGGATGGCCGGCGCGCTGCGTCGCGCGTCGCGGCTGGCCCGCCAGCCCGGGCTCGTCGTCGTGATCTCGGATTTCCGGGAGCAGCACGGCTGGGAGCGCCCGCTCGGTTCGCTCCGGGTCCGCCATTCAGTGCTCGCCGTCGAGATCTCCGATCCGCGCGAAAGCGAGCTGCCCGCGGTCGGGCATCTCTCGCTCGTCGATCCCGAGACCGGCAAACGGGTCGACGTCGACACGTCGAGGGGCCGCGTTCGCCGCCGGTTCGCCGAGCTCGAGCGCGAGCGTCGGGAGGGCGTTGCCCGCGAGCTCCGCCGCCTGCGCATCGACCACGTTGCCCTGTCGACCGAAGACGAATGGCTGCTCGCGCTCGGCCGCCATCTGCGATGACCTTCGCCTCGCCACTGTGGCTGTTCGGCCTGTTGCTCCTGCCGCTCGCGATCCTCGCTGCGAGGCGCGCGCGCCGGCGGGCTCGTCGGTACGCCGTCCGCTTTCCGGCCGTGTCGACGGTGCAGCTCGCCATCGACCCCGGATCGTCGTGGCAGCGCATTCTCCCCCCGGCCTTCGCGCTCGCCGCGATCGCGGCGCTCGCGTTCGCCCTGGCGCGGCCTCACGTCAGCTACAGCGCCGCCGTCGGCGAGGCCTCGGTGATGCTCGTCACCGACCACTCCGGATCGATGGCATCGACGGACGTCGCGCCGACGCAGGCTCGCCGCCGCTGAGCGCGCCGCCAACACGTTCATCGACCAGCTCCCGTCGAGCGTCCGCGTCGGCGCAGTCGCGTTCGGGAGCTCGCCCGACGGCGTACAGGCGCCCGACACCAACCACGGCTCAGCGCGGTCGATCATCGATCAGCAGGTCGCCAATGGCGCCACCGACACCGGTGATGCGCTCGAGCTGGCGCTCCAGCTGCTCCGCGGCGGCGATAAGAAGCACCCGCCGTCGGCGATCGTGCTCCTGTCCGACGGCGACGCGAACACGGGCGTCAACGTGTTGACCGCGGCGCGCCTGGCCGCCCAGGAGAAGATCCCGATCTACACCGTCGCGCTGGGCACGCCGGATGGCGTGCTGCCGTACCCCGGCGGGCATCGGTCCGCCGATCCCGGTCCCGCCCGATCCCCAGCTGATGGCGCAGATCGCCCAGCTATCGGGCGGGCGCACGTTCAACGCGCAGAGCGCCGACGAGCTCAGCTCGATCTACAAGCACCTGGGCAACCAGCTCGGGAAGGTGACTCGCAAGCGCGAGGTCACGGCCGAGTTCGCCGTCGGTGGCGTGCTGCTGCTGCTGCTGGCGGCGGCGGGATCGGCGAAGTGGTCGGGACGGCTGCCCTAACCGCGCGCCTATTGCTTCTCGAGGGTCGCGACCGTCACGTGCGGCCAGCTTAGGCCGTTGAAGTTGAGCTCCACGAGCTGCGTGTACTGCAACTGAAGCTTGTCGGGATTGCCCCCGGTTCCGGCGACGGTCTCGATCCAGAACGTGGCGTCGACCTCGACGGCGTTGGCGTTGCCGCCGGGCGGGTTCGACGCCGACGCGAGGAACGCCGTGTTCGCGGTCCCGCCGGCCTTGATCGGGGTGTGCGTGGTCGTGATCCGGATGAATGTCCGATTCTTGATCGTCTGGCCGCCTAGCGCGGCTTGAAGGACGCTGTTCGGGTTCTGCACCATCGCCTGGGTCACGCCGGGCGAGGCGTGCCGGAACTGAGTGTTATGGGAGAGGTTGAGCTCTGGGAACTGCTGCTCGGCCTGCGCGAACTGTGAGTTCGGCGGGGGATTGCCGCCGATCCCGAACGGGATGATGTTGTTGTCCGGGATGTGGGGGGGACCCCCGTTCAGGAACTGCGTCTGCCCCTGAGCGAGGATCACGGTGCCGTGCGGGATCGAGGCCATCCGCACGACGGTCGTCGGCTCGTTGGGGTTGCTGGTGGAGGGCACATTCACCCAGATCCCGGGCTCGATGTGCAGACCGGTGCCGCTGCTCGTCTCCGAGATCTGCTGCATGTACGTGATGCCGAACAGGTTGATGTCGGGCATCAGTAGTCCGCGGTTGGGAATCGGGCCGTTGATCTTGGTGAAGACGAGCGTCTCGGTGGTGAGGTTGAGCTCGAGGAACCGGTCCTGGCTCGATGGGTGGTGCGGGCGCCAGATCGTGTTGAAGCCGTGACCCGTCCACGTCCCCGGGAGCTGCGCCAGCGGGCCGAGTGGGTCGGCCGGTTGGCCGCCGATATCCGGCACCACCTCGGGGATCGGCGGGAGCCCTTCGAAGACGAAGGTTGGATCGGTTTCTACGACTGGTGCCACGGGTGACCTCCCCTGACGGATTCGCCTGTCGACTCGTACCTAGGTGGCGAGCCTATGGCGTCGCGTCGGCGCGAGTGTGTGACTTCTGTCACGACCGCCGCGTCCTACGGCAGCGTCCCGAGCGCGAGTGGTACGACGCGCTGGGCGCCGGCCCGGCGTAGCTGGCCGCCGACCATCGCCATTGTCCAACCCGAGTCGCGACGATCGTCGAGCAGAACCCCGGTGCCTGGCGGTGGCGTCGCGGTGACCGCGAACGCGCCGCGGACGTTGGCGGCCTGCCGAACCGCGTTGGCCATCTCGCGCTGGGGCGGGCGATTTTCGGTGCGCGAGACGAGCGCCACGTGGGGGACTCCAAGCTCTGCGGCGACGCGTTCCGCTAGCCGGACGATCACTTCGCCACGCGACGCCGACGGCACGGTCGTGACCCAGGCCACAGGGACGCCCGCCGCTCGCAAGATGTCCGCGATGCCGAGGACGACGTCGTTCTCGAAGGTCCCGTCGCGCAGGCCGCGCTCGACGGCCGGCCACCAGCCGCCGTCGCCGAACCGCGCGAGCGCCCACCCGGGCTCAGTCCGGGCATCCTCTGGGATCTTGCGCATCGCCCCAGCCGCGTCGGGGGCCATCTTCTTGACCTCTAGCTCCAGCGGAGTGGACCGCAAGTGTCGGCCGGCCAGTTCGACCAGCGCCGGGTCTGGCGGCTGGGCGAAGCGCGGTGAGGTGCAGACCGAGCAGCGACCGCAGTCGCGCGGGTCTGGGTCATCAAGCTCTTCCTGAAGGACGCGCATCAAGCAGCGCCCGTCAGCGCCGAACGCAGCCATCGCGTCCTGTTCGGCACGACGCAGGGCGGTGACCTGCTCGTAGCGCTTGGCGTCGTAAGTCCATCCCGCGCCCGGAACCGAGTGCCAGCGCGTGCCGTCCCGGCGCACCGCACCCTCGACATCGAGAATCTTGAGCATCGCCTCGATTCGACCCATGCCGACGTTCACCACCGCCATCAGCTCGCGCGTGGTGCGCCCGCGCTCGCCGGCCGCTTCGAGCTCATCGAGGACCGCCGCTACGCGCTCGCGGGTGGGAAACGCCTGCTCGATGAAGAAGTCCTGGATGCGGCGGTCCTCGCCGCCCCGCAGCAGGACGACGTCGGCATGATCGACGGCCCGCCCCGCGCGGCCCACCTGCTGGTAGTAGGCGACGACCGAGCCCGGAGCCTGGTAGTGCACGACGAAAGTCAGGTCGGCCTTGTCGTAGCCCATCCCGAGCGCGCTGGTCGCGACGACTGCCTTGACGTCGTTGCGCAACAGGCGGTCCTCCGTCGCGATCCGATTCTGAGTCTCCTGTTCGCCGCTGTATGCCAGCGCTTCAATCCCGTTGGCGATCAGGAATGCCGCGACCTGCTCCGCGTCGCGTTTGGTCAGCGTGTAGACGATCCCTGAGCCCGGGAGCGTGGGGAGGTGCTCGACGAGCCACGCGAGCCGCTGCGCGGGACGCGGCAGCTCGAGGACTTCCAGGCGCAGGCTCGTCCGGGCCAGGGGTCCGCGGTAGGAGCGCAGCGGCTCGCCGGCGGAACCAGCGAGCTGCTCGAGCACATCGCGGACGACACGATCGTTGGCGGTCGCGGTCGTCCCCAGCACCGCGACCTCGGGCGGTAAGGCCCCGAGCATGTCCTTGACCCGCCGGTAGTCAGGCCGGAAGTCGTGGCCCCAGTCGGAGATGCAGTGCGCCTCATCGATGACCAGCAGCCCCACCGACGCCGCGAACAGCGGCAGCATGCGCTCGCGGAACTGCGGGTTGTTGAGCCGTTCGGGGCTTATCAGCAACAGGTCGACCGTACCTGCCGCGAGGCGATCTCGAACGTCGTCCCACTCCTCGCGGTTGGTGCTGTTGATGGCATGCGCACGCAGCCCCAGTAGCTGCGCCGCGGCAAGCTGATTACGCATCAGCGCCAGCAGCGGACTGATGATCAACGTCGGTCCGGCGCCGGCTTCGCGCAGTAGGTCGGTCGCGACGAAGTACACGGCCGACTTTCCCCAGCCGGTGCGCTGCACGCACAACACACGGGCGCGATCCGCGACGACGTCCCGAATCGCCTCGAGCTGCCCCGGTCGGAACCGCGAACGGTTATCTCCGGTTAGCGTGCGCAGGCGCTCGAGCGCGGTCGCGGCGAACGTCTCCGAAGCGGTGGTGGGCACACGTCGATCCTCGCAGGCGGACCGGAAGACTCCTCGCGGCGGCGGTGGACGAGTCCGCTAGGACTACAGGCGCCGCAGCTCGATTGGAAGACCGTCGCCTGGGAACGGCCCGGTTCCGTAGTCCATCACCGGCTCGTAACCAATCGGGATGCTCCACGAGTTGCGGAGCAGCAGCTGGTGCATGATCGCCTTGACCTCCATCGAGCCGAAGTGCATCCCGATGCACTTGTGCACGCCACCGCCGAACGGGAGCCAGGCATATTTGTGTGCGGCGTCCTCGCGGCGTTCTTCGCTGAAGCGCTCGGGGTCGAAGGTGTCCGGGTTGCGCCACCACGGCTCCATCCGTTGGGTCGGGTGGATGCCGAGCATCAGCTTGGTGCCCTTGGGGACGTAGTAGCCGTCGATCTCCGTGTCTTCGATCGTCTGGCGAGCGAGCGTGCCCACCGGCGCGTTCATCCGGAGCGTCTCCTTGAACACGAGATCCATCGCGGGCAGCGCGTCGAGGTCGTCGTAGCCGATCTCCTCCTTGCCGAGCGCTCGCGATTCTTCGCGCAGACGCTCCTGCCACTCGGGATGCTTGGCGACGTAGTAGCTCATCATCGTGACGGTGATCGTGCTCGTGTCGTGGGCGGCCATCAGCGTGAAGATCATGTGGTTCACCACGTCGTCGTCGCTGAATCGCTCGCCCTCCTCGGTCTCGGCGCGGCAGAGGACGCTGAACAGGTCGTCGCCATCGCTTGCCCGCTTCGCAGGTAGCTGACTGCGGAAGTACGCCTCCAGCTCGCGCCGGCTCTCGAGCCCGCGATGCCATTTTCCGCCCAGTACGTCGGCGCGGATGACCGCCTGTCCCCCGACCACTACGTTCATGAACGCGCCGTTCAACCGGTCGGCTTCGGCGCTCGGTTCGTTCCCGACGAACACCTCAGTTGCGACATCGAGCGTCAACTGCTTGGCGGCGCGGTAGAGCTGGAACTCGCTGGCCGGCTGCCACCGGGCGATACCTCGGCGGATGGCGGGGTTCATCTGCTCGAGATACGAGACGAGCCGCTCGTGCTTGAACGCCTGCTGCATGATCCGTCGGTGATGGCGGTGCTCTTCGAAATCCATCAGCATCACGCCGCGGTCGAAGAACGCCCCGATCAGAGGATCCCAGCCCAGCTTGTTGGAGAACGCGCGGTCGCGGTTGGTCAGCACGGTCTCGAGTCCGTCGGGTCCGATCACCTGGGCCCACCGCCCGCCGACGCTGTTTACCCAGAACACAGTCCCCAGCCTCGCGTGGTAGCTCCGGGCGTGGCGAAGCCCGTCGTTCAGGAACTCCAGCGTGTGCCCGACGACGGGCATCCCCGGATCGCCCATCACTGGCTTCAGTCCACTGCCCGCAGGAGGTATCGCCAGTGGCCGGTCGGCGCCGGTCGGAAGGCGTTCAATCAGCGTCGCGGCGACGCCGCGCGCCCTCAGCTTGACTGGTGTGGTCATCGATCCTCTAGTAATGCCCGTCGCGAGCCGAGCCCGAATCTGTACAGGCCGGGACGGCCTCAGTCAAGATGCTCGTCGATGTAGGCCTTGGCCAGCCTCTTGGGAGCTCGCGCCAGCCACGCCTCGATCACCAGCTCTTCGAGTTCGCCGACATCGATCTCGGCCAGGCGCACGAGGATCGCCGGATACCCATCGAAGTGGGGGGTGGTGAAGTAGACGGCGGGATCGTCGGCGAGCAGCGCCTCCTTCGCGCCGAGGTGCTCGACTCGGGCTCCGAGGATGTCGCCGGTCGGTGCGTCGTCACCAAGGGCGCGAAGATCCGAGGGGCGAAGCGGGCGCTCCCAGACGAACAGCTTGTCGCGGACTCGCCATGACGCGAGGCCGCGCCGGGAGTCCTCGCCGGTCTCAGGGAGGTCGAGGGCGATCCTCCGTCACGTCGTCCCAATCGGCCATCTGTCAAAGCATGAACCAGGGCCCGGCAAACCGCCAGCGCCTCATAACTCTGCTGATCTCACCGGTGCAGAGGTCACAAATGGCCTAGTAGCTGCCGATCAACCCAGCGTGAGTACGTCACTACCGCCACCTGGGTTCACCGAACCGACCCCTGCTCCGGCGATCGAGGAGGCGCAGACCGGCGCCATGGGAGAACGCGCCGAAAAGGCCGCGCGGGCGGTCGAAGCTGCTCGTCGGCGGGCTCGCCGTGGTTGTCCTGGCGGCGGCCGGATTCTTCTTTCTGGGGTCGAAGGGGACGCAGCTCAACAACGACCCGATCGCGCAGGCGGCGACGCTCTCCTCGAACGTGGCCGGTTTCCGGATGCGCATGTCGATGGAGATGACATCGTCGGCGCTGAACTCGCCGATCACCGCCACTGGGAGGGGCGTGGTCGATCTGCGCGATCATGCGACTTCGATGTCGCTGGCGATGAATCTCGGTGACGAGCCGGGGGTTGTCCAGGCGCTCGGAAGCGGCACGTTCCGGATGCGGATGATCACCGACGGAACCGACGTGTACCTCAAGCTGCCGTCTGCACTGACCGCAACGATGCCGACGTTGGGCAAGAAGTGGGTCAAGATCGATCTGAGCAAGTTGTCCGGCATCCCGGGGCTCTCGTCGCTGGAGAGCAACCCGACAACGAGCGATCCGAGCGACGTGTTGCAGGCCCTGCGCTCGGTGTCCGACAGCGTCGTCGCCGAGGGGAACCAGCGCGTTGACGGAGTCCAGACGACGCATTACCGAGCCGAGCTGAGCCTTGACCACCTCGCCGACGCCGTCCCGTCGGCGGACCGTGCCGCCGCGCAGCAGGCTCTGTCAGGCATCGAGCAGGCCGCGGGCGCCGATGAGATTCCCGTCGATGTTTGGGTTGACGGCCAGCACCTCGTCCGACGTGTGCAGATGTCGATGGACCTCGGCTCGGCCGCCGCGCAAACGATGACCGAGACCGTCACCGTCGATCTCAGTCACTACGGCGCCCAGTCGTCGCCGGCCCTCCCGCCGTCCGGCGACGTGCAAGACCTGAGCAGCCTGGCGAGCAGCGTCAGCGGTTGAGCCGTCCGACAGGCGCGTGTGCCGGGGGTATTCCTCGCCGGCCGTGGCGCCGATGCGATGATGCTGCCTCATGGAGAGCTTTGATCAGCTCGCGGTTACGCCGGCGGAGCGCGACGCGCTCGATCGACTTCGCACGGCCACCGCAGAAAACTACGGTCCGATGGAGCGCCATTGCCTGCGCACCCGCCACATCGCGGCCGAGATCTCCACGCGGCGTGGATGGCAGATCGACGGCGAGGTGCTGACCGTCGCCGCCATCCTCCACGACATCGGCCTCTATCCAGGCGCATCACGGGGCGGGGTGTACACGGCCGACGGCGCCGCGCTGGCGCGGGAGATGCTGCCGGCATACGGCTGGACTCCCGAGCGGATCGAGCGGTGCGCTGTGGCGATCGATCATCACCACGAGCTGCGCAATCAGCTCGCCCTCGGACCCGAGGTCGAGGCCCTCCGGCTCGCGGACCTGGTCGAGCTGAGCGGCGGCCTGCTCAGCTTCGGACTCGATCGTGGTTGGCTCAGCCGGCTGAACCGCTCCGTGCCCCGTCAGGGGCTGATCGGCGAGCTGGTCCGCGAGGTCGGCCGCGCGCTGCGCGAGCGCCCGCTGACCATGCCGCAGATCTTCTGGCGATCGTAAGGCCGAAGGACCTGACTACCACCGTGCGCATCGTCGCCATCCTCGCGACGTTCAACGAGGCGCGCTTCGTCGCCGGCTGTATCGAGCACCTGGCCGAGCAGGGAGTCGATGTCTACGTCATCGACAACGAGTCGACCGATGACACCGTGGCGATCGCTGAGCGCTACCTCGGTCGGGGCGTGATCGGCATCGAGAGACTCGATCGAGCCGGCGCCTCCGATCTGCAGTCGCGCCTGGCACGCAAGGAAGAGCTGAGCCAGACGCTCGACGCGGACTGGCTGATGCACGTCGACGCCGACGAGTTCCACGTCGCCGCGCAGCCGCGGCGATCGCTGGCACAAGCGTTTGCGCAGGCCGATGACGCCGGCTTCAACGCCGTCAACTTCATCGAATACACGTTCGTCCCGACCCGGGAGGAGCCGGACCACGACCATCCCGACTTCGCGAAGACGATGCGTTTCTACTATCCGTACCTACCGAGCTTTCCGCATCGGCTGAACGCGTGGAAGCGACAGGACGAGCGCGTCGACCTCGGGGGCTCGGCCGGGCATCGGGTCCGGTTCCCGGGTTTGCGGATGGCGCCCCGCCAGCTGGTGATGCGCCATCACCTGTTCCTCAGCGTCGACCATGCGGTCGAGAAGTACATCCTCAGCGGTGGATTTGCCGACGCCGGCGTCGGCCGGGGCTGGCATGACTGGCGACCTCAGATCCGCGCCGAGTTGATCGAGCTACCAAGCGAGTCCGAGCTGCGCAGGTACGTCTCGGACGACTTGCTCGATCGCTCAGAGCCGCGAAAGCACCACGTGCTTTCGGGCGCGATTGCGCGCGGCACATAGACTGGCCGGGCGATGCGGATCGCCGTAATCGCCTGGAGCATGGGCCACAACGCGATGATCCGCGCCTGGTACTTGGCGGACATCCTGCGAGCGCGGCACGACGTCGAGCTCGCCGGGCCGCTGCTGGCCCAGTTCGGGACCGATATCTGGCCGCCGGTTCGCGGGACGGGTGACGTTCGGCTCCGGGCGTTCGACGGCCACGACCTCAGTTGCTATGTCGACGAGGCCAGGCGCTTTGCCGCGACCATCGAGGCCGACGTCGTGTACGTGTCCAAGCCGCGGTTCCCCGGTGCGCTGCTGGGCGAGATGGTCGCTTCGCAGTGCGGCGCTCCGCTCGTGCTCGACATCGACGATGACGAGGAGGCCCTGGCGGGCACCGATCTGATGAGGCGCGACACCCCTGAGCTGATCGCGGAGGCCGACGCCGTCACAGTCGTCAGCGAGCCGCTCCAGAGCCGCTACGGGGGGACGCTTGTCGGACAGGCCCGCGATGAGCGGCTCTTTGATCCGTCCAGGTACAACCGCGCGGGGGCGCGCGCCGAGCTCGGTTACGGCTCGGGCGATGTGGTCATCCTCTTCTTGGGGACGCCGCGTCGGCACAAGGGAGTGCTCCAGGCGGCGCGCGCGGTGCGGGAGATCGGCGACCCACGACTACGGTTGTGCATTGTCGGATCGGTCAGCGAGAAGCGGCTGCTCGAGGAGCTGTCTGAGTTCGACCCTCGCGTAGTCCAACTCGTCCAGTACCGGCCGATCAGCGAGGTCCCACGGCTGCTGACGATCGGCGATCTGGTGTGCCTGGCACAGGACCCGATGGCAACGGTGGCGCGCTACCAGATCCCGATGAAGCTGACCGAGGCGATGGCGATGCGGTTGCCCGTGATCGCCACGCAGACGCCGGCCTTGGCGCCGTTCATCGAGCAAGACCTGATCGCCGCCGCCGGCGACGCGCCACTGGCTCAACTGATCGGCGAGTTCTGTACCGATCCGCGAGCCATGCAGGAGCGCGCGAGCCGTGCACGCGAGTATTACCTAGAGCACTTGACTTACCGAACGGTCGGCGAGGTTCTCGAAGGTGTGTTGTCGAGCCTGAACGGCCCGGCGCCAAGGCCACGGTGGGCCGAGTCCGTGTCGCGCGCGAAGGAGCGGGTGCGATGCCAGCGCGGGGGACCGCCCGGGCACGCCGAAGACGATCGCGAGGCGACGCGCGAGCTCATTCGAAGTCTCGCCGCCGAGGCCCGGACCTCAGTCGAGGCCGTGCTTGATCGATCGTCGCGGTGTGCGCTCCTCGGCTACCCCAACCACAGCAATCCCGGCGACCACGCGATCTGGCTGGGCGCGAAGCGGCTGCTCAGCGAGCTGGACATCGAGACCGTGTACGAGTGCGACTGGAAGACGTACTCACGGGAGGCGCTGTCGAGAGCGGTCGATCTCGAGGCAACGATCCTGCTCACGGGCGGCGGCAATTTCGGGGACCTGTGGCCGAACACGCAGGGCCTTCGCGAGCGCGTCCTCGCCGACTTTGCCGGCGCCCCGACCGTGCAGCTCCCCCAGAGCATCGAGTTCGAATCCGAGGAGAACCGCGAGCGCGTGCGTGTCCTGCTCGAACAACACGGCAACGTCACGCTGATGGTGCGAGATCGGGACAGCCTCGCACGCGCGCGGCGATGGTTCGATGTGCCCACAAGGCTGGTGCCCGACTTGGCGTTTGCCGCCACCCCGCCCGACCGCGGTAACAGTCCGGTGGTCGACCTCGTGTGGGTCGCCAGGACCGACAAGGAGTCGCGCGGATTCCCGCCGCCGGCCGACGACCACGCCGAGAGCATCGAGGTCGGCGATTGGACGGCGCCCGCCGAAGACAACAAGCGGTTCGTCGCCGCCGCCGTCAGCGCCGCGGCGCTCGATATGCGGACGCTGTCGGACTCATGGGAGCGGATCTCGCGCGAACGTCTAGCGCTGGGGTGCGACTTCCTGCGGCGGGGCCGCGTGATCGTCACAGACCGCCTCCACGTACACGTGATGGCGCTGCACCTTGGCGTACCGGCTGTCGTCACCGACAATAGCTACGGCAAGGTCCGCGGCCTTTACGACACGTACACGGCGCCGGCGCCGATCGCCCGCTGGGCGTCATCTGGACCGGAGGCGCTAGAAATCGCGCGCGGCTGGCTTACGACGGAACCAGGATCCCTCGCCCCTGCAGGCGGCCGCCATCGAGATCGGCCATAGCGTCGTTGATGGCGTCGAGCGGGTAGGTGCTGGTGTGGAGGCTGACCTTGCCTTCGGCGGTCAGGGTCATCAGCTCCACCAGGTCGGTGTAGGTGCCCACGAGGTTGCCGATGAACGAGATCTCGCGAGAGATGACGTCGATCGTGGGGATGTTGATGTTCTCGCCGTACCCGATCACGTAGTAGAAGCCGCCGTCGCGCACCATCGCGATCCCATCCTCGATCGCTCCCTTCTCGCCGACGAAGTCGATGATCGCCTCGGCCCCCAGGCCGTTGGTCATCTCCTTGACGGTCTCGACGTGGTGGGTGCCGTCGACCTTGACCGTCTGATCGGCGCCCATCTCCCCGGCGAGTGCGAGCGCCTGCTCGGACGGGTCGATGACGATGATGTTGGCCGGCGTCAGCGCCTTCAGGCACTGGATTCCGATGTGGCCGAGCCCACCCGCGCCGATCACGACCGCGTGGGTTCCGGCGGACAGCACCGGAATTGCCTTCTTCACGGCATGGATCGCGGTCAGGCCGGCATCAGCGAGCGCGGCGATGTCCTTCGGCTCCAGGCCAGGACCGAGCTTCACGACGGACCGCGCCGAGGTCAGCAGGTACTCGGCGAACCCGCCATCGCGGTCGATGCCGGGGAACGAGCCGTTCAGGCAGTGCATGTCATCTCCACGGCGGCATGGCTCGCAAAAGCCACACGATATGTACGGGTGGACGATGACCGTGTCGCCCGGCTCGACGCTCGTGACTGCGGAGCCGACCTCCTCGACCCAGCCGGCGTTCTCGTGGCCCGGCGTGTACGGCAGCGTCACGCCGGACTTCTCCGCCCACTGACCCTCCTGGATGTGGAGGTCCGTCCGGCACAACCCGGCGGCGCCGATCCGCACGACGACGTCCAGCGGTCCGACGGCCGTCGGCTCTTCGACGCTGTCGAGCTTCAGCGGCTCGTGGTAGGCGTGCAGCCTGGCTGCCTTCATCGTGCAACCTCCTCCGGCTGGGTTCTCAGGTCGTAGCGGGCTTCCAACAGGGCGCGGCAGATGCCGCCGTTGGCCTCGAGGCTCGTGCGCACCAGCCGCGCCATCCGCAGCCAGCGGTCCAGTTGCGATGCGACGAGTGGCTCCCCACTCGGCAACACGAACGCCGGCGCGTCCGGATCGCAACCGATCCCGAGCTGGGCGCGCAATTCGAGACATCGGCGTCCGTCGGCGTCCGAGGGCAGGTCCCGTACCCGAAGGCAGGCCATGTCGGTTCTCGGCGCGCCGCCGGCCAGCAGCCGCTCGCACACCGCGGACTGCCTGGCGATCAGCGCCTTGCGAGTGAACAGCTCGCGCAGCGCCGACAGGTCATCGTCAACGGTCTCGCCCGGGAACGCGCCCGTAAATCCGTCGCCGCGCCCGAGCGCGTCGTTGATCTCCTGGCCGGTGTAGTGATCCTCCAGCCGAACGCTGACGTGGCGGATCCCGGGCAGCCGGCGCACGGCGGCGCGCGCGTCGGCCGCCATCAGGAATGCGAAGTTGGGAGCGCACTGCGGGGTGGGCAGGCGCAGCCGTACTTCGACTGCGCCGTCGTCGATCTCAACCGAGCTCACGAATCGCAGCGTGGTGATCGGCTCATCGAGCTCGGGGTCGATCACCTCGTCGAGCGCCCGCAACACGCGCTCCCGGCTTGTCATGCAGACTCGACCAGCTGCGCGTCCTCCGGCGCGCCGGGCGTGCCGGCCTCGTCCGGGAGCTGGAACTCCGCCGGAACTTCGATCCCGTACAGCTTGGCCGCGTTGAGCCCGAGGATCTTTCGCCGGGTGGCGTCGGTCACGCGCGGGTAGTCCGAGTACTCCTCGTCCGGGTAATCCCAATCGAGGAAACCGTCGATCTGCCACTTGGGCTCCCAGATCGCGTAGTCGCTGCCGAACAGCATCTTGTCCTCGCCAACCCAGAACAGCAGCTCGCCCATCACCTTCGAGAAGAACCGCGGGCGGGCGTACATCAGGCCGCCGAGGACGACGGCGAGCCCGGCATAGACGTTCGGCTCCTGCGTCGCCATGAAGCAGAAGTCCTCGATCCTCGGCAGGCCCACGTGCTCGACGATGAAGTTGAGCTCGGGATTGCTGGTCGCGGCGATGTCAATGTCCTTGACGTCGAACGCGTCCTTGTCGAGCGGCCAGATCGTCGGTCCCTTGTGGGCGTGGACGTTCTTGATCCCCAGCTCCTTGAGCTTCTCGTAGAACGGCTTGCACTCCTCGTCGGCGAGCGTCCACCCCCGTGAGCCCTTGTACCACTCGGCCGTATAGACCTTGACGCCCTTCAGGTTGTAGGTCTTGGCATCCTCCTCCAGCTGCTTCAGCCCAGCCTCGCCCTCGCGCGGATCCCAGCGTCCGTTGACGGTCAGCTTCCCTGGATGCTTGTCCGCGAGCTTGGCGTTCTCCTCCGCCGTGTTGAAACCCGTCGTGTACCACTCCTTCAGGTACGTGGACTGCAAGATCGCGTGGTCAGCGCCGCCGTCCTCGAAGACGTCCTTGACGTAGTCGTCCTCGGAGTACTTCATGAACTTCTCCAGCGGCCAGTGAGTCTCCGGCGGACCGAGCCCCATGTAGGCGTGGAAGCACTCGATCCAGCCCTTGGCGTATTGCTCCTGCCCCTTTACCCAGTTCGGCGGACTCGCGTCCCAGAAGTGGGTGTGTTCATCAACAATGAAGTACTTCTCACCGTTGCGCTCGTACATATCCCTCTCCCTTCCTGCGACTGGCGCTGCTTGCCGAGTAGGCGCAATTTACTCCGGCTAGGCCACCGGGGTCTGCTGCGACGGATGCGGCGGATCCTGGGGGGTGGGAAAGGCGCCGTCGATCAACTCAATTCGATAGCCGTCAGGGTCGGCGACGAAGCAGATGCGGTACTCGTCCCGGCCGCCCGGCGCGTAGGGCGCGCGCTCGGGCTGGATTCCGGCCAGCGCGAGCTGTTCGAGCATCGCGTCCAGGTCGTCGACGATCACCGCCATGTGGTTGTAGCCCTCGCCGAGGTCGTAGGGCTCGTCGCGGCCGACGTTGACGGTCAGTTCGAGCACGTCGCCGTCACCGGGAAGGCCGAGATAGACGTTGTAGGCGGACTCGAAGTTCAACCGGCCGCGGTGCTCGAACCCGAGCCGCTCGTAGAACGCGACGGAGGCGTCGATGTCCCTTGCCCGAATGCATGTGTGTACGAATTTGGCGCTCATCGGGGGGGACGATAGCCGCCGTCGAGCAACTGCGATCGGCGGCGCGGGCGGTCGGTACGATCCCGGCTCGTCTAGAGGTAAGGGGACAGGATCATGAACGCAGTGCTTCTAAGGGTCACGCTCGTGGCCGGGTTGGCGAGCCTGACCCTCGTGCCGACCGTGGGGGCGGCGACGGCGCCGACGCAGGCATCGCTCACCGGCACGATCTCCCCGGCGGTGTCGAGCCCGTCGGGCAAGCCGCGCCCGGTGGCGCTGTCGATCCTCACCCGCTTTCAGACGAGTCCGCCGGGCGCCCAGCCGGCGACCGTCACCCAGGCGGTGATCTACTTCGGCCACGGCTCGATCGTCAACGCGCGCCTGTTCCCCTCCTGCAATCCCACGCGCCTGAACAAGATCGGACCGAAGGCGTGCTCGAAGGGTTCGCGGATCGGCGGCGGCACGGTGACCTCGATCGGCGCAGGCCTCCCGGAGTCGCTTGTGCTGACGGCGTTCAACGGTCCCGGGGGGCGCAGCGTTCTCTTCTACCTCAACGGCACGACGCCGCTGAAGGTCGCGCAAGCGATCCAGGCTCCGATGGTGCCGATCAAGAACCGCTTCTACGCGTACAAGCTGACGCTGAACACCCCACCCAACCTGCAGGTGCTCTCGGGCGTCGCGGTCGCGACGACGTCGTTCTCCAGCACGATCAAGGCGACAGTTGTGCGCCGTGTCGACCACAGGAGGGTCCGCCTCGGATATCTAGAGGTGCCGCTCTGCCCGGCGGGGGCCGTCGTGCCGCTGCGGGGCATGTTCACGTTCATGGGCGCGCCCAGCGAGACCGTCAATTCCGGGATCGACTGCGGCGAGCCGCCTCCCGCGTAATCCCCGCCGGAAGCAGTAATCCGGCCGTCGACGCCGAAGTACCGTTCTCAGCAGCTGGGAACATCGAAAGCGGGGTCATCATGGGTGTGCAGCAGGTCAGCCTGAGCTCGGTCGCGTCGCGCGTCTGGGAGATCTATCGCGATCAAGCGCCCGTCCTGCTGGGGACGGCGGTGATCCTGTTCGCGGTCCAGTTTGTCGTCTATCTGCTGCTCGGCTCAGCGGCCGGGATCTTCATCGCGCTGCTGTTCTGGGTCCTCAGCACGATCTATCAGGGGATGGTCGTCGAGCTCGTCAAGGATGTCGAGGACGGGAAGCGCGACCACTCCGTCGGCGAGCTTCTGCGAAGCGTCGAGCCGGTCGTGCTGCCGCTGATGGCCGTTGGCGTGCTGTTCGCCATCGGGGTCGGGATCGGCTTCGTGCTGCTGATCATCCCCGGCCTGTATCTGATGACGATTTGGTGCGTCGTCGCGCCGGTCACGGTGCTCGAACACCCCGGCGTATTCAAGGCGTTCGGCCGCAGCCGCGAGCTCGTCCGCGGTAATGGCTGGGCCGTGTTCGGCGTCATCCTCGGGATCTTCTTCGCGGTGGTCGTGGTCAGCATCCTCGCCGGGCTGATCGCGTCCGGGCTCGGGTCGTTCGGCCGCTCGCTGGTCCAATGGGCCGTCGACACCGCGCTCGCGCCTGTGACCGCCCTCGCGGCGACCGTGCTCTACCTCACGCTGCGACGGGTCCACGGCGAGGCGGCCGCGCCCGCGGACGTTACGCCTGCTTCACCCCTCGCCTGACGCCCTTGTTTTAGGGTCTCGGTTTGCGGAGAACAACTCCGCAGACCGAGCGAGGATCAGAACAGGAGCGAGCATGGCGACCGACGACACCGATGCAACTCGGAATGGTGGGACTGGGCCGAATGGGCGCGGGGATCGTCCGGCGCTTGATCCGCGACGGTCATCGATGTGTCGGCTATGACCTCAGCCCGCAGGCCGTCGCGGCGGTCGCGGCCGATGGCGCCGTCGGTTCCGATTCGCTCGAGGACTTCGCCGCCAAGCTCGAGAAGCCGCGCACCGTTTGGGTGATGGTGCCGGCTGGCGAGATCACGAACCGCACGATTCAAGCGGTGGCCGAGGTGCTCGAGCCGGGCGACGTCATCATCGATGGCGGGAACACCCACTATCACGACGACATCCGCCAAGCGGCGGCGCTCGGGGCCAGGGGCATCCACCACGTCGATTGCGGGACCAGCGGTGGCGTGTACGGGCTCGAGCGGGGCTTCTGCCTGATGATCGGCGGCGAGGACGACGTCGTCGACCGGCTGAGTCCGCTGTTCGCATCTCTGGCGCCAGGGGTCGATAGCGCCCCCCGCACCCTGGGTCGCGAGGGCGAGCCGACTCCGTCGGAGCAGGGTTACCTGCACTGCGGCAAGAACGGCGCCGGCCACTTCGTGAAGATGGTCCACAACGGAATCGAGTACGGGATCATGGCCTCCTATGCCGAGGGGTTGAACGTCCTGCGCAACGCCGACATCGGCACGAAGATGCAGGAGTCCGACGCCGAGACCACGCCGCTCGAGACTCCCGAGTTCTACGAGTACGAGATCGACACGACCGAGGTCGCCGAGGTGTGGCGCCGGGGCAGCGTCGTCGGCTCGTGGCTGCTCGACCTGACCGCACAGGCCCTGTTCGAGTCGCCGGATCTCGACGGGTTCTCCGGTCGGGTATCGGACTCGGGCGAGGGGCGGTGGACCTCGGCGGCCGCGATCGACGAGGGCGTGCCCACGCCGGTCCTGACCTCAGCGCTGTACTCGCGGTTCAGCTCGCGCGGCAACGACGACTTCGCCGACCGCGCGGTATCGGCGATGCGCAAGCAGTTCGGCGGCCACCAGGAGAAGCCGAGCTAGACGGCCTGACCGTCGGCGACCGCCGACGAGCGGTCGTCATTGTTGCTGGCGATCGCCTGCCAGACCCGCTCGGGCGTCATCGGCAGCTGCTTCATTCGCACGCCCTTGGTTGCTGCGGCGATGGCGTTCGCGACCGCCCCCGGGACGCCGATGACCGGCGCCTCACCGACTCCCTTCGCCCCGTAGGGACCCTCCGGCGCGGGAACCTCGACGATCTGGGTGTCGATCACCGGAGTGAAGACCGCGGTCGGCAGGGCGTAATCGACGAACGATCCGCTGACGAGCTGGCCGTGCTCGTCATACGCCATCTCCTCGAGCAGCGCCCAGCCGAGACCCTGGGTCGCGCCACCGCGCATCTGCCCCTCGACGAGCGCCGGGTTCAAGGCCCGCCCAACGTCCTGGGCGATCACGTGCTCCAGCACGGTCACGGCGCCGGTGTCGGGATCGACGCGCACGTGTGAGAGGTGGGCCGCGGCCTGCGGCGCCTGCTGCGGCTGGGCGACGCGTCCGTGGCCCTCGACGGGCGGATGCGGACTGCCGAAGCGGAGGATCTTCGGCGCCAGCTCCTCGATCGAGAGCGCCTTCGATGGCGCCCCGCGGGGCTGGACAGCGCCGTCGACGATCTCGAGGTCCTCGGGCGCGATCTCCAGCTCGTCCGCAGCGATCTCGAACAGTTGCTCGCGTGCCTGCACCGCAGCACGCTCGACCGCGCGGCCGACGGTGTAGGTGATCTTGCTGCCGCCGCTCAGCGGCGCGTACGGCGAGCTCGACGTGTCGGCATTGACGACCCGGATGCGGGAGGGATCGAGGCCGAACGCCTCGGCGGCGATCGTCGCGAACACCGTCTCGACGCCGGTCATATCCGCGGCCCCGGTGATGATCGTCAGGCGGCCGTCGGCGTCGAGGCGGCACACGGCGGCGGCCGGCTCATAGCCCCCGGGCCACCATCCCACCGCGGCGCCGATCCCCTCGCCGTCGGGCAGCTCGCCGCGGCGGGCCCACAGGGGATGCTCCCGGACGCGCTCGAGGCACTCGCGCGCGCCGAACACCGGGAACGGCGAGCCCGCGGCGTTCGCGTCGCCCTCCGACACCACGTTGCGAAGCCGCAGCTCGAGTGGATCGATGCCGAGCCGGCCCGCCAGCTCGTCGATCAGCGATTCGACGGCAAACGCGGCGGGCGCCGCCGCCGGGGCGCGATAGGCGCCGAACGTCACGCGGTTGGTCGCGACTCCGAGCGCGGTCAGATGGTGGGCGCCCCATCGATACGGCCCGCTGGCCAGCAGCGCCGCGATCGACTCGAGGCCGAAGTCCGCCGTGGTCCCCCGATCGACCAGCACCCGCGAGCGGATCCCGGTGAACCGGCCCTCGGCGTCCGCCCCGAGCTCCAGCTCGAGCACCTCGGCGCCGGCGGGATTGCTCGCGCCGATGTCCTCGCTGCGCGTCATGGCCAGCCGGACCGGACGGCGGAGGGCGAGGACCGCGGAGACCACCAGCGGCTCGACGATCATGATCTTGCCGCCGAAGGCGCCGCCGATCGGCGTGCCGCGGACCCGGACCCGGTCGATCGACAACCCGAACAGCCCGGCCACGCCGTCGCGCGTGGCGAACGGGGCCTGCGTCGAGCTGCTCACCACCAGCTCACCGTCGGGCTCGAGCCACGCGGTCGCGGTCTGCGGCTCGATGTATCCCTGATACATCCACGGCGTGGTGAACCTGCCGCGCACGACCGTGTGACTTGCAGCCAGCGCGGCATCGACGTCGCCCTGCTCGAGCTTCGCGGTGGAGAGCACGTTTTCCGAGAGCTCCTCGTCCTCGCCGACGCCCCCAACGGCCACCGAGGCGTGGGCGTCGCCGATGTCCGAGCCGTCGCCGGTGGTCCGCTCGTAAACGCGTACGCGCGGGGAACCGGGGCGGGCGGCGGCCTCGAGGTCGATCACCGGGCGCAGCGGCTCCAGCTCGACCTCGACCAGCTCCGCGCCGTCCTCGGCGAGCGTCTCGCTCTTGGCGACGACGATCGCGACCGGCTGGCCGACGTAGACGATCTCCTCCCGGGCCAGTGGCTCATGCTGGCGCCCGAGTCCGGTGGCGACGATCGGAAGGTCGGCGGCGGTCAACACCCCGACCACTCCCGGCGCCGCGAGCGCCGCGTCGGTGCGGATCGCCGTGATCCTCGCGTGCGCCTCGTGGGCGACCACCAGCCGCGCGTGCAGGAGTCCATGGACGGGGAGGTCCGCTGCGAAGCTCGTGGCGCCGCGCACTTTGGCCTCTGAATCGCGGCGAGGAGTCGAAACGCCAACTGCGGGCACTCCAGCAACCTAGCATTGAGGCCATGTCTATTAGCGGTCCCTTCACCGGCATGTCGCTGGACCGCGCGACGGCCGAACGCAAGGATCCGGCTCAGGTTCTGCGGCTGCTGGAAGATCCGATGACCCGGGCGGTCCTCGCCGGTTCCGATGGTGTGCTGATAGCCGACGGCCCGAGCCCATCGCTGGTCCGCGCGCAGCTCGTGAGCACACCGCCGGAGGATGCGATCCTGCTCGGTCTCGACCAGGAGTCCGGTCAGGCGCTCTTCGCAATCGACCTCGATGCCCTCCCAGATGTCGCCCGGGCCAGCGTCACCGATGGTGGAGAGGTCGTGGCCCTCCGGGACGCCGGCGCCGTGCTGCCGCACGCCGAGGGTGGGCTCGCCGCCTACGTGATGGCGCTCCTGAACTGGCACCGCCGCCACCGCTTCTGCGCGAACTGTGGCGCACGCACGGTGATCGAAGAGGCCGGATATTCACGGCGCTGCCCGGTGTGTGGGGCCACGCATTTCCCCCGCACCGACCCCGTCGTGATCATGACCGTAGAAAACGACGGACGGCTGCTGCTCGGACGCCGCGCCGGGTGGCCGGGGGCGCGCTACTCGGTGCTCGCGGGGTTCGTCTCGCCCGGCGAGTCGGCGGAGGAGGCGGTGATCCGCGAGGTCCGCGAGGAGTCGGGCATCGTCGCCCGCGACCCGACGTTCGTCACCTCGCAGCCGTGGCCGTTTCCGTCCTCGCTGATGCTCGGGTTCGACGCTGAGTCCGACGGGGGTGAACCGGCCGCGCGCGACGGCGAGCTCGACGACGTGCAGTGGTTCTCGCTCGATGACGTTCGCCGCGCCGGCCGTGACGAGGACTCCGAGCTGAAGCTGCCGCCACCGGTGTCAATCGCCCGATTGTTGATCGACCGGTGGCTCGCCCGCCACGACCGTGAGCATGACTCAATTATCCGGATGTTTGACGACTGACACAGACCGACGACGCACGATTTGTACAGTGGAGTGACGTCCCCCGACTGCCCCTAGGAGTTCCCGCATGGTCGGTTTCGCTCGCTGGTGCATAGCCCATCGTCGCTGGGTGATCGTGGGCTGGATCGTTGTGGCGATCGGATCGACGGTGATCGCCGGCGCGGTCGGGCGGCAGTACTCGACCAATTTCAGCCTCCCGGGAACTGAGGCGCAGCAAGTCACCGACCTGCTCCAGAGCCAGTTCAAGTCGCAGAGCGGCGACGTCGACACGATCGTCTTCCACACGGCGAACGGCACGGTCGACGATCCGCAGGTCCGCGCCGCGATCGAGCCGCTGCTGGCCAAGGTGGCCGACATGCCTCACGTCGTCAGCGTGGTCAGCCCGTACACGAGCGCCGGCGCGGTCGAGGTCTCACACGACCGGCAGACGGCGTTCGCGACGGTCAACTACGACAAGCGCGCGAACCTCCTGCCCGACGCGACCGGAAAGCCCGTGCTCGCTGCCGTCGAAAAGGTGGATGTCCCCGGTTTGAAGATCGCCGCCGGCGGTCAGGTGATCGAGCAGGCGGAGGGGTTCAGCATCGGCCCGGCCACCTCGGTCGGCGTGCTCGCCGCCTTGGTCATCCTGCTGCTGACGTTCGGCTCGCTGTACGCGGCGGGGATGCCGCTGATCACGGCGGGTCTCGGCTTGATCACCGGCATCGCGCTCGTCGGACTGGCCACGCACATCACCGACATGTCGAACGTCTCACCCGAGCTGGCGATCATGATCGGGCTCGGGGTGGGGGTCGACTACGCGCTCTTCATCGTCACCCGCTTCCGCGAGAACTACCGCAAGAACGGCGACGTCGAGCTGTCGGTCGTGCAGGCGATGGATACGTCGGGCCGAGCGATTCTGCTCGCCGGGACGACCGTCGTCATCGCCCTGCTGGGGATGTTCGCCACCGGCGTGACCTTCCTGTACGGGCTTTCGATCGCGTCGATATTGGCGGTCCTGCTGGTGCTGACCTCCTCGCTCACCGTGCTCCCGGCGCTGCTCTCGCGCTGGGGCGAGAAGGTCGCGCGCCCGAGCCGCCGGACCCGCCGGCGCGCCGCCAGCGGCCGCCCGCCGCGGCAGTCGGCGTGGCGCCGCTGGAGCCAGACGGTCCAGGCGCGCCCGTGGCCGCTGGCAGTGGCCTCGCTGCTGTTGGTCCTGCTCTTCCTGGTGCCGGTCGTGGGGATGCGGCTGGACTCGAGCGACGCCGGCAACGACCCCTCCAACACCAGCACCTACCGTGCCTTCAACCTGCTCTCCGACGGGTTCGGGTCCGGCTTCAACGGACCGCTGCTGGTCGCCGTCAAGCTCCCCAAGCCGGGCGACGATACGTCAGTGGCGGCGATCCGCGACGCGGTCGCGCACACGCCAGACGTCGTCGCGGTCACCTCGCCGCGCATCTCGCCTTCGGGGAAGGTCGCGGTGATGGAGGCCTACCCGGCGTCGGCCCCGCAGGCGGACGCGACGACCAACCTCGTCAACCATCTGCGCCACGACGTGCTGCCGCCGGTCAAGCACCAGTACGGAGTCCAGGCGCTGGTCGGCGGGTTCACCGCGGGCTCGATCGACTTCTCCAACGTGCTCGCCGGCAAGCTGCCGCTGTTCATCGGGATCGTGGTCGTGCTCTCGGCGCTGCTGCTGTTCGTGATCTTCCGCTCGCTGGTGATCCCGATCCAGGCCGGTCTCATGAACCTGCTCAGCATCGGCGGGGCGCTCGGAGTCACGGTGCTCGTGTTCCAGGACGGGTGGTTCGCGAACGTGCTCGGCGTGTCGAAGGGACCGGTTGAGCCGTGGATTCCGGTCCTGATGTTCGCCGTCGTCTTCGGCCTCTCGATGGACTACGAGGTGTTCCTGATCTCGCGCATCCGCGAGGAGTGGGTGCGCCACCGAGACGCGACGCGCGCGGTCACCGACGGCATCGCCTACACCGGTCGGGTGATCAGTGCCGCGGCGGCGATCATGATCTGCGTGTTCCTGTCGTTCATGCTCGGGGATGAGCGCGTGATCAGGGAGTTCGGCTTCGGTCTCGCTGTCGCCGTGTTCATCGACGCCCTGCTTGTGCGCTGTGTGCTGCTGCCGTCGGTCCTCGAGATCCTTGGACCCGCCACCTGGTACCTGCCGCCGTGGCTCGACAAGCGGTTGCCGCGGATCAACATCGAGGGCAACGCGGCGGCCGCCGCAGGTGCTTCCGTCGGCGACGCGGAGGCCGAGGCGCCCGAGCCGGTCGAGACCGCCCGTTAGCCGTCGGGCGCCCTCAGCACGACCACGCAGTTCTGTCCGCCGAACCCGAACGCGTTGACCAGCGCCGTCCGCACGGTCGCCTGCCTCGCCTGGAGCGGCACGTAATCGAGATCGCACGCGGGATCTGCGCGCTCGAGGTTGATCGTGGGCGGGAGAACCCCGTCGCGCATCGACAGGAGCCCGACCATCGCCGACAGCGAGCCGGCGGCGGCGATCAGGTGGCCGACCATCGACTTGGGCGAGCTGGCCGGGGCGTCGTCGGCGGCCGCGCCGAGCGCGGCGCGGATCGCGCGGGTCTCGACCATGTCGTTGGCCCGCGTGCCGGTCCCGTGGGCGCATATGAAGTCGACCTCCTCCGGCGCCGTGCCGGTCCGCTCGAGCGCGAGGCTGATCGCCCGGGCGGCCTGTTCGCCCGAGGGCTCAGGAGCGCTGATGTGGAAGGCGTCGGAGGTCAGCGCCCCACCGGGGACCGATCCATAGAGGCGCGCGCCCCGGCGCTGCGCGTGGGCAGCCGACTCGAGCACGAGCACCACCGCTCCCTCCCCGAACACGAACCCGTCGCGGTCGGCGTCGAACGGACGGCTGGCGCGTTCGGGCTCGTCATTGCGCTCGGACATCGGCCCCATGTTCGCGAGGCCGGCGAACATCGCCGCCGAGATCCCGGCGTCGGTGCCGCCGGCGACGACGACGTCGGCCTCGCCGGCCAGGATCAGCCGGCGGGCCTCGAGCAACGCGGCGTTGCCGCTGGCGCACGCCAGCGCGCTCGCCGTGACCGGCCCGTGGGCGCCGAGGTCGATCGCGACCTCGCAGGCCGGCATGTTCGGGATCGTGGAGGGGACGTAGAACGGGCTCACCGCGCGATAGCCGTGCTCGACCAACGCCTCGACGTTCAACTCCATCTCGGGGACGCCCGCCACCGCTGTGTTGATCACCACCCCGATCCGATCCTCGGCTCCGTGGATCTCCAGGCCGGCATCGGCGACCGCCTCGCGCGCGGCGGCGATCGCCAGCTGCGAGACCCGCGCCGAGCGCCGGGCCCGTTTCGTCCCCAGCAACGCCTCGGCGTCGAACCCCTTGACCTCACCGGCGATCCGGACCGGCAGTGCCGAGGCGTCGAAAGACTCGATCGTCGCGACGCCCGAGCGGCCCTCGACGAGAAGCCTCCAGGTGTCCGGAGCGTTGAGCGCCAGCGGCGTCAGCGCGCCGATGCCGGTGATAACCGGGGCGCTGTTCTGGTCCGAGGGCGAGTCCGTCATGGGCCGCGAGACGGTACAAGCTTCGCGTGATCTTCGACCTACGGGCGGGTAATACTGTCCGCGCGCCGGCCGCAAAGGCGCGGGCAACTGACTGAAAGGATCATCGATGGAGGCAGCGACACCCGAGCCAGAGACTGCCGTGAGCAACGGCGCGAGCGACACGCCACCGTTCTCGCTTGAGCTCAGCCAGGATCAGAAGGACATTCGCGACTGGGTGCACGGGTTCGCCGAGCAGACCGTCCGGCCCGCCGCCGCGGAGTGGGACGAGCGCGAGGAGACGCCGTGGCCGGTGATCCAGGAGGCGGCCAAGATCGGGCTCTACAGCCTCGAGGGGATCGCCCAGTTCTGGTACGACGCCAGCGGGATCATGTTCCCGATCGTCAACGAGGAGCTGTTCTGGGGTGACGCCGGAATCGGGATGTCGATCATGGGGACGACGCTCGCGGTCGCCGCGATCCGGGCAAACGGGACGCCGGAGCAGTGGGGCGAGTGGATCCCGCAATGCTTCGGCAGCGAGGACGAGCCCCAGGTCGGAGCGTTCTGCGTCTCGGAGCCCGACGCCGGCTCGGACGTCTCGTCGCTACGGACCCGCGCCCGCTACGACGAGTCATCCGACGAATGGGTCCTGGGTGGGCAGAAGGCGTGGGCGACGAACGGCGGCATCGCCCAGATCCACGTGATCGTCGCCCAGGTCGAGCCGGAGCTGGGAGCCCGCGGCCACGCCTCGTTCGTGATCCCGCCCGGCACGAAGGGGCTCGAGATGGGCACGAAGGTCAAGAAGCACGGCCTGCGCGCGTCGCACACGGCCGACGTGTTCCTCGACGACGTCCGCATCCCCGGCGCCTGCCTGCTCGGCGGCAAGGAGCAGCTCGACGACCGGCTCGCCCGCGCCCGCGAGGGCGAGCGCTCCCGCGGCCAGGCGGCGATGCGTACGTTCGAGCTGAGCCGGCCGACGGTCGGGGCCCAGGCGCTCGGGATCGCCCGCGCCGCGTACGAATATGCGCTCGACTACGCCAAGGAGCGGGTCCAGTTCGGCCGCCCGATCATCGACAACCAGGCGATCGCGTTCACGCTGGCGGACATGAAGATGGAGATCGACGCCGCCCGGCTGCTCGTCTGGCGGGCCGCTTGGATGGGGCGCAACGGGCACGACTTCGACAACGCCGAGGGCTCGATGAGCAAGCTGAAGGCGGGCGAGGTGGCGGTGTGGGCGACCGAGCGCGCGATCCAGATCCTCGGCGGCAACGGCTACACCCGCGAGTACCCGGTCGAGCGTATGCACCGCGACGCCAAGATCTACACGATCTTCGAGGGCACCTCGGAGATCCAGCGGCTCGTGATCTCGCGGGCGATCTCGGGGATGCAGATCCGCTAGCGCGGGGCCGAGTACAGCGCCACGTTGCGATCGATGCGGCCGCCGGCGAACCCGTGAGGCCGGCCGCCCTGGGCGTCGACGTAGGACAACTCTCGGGAGATCATGCCCAGTGGCGAGGGAGCGTGGTCGAGCATCCACGTCTGGACGGCCACGCCGCCGCCCTCGGTCTCGACGACCTGGAGCGCCCGTGCCTGCTGGGGATAGTCGATCAGCGACGCCGTGCTGATCAGCCAGTAACCGCCACGGGCGCTCGTCCGTGGCGTGATCTGGTTGCGGTGGGTATGTCCCGCGAGCGCCGCGATCACCCGCGGGTGCGAGTCGAGCAGCGAAAGCAGCTGCTCGCCGCCGGCGGAGCTCTCGAGCGGCTGGTGCGAGATCGCGATCACCCACCGCTCCCCGGCCTCCGCGAGCGCTGAGGCGAGCCACGCCGGTTGGCCGGGCCGGACGAGCCCGCCCGAGCCGCCTGCCCGACGGGCGAGATCGATGACGATCAGCCGCAGCGAGCCGCCGACGTCGAGGTGGTAGTCCAGCGCATCGGGTCCCGACCGCACACCGGAGCCGCGCTGCAGGCGCGCCACCACCTCCGGCACGTCCATCTCGCGTCGATTCGGATCGGGGGGCACGGGCACCTTCGGCGCGGCCAGGGCCTGGGCCAGGAACCGGTCGACGAGCTGGGGGGCGGGTGGCCCGTCGGGCGAGTAGCTCGCCCCGAGCGAAGCCCCAGGCGGGAGCGTAAGACTGGCGGGCAGCTCCCACACCGCGCGGTCGCCGAGCGCCAGCGCGCGGGTCTCGGCGGTCGGCGTGACCTCGCCTGCGACGAGGATGTCGTGGTCGCCAAGCACCGGGCACCACCGTGCCCCGAGTCCCGAGCAGGTGAACGGCCGGACGGCCCGGCGGAGCAGCCCGGGGTGCTGAGGAGCGTCGAGGTCGGGCCGGTAGTAGAACGGGTCCGGGTCATCGGCGAGCTGAACGCCGAAGTAGCCGTGCGGCCCGCTGCCAGGCTGCACGACCCCGCCGCGCAGCAGCGACAGCGCCTGGGAGAGCTCGTTGCTCTGGTCGTTGTCGATCAGATCGCCGCCCTGGATCACCAGGTCGGGGCGCAGCGCGCTGATGGCCCGCGTGGCACCGCCGAGCACCTGGGCCGTGAGCGTCTCGTGCGGTCGGAACGTCGACTCAAACGGCGCGCCGAGGCGATCGAGGAACGTCACCCGCGCCGGCGATGAGGCGTCGAGCACGTGCGCGTCAGTCACGTGGGCGAGCGTCGCCAGCACGCGGGTCGCGGCGCGTCGAGGTCCGATGTCGGTGCGGGCGATCAGCGCCTCTCCAGGTCCCGGGCTGAGCACGCCCACAGCGGCGGGATCGCGCCACGTCGAGGCGAGCGTCGAGCCCGTCGGCGAGACGCTGTGCGAGCTGCTGCCGCAACCGGCGAGCAGGACAGCAGCCGTCCCGGCCAGCCCTTCGATCAGCGCCTCGCGCCGGGTGATCCGTCTGATCACGCCGTCAGCCCCGCAACCACCGTCTCGCGCATTGCCTGCCTGGCGACCCAGAAGACCGTCACCGCGCCGGCGATGGCCAGACCCCCGAGGACGACCGCCACCTCCGCCACGCTCGCCTCCAGCGGCAGCGTCGCGTAGCTCGCCGCGAGTCTCGACATCGCCGGTCCGAGCACGATCCGCTCGAGCACGATGCCGAGCGCCGCCGCAGGGATCACGAGCGCGACAACGGCACCAGCGAGCAGTCGCCTGACCGCGCCCCCGCCACCGCCGAACGCGCGCAGGACCGAGACCGTTCGCCGACGTTCTTGGACGGTCAGCGCGCACGCCTGGATGAGGGCGTAGAGGCACACCAGCCCGTCGACGATCGCGATCGCCCGGAGGATCGAGCGGAGCGTGTCGACGAGTGGGACGCCGCGGCCGATCGCGCCCGTGGCGGCGGCGGCGCTCGCCCCCAGCTCCCTGGTGACGGCGGTCGCACTGGCGCCGGGGCGCAGGCGCACCGCGAGTTCCTCCGGGGCGTTCGGGTCGCCGGCCAGGAGTGCCGCCGCGGGGACGTAGGCAACACGGCCCTCGTGGTCGAGCGAGCTGACGACGCCCACCACGCGCAGCCGCAGCTCGTCGCCGGAAGCGAGCTGGATCGCCAGCGTCGCGCCGGGGCCGAGTCCGAGCGCGTCGGCGAGCCCGGCACCGACGACGGCCTGACGCGGACCGCGGATCGTGTGTCCGGAGACGAGCGGTGGCGACTCGAACGTGGTCGTCTCAGTCCCCGGATAGGCGATCACGTTGATCGTCTCATCGAGCGAGAACGAGTCGAGCGCCTGCTCCTCGTAGCGGGGCGCCACCGCTTGGACGCCCGGGATCCTGCCCACGCGCGCGGTGGCGGATTGGGGGAGCTGGGCGGTCAGCTGGTAGTGCTTGCCGAGTGCCGCCGGGTCGGTCTCGAGCGCCCCGAGCGCGGACGCGAGCGCGAGGATCAGCAGCACGAATGCCGCCGAGAATCCGAGCGCGGTCGCAGTGGCCAGCCAGCGGGCCCGGCGGGCCGCGACGAGGCGCACGCCCAGCGATGTCAAGCTGACCGGCTGGCCAGCCAGCCGGGGGAGGGAGGGGCGGCCAGGGCCCCGGCGCGAGATCGGGCGCCGGCGCCGCGCCAGCTCCGCCCCCCGCAGCAGCGCCACTGGCGACCGGCCCGCCGCCCGCCACGCCGGCCACGCCCCCGCCGCCACCGGGATCGCCACGCTGGCGGCCCATCCGGCCGCCACCGGCCCCAGCAGGGCGAGACCCGGTGCCGGCTCATTCAGCAGCATCAGCAGCCGGCTGGTCGGCGAGTAGGTGGCGAGCGTCCCGGCGATCGCGCCAAGCGTCGCCGCCGGCGCCGAGATCAGCATCGCCTCGAGCGCCTGCGTCAGCGCCAGGTGGCCCCGCGAGGCGCCGACGGCGCGGCGCACGCCGATTGCCCGCAGCCGGCGCTGGACCTCGGCGCGCGCCGAGGCCGCGAGCATCACCGCTGCGGTGACCAGAGCGATCACCGAAAGCGCGACGAGCAGGTCGATCACGATGCCGGCGGCCTGGCTGAGGAGCACCCGGACCCCCGACCTCGTCACGAACTGAAGGCCCCGGAGCCCGTAGCTGATCGCGCGGGCCTGGACGAGGACCTCGTTGAGGTAGCGCGGGTCGCGCAGCCAGATCTGCGCCAGGTCGACCTGTGGATTCGATGAGCCGCCGAACTGCCGCGCCAGCGCCGCCTCCGACACATATACGCGCGGTACCGCCAGCGGATAGGAGACGTTGTCGGGGCTCTCGGAGAACCCGACGACCCGCTGGTTGCCGAGGCCGGCGATGTCGAGCGTGCCCCCGAGGCGGACGCCCCACGCGGCGGCCAGGCCACGCTCGACCACGACCTCGCCGAACCGGCGGTTCGACATCTCGCGGCCGGCGACGATCGCGTATCCGCGACGGCCGGGGCCGACAACCTCGACCGAGCCGCTGGAGCTGAAGTGATCGCCCGCGGACAGATCGATGTTGGTCACCTCCTGGCGGAGGGAGAACGCCGCGACGTCCGGGAGTGACTCGATCCGCTGGGCGATCCGATCGGTCGGCTCGGAGTTGAAGCGGACGATGATGTCCGGGAGCTGGGCGGCGCGAGCGGCGCGGTCAAAGCCGCGGCCGAGGCCGTCCGAGACGACGATCGCCGCCGAGAGCATCGCGGCGGCCAGCGCGATCCCGAGCGCGGTCAGCAGCGACCGCCGGCGCCGTACCCGCACGCCGTAGCGGGCCTCGGACAGTGCGGCCCTCAGGCCAACTCCCGCAGCCATCGCGCCGGCTCGGACCCGGCTGGGACCAGCCGTCCGTCTCGCAGGTGAAGGACGCGGTCGGCGATCGACGCCGCCTCTGGCTCGTGGGTGACGATCACCACCGCGCGCCCCGGCAGCCGGCGCAGCAGCGCGAGCACCACGCGGCCGTTGTCCTGGTCGAGATTGCCGGTCGGCTCGTCGGCGAGCACGAGCCGAGGATCGTTCACGAGCGCCCGCGCGATCGCGAACCGCTGCTGCTCGCCGCCGGACAGCTCATGCGGTCGGCGGTCGGCGATCTCGCTCAGGCCAAGCTCCTCGATCAGCGCCCGAGCGCGCGCCTCTCCGCCTCGCGGAGCACCCGGCAGCCGCGCCGGCAGCGCCACGTTCTCCTCGCCGCTCAGCTCCTCGATCAGCTGGAAGGACTGGAACACGAAGCCGACGTGCCGAAGCCGCGTCCGGGCGAGCACGCGGGCCGGCTGGCCGGTCAGCTCCTCGCCGCCGAGCACGATCCGACCGGCATCGGGACGGTCGAGTGCGCCGAGCAGATGGAGCAGCGTTGATTTGCCGCTCCCGGAGGGGCCGAGCACCGCGACGACCTCGTCGGCCCCGACCTCGAGCGTGACGTCGTCGAGCACACGTCGAGCCGCGCGTCCACTGCCGACCGTCTTGCTGATCCCGTGCGCTTCGAGGACGGGCACTGCGCCGAACGGTAGCGAGGCTCGGGCGCCGCGAGCGCCGCAGCCTTTCGGCCACGGCGCCCGCGGGCACGGCGTGATCGACGGGTGCGTTCACCCGGCGATCGGCTCCACCACCGCCGCCGTTTTGGTCGCCCCGCGTCCGCCTGCGGGAACCGGGGAGTGGGCGGTGATGACCGGCCGGGTTCGGCCGGGCAGCCACTCGAGCCAGCGCGGCAGATACCACGCCCGCTCGCCCAACAGCGCGAGCGTCGCCGGCAGGAGCACGCCGCGGATCACGGTCGCGTCGATCAGGATCGCGGCCGCCAGGCCGACGCCCATCTGCTTGAACTCCATCAGGCTCAGCGTGCCGAAGACGGCAAAAACGCCAACCATCACGAGCGCCGCGCTCGTAACGACGCCGGCCGTGCTCCGCACCGCTTGCGCGGTGGCCTCGCGGGCCGTGGCGCCACGATCGAACGCCTCGCGCACGCGGCTGAGGATGAACACGTGGTAGTCCATCGACAGGCCGAACAGCACGACGAACAGGAACAGCGGGAGCCATGAGGTGATCTCGCTGGTGCCCTGGAAGCCGAGCAAGTTGTGCAGATGACCGTCCTGGAAGACGAGCACGAGCAAGCCGTACGCCGCGGCGACCGACAGCAGGTTCAGCACGATCGCCTGGATCGGGATCACGATCGAGCGGAACGTGAACAGGAGCAGCAGGAACGCCATCCCGAGCACGAACGCGAACACGATCGGCATGTGCGAGTTCATCGTCGAGTCGAAGTCGACGGTCCCGGCGGTGTTGCCGGTGACGCCCGCCTCGACGCCCGGCACGGCGCCGATCGTCTGCGGCACCAGCGCCCGCAGCCGGACCAGCGCCGCGTCAGACGTAGCGTTGGTCCCGTCGCCGGCGAGCGGGATCGAGACCGTCTCGGCCTTGTGATCGTTGCTCTGTTGCACCGTGACCGGATGCAGCAGTCCCTTGGTCTGGCTCGCCTCGCGGATCAGCTCAGCGACTGCGCGCTGGACCGAGGCCGTGCGCACGTCGGGCGCCTGGACGCCGACGTAAGCGGGCTCGGAGCCGCCGGGGAACGCCTTCTGGATCCGGTCGTAGGTCCGCACGATCGGGATGTTGCGCGGGAGCGACGACGCCCCCGGCAGCGCGGTCTGCATGTGCAGCACGGGCAGCGCGAGCGCGACCAGCGCCGTCGCGCTGATGGCGGCCGCGATCCCCGGCCAGCGCATCACGGGCGTCAGCACCAGGTTCCACAGGCGCGACTCGCCGGTGCCGCGCCGGAGCCGGTGAAGCAGCGGGATCCGCCCCTTGTCGACGCGTGTTCCCAGCGCGCTCATCATCGCCGGCAGCACGGTCAGCGAGCCGAGCATCGCGACCGCGACGACCATGATCGTCCCGACCGCGAACGACGTGAACACCCGCGATCCGGCGAAGAACATCCCCGCCATCGCGATCATCACCGTGAAACCGCTGACGAGGATGGCCCGGCCGGAGGTGGCCGCCGCCGCGTGTAGGGCGGCCTCTTCGCCTGCCCCGGCGGCCCGCTCCTCGCGTTCACGGCGGAGGTAGAACAGCGAGTAGTCGACCCCGACGGCGAGGCCGATCAGGAGCACGACCGAGCTGATCGCGCCGTCCATCGGGAGCAGTTGGGAGACGAGGCCGATCAGCCCGAGCGTGCCGCCGACGGCGGTCAGCCCAAGCAGCATCGGCACTCCAGCCGCGACCAGCGAGCCGAACGCCAGCACGAGGATCAGCAGCGTGATCGGAAGCGACAGCTTCTCGGCCCGCGAGAAGTCCTGGCCGAGCGACTTGTTCAGCGCCTTCTGCGAGCTCGCATCGCCGAACTCCGCGATCCGTAGCGACGGGTACTTCTCTGCCGCCGCCGTGGTCGCCGCGAGGACCTCGTCGACGTTGCCCTTCGTGCCCAGCTGGAGGCTCACGAGCGCGGAGTGGCTGTCCTTGGAGATCGCACCCCGCTGCCCCGGCGAATAGGGCGTGACCACGTCGCTGACGTACGGGATCCGGCCATCGCGCTTCGCGATGTCCCGGACCGCTGCCCGGAACTGGGGACTTAGGGCCGACTGGCCATGCCGTCCTTGGACCAGAATCTCCTCATTCGATGTCTGCGGGAAGTGGTGGCGCAGGAAGCTGTCGACGCGCCCCGATTGGCCGTTGCCCTCGTTCGTGTCGACCTTTGTGCCGACCATGCCGCTGCCGATGACGGCGGCAAGGATCACGGCCACGAACCAGCCAATGATGGCGAGCTTTCGATGGCGTGCGCTCCAAGCTCCGGCGCGTGCGGCGATGTTTGGTTTAGACATGGTGTGTGCTCCTCCGATGGTGGTTTCGAGCCGTTCGTCACGGTCTCATCGGGGAGCCGGCGCAACCAGAACGCCAGCTGGCGTCTGGGGGTGAGGAAAACTGCAGTGCCGAACGCCAGCGGTCTGCATTGCCATGCCGGTTGGGATGACCGACGCTCACCCCATGGCACAAACCAGAAATTCAGATTCAATGGTGCTGATGAGACGGACGCTGACCGATCCGGCGACCTATCGCAGGTTGGTCTATCTGCTCCTGTCGCTCCCACTCGGCGTTGCCTGGTTCGTTGCCCTCGTGACCGTGTGGAGCCTCACTCTTGGCCTCCTGATCACGCCATTCGTCATCCCGCTGGCGTTCGGACTCGCCGAGATGACCCGCGGGTTCGCGGCGGTCGAGTCAGAGATGGCGCGCTCGCTGCTCGAGGTCGACGTCTCGGTGCCTGCACCCATGCCGACCCATGGCGGCTTCTGGGCGCGGTTCCGTGCGCTGTTCGGCGGCGACTTCTGGCGGGCGCAGGCGTTCCTGCTGATCCGGTGGTTCGTCGGGTTCCCGATCGCGGTCGTGCTGCTGAGCCTGATCGCGACCGCGCTCGGGATGATCTTCGCCCCGCTGTGGGTGCCGTTCGTCCACGGTGGGGCGCAGCTGGGCTTCTGGCGGCCGCATACGTTCCTCGAGTCGCTCGCGCTCGTGCCGGTCGGTCTGATCCTGTTGCCGGCGAGTCTGTTGGCCGTGAGCCCTGCGGCGGCCCTGTTCGGGTCGCTCGCCCCGGACCTGCTGGGAGGCCCGGCCGAGCGCGCCGGCGTGATCAGTGGGGGAGACCGAGCGTCTGCCGCCGTGCCCATCGGTCAGAGCGCCGTCGCAGGCGCCACAGCGCGACCGGCACCACCGCGCCGTTCCTTCGAGATCCACGCGGCGGTCGACGGCGTGGTGATGCTGGGCCTCGTGCTGATCTGGGCAGTGACGTCGCTCGGTTATTTCTGGCCGGTCTGGGTCGCGCTCCCGCTCGCGCTGGCGCTGGCGATCCACGGCTGGAGCGTGCTCATCGCCGAGCGGCCTTCGTTGGTGAGCAGCTTCCGGGGCAGTCGCACGCTCGCCATGACCGCCGGCGTGGGCGCTGCCATCTCGCTCTTCAACATCTCGATCTGGGCGATCACTGGACACGGCTACTTCTGGCCGGTTTGGGTGATGCTCGTAATCGCCATGGTGCTCGCGGCCGAGTTGATCGCCACACTATTCGCCTCGCCGCGCCATGCTGAGATGGCCGAGCGGATTGAAACGCTGGAAAGCACGCGTGCCGGAGCCGTCGATGCCCAGGAGACCGAGCTGCGGCGGATCGAGCGAGACCTCCACGACGGCGCCCAGGCCCGGCTGGTGGCGCTCGGGATGAACCTCGGGATGGCCGAGCAGAAGCTGGCCGACGATCCAGAGCGAGCCGGCGAGCTGCTCGCCGAGGCACGACTGGGCGCCGAGCAGGCGTTGCGCGAGCTCCGCGACCTGGCTCGTGGCATCCATCCTCCGGTACTGGCCGACCGCGGACTCGAGGCGGCGCTCGCCTCGCTCGCGAATTCGACGCCGATGAAGGTCACGATGTCCGTCGATCTGGACGAGCGCCCGGCGCCGGCGGTGGAGACCGCCGCCTACTTCGTCGTCGCCGAGTCGCTCGCCAATGCCGGCAAGCACGCTCAGGCCAAGCGGCTCGACGTCCGGATTGTGCGGACCAGCGACCTAGTCGACGTCCGGGTGGAGGATGACGGCATCGGCGGTGCCAACCCCGAGGGAAGCGGGCTGCGAGGGCTGCGGCGCCGCGTCGAGGCGCTTGACGGAACGCTCAGCGTGATCAGCCCACGAGGAGGACCGACGCGGATCCGCGCCCAGCTGCCATGCGCGTCGTGATCGCCGAAGACCTGGCGCTGTTGCGAGACGGCATGACGCGCCTGCTGCGAGACAACGACATCGACGTGGTCGCCGCGGTCAGCGACGGCGACGCGCTCGTCCGCGAGGTCGTCGCCCTCAAGCCCGATCTCGCCGTCGTCGACATCCGGTTGCCACCGAGCTTCCGCGACGAAGGGCTGCGCGCCGCGCTCGAGATCCGTCGCCGCGTTCCCGGCACGGCCGTGCTCGTTATCTCGCAATACGTCGAGCAGGCGTACGCGGACGAACTGCTGGCCGATCGCGGCGGCGGGATCGGCTATCTGCTCAAGGACCGCGTCATGCACGTCGTCGACTTCCTCGAGGCGGTCCGGCGCGTCGCCGACGGCGGTACGGCTCTCGATCCCGAGGTGGTCGCCCAGCTCTTCCGGCGTCGGCGCGAGGGCGGTCCGCTCGACCGACTCACGCCGCGGGAGCGCGAAGTGTTGACCCTGATGGCGGAGGGGAGATCGAACGCCGGGATCGCGCAATCGCTGGTGCTCACGGTCGGGGCGGTGGAGAAGCACGTCCAGAGCATCCTGTCGAAGCTCGACCTGCCGCAATCGTCGACTGATAATCGCCGCGTGCTAGCCGTCCTCGCCTACCTCCAGCAAGATGACTCAACGACCGACTCGTAGTCCTCCCACGTGTCGACATCGCGGGGGATCGGCCCGTCGATCGCGACCTCGACGACCGCCGGTCCGTAGCGGTCCAGCAGCTTCCATACCGCCTTGTCGCCGTGGAGCTCGGACAGCTCGCTGAACGTGCTCCGCGCGAACGCAAGCGGGTGGCCGCGGCCGTCCGCGTAAGCGCAAACCGCCAGCGGCCCCTGGCCGCGGCGCGCGATCAGCTCGGCAACCGTCCGGGCCTGCACCCCGGGCTGGTCGCCCAGCATCAGCACGAGTACGTCAGCGCGCGGGTCGAGCGCGCTGAGCGCGGTGGCGATCGAGGAGGAGCACCCTTCGGTGTATTCGACGTTCTCGACGACCTCGACGCCGGTCAAGTCGACGCTGTCACGGACACCCTCGGCGCCGCCTCCGATCACGCACAGCAGCTGGTCGAACGGACAATCGCGCGCGACGTCCAGGACGTGGTCGAGGAGGGTCGCGTCGCCGTAGGGGAGGAGCTGCTTGGGGCGACCGAGCCGCTTTGAGCCGCCGGCGGCCAGCACGAGGCCTGTGACGAACGGTCTATCCGGCGCCACGGACGGCGTGCTGCTCCGCGTACGTACCACGACAGTGAGGGCCGCAGAAGAACACGTGCTCGCCGTCGACTTCCAACCTCGGCGTGGCGGCCGTGACCGCGACCTCCATGCCGCACACGGGATCGACCGCGGTCTCGGTCGGCGCCGGCACCGCGGCCGGGCGGGCGTGGTGCTCGGCGACCACTTCGGCGAGGATCGAGATCGCGATCTCCGTTGGCGTGCGCGCGCCGATGTCGAGGCCGGCTGGGGTGTGAAGCTCGGCGCGCAGAGCGGCGGGAACCTCGAGCGCGTCGCGGACGGCGGTCCCCCGAGCGGCGCTGGCGACGAGCGCGACGTACGGAACGCCGGTGTTGAGCGCCTCGGCGAGCACGCGCTCCTCGTCGTTGCCGTGCGAAGCGACGATCACTGCGGCGTCTGTGGCGCCCGGGTTGATCCCGTCGCCGGCGGGCGCGTGGACCACGTCGTAGTCGGCGGCGCCGGCGAGCTTGGCCAGCGCCAGCGCGATCGGAGCCGAGCCGACGATCACGATCCGAGACGCCGGAAGCTCGGGCTCGAGGAAGATCTCGAGCGAACCCCCGCTCAGGCACGGGTTGTGCTCGACGATCGCCCCCTCGATGGGGTCATCGCTGTCGCTGCCGCCGTCGCCGGGAACGAGCCGCAGCAACAGCGGTTCGCCGGTCTCGAGCACCCGGAGCGAGTAGAGCCGCACGGTCGACTCGGCGCACACGCCGCCGACGAATCCCTCGATCGTCCCGTCGCCCAGGACGATCGCCGAGTCGCCCGGGTGGACGCTGGTCGGCCGTCGCGCGCGGACGACGGTGGCGATCACGAACGGCACGCGATCCTCCGCCAACCGCTGCGCCCGATTTGCGAGTTCACCTTTGATCATGATGTAAATGACACCAAACCCTGCGCTTATCTTCCAGCCCTTGGCCGTCTGGCCGGTGCGTACGGCACCTCGGCGGAGATGTTGATGGTCCGGCAGCGGCCACAGCGCACGCGGACCCGCCTGGTCATGTACTCGGGGTCCATGCCCGCGGCGAGCACGGTCCCGCACTGCACGCAGACGTAGTCGTATTCGCCGTTGCCGCGGAACACGGGCCGGTCCGGGTCCTCCTGGACGGCGGTGCCGCCGTCCACCGGGACCTCGTCATCGTGCACCGCGCGCATCGTCCGCTGCGCCACGTCGCCACCCTCGCTCAGATCGAGCCGAGCTTCGTGGTGAAGTCCTTGATCAGCGCGTCGAGCACGCTGACGACGACGCCCTCGCCCATCGATGCCGCCTTGCCGGTGATCTGCGCCGCGGTGTGGATCTCCCCGCCCCCGTCGTTCAGCGTGAACGTAACGTCGGCGTTCGCGTACCCCTGGCCGCCGGCCTCTCTCGACTTGACCTGCATCACCGCGCGGTGGTCGGCCTCTTCCTTCTCGATGACCGTCACCGTCCCGGCGAACGTCATCGACATCGCGCCCATCTTGACCTTGATCTCGGCCTTGACGCTCTCTGGGCCGGTCTTCTCGACCACCGAGCCTCCCTGGACGGCCGGGACCAGCCGCTCGAGATCGAGGATCGCATTCCAGCTCTGGTCGATCGGCTTCGACGTCGTGAACGGGTGGTCTAACTCAACCATCTCGCCACATAGCTTATGACAGAGCCCCCGGCTCACCGGCCTGAGCATCGCGCCCGGCCCGGGATGAGTAGGTTTTACTGCCCCCAACTCATGTCGCTCGCGCCTGGCAACCACACATTCGGACCGGATAACGCCGAACTGCACGTCCACACCCGGCGAACCGGGGCCGCGGCCAAGGCCGGCCACGATCTCGACATCGTGGTCACCTCGTGGAGCGGAACGGTAGAGATCGGGGAGAACGAGGACCAGACCACGGTCGCGCTGAGCGCCGACGGGGGATCGCTGCAGGTGCGCGAGGGACGGGGCGGGATCCAGGCGCTCGGCGACGATGACATGGCGAGCATCCGGCAGTCGATCGACGAGGAGGTGCTCAAGCGAACCCCGATCGAGTTCCACTCGACCTCGGTCAGCAGCGATGGCGATCGCCTTCAGGTGCGCGGGGAGCTCCAGATGCTCGGCAAGAGCGTCCCGACCGAGTTCGATCTGAGGATCGGCGACGACGGCAGCCTCACCGGCGAGGCGACCGTCAAGCAGACCGACGTGGGGCTGAAGCCGTACTCGATCCTGTTCGGCACGCTCAAGGTGGCCGACGAGGTCCGGGTCACGATCGAAGCGAAGAAGGGCTAGTCGCTGTAGACGGTCTGGGCGTCGAGGCCGCCCTCGACCCCGGGGGGTAGCGCCCCGGTCCCGTGGGCGTACAGCGCCAGGTCGGCGATCGTCTTCATCTGCGAGGGATCGCTCTCGGCCAGGAACGCCCCGCCCGACCACTTGAGGCTTTCGGGTGCGGCATCGAGCGAGACGCCCGCGAGCAGCTGCGCCTTGGCGCGGATCTTCCCAGTGGCACTTTCGACCGCGGCCGAGGTACCGGGCGACGGGCTCGTGTTGTAGCCGTGCCCCTCGCCGAAACGGTCCAGGTCGGCGGGCACGACCTTGATGTCGAGGGCGGGCACGCCGAGCTGATCGGCGACCAGCTGCGCGTAGCGGGTCTCGTTGCCGTCGGCCTCAGTGGTCAGGCTGAGCACCATCTTCCCGGTCGGGTGCACCCGCAGGAAGACGGCTCGATATGCCTCGTTAGCCACGAATCAACCTCCTCACTCGTCGTCTGGTTGGTGAAGTTCGTCCTCATGGGCGAGGCGCTGGCGCTCTTGATGGGCGGTGAGGGCGTTGTGCTCCTCGAGGTCGCAGAATGCCGGTTGGGGTCCGCCGAGTGCGTGGGGCGGGACCGCGGGACGGTCGCAGCCGGGATAGATGCACTTCTTGGCCTCAGCTGCCACCGATACTCCATCCGGGCGTCGTGTGGCCGCGCTTCGGGCCATAGCCGCTCGGCATCGCCACCGAGCTTCCGTGAACGGGCGTGGCGCTCGCCCACGGCTCCTCTTCGGGCTCGGCCGGAGCCGGCGCCGAGGTCGGGCGCTCCCACTCGGACGCGTCGGCCCCGATCGCCTCGACGACCTCGCCGAGCGCCTCGAGGCTGTGGCCGCTGACGAGCGCGTCGCAGTACGGGAGCGCCGCGGCCATCCCGCCGGCGCGGGGCACGAAATCCTCGGCGCCGGCGCGGGGATTGACCCACACGATCCGGTGAGCCAGGCGGGCCAGGCGCTCCATCTCCCGGCCGACGAGCGTCGGGTCGCCGCGCTCCCAGCCGTCGGAGAGGATCACGACGACCGCGCCGCGAGCGAGCCCCCGACGGCCGTGGCGATCGTTGAACGCCTTCAGGGCGTCTCCGATCCGGGTCCCGCTCGACCAGTCGGGAGCGGCGGCCGCCGCGTTCTGGATCGCGCGCTCGGGGCTGCGCGAGCGGAGCGCCCGGGTCAGCCGCGTCAGCCGCGTCGCGAATACGAACGCTTCGGCGCTCCGCGCGCTGCCCGTGGCGCAGGTCAGGAACTGGAGGTACGCGCGGGCGTAGGGCTCCATCGAGCCCGAGATGTCGCACAGCAGCACCATCCGCCTGGGGACCACGCGCCGGCGCCGGCGTCTCAGTCGGATCGGGTCCCCACCCGTGCGCATGCTCCCCCGCAGCGTGCGCCGCAGATCGATTCGCTGGCCGTGGCGGTACTTCTCGGCGCGGCGCGTCCGTCGCAGCGGCGTCGCCAGCTGGAGGCGGGTCATCAGCTGGTAGAGGTGGGCGAGCTCGCGTGGAGAGAGGGCGTCAAACCGCTTCTCGCGCAGGAGCTCCTCGTCGCTGGGCGCGAGCGGCACCTCGACGTCGCGGAGATCCTCATCGTCCGCGCCCGCGTCGCCATCGTCGCCGGCGAGGGAGGAGAGCGAACCGTCGGATATCTCGCCCGTGACCTCGTGCTCGGAGTCCGGACGTTCGTCGGGCGGCGCCGGCGCTGTCGTCACGTCCTGGTGCAGGTCGCCCGAGCTCGGCTCGGGACGCCCGGTGCCGAATACCTCGGCGAAGACGGCGTCGAACCCCTTCACCTGCGACCGATCGGACACGAACACAGCGCGCGCCGTCCAGTAAAGGCGCCGGCGCGACACCGGCCGCGCCAACGCCAGCGCGCTCGCGAACGAGGCCGCTCGTTCGGCGGTCACCGGCAGGCCCATGTTGTGTAGCCGCTGGCTGAACGCCCCAGCCACCGCCGGCAGGTCGAGATGGATCGTCTCGACGCGGAAGACAGGCGCGTCAGTCGGCAACGAGCGCCTCCAAGCCCCCGGCGCGGACGACCTCTTGATCTTCGCGGTACTTCAGGACCGAGCCGAGCGTCCGCTGTACCGCGGTGGCATCCAGGACCTCCACGCCCAGCTCGTTCAGGGCGGCCAGCCAGTCGATCGCCTCGGCGATCCCGGGCGGCTTCTGTACGTCCGAGCCGCGCATACGAGCCACCGCGTCGGCGACCTGGACCGCCAGCGTTTCAGACGCCCCGAGCACCCGCCGGCGGATGATCTCGACCTCTCTCGCCGGCATCGGGTAATCGATCCACTGGTACAGGCATCGGCGCTTGACCGCGTCGTGGAGGTCGCGGGTCCGGTTCGACGTCAGCACGATGATCGGCGGGTGGGTTGCGCGGACCGTTCCGAGCTCCGGGATCGTGACGGCCGCGTCGCCGAGCAGCTCGAGCAGGAACGCCTCGAAGTCGTCATCGGCGCGGTCGATCTCGTCGATCAGCAGCACCGCCGGCCTCGGCCCCGGATGTTCGAGCGCCCGGAGCAGGGGTCGGCGGGTCAGGTAGTCGGGGCCGAACAGATCCGACTCGCGCAGCTCTCCGCCGCGGGCCTCGGCGAGCCGGATCGCGAGCAGCTGCTTGGGGTAGTTCCACTCGTACAGCGCCTCGGCGGCGTCGATCCCCTCGTAGCACTGCAGGCGGATCAGCGGCGTGTCGAGCACCGCCGCGATCGCCTTCGCGGCCTCGGTCTTGCCGACCCCGGCCTCGCCCTCCAGCAGCAGCGGCTGCGGGAGGCGCAGCGACAGGAAGATCGACGTGGCCAGCCCCTCGTCGACGAGGTAGTCGACCAAACCCAGCCTCTGGGCGAGCGTCTCGACGTCCGGGACCAGCTGCCGGATCTCGTCGGACGCCTCCCCCGTCACATATGTCATTGCGGAGGCTCGGCCCGGCCCTGCATCGCGGCCCACACGCGCGCCGGCGTGCAGGGCATATCGATGTGGTCGACACCGTAGGTCTGATGGAGCGCGTCGATGATGGCATTGACGATCGCCGGCGGAGACCCGACGTTCGGCGATTCGCCGACGCCCTTGGCTCCGAGCGGATGGTGCGGGCACGGGGTGACCGTCTCGCCGAGCTCGAAGTCGGGGCACTCGAGCGCGGTCGGGATCAGGTAGTCCATGAACGATGAGTTCAGGCAGTTGCCCTCCTCGTCGAACGTGATCACCTCCATCAGCGCGATCCCGATCCCCTCGGCGAGGCCGCCGTGGATCTGGCCGTCGACAATCATGGGGTTGATCCGAACGCCGCAGTCGTCGACGGCGATGAACCGGCGAACGGTGACCGCGGCCGTCTCCGGGTCGATGTCGACGACGGCGATGTAGGCCCCGTATGGGTAGGTCAGGTTCGGCGGGTCGTAGATCACCTGAGCGTCGAGTCCGCCCTCCATGCCCTCGGGCATCGGGTCGCCGGAGTAGGCGTACGCGGCGATGTCCTCGATCAGCACGCCCTTCTCCGGGTCGCCCTTGACGTACCAGCGGCCCTTCTCCCAGGCCAGGTCCTCGGCCCTGGTCTCGAGCATCGTCGCGGCGATCTGGCGCGCCTTGTCACGCACCTTGCGCGAGACGACGGCGACGGCCCCACCCGAGACTGGCGTCGACCGAGAGCCGTAGGTGCCGAGACCGTACGGGGTGCGATCGGTGTCGCCGTGGCGGACCTGGACGTCCTCGGGCGGGATCCCGAGCTCCTCGGCGACGATCTGGGCGAACGTCGTCTCGTGGCCCTGGCCCTGGGTCTGGGCGCTGATGCTGACCACCGCCTTGCCCGACGGGTGGACGCGAAGGTCGGCCCCGTCGTTCATCGCCAGGCCGAGGATGTCCATGTGCTTGCGCGGTCCGGCGCCGACGCCCTCGGTGAAGAACGAGATTCCGATCCCCATCAGCTCGCCGCGCTCGCGCTTATCGGCCTGCTCGCGCCGCAGATCGTCGTAACCGGCGATCTCCATCGCGACCTTCATCGTCTTGCCGTAGTCGCCCGAGTCATACGTCCAGCCGGTGGTCGTCTCGTACGGGAACTGCTCGGGCTGGATGAAGCTCTTCATCCGCAGCTCGATCGGGTCGACGCCCATCTCGACCGCCAGCGCCTCGGTCATCCGCTCGACCAGGTACACGGCCTCCGTGATCCGGAACGAGCACCGGTAGGCGACGCCGCCCGGGGCCTTGTTCGTGTAGACGGCCTTGACCTTGACGTGGGAGGCCTGCAGGTCGTAGGAGCCGCAGCAGATGTGGAAGAACCCGGCCGGGAACTTGGTCGGCTGTGCCGTCGAGTCGAAAGCCCCGTGGTCGGCGATCACATCGACCCGCAGGCCGGTGATCTTGCCGTCCTTGGAGCACATGTCCGCGTGCATGATGTAGTCGCGAGCGAAACCCGTCGACATCAGGTTCTCGGAGCGGTCCTCGATCCATTTGACCGGAACGCCGGCGACGATCGACCCGGCGATCGCGCACACATAGCCGGGATACACCGGCACCTTGTTGCCGAAGCCGCCGCCGATGTCGTTGCACTGGATCCGGATCATGTGCTCGGCGAGACCGGCCACGTGGGCGTAGACGGTGCGGTGCGCGTTCGGCGCCTGGTTGCCGTTGTAGATGTCGAGCTGCCCGGTGTTCGGGTTGAAGTCGGCGATCATCCCGCACGTCTCCAACGGGGCGGGGTGGCAGCGCGGGTAGATGATGTCGCGCGTCACGATCGTGTCCGCCTCGGCGAACGCGCGGTTCGTGGCCTCCTCGTCGCCGGCCTCCCACAGCGGGCTCGCGAGGTTGTCGGTCTGGCCCTCCTTGTCGTCGCGGATCAGCGGCGCGTCGGGGTCGAGTGCCTTGCGGGCGTTGACGATCGCCGGCAGCGGTTCGTACTCGACGTCGATCAGCTGGAGCGCGTCGCGGGCGGAGTATTCGTCGGTCGCGATCACGAACGCGACCTCCTGGCCCTGGAACCGGACCTTGTCGCCGGCGAGCACGGCCTGCGTGTCGTAGGAGATCGTCGGCATCCACGCGAGCCCCAGCGTCTCGAGGTCCTTGGCCGTGACGACGGCCGCGACATTGGGGTGGGCCAGCGCGCGGGAGGTGTCGATCGAGACGATCCTGGCGTGGGCGAACGGGCTGCGCAGCACGGCCCCGTGGACCATCCCGGGGAGGCGGATGTCGTCGAGGTAGGTGCCCTTGCCGCGGATGAAGCGCGCGTCCTCCTTGCGCTTGAGCCGGCCGAAGCCGATCGGGCGCTCGGTGGTCGGACTCGGCAGGTTCTCTTCGGTCACGGCCATGGTCAGTGGACCTCCTGCTTGTTCGCGGCTTCGTGCTCAGCTGCCCAGCGGACGGCTGCGACGATGTTCTTGTAGCCGGTGCACCGGCAGATCGCCCCCGAGATCGCCATCCGGATCTCGGCCTCGCTGGGGTCGGGGTTCTCGTTCAGGAGCGCGCGGGTCGTCATCAGCATCCCCGGCGTGCAGAACCCGCAGTGGAGCGCGTGCAGTTCATGGAAACCGGCCTGGATCGGGTCGAGCTCGCCGTCCTTCTCCAGCGACTCGACGGTCGAGATCTCGTGGCCCTCGCACATCGCCGCCAGGATCGTGCACGACTTCACCGGCTTGCCGTCCATCAGCACGACGCACGCGCCGCAGTTCGAGGTGTCACAGCCCCAGTGGGTGCCGGTCAACCCGGGCGTGTCGCGAATGTAGTGGACGAGCAGCTGGCGCGGCTCGACGTCGCGCGCGACCTGCTCCCCGTTGATCGTGATGTTCAGTTCCATCTACGTCTCCTGTTTCAGGGCGCGAGCCGTCGCTTGGCGCAGGGCGCGCTTGGTGAGAACGCCGGCCAGGTGGCGCTTGTAGTCGACCGGTCCGCGGCCGTCGGGGACAGGAGAGCAGTCCTCGGAAGCCATCTCTCCAACTTGCACGAACAGCTCCTCGGAAGGTGGCTTTCCGCGCAGCAGCTCCTCGGCTCGGGTGACGTCGACCGTGGTCGGGCCGACCGCACTGAGGGCCACGCCGGCGTCGACGATCGTGCCGCCGTCGATCCAGACGGCGGCCGAAGCTGCGGCGATCGCCCAGTCCCCGGCACGCCGTTCGACCTTCTCGTGGGCGCTGCCGCCGCCGGAGCGCAGCGGTATCCGGACCTCGGTGAGCATCTCGCCGTCGCCGACGGCCGTCATGAACGGGCCGATGTGGAAGTCCGCCATCGCGACGGTGCGCTCACCGTCGCTCCCGCGGATCACGGCGCTCGCCTTGACCGCCGAGCAGACCGAGCTCAGGTCCTCGGCGGCGTCGGCCTGACACAGCGAGCCGCCGATCGTGCCGCGGTTGCGGACGACCGGGTCGGCGATCACGTACTCGGCATCCCGGAACAGCGGGAAGTGCCGCGCGAGCAGTTCGGAGTCGAGCAGCTCGGCATGGCGTGTGAGCGCCCCGATCCGAAGCTCGTCCCCCTCCTCGCGGATGTAGGAGAGCTCGGTGAGATCGTTGATGTCAATCAGGTGCTCTGGGTTGGCGAGGCGCAACTTCATCATCGGCAGCAGGCTGTGCCCGCCGGCGATGATCCGGGCCTCGGAGCCGAGCCGGTTGAGCGAGGCGATCGCGCCGTCGACGCTGGTCGCCCGCTCGTACCCGAAGGGGCCGGGAGTTTGCATCAGCCTTCCTCCTTCACGCCGGTCGCGCTCCCGGCCGGCATTTGCTTGCGGGGTTGGCCGATGTCCTCGCGCTGCTCGTACTGGACCGGCGAGTCGGTGCCGATGACGGGCGAACGGGGCAGCGCCGGGGAGGGCCCCCGCGCCGGGCGACCGTCCGGGTACAGGGCGAGAGCAGCTGCGCTCCCGTAGGCCGGATTGCGGATCGCGGGGCCGTTCGGGCTCCTCACCGCGACCGGCGCCTCGCGGCCAAGCCGCGCGAGCGTCAGCGTCCCCTTCGTATAGACCTCGGAGATCCGCGGCGCCTTGGTCGTCGCGCTGTCCGAGAAGTTGCGGAAGCCGGCGGCCGCCGCGCCCGGGTACAGGCCGTCGACGAGGCCGACGGCGTCCTCCATCCCGGCCTTCTTGACGAGCAGGCCTTCGAGCAGGTCGACCCCGGCATCGAGGTTGGTGTTGATCGACTTCACGACGTCGCCCACAGGGGCGGTCTTCTCGATGATCCCGACAACTCCGGAGATGGCCTCGTCGAGGCCCTTGGTGATCTTGTGGAGCGCGAGGATCGTCCCGACAAGGAACACGACAACGGCGGCGACGATCAGCACCACCGCGATGATCATGACTACACCAGCTGCTGGCATCGCTCCATCCCCCTCACGCGTCGTCGACTATCACGTCGAGCGAGCCGCCATAGTTGGCGGCGGCCTCGATCGTCTTGGCTACCTGATCCTGCGTCGTCAGCAGCAATGCCGTCGCGTCGAGATCCTGCGATCCGGCGTGGGCGGTTCTGGCGATCTGCTGGACGCTCGGCACGATGCTGTTGGCCGCGCGCAGGACGCCGAGCAGCAGGTACACGACGACCGGGAACAGCACGACGAGGAGCACGATGGCCCCGATCCACTCCAGGATCATTTCGGCCTCCTCTCGGCGACGATCGCGGCCTTCGAGGCGATGCCCGGAAAGGCTCCTACGATCACGTCGAACTGAGCGTTGATCGCCTTGACCGCCGGTTCGAGCGGCCGCAGGTGCTCGGTTTCGACGCCGTCGAGCGCCGTGGCCAGGGTGGCCAGGCCGGCGGAGATCGCCTCCAGGTCCTGGCGGACGCGGATCAGGGCGCCGGCGAGGACGAGCACGATGATGATCGCGAGGATCACGCTGAGGATGATCAGGAGGGTCATGCGCCACCGAACCCGTCGGTCAGGGCGTTCATGTAGCTGTCCTGGACCACGGCCTCATCCACGATCTGCCCAAGCACCGGTGCGGTCGCCTCGAGCTGCGGGATGTTCGCCGTGTTGGCGGCGACGAGGCCCGCGACCTCGAGCAGGCGGGCAACCGACCCCTTGATGTCGTCGGTCGCTCTGAGCAGCATCATCAGCAGCGCGGCGACGGCCAGCGCGGCGACGAGCCCGATGATCAGCGCGATCGTCCAGGCGCCGTGGTCGGAAAGCGCGGCGTAGGTGAGCGTCATTTCCCGACCGCCACCTTTCGCAGTGCCCGCGCCGAGTGGAGGATTCGCACGCCGGAGTCGTTGATCCGCCCGACGTTGTTGAGCTCCATTGTCTGCTCGCGCACTTTGTCGACCCCGTCCACGGCGGCCCGTGCCTGCTTGGCGATCTTCTGCGCCAGAGCGACGATCGTGATCACGATCCCCGCGGCCACGACCACGACGATGATCCCCAGCACGAGCCCTATGCCCCAACCGGTGGAAGCACCGATCAAGAAAGGCAAGGTCATACCTCCTTGCGGTTTGTCGAAGTTTGATCAATTCTGTCAGGCGACGGTCGGCTGCCAACCGTTGGCTGGGCGTCAGCCCTCGGCGGGAGGTTCCCGCTCCGCCCACTCGAGCAGCGGCTCGAGCGAGAACACAGCATCGTCGATGCCGGCGTGCAGATCGCCGAGCCGGGCGAACCGTTCGGGCACGGTGGCGATCGTGAGTTCCCGCGGGTCGACGTCGTCGATCTCGTCCCACGAGATCGGGGTCGAGACCGTGCCCTCCTTGACGCCGCGGACCGAGTACGCGGATGCGATCGTGTGGTCCCGGGCGTTTTGATTGAAGTCGACGAATACCTTGCCCGGCTCGCGGTCCTTGCGCCACCAGGTCGTGGTCGCGTCCTGGGGGGCTCGCCGCTCGACCTCGCGGGCGAACGCCAGCGCCGCCTGGCGGACCTCGCCGAAGCCCCACCGGGGCTCGATCCGGACGTAGATGTGCAGCCCGTTGCCGCCTGAGGTCTTGGGCCAGCCAACGGCGCCAAGCTCGTCGAGCACCTCGTGGGCGACATGGGCGACGCGCCGGACGGTGTCGAAGTCGGCCTCGGGCATCGGGTCGATGTCGATCCGCCACTCGTCGGGCCGCTCGACGTCGGCGCGCCGGGAGTTCCAGGGGTGAAACTCGACCGTCGACATCTGCACCGCCCAGATCACGCTGCCGAGCTCGGTCACGCACAGCTCGTCGGCGTGGCGCCCGTAGCGGGGGAACGTAACGAGCACGGTCTCGATCCAGTCGGGTGCACCCGACGGGATCCGCTTCTGATGGACCTTGTCGCCATCGACCCCGCTCGGAAAGCGGTGGAGCATGCACGGCCGCTCGCGCAGCGCGCGGACGATTCCGTCACCGACGCTCATGTAGTACCGGGCCAGGTCGAGCTTGGTCTCGCCGCGCGCCGAGAAGTACACCCGGTCGGGGCTGCTTATCCGGACCGTTCGGCCGGCGACCTCGAGTTCAACGGGCGGAGTCTTGGTCGTCATCACCTTCAATTAGACATCGCCGTGGCGCGGATCTCATCGCGGAATCGACCTCGCGCCGCTCGCGTGCCCACCTATAGGGGCGGGCAGCCCCGAGGGTCACGGAGCGAGTCGCCGGCTCACTCCCGTGAGCGTGATCGTCTGGAAGCACGTGCCGCTTAGCGAGCATCCCGCGTGGCCGTTCGGCACCACCAGCTCCGCGCTCACAAAGGTGCGGTAGACGTGGCCGAGGTGGGCAGCCCGATTGAGCTTGATGTGCAGAGGGTTCCCGGTGGTCGGCCCGTCCGTGAAGTTTGAGCCGCTGATCGTGTGCCAGGTCTTGCCGTCCTGGCCCAGAACCTGGTCGTAGACGGTCAGCGTCTTGGTGCCGACCCCGTCGGCGCAGCTCGTACCGCCGCCGTAGTCCTGAGTCCATCGGCCCGAGTGGGAATGGAACGTGGGCCCATAGGCCGTCACGGAGCACGGATAGGTGGGCGCGTGCAGCGTTATCGGCGGGTACCCGAACCCGGCGGGCCACCAGCCGTTGTAGCCGGAGTTGTACCTCGCGGCGGGTTGGGCACCAGCTGCAGCGCCGGTGAGCGCGACCATGGCTGTGATGAAGATGAGCGCCTTGCGAGCCATAACTACCCCTTTGTCTGCACGGGCGTAGTCGGAGGATCGTAGGCCATCGTCGCAGCGACATCCGTGTCTCTTCCGGATCCGAGTCAGTAGTCAGGCTTGACGGGTCGTAGGCTGGGTATCCAGTAGCGGTTGAATTCGCGAAAGAGAGGATCCGCAATGAACACGCGCAAGCTTGGATCGCTCGAGGTTTCGGCGCTCGGGCTGGGGTGCATGGGGATGTCGGCCTTCTACGGCTCTACGGACGACGATGAGTCGATCGCGACGATCCACCGGGCGCTGGAGCTCGGGATCAACTTCCTCGACACCGCGCAGCTTTATGGGCCGCTGACGAACGAGGAGCTCGTCGGCCGCGCGATCCAGGGCCGCCGCGACGAGTACGTGATCGCCACGAAGTTCGCCCGGCGGATGGACGAGGCCGTTCCCGGCGAGATGTCGACGGTCGGCCCGCTCGACGGCTCGCCCGAGCACGTGCATCGGTCGATCGACGGTTCGCTCCGGCGGCTCGGCACCGATTACGTCGACCTCTTCTACCAGCACCGGGTTGATCCGAACGTGCCGATCGAGGAGACGGTCGGAGCGATGGGGGAGCTCGTCCAGGAGGGCAAGATCCTCCACATCGGGCTGAGCGAGGCGGCGCCCGAGACGATCCGCCGCGCCCAGGCCGTCCACCCGATCACGGCGCTCCAGACCGAGTACTCGATGTGGTCGCGCGACCCTGAGGTGGAGCTGCTGCCGCTCTGCCGCGAGCTCGGGATCGGGTTCGTCCCGTACTCGCCGCTCGGCCGCGGGTTTCTCTCCGGCCGGTTCAAGTCGCCCGATGAGCTCGATGAGAACGACTTCCGCCGCAGCGGGCCCCGATTCACCGGCGAGAATCTCGAGGCCAACCTCCGGCTCGCCTCGAAGGTCGCCGAGATCGCCCAGGAGAAGGGCATCACGCCCGCGCAGCTGGCGCTGGCCTGGGTCCTGGCCCAGGGTGAGGATCTCGTGCCGATCCCCGGGACCAAGCGGCGCAAGTACCTCGAGGAGAACGCCGCGTCAGTCGACGTCGAGCTGACCGCCGACGAGCTCGATCGGATCAATGCGGAGCTCCCGGAGCCGTCCGGCGAGCGCTACAACGAGGCCGGAATGGCCGGGGTCAATCTGTAGGATCCGCGCCCTTGGGCCCGATCCAGGAGCTTGCCGACCGCTATGACCCGGCCGTGTTCGAGCTCGGGCGGCCGTCGGCCCGGGTGCGCCTGGCCGGTGCCGGGCCCGAGCCGATCGACGCTCTGCTGGACGGCAAGACGGTCAAGCTCGTCCCCGCGGATCCCGATCGCCGTCCGGATGCGGTACTGACCGCCGATCAGCGGACGTGGGCGGCGATCGCCCGCGACATCCGTGGCGGGATGACGGCATTTCGCGCCGGCAAGCTCAGCATCCGCCACGACCTCCACCTCGGGGTCGGGTTCCTGGCGGCGACGGCCGCCGGGGGAGGGGCGGGGCTGCGGTTCCGCGGGATCCGGACCGCCGCCGGTGGGTTGTCCGTGAGCGAGGCCGGGACGGGGTTCCCGGTCGTGATGCTCCACGGCCTCGGCGCGACGAAGGTCTCGTTCCTGCCGACGGTGGCCGCGCTGGCGGACTCCCACCGGGCGATCGCGGTCGACCTTCCCGGCTTCGGCGACTCCGACAAGCCGATCCGCGCCGGCTACGACGCCGCCTACTTCGCCAAGGCGATCGTCGCCCTGCTGGACGCACTCGAGCTGGAGCGGGCGCACATCGTCGGCAACAGCATGGGCGGGCGGGTGGCGATCGAGGTCGGTCTGCGGGCGCCGGATCGGGTGGCCGCGCTGGGGCTCCTGGCGCCCTCGCTGGCGTGGCTCCGCGACCGGCCGTGGGCGCCGTTCCTGCGGTTCGTGGCGCCGCAGCTCGGCCTGATCCAGCCGGCGCCCCGTACGGTCGTTGAGGGGATCGTCCGCCACGTGATCCCGGGCGCGGACGAGGAATGGACGGCGGCCGGGATCGACGAGTTCCTGCGCTCCTACCTGACGCCGCGCGGGCGGGCGGCGTTCTACGCCTCGGCGCGGAACATCTACCTCGAGGAGCCCCACGGGCCAAATGGCTTCTGGACACGGCTCCCCGGGCTCCAGCCGCCCAGCCTGTTCGTGTGGGGGCGCCGAGACGGCCTCGTTCCGATCCGCTTCGCCGACCACGTCCGGCGGGTGCTCCCGTCAGCCGAGCACGTCGAGCTCGACTGCGGCCACGTCCCGCAGCTCGAGCGGCCCCGGCAGACCCATGCGGCGCTGCTTCGGTTCTTCGGGCAGCACGAGCGGCGGCGGCGGGCGCGGGCGCGGGCGGCCTAGGGCGAAAGGGGGCGGGTTCGCCGCTTAATCGGGAGCCGGGAGACGGCCAGCGATCCGCGATTGGGCTGTTATGACGGCAATCGTGGTGCGTAGTGCGCCAATCTCGCGCCAGATCCCAAGGCGAGGCCTGCTGTGCACGAGGAGTGTGCACCACATGCCACGGCTGGCCCTGGCGCCGAGATTGGCGCACTGTGCATCATCGGGAGCGGCAGATCAGGGACGCCGGCGCCCTCAACGACCGCCAGGGCCTACAGCCCGACCGCCTCCGCCAGCAGCTCGACCTGCGCCGGGTCCGCTGACGCCGGGAAGCAGATCACCTCGTCGGCGCCGGCCTGCTCGAACCCGGCCAGGTAGCCCTTGATCGTGTCGGCGTCCTTGGCGGCCGATTTCACGACCTGGTCGGCGTAGGCCGCGAGGAACGAGTAGTAGTCGCCGAGGCTCCGCTGCGCCTGCCCGGCGGCGTCATCGCCGAGCGAGAAGTAGAACAGGACCATCGTCTTCGGCGAACCCTCGCGGCCGGCCTCGGTCCACGCCTCGCGGAGCTTGCCCAGCCCCTCGGCGAACTGGTCCGGCGTGCCGCCACCCAGGGTCCATCCGTCGGCGTACTCGGCGGCGCGGCGGAACGCGGCGTCGGCGCGGCCGCCGATCAGCACCGTCGGCCGCTTGCCGTCGGCCGGGTCGGGTCCGATCGCGTCACCGGCCCAGATTTCGTTCAGCTCGCCGAGCTGGCGCTCGAACGCCCGGCCGCGGGTGTGGAAATCGGCGTGGGAGAGCTCGTAGTCGTCGGGGCGTCCGCCGACGGCGAGGCCGAGGACGAGCCGGCCGCCGGACAGCGAGTCGATCGTCGCCGCCTGCTTGGCGAACAGCGCCGTGTTCGTCCGCAGTGGCGCGATCAGGATGTCGGTGACAAGCCGGATCCGCTCGGTCACCGCGGCGGCCGCGGCGAGCGAGATCAGCGACTCGTAGTTCGGATACGCGATGCGGTCGAGCGTCCCCAGCGAGGAGAAGCCCGCTTCCTCGGCCCGTCGCGCCCAGTCCACGATTCCGCGCCGATCGACTCCCCGAACCGCATTTGGTAGCCCGATTCCGATGTCCATCTCGCTCCTCTCGATCGATGTCGCCGTCGTCGATCGAGATTAGTCAACGCGCCGCTTCGGCTCCCCGAGCCGCGGCGGGGCCGTGCGATACGTCGGCGGCGTCGCCGACAGGCGGATCGGATTGCGGGTGAGCGACGCGGTCGTCCCGTCCTCCCGGGGAATCTCGACGACCGGCTCCAGCCCGAGCGCCTGGGCGAGGCTGAACGCGCCGGCGATGTCGTTGACGACGCCGGCCGGGACGCGGACCTCGGTCAGCTCGGCGGCCCATTCCCGAGCCGAGCGTGTGGCCAGGCGCTGCTCGAGCGCCTCGCTGAGCTGATCGCGGTGCTCGACGCGGGCTGTGTTGTTCGCGAACCTGGGGTCCTCCGCGAGCTCGCTCGCGCCGACCACCTCGCACAGCGCGGCGAACTGGCGGTTGGTGCCGACGGCGATCACGAGGTCGCCCTCGGCGGTCCGCAGCAGCCGATACGGCGCGATGCTCGGATGCTGGTTGCCCATCCGGCCCGCGACCACACCGGCGAGCGTGTACGCCGAGCTCTGGTTGACGAGCCCGGCGAGCAGCGCGGTCAGCAGCTCGACCTCGACGAGCTGCCCCTCACCGGTGTCGCGCCGGTGCTCGAGCGCGGCCAGGATGCCGATCGTGGCGTACAGCCCGGCGAGCACGTCGACCAGGGCGACGCCGACCTTCTGCGGCTCGCCATCGGCCTCGCCGGTGATGCTCATCAGCCCGCCGAGCGCCTGGATGAGGAGGTCATAGCCGGGCAGCGTGGCGCCGGCGCCACGTCCGAATCCGGTGATCGAGCAGTAGATCAGGCCCGGGTTGAGCTCGTGCAACCGTTCGTAGTCGAGGCCAAATTTCGCCATCACCCCGGGGCGGAAGTTCTCGACGAGCACGTCGGCCGCCAGCGCCAGCCCGCGGGCCTGCTCCAGGTCGCCGGGCTCGGCCAGGTCGAGGACAAGGCTGTCCTTGTTGCGGTTGACCGACTCAAAGTAGGTCGCCATGCCGTTCTCGTCGTACGGCGGGCCCCAGCCCCGCGTGTCGTCCCCGGCGGGCGACTCGACCTTGGTGACGGTCGCGCCCAGGTCGGCCAGCACCATCGTCGTCAAAGGTCCCGCGAGCACGCGCGAGAAGTCGAGCACCTTGAGGTTGCCGAGCGCCGAGGTCACGGGCGGGAATTCTCCACCCCCACAGCTCGTGAGGAGTGTTGCCTACGCCGCCGGGGTGTGAGCGACGTCGTGAGGCGGGGGGACGGGCTCGCTGCCAGCCCCGTCGATCCACTCGTCGATCCGCTTCCACCAGTCGTAGATCCAGCGCACCTGCTCGTCGGGATCGGCGGGGCGCTCGTCGGCGGGAACGAGCCACATCCTGGATTTGAACGTTGCCCCGATCGGTGGCTCGCGCCACAGCTCGCGCGGGAACGCAGCAAGCCCGAGCCCGGTGTGCGCGCCGAAGATGACATCCGCCTGCGGGTTCGCGTGCAGGGCAACGAGCGCTCCGGTCGGGTGCGGCGGCATCACGTGCGACATCCCCCGGCCTTCCGCGGCCTCGCGTCGGCGCCCCTTGTGCCACAGCTTGCGAAGCGAGGACCTTCGCCGCTCGAAACTGAAGTTTGCGCCCTCGGGGAACAGCAGCAGAACGCCGCGATCGCCGAGCTTGGTGGTGGTCTCCCGGATCCTCGCCTCGCATGCCGCTCGGTCTGCGGTGTCGAGCACGGCGTGCGGAAGCCGATGGCCGAGTAGATCGACGCACGGATCGATCGCGAGCGTCTCCTTGAAGACGACGCTCGGACGACGGTCATAACGGCTGAGCAGGAGATCGACGAGCAGCGCGGTGTCTCCTGGACCCGCGTGGCGGCTGAAGAACAACAGCGGGCGGTCGGCCTGAAGCGCGCGGGCGACATCCAGTCCGATGTCGGGGCTGACGCGGATACCCAGCAGGGTCAGGGCACGTTGGGTGATCCCGTGCACGAACCAGCGCAGAAGCCTGTAATGGAGCCGCTGGAACCGGGGGCAGTGGACGCGCGTGCCGGCGCCGCTCAGCACCCACAGCGCTCCGCAAGCCACGAGCACCGCGAGTTCGCGAGCGAAGTAGGTGACGAGCAGGCGAGTAACAAGCAGCGGTTGGGGACGCCTGGCCGTTACCGCCGCCACCGCCGCGAGCGCGAGCAGCACCGGAGACAGCATCAGGAACACGATCGACATCACCAGCCACGCGGTGATGGTGAGCGGGCGTCGGATGGCGGCAGCGGGTATCACCGGTCCGCCAGATAGCTCAGCGCCGCCTCGTACGAGAGGTCGATCTGCTGCTCGATTGTCATTGCCAGTCGTCTGATTCGAAGTTGGCTGGGGACGTCGTTGTAGGCCGGCGCTGCCGAGCCGCCGGTAGGGAGGACGTGCAGCTTGACCCCGTCGGGGAGGGACTCGAGATCGTGGGCGAAGCGGTGCCGTCGCGCCACCTCGAACGCCACGAGGGCAACCTCCCACGGCCACCGCGGCGGGTGCAACCGCTTCTCAAGCCGCCCGACCTGGAGGACATAGATCGTTCGCGCACCGAGCGCCACCGCCCTGGCCACCGGGATCGAGTTGACGATCCCGCCGTCGATGAAGTGCTCATCGCCGATCACGACCGGTGGCAGGATCCCGGGAACTGCACATGAGGCGAGAACGACATCCGCCAGCCGCCCGTGATCGAACCAGTGCTCGGCCGCGTTTTCGATCGACGCCGCCACGCACTGGAACGGAACCTTGAGCTCTTCCACACACTCCACCGGCAGCGCCGCGGCGAGAGGCCGTCGTGCGTCTTCGAGTGAGTGCAGCGAGGTGCCGGTCCGCGTGAGCGTGGTGATCCGGCGCAAAAGAAGGCTCGGGGAGGCGGCGGACAACCGGGAGTCGCTCCAGAGTTGCCGGAGCTTTTCGACGCCATCGCTATTGGGCTCGGCGGCAAAGAACGCACCGTTGACCGCACCAACGGACGTCCCGAGGATGAGGTCGGGCTCGATCGAGCTTTCCGCCAGCGCCCGCAGCATCCCGACCTCGTGGGCGCCGAGGATCCCGCCCCCTCCCAGGACAAATGCGATCTCACGGTTCGATGCCACACACCGGTGCTACCCAGTTTGTGCCCTCAGCCTGTGATACTCGGCGACGTGGAGATCCGAGCCGTCACCGAACAGGACCTCGCCGACCTCCTGTCGCTGATGCGCGGCTACTGCGACTTCTACCGCTCGACCCCCAGCGACGATGCGCTGCTGACGATGAGTCGCGCGCTGCTCGGGGATCCGCAGCGCGAGGGCGTGCAGTTCATCGCCCGCGACGATGATGGCGAGGCGATGGGATTCGCCACGCTGTTCTGGACCTGGGAGACGAACTGCGGCGGGCGAATCGGCGTCATGAACGACCTGTTCGTGGCGCCCGAGTGGCGCGGAGAGGGAGCCGCCGACGCACTGATCGCGGCGTGCCGGGAGCGGTGTAAGAGCCGCGGGGCGCTCCGCCTGGAGTGGGTGACGGCGACCGACAACCTCAGGGCCCAGGCGGTGTATGACAGGGTTGGCGCGACGCGGGAGCAGTGGGTCGACTACTGGTTGGACGTACAGTGAGTGACGGCGCGTGGCATCCCCTCTGAAAAAACTCCCCTGGACCGTCCGGAGCACGATGGCCGGAACCGCCGGGACGGCGGCGCTGACCGCCGCTTACAAGCTCGAGCATCGGCTCCGTCCCGGGGTCAAGGGCCCGGTCGACTACGACGACAGCCTCGTGCCCGGCACGATCGTCGCCAACATCCTCCACCTGCCCGCCGTCACCGGAAGCGAGGAGAACGAGCTCGGACTCGCCCTGCGATGGAGCTACGGGTCCGTGTTCGGCATCTGGCACGGGATCCTCCGCCGCCGGTTCCCTGAGCCGTGGGCGAGCGTCCTGTTCGGCTCGACGCTGATGTCGGCGACGTTCTCGCTGTTTCCGGTGCTCGGCCACACGCCGCCGCCGTGGCGGTGGCCACGGGGCTATCTCGCCACGAGTCTGTTTACGCACGTTGCCTACGTGACCACGCTCGCGGCCGTTGACGACCGCCTGCGGGGATGAGCGGTCAAGAGCTCGGTCTCGCCATCTCGGTGTTCCTCGCGTGCGCCGTAGAGGCGGTCGAGGCACTGACGATTGTGCTCGCGGTCGGCGTCACGCGCAGCTGGCGCTCGGCGTTCATCGGGGTGGGCGCAGCGGTCGCTGGCTCTGGCGGCGCTGACCGCGGTGCTCGGGCCGGCGCTGACCGCGCTCCCGCTGAACGTTCTCCGGGTGATCGTCGGCGGGCTGCTGCTGATCTTCGGGCTGCAGTGGCTACGCAAGGCGGTGCTACGAGCTTCGGGGTTCAAGGCGCTCCACGACGAGCTCGAGAACTATGACGAGGAGGTGACGGCGGCCCGCGCCGCCGGGCAGGTCGATGCCGGTTTCGACGCCTACTCGTTCACGATCTCGTTCAAGGGCGTGCTGCTCGAGGGGCTCGAGGTCGTGTTCATCGTGCTCACGTTCGGCGCCAACCAGCACAACGTCGGGCTCGCGGCGGTCGCCGCCGCCGTCGCCGTGCTGGTCGTGGTCATCGCCGGGTTCGCCGTCCACGCGCCCCTGTCCCGGGTGCCCGAGAACGCGCTGAAGTTCGGGGTCGGGGTGATGCTGACCTCGTTCGGGATGTTCTGGGGCGGGGAGGGCGCCGGCGCGGACTGGCCGGGCGGCGACGCGGCGCTGCTGGCGATCATCCCGTTGACGCTGGCGTTCGCGCTCGGGCTGGTGGCGGCGCTCCGCCGGCGGGCCCGGCTGCGGGCGGCGCCGGAGGCGGTCCGCGGCGAGGCGGTGCGGGCGTGAGCCGAGTCGAGGCGTTCCTGCGGTTCCTGTGGGACTTCGTCGTCGGCGACGACTGGCGGATCGCCCTGGGTGTGGTCGTCGCGATCGGGGTCACCGCGCTGGTGGCGGGGACGAGCGTGGCGGCGTGGTGGATCCTGCCCGTGGCGGTGGCGGGGCTGCTCGCGGCGTCGGTGTGGCGCGCGGCGGGGCGGTAGCCAGGCGCGGGGTTGGGATATCTTCGGCCAATATGGCAGAAGATCCCCCAAACCCTCGTGGCGGGAGAGGTTGAACGCTCCGTGGACCTGACCGGCTGCCTGAACCGATCATCCAGGCGCCTCTCGCCGGCGGCCCCTCGACCCCCAAGCTGGCCGCCGCCGTCGGCGAAGCCGGAGGGTTCGGTTTCCTGGCGGCGGGCTACAAGACCGCCGACGCCGTCCGCGACGACATCCGGGAGCTGCGCTCGCTGACCGACGTGCCGTTCGGGGTCAACGTGTTCTCCCCGCCGGCGCCCGCCGGCGACAGCGCCGCCGTCGAGCGGTACGCCACGCGAATGCAACAGGAGGCCGAGCGGTATGGCGTCGAGCCCGGCGAGGCGCGCCACGACGACGACGGCTACGAGGAGAAGCTGGCGCTGCTCGCCGAGGAGCGCGTGGCCGTCGTCTCGTTCACGTTCGGCTGCCCGGATCCGGCCGTGGTCGAGCGGCTGCACGAGCTCAAATCAGACGTGTGGGTGACGGTCACCAACCCGCGGGAGGCGGTACAGGCGCGCGACGCCGGCGCGGACGCGCTCGTGGTCCAGGGGTTCGAGGCCGGCGGCCACCGCGGCTACTTCAACGACGACGACGACGCGGAGGACCTCGGGCTGCTCGTCGCCCTGCGGCTGACCGCGGCCGAGGTCGACCTGCCGCTCGTCGCCGCCGGGGGGATCGCCGACGGCGCCGGCGTGGCCGCGGTCCTGTGCGCCGGCGCGGCGGCGGCTCAGATCGGGACCGCGCTGATGCTCACCCCCGAGGCGGGGACCGCGCCGGCGTATCGCCAGGCGCTGAGCGAGCCACGGCCGACGCGGCTCACCCGCGCCTTCAGCGGCCGCCAGGCCCGCGGGATCGTCAACCGTTTCATGGCCGAGCACGACGACCACGCGCCGGCGGCCTATCCCGACGTCCACCATCTGACGACGCCGATCCGGGCGGCGGCGCGGAAGGCGGGCCACGCGGATGCGATCAACCTGTGGGCCGGCCAGGCCTACCGGCTGGCCCGCGAGGAGCCCGCCCGCGACGTCGTCCGCCGTCTCGGGTGAGATGCGCGGGCGGCGGTCCGAGAGGTGGGGCGGCGAATACCGTGAAGAGCTTTCACGGCAAGGTGTGCGCGGTCACCGGCGCCGGGTCCGGGATCGGGCGAGGGCTCGGGCTAGCAGCTCGCCTCCGAAGGCGCGCGGCTGGCGCTGTCGGACATCAACGAGGAGAACGTCCGCGCCACCGTCGATGCCTGCCGGCGCCACGGTGTCGAGGCCGAGGCCTACCGGCTCGACGTGTCCGACCGCGCGGCTGTGTTCGCCCACGCCGACGAGGTCAAGGAGCGGTTCGGCGCCGTCAATCTGATCGTCAACAACGCCGGGGTGGCGATGGCCGAGCACGGTCGAGGAGACCTCGATCGAGGACTACGAGTGGATCATGGGCATCAACTTCTGGGGCGTCCTGTACGGGACCAAGGCGTTTCTGCCGCACCTGATCGCCTCCGGCGACGGCCACGTGGTCAACATCTCGAGCGTGTTCGGGCTGATCGCCGTGCCGGGCCAGTCCGGCTACAACGCGGCCAAGTTCGGCGTGCGCGGGTTCACCGAGGCGCTGCGCCAGGAGATGGCGATCGCGGGGCACCCCGTCGGCGTCAGCTGCGTCCACCCCGGCGGGATCAGGACCTCGATCGTCCGCTCGGCCCGGATCAGCGACGGCGATAAGGAGGAGATGGCCGCCGACTTCGAGCGGCTCGCGCGGACGAGCCCCGAGAGCGCCGCCCGGACGATCCTTAAGGGCGTCAAGCGCGACAGCGCGAAGATCCTGATCGGCGGCGACGCCCACGTGATCGACGTGACCCAGCGGGTCCTTGGGTCCCGCTACCAGGGCCTCGTCTCCTGGGCCGCCAAGCGCGCCGAGGAGCGCCGCTCCGGCTAGGCCAGCGCCGGCGCCTCCGGCAGCGCCTCGAGCGCCGCGGCCAGATCGTCCTCCGAGAATTCGGGATCCTCAAGCTGGCCGGCCAGATACGCGTCGTAGGCGCTCAGGTCGAAGTGACCGTGGCCGCACAGGCCGAACAGGATCACGCGCTCCTCGCCCGCCTCGCGCGCCGCCTCGGCCTCCTCGATCACGGCCCGGATCGCGTGCGCCGGCTCGGGCGCCGGGATCAGCCCCTCGGTACGGGCGAAGCGGACCGCCGCCGCGAACGTCTCGTTCTGGCGGTAGGCGCGGGCCTCGACGAGCCCGCCTTCACCAGCCCGCACACGAGCGGCGAATCGCCGTGGTAGCGCAGGCCGCCGGCGTGGACAGGCGGAGGCACGAAGCCGTGGCCGAGCGTGTACATCGGCATCAGCGGGGTCAGTCCGACCGTGTCGCCGAAGTCGTAGGCGTAGACGCCGCGGGTGAGCGTCGGGCACGCCGCCGGCTCTGCGGCGACGAACCGCGTCTTGGCGTCGCCGCGGATCACCCGGCGTATGAACGGGAACGTCAGGCCGCCGAAGTTCGAGCCGCCACCCACGCAGGCGACCACGACGTCGGGCTCTTCGCCCGCCAGCGCCATCTGGGCGAGCGCCTCCTGACCGATCACGGTCTGGTGGAGCAGCACGTGGTTGAGCACCGACCCCAGCGAGTAGTTCGTGTCGGGGCGCTGGGCCGCCACCTCGACGGCCTCGGAGATCGCGATCCCGAGCGAGCCGGTCGGGTGCCCGGCCTGCGCGCGACCGGAGGCGGTCACCTCGGACGGCGAGCGGTGGACCGTCGCCCCCCACGTCTCCATCATCGAGCGGCGGTAGGGCTTCTGGTCGTAGCTCGAGCCGACCATCCACACCTCGCACTCCAAGCCGAACAGCTGGCAGGCGAACGCGAGCGCCGAGCCCCACTGGCCGGCGCCGGTCTCGGTCGTGAGCTTCTTGATCCCGGCCGCCGCGTTCTCGTAGGCCTGGGCGACGGCGGTATTCGGCTTATGCGACCCCGGGGGCGAGCCGCCCTCGTACTTGTAATAGATGTGGGCGGGCGTATCGAGCTCGCGCTCGAGGCGCCGCGCGCGGTAGAGAGGCGTGGGGCGCCACAGCTTGTAGGCGTCGCGGACCGGCTCGGGAATCTCGATCTCCGGCTCGGGCGAGACCTCCTGGAGGATCAGCGCCATTGGGAATAGCGGGGCCAGGTCCTCCGGGCCGGCCGGCTCCTTGGTGCCGGGATGGAGCGGCGGCGGGGCGTCGCGCGGGAAGGTCGGCCATCAGGTTGACCCAGTGGGTCGGGATGTCCTGCTCGTCTAGGGTGAATTTGACTCGGGCGTCGCTCATGGGGCGGAGTCTATTCATGGTGTCCGGGGGCGCGCATGCGCGCCCCCGCGGATCGGCGCATGCGCCGATCCGGCCCCCGGCGCATGCGCCGGGGGCTACAGATGAGAAGAGAGCGGCGCGCCCGGGACGACCGTCTCGGGGCCGATCTCCGCCACGGAGCGGCACCCGGCGAGCCCCATCGTCAGGTCGAAGTCGGCGTTGAAGTTGGCGAGCAGCTCGCGGACGCCGGCCTCGCCGCCAATGGCCAGCGCGTAGACGTAGGGGCGCCCGATCAGGACCGCGGTGGCGCCCAGTGCGATCGCCTTGAACGCGTCGGCGCCGCCTCGAATCCCCGAGTCGAGCAGGATCGGGATCCGCCCGTCGACGGCCTTGACGATCGGGGGGAGGGCCTCGAGCGTGGAGATCGAGCCGTCGACCTGGCGCCCGCCGTGGTTGGAGACCACGATCCCGTCGATGCCCGCCTCGATCGCCCGGGTCGCGTCCTGCGGGTGGAGAATCCCTTTGAGCAGGATCGGCAGGTCGGTCCGCTCGCGCAGGAAGCCGAGGTCCTCCCAGGTCAGCGACGGCCGCGAGTAGATGTCGATGAACCGCTGGACGGCCGCCCGCCCGCGCCCATCGCGGAGCGTCTGCAGAAACGGGGCCGGGTAGTTGCGAGTCAGCTCGACCAGCGTCTTCACCGCCGCGAGGTTCAGCTTGGGCTGCTGCCCGGGCGGGGGCGGCGGCATCCGCTCGGCGATCAGCCGCGTGAACACCGGGTCACTCGTGTACTGGGCGATCCCCTTGCCGCGCAGGAACGGCAGGAACGCCTGCTCGAGATCGCGCGTGCGCCAGCCGAGGAGCGTCGTGTCGAGCGTGACGACGATCGCCTGGCACCGGCACCGCTCGGCCCTGGAGACGAGGCTCGCCACGAGCTCATCGGACTTGCTCCAGTAGAGCTGGTACCAGTGCGGGGTGAGCCCGAGGATGTCCGTGACCTCCTCCATCGGCCGCGAGGCCTGGGTCGAGAGGATCATCGGCATCCCCAGCTCGTGGGCGGCGCGGGCGACGGCGGCGTCGGCTTCGGCGTCGGCCAGCTCGAGCACCCCGATCGGCGCGAGCAGGAATGGGCTCGGCAGCCGATGGCCGAGCAACTCGACGCTGGTGTCGCGCTCGGACACGTCGCGCAGCATCCGCGGGACGATCCGCCACTGGTCGAACGCCGCGCGGTTGGCGTACATCGTCCGCTCGTTGCCGGCGCCGGCGCGGACGTAGGAGAACGCTTGGCGGGACATCGCGTGGCGAGCTGCCCGTTCGAGCCGGCGCGCGTCCAGCGGGACACGTGGCCGGCGGCCGCTGATGCCTTCGAGGTAGATCTGCGTCTGACGCACGAAGCCGCTCATCGGCCAGGATCACATCACACCCGCGCCCGCCTCGATGTGTAAGGCTTCACAGATGGGAAGCGAGCGGTGGGTCTATGACTTCGCCGAAGGGTCTCGCGAGATGCGGGATCTCCTCGGCGGCAAGGGGGCGAACGTCGCGGAGATGACCCGGGTGCTCGGCACCGAGCGCGTGCCGGCCGGGTTCACGATCACGACCGAGGCGTCCGTCGCCTACACGCGCTCGGGTGAGGAGCCCGATGGGCTGGAGGATCAGGTCGCCGCCGCGCTGGGGCGGTTGCAGGAGCTCGCCGGCAAGCGGTTCGGCGACGAGCAGGACCCGCTGCTGGTGTCGGTCCGCAGCGGCGCCCGCGAATCGATGCCGGGGATGCTCGACACGATCCTCAACCTGGGGCTCAACGACCGCTCCGTCGAGGGGCTCGCCGCCGCGACCGGGAACGAGCCGTTCGCGTGGGACTCCTATCGGCGGCTCGTGCAGATGTTCGGGAACGTCGCCCACGGAGTCCCGGGCGAGCGGTTCGAGGACGCGATCGCGTCGGTCAAGAAATCCGAGGGTGTCTCGACCGACGCGGAGCTGTCGGTCGACGCGCTGAAGGAGCTGGTCGAACGGTTCAAGGGGTTCTACGAGTTCCCGCAGGACGCGCAGGAGCAGCTGGCGGACGCGATCCGCGCCGTGTTCGACTCCTGGACGGGCGAGCGCGCGGTCTCCTACCGGCGGATCAACCGGATCCCCGATGACTGGGGCACGGCCGTCAACGTCCAGCAGATGGTGTTCGGCAACAAGGGCGAGACGTCGGCGACCGGCGTTGCCTTCAGCCGCGACGAGGTCACCGGCGCGCCGGAGCCGTCCGGCGACTTCCTCGTCAACGCTCAGGGGGAGGACGTCGTATCCGGCGTGCGCACGCCGCTCGACATTCGCGAGCTGGCCGAGGTGATGCCGGAGGCCGATGGGCAGCTGCGGGAGATCCTGCGCACGCTCGAGTTTCACTACAAGAACATGCAGGACACGGAATTCACGATCGAGGAGGGGCACCTGTGGATGCTCCAGACCCGGAACGCCAAGCGGCCTGCGCAGGCCGCGGTGCGGTTCGCGGTCGACGCCGTGTCCGAGGGGTTGCTGACGCCGGCGCAGGCGCTCCAGACGATCGACACAGGATCGCTCGACGCCCTGCTGCATCCGACGTTCGACACGGGCGAGGGCTACACGGTGCTCGCGCGCGGCGTGGCGGCATCCCCCGGGGCCGCCGCGGGGGAGATCGTGTTCAGCGCGCCCGAGGCGGTCGCCGCTGCCGCCGCCGGCAAGGACGTGATCCTCGTCCGGCCGTTCACCGCGGCGGACGACGTCGCCGGTTTTCACGCGGCCAAGGGAATCCTTACCTCCGAGGGCGGCAAGGCGTCGCACGCCGCGCTCGTCGCGCGCGGGATGGGCGTCCCGGCCGTGACCGGCGCCGCGATCGCCGTCGACATCGAGTCCCAGCAGCTCCATATCAACGGCCAGGTCTTCAACGCCGGCGATCTGATCGGGATCGACGGCAGCGATGGGGCCGTGGTCGAGCCCGGCGCGCACCTGATCGAGCCCGAGCTCGACGAGCGGTTCGACCAGGTGCTCGAGTGGGCCGACGAGCTGCGCAAGCTCCGAGTGCGGGTAAACGCGGACACTCCGAACGACGCCATCCGCGCGCGCGAGCTCGGCGCCGAGGGGATCGGCCTGTGCCGGACCGAGCACATGTTCATGGCCGAGGACCGCCAGCCGAAGATGCGCGCGATGATCATGGCGGCCGATTCTGAGGGGCGGCGAGCCGCGCTCGCGGAGCTGTTGCCGCTGCAGGAGCAGGACTTCATCGGGCTGTTCGACGCCATGCGAGGACTGCCGGTGACGATCCGGCTGCTCGACCCGCCGCTACATGAGTTCCTGCCCGACCTCCCGGAGCTGCGGGCGGACGTGGAGCGGGCCCGGATTGAGCAGACCGACGACCTCGATGAGCTCGAGCTGCTGCTGACGCGGGTCGAGGAGATCCACGAGGGCAACCCGATGCTCGGGACCCGCGGCTGCCGGCTCGGGATCCTGTACCCCGAGATCTACGAAATGCAGGTCCACGCGATCATGCGCGCGGCGCGCGCCGTCGATCAGCCCCCTCATCCCGAGGTGATGATCCCGCTGGTCGCCTACGAGCACGAGCTCGAGATCATGCGCAGGCTCGTGGTCCGCGTCGCCTCCGAGTACGGACTGCGGGAGCGTCAGGACTACACCGTGGGGACGATGATCGAGCTACCGCGGGCGTGCTTCGTCGCCGACCGGATCGCGCGCCACGCGGACTTCTTCTCGTTTGGCACCAACGACCTGACCCAGACCGCGATCGGGTTCTCGCGCGACGACGCCGAGTCCAAGTTCATCCCCACCTACATCGACGAGAAGATCATCGACCGCTCACCGTTCGAGACGATCGACGCGCCGGGCGTGGGGTGGCTCGTGCGGCTCGCGGCGTGGGTCGGGCGCGAGGCTGTTCCGGGACTGAAGCTCGGGATCTGTGGCGAGCACGGGGGGGACCCCGAGTCGATCGCGTTCTTCCACCTGGCCGGCCTCGACTACGTCTCCTGCTCGCCGTTCCGGGTGCCGATTGCGCGGGTGGCGGCGGCGCAGGCGGCGATTACCCAGGCGGAGGGCTAGGCGCGGCCGTGGCTAGGCCCGGTATGCCCGGACGAGGAAGCCGCTGTGGCCCGGGCTCTGGATCTCGACGCGGTCAAAGCCGCTGGCCGTGAGCATCTTCTGCAGGCCTGATCGCGTGTAGTTGAAGATCGGGCAGTCGCCGATCCACTCGTAGCGGACCTTGCGGATCGGGCCCTTGACGACCGACCAGCTTGGGAACGAGGCGACAAGGCAACCGCCCGGCGCGGAGAGCTCGTACATCTTCCGGCTGAAGACGTCGGCGTTCGGCAGGTAGTCGAACAGCCCGACCGCCAGGACGACGTCGAACGGGCCGTCGAGGCCGGCGTTCAGGAAGTCGTCGGTGATCAGCTCGGCGCGGTCGTCGTAGCGTTGTAAGCGGTCGCGGGCGAGCTCGATCATCGGCTCGGAGAAGTCGATCCCGACGTAGTGCGAGGCGCCGGCCTCGAGCGCGAACTCGCCGATCCGCCCCGAGCCGCAGCCAACGTCGAGCACCCGCGGCCGCTCGTAGGCGGCGACCGTGTCGGCCGCCAGCTGGCGGCGGCGGAACAGGCCGGGGCGCAGGAGCTTGACGAGCGGGCGCTCGTCCTCGTAGAGATCGTCGAACTGCTGGGCCTTGTCGCGGAAGCGGTTACGGACCCGCTGGGGCGTCGCCGCTGAGCCGTCCATACGCCTCACCATAGGGGATCAGGTCGAATTCGCGCGCGATCGCCTGAAGCGTGCTGGTGGCGCTGCGGCGGGCGCTGTTGCGCTGGGCGGCGCGGAACGCGCCACGGACCTGCTGCCCGATCGGGGCGCCCAGCGGGAGGCCGACCCGGAGCGGATTGGGGTCGAACTCGTGCGGGTGCAGATACAGGCCGGCGAGCTGGCCGGCGTGGCCGAGGCCGCGCACGATGGCGCGGTTCGGGAGCACCGCCCAGTACGAGGCACCGCCGACCGGCACGGTCGCGCCGAGCGTGTGGGAGACGGCGACGGGAAACTCCCAAAGGGCGCCGCCGTTTGTGAGCGTGAGCGGATGCGGGGAGGTGCTCTGCGGCTCGATCCGGCCGCGGATCCGCGGTGAGTTGTGCTGGCTGGCGTCGTAGCTGAAGCCCTGCTCCGCCAGCACCTCGTACGCCCAGGGAGAGCGGCGCGTGATCGAGAACGCCGGGGCGCGGTAGCCGTGGGGAGTGCGGCCGGTGAGATGCTCGATCGTCTCGCGCGCCGCCGCCAGATCTGCGGCGAACTCGCTTCGCGTCTGGCCGCCGACGGGCAGGTGCTGGTCACCGTGACAACCGATCTCATGGCCGTTCGCGACGACCTTGGCGACCAGGTCCGGGTGAGCCCGCGCCGCCATTCCGAGGATGAAGAACGTCGCCTTGGCGCCAAGCTCGTCGAGCAGCGCGAGCAGCGCATCGGTCTGGCCCGCCAGTGCGTGGCCGGCGCGCTCCCAGTCGGGCACGCCAAGCCGCCGGCGGACGAGCTGGTGCCAGTCTTCGAAGTCGACGCTGAGAAGGAGTTGTCGGTCGGCGGGCGGCGTGGCCCGGAGGTTACGGGGTGAGAGAATGGATCCATGGAGATCGAACGTGTGGCTGTTTTAGGCGGTGGATTGATGGGATCGGGGATCGCCGAGACGGTGGCGATCGCCGGATTCGATGTCGTCGTTCGCGAGGTGGATGAGCGGGCGCTCGGGTCGGCTCGTGAGCGGCTCGAGACCTCGTTGCGGCGGGCCACCGACCGCGGCAAGATCGAGCCGTCGGCCGCCGAGGCCGTCCTCGAGCGGATCGTCATCACGGCAGACGCAGATGCGGTGCGCGACGTCGAGCTCGTGATCGAGGCGGTTCCCGAGGACGTGAGGCTCAAGACGGCTGTGCTCACTGACGTCGGCGAACTCGTCGGTGGCGAGACGATCATCGCCTCGAATACCTCATCGATCCCGATCGCCCAGCTGGCGGCGGCGATCCCGAATCCCGAGCGCATGCTCGGCCTGCACTTCTTCTCGCCGGTTCCGGTGATGCGGCTCGTCGAGGTGGTCGTGGCGCTCGACACCGACGAATCGGTCGTCGCCACCGCCCGCTCGTTCGTCGAGCGGCTCGGCAAGACCCCGATCGAGACGAAGGACCGTTCCGGGTTCATCGTCAACATGCTGCTGGTCCCGTATCTGATGGCGGCCGTGCGGATGTACGAGGAGGGGTTCGCGACGGCTGACGCGATCGACGAGGGGATGACGCTTGGGTGCGGTCATCCGATGGGGCCGCTGCGGCTCTGCGACTTCATCGGCCTCGACGTGCTGTACAGCGTTTGCGACTCCCTGTACGAGGAGTTCAAGCGCCCGGAGTACGCGCCGCCGCCGCTGATGAAGAGGATGGTCGCCTCGGGCCGGCTCGGCCGTAAGAGCGGGCGCGGGTTCTACGAGTACGGCAAGGCGCGGGCCGCCGTCCCGGTGTGACCCGCCGGGCGGCCGGGGTGCTCAGCGGGCCGGGGTTCCGGTCCGCGCCGCGGCGATCAGGTCGGCCAGCTTGACGAGCTTGATCCGTGGGCGGCCGTGGGGCTCGCCGGCGCGGCGCTCGTGCTCGTCGATCGACAGCCACCCCTCCCAGGTGACCACGTCCGGGCAGCGGGCTGCGAGCCACTCCGCCGTCGCATCGGGGTCGGGGTTCGCGGGCTGGTTGAGCGTCCCGGCAGCAGCGTCCTCGGCGATCCGCGCCACCGTGTCCGCTGCGTCCTTCTTGTTGGTGCCGATCACGCCGCTCGGGCCGCGCTTGATCCAGCCGACTACGTACTCGCCGTGGTGGTGGCGCTCCTCCTCGTCGCAGACCCGTCCGCCGACGTTTCGGATCAGCCCGCGGCGGTGATCGAACGGGACCTCGTCGATGGGACGGCCGCGGTAGCCGATCGAGCGCAGCACCAGGCCGCACTCGATCTCCTCGGTCTCGCCGGTGGCGACTGCGCGCAGGTTGCCTCGATCGTCGGGCTCGATCCGGTTGCGAACGATCCTGACCCCGGTGACCGGCCCGTGCTCGCCCTCGCCCAGGATCTCGACGGGAGAGCGGAGGAACTTCAGCGAGACGCGGTGGGTCTTGCCCGTCGGTGAGCGCTGCGCGTAGTCGCGCAGCAGCGCCACATTGCGCTTGGAGGTCCCGTCGCCGAACTCCTCGAGCCAGCGCTCGCTGAGCTCGTCGAGCTCGACCTCGGCGGGATCGACGTCGATGTCGGCCCGGGTCAGCTCGCCGAGCTCGCGCAGCTCAGGGTTGGTGAACGCGGCCTGGGCGGGGCCCCGGCGGCCGAGCAGCACCACCTCTTCGATCTTCGCCTCGGCCAACTTGGGGATGGCGTGATCGGCGGTGTCCGTGACCGCGAGCTCCCCGGACTCGAGCATCAGCATCCGGGCGACGTCAACGGCCACGTTGCCGTTGCCAATCACCACGGCGCGCCGGGCGGAGAGGAGGAACTCCTCCTCCTCGCCATCGGGGTGGCCGTTGTACCAGGCGACGAACCTGGTGGCGGGGTAGGAGCCGGGGCGGTCCTCGCCCGGGATCCCGAGGCGGTTGTCGTCGGGGGTGCCGAACGCGTAGACGACCGCGTGGTAGCGCTCGAGCAGCTCGGCTCGGGTGATGTCGCTGCCGAGCGAGACGCCGCCGAAGAACCGGAACCCATCGCGCAGGGCCGTCTTGTCGTAGACGCGGGTGACCGATTTGATCTTCGGGTGGTCGGGGGCGACGCCCGAGCGGACGAGGCCGTACGGCGTGGGGAGCAGGTCGATCAGGTCGACGTCGAAGCCGGCGTCGAGGAGCTGGTCGCTGGCGTAGAACCCGGCCGGGCCGGCACCGATAATCGCGGCGCGTGGACGTGATTCGGACGTGCTCATCAGTAACTCCGAGGATACGCAGGGCCGCCGCAGCGCTCGTGCGAATCGAGGATGGCGTGCCGCTCGGCTCAGGCGGTGGCGGGCGTGTTCGCGCCGTCGACGCGCTCGGCCTGATCGGCGATCAGCTCGACGATGCGCGGGTACAGCTCGACCGGCAGGTCGTGGCCCATCCCCTCGATCATGACCAGCTGTGCGTTGGGGATCGCGGCCGCGGTGGCGCGGCCGCCGGACGGGTGGACCATCCGGTCTTGGTCGCCGTGCACCACGACCGTCGGCGCCGTGATCCGCCCGAGCTCGGCCGTCCGGTCACCGGACTTCACGATCGCCCCCATCTGGCGGCCGGTCCCGGCGGCGGCGTGTGGATCGCGGTCATAGCCGCGCATGGCGCGGTCGCGGACGTAGGCCTCGTCGAACGCGAATCCGCGCGAGCCGATGTGGCGGAACAGGACGGCCGCGCGGTCGGCGGCCTCGTTGCGATCCTGCGGCCGGGGACGCCACATCATCCGCAGCGTCGACGGCGCGACCCAGCCGGCCCGGCGGGCGCCCGTCGAGGACATGATCGAGACGAGGCTGCGGACGTGATCCGGGTAGCGCGCCGCCAGGGTCTGGGCGATCATCCCGCCCATCGAGACGCCGACGACGTGCGCCGGCGAGAGGCCCAAGGCGTCGAGCAGGCTCGCGGTGTCCCGCGCCATGTCGCCTAGGTCGTACTGCTCGGGGTCAAAGCGCCGGGCGGCGAGCTGGGTCATCCGCGGCGGCCGCGTCGTGGCGTGGGTCGAGTGGCCGATGTCGCGGTTGTCGAACCGGATCGGGGCCAGGCCGCGGGCGATCAGCGCGTCGCAGAACGCATCCGACCACGCCAGCAGCTGCTGGCCGAGGCCCATGATCAGCAGCACCGGCGGGTCCGCCGGCGAGCCGAGGCGCTCGTAGCAGAGGCGCACGCCTCCGCCGACGTCGACGAATTGCTCGCCCGAGCTCATGCGGCCAACGGCTCGCGCGCGGGCGCCGCTTGGCGCCGTTCGACGTCGTAGTCCAGCGGCTCGAATCGGGCCAGCCGGCGCTGATACGCCCGGACCGTCCCTGGCCACAGCGTCGAGTTGCGACCCGTCGAGTCGAGGTACCAGCTGACGCAACCGCCGGCGGTCCACACGCTGCCGCGCGTCCCCGAGTCGACCTCGGCGAGCCATCGCGCCTGGGCCTCGGTGCGCGGGGCGAGCGTCGCGTACCCGTGGGTGCGGCGGTGGCGGAGTGCCTTCATCAGGTAGTTGATCTGGGCCTCGACCATCAGCAGCACTGAATTGTGGCCGAGGCCCGTGTTGGGGCCGAGCAGCATGAAGAAGTTCGGGAAGCCGGCCACGGCGACGCCGAGGTGGGCCTTGGGGCTTCCCTTCCAGTTGTCCGACAGGGTTGCCCCGTCGGGGCCCCTCACGCGATGGCTGATCGGCGGGTCCGTCACTTTGAAGCCGGTTCCGAAGATGATCGTGTCAGCCTCGTGCTCGACGCCCTCGCCATCGACGATCCCGGTGGGGGTGACCTCGCGGATCCCGGCGCTGACGATGTCGACGTTCGCGGAGCAGATCGCCGGGTACCAATCGTTGGAGCCGAGGATCCGCTTGCACCCGACGCGGTAGGTCGGCGTGAGCTGCTCGCGCAGGACGGGATCGGAGACCTGGCGGGCGATGTGGCCGCGGGCGCGGCGCTCGGTCAGCTTGCTGAGGCGCGGGTGGGTGAACATCGCGTGGAAGGACTCGAACAGCGAGAACACCGCCGTGCGGAGCGCGAGCTGGAGTTTCGGGTATTGGGCGAAGCGCCGCTTCCACTCCTCGGGGATCGCCGGGTTGGCGCGGGGCATCACCCACGGCGGCGTGCGCTGGAACAGGTGCAGGCGCTCGACGCGTGGCTGGATCTCGGGGACGAACTGGATCGCGCTGGCGCCGGTGCCGACGACGGCGACCTGACGCCCGGTGAGATCGTGGTCGTGGTCCCAGCGGGCGGAGTGGAACACCTTCCCGGTGAACGTGTCGAGCCCGGGCAGGTCCGGGATCGCCGGATCGGCGAGGGCGCCGACGGCCGAGACCGCCACATCGGCCGTGAACGGGCCCTGGCTCGTCTCGGCCTCCCACCGTTGGGTGTCGGTGTCCCAGCGCATCGACAGCACCTCGCAGTCAAAGCGGATGTGGCGGGCGAGGTCATGGCGGGCGACGACGTCCTCCATGTAGTCCCAGATCTCCTGCTGGCCGGCGAACGCCTGGCTCCAGCGAGGGTTCTGCTCGGCGGTCCACGAGTACAGGACGCTGGGGATGTCGCACGCGCAGCCGGGGTAGGTGTTGTCGCGCCACGTGCCGCCGAGATCGCCGGCGCGCTCGAGGATCACGAAGTCGTCAAAGCCGGCCCGCTTGAGCGCCATCGCGAGGCCCAGGCCTGAGAAGCCGGCGCCGACGATGGCGATCTCGAAGTGGTTGGTGGCGGGTTTGTGGTTGGCGCTGAGCGTGGTCTCGGTGTCACGGTACATGGGCGTACCAGGGCAGGCTAGCAGGGCGGAGGCGCGAGGGCAACATGGTGGCGCCTGGCGGGGGTGTGGCGAGGACGGCGGGCACCGGCATCTCGGCGCTCGTGCAGGTCTTCTTTGCGACTTCGTGACGGAGCGCGTCGAGAGTGTCACGGGGATGGTGCATGGCGCGCCAACACCGGCGCCGGCGGCGAGCCGTGGCCTGTAGAGCACACTCCTCGTGCACAGCACGCCACTCCTCGGGATCTGGCGCGAAATTGGCGCACTGTGCACCATGATTCGTGGCGGGAACGACCCGGTTGCGGCTCGCCGAGGTCTCCGCTCGTCGCGTTACCCAGGATCCCGAGGAGGCGAAAGCGTCCGTCGCGCCCTCCTCCCCAGCCAAATGCCGGGCCGACCGCCCGCCGCCCGCGTGCCAAGAGTCGCCAGCCCCGGCGCGCCATTAGAGGCGCCGCGCCTAGTCGTCCAGCAGCGTCCCGCTCAGGATCGCCTTGACGGTCTGTCCCGCGGTCTCGCGGAGCTCGCGCATGTCACGGCCCTGTTGGAGCGAGATCACGGCGAGCTCGCGCAGACCGCCGACGATCATGATCGCGATGTCCATCGTCAGCGGCCGCAGGCCCATGTCGGGCTGCTCGCGCCGGCCGGAGTCGACGAGGCCGATCAGCAGCTGGGCGAAGCGCTCGATCACGGCGGTCTGACGGTCGGCGCCGGCCTGGCCGAGGCCGGGAAGCTCGCGGACGAAGCTTCGGTACAGCGAGGGGTGGGTGGTGATCGAGTCGAAGTAGGCGTCGAGCGCGTGGTCGACCTGCTCGCCGAGCGGGCTATCGGGGTGGACGGCGGTGGCGATCTGCTCCATCGTCGCGTCGTTGGTCGCGTCGAACAGGGCGAGGAAGCACGCCTCGCGGTCCTCGAAGTGCTCGTAGAACGTGCGCCGGGAGGTGTGGGCGATCCGGACGACGTCCGCGACGGTGGTCTCGCGGTAGCCCTTGGCGTCGATCGACGCCGCCATCGCGTCGATCAGCCGCTCGCGGTGCGAGGGCTCGCGAACCTCCTCGACGGGTGCCGGCGCCTGGGTCTGCTCACTTGCCATGTGGCACGCAAAGGTAGCGGTCCGAACGGTCCGTTCACGAAAACTGCCTGCTCAGGCGGCCGGGCGCTTGTACTCGACCACGACCCGACCGCCCCGGTTGGGGATCATCGTCACGTTGCGCTGACGAGGCCGTTCGGGCTTTGGGTCGGGGGCGATCATGTCGGTCCGCGCGGTGATCGCTTGCAGAACGACGCGCTGCTCGGCCATCGCCAGTGTGGCGCCGAGGCACCGCCGGATCCCGCCCCCGAACGGAATCCAGGTGTATGTGCCGGGCTTGTGGTCGAGGAACCGCTCGGGGCGGAAGGCGTGGGGCTCGGGGTAGACGTCCGAGCGGTGGTGGAGGGCGATGATGCTGACCGCGACGGGGGTCCTCGCGGGAACCACGTACTCGCCGAACTGCCAGCGGCGTTTGACCATCCGGACGATGAACGGGATTACCGGACGGACCCGCATACCCTCGTGGATGGTGGCGTCGAGGTGCTCGTCGACGGCGGGATCGTCGGTGCGGACGACCTCGCGGAGGCGGTCGTACGCCGCCGGTGTGCGCAGCATCCGCTCGAAGGTCCAGGCGAGGGAATTGGCGGTCGTCTCGTGGCCGGCGAGCACGAGCGACATCAGCTCGTCGCGAAGCTCGTGATCGGTAAGGGGCTCGCCGTTCTCGTCGCGGGCCTCGAGCAGCAACGAGAGAACGTCGTGGCGTCCGTCGGCCGGGCTGGCCGCGCGGCGGGCCCGGATCACGGCGTAGATCTGGCGGTCGACGATCCCGAGCAGCGCCTTGAGGACGCCCCGGGGCTCGGTCCGCGCGGCGTTCCGTAGCTCGATCAGCTGGTAGGTCGGGTTGGTCGAGGCGAGCAGCAGCCGCCGGATCGTGTCGCGCATCTTTCGCTCGGCGGACCCTCGCGGCGGCGAGGACTCGATCCCGAACACGCCGGCCATGATCACGTTGAGCGTGACCGCCTGCATCCGTGGCGCCAGCGCGAAGGGCTTGCCGACTGGCCAGCGGTCGATCTCGCGGTTGGCGACCTCGACGATCATGTCGACGTACCGCTGCACGGCCTCGCCGTGGAACGGCGGCAGCAGCAGCTTGCGCTGGCGCATGTGGCGCGCACCGACCGACGTCAGGACCGAGTTCGGTCCGAGAATGGGCCGCAGCGGCGATTCGCCGGTGAGCGACGGCGCATCCTCGGGCTTGGCCTTCAGCAGCGACTTGACATGGTCGGGGTGGGTGGTGACGACGAACGGCTCGCGGCGGGACAGCAGCTGTAGCTGCCAGACGTCGCCCATGTCTCGGTAGGCACCGAGGCTGAACGCCATCGGCATGAACGCGAAGTGGAGCGTCTCGCGCAGGCGCGACTGATCGCGTCCCGGCGGCATCCGGATCGGCCGATCCTCGTCGACCGGGCCGGCGGGCGACGGGGCCGGCGTGAGCTCGCTGACCTCGGGTGGTGGGGCGATAGCGACGACTGCCATTCTGGTACGTGAGTGTACCGCACGTGCCCGCGGTTGTCCAATAGTCTCGCGGATCGATTTCCGCGCCCTTGATCCCTTGACTAGAAAGGCCGTCACCCATGCCAAACCGTGCAGCGATCGTGACCGGAGGTTCCAGGGGCATCGGTCGTGCCCTTGCCGAGACGCTCGGCGATGAGGGGTACGGCCTGACGATCACGGCTCGCAGGCCCGAGGGCATCGAGCGCGCTGCGCACGAGCTGCGCGAGCGCGGCTACGAGGTCGAGTACCTCGCGGCGAATATGGCCGACGAGGACGCGATCCGGGCGGTCGTCGACGCGCATCGCGAGCGGTTTGGGCGGCTCGACGTGCTCGTCAACAACGCCGGCGTCGGGATCGGCGCGGCCGCCGGGGAGCAGCAAACCAAATTCGTCGACATGCAGCTCGCCGTCAATCTGCGTGCGATCGTCCTCTTCTATCGGGAATGCGTGGGGATGTTGCGCGAGGCCGGCGCCGAGCACCGCAACGCCCTCGTCGTCAACATGGCGTCGATGGCCGGGAAGTCACCGGCGCCGTGGCTGTCGGTGTACTCCGCCACCAAGGCCGCGGTGATCGGCTACACCCGGGCGATGAACAAGGAGCTGACCGGCGACGGGGTCAAGTCGGTCGCTTTCTGCCCGGGCTTCGTAGACACGGACATGGCCGACTGGGCGAAGGACAACATCCCCGCCGAGGAGATGTTGCGGCCCAGCGACATCAGCGAGGCGCTCCGCTTCCTGCTGCGGGTCTCGCCGGCATGTGTGATCCCGGAGATCGTGTTCGAACGTCCCGGCGAGGCGATGTAACCAGGCTTGGGCTCACAGCAGGCCCGAGGCGATCTTGGCGGCGGACTGACTCCGCCGCCATCGACCACGTCTACTTGAGCTTTGCGCGCGCCGCCTTCGTCCAGGCGGCCGTGACGTCGCGTATGAACTTCGCCTGGGTCGTGGCCAGGTTCGCCAGCCACTCGACCTCGCTGCTGCCGGGGCCCTTCTCGATCGCGCTGGCGATCGACTTGAGCGCCGTCTCGTAGCTCGTCAGGGTGCTCTCGCCTGCGTCCTTGCCGGCGTCGATGATCCGCTCGTTGAGCTTGCGCAGGCGCTGCGCGGCGACATCGAGCCGGGCCTCGGCCGCGCTCGCGGAAGGCTTCTTGGCTGCGCTCGCCGAAGACTTCTTGGCGGCGCCCGCTGCCGGCTTCTTTGCCGTCGAACGCGATGTGCTCGCGGCCGAGCGCTTGGCTGCTGTGCTCCTCGCACCCGCCGTGCTCTTCGCGGCCGACGTCTTGGCGGCCGACGTCTTGGCGCGCGGTTGTGCGCTTGGCAGTGGAGGTGCCTCTCGATCGCGACGTCGATCTCGACCCACCACTCCTGGCTTGCGGCATTTCTCTCTCTCCTGGATTTGAGGTTGGTGTGCACACTATCTGCCGCCACGCAAGCGCGCAGAGTGGCGGCGAAATTGCGAGGATGGCGCCATGCCCCGGGTTGCCGTCGTCGGCCATGTCGAGTTCGTTGAGTTCCTCGAGATCGAGCGGTTGCCGGTCGAGGGGGAGGTGCTCCACGCCAAGGGCGCGTTCACGCGCGCGGCCGGTGGCGGCGGGGTGGCGGCGGTTGTGCTCGCCGGTCTCGGTGCCGAGGTCCACTTCTTCACGGCGCTGGGTCGCGACCACGACGGCGAAGCGGCGGCCGCCGAGCTGACCGAGCACGGCGTGCTGATGCACGTCGCCTGGCGCAGCGAGCCGACGCGCCGCGCCGTAACGCTCCTCAAGGACGGTGGCGAGCGGACGATCGTCACGATCGGAGAGCGACTCAATCCCCACGGCAGCGACCCGCTCGAGTGGGAGCTGTTGCACGACGCCGACGGCGTCTACTTCACGGCGGGGGACCACGGCGCCCTCGAGCGCTCGCGAGAAGCCCGCGAGCTCGTCGCCACGCCGCGGGCACGCGACGCACTCGAAGGCGATGGGCCGATCGTCGACGCGCTCGTGTTCAGCCGGCACGATCAGGAGGAGAGCGATTTGGCCAAGCGGTTCGCCCGCCGCGCGCGACTGTTCGTCAGCACCGACGGCGCGGACGGGGGCAGCTGGTCGGGCGACTCGGAGGGCACCTGGCCGGCGGTTCCGCCGCCGGGCCCTCCGCGCGACAGCTACGGATGCGGCGATTCGTTCGCAGCCGGGTTCACGTTCGGGCTGGCATCAACCGGATCGGTCGCGGAGGCGGCGGCGATCGGGGCGCGTTGCGGCGCCGCGACGCTGGCCATCGTCGGGCCGCCGTAAGACGCGCTCGTTCATTGCGCCGCGGCGAGCAGCTCGATCCGGTTACCCCAGGGATCGGCTGAGAAGAAGCGGCGCTCGCCGGGGAGCGAGTCGTCCCAGATCACGGTCGCCCCCGCCGCCGAGAGGCGCTCGGCGAGCGCATCGAGGTCCCCGGGGGCGACGCGCAGCGCCGGGTGAGCCTTGCGCGCCGGCGCGAAGGGCTCCGCGACGCCGACGTGGAGCTGCTGTGAGCCGACGCCGAACCAGACGCCGCCACGCGAGCGCAACGGCTCGGGCTTCTCGATCTCGACCAGCCCCAGGAGCTCGCCGAAGTACCGGCGCGCCTCGGCCTCGCATCCTGGCGGCGCCGCCAGCTGGACGTGGTCGATCGAGACCACCGCTAGGTGGTGAACACGATCTTGCCGAACACCTCGCCGCCCAGGAGCGCTTCGAATCCCTGGCGGGCGTCGGCGAGACCGTGCGTGGCGTGGATCACCGGCCGCACGTCGCGATCCACGCAGAACTGGATCAACCGGCCGAGCTCGTCGCGAGTCCCCATCGTCGAGCCGATCACCGACAGCTGGAGGAAGAACACGCGCGAGAGCTCCGCCGGCGGGGCGTCGCCGGTCGTTGCGCCGGAAACGATGATCTTGCCTCCGGGCTTCAGCGACTTGACCGAATGCGACCACGTCGCCTTGCCGATCGTCTCCATCACCGCGTCGACCCGCTCGGGGAGCCGCGCGCCGGACTCGAACACCTCGTCGGCGCCGAGCGACTTGGCCTGGGCTCGCCTCTCCTCGGTCCGCCCGGTCGCCCACACGCGGATCCCCGCGGCGGTCGCGAGGACGATCACCGCCGTGGCGACGCCGCCGCCGCTGCCTTGAACGAGCACGGTCGAGCCTGGGGCGAGCTGCCCGCGGGTGAACAGCATCCTGTAGGCGGTCAGCCATGCGGTCGGCAGGCACGCGGCCTCCTCGAAGGACAGCTCGGCCGGTTTGGGCAGGACGTTGCGGCGCGGGACGACGACCTTCTCAGCGAATGTGCCCTGGTAGCGCTCGGAGAGGATCGAGCGCCGCGGATCGAGCGTCTCGTCGTCGCGCCACGCGTCGTCGCTGATCACCGAGTGGACGACGACCTCGTTGCCCTCCTCGTCGAGCCCGGCGGCATCGCAGCCGAGGATCATCGGCAGCCGCTCACGGGGGAGGCCGACACCGCGCAGCGACCACAGGTCGTGGTGGTTGAGCGAGGCCGCCTTTACCTCAACGGTGGTCCACCCATCTGGCGCCGCCGGCTCGGGACGGTCGCCGACCGTGAGGCCGTCGAGCGGATTGTCGGGATCGATCTCTGAGGCGTAGACCGCGCGCACGGACGCCGCATCCTAATGGTCGTTAGCGTTCAGGACATGGCCGCCGCCACGTTCTACTTCGACCTCGGCTCGCCGTACGCGTACCTGGCGGCAGAGCGCGTGGAGACCGTGATCGGTGCTCCGGTTCTCTGGCAGCCGATCCTGCTCGGCGGGCTGTTCAAGGCCAACGGCCGGAGCTCGTGGGCGCGGGCCGACGAGCGCCGGCGGGCGGACGGCATCGCCGAGGTCGAGGGACCGCGCCAGCCGCTACGGCCTGCCTCCGGTGAGCTGGCCGGACCCGTGGCCGAGCGACTACCTGTTCGCGATGCGGGCGGCGACGTTCGCGCGAGCCCAGGGCGCCGCGCGCGACTTCGCGCTGGCCGGGTTGCGCCGTGCGTTTCAGCGCGGCATCGACCTGAGCGATCCCGACAACGTGCTCGAGGCCGCGGTCGAGGCCGGGCTCGACCCGGACGAGGTCGCCGCCGCGACCCAGGACCCGACGATCAAGCAGGCGTTGCGCGAGGCCACCGATGCGGCCGACGAGGCTGGAGTGCTCGGCGTGCCGACCGTCGCGGTTGACGGGCGGCTGTTCTGGGGCGACGACCGTCTGGAGGAGGCGGCCGGCGCGCTCGGAGCGTGATCCCGCCGTCAGATAGGGTGAGCGCAGCGTGAGCACCGCGTCCGGAGCACGACCGCCTCGCTGCCGAGGATGGCAGCAGGAGGCGGCGCTGCGGATGCTCGAGAACAACCTCGATCCGGAGGTCGCCGAGAACCCTGCCGAGCTGATCGTGTACGGCGGCATCGGGAAGGCGGCCCGGGACCACACGAGCTACGAGACGATCCGCCGTGAGCTGATGCGCCTCGGCGACGAGGAGACGCTGCTCGTGCAGTCGGGCAAGCCCGTGGCCGTGTTCGAGACCCACGAGCGGGCGCCGCGAGTCCTCATCGCCAACACCAACCTCGTGCCGGAGTGGGCCACGTGGGAGAAGTTCCGCGAGCTCGATGCCGCGGGGCTGATCATGTACGGGCAGATGACTGCCGGCTCCTGGATCTACATCGGGAGCCAGGGGATCCTCCAGGGGACGTACGAGACGTTCGCCGCGGCGGCCCGCAAGCGGTTCGACGGAACGCTCAGCGGTCGGCTCGTCGTGACCGCCGGTCTCGGCGGGATGGGCGGCGCGCAGCCGCTCGCGATCACGATGTGTGGAGGCACCGCGCTGTGCATCGAGGTCGACCTGCGACGCATCGAGCGAAGGCTCCACACTCGCTACCTGGACGAGCGAGCCGCCGATCTCGACGACGCCCTCGCACGTCTTAGCGCCGCCGCGTCGGAGGGACGGCCGCTGTCGATTGGGCTGCTCGGAAACGCCGCCGAGATCCTTCCGGAGCTGGTGCGGCGTGACGTCCACGTCGACATCGTCACCGATCAGACATCGGCCCACGATCCGCTGAACGGATACATCCCCGTCGGACTGACGGTCGAGCAGGCCGAAGTGCTCCGCGCGCAGGACCCCGACGACTACCTGAAACGGGTCGGCGAGTCCGTCTTGGGCCACGTGGCCGCGATCCGGGACCTCGCCCACCACGGCGCCGAGGCGTTCGACTACGGCAACGCGCTGCGCGGGCTGGCAGCGGAGCACGGCGACGAGCGTGCGTTCGAGTACCCCGGCTTCGTGCCCGCCTACATCAGGCCGTTGTTCTGCGAGGGCAAGGGGCCGTTCCGGTGGGTGGCACTGTCCGGCGAACCGGAGGACATCTACAAGACCGATGAGGCGATCCTCGACCTGTTCGGCGACCAGGAGCACGTCGCCCGGTGGATCCGCCTCGCGCGCGAGAAGGTGCAGTTCCAGGGCCTGCCCGCCAGGATCTGCTGGCTCGGGTACGGCGAGCGCCACCTCGCCGGGCTGCGGTTCAACGAGATGGTCGCGTCCGGCGAGCTGGCGGGGCCGATCGTGATCGGCCGCGACCACCTCGACTCGGGCTCGGTGGCATCGCCGCAGCGCGAGACCGAGGCGATGCTCGACGGCTCCGACGCGATCGCCGATTGGCCGATCCTGAATGCCTTGCTGAACACGGCGTGCGGCGCCAGCTGGGTGTCGGTCCACCACGGCGGCGGCGTAGGAATGGGCAAGTCGATCCACGCTGGTCAGGTCGTCGTCGCCGACGGCTCGGAGCTCGGCGCCGATCGGATACGGCGCGTGCTGAGGGCCGATCCGGGCCTGGGGGTCGTGCGCCACGCCGATGCGGGGTACGACCAGGCGCTGTCGTTCGCCGAGAAGACGGACCTGAAGATGCCGATGCTCGATCCCGAGCTGGCCGGCGCGTGAGCGAACCGGCCGCGGTCAGCATCAACACGGCCGCGCAGGTGCTGCGACCGCCGAGCGAGGGCCTCCCGTACCTGCGCCACGACCGGGCAGGGGAGCTGAGCGCCGAGCCCGGCTCGCTGGTGATCGCGAACGGGGCCATCGCCGGTTTCGAGAGCTCGCGAGAGGCGCCGGTGCAAGTCGACGCGCGCGGCTGTGCACTGGTCCCAGGCTTCGTGGACTGTCACACGCACCTGCCGTTCGTCGGGTGGCGCGAGCTTGAGTACGCGATGAAGATCGCCGGCGAATCGTACGAGGCGATCAGCCGCGCGGGCGGTGGCATCCGCTCCTCGGCGCGCTCGCTCGCGTCGGCGACGGATGAGGAGGTCCTGGCGCAGTCGCGCGCGCTCGCGGGCGAGATGCTCACTCACGGGACGACGGCGTTCGAAGGTAAGTGCGGCTACGGACTGTCGGCCGACGGCGAGCTGCGCGCACTGCGGCTGGGCGCCGAGCTCGGCGCCGACCGCATGACTGCGCTGCTCGCGCACGCCGTCCCCGACGGTTACGACGCCGGCAGCTGGATGGAGGAGGTTGCGCGCATGCTGCCGCGCGTGGTGCAGGAGGGACACGCGAGTGCCCTCGACATCTACGTCGAGACGATCGCGTTCTCGAACGAACACCTGCGGTGGATGGCGGCGCTCGCGGCCGAATATGGACTGGACCTGCGCGCCCATGTCGAGCAGTTCCACGACAACGGCTCCACCGCCGTCGCGGTCGAGTGCGGCGCGCGCTCGGTCGACCACCTCTCCTGTCTACCGCCCGGTGGCGTGGTTGCGCTTGCCCATTCCGAGACCGCTGCCGTGCTCCTGCCGGGCGCCGAGTTCGTCGGCGACGAGGAGGTCGCACCCGGTCGCGCGCTCGCCGACCGCGGCGCGATCTGCGTGCTGGCCACCGACCTCAACCCCGGCACGTCGCCGCTCGTCTCGGTGCCGTTGGTCATCGGCCTCGCGGTCCGGCGTTACCGCTGGTCGGTCCGCGAGGCGCTGCTGGCGTGCACGCTGAATGCCGCGTGGGTGTTGCGGCTCTCCGAGCAGACCGGCTCGCTCGAGGCCGGCAAGCGCGGCGACGTGCTCGTGCTCGACGGGCCGATCGAGCGGATCCCGTACCGCTTTGGTCACAACCCCGTGGCGCTCGTGTTCGCCGGCGGCGAGCTGGTTCACGTGCGCCCGGACTGCGAATGGAGGGTGGCGCGGAGATGATCAGCCTCGAGAGGATCGCGCGGCGACTGGACGGGTTGGAGCAGATCGGGGTCGGACCGCAGGGAGTCGTGCGGATGGCGTGGAGCGCCGAGGACGCGGCGTCGGCGGCGTGGTTCTCGGATCAGGCGGCCGAGATCGGGCTGGCGGTGGAGCGCGATCCCGCCGGCAATCTGTGGGCCTGCCCGGCGCAGCCGCCGCCGTGGTGGGCGGTGGGCTCGCACCTGGACAGCGTTCGCGGCGGCGGCCGGTTCGACGGTCCGCTCGGCGTTGCCTGCGGGTTCGAGATCGCGGCGAGTTCGGCGGAGCCGATCGCGGTCCTCTCGTTCGCAGACGAGGAGGGCGCGCGCTTCAACACGCCCACCTTCGGGAGCAAGGCCCTGGCCGGGAAGCTCGACGTCCCGAGCGTGCTGCAGCGGCGCGACGAGGCGGGCGTGGCGCTTGGAGAGGCGATGCGCGCGAGCGGGCTCGAGCCGGAGGGCATCTCAGAGGCCCCGCGCTGGTTGCACAGGCTCGCCGGCTTCGTCGAGATCCACATCGATCAGACGACCGAGCTGGCCCGCGCGCGAGTGCCGGTCGGGATCGTCTCATCGCTGGCGAGCCGGCGCCGCCTGGAGGTCGACCTCCGCGGTCGTGCCGATCACGCCGGCACGACCCCGCCCGCCGAGCGCCACGACGCCCTATCGGCGGCCGCTCACCTGATCGTGGCCGCGGAGGAACTGGCTGAGGGACCCGGCGAGCTCACCGTGACGGCCTCGCGGATCCTGGCCGAGCCGAACGCGCCGACCACGATCGCCGCGCACGTCCGGCTGTGGCTCGACGCGCGCGCTCCCGATCCGGACGCCGTCGCTGCCTGGGGCCGCCGGGTCGCCGAGGAGGCCGTCGAGATCGCGCTGCGCACGCGGGTCGAGATCACGATCTCCGAGGCGTCGCGGTCGGATGGCGTCGAGTTCTCCGATCGCGTTCGCTCGGCACTGCGTCACGCGAGCGAGGACACGGCCAGCGGGTACGTGCCCGAGGTCGTGTGCTTCGCCGGCCACGACGCCGGCGTCCTGTCCGATGTGACACCGGCAGGGATGCTGCTGGTTCGCAATGTCTCCGGGATCAGCCATTCGCCCGATGAGAGCGTCGATCTCGCCGACGCCGCGATCGCGGCGCGAGTCGTCGAACTGGCGCTGGAAACCATGATCGCCGAGACGGCGTGATGCCCACCTGGGCGACGGTTCCGGCGATGGTCAACGCTCACTCGCACGCGTTCCAGCGCGGCCTGCGGGGACGGGCCGAGCGCCTGCGCCCCGACCAGACTGACGACTTCTGGACCTGGCGGACGGAGATGTTCAAGCTGGCCGGGAGCCTCGACCCGCCCGCCATGTACGCGCTGGCGCGAGAGGCATTCGTGGAGATGGGGCAGGCCGGCTATGGCGCCGTCGGCGAGTTTCACTACGTCCATCACCAGCCCGACGGGACGCCGTACGAGGACCGCAACGAGATGGCGCTGACGGTCGCCGAGGCGGCGATCGTCGCGGAGCTCGAGATCGTGATGCTCCCCGCCGCATATCACCGCAACGGGTGGGACGGCCAGGACCGACCCCCGGTCGCCGGACAGCTCCGGTTCTGCGACCCGGACGTCGAGACGTTCCTCAGCCGCGTCGACGAGCTGCGGACGTGGGCCTCCTCGCGAAACGGCGTGTCAGTCGGCGTTGCGGCGCACAGCGTTCGCGCCGTGCCGGATTCGTGGCTTTCGGCGATCGCCGAGTACTCGGAGCAGCACGGGCTCGTGCGCCATGTTCACGCGCACGAGCAGCAGCGCGAGCTGGCGGAATGCCAGGCCGAGCACGGCTGTTCGCCGATCGAGCTGCTCGAGCGAACTGGCTTCCTCGGGCCCACGGCGAGCGTGATCCACGGCATCCATGTCTCGGACCGGGACGTCGAGTTGCTCGTGCGCACCGGGACGACCGTCGTCTCGTGCCCAACCACCGAGGGGAATCTCGGCGACGGCTACCTTCCGGCGATGACCTACCTCGAGCACCACGTTCCGATCGCGATCGGCAGCGACTCCCAGGTGCGGATCGATCCGTTCGAGGAGGCGCGCGAGCTCGAGACGCTCTCCCGGCGCGAGCGCCAGCTCAGGAGCGGTCTGCTCGCGGCCGTGGGGGACCTGTGGCAGGTTCTGTCTGTCAACGGCTGGCGAAGC
>CAVZAK010000002.1:0-399312 GCA_963773165.1 uncultured Solirubrobacterales bacterium
TCCGAGGTCTGGCATGGTGAGGACCATGCAGGTCGATGCCCACGCCTTCTGGCTCCGCGCGCCGGGTTGCGGGGAAATCCGACCGGTCACACTGCCCCCGCCGGGGCGGGACGAGGTGATGGTCCGCACCTTGCGGTCGGGCGTCAGCCGCGGCACCGAGACGCTGGTGTTCCGGGGCGGGGTCCCGGCGACCCAGCACGCCGCCATGCGGGCGCCATTTCAGGAGGGGGACTTCCCCGCTCCGGTCAAGTACGGCTACCTCAACGTCGGCACGGTGGAGCAGGGACCGCCGGAGTTGTGCGGCCGCACCGTTTTCTGCCTGTATCCGCACCAGACCGCCTACGTGGTGCCAGCCAGCGCGGTGCACGTCGTGCCTGAGGACGTGCCACCCACCCGTGCCGTTCTGGCCGGCACCGTCGAGACGGCTGTCAACACCCTGTGGGACGCCGGCCCGCTGCTCGGCGACCGGGTCGCCGTCGTTGGCGCCGGGATGGTCGGCTGCTGTGTGGCGTGTCTGCTGAGCCGGTACCCGGCGGTGCAGGTCACGCTCGTCGACGTCGATGCGGGCCGGGCCGCCGTGGCGGCCGCGCTTGGCGTCGACTTCTCGCTGCCGGCCGGGGCCGCGGACGGTCGCGACCTGGTCATCCATGCAAGCGCGACGTCGGCTGGGCTGCAGCGCTCGATCGACCTGCTGGCCCCGGAGGGCACGGTCATCGACCTCAGCTGGTACGGCGACGAGGAGGTGCGGCTTTCGCTGGGTGGCGCGTTCCATTCGCGTCGCCTCGGCATCCGCGCCAGCCAGGTGGGGACCCTCTCGCCGGCCCGCAGCGGGCGGCGGACGACGGCCGACCGGCTGAGAATGGCACTCGATCTACTTCGGGACCCTGCCTTCGATGCGCTTATCACAGGGGAGGCCCGTTTCCGCGAGCTTCCCGATGTGATGGCCCGACTCGCCGACGGGAGGCTGTCCGCCGTTTGCCACACCGTTACGTATGACGAGGGGTAGATCGTGTTCAGCGTGACCGTACGCGATCACATGATGATCGCCCACAGCCTGGGAGGCGAGGTGTTCGGTCCGGCGCAGCGGCTGCACGGCGCCACGTATGTGGTCGACGCGACGTTCCGCCGGGCGGCCCTCGACGCCGACGGAGTCGTGGTCGACATCGGGCGAGCGGCCGAGGAACTGCACGCCGTGTTGGCCGAGCTGACCTACCGCAACCTCGACGCCGAGACGGCGCTCGCGGGCATCAACACCACCACCGAGGTACTCGCCCGGGTGATCGCAGACCGGCTTGCAGACAGGGTGCACGCTGGGGCCCTGGGCGAAAACGCTCTGGGGCTGGAGGGGCTGGTCCTGACGTTGCACGAGTCGCACATCGCCTGGGCGAGCTACGAACGACCATTGTGAAGGCGTTGCATCTAGTCGTACCGGAGGGCATCGATGATCCGGCCCAACCGAGCGGAGGTAACGCGTATGACCGCCAGGTCTGCCGTGGCCTCTACTCGCTTGGCTGGTCGGTCCACGAGCAGCCTGTAACCGGCGACTGGCCGCGACCCGAACCGGAGTCGCTCGCCGCCCTCGCCGGCGCCGTCCAGCGGATCCCGGATGGCGCCGCCGTGCTGGTGGACGGACTGATCGCTTCGACGGCCCCGGAGGCTCTCGTGCCGCAGGCCCGCCGCTTGCGCCTCGTCGTCCTCGTGCACATGCCGTTGGGACATCGACCGGCCGATGGCGCAGCCAATGAGGTACGGATTCGGGAGAGGGCGGTCCTTTCGGCCGCTGACGCCGTCATCACGACCAGCGAGTGGTGTCGACGCCGTCTCCTGGAGCTCTACCAGTTGCCCACCGATAGGGCGCACGTCGCCGAGCCCGGAGTCGACCGGGCCGACCTGGCCACCGGGACCGAAGCCGGCGGCTCGCTGCTCTGCGTCGCGGCGGTGGTCTTCGACAAGGGCCACGACGTGCTACTCGCTGCGCTCGAGACGATGCTGGACGTGCCCTGGCGCTGCGTCTGCGTCGGCAGCCTCGACCGGGACCCGGCGTTCGTGGAGTCGCTGCGCCGCCGCGCGCTCGATCGCGGGCTGGGTGACCGCGTGCACTTCGCGGGACCGCGGATCGCCGCCGATCTCGACCGGAGCTACGCCACCGCGGACCTGCTCGTGCTGGCGTCGCGCGCCGAGACGTACGGCATGGTCGCCACCGAGGCCCTTGCGCGTGGCCTGCCGGTCCTCGCCGCGGACGTCGGGGGGCTCACGGAGGCGCTCGGCTATGGCGCTGACGGGATCCGGCCGGGACTGCTGGTCGCACCTGAAGAGCCTGCGGCACTCGCCGCCGCGCTCCGGGCGTGGCTCGCCGACCCCGAGCTCAGAGCGCGGTGGCGCCGGGCCGCCCGCGCGCGGCGCGAGTCGCTCTGCGGGTGGTCGACCACCGCGTCCGTCGTCGCAGGTGTCCTGACCAGCGTGTCGCGATGACTGCCCCGCCTATCCGCGTGAGCAGCGGATGGCTTGCCCTCCGCGAGCCGGCTGACGCGGCGGCCCGTGCCGCCGACCTCGTCGAGCACATGGTTCGCAAGCTCCCGTCACCCGGACGGTGGGTGATCCACGACATCGGCTGCGGCACCGGAGCGATGGGCCGCTGGCTCGCTCCACAGCTGCCCGGGCCTCAGCATTGGGTGCTGCGCGACCACGACCGGGATCTGCTGGGGATCGCCGCCGCCCGTCCCCCCGGCCCGGCCGTCGACGGGGCTGCTGTCACGGTCGAGGCCAAGCACTCCGACATCACCCGGCTGCATCCGGGGGATCTTGCCGGCGCCAGCCTCATCACCGCCTCGGCGCTGCTGGACATCCTGTCCGAGGAGGAGTTGGCTGGACTGGTCAGCGTGTGCGCGGACCCGGGATATCCGCTGCTGCTGACTCTTTCTGTGGTCGGTCGCGTCGAGCTGTCCCCGCCGGATTCTCTGGACCGCCGCGTCGCTGCCGCCTTTGACGCTCACCAACGCCGCGTGACCGAGCGGGGCCATCTGCTCGGCCCGGACGCTGTTGCACGGGCCGGCGAGGAGTTCGGCCGACGGGGAGCCGAGGTAGTCGTCCGGCCCAGCCCCTGGCGGCTCGGCGCCGGGCAGGCCGGTCTGACGGCGCAGTGGTTCATCGGATGGGTGGACGCTGCCTGTGCGCAGGAGGTCGAGCTGGCCGCCGAGACGGACGTCTATAGACGCCGCCGTCTGGCGCAGGCGGCAGCCGGACAGCTCGCGGTGACGGTCGACCACGCAGACCTGCTCGTCCTACCCCGCTGATGTTGGGATGTCGAGCGTATGCGCTCCCCTTCGCGCCTTGGTGGCGAGGCCTGCCCGGTCAGTCGTTCTGAAACCGCGAGGAGAGCGCGTAGCGCAGAAGCACCACGTCCCCGATCTGCCTGACGCCGGCAAGCGTCGCCCGGCGTCCAGGGTTCCAGGGGAAGCGGCCATCGCCTACGAACCGTGGGGCTCGCGAGTCGCCCACGAAGAAAGGGGCGACGATCAGCTGCAGCTCATCGGCGAGGTTGGCGGTCAGAAACTGGGTGTGCACCTTGCCGCCACCCTCGACCATAAGCCGTTGCACGCCCCGGTCCCCGAGATCCTCAGTGATCCTGCGCATCTCGATCGGTTCGCCACCGTCGACGACGGTCGCCACCCTTCCCAGTCGCGAGCGGGCATCGAGAAACCTCGGGCTCGCGCAGTAAACGAGCTTCTCGCTCTCGCCGGTGGTGAAGAAGTCCGCGCACGGATCCAACTCCAACCGCTCGGTCAGGGTGACCTTGATCGGGGACGGCGGGAGCCCGCGATCCGTCCGCTCGGTGCGGCGGCGCTTCGACCGCACAAGCAGCCGCGGATTGTCGCTTCGCACGGTAGCCGCGCCGACCAGGATCGCGTCGCAGGAAGCGCGTACGGCATCGACCCGATCGAAGTCGGCGTCATTTGACAGCTCCAGGCGCCGCGGTGCGGCGCTGTCGAGGTAGCCGTCGATCGACATGCCACAGCTCAACAGGGTGTAGGGGCGGTCAGGCATGTGCTGCTCGCTCACGAAACGGCAGTTGCATCCGCTCCGGAGGTCGGTTACGACGGAACCATGCCATGAGAAGGACGGCGGCGCCCGGCAGGCTGGCCACAAGCACCATGATGCCGTAAACGACCGCGGTCGCGACCCCTTTTTGCGCACCCAGCCCAGCCGTGCCGAAGGCCCACGCCGTGACGCCCTCGCGATGCGGCGGGTCGGCCAGTGGCCAAACCACGGGTCGCCGGTCGCGAGTCAAATTGCCGTGAGGTACTTCAGCGGGAAGCCGATCGCTTCCGTCGCGGACGTGCCAGCGTCTCGCCACAGCCGATCGGACCGGACGGTGTGAGAATGCGTACTGGGGATCGGCGTGATGCTCGCGCGACAGGCAGCGCGCCACTTGGAAGCCGCTCAGCGAATGATCGACCGCTAGGAGAACGACATGCAGCTCACGAGAAGCTCGCTTGGCACTGCAAAGGGACCGGCGGAGTGGTTCACAGGCGACGTCTACGATCGACACCGTCACAAGCCCGACACCGCCATCGCGGCTGCAGGCAGCGGCCGTGCACTTCACGCCTGGTGCTCGCACCGCTTGGCACACTCACCCCCTCGGCCAGACGATCTACGTCCTGGAGGGCATCGGTCGCTGCCAGCGCCTCGGTGGCCCGGTCGAAGTCATCGGGCCGGGCGACCGCGTTTTCTTCGAGCCCGGTGAGGACCACTGGCACGGCGCCGCCCCGGACCGGCTGATGACTCACCTAGCGATGCTCGAGGTCGACCACGAGGGCAACAGCGCCACCTGGGGGGAGCATGTGAGCGACGACGACTACGCCGCCGCCCCGTACAAGATCTGACACGTTCGCGCCACAGGCAGATCATCGACTTCCCGCGCGCGGAGTAACCGCGGGTTACCCCCGAGCTGCGGCTCGCCGCCGATTGGCGCGGTGATGCGACCGCGGACGGTCGCGGCGTGGGGGCTGTGAGGGACGGGTTCGGTGCTTGGAGGTTGTGCCGTCCAGGCCGTGCTCGAGGCCGAGTCTCGCCGCGAGTTGGCCGACATCGTGTCGTTCTGCCGGCGCTACCAGCGTGATGCCGATTCCCTTCGCTCCGGCGCGGCCCGTACGCCCGATGCGGTGAACGTATGTCTCGCTGTCGGCGGGCGGGATCGAAGTTGATCACATGCGAGATTCCGCTGACGTCAATGCCGCGCGCCGCCACATCCGTGGCGACGAGCGTGTCGACCGCCCCGCTCTCGAATCGTGCGAGGGCCTTCTCGCGCTGGCGCTGTGACTTGTTTCCGTGCATCGCGACGGCTTGGACCCCATGGACCTGGAGGCGCTTCACGAGCCGATCGGCGCCGCGTTTCGTTCGCACGAAGACGAGCGCAAGCTCCCGGTCGCGCTGCAGTTCGTCAACGAGCGCCTCGATGCGGTACTCGTGTGATACCGGTAAGAAGCGGTGCTCAACGTCGGTGCTGGCGCGGCGGGCAGTCGGTCCGCGCTCGTGTACCACGGGTTGATGCGTGTACTCCTTTGCCAGCCGACCGGCGTCTCCGTCGAGCGTCGCCGAGAAGAACAGCGTCTGTCGCGTCGTCGGACACAGGGCGACGATCCGGTCAATCGCTGGCCGAAACCCTATGTCGAGCATCCTGTCCGCCTCGTCCAGGACGAGCATCTGGACCTTGTCGAGCCTGAAGGCGCGCCGTGCGAGCAGGTCCTCGAGCCGCCCGGGAGTCGCGACCAGCACGTGCGAACGGGCTGCATCGCGGGCCTGCTTGACCAGACCGACGCCGCCGTACACCGCGGTCACGGCAAGTGCACGGGATTGCGCGATGGGGCGAATGTCATCCACTATCTGGGTGGCCAGCTCACGTGTGGGCGCGAGCACCAGAGCTGACGGGCGAGGATCTTCGGCCTTGATCCGCTCCACGAGTGGAATCCCGAAGGCGAGCGTCTTGCCCGAGCCTGTGGGCGATTTCGCGAGTAGGTCGTGCCCGTCAAGAGCATCGCCGATCACGTCGCGCTGGATCGCGAACGGCTCTGTGATTCCCTGCTGGGAGAGTGCGCCGAGTACGGCGCGAGAAACGCCGAGATCGGCGAAGGACTGCGTAGACATCGAGACTCCTTGGCGGCGCTTCGGGCCGCGAACGATTCGGGAGGCTATTGCTGACCCGAACCGCTGTTTGCGGGACCCAAGCGAGCTGCCTCGCGGCCGACGGCGTCGACCGCTTCAACGAACGTAGCAGGTGCAGTCGCTACTGCTCGCTCAGATCGCGCTTGCGAAACCCGTACTCACGCAGAGGGTGCTCGCGCACAAGGTGGGCGCGGAGCCGCCCCTCGGCAACCTCGAGGCTGCGCTCGAGCTCCCGCGATCGAGCGTTTGACCCAAGTCCCCACCGATACAGTTTGGCTCGAAGCAGCGACAGCCGATCGTGGTAATAGCGAACGTCCGCTCGGAGCAACTCGAGGTCGCCACGCGAGCTCACAAGTCGAACTCCAGCACCGTGTACGCATTGCAGCCCAGGATCTCCAGTGTCCCGTCGCGGCCGATGGCGTCCGGCTGACGCCACACGACGAACGGCTGATGAGGGCCCATATCGAAAATCGCCATCACGATGCCGCCGCGCAGCGGATCGGGCATGCCGACTTCAGTGACGCAGTCGAGGCTCCCCCGCCGGGTCCACAACTGCAGGATACGGCGAGCACTCGGGCGACGCCCCATGTCGACCTCGATCTGTTCGCGCATGGCTCCGTAGGTCTGCTCGACGACCCTCGTGTCGCCGTTGAGCCCCGGGATGAAGAACGCGGTCACGATTACAACCCGCGGTCGCGCGCGTCCTTACTAAGAGCCGCTCCCATCGCCGCGGGTTGGATTTGCGCCTCGATCTGGGCGAGCAATTTCGCTTGTCGGTCAGACTCGCGGTGAACCGAGTCTTGAAGCCCCTCCACCAACCGCTCCAGATGTGCGACCCGGGCTTCCAGGGCGCGCATGGTATCGGGCTCCGGACGGACACTAGACCCGCCGGGCGGATTCTCTGCCGCTGCGGTTACGCGGCGGACGTGGCGGATGCGCGCGATCAGCCCCTCGCGCTCGCTCATACTCACCAGCGACGGGAGCGCTGGGGGCGGGTGACCGGCCGGGGCGGGTACCTTTGACGCTCCTCCTCCGTCATCTTACGGATGACGAGATCGCCGCTTTCCACCTGCTGACGGACCAGGTCGAGCTTGGCCAGGCGTTTCTCCTCGGCTCGCTGTCGTGAGGTGTTCACCGCATCACCTCGCCGATCTCAGCTTCCGGAAAGCTAAGGCTGCGCATCGGTCTCCTTCCTTCGCCGGCGCCATGACACGAGAGTCGGAGGGAGATTCGCTGCGTCGGCCATTAGAACCCCACGGGTGGCTATGCCACCCGCAACATCACCGTAGCACTCCGCGACCCCTGTGGCACCAAGCGACCGCGGGCGGGCCGGGCGGGCTCATCCGGGGGCGAGCTGTGTCGCCCCGGGGTCGCCTTCGCCGCTCCAGCGCCATACACTGATCAGGCGGATCGTCTCTCGCGACGCGGTGCCGCGGGGGGTGACGTGGGGCCGAGACAGGAATCCCCACGACCGGAGGCGCTGAGCGCGCTTGAAAGGTGGACCACACCGATGGACAAAGAGGTGTCCCCGCAGCCGATGAGCAGTGTCACGGAAATAACCGTCGTTGGCGGTGATCGCTACCGCGTCCAGGGCGACGCCAAGCATGTCGAGAGGGTGATCCTCGACGCAGCCCGTGGTTCGCTGATGCAACTCAGCTGGCTGGTTGAGGCCGAAACGGGCGAGAACCTCGGTATCAATCCCGAGCGCGTGGTCATGCTTCGAGCCGTCTGAGCAACGCTTCCAGGCCCAATGGTTGGCCTCACGCTCCTCGTCGCGTCGATCGCTCTCGCCGACTCGATCAACCCATCAACGGTCATCCCAGGGTTATGGCTCGCGACCGAGCCCTCCCGGGGAAGGCTCGCCAGCTTTACGCTCGGCGTATTCGCCGTTTACCTGGCGGGGGGACTCGTACTCTTATTCGGCCCAGGGCGGGTCATCATCAGCACGCTCCACCACGCCCATGGCCCGGTCGAACACGTGCTCGAGGCGGTGGCCGGGATCCTCGCGCTCGCGTTCGCGGTTTTCCTGTGGCGCAGACGCACCAGCAGCAGCGCTCAGCCGTTTCCTCGCCGGTTGCGCACGCGAGCGTCCGCATTCGCACTCGGCGCAGGAATCATGGCGATCGAGCTCCCAACGGCGTTCATCTACTTCGGTGCGATCTCGGCGATCCTCGCAGCGCGTCTGGGGGCTCCGGTCGAGATCTCACTGATCACGCTGTACAACGCGGTGTTCGTCGGACCGCTCGTGGCGATCCTCGTGGTCCGCTCTCTGGTCCGTACCCCGACTACGGAGTGGATCAGATCGGCCGAGGCGCGCGTGCGTTACGTGGGCCAGGTGGCGCTCGTGGGCGTGGCCGGCGCCGGGGGCGCCGCACTTCTGGCGCTCGGACTTAGCGGACTCCTTGTCCTCTGAAGCCCGTCATCGACCTCGCCCCGCGGTCGGTACGAGCGCTACAACTCTTTCGTGACCGGCAACTCTCCTGGATCCGCCGGGTCGACGGGCGGCGCGTGTTTCGCGGCGTCCTTCTTTGCCTGCTTGTCGAGCCGGCGCTGGCGAAGTTTATGCTCGCGAGCAAGCTTCGCCATGGTCGTCTTCTTCTTGCCGCGCGACGCCATACCGGCTAAAGCCGCTTGACGTTCGCTGCCGCCGGACCCTTTGGTCCCTGCTCGGCCTCGTAGCTGACCTTCGCGCCCTCAGCCAGCGACTTGAAGCCGTCGCCCTGGATTGCGCTGTGGTGGACGAACAGATCCTTTCCGGAGTCATCCGGTGTGATGAATCCGTAACCCTTGTCGTCGCTGAACCACTTCACTGTTCCTGTTGCCATCTTGCTTTCCTCCGGGGGGTCTGTGTACAGCGAACCACGGAGGACGTTGCTAAGCAGCGACTGCGGAAACGCGGAACACCTGAATTAGCCGAGCTGACGCTCAAGCAGAAATCCCAGTCTAGCGCGAACGGGTCCGCTACGCGTGCGTGAATCGCGATCGCTCGCGTTCCGATGGACGGGCCGCGGCGGACGAAAACGCCCATCGCGACCGGCGATCCGCTACGCTGAGCGCCATCGAGGCTTGCTGGCTGGACCGAGTTGGTGCAGTTGGCTCGTCTCACGCACGGTGGCACTCGCGCTCGGGGCGGTCCTGTGGCGGCCTGCGGGGGCGTTGCACCCAGCAACGTTCGCCCTCGCACCCCCACCCCAAATCTCGCATCGGAGCAGCGAATGTCTGAGACATCGATTGGTCGTCCCGAGCGTCTGGCACTCGCCGCGTACGCGCAGCCACGTCTCTCCAGAGGCTTGCTCGAGCTCGCTACTTCCGTGGTGCCGTATTTGGCGCTGTCGATCTTGATGTATCTGACGCTCGGCGTCTCGGACCTCCTGACGCTGGCGCTTGCGGTGCCAGCCGCCGCGTTTCTGGTCCGCACGTTCGTCGTCTTCCACGACTGCACACACGGATCGTTGATGCCGTCCAAGCGTGCGAACGTCCACCTCGGTCGCGTCCTCGGACTGTTCGTTCTGTCGCCGTTTCGACGCTGGCGCCACGACCACGCGGTTCATCATGCGAAGTCCGGCGACCTTGATCACCGTGGCGTTGGGGACATCGTGACGTTGACCGTTTCCGAGTACAGGGCGCGGTCGGCGCGGGGCCGCCTCGCCTACCGAACGATGCGCCACCCGATCGTGATGTTCGGCTTCGGGCCTGTGATCGCGATGATGGTTGGGCCGCGCATCGCAACGCGCGCTCAGCGGCCGCGAATGCGCCACAGCGTGCTCGGCACCGACGTGGCCCTACTCGTGATCGTGGGAGGACTGTGCTGGTTGATGGGATTGGGCAGCTTCGTGCTCGTGTGGTTGCCCGCGGCGATGCTCGCCGGTTCGACCGGAATCTGGTTGTTCTATGTCCAGCACCAGTTCGAAGGGGCCTACTGGGAGAATCCTGCGGACTGGAGCTACGCCGACGCGGCGCTGCGCGGGAGTTCCTATCTGAAGCTGCCCAAGATCCTCCAATTCTTCACGGGCAACATCGGGTTGCATCACGTCCACCACCTCAACGCGCGCATTCCCAACTACAACCTCCAGCGCGCGCACGACGAGAACCCGATCTTCCACGACGTGCCGACACTCTCGATGTGGGACGGACTCAGGGCAGTCAGGCTGAAGCTGTGGGATGAGGACACCGGGACGCTCGTCAGCTTCGCGCAAGCGCGTGAGACAGCACCCCGAGGCGACGCGCTGGTTCCCAGCCACGGCGCGTCCTGAGAGTCAGCGGATCCCGCTTGCTCTAGGCCGGCTTGGTGCCGCCGGCTCCAGACTGCGCGTCGCGCTTAGCTCGACGCTCTGCTGCCTCGCGCTTGAGATCGCTCTGCTCGTTGGCGAGCGCTGCGACCTGTGCAGCGTGTCGTTCCTTTGAACTGAGCCGGCGGGCGGGCGGCCCGGCCGACACGTTGACGCTGTTCTTTTCTGCCATCACCGCTCCCTGGTGTCGGGTTGATCAGTCATGACCCACCCACTTCACGGTCCCTGTTGTGCATGTCTGCTCCCCGGCTTTCAGTCGAGCATACGCTCAACTTGAAGTCAGTCTAGACCTGTGCGCTGACGCTGGGCACACCGTGAACCCAGACCGGATCGAGCGGGAGTTCGCACCAGACGCTGGTCGTGCCGATAGCCTCGCGCGCGATGCCCCAATCCACGGATAGCGCGTCCACGAGGCGCAGTCCAAAGTGGCCAGCTGTTTCGGGATCGCGCGGGAGCATGCGAGGCTCCAGTCTCGAACCTGGGTCGATCACGGTAATTCGCAGCCGATCTTCCATCGCTACAAGCTCGACCGTGAGCGACCCGTCCTGGCCGACGTTTGCGTGAAGCACGCTGTTGGTGACCAGTTCGCTGACGATGAGCGCAGCGTCCATGGCACGAGTGGGACCAACCCGCTCGTCGAGCCGTGCGAGCACTGACGCGCGAGCCCGCCGCGGCGCGTCCGGGCCACCGGGGATCCGCATCGAGATCGCCCGTCTCGATTCGGCGTCTGACGTCGTCACGTGACCGCCTGCCTTATGTTGGGCGGATCGGTTCGCCAGCCGTGCGCCGTCGATTCGAGCGCACGGCTAACGAACCGGGATCGCCTGACGGATAACGCCACGGCGTCCTTGCTCGGCCCGGTCCACCACCTGCAAACCGCGTCCGGAGTTGCACCGGCACGCCCCCATGCGACGGGCAACCTTCATTACGGCTCGTGCTGCCGGTAACACGCGAGCAGCCAAGCCAACCCCGGCGACCGCAGGCCAACCAGGGAAACTCGCATCCCCAGGACCTGCGGTGGCCGGACTTGCTGTTGCGTTTCGCGTGCGCGGACATGGATTCACCCGTGGACGTCCCAGACCAAGATGGTCAGAAACCTGTTCCTCTTGACGGACCGGGTGGCAAAGGCCGGCATGCGACCCTCAATGCGTTCCGCGCTCTACCGACAACGCGCGCGCCCTCCATGAGCGGCGCGCAAAATCGTCGAGGGAATCATACGCTCGGGGTCAAACCTGCGGCCGCTGCAGCGAGACGCTGCAGCGCGCAATGGGACCCCAGCTGATCGCGTCCGTCGAGCGTCTGACCCGCCGCACAGTTCGAACGTTTCTGAGTGGGACCGACGAGGATGGCGCCTCGGCGATAGAGGCGTTCGTGCTCGAGTCCGAACCGCCGGAAGCGGCCGCGCCGAACGTCGATTGACAGCACGGCGGGGCCGGGAGTAGCCTCCGATCGGCGACAGGGTTCGAGTGGTGCGTCGGCGCTCCTCGTCCAGGTCAGCGGTATCGAAGAGCGGACAGCAGAGGTCTCGCGGGCCTCGCTGGACGAGAGGAACGACCAGATGGAAATGGCTGCAGGAGAAAGCCCGTCAGCACCGCTTGCTGGCGGAAAGTTGTTGGCGGCAATCTCCAACAGCATCGTCGCGATTCTGCGCGAGCACTATGGGCGTGGGCCCATGAAGGCGAAGACGTATGCGCTGGACGACATCATCGTCGTCGTGATGCGCGGCAGCGGATTTACCGCGCTCGAAAAGACGATCATGGATAGCGGTCAGCCTGGGCGTGTGGTCGCGCTGCGCGAGGAGTTCCAACAGGTGATGGCCGAGCGCTACAAGACAACGATCGAGCAGCTCACCGGCTGCAGCGTCGTCGCGTTCCTCTCCCAGGCGCACGTCGATCCCGACATCACGATCGAAATATTCTTCGTCGACGGACCCCTCCCCGGTTTCGGCGCAGTCGAAATCACCGAACTTGAGTAACCGTGCAGCCGGGGGCACCCGCAGCGGGCATCCCCGTTGAAGCGGTTGTGGCCGGAGTAGAATGTGGGTTAGGCCATTTCACCGCTTGTGCGAAGCGACTTCGCGCAGAGCACCGTCGGCCATCTTCCCGAACGGCGATCTCACGGATAGTTTCGTCCCCAGCGACGGAAAGACCGTTCGCCTAATAGAGCGGTCGGGCCGAGCGCCAGCGCGCATATCGGAAAGGACCTACTTATGCCTCTATTTTTTTTCACTGTTGAGCAGCAGGAGCGTGCGATCGTCGAGCGGTTCGGCAAGTTTGTCCGCGTCGCCGGACCAGGGCTGAACCGCAAGTCACCGTTCGTCGAGCGGGTGGCCGGGCGGATGAGCTTGCAGGTCGAGCAGTTGAACGCGGATATCGAGACCAAGACCCAGGACAACGTGTTCGTGGTCGTGAAGCTCGCGATTCAGTACATGGTCGGTGCCGAAGAGGAGAAGGTCAAGAACGCCTTCTACCGGCTCGACGACCCCGAGGTGCAGATCAAGTCTTACGCCTTCGACGTCGTTCGCTCGCACATCCCGACGATGGACCTCGATGAGTCATACGCGGACGCCGACACGATCGCCAAGCACATCCAGGACACGCTGCAGACGCAGATGGCGGATTACGGCTACGAGATCATCAAGGCGCTGATCACGAACATCGAACCCGATCAGCGGGTCAAGGACGCGATGAACAACATCAACGCCGCCCGGCGGAACCAGGAGGCCGCGACGGCCCAGGGTGAGGGGGACAAGACGCTCCGGATCAAGAAGGCCGAGGCGGAGTCGGAGTCGATGCGCCTTCACGGCGAAGGGGTCGCGGCGGAACGCGAGGCGATCGCCCGGGGCCTCAAGGACTCGCTGGCCATCCTCGCTGATGAACAGGGCATCGACCCCAAGGAAGCGATGGGGCTGGTGGCGCTGACGCAGTACATGGACACGATCCGTTCCGTCGGCGAGAACGGCAACATGACCACGCTCCTGCTACCGCACTCGCCGGCTGCCGTGGGTTCACTGATGGACCAGATCCAACAGGGCATGCTCACGGGTCAGCTGGCCGCGGACGCTGCAAACAGCGGCGGCAACAACGGCAGCCGGGGTGCGCGCACTCCCTCACCGCAGGTGTCTCCACCGCCCGGGAGTAAGCGCTCCTAGAAGTCGAGCCCGAGGCAAGCAGATGGTCGGCGGCAGCCAGAGCATGGTCGCGTTCCTCGGTGTCCCCGCCGACCGGCGCCTGCTGGATGAGGACCTAGCCAATCTGCCCGATGCCGAACAGCGTCGCGAGCCGGTCATCTCGACCCAACAACATGACCGGCTCGTCGCGGCGGGATCGCTGGCAACGGGGGCCACGTTGATCGGGGGCGGAGCGCTGCTGCTCTATGGCGGCTGGCAATTTCTGTTCGGTGGTGGTGGCGCGGTCGATGCCATCCTCGCGTTGATCGGACTTCTGTTGGTGGCCACCCACTGGGGGTGGGTACACGTCGCCGAGTACATCGGCCTCACCATCGATGGACGCAAGCAATCGGCTGCCGACGAGCGCCGCCAGGAATGGCTGGCAACGATCGAGCCCTATCCGCGCTTCAGTGTCTCGACGAGCGTCCTCGACGATGCATCGACACGGGTCGAACGGGTCCTGCATCAGCCGGTCCTGACCCCGCAGCACACCTTCACCTTCGTCCGTGAACCAGACGCCGAGAAGACGTTCGATGCCGATGCCTCTGCCGAGGTCATCGCCACTGCTGTCGAGACTATGCGCCGCCAGGCCCGGCTTGAAACCGACCATCTCCGGGAGCTGTGGGAAGCGGCGTCGAGCGCCTACGCCGGAGCGTTGCTTGGCGCCGAGGACGACCAGCAGCGACTTGTCGCGCAGCGTGCCGCGGCCATGGCCCTCTCTGAACACATCAACGCGTCGCTGCTCGAACCGCCACTGGTCGAATAGTCGACCGGGACTGCCGGCCGCACGCTTGACTGCGACCGCTCCCTAGCTGCTAACGGCTCTGAGCATCACGACAGACTCGGGGTTGATGCCAACACGCTCGCCCGTCTCGACCTCAACCAGCCAGGCGAACTCCATGATCGATCCGCGGGCGGCATTGACGATCAGCCGCTCCACGTCCCTAGCGTCGCCCTCGACGCGATAACGGTCACCGCCGAGCACCGTTATCTCCGTCGTTGTGCTCATGGCGCCTGGACCGGCCCCGCGAGGACTGCCCGCGGGGTCAGCTCGTTAATCGAGGCTACTCCGTCGCGCTGACTCGTGCAACGTGCGCGAGTCAGCCTGCTCTCACCGGGTCCTGAAGCAGCCCGAGGACGTTGCCATCGGGATCGGTCACGGTGGCCACGAGGCGGCCGCCTCCGACGTCGTGGGCTGGCTCCTTCACGGTGGCGCCAGCGGCGGTGACCTCGGCCAGCTTCGCCTCGATATCCGGCACGTGCCAGAAGGCCACCGGCGAGGTCATGCCCTGCGGTCCACCGCCCGGCACCAGGCCGATGTGCTGGCCCTCGGCCTCAAAGCCGACGTAGTACGGCGCGTCGTGCTGAGGCGGCATGCCGAGCAGGGCGGCGTACACCGGCTTGGCCGCCGCCAGATCGGACACGGGATGCAGAACGGTCTTAATTCCCTCGGTGGAAGAGTCGGTCATAGTCGCTCCTGGGATCGTGAGACGTCGTGCTCGTCGAAGGTCGCGTGAATCGCGATGTCCATGACGGTCATGCTAGGTGCGACGCACGCTCTCCGTGCGGATCGCGCCTGTCATCCTGCCCGCCATGACCCGCTTGGAGGTCCCCGGCCGCGAAGACCTCGTCGGCATCCGCGCAGAGAACCCGGGGCCGTTCACGCTGGGCGGGACGAATTCCTGGATCGTCGGCCGCGACCCGGCGTGGCTGATCGATCCTGGACCTGCCCTGCCCGACCACGTCCGGGCCCTCGTCGCCGAGCTCGAGCGGCGCGGCGGGCTGGCTGGGATCGCGCTCACCCACGACCACGCCGATCACTCCGAGGCGGTGCCTGCGATTCGCGAACGTTTTGCGGCGCCGCCGCTGGCAGCCGCTCGTGGTGATGTCGACGTCGCGCTCGGCGAGGGCGATGCATTCGGCCCGCTGATCGCGACCCGGACGCCGGGACACGCTCCGGACCACCTCGCGTTCGTGACTGGCAACGCCGCCCTCACGGGCGACGCAGTACTAGGCGAGGGAAGCGTGTTCGTGTTCCCCGATCCCGAAGCGCTGGCGGCCTATTTGGACGCGCTCGAGCGGCTCCGGCGTCGTCGGCTCGAGCTGCTGTGTCCCGGCCATGGCCCGATTGTCCTCGACGCTGAGGCGAAGCTGACCGAGTACATCGAGCACCGGCTCGACCGGGAACGCAGGCTCGTCGCCGCGCTCGATAGCGGGAAGCGAACCGTCAACGAGCTGCTCGACGACGTCTGGGACGACGCGCCGGAAATGCTTCGGCCGGCGGCCGCGGTGACGCTGGCGGCCCACCTTGACAAGCTCGAGGACGAAGGGCGGCTGCCGGCCGGCGTCGAGCGCCCGACGATCCCGCGGATGAATTCGGGCTAACCGGGTGTGCTCGCCGCGGCCAGCCGCCGACGCGCGAGCTCCATCGCCGCCGTCAGCGGCGTCGCGCCGCTTCCCTCGGCGTCGGCGAAGATCTGGCGCAGCGTGTCGGCGATCCCGCGGACCCGCCGGCGAGCGGCGGCAGCGTCGTAGCCCTCGAGCTCGACGGAGATGTTGATCAGTCCGCCGGCGTTGACGACGAAATCGGGCGCCCACAGCACTTCGCGGGCAGCGAGCAGATCGGCGACTGGGTCGTCGGCGAGCTGATTGTTGGCCGCGCCGGCGATGATCGGACACTGCAGGCGGGGGACCGATTCGTCATCGAACAGGCCGCCGAGCGCGCAGGGCGCAAGCACGTCGACTTCCGCCTCGAGGGCGCGCGCCGGCGGCAGCCAACGGGCGCCGAGCTGGACGGCCAGGCCGCGCTTGGCCTCGTCGACGTCGGCCAGCACCAGGCCGGCGCCGGCGCGGGCGCAGCGCTTGGCGACCCGCGAGCCCACGTGCCCCAGCCCGATCACACAGATCGTCCGCCCCTTCAAAGAATCCGTGCCGAAAACGAGCTCGCAGCAGGCTCGGATCGCCGACTCCACCCCGAGCGCGGTGAACGGGCTGGGATCGCCCGATCCGCCGCGGCTCCGCGGCAGCCCGGCAACGTACTTGGTGCCCTCGGCGATGACGTTCATGTCGCGGGAGGAAGTGCCGACGTCCTCCGCGGTGATGTAGCTGCCGCCGAGAGACTGGACCGCGTCCGCGAAGTCGAGCAACACGGCGTGACGTCGCTCAGCGGAGAAGGACAGCGGCGCCATGATCACGCCCTTGCCGCCGCCGAGCGGGAGATCGGCGACCGCGGCCTTGAACGTCATCGCCCGGGACAGCCGCAACGCGTCGCGGAGCGCCGAGCGTGAGTCGTCGTAGCTCCACATCCGGCATCCCCCTAGCGACGGACCGCGTACGGTCGAGTGGATAGCGACGATCGTGTAGAGGCCGGACCTGCGCCCGCGCCGGACGAGCACCTCCTCGTGATCAAGCCTCTCCAGGTAGCGGTCTATTGCGCCGTCAGCTCGTGCTTGTTCCGTCGAGGGGCGTGGATCCGCCGGATGTCGATCCAGATCCGCCGCTGCCGCCATTCGAGCCGCCGCTACCCGTGGTTGAGCCCTGGCTACCATCCGCTCCTGTCGTGCCGGTACCTCCGGTAGTCGGGCTGGTCGACCCCGCGCCACCCGTGCTCGTCGGCGTCGCGGTGCCTCCGCTTCCGGTTGCCGTTCCCGTCGTGTCGGTGGGCTGACCGGCGGTCGTCTCGGTCGCGGGGCTCGTTGAGGTGCCGGTCGTGGCGGCGCCGCCTGCCCTTGTCGCGCCCGTCGACTTCGTCGGCTGCATGTCGGCGAAACCACCGAGCGAGGCCGTCGAGGGAGTGTCCTTGTCGGCCTTGCTCGCGGGCTGACGAGCTGGAGTCGTCTGCGCGGCCGGTGCCTGCTGGGGCGGGGCGGTCGCGGCTGGCTGTACGGGTTGGGTCGGGGCCGGGCCCGCGTACACGATCGGGTCGGCTTGCGAGGCCTCGATTGTCGGGCTCGCCGGGGACCGCGCCGGCCTGGCGAGGGCAACCGCGCGGTGATGGGCACGGTGGGTGACCGGAGCGATCGTGTGCTGGATCTCGACGGCCCCGCCCGCGGTCACGACCGCGGCGGCGAGGATCGTGGCGACGTGACCCGCCCCGGTGGCGAACACGCCGACCGATGCGACCGTGCCACCGGTGCCGGCGGCGCCGCCTGCGGCCGCGGCTCCACCGCTGGCGGCTGCACTACCGCCGGCCCCGCCGCCGAATCCGAGCAGCTTGGCCAGTACGCCGAGCGGTCCGAGCGCCGGCAGCAGCGCGGCGAACTCGCGGCTGGTCCCGCGGAGGTGCCCCCGAAACTCCCGGCAACCGGGGCAATCGCGCAGGTGGCGCCGAGTCATCCCGTTGGCCCTCACCCCACGGTCGTGGGCCAGGATCAGGTCATCGCGGATCTCCGAGCAGGACGTGTCGCGGGCCTCGGTCGCCTGCGCCAACCCGACGCGGGCCCGAACCAACAGCGACTTCACCGCCGCGACGGAGATCGACAGGGCGTCGGCGATCTCGACGTAGCTCATCCCCGCCAGCTCCCGCATCAGCAGCGCCGACCGTTGCTGGTCGGGCAGCCGGCGAACGTCGGCAATCAGGCGCCGCAATGCCTCGCGCTGCTCGGCCTCGGCGATCGGGTCGTGTAGCGGAGGCCGGACGAGTTCCATCAGCTCGGGGCCCGGTGGGGCGGGCCGGCGGAGCTCGTCGATGCACCTGTTGTGGGCGATCCGGTACAGCCAGGCCCGCAATGCCAGCTCACGGTCGTTGGCGCGAAGCCCGCCGAACGCACGGACGAACACATCCTGGAGTGCGTCTTCCGCGTCCTGGCGCGAGCCCGGAAGCATCTGCCGCGTGTATGCGAACAGTCGCTGCCGGTAACGGTCGTAGATCACGCGGAACGCTTCGTTGTTGCCGTCCCGGAACGAGGCCACGAGTTGCTCATCGGAACGCAAGCGCAAGAGCGGCGCCCCGATCGAGACTCGAGTCCGCCCCAACCTAGCCGGTGCTGGGAATGCGGTGGCTTCCACGTTGACCCTGGTCGATCACTCTAACGGCTGACCGAACGGAAAGTTACGGGCCGAGCCGGTCAAGCAAGCGAGAACTGGGCGATTGTCGCTTTCTACTGTTCGGCGTCCGGCGTCTCGATCATCGGGCCGGCGATAACCTCCTGACAAGCACGATGGATCCTACATCCGGGATTGGAATTCCGGTGGCGTTCGGCGCGGGACTGATCTCGTTTTTGTCGCCGTGCGTCTTGCCGCTTGTACCGGGCTATATCTCGGCCGTCGCCGGGGTAGCACCCACGGAGATCCGCGCTCGCCGCGTGATCGGACCGACGCTGGCGTTCGTGGCCAGCTTCTCCGCGATCTTCATCGTCCTCGGCTTGCTCGGCCAGCAGGCGTTGCACGGCGCGCTGACCGGCCCAGCTGCGCTCAAGGTGTCCGGGGCGATCGTGATCGGGATGGGCGTGATCTTCATCCTCGCGCCGTTCGTCCCGCAACTGAGCCGGGAATGGCACGTCGGCAAGCTGATGGAACGGGCTGGCAAGAGCGGGCCGGTGCTCACAGGCGCGGCGTTCGCGCTGGCGTGGACACCGTGCACGGGCCCGACGCTCGGCGCGATAATCACCGCCGCCGGGGCCTCGGGCTCGGCGATGCGCGGCGCGTTCCTGCTCGCGGTGTACTGCGCCGGCCTCGGAGTCCCATTCCTGATCACCGGACTGGCGTTCGGCAGCGCGACGTCGGCTTTCGGAGTCGTGAAGCGCCACTACCCGGTCGTCATCGGACTGGGCGGCGTGGTACTGATCTCGATGGGGATCCTGATCTGGACCGGTGAGTTCACGCAGCTCAACATCACGGTCGATCGCTGGCTGCAGAGCCTCGGCCTGCCGAACTTGAACGCCGACACCTAGCGCTCCAGCGCGTATTAGGGTACCCTAACGCCGTGCTCTGTTAGGGCACCCTAAAGGTCATGTCCTTCGCGCAGACAGTCGCCCTCGGAGCCCTGGCGGGGTTCACGATCTTCCTCGGTCTCCCGGTGGGGCGGCTGCAGCTCCTCGGTCCTCGCGTCCGCGTGGCGCTGGCGATGTTCTCTGTCGGGATCCTGGCGTTCATCTTCGTCGACGTTCTGTCGAACGGGATCGAGATCGTCGACACGGCGCTGACCGGCGTAAAGCATCACCAGCAGTCGCTGGCCTATCTGATCTGGCTGGTGTTCCTGCTCGCCGCCGGATTCTGCGCGGGAAGCGCCGGGCTTGCGGTGATCGAGCGGTTGATACGACCGTCGGGGCGACGCACTCCTCCGATCGCCGGGGCGGCCGATGCTGTCGCGATCGGCCCGTCCGAGGCCGATGTGCTTTCGCTCGAGATCGATGCGGCGCGGCGCCGCGCGCTACGAACAGGCCTGACGATCGCGGCGGCGATCGGCATCCACAACTTCGCCGAAGGGCTTGCGATCGGGGTCTCCGCGCGGTCGGGAGCGATCAGCCTGGCAACCGTCCTGATCATCGGGTTCGCCCTGCACAACGCGACCGAGGGGTTCGGCATCGTCGGCCCGCTCGGGGATGTCAGGCCGAGCTGGAAGTGGCTCGCGGTCGCCGGCTTGATCGGAGGCGGGCCCACTTTCCTGGGCACGATCGTCGGCTACGAGGTCACCAGTGATCCGCTCGAGCTCGCGTTCTACGCAATCGCCGGTGGCGCGATCCTGTATGTGATCGGGGAGATCTGGAACGGGATGCGCCGCTACGGCTACCGAGAGCTCGGCCTGCTGATGGTCAGCGCCGGGTTCATCGTCGGCGTGCTGACCGATCTCGTCGTCACGTACGGCGGGGGCTGAGGCGCCAGGCCCGCCTGCGCCAGATCGCGGGCGAACGGCGAACCCTCGCCACACGACGTGCCGTTCCCCACGTCTAGTTGGGCGTTGCCTCCCCGCAGCACGACCGTCCTGCCGGTGTCAAAACGCAGGCGTAGAAAGCCCTGGAGCTGTCCTCCGCCCCCCTGTGGATCGCCCTGGCAGGTCGTATCGCGGGTGAAGGTCAACCCGCCCCTGGCAGTCGGAGCGTGTCCGCTCACACGGGCAGAGTCGAGCGTCGGGGCGACGTCGAATATCCCCGAGCCGCCAGTGAATTCGACCGAATCGACGGTCAGGACGTCCTTTCCAATCTTGCCGAGCGCATCGATCAGGACCAGACTCTGGCCATCGGGACGCTGAAGCGCGCCGATGATCGCGCCGCCGGTGAAGCCGGTCAGGGAGATCAGCCGCGGGCTGGTCGCGGGAGTCCGGCAGTGCTCTCCGTCGAGCCGCTCGAGCGTCGCTGGGAGCCGGACTCGCGAAACGCGACCGAAGAACTTGGGGTCGATGGCCAGACGCAGCATGCCTGTCACGGTTCCGGACTGGATCTGCGCACCCCTGCCCGTGCAGCCCGGGTCCCGGTGGCGCCTGAGTCTGCCGTGCTTGTGAAACACAAGCCTGATCGCTCCCATTTTGCCGAGTCGGGCCGAGAGCGACGCGGAGGAAAGGCCGCGGGCGGCCCGGCAGCGCGACTTGACCGGGGCAACGCCGTGGCCCTCGTCGGCCCACGGGTGGTGCTTGGCGAAGTCGATCTGGACGAGCGAGCCGTGCTTCGCGCAGTTGAGCTCGGCGATGCGCAGCTGGTAGCCGTGGCGCACGCGAAGCGGCCCGAGGAACAGCGCCGGCCCGGTCGAGGGCGATGCCGCGGCCGGCGCCGCCATGGCGCCGATCGTTGCGAGCACTGCCCCTACCCATACGACCCCCAGAAACATCCCGGGCCACTGTAGTGCACAGGCAGACCGGCGGCGCTACTCGTCCTCGTTGCGCTCGCGCCAGCGCAATGACGCCGCTTCGGCGCTCGCCGAGTGACGGTTGGGGACGACCTCATCGTCCTCGGGAACCGACGACGGCGTCGGGTGGTCGGGATCCTCGTCGGGGTGCTTGTCTCCCCAACGTGCGGCGGCTGCATCGGCGCTGCGAGAGTGCCAGCCGGAGCCCTTTGCGGGGTCGTTCTCGTCGGGCATTTGCCCTCTCCTCGGTCGCTCGGAGAGAGGGTAACGCTTTATGCTCCCGCGCCATCGGCCCCACAGCATGCCGATCCCGCCGCAGAGAGTCAGAGGCGAGCTGACGCGTGCCGCGCGCCGAACACGACGGCCGCCACGATGACGCCGGCGAGCACGGCCTTGCCGAACACCGAGCTGACCGCGCCCCACGCCGTGCCCGAGACCATCCCGGCGACGACGAACGCCCCCGCCCACAGCCCGCAGCCCAGTGCGGTCAGAACAATGAACGGAGCGATCGGGAGCCTACGCGCGCCCGCGGGCAACGACACGAACGTGCGCGCGAGCGGCAGCAGTCGGGCGATGAATACCGCCCGCAACCCCCGGTCGTTGAGTAGGCGATCCGAGCGCGCCAGCAGCGGCCGCGTCCCCGGTACCCGCTCGAGCAGGTGCGCGGCCCCGATCCCATAAGCGATCAGGGATCCGACGACGTTCCCGGCGGTCGCCGCGAGAATCGCGAGCGGCAGGCTCATCCAGTGCTGGCTGACAGCGAAGCCGGAGAACAGCAGTGTGACCTCGCTAGGCACAGGGATGCACGCACTCTCGGGAACCATCAGCAGGAACACCCCGAGGACGCCGAACTGCTGGATGATCGAGGTCATGGGCGCTTCCGCGGGGGCGGTCCGGGCGGTCTTGGCTTGCCCGGACGAGGGGGAGGGGGCGCGCCTGGGAGGGGAGGCCGCGGTCGCTTATAGCCGAGCGCCGACTGGACGCTGGACGGACGCCATGCCGCCCCGCCTCGCGGCGTCGCGATCCCCTCCGCGTTGAGGGTGGCGGCTATCGCGTGAAGCGATAGCCCGCGTTCTCTAAGCTCGGCGATCCGCTCGGCCAAGTCCGGCGAGTGGGTACCGAGACCCGGTCGGCCGCGCGGGCCGCGAGGGCGGTCCTCGCCGCGGCCCCAGCTGTCGATCTCTCGCAGAAGCGACACCATGCGCTTGCCCTCGGTGGTGCGCGTGTCGAGGCCGACGTCCGCGGCGCTCAGATCGGCTCCGGCGCTCGCGAGCCAGTCCAGCAGCCGGATCAGCTCCGGCAGCGAGCCGACGGCGTCGCTGAGGCGGGCCAAGAGCAGTACATCCGCCCCGCCAGCCGCGATGCGGTCAAGCGCTGCCTTTACGTCTTCGTTCATACCCGTATTGTACGCAAAATAGTTTGCGTACAAACATTTAATTTGTCAGTGGATCAACTGCTCCGAGCGGGCGGCTTCGGCCATTCCCCGCAATGTCTCGAGCGCATCGTGCTTGGGCCGCCAGCGAAGCTCGCGCCGCGCCCGCGAGGTGTCCATCAGAACCGGCACTCGAACGGCCTCGATCCACTGCGCCTCGGTGGGTGCGAACGGCGCGCGGGCGACGAGCTCAGCGGCAGCGTCGAGCGCGAACTCGGGGACCGGGACGCTGTACCAGCCCAGGGCACTCGCGACGTCGGACATCGTCACGGTGCCTTCGCCGGCCAGGTTGTACACCCCCGGCTCGCCACGGCCGAGGACTGCCGCCCGGAACGCAGCCGCCACGTCGTCGTGGTGGACGAGCTGGAACTCGACGCCGGTATCGGGGAGGATGGGCTTCACCACAGGTATCAGTTCAAGCGCGCGCCTCACGGGATCGGGGATCCGCTGGGATAGCTGCACGTAGGGGATGTTCTGGACGAGCGCGAGCGCGTCGGGCCCGGCCACGATGCACGGCCGGAACACGTACGCGGCGATGTCGGTGCCGTCGAGGACCTCGCGCAGGACGCGCTCGAGTTCGGCTTTCTGAGCCGAGTAGTAGTGCCGCTCGGTACCCCGCGCCCCGACGTCCTCGGTCAGCAGTGGCGGGTTATCGGCATGGAACCCGTACGCGGCGACCGACGACGCGTACACCAGGCGCTTCGCGCCACCGGCGGCGGCCGCCTCGAACACGTTGCGCGACCCCTCGAGGTTCACCGACTGGGTCTCCTCGCGGCCGCCGACGATCACGAACGCCAGATGGACGACGACGTCGGCGTCGGCCACGAGCCCGGCGACGGCGTCGCGGTCCAGCACGTCCGCCTGCCGGTACTCGGTCTTGCGCAACCCGGCTGCGGCCGGCTCGAACGGGCGGCGGGCCATCGCCACGATCCGGTCGATCTCCTTGCTGCGGTCGAGCGCTCTCAGCAGCGATCGGCCGATGTCCCCGGTTGGTCCCGTGATCGCTACGGTCAGCCGGTCGCCCTGTGCCGTGCTCATCTCGGCGGGAGCTCTTCGTAGCCGGGCTCGCCGGGGAGGACGATTCGGGCTGTCTCACCGTAGAGGACGACCCGGGGCTCGACGGGAAGCACCTCCCGGCCGCGGGCGTGGCCGATCAAATCGTCGGCGGTGCCGAAGACCGAAAGCTGCTCGAGGTGCTTGATCGTCGGAAACACGAGCAGCAATTCGCCCTGACGCCCCGCCTCGAGCGCCGCCGCCGGCGCATACCAGCGGTGGCCGACGACCTCGGCGCCGTCGATCTTCGGTCGCTCGCCCTCGGGCAGCTTGGCGAGGAAGAACCACGTGTCGAACCGGATCTTTACCTGGGCCGGCGTGATCCAACGCGAGAACGGAACCAGCTGCTCGGGTCCCTCCAACCGGACCCCGGCTTCCTCGTCGAGCTCGCGGATGGCGGCCGTGCGCAACGCGCCCGGGCCGTCGCCTTCGGCGCGGTTGACGGCGCCGCCGGGGAAGACCCAGGCGCCGCCCATGAATCGCGACTCGGGGTTGCGCTGGACGAGCAGCACCTCGAGCCCTTCGGCGCCACCACGGAGCAGGATTACGGTGGCGGCGGGGCGCGGGACCGTTTCGGCGCCGGCGTTCAGCTCCTCTCCGGGACCCGGCCGGTCGATCTCCATGGACCCGACCCTACCGCGCGCGTGAACTCCGAGCACCGGCGCTAGGCTTCCGCCCCGTGAAGTGGATCTGCGAGTCGTGCGGCTTCATCTATGACCCTGAGGATGGTGATCCTGACGGGGGTATCCCGCCCGGGACCGCGTTCGAAGACATCCCGGAGACGTGGTTCTGTCCCGTTTGCGGAGCGCGCAAACGGGACTTCTCGCCGTACGACGAGTAGCGCCTGCAGAGCTCTGGGTCGGCCGCCGTAGCGAGCTATGTCAGGCCGCGATATGCAGCCGGCCGCACGTCGCCTCCGCGATCGCCGTGGCCGTAATCGCCACGAGTCGCCGCAGCTCAGCGTCGGAGATTGACAAAGGAGGCATCAGCACGACGACGTCGCCGAGTGGGCGGATGATCGCGCCCCGTCGCCTGGCCGCGAGCACGACCTGGTGGCCGATTCGGTCCTCCGCGGGTTGCCCGATCAGCTCGATCCCGACCATGAACCCACGCTGGCGAACCGCAGCGACACCCGGGAGCACGGCGATACGGTGCTCGAGCAGACGGGTGAGCAGCTCGATCTTCGGCTGCAGGGCCTCGAGCGTCCGTTCGCGCTCGAACGTCTCGAGGGTGGCAATCCCGGCAGCACAGGCCAGCGGGTTGCCGGTGTACGTGTGGCCGTGGAAGAAGGTTCGGGTCTGCTCGGGCGTGCCGAGGAACCCTTCGTAGATTCGCTCGGTCGTGAGCGTCGCCGCGAGCGGCAGGTAGCCGCCCGTTATCCCCTTCCCGACGCAAAGAAGGTCGGGCGCGATCTCCTCGTGCTCGCACGCGAACATCGTGCCGGTACGGCCGAACCCCGTCGCGACCTCGTCACAGATCAGCAGCACGTCGTGGGTGTCGCAGCACTCGCGCACATCCCGCAGGTAGCCGTCGGGCTGCATCAGCATGCCCGCCGCCCCCTGCACGAGCGGCTCGAGGATCACGGCCGCGACCTGTCCCCGATGTTCAGTCAGGAGCTGCTCGAGGTGGCCGGCGTCGCCCGCTCGAACCTGCCAGGAATCGAACAGGAGCGGCCGGTAGAGCGAGTGGAACAGATCGATCCCGCCGACAGAGACCGCGCCGATCGTGTCACCGTGGTAGGCATTCTCGAGGCAGATGAAGCCGGTCCGCTCCGTCTGGCCCCGCTGTGCCCACCATTGGAACGCCATCTTCAGGGCGACCTCGACTGCGGTCGACCCGCTGTCCGAGTAGAAGACCCGCGTCAGGCCGGGCGGGGCAACGTCCACGAGCTTCTCGGCGAGCTCGATCGCGGCTTCGTGGGACAGGCCGAGCATCGTCGAGTGGGCCACCCGAGCGAGCTGGGCGCTGATCGCGGCATCGATCGCCGGGTGCCGATGGCCGTGGACGTTGCACCACAGCGACGAGACGCCGTCGATATACGCGTTGCCGTCGGTGTCATAGAGGCTCGTGCCCTCGGCGTGGTCGATCACGAGTGACGGCTCGTCCTCCCAGGACTGCTGCTGGGTGAAGGGGTGCCAGAGATGGCGGCGATCAGCGGCGGCTAGCTCGTCGGTGGTTCGCACTAGTGGCAAAGTAGCTCCGCGACCGGTCGGAATCGCGACGGCCGGGCGGGGGCTGGTTCCGGGGGTCGGTCTGGCAGCCTACGGGCGCTATGTCACCGAAGCCATCGCGTTCGAGACCCAACTCCACGGTGCTGGCGGCCGGCCTGGCGATCGTCGTCGCTGCGGTCGTGGCGGTTGCTCTGATCGCCACGTCCTCATCCTCGTCCTCCTCGTCTTCGTCGGGCGATCATCCGGCGGCGCGCGGTCCACTGGAGTCGATCTTCCAGGACGACCAGCTGGTGCTGTACTCGCCGCAGCCGACGGTCGTAAGGACACTCGACACGCTCCGCGGTCTCGGCGTCGATCGGCTGCGGGTCACAGTGCTGTGGCTGGCGCTGGCCCCTGATCCGACCTCGACAACCGAGCCGAGCGGTTTCAACGCCAGCGATCCCGCGGCCTACAGCGCGGCGGCTTGGGCCCCGTACGACCGGCTGACGCGGCTGGCTGCCGCGAGGGGAATCGGGATCGACTTCAACGTCACGGCCCCGGGCCCGCTGTGGGCGATGGGCCGACCGGCGCCGGCGAAGTACGCCAACCATTACCGGCCGGGCGCGGCCGATTTCGGCCAGTTTGTCGCCGCCGTCGGGACGCGCTACAGCGGCACCTACCGCCCTGCGGGAACCCACGGCAAACCGCTCCCGCGAGTCAGCTATTGGTCGATCTGGAACGAGCCCAACCAGCCAGGCTGGCTGGCCCCGCAGTGGGGATCTGTTTCTGCGCAGCGAGTGATGGTCTCGCCCGGGGTCTATCGCGCGAACATGGATGCGGCCTACGCATCGCTGTCCCACACCGGGCACACCACCTCCACGGACACGATTCTGATCGGCGAGCTGGCGCCCGAGGGGAGCGAAGCCACGACGTCCGAGAGCCCGATCACCCCGCTTCCGTTTCTTCGGGCTCTGTACTGCCTCGACTCGAACTACCAGCCACTGCGAGGAGTGCCCGCCACCGGCGCCGACTGTCCGGCGAGCGGCAGCCCCAGCGCGTTCGTGAGCGCCCATCCGGCGCTGTTCCAGGCCACCGGCCTCGGGCACCATCCGTACTCCTTCTTCCTCCCGCCGGGGGCCTCGATGAGCGATCAGAACTTCGCGCCGCTGTCAGATCTTCCGCGCCTGGAGAGCACCCTTGACAGGATCTTCGCCGCCTACAGCGTCCACCGTCAGCTCCCCCTGTACTTCACCGAATACGGATACGAGACCAATCCGCCGAACCCATACCGTGGCGTCAGCCTCTCCAGGCAGGCGCTGTATCTGGATCAGGCCGAGTACATGGCTTGGAAGGACCCTCGCGTTCGGGCGATGGCCCAGTTCCTGCTCGAGGATTCCGCGCCTGACCCGAGCTTCCCAAAGGGCAGCATCGGCTACTGGTCGACGTTCCAGACCGGACTCGAGTTCCTCGGCGGCGCCCACAAGCCGTCGTTCGATGCCTACCGGCTCCCGATCTACATCCCGACCCCGAGCTTCCACAGCGGCGCGTCGCTGTTCGTGTGGGCGATGCTGCGCCCGGCGCCGAACGGCACCGTCCAGCACGCCCAGATCCAGTGGAGCTCGGGCGACGGCCAGTACCGCACGATCGCCTCGGTCAGCACCAGTGATCCCAGCGGGTTCCTGACGGCAACCGTCAAACCGCCCGGCTCGGGGGCGCTGCGGATCCAGTGGGTATCGCCGACGGGAGCCACAGTCGAGAGCCGGTCCGCGGCGGTCCGGCAGAGTGGCTAGCCCGAGCCGAGCCAGTCGTCGAAGTCCGCCGCGCTCCCGTTCGTTCGGTAGCCCGCCTCGCCCCAGGCGTGGCGCCAGCGGACGGCCCAGCGCGGATTCCACCCGCGCCACCGCCATACCACGGCGATCGCGCCCAGGAGCCCGAGGACCGCGGCGAACGCCGCCATCAGCACCATCGGCGCCGGCAGCGAGGCGCCCGTGGCGGCGGTGAGGGAGCCGGGCTTGAGCGGCGCAATCGGCGCCTGGTTCTGCGCCGCGGGATTCGCTGCCTGGTTGTGCGGCGAGCAAGCGCCGCTGGCGCGATCCGCGAGCGCGGTCTGCACGGCCGTTATGAAGTCCGCGAAGTACTGCTGGCCGTATGTGTCGATCCCCTTCAACGCGTTCTCGAGCTGCTGGCTCGAGAACTGACATGGCGGCACGGTGGCGTCGGTCTCGTACACGCCGAGCACCTGCGTGTAGATGTTGGCCCGCGCCGTCGGCGCGGCGAGCGCGAGAACCCCCATCGTTGCCGCGATACCCAGTGCGCGAAGGCGGAACACGGGCGTGAAGTTAGCGGAGCGTCGACGGCGTCGCGCGACTTCGCGCGGCGGCTCACTCGATCCAGTCGTCGAGGGGCAGCAGCCGCCCCGCGGTCGCGAGCAGCTCAGGAGTCGGGCGGTCGATGTAGGGGAGGGTCGCGACCGGCACGTCGCCAAGCTGCGCGACTGTGTCGCGGTTCGAGAGTTCGATCAGGCTCGGCGCCTCGGGCCACGGCGTCATCACGACGCCGGCGATCGCGAGGTCCGCGTTCCGGGCCGCCTCGACCGTGAGAAGCGTGTGGTTGATCGTCCCGAGACCCGGCCGGGCGGCGATCACCAACGGGAGGCCGACGTCGCGAGCGAGCGCTCGCACGTCGTAGCCGTCGGTCAACGGAACAAGCAGGCCGCCAACGCCCTCCACGACCAGCACGCGCTCGCCCTGCTTGGCTCGACGGACCGCGACCCTGATCGTCTCGGGGTCGAGCCGTCGCCGGGTCATCTTTTCAGCGAGGTGAGGAGAGACCGCCGGTCCGTACGTGAATACGGTCGTCTCGAGCGGTGAGCTTCCGGCCGCCCGGGCCAGCAGCTCGTGGTCGTGCGGCCATTCGGGACGGGTCGGCTGATCGAGTCCGGTCACGACCGGCTTCAGGGCCTGGACCGGCACCCCACGCGAGTGGAGCGTCGCCACGATCGCCGCTGCGACAACCGTCTTGCCTACGTCGGTGTCCGTGCCAGTTACGAAGCAGCCGCGCACACGCGTGGTGCTACGCGGCCCTTCGCTCGGGCTGCTCGAAGTCAAACACCCCGGTGGGGCGGTCCTCCGTCCGCTCGACCGCCCCATCGTGATCGAGCGGAGACACCGCCCGTGTCCGCGGCTCGAACCCCTCTACCCGCGAAATCTGGGCGAGCGTGCGCGCCGCGGTTCGGAGCTCCTCCTCGCGATGGGACGCCATCACCGCCAGTCGCAGCCGCGAGCTGCCCGGCGGAACCGTCGGTGGCCTGATCGCCTGGGCGAACACGCCGCGCCCCAGCGCCGCCTCGCAGATCCGCATCGCCAGCGCCGCCTCGCCGACGACAAGCGGGACGATCTGCGTGCTCGAGCCGCGAATGTCGAACCCCTCCTTTTCCAGTGCCTGACGCAAGGCTCGCGAGTTCGCCTGGAGCTTGTCGACCAGTCGGGGGCGGGTCTCGAGTAGCTCGAGTGCCGCCAGCGCACCGGCGATCGCCGGCGGCGACGGCGCAGTGGAGAAGATGAACGTCCGCGCGGAGTTGACGAGATACCGCGCCAGCTGGCGGTCGCAGGCGACGAACGCTCCGTACGAGCCCAACGCCTTGCCCAGCGTGCCGACGATCACGTCGACCTGATCCTCGAGGCCGGCGTCAGCCAGCGCGCCACGTCCGCCGGGTCCAAGCGTCCCGGTGGCGTGCGCTTCGTCGACGAGCAAGCGGATCCCGTGGTTGTGAGCGATCTCGACGATCTCCGCCAGCGGCGCGACGTCGCCATCCATCGAGAAGACGCTGTCGGTCACGATCAGGGCGCCGCGGCCCTCGGCCTGGCCGATTCCCCAGCTGAGGTGCTCGACGTCGCCGTGGTCGTAGACGAAGACCTCGGCGCGCGAGAGGCGGCAGCCGTCGATGATCGACGCGTGATTGAGCTCGTCGGAGAAGATCACGTCGCCGGGACGCGCGAGCGCCGAGATCGCGCCTGTGTTGGCGAGATAGCCAGAGCCGAACAACAGCGCGGCCTCGCGTCCCTTGAACTCAGCGAGCCGCTCCTCGAGCCGGCGGTGGATTGTCATCGTCCCGGACACCAGGCGCGAGGCGCCGGCGCCGACTCCCCATCGCATCGCTGCGTCCGCGGCCGCCTCGCGCACCCGCCCATGGTCGGCGAGCCCGAGATAGTTGTTCGAGCACAGGAGCAGAACCGGCTTGCCATCCACCAGCACGTGCGGCCCCTGCGGCCCGCTCACCAAACGGGTGCGACGGTGAAGGCCGAGGGCCTTCAGCTCATCCAACCGCGCCTGAATCTCGAGCATGTCTGGGTGAAACATAAGGTGGGGGGCGGACGGGTCGGTGGTGGCGGTGGCGCTCGTGCTTCTTCGGGCGCGTGGGCGTCGCCACCGGGTCGTGGCTCAGATGGTGCTTAACGCGCCATTTCCGCGCCGAAAGCCGAGGCGTGGCCCGTTGTGCACGAGGAGTGTGGGTGCTTGGCGCGCCACGGCTCGCCGGGCGCGCCGGTTTTGGCGCGTTAAGCATCATGCGCCCAGGGTTTGGGGGGCCGCGGCGCAACGCGCGCCGGATCACGCTTCGGATCCTGGGTAGCACGACAATTCCGCCAGCTTGAGCCAGGCGTGTCGCGCTACCCATGAGGAGCATGGGCAGTACGACGCGGCCGGCCGGTGGCGCCGGTGTCGACGTATTACCCAGGATCGAGCACGCGCGCAAGGCGCCGATGCCGCCGTCGTTAGGTGCCCTCGCCAGGCCGATCGCCGGCAGAGCGCACCGCGTCACGCAAGCCAAAGAGCCAACGCAACCGCGCTCACCCCCCAACGCCACCGCCCCCAACCGGGCTACGCCGCCTGTGCCGACCCCCGCCCCCGATTCGGCGCCCCATCAGGCCGTTGCGGCACCGACCGCTTTGCCGCGAACCGCAGCTGTGAGGACGGATCCCACAGGCGCACGTCCAGCTCTGGCGCCGGCGCGTCGAGCGCCTCGCCGACGACGTCCGGAGTCTCGCCCTCGAGCCAGCCCGAGCGGTTGTCAGGCCGCGGGTTGGCGCCGTTGTCCGGCTGGCGCGCCACGTTCAGCCCGAGCTCCTCGAACATCGCTCGGTCCTCATCGGGCGTGTTGCCGAGTGTGGTCAGGAAGTTGCCCATCATCACGCCGTTCAGGCCCGCTCGGATCGCCATTCCCTCCAGGTCGCCAAGGTTCTCGACGCGGCCGCCGCACAGGCGGAAAAGCGCCTCGGGGAGGATCAGGCGGAAGATCGCGATCCACTTGACGACCTCCCAGGGGTCCATGAGGTCGCGGTCGCCGAACTTCGTCCCCGGGCGGGGATTCAAGAGGTTGATCGGGACGCTGGTCGGGTTGATGGCGGCCAGCTGGAAGGCCATCTCGACCCGCTGCTCGCGCGTCTCGCCGAGGTTGAGGATCCCGCCGACGCACGTCTCGAGGCCAGCCTCGCGAACGGCATCGATCGTCCGCAGCCGCCCCTCATAGCGGACAGTCGTCGAGACCTCGGGGTAGTAGGACTCGGCCGTCTCGACGTTGTGGTGGACCCGCTGGATACCGGCTGCGCGCAGCGCGCGAGCCCGCTCGACCGACATGTGCCCGATCGAGACGCACCGCTTCAGGTTCGTGTGCCTGGCGACCAGGCGGGCGCCCTCGAGCACCGTCTCGAAGTCGCGCTTCGAGAGGCCCTGGCCTTGCGTGACCATGCAGAAGCGGTGCGCGCCCGCGGCCTCGGCCGCGCGGGCGTGCTCGAGGATCTGCTCGGGCTCCATCATCGCGTGCATCGGCGTGTCTGCCTCGGCGTACTTCGACTGGGCGCAGAAGCCGCAGTCCTCGGCGCACCCGCCTGACTTGGCGTTGACGAGGGAGCACATGTCGGTCGAGTCGGCGAACCGGTTGACCCGGACCCCCCACGCGCGATTGACCAGCTCCTCGATCTCCTCGAGTTCCTCGAGTTCGCCGAGGCGGAGCGCCTCCTCAGGGGAGATCAGCGGTGGCATCGCGACCGCAGGCTACGACCCGGCGCGGACGGAGCTCCGGCGCGGATAGAACCCTCCGCGGCGCAGACAGAGCACGAGCCCCGGGCCCGGAGCCGCTCAGCGTCCTTTCCACCTAGGTCGGCGCTTCTCCGCAAACGCCTTCACCCCTTCGCGGAAATCCTCCGATGAGAAGCACGCCGTCCGGAGCTCGAGCAGCTCCCGCTCGACATCCGGCGCAATCTCGCCACGGGCGTCGAGGACCGCCCGGATCACGCGCTTGTTGCCGAGCTGGGCAAGCGGAGCATTGCCGGCGATCTCGGTGGCGAGGGCGAGTGCCTCCTCGGCGAGGCGACCCTGCTCGGCGACCGCGTTGACGAGGCCCCACGACTGCGCCGTGCGGGCGTCGATCCGACCGCCGACGAGGAACAGCTCCCGTGTCCGGGCAGCTCCGACGATCTCGATGAACTTGCGGATGCCGGTGTGCGAGTAGACGAGGCCGAGCTTCGCCGGCGGCATCCCGAGCGCGGTCGTCTCCGCGGCGATCCGCAGATCACAGGAGATCGCCAGTTCCAGCCCGCCACCGATCGCGTGGCCATTCAAGACGGCCAGGGTCGGATACCGATACGCCTCGATCGCGTCGATGGCGGCGGTGAACGGGTGGGCGACGAGCTTCTCCGCCTCGTCGGCGAACACGTCGCCGCTCAGGTCGCCGATGTCGTAGCCGGCTGAGAACGTCGTCTCTTCGCCGGTGACGATCACGCACCGTGCGTCGAGCCGGGGCATTGTCGCCGTGAAGCCGTCGAGGATCGCGTGGTCGAGTGCCCCGCGCTTGCCGGGGTTGGAGATCGTCAGCCGGACGACGCCCGGCGCCGGCTCGTCGACAAGCAGCCGGCCGCCGTTCGCTTCGGAGTCGTCACTGCTTCCGGGGCTACTCGAGGACAACGAGCGCGTCGCCCTCGGAAACCGACTGCCCCTCCACGCACAGGATCTCCTTGACCACGCCGGGATCCTCGGCCTCGACGGGCATCTCCATCTTCATCGACTCGAGGATCACGACCGTGTCGCCTTCCTCCACGCTATCGCCGACCTGGACCTCGACCTTCCACACGGTGCCCGTGATGTGGGCCTCGACCTGGGACACTGACCGCTCCTTTTAGTGCTCGTGCCGTTGGGGCGCCAGCATAATGCCGCCCCGCGACGGCCCCGCCGGCCCGGCGACGCGGACCGTGCACCGTCAAGCGCGAGCGCGTCACGTACGCCGCGCGCGCCGGCGCGCCCGCCGGAGCTCGGCCGCAACCACCGCGCTCAACGGCCGGCTGTTCGCCAGCTCGTAGCGCCGCGGGTCGCCGGGCCGCTTCTGCGCCCACCCGTACCACGCGTCCTCGCGGATGAAGTGGGTGAACGACGGGTTCTGCTTGACCAGCAGCTCGAACACGGCCGACAGGTGCGGCTCGGTCCTCTCACTCTCCGAGATCGGGCCGAGCGGCAGGCCGTCGCCGCTCGGCACGATCCCCGGATTGCTCTCGTAGGTCCACTCGAGGTCGTCCATCAGCAGCCACCCGTCCGGCCGCAGCAGCTTCTCGATCAGCACGACCGCCAGACCGTCGACGTTCCAGTTCTTCGAGCCATCCAGGTAGCAGAAGTCGTACACCGGCTCGCAGTTGCCCAACCGGTCGCTGGCCGCCTCGATCTGCTCCTTGAGCCACCAGTTGTACGAGCTGTGGGCGCGCACGATCGTGACCCGGTGCGCGACGCCGGCGCGGTCGAGGACCTCCTCGGCGGAGGGATCCCACACCGCACCGCCGTGGTCGACGGTGGTCAGCTCGCCAAAGCCGTTGGCCTCGAGCGCTGCGGCGATATAGGCGGCCGACACGCCGTGGGCGGTCCCGAGCTCGAGCGCGCGCTCCGGGCGGGTCTCACGGATGTGGTCGTACACGCGGCGCCCGAACTCGGGCGTCATGAACGGAATTCCGGCGACCGAGGCCGCGACCTCGTCGAACTGCATCCGCGGATCTTGGCACGCGCCCAGCCGCGGGACTGCAGTTGGGAAGGGCCCGATAGTAGGCTGGGATCGTGTCTGACCCTGCGGGCGAAATCGACATCGATCTGGTCGCGGCGTCGTTGCGGGCGGAGGCGAGCGACGTCGACGCCTTCGTCGAGAACCTCGCCACCAAGCTCGAACAGACGATCCCGGGTGGCGTGACCGTGCAGCGCGTGCGGCAGGGGATGTTCGGGCCGAAGCTCGTGCGGAAGATCACCATCGACGCCGCGGGCCAGCGGTTGGAGCTGGCGCGCGGCGCCGGCGATTCAGTCGAAACGACATGCTGCCGGCTATCTGGCGGCATCGTCCTAAAACGCGAACAGCTCGACACGGAGGCCTGGCTCGCCGCGCTCGGTGCCACGCTTGCCGAAGAAGCGCAGCGCAGCAGCCAAACACGACAGGCGCTGGAGCGCCTGCTGATCGAATAGGACTAGGAGGAGGACACGATGGGGTTCTTCAACAGAGACGACCCGGACGCCGCCAAGCCGGCCGAGGAGGTCGTGGCGGTCGACAGCGTGGCGCCCGAGGAAGCTCCGCATCCCGCCTCGTACCAGTCCGGCTCGCTGGCGGGCATCCCAGACTCGGGCAGGCACCGGATCGAGCGGATGAAGCAGGAGGTCGAGCGAGGGTTCTTCACCAGCGACCTCTCGATCAACGAGTTCCTGCTCGTCACCCAGTCGGGGTTCGAGCCGGTGGGCCTGGTGCTCGGCAGCTCGATCTACCACATCGGCTTCCAGCAGGCCAACTGGAGCCAGAACCAGGAAATGGGCGTCCTCACGCAGGCGATGTACCACGCTCGCGAGCTGGCGATGACGCGGATGGAGGAGGAGGCCGACCAGCTCGGCGCCGACGGGGTCGTTGGCGTACGGCTCGACATCGGCCGCTACGAGTGGGGTGCCGAGCTGGCCGAGTTCATCGCCGTCGGGACCGCGGTCAGGCATCGTGGCGGCGTGCTCCACCGCGCCCCCAACGGCCGGCCGTTCACATCCGATCTGAGCGGTCAGGATTTCGCGACGCTGCTCCGCGCCGGCTATCGCCCCGTCGGCATGGTGATGGGGAATTGCGTCTACCACGTCGCTCACCAGGGACTACGGGCGTCCTGGCGCCAGATCGGGCGCAACACCGAGATGCCGAACTACACCCAGGCCCTGTACGAGGCGCGCGAGCTGGCCATGGAGCGGATGCAGACCGAGGCCGACGAGCTCCAGGCGGGCGGCATCGTCGGCGCCCGGATCCAGCAGAAGAGCCACGGCTGGGGCTCGCACGTGATCGAGTTCTTCGCGATCGGCACGGCGGTCGTGCCGACCAGCGACGAGCACCAGATCGACACGCCGGCGCTGGTGCTCCCGCTGACGGGGTAGGTGGTCGCACGAGATGCCCGACGTAGAGCTCAGGCCGCAGGTCTACAAGGACCCCAGGCCGAAGGAGCATTTCGATCACTTCCACGAACTCATCCGCTCGGAGGAGCCGGAGGCAAAGGTCTACGAGCCGGTGCACGCCGGGACCGCGCTGTGGGCGCTCGTCGCGTTCAGGGCGCGTGGCTACAGCAGCGAGAACGTCCCCAACGGCCCGCTGATCCTCGCCCCGAACCACGCCTCGTTCATGGATCACTTCTTCACGGGGATGTTCATCCGCCGGCGCGTCCAGTTCATGGGCAAGTCCCAGCTGTTCAAGGGCATCGGCGCCTGGGTGTTCAGCCACGGCGGCGTGTTCCCGGTGCGGCGCGGCCATCAGGACGAGGAGGCGATCATGACCGCCTTCAAGATCCTGGAGCGGGGCGGGGCGGTCGTCATGTACTGCGAGGGCGGCCGCTCACGCAACGGCAAGCTGGCGGATCAGGCTCGGCCCGGAATCGGGCGGCTGGCGCTCGAATCGGGGGCCCCGGTGGTGCCGGTGGCGATCCTCGGCTCCTATCAGGTGCGCAACTGGAGGCGGTTGCAGTTTCCGAAGGTGACCGTCCAGTACGGCACGCCGCTGCGGTTCGAGCGCGTCGCCGACACGACTCGGGAGCAGCAGCAGGAGGCCACGGATGAGATCTTCGGCCGCATGAAGACGCTCCACGCCGAGCTCGAGCGTCGCGGCCCTCGCGGCGCCCTGCAGGCTTCGCGGGAGAGCGCAAAACAAGAAAGGGAGGCACGATGAGCACAACGGCAGAGATCGTCACGGGCGTCGATTTCGTCCCCATCCCGACGCTGGACATCGAGGCGGCCGCCGAGTTCTACGGCGAGACCCTCGGGCTGCCGCGGGCGGTCTACTACCCCGAGCGCAATTTCGCCGAGTTCGAGACCGGCAACCTGACGCTCAGCCTGATCAACGGCGAGGCGGTCGGGATCGGCCACCACCTCAACCGGAACGCGATCGCGCTGCACGTCGACGACGTCGAGGCGGCACGGCGCACCCTCGAGGAGCGTGGCGTCGAGTTCCATGGCGAGATCCTCGACACCGGCGTGTGCCACATGGCGTTCTTCAACGATCCGGACGGAAACGCGCTGATGCTCCACCACCGGTACGCGCCGAGGGTGACCGAGCAGGAGGGGTAGGCGCGCGCTTCGCGGAGCTCCGCCTAAGCCGTGGCGACGGCCGCCGCCTCGGCGAGACCGAGCTCGTCGATCGCGGTCTCGCGCATCTTGAACTTCTGGACCTTGCCGGTGACCGTCATCGGGAACGAGTCGACGAACTTGACGTAGCGCGGGATCTTGTAGTGGGCGATCCGGCCACGGCAGAACTCGCGTACGTCCTCGGTGGTCAGGCTCGCGCCGGGTCGCGTCACGACCCACGCCATCAGCTCCTCGCCGTAGCGCTCGTCGGGAACGCCGATCACCTGGACGTCGGCGATCTCCGGATGGGTGTAGAGGAACTCCTCGATCTCTCGCGGATAGACGTTCTCGCCACCGCGGATGACCATGTCCTTGATCCGGCCGACGACGCGCACGTAGCCCTCGTCGTCCATTGTCGCCAGGTCGCCGGTGTGCATCCACCGCTGCTCGTCGATCGCCTCGGTGGTCCGTTCCGGGTCGTTCCAGTAGCCGCGCATCACGGCGTAGCCGCGAGCGAGGTACTCGCCGGGCTCTCCCCGATGGACCGTCCGTCCGGTGACGGGATCGACGATCTTGACCTCGGTATGAGGCATCACCTGCCCGACGGTGCCGCAGCGATTCTCGAGCGTGTCGTCGCGCCGGACCTGGGTGGTCACCGGCGAGGTCTCGGTCATGCCGAAGGCAATGCCCATCTCGTCGATTCCCATGTCGGAGGAGACGCGCTTCATCACCTCGATCGGGCACGGCGAGCCCGCCATGATCCCGGTCCGCAGCGACTCCAGGTCGAAGTCGGCGAACCGCTCGTGGCCGAGCTCGGCGATGAACATGGTCGGCACGCCGTACAGGCTCGTGCACCGCTCCTCGGCGCAAGCTCGGAGCGTGGCCTCCGGCTCGAACGTCTCCGCCGGATACACCATGCAGGTCCCGTGCGAGGTGGCGGCAAGGTTCCCGAGCACCATCCCGAAGCAGTGGTAGAGGGGGACCGGGATGCACACCGAGTCCTGCTCGCTGTAACCGAGCAGCTCGCCCGTGAAGTAGCCGTTGTTGAGGATGTTGTGGTGGCTGAGCGTCGCGCCCTTGGGGAAACCGGTGGTGCCGCTCGTGTACTGGATGTTGATCGCGTCGTCGAAGTCGAGCTCGGCTATCCGGCGCGTGAGTGCGTCTGGATCGGCCGGGCGCTCGGCGAGCGAAGCCCACTCGTCGGTGTCGAAGAAGATGGCGCGCTCGAGCGTGGGAACGCGTGCGCGCACGTCGCGGATCATCTCGACGAAGTCCGCGGCCTTCAGCTCCTGGGCGGAGAAGACCCAGCGGCATCCGGACTGGGTCAGCGCGTACTCGAGCTCGTGGACCCGGTAGGCCGGGTTGATGTTGACGAGGATCACGCCGGCCTTGGCGGTGGCGTACTGCGTCAGCACCCACTCCGCGCGGTTGGGGCTCCAGACGCCGACCCGATCTCCTTTGCCGAGCCCCGCGGCGATCATCCCGGAGGCGATCCGGTCGACCGCCTCGTTGAACTGTGCGTAGGTGTAGCGCGCACCCTGGTGGCAGGAGATCAACGCGTCGGCATCGGGGACGCGCGCGGCCGTCCGCTCCAGATTCTCCGCGATCGTCTCCCCCAGCAGCGGGTCCGGGCAAGCCCCATGGGCGTAGGACAGCATTGGCGTTGTCTCCTTCCTCGTCCTAACAGTTTCGATCCTAAAGCCTGCGCGGCCCGGGCTCTAATACGGTGTCGGGTCGGTGACAATCCTGCGCCCGGATCTGATGGTGGGAACGAGGATCGCGCTGGCCGGCGGGGTTAAGGCCGCGGTGCGCGATGCACTGGTCAAAGCCGGCGCCACCGTCGAGGACCTCGAGGACGGGCTCGACGAGGAACAGGCCGAGGGGTGGGCGCGCGACCGGACGCCGTTACACGCGCTCTTATTCGACGCGCGCCGTGCGTTCGGGACGGGCGGCTCCGACGCGCTTCGGGTGACGCTCGAGCGCGCGTGGGCGTCGATCCGTGCTCTCGCCAACGGCGCCTTCATTCCGGCACACGATGGCGCCAAGATCGTCCTCGTCGCGCCGCCTCCTGGCGCCGGTGACCACGCCGAGGCCGCGCGCAACGCGCTCGAGAACCTCGCCCGCACCCTGTCCATCGAGTGGGCGAGGTACGCGGTGACGGTCACCGCGGTGATGCCCGGCGAGGGGACTCGTGATGACCAGCTGGCCGAACTCGTCGGCTTTCTGGCTTCGCCGGCCGGCAGCTACTTCAGCGGCTGCCGTCTGGCTCTGGGAACCCTGCCGGTTCGCGATCGTCGGTAACGAGCGTGTACGTCGCCTCGGCCCCATCGTCCGCCGGAGCATGCATGCCGGCCCCCACGGGCCGCAGCAATCCGATACGGATCGCGTAGGCCCACGCCGGCGCAAGCTCCTCCTCCGATAGCGACAGCTCCCACGCCACGAGCCCGAGACTCGCCGCACCGAACTCCTGAACCGTGTCGAGGATCTCGTCCAGCCAATCTAGCTGCATCGAATCAGTCGACCTCCAGTCTCTCTGTCTACCGTCGGCCCCAAACCATCAACGCAGGGGCACGCGCTCTTCTCACATCCCCTACCCGACCAGCTCTCATACGACGCTCTTATCTAACCCTCACGCGTTTGCGACGGACAGAGGTGAACCTACCGTCACAAGTGAGCTGTGCGCAACTGAGAGGACCCGACAATGTCATCCAACCCACCACCGATACCCGCCGCCGAGGTCAGACAGGCCCGCCGGGCACGTACGCGGACGATCAGGCGCCGGGTCGCCACCGGCGCCGTCGCGCTGTTTCTGGCCACGTGGGCGCTGATCGCCGTCGAGCTGGTGAGCGGCCACGATCCGGCACTCGCATCGCGCAAGACCACGACGGTGGCCACGAGCTCGGCGCAGCCCGCGACCACGACGACGAGCTCGAGCGCCAGCCGACGAGCTCGGCCCAGCCGACGAGCTCGGCCCAGCCGACGAGCGCGACGACCACCAGCAGCGTGACCACGAGGCAGTCGTGAGCGCCACCGCGCCTCTGATCGAGCACCGCGACACGTTCCCGTGCTTCGGCTCTGAGTGCACCGTGATCGTCTCCGGCGACGCCGGCGCGGTGCTCGGAGCCAAGCGCCGGCTACTCGAGTGGCACGATCAGTTCTCGCGGTTCAACGCCGACAGCGAGCTCTCCCGACTCAATCGCGATCCACGCGCGACGGTGCCGGTCAGCCCGATGATGGGTCGGATCGTCGCAGCGGCGCTCGACGGCGCGGAGCGCACGGGCGGGCTGATCGATCCAACGCTCATCGATCAGATCGAGGTCGCCGGGTACTCCGGCCACTTCGAGGGGTCAGGGATCGGCCTCGCCACGTTGCTCGGGCTCGCGCCTCCTCGGTCCCGGGCCGGACCGCGTCCGGATGCGACGTGGCGCCGGATCGAGCTCGACAGGCGCGAGGGCGAGATCACCCGGCCGGCGGGCGTCAGGCTCGACCCGGGCGGGATCGCCAAGGGCGTGTTCGCCGACGAGCTCTCCTCGATCCTGGCGGCCCACGACGCGTTCGTGGTCGACTGCGCCGGGGACATCCGCCTCGGCGGTCGCGATCAGACCGTCCGCGCCGTTCACGTCGCGAGCCCGTTCGACGGCTCGACCGTCCATACGTTCGAGCTCATGGCCGGCGCCGCCGCCACCAGCGGGATCGGCAGGCGGAGCTGGACGACTGCCTCCGGCCAACCGGCCCATCACCTGCTCGACCCCGCCACCGGCGAGCCCGCGTTCACCGGCGTCGTTCAGGCGACGGCGCTGGCGCCGACGGCGGCGAAGGCGGAGATCCTCAGCAAGGCCGCGGTGCTGAGCGGGCCCGAATTGGCGCCGGCCTGGCTCGAGCACGGCGGCGTGATCGTGCTCGACGACAGGAGCGTCGAGATCGTCGGCGCCCGCGGCTAGATCGATTCCTCGGCCCAGGGGACGACGACAGCGTCCTCGTGGGGCGAGTCCCGGGCGACGACGTACTCGGCCGGCTCGGTATCGGAGACGTTCTCGAGGATGTGGGTCTCGCGGGGAGGTACGTACACGAGATCGCCCTGCTCCAGCATCAGCTCGTGCTCGAGGTGGTCCCCCCACTTGACGAGCAGATTGCCCGAGAGCAGGTACACCGCGCTCTCGCAGCCCTCGTGGTAGTGCGGCCGCGACTGGGTCCCGGGCGGCACCCGAAACACCCCCATGTAGATGTTCTGGGCCCCGGCTGTCGTCTGCGAGATCTCGGCGCCCCCGACGACGCCCCGCGGGACGTCGCGGTCGGTGCCCGGCTTGACGACCCTCATACGTCCAGCGCCATCGTCATCGGCGCCAGTCTACTGCTCGTGCTGGGCCACCTCGATCTGCAGCGGCGGCTGAACGGCGGCCTCGTGATCGACCTGAAGGGTGGTGTGACTGATCCCGAACTGCTCCTCGAGCAGCCGCTGCAACTGGCGCCGGCGGTCGTGGCAGTCATCGCCGGCGCGGACGACGACGTGCGCGGAGAGCGCCGGGAACCCGGAGGTGACCTCCCACACATGCAGGTCGTGGACCTCGACGACGCCGGGTTGAGCGGCGAGCACGAGGCCGATCTCGCCGGGATCGAGCCCCGACGGCGCGGCCTCCATGAACACCCGGCCCGAGTCCTTGAGCAGCCCGTAGGCCGCGTACACCATCACGCCGGCAATCAGCAGCGACGCGATCGGGTCGGCGCGCGAGTAGCCCGTGGTCAGGATCACGATCGCCGCCACCGCCGTGGCGACGAACCCGAACAGGTCGGTGAGGATGTGCCGGTAGGAGCCCTCGACGTTGAGGCTTCGCCCTCCGGCCTGGGGCGGGGCGAGGATCCTAGCCACGATCAGGTTGACCGCGATGCCGACGAGTGCGACGACGAGGACCACGCCGCCCTTCACCGCCGGCGGGGAGATAAGCCGCCCGATCGCGCCATAGACGATCAGCGCCGAGAGCACCAGGAGCGTGACGCCGTTGGCCTGGGCGCTGAGGATCTCGGCCCGGCCGAGGCCGTAGGTCAGCGCTCCACGCGGGGGCTTGGTCGCCAGCCGCGCGGCGGTCAGCGCCAGCGCCAGCGCGACGGCGTCGGTGAGCATGTGCGCGGCATCCGAGAGCAGCGCCAGCGAGGACGCGAGGATCCCGGCAACGATCTCGCCGGCCATGAACAGCGCGATCAGCGCCAACGCCCATTTCAGCGCGCGGCGGTCGGCGTCTCGGGTGGGCGTGTGACTGTGGGCCGAGCTCGCCTCGTGAGCGTGCCCGTGCGGCATCAGTTCACCGACGGGTCGGGCGGCATCCGCGCGACCAGCGCGTAGCTCCCGCCCTTACGCGTCAGCACCGTCGACCAGAGATCGTGCGGCTCGTCCGTGAAGGGGTCCATGAGCCTGGCAGTATCGACGATCCAGTCACCCCGTTCGAGCTCGGCGTCGAGCTGTCCCGGGCCCCAGCCGGCGTGACCGACGAAGGGACGTCCGACCCGCACTCCGGCGACCATCTCCTCCGGCGATGTCGCGGTCCCGAGCACGCCGACGTCGTCGAAGGCCAGCAGCGCGGCGTCGCTCCGATCCTCGAACTCGGCGAGCACGATCACCGCCGAGGGCTGAACCGGACCCCCGATGTAGAGCCGGTCATCGAGATCGACGAGGTCGGCGAGCTGGGGCACGGCGTCGCCGACGACGGTCTCGGACGGCCGGTTGAGCACGAGGCCGAGCGCGCCCTCTTCCGTGTGCTCGACCACGAGCACGACCGTGCGCCAGAAGTTCGGGTCAAGCAAGGTCGGGCCGGCGATCAGGAGCTTTCCACGGGCCGACTCCATCGCTCAATCGACGGCCGCCAGCACGCGTCCAGGTTTTCTCCCCACGAGGTTGATGCTACCCCGCGAGATCGGTTCGCTCACGCAATGTCGGGGTCACAGACCGAGGGAGCGCCCGAGGATCTCCTTCATGATCTCGTCGGTCCCGCCGCCGATCGGCCCGAGCCGGGCGTCCCGCGCCGCCCGCTCGATGTCGTATTCGGCGATGTAGCCGGCGCCGCCGTGGATCTGGAGGCAGGTGTCCATCACGTCGAACGCCGCTCGCTGGGTCGCCAGCTTGGCGATCGTGACCTCGCGGACGGCGTCCTCGCCGGCCACATATCGCCGCAGTGCGGCGTAGGTGACGTCGCGCCCCGCCTCGATCGTGACGGCGATCTCGGCCAGCTTGTGGCGGATCGCCTGGTGCTTGCCGATCGGTTTCCCGAACGCCGTGCGCTCTTTCGCGTAGAGCAGCGTCTTCTCGAACGCCGCCTGCATCCCGCCGACGGCGCCGAGCGCCATCAGCAGCCGCTCCCACTGGAAGTTGGCCATGATCAGGTAGAAGCCCGCGTTCTCGTCCCCGAGCAGGTTCTCCTCGGGGACGAACACGTCGTCGAACGTGATCAGGGCCGTGTCCGAGGCGTGCCAGCCGAGCTTCTCGAGCGCGCTCGACTCGACTCCCGGGCCCCGCTCGATGATCAGGAACGAGATGCCGTGGTGGCCGCCGGCCTCGGTCGTCTTGACCGCGGTGACGAGCATGTCCGCGCGGACGCCGCCGGTGATGAACGTCTTGGCGCCGTTGACCACGTAGCCGCCGTCGGTCCTGCGCGCGAACGTGCGGATCGACGCCACGTCGGAGCCGGCGTCGGGTTCGGTGATGGCGAGCGCCGCGATCTTCTCCCCGCGGATGCCGGGAACCAGGTAGCGCTGTTTCTGCTCGTCGGTGCCGAACCGCCAGATCGGCGGGAGCGCGATCCCGGCGTGCGCACCGATCCCCGCCGCCAGGCCGCCGGAACCGCACCGCGAGAGCTCCTCGACGAACACGGCGTCGGCCACCGGGTCGCCGTCGCCGCCGTACTCGGGCGGGAACTTCAGCCCGATGTACCCGAGCTCGGCCAGCCGTGTGAACACCTCGCCCGGAAACCACCGCGCCTCCTCCCACTCACGGGCGCGGGGCTGTAGCTCGGTCTCGACGAACCTGCGCACGGCCCTGCGGAACTCCTCGTGCTCCTCCGTGAAGGGAGGGATAGGACGGCGCGCATGCGCGCCGTCCCCGGGTGGCGCATGCGCCACCCGGCCGGTCGGTGCATGCACCGACCGGGACATCGTCAGAGCCCGTAGCTGAACGTCCGACCACGTCGAGCATGATCTCGTCCGTGCCGGCGCCGATCCGGTTCAGGCGCAGGTCGCGCCACGAGCGCTCGATCCCGTACTCCTTCATGTAGCCGTTGCCGCCGTGGATCTGGATGCACTCGTCGGCGACCTCGACCGCGATCCGCGACGCGTACAGCTTCGCCATCGTGATCTCGCGAACCGGGTACTCGCCGTTCTGGAAGCGCCACGCGGTCGTGTAGACCATCTGCCGCGCGGTCTCGATCTTGGTCGCCATCTCCGCGAACTTGTGGCGGATCACCTGGAAGTGGCCGATCGAGCGGCCGAACGCCTTGCGCTCCTTGGCGTACTCGAGCGTGCGATCGAACACCTGCTGGGCGCCGGCGACCGCGCCCGCGGCACCGATCAGCCGCTCTCCCTGGAGCTCCCACATGATGTGGTAGAAGCCCTTGCCGATCTGCCCGAGGACGGCCGACTCCGGCACACGGACGTCCTGGAAGGCCAGCAGCGCGGTGTCGGAAGCGTGCATCCCGAGCTTCTTCAGGCGCTTCTCACGGATCACGCCGGGGAGGTCCATCGGGACGATGAACAGCGTGAAGCCGTCGTAGCCCGCGTCGAGGTCGGTCTTCGTCACCAGCACGATCGCGTGGGCGCGGTGGCCGTTGGTGATGAACGTCTTCGAGCCGTTGATCACGTACTCGTCGCCATCCTTGACCGCGTGGGTCTTGATGCCGGCGACGTCCGAGCCGGCATCGGGCTCGGTGATCCCGATGCACAGGATCTTCGTCCCGGCGATCGCCGGCGCCGCCCACTGCTGCTTCTGCTCCTCGGTGCCGAACGCCAGGATCGGCGGCATCGCCATGTCGGTCTGCACAGCGATCCCCATCGCGAGGCCGCCGCAGCGCGAGTGCGCAATCTCCTCTGCGAGCACGAGGCTCGTGTAGTAGTCACCGCCCTGGCCGCCGTACGCCTCGGGCTTGTCGAGCCCGAGGAACCCGAGCTCGCCCATCCGCTCGAACACCCAGTCCGGGAACGTCGTCTCCTCCCACTCCTCAGCGTGGGGCTGGAGCTCCTTGATCACGAACCGGCGGATCGACTCACGGAGCTGTTCGTGCTCGTCGGTGAAGATGAAGTGCTTGCGGCTGGTGGCGAAATCGGGCTTTAGGACGTCTTCGGTAGTCATGCCCGGGACCGTACCGACCGCAGGGCACAAAGTAAACAGTAGGACTTCCTACTTTCTACTTGTATGTGCGAGGATGCCGCCATGTCCTACGAGACGCTTCGCTACGACGTGTCCGACACGGGCGTGGCGACGATCGCGCTCGATCAGCCGGACACGCGCAACGCGCTGTCGGACCAGCTGCTGGGTGAGCTGATCGCCGCGCTCGAGGCGGCCCGCGATGACCCGCAGGTTCGGTGCGTGGTGCTGACCTCGACCCACGATCGGGTGTTCTCCGCCGGCGCGAACCTCGGTGGGTTCGCGGCCGACGTTCCGCTCGTGCACAAGCACTTCGCCACCGAGAAGTTCCCGCGCCTGTTCCGTCTGCTCGGAGAGCTCGGCAAGCCGTCGATCTGTGCCGCCGGCGGCCACGTGCTCGCCGGCGCGCTCGGGATCGCTCTGGCGTGCGACCTGATCATCGCGCGGGAGGGTGCGCGGTTCGGGACGCCCGAGATCAACGTCGGCGTGTTCCCGTTCATGATCATGGCGCTGATCTATCGCAACGTCCCGCGCAAGGCGGCGAACGAGCTGCTGCTGCTGGGCGAGCAGATCTCCGCCGAGGAGGCGGCGCGAATCGGGATCGTCAACCGGGTCGTCCCGGCCGACCAGTTCGACGACGCGGTGCGCGAGTGGGCGGGGAAGCTCGCGGCGAAGTCGCCGGTGATGATGCGGCTCGGCAAGGATGCGATGTTCCGCCAGCAGGACATGGCGCTCGCCGACGCGCTGGACTTCCTGCGCTCGCAGCTGACGATCGCCTTCTCGACCGAGGACATCCAGGAGGGGGTCAAGGCGTTCTTCGAGAAGCGCGAGCCGGAATGGAAGGGGCGGTAGCGGTTGGGAGATCTTCTGCCATATACGCAGAAAATCCCCCAAACCGCCCCGGAGGAGGCGTCTTGACGCGCCTGGCAGAGTAGGAAGTAGTACGTCCTACTACTCGCATGGCCGCCACCGACGCCCCGACCTCAAGCCTGCTGCGCCCCCTCGCCGAGGACCTGCGCGAGCGCCGACAGCGCATCAAGCTCGGCGGTGGCGCGGAGAAGATCGAGGCCCAGCACGCCAAGGGGGCGCTTACGGCCCGTGAGCGCATCGCCCTGATGATCGACGACGGCACGTTCGTGGAGATGGGGATCCACGGGCGACCGCACTTCTCCCAGCGGGCGATGGAGGGCAAGGAGGCGCCGGCGGACGGGGTGATCACCGGTTATGGACAGGTGGACGGGCGGCTGGTCGCGGTGGCGGCCTACGACTTCACGGTGATGGCGGGCTCGATGGGGATGACCGGTGAGCTGAAGGTGACGAGGCTGCGCGAGCTGGCCCTGACCAAGCGGATTCCGATGATCTGGCTGCTCGACTCGGCCGGCGCGCGGATCCAGGAGGCCGTCGGGTCGCTGTTTGCCGGCAGCGGCCATCTGTTCCGCGAAGAGGTGATCAACTCGGGGGTCATCCCGCAGATCGCCGCGCTGATGGGCCCGTGCGCGGCGGGAACGGCGTACATCCCCGGGCTGGCCGACTTCGTGCCGATGGTCCGAGGGCGCGGGTCGATGGCGCTGGCAGGGCCGCACCTCGTGCGGGCGGCCATCGGCGAGGACGTGACCCAGGAGGAGCTCGGCGGCTCGCGCGTGCACTGCCGCAAGTCGGGCGTCGGCGACCTGGAGGTCGATTCAGACGAAACCTGCATCGCCGCGATCAAGCAGTACCTCGGCTTCTTCCCGCAAAACTGCGACGAGCCGCCGCCGATCACGTCCACCGAGGATCCGATCGACCGCGGCGACGACGAGCTGCTCGACGTCCTCCCCGAGTCCAACCGCAAGCCGTACGACATGTACGACGTGATCCGCCGGATCGTCGACGACGGCGTCTACTTCGACCTGAAGCCCCAATGGGCCAAGACGATCATCACCTGCCTGGCGCGGTTCGGCGGCCGCCCGGCCGGAATCGTCGCCAACCAGCCCCGCCATCTCGGCGGGATCCTCGACAACGACTCCGCCGACAAGGCGGCCCGGTTCATCAACCTGTGCAACGCCTACGGGATCCCGCTCGTGTTCCTGATGGACGTCCCCGGATTCATGGTCGGGACCAAGGTCGAGGAGGCGGGGATCATCCGCCACGGCGCGAAGATGCTGTACGCGACCGCGAACGCCACCGTGCCCAAGATCACGGTCGTGCTGCGCAAGGCCTATGGGGCGGGCTATTACGTGATGTGCGGCCGCGCATACGAGCCCGACCTGATCGTCGCCTGGCCGAGCGCCGAGATCAGCGTGATGGGCGCCGAAGGGGCGGTCGAGATCATCTTCCGCAAGCAGGTGCAGGACGCCGAGGATCCCGCGGCTAAGCGCCAGGAGCTGATCGACACCTTCCGCCAGATCATCGACGTCTACGTCGCCGCCGGCAACGACATGATCGACGACGTGATCGACCCGCGTGAGACGCGCGCGACGATCTGCCGAGGCCTCGAGATGGCGGCCGGGAAGAAGGTCGAGCGGCCGGCGAAGCGCAATGGGGTGGTGCCGGTCTGACCCTTTCAGACCCGGCGATCATCACCTGTGCGATCTCGGGGGCGATCGCCAACCGCGATCAGTGCCCGGCGATCCCGTACACGCCCGAGGAGTACGGGGCCGAGGCGCGGCGGATCGTCGACGAGGGCGGCGTCCACATCCACATCCACGCCCGCACCCCGGACGGCAAGCCGAGCTACGAGATCGAGGACTTCCGGGCGATCCGCGACGCGATCCGCGAGGAGGTCGGCGACGCGGCGATCATCAACTTCTCGACCGGGACGGTCGGAGTCCCCGTCGAGAAGCGAATCGCCTACCTCGACGCCTGCCGCCCGGACGTCGCGGCGCTGAACATGGGTTCGATGAACTACGCCAAGTACTCGCGCAAGCGCAAGGACTTCGTGTTCAAGTTCGTGTTCGCGAACCCGTTCGACGAGATCATCGAGCTGCTCGAGGCGATGCGCCGACTCGGCGTCAAGCCCGAGCACGAGTGCTTCGACATCGGCCATGTCGCCTCGCTGGTGCCGCTTGTCGACATGGGACTGCTCGACGCGCCGCTGCACGCCGACTTCGTGATGGGCGTCGTCGGAGGCGTGCCGGCGACCGCGCGAAACCTGGCCGCGATGGCCGACAACCTGCCCGACGGAACCCACCACTGGGGCGTGATCGGGATCGGGCGCGAGCAGTGGACGATGGTCGCGGCGTCGCTCACGCTCGGGGGCTCGGTCCGGGTCGGGCTCGAGGACAACTTCTACCTGCCCGATGGGACGATGGCGCGCTCGAACGGCGACTTGATCGCCAAGGCCCGCCAGATGGTGCAGGACGCCGGCCGGCGGCCGGCGACCGTCGGGGAGGCGCGCGCGTTGCTGGGGATCGGAGCGTGAGCATGGCGCTCGAAGGGCTGCGGGTGCTGGACTTGAGTCGGCTGCTCCCCGGCGGCTTCTGCTCGCTGATGCTCGCCGACTTCGGCGCCGATGTCATCAAGGTCGAGGACACGGGGATGGGCGACTACGTCCGGTGGTCGCCGCCCTACTACGAAGGCGCGGAGCAGACCGCCCGCGGCGCGCTGTTCCTCGCGCTGAACCGGGGCAAGCGCTCGATCCGGATCGATCTCAAGACCGAGGCGGGCAAGGAGGTCCTGCTTCGCCTCGCCCGCGACGCCGACGTGCTGCTCGAGTCGTTCCGCCCGGGCGTGCTCGACCGGCTGGGGGTCGGCTACGAGCGGCTACGCGCCGAGAACCCGCGGCTCGTGTACTGCGCGATCACCGGCTATGGCCAGGACGGGCCGAACCGCGACCGATCCGGCCACGACATGAACTACCTGGGGCTGAATGGCCTGCTGGGGCTGACCGGCGACGCCGACGGCCCGCCGGTCCAGGCGGCCGGCCAGATCGCGGACATCGGCGGCGGCGCCCAGATGGCCGTGATCGGGATCATGGTCGCGTTGCGCGAGCGCGAGCGCTCCGGGGAGGGGCAGTTCGTCGACTGCTCGATGTTCGACGGCTCGCTGTCGTGGCTGGCGCTGGTGGCGGCCGACGCGTTCGCCACCGGCCGCGCCGCGCGCCGCGGCGAGCCGCAGCTGGCCGGCGCGCTGATCTGCTACCGGCCCTACCGCTGCGCCGACGGGTACGTGACGCTCGGCGCGCTCGAGCCGAAGTTCTGGCAGGCCTTCTGCCACGGAGTCGACCGTGAGGACCTCGTGAACCACGCTTTCGATCCGCCGGGGTCGCCGGCGCACGCCGCGGTGTCCGAGATCTTCGCGAGCCGCACGCGCGAGCAGTGGCGCCAGTTCGCCTCCGAGCACGATTGCTGCCTGGAACCGGTGCTCGAGCTCGACGAGGCGCTCGAATCGGAGTTGGTCGCGGCGCGAGAGATGGTCGTGGAGATCGCGCAGCCCGGCGCCGAACGGCCGGTCAAGCTGCTCGGGGCGCCGGTCAAGCTGAGCCGGACGCCCGCCGACCCGGCGCGCGCGCCGGGCCCGGGGCTGGGCGAGCACACCGACGAGGTGCTTGCCGGGGCGGGCTTCGCGGCCGACGAGATCGCGGCGCTGCACGAGTCAGGCGCCGTCGCGGGGCCGGCGGGCTCGGTGCAGGGCTCGTTCATGAGGTCATGAACTCGAACGGGCTGCTGAAGATGTCCGAGCTCGCGGAGCGCTCGGGCGTGAGCGCCGGGACGATCAAGCACTACCTGCGCGAGGGGCTGCTCGGCAGCGAGGACCAGGTCGTGCGGACCAGCCGCAACATGGCCTACTACCCGCCCGACTTCGTCGAGCGAATCCAGCTGATCAAGCGGCTGCAGGAAGAACGCTTCATGCCTCTGCGGGTGATCCGCGAGCTGATCGCCGAGGACCCGGACCGCGCCGCCCGGCTGATCGAGCTGGAGGACCGGATCCTCGAACGTACGATCGCCGCGCGCGAGACCGGCCGGACCTCGCGAGCGAAGGTCCGCGAGACCTACGACGTCCCCCGCAACGTGCTCGACCGGCTCGAGGAGATAGACGTGCTGACGCCGACCGCTCGAGGCTACGACGCCGACGACGTGGCGATCATCGAAGCGATCTCGCGATTCCGCGCCGGCGGATATGAGGAGGCGATCGGCTTCACGGTGTACGACACGCTGCGCTACCGCGAGGCGTTGGCCCCGCTCGTCGAGGACGAGGTCGGCGTCCTGCTGCGCCGGCTGGCCGGGAAGGTCGACGTCGACCGGGCGGTGCAGATCATCGCCTCCGGCGCCGAGCCGCTGCGCGAGCTGATCGGGGCGATGCACTCGAAGCTGTTACTGGCTGCCCTCCGCGCTCACCACCACGCGTCGTGAGCCTCCATTACGCCGTAGCCCTCGGCGAGCGGGACGCCACCCGGCAGCTCGCCGGCGAACTTGCCGAACGGCTGGCGGTAGGTGCTGCGTATCAGCACCAGGTTGTCGCGGCGCTCACGGACCGTTTCGGGGTGGAACCGGAGCCCGTCGACCGCGGTCAGGTCCTCTGAGAACGTCGCTGGGCCGACCTCGCGGGGTTCCCCGTCGAGCCACACGGTCCGCTCGCTGCCGGTCGGCGGGTCGTTGACGCCGGCGACGAGATTCCAGGCCACGGCGCGGCCATCGCGGGCGGTGCCGACGCCGGCCGACCAGCGCCAGCGCGTGTGACGCTCGTAGTAGGCGGCCGTGTCGTCGATGACCGCCCTGGCGTCGAGCAGCCGTGGCTCGCCGTCGATCACGAGCCGGCCGTGGGCCCGGATCCCTCCCTGCTTGCGCGTCCACGCGTAGCTCTCGCCCGACGGGCAGATCGTCTCGACCCCGGCGGTCTCCTCAAGCGCCAGATCGAACTGCACGTCGCGGTCGATCACGCGGGCCCGACCGGCGCCGAGCCGGACCTTGCCTCGCCCGATCTCGGTCCGCTCGTGCAGCCGACCCAGGGTCCGGTCCCACACCGCCCAGAACGCCTGTCGCGCCGGACCGATCCTGACGGCCGCCACGCAGACCATCACGTCGGGGGCGAAGATCCCGACATAGCGCCAGGCCTTCAACGGCCGCAGCCCCTGGCGCGAGGGCATCGCGTGCGGAGGCAGCGCCAGCGGCGACAGCTCGGGCGGGCGCGGGGCGCCAAACGCTCCGCGATAGGGCAGGGCCGTTTGCGGGGTATCCTTCAGAGGCACGTTGACTGACCGGTCAATCGAAGTGTTCCAACAGTGAAGCGAGGCCTCTTGCGCGTCGGTGCGGTCCAGCTCAACGCGACCCAGGACACGGATCGCAACCTCGAAACCGCCGATCGACTCGTTCGCGAGGCGGCCGGGCGCGGAGCCGAACTGGTCGTGTTGCCAGAGAAGTGGAGCGTACTGGGCACCGACGAGCAGCTCAGCGCCGGAGCCCAACCGCTCGACGGCCCGTGCATCAGCTGGGCGCGGGCGGCGGCGCGCGAGCTGGGCATCGACCTCCTCGCCGGGTCGATCGTCGAGCGCGTAGCGGGCCAGGAGAAGGCGGCGAACACGAGCGTCCACGTCGGCGTCGATGGCGAGGTGCGAGCCGTGTACCGCAAGATCCACATGTTCGACGTTGAGGTTGACGGCGTCGTCTACGCGGAGTCCGCGACCGAGGAACCCGGCGATCAGCCCGTCGTCTCGGCGCTCGCCGACGGGACCGGCCTGGGGATGAGCATCTGTTACGACCTGCGCTTTCCCGAGCTCTACCGGATCCTCGCGGTGCGCGGCGCCGAGGTGATCGTCGTGCCCAGTGCGTTCACGCTGGCGACGACCCGTGATCACTGGGAGGTGCTCGTACGGGCGCGGGCAATCGAGAACCAGTGCTTCGTGGTCGCCGCGAACCAGATTGGCCGCGACGGCGCGGGCCATCGGGCCGGCGGGCGCTCGATGATTGTCGATCCGTGGGGCCTCGTCCTGGCCAGCGCCTCGGACAGCGAAACGGCAATCGTGGCCGACCTGGACTTCGCGACATTGCACGACGTGCGGCGCCGGCTGCCGTCGCTGGCGAATCGCCGCCCCGAGGCCTACTCGTGGGAGCTCTAATGGCGGCCTCATCGAGCGCGACAGTCGACAAGCGCCGGGTGATCCTGGACGCGGCCGTCCGCGTGTTCGCGCGCCAGGGGTTCCACACGTGCCGCGTCTCCGACATCGCCGACGAAGCGCAGGTCGCCTACGGGCTCGTCTACCACTACTTCTCCTCGAAGGAGGAGATCCTCGACACGCTGTTCCTCGAGCGCTGGGACATCATGCTCGCCGCGATCGCCGAGGCCGACGCCTCGCAGCGCTTGCCCCGCGAGAAGTTGCGCGCGATTGCGGGCTTCATCATCGACTCCTACCGCCACGACCCCGACCTGATGAAGGTGATCATCGTCGAGGTCACGCGCGCGGCCAACACATTCGGCCTCACCCATCTGAGCAAGATCCGCGATGCGTACGCCCTGATCGCCGGGATCGTCGCCCGGGCGCAGGCCGACGGCCTGTTCCGTGCCGAGATCACACCCGAATTCGCTGCGCAGGCGTTCTACGGCTGCATCGAGCAGGTCCTCACCGGGTGGATCTTCGAGCTCGAGCCGGTCAGCGATGAGGAACTCGAGCGAGCGAAGACGCTGATCGTGGAAACGATTTGTCGCGGGCTGGAGGGGTAGCACACGCATAGCGCTGCGCCGGAGCCGGCCCACCCCCACCGAGTCTGATTGAATCCTCCAACAATGACGGACAGCCTTTTGGTCAAGCGGTTGATCTGGTCGGGCTTGCTCGCCGGCCTCGGCGCCCTCGCGAGCATCGCCGTCGACACGGGTCGCGAGCCTGCTCTGGCGACGGATGTTCGGCGAAGACCCGCCCGAGTGACCGAGCAGTCGCAGACTCCAGAGCCAGAGATGCCGGCTCCGGCCGGCGCCGACGCTTCGGCGTCCGCCGAGGCGGAGACTGCGGCGGACGGTCCCTGAGCCGAGCGCTGGCGCCACCTGAGCCTGAGTCCGAGCCCGCCGAGTCGCCGGCGACGTTCGTGACCGACTCCGGCGCTCAATCACCCTCGACTGCTGCGGCGGAGTCCCAGGCGACGAGCTCGTGGGCGACGCCGTCGGATTCCTCGAGCGGACCCAGCCCGAACGATTCGGCCGGTGCGATGCCCGCCGAGCGGCCCGAGATCGCGGTGGGCGCTGCGTTCGTGGGCGGTTTTTTGCTGGCGAGCTTGCTGAGGCGTCTTGCCCGTTAGGAACGGACAACCGGAGAACCTAGCCACGACCGTGGTCGAGGTCTCTGATCGGGTTTCGACTCTCGTTCGCGAGGAGATCGAGCTCGCCAAGGCCGAGATGACCCAGAAGGTGACGAGCATCGCTCGCGGCGCCGCAGCGGCGGCGGCCGGAGCGGTGTTCGGCGTGTTCGCGGTGGTGTTTCTGCTGCTGACGCTCGCGTGGGGGCTGAACGACCTGTTGAACAGCATCTGGCTCGGTTTCCTGATCGTGCTCGTGATCCTGTTGATCTTCACGGCGGGCGCCTTCCTGTTTGCCCGGCGGATGCTTCGGGTCGGAGCACCGACGCCGACGATGGCCATCGACGAGGCCAAGAAGATCCGCGAGACCGTCGCGGAGCGCGAGCTCTGATGGCTACCGGCGCCAGAACACCGCAGGAGATTCGGGCTTCGATCGAGGCGAATCGTCTGGAGCTCGGGACCTCGCTGGAGCGGCTACGGCTCGAGGTGGTCCGGGTGACCGACTGGCGCTCGCTGCTCCAGCCCCACCAAAAGCAAGCGATGCTCGGCGCCGGGGTGGCTGGCTTCGTCCTCGGCGGCGGAGTCGCCGCACTCGGTGCGTTGACGTTCCGACGTCGCCGCCGCAAACGGTAGCTCTCAAGCACCGCGCGCGAGAAGGAGAGCGCGCGTTAGTGGTGGCTGATCAGGACTGCGCTCGGGGCCGGGGCGTCTGTTGAGGTGGGCGCTCGCGCGGGGTCGACATGGTCGCCCTCGCGGTCGGCGAGTGCCGCAGCTCTGCACATCGCCAGGACAACGACGAGGATCGAGATCCAGGCCGCCAGACCAATCAATAAAACAGTAAACAGACTCATCGGCTCACAAAAATGGGCGTCACGGCACGACGACGCGCCGCGGACGCCCGTGAAATGATCACTCCTGGGGGAGCAGAATCGCCCCGTTTTGCAGGTTCGATGGAGTTTCTGGCGGCGGGAGTGGCGCTACAACAGCGAGCTGGGGAGGGCTCCGGCCCCCAAGAGGCCCGGGCCGACGTGGGTTCCGATCACCGGACCGATCTCCGAGATCACCCTCGGCTCGCACCCGAATATCTCGATTCCGCGCGCCGCCAGCTCCTCAGCCTGGCGCGGAGCCTGGATGTGCTGGACCATCCAGCCGTCGGCTCCGTCCTCCTTTCGCGACCGCAGCAGGTCGACCATCCGCTCGAATGCCCGCTTCGAGGTGCGCACCCGCTCGACCGGCGTGATCTCCGATTCGACGGTCAGGATCGGCTTGATCCTGAGTGCCGATCCGAGCCATGCCTGCGCTCCCGCGATCCGTCCGCCGCGGCGCAGGTACTCAAGCGTGTCGATCGCGAACCACATCTTCAGGGAAGCGCGGGCGCGCTGCGTCTGGTCGACCACGGCCGGAAGCTCAGCGCCGTCACGAATCGCGCCCGCTGCCGCGAGGATCACTAACCCCTCGCCCCCGCACGCGGTAGCGGAGTCGAGCACGTGGACCCGGTCGGCTCGGGAGCCGAGCTGCTCGCGCGCCTGCTCGGCGGCCCGGACGGTGCCCGACATCCCGCCGGCGAGGTGGATCGAGATGATGTCCTTGCCGGCATCGAGGAGCGGCTCGTATACCTCTAGGAAGTCGCCAATCGACGGCTGTGAGGTTGTGGGCAGGAACGCCTCGTCGCGGAGCTGCTCGTAGTACTGGTCGTAGTCGGTGATATCGCTCTCACGCTGCGGCCTTCGATCCCCAGTGGATGTACAGACTCACCTCGCGGATGTCGTGGGCCGCGAGCAGCTCCTGGGGGAGGTAATGGCAGGTATCGGTGACGATCGCCACGGTCACGGGCTCGCACCCTAAACGATCGGTGCACGGCGACCGCGCCAGCCGTCATCTACCCTCACGCACGGGTCACGTGAGATGGCGACGCTCTACCGATGCACGACGCCGACGGACTGGCTGTGTCCCTGCGGAAAGGTCGCGCGGGCGCTGCGCCGCGACGGGATCGAGTTCACCCAGGTTGCGGTCCCGCAGCGTCGCTCCCGGCGCCCCGAGGTCGAGGCGCTGACCAATCAGCGCCGGGTGCCGGTGCTGGTGATCGATGGCGAGGCGATCTGCGACTCGCGCCGGATCGTCGAGCACCTGGAGTATCTGCGGACGCGCGGCTGACCGGCGTCAGAGGCGTGGGTCGACGACCGCCTTGATCGCTTCGCCCTGGCGCTGCAGCTTGAGCGCGGCGGCGGTCTCTTCGAGCGGCAGCCGATGAGATATGAGCGGCCGGGGGTCGACTGCGCCGCCGGCGATCAGCTCGAGCGAGGTGCGCATGTCGGCGGGACCGGCCGAGTAGCTCGCGGTGACCGTCAGCTCGCGCATGAACAGCGCCGTGCCGTCGAGCTGCAGCGGCGCGTCGGGCGCGGGCGGCGCGTACAGGCAGACCGTTCCTCCCGGCGCCACCGCCTCGGCGGCAGCGGCGATCGCATCGGGCTTGGGCGTGCACACGATGGCCACGTCGACGAGCTCGTTGCCGTGACGCTCGGCTCCGGTTGCGAGCGCCCGGGCGAGGCGGTCAGAGCGAGGCTCGCGGACCCACACGGCGTCGACGCCGCGGGCGTGGGCGGCGGCGATCGACAGCAGGCCGTTGACGCCGGCCCCGACCACGAGCAGCGAGTCGCCCGCGCGCAGGCGCGAGCGCTCCTGCGCGCGCAGCACGCACGCCAGCGGTTCGATCAGCGTTGCGTCGACGGGGTCCAGGCCGTCGGGGAGGACGAGGAGCTCGGCCGCCAGCTCGGGCACGAGGCGAACCCGCTCGGCGAAGCCGCCGGGATCCAGGCGCGTCGCGCGGAACCGCTCGCACATCGTCTCGTGGCCGCGGCGGCACCGGCGGCACTCGCCGCATGGCGTGTGATGGTGGATGGCGACCCGATCGCCGACGGCGACGTTGTCGACCCCCGCGCCGACGGACCGGACGACCCCGGTCGGCTCATGGCCGAGCACCGCCGGCAGCCTGGCCGCCACGTACCAGTCCGTCACGTCGGAGGCGCATACACCGCACGCGAGGACGTCGCAGACGACCTCGCCGGGTCCCGGCTCAGGGTCATCGTGCTCCTCGATGCGGACGTCGTCGACACCGAACGAGCGGGCGACCCTCATTGGGGTATGAGGGCCGCGAGCGACTCGGCGTTGACGGGCTGGGCGACACCGCGCTCGGTCACGAGCGCTGTGATCAATGCCGCCGGCGTCACATCGAAGGCGGGGTTGCGACACGGCGTGTCCGCCGGCGTCAGTGCGCTCTGGCCGGCGCTGCGAACCTCTTCGGGGTCACGCTCCTCGATCGCGATCTGCGCGCCGGACGGGCACTTGTGGTCGATCGTCGAGGTCGGCCCCGCGACGACGAACGGGATCTGCGCGGCCTGAGCGGCCAGCGCCAGGCCGTACGTGCCGACTTTGTTCGCCACATCGCCGTTGGCGGCGACCCGGTCGCAGCCGACGATCACGGCGTCGAGCTCGCCGCCTGCGATCAGCCCGGCGGCGGCAGAGTCGACCGCGAGCTCGTGCGGGATCCCCAGCTTCCGGAGCTCGTAAACAGTCAGGCGGGCGCCCTGGAGCAGCGGCCTCGTCTCGGTGGCGATCGCCCCGCGGAGGCCACCGCGGCGCCACAGCTCGTCGATCACCGCGAGCGCCGTGCCCCGCCCCGGGGCCGCCAGTGCGCCCGTGTTGCAGTGGGTCAGCACATGCCGGCTGCTCGCGAGGAGCTCGGCGCCGTTGGCGGCGATGGCCTCGCTCGAAGCCTCCTCCTCGGCGTGGATTGCCCTGGCCTCGCCGAGCGCCGCTTCGGCTCGCTGATCCGGCGCGAGCGGTCGGACCGCGGCCCTGAGGCGGTCGACGGCGTAGGAGAGGTTGACCGCGGTCGGCCTCGCCGCCCTGAGCAGCTCGCACGCCTGATCCAGCGTCTGCTCGCGGGGGTCGCGGCTCAGCTCGAGCGCGATTCCGTACGCAGCGGCGACGCCGATCAGTGGAGCGCCGCGGATCTGGAGGCGTCTTATCGAAGCGGCGACGTCGGCAGCCGAGCTCAGCTCGAGCTCCTCCTCACGCCACGGCAGGACCGTCTGATCGAGCGCCCACAGCGTCTGGCCCTCGAACCGAAGCGCCACCAGAGTGGCGCCCGTCGTGCTCACCCCAAGCGGTTCTCGATCGACAGCGGTGGAGCCTGCTCGGGCTCCTGAACCTCGACCGCGCCATTCTCAGCCGCCACCGTTCTCGAGGCCGAGCGCTTCCTGGAGCTCGCCGGCCTCGTACATCTCGGTGACGATGTCACAGCCGCCGACGAACTCGCCGTCGATGAACAGCTGGGGGATCGTCGGCCAATTCGACAGCGATGAGAGCTCCTGGCGGATCCGCGGATCCGGGAGAACGTCGACGGCGGCGAACGGCTTGCCGACCGACTGCAGAATCGCGACCGTGCGAGCCGAGAAGCCACACATGGGCTGGTCGGGCGTTCCCTTCATGAACAGGAGCACCTCATTCTCGGAGATCGCGCTCTGAATGGCGTCGCGCATGGGGTTTGTGGCTTCTTCGGTCATCAGATCTCCTGTTCGGGAGCTTTCGTCTGGAGGGAAAGGGCGTGGATTCGGTCGCCCAGCTCGGCGCCGAACACCCCGTAAACGAGGCGATGCTGGGCGATTCGATTGAGTCCCGCGAACGCCGGCGCGGAGACGACGGCGTTGAAATGGTGCCCATCGCCTGTAACGTCGGCCTGGGCGCCGGGGATGCCGGACTCGATCCTCTGCTTCAGCTCATCCGGGGTTGCGGACACCCCTCAAGCGTAGCGAGATCGCATCGCTATACTTCATGAAGCATGATCACTCTCACTGACAAGAGGCGCTCAGAAGGTCAATGAGTTCTTGGCGAGCCAGGCAGCCGTCGACGAGACGGCTGGGCTCCGGGTCGGAGTACGAGGCGGTGGCTGCTCTGGTTTCCAGTACGCGCTGGCGTTTGATGAGCAGCGGGAAGGCGACAGCGTCTTCGAGGACAAGGGCATTCGCCTACTCGTCGACCGGCCGAGCCTGCCCTACGTCAAAGGCTCCGTGATCGACTTCGTCGAGGGCCTTCAAGGCGCCGGTTTCAAGGTCGAGAACCCCAACGTGGTCGCGGCCTGTGGCTGCGGCTCCTCGTTCCGCGTGGCGGACGAGGAACAGGTCTCGGCGGTCTAAAGCCGGGCGCGCCTCGGGTGAGGCGTGGAGCTCAGAGCCCGCCAGGGCTCTAGATCGGCGTCGCCCGTTGGGAGCGCCACAGAAACCGACACGCCAGCGTCCGATACGGCCGCCACGGCTCTGCGATCGCCTCTAGCTCTGGCGTGGTCGGGAGCTTGGGCAGCCCGTAGCGGATCATCACGGCGCGGCGGATTCCGAGGTCGCCGACGGCCAACACGTCGGGGCGTCCAAGATGGAACATCAGGAACATGTGCGAGCTCCACTCGCCAATCCCCTTGACCGCCACGAGCTCGGCGATCACCTCGTCGTCGGGCAGCGAGTCGAGTCGATCGAGGTCGAGCGAGCCGTCCAGCACGTGCTCGGCCAGCGAGCGCAGGTAGCGCACCTTGGCGTGGGACAGGCCGGCCGAAGTCCGCAGCTCGTCCGGATCGTCGGCGAGCACCTCGGCGGGGGTCGGTGTGCGACCGCCGAAGCGGTCGGTGAGGCGCCCGTAGATCGCCCGCGCCGCCGTCGTGGAGAGCTGCTGGCCGACGATCGAGCGCACCAGCGCCCCGTAGTCGTCCTCGGGTCGGCCGGCGCCGGGATCGCCGAGCCCGTCGACCCCGACCTCCTCGATCATGGCGCGCATCACCGGATCCGACGCGCGGAGATGCTCGATGGCCTCGGCTTGGCGCTTACGGCTCGAAGGCAACGGCGCTCACGTGGCGGCGATCGTCAAGGTGGCGCCGTCGAGCGCCCCCAGAGCGCGCTCGACCGAGCACGAGATGCACGTGAACGTTGGCGTGTCGCGCAGTGTGTACGAGCTCGATTCGGTCGTGCGCAGACGTTGCACGAGATCGAGGAAGTCGGCCGGGTTGTCGGTCTCGAAGGCGACCACGAACTCCTGATCGTCGAGGCCGAACGAGTAGCTGGTGTTGAGGTCGACCGACGGATACTCGCGCCCGAGCTTGATGTGCTCCTGCATGATCCGCCACCGTTCTTCGCCCGGGAGGGCGTACCAGGCGCGCGTCTTCACGAACGGATAGACGAACAGGTACTTCCCGTGTGCGGGTCGAACTTCAAGGCGCGACTCGTCCGAGTACTCGGAAGGCTTCGTCATCGCCAGGAACGAATACGGCACAGTGCACCACTTCATCAACCCGCTCTGCGTGAGGACCACGTGGAACTCGTGGATCCGCTCCAGGTTCTGGGCCTGGCTGAGGAGCATCATTTCCGCGTCCCCGCGCGTTCCCACGAGTGAGAAGGCGCGGAGCAGGTGGCCGTCGGCGAAATCGTCGCAGGCGGCGATGAATTCGCGCTTGTCCTCGGCACGGCGTTCGTCGTCCAGTCGTCTCCATGCCGGATCGACTTTCAGGAACGTGTACTTGACGAAATGGCGGTCCGGCATCGCCAGCTTGATGATACGGGGCAGAAACCTGGCTCCACGAACGGTTTAGAACATGCTGAGAAGCGGTTTAGGTGAAGGTGAGATCGAACGAAGAGGCACTAAGATCCAGATGATGCGCATTGCGCTCGTATCGCCGTATTCGTGGACGTACCCTGGGGGCGTCACCAGGCACATCGAAGCGCTGGCCGAGAGGTTCCTCCAAGAGGGCCACGAAGTCCGCGTGCTCGCCCCGTTCGATCCGCCGGGCCGCTTTTCGACGGGTCTGCATCGGGGTGCCCGGCCACAGCCGGTAGAGGCGCCCGATTACCTCGTGCCGCTTGGACGGACCGTGGGCTTCAAGGCCAACGGCGCTGTCTCGAACCTCACGGTCACGCCCTACGGTGTCGCCGCGATGCAGCGCGAGCTGCGTACAGGCGGCTACGACGTGGTCCACGTCCACGAGCCCGTGGCGCCCCTGGTGGGATGGGTCAGTACCGACTGGACTCGTCTCCCACTCGTAGGCACGTTCCACTCTTACTCGAACAAACACCTTCCGAACGTGCTCGCCAACGCGATGGGCGCGAGGAGGATGCTCAACCGGCTCCACGTACGGATCGCGGTCTCCGAGGCTGCAGCGTGGACAGGCCGTCGCTGGTTCGGCGGCCACTACCGGGTCATTCCCAACGGCGTCCACGTCGACTCGGCCCGCGCCGCGCTCGCCGCCGCACGACCGGTCGGCGACCGGCTGCGGATCGTGTTCGTGGGGCAGGCCGTCGAGCGCAAGGGCCTGCCGCTGCTGCTGCGCGCCTTCGAGGCGCTGCGCGATCACATTCCGACGGAGCTGACCGTGATCGGCCCCACCCCCGAGGAGCTCGGTCCGCTGATGCTCGACCCTCGTGGCGTACGGATGCTCGGCAAGATCGACGACGAACAGAAACACCGGGTGCTCGAGGAGTCGGACCTCCTATGCGCACCATCGATCGGTGGCGAGAGCTTCGGGATGGTTCTGACCGAGGCGTTCGCGGCCGGAACGCCGGTCGTAGCGTCGGACATCGCCGGCTACCGGGACGTCGTCCGCGACGGCGTCGACGGCGTGCTCGTGCCTGCGGGCGACGCGCAAGTGCTGGCCGAGACTTTGCGGGACCTTTGGGATGAGCCTGAGCGCCGCGGCGAGATGGCTCGCGCGGCGTCCAAGGACGTCGAGCGGTTCGCCTGGCCTCGTGTCGCGGAGGAGGTCCTAGAGGCCTACGCGGATGCGATCGCGACGCCGGCTCCGTCCGGGGCCGTGCAGCGGGCCGCGGTCCGCGTTGGCGCCCGCTCCGCCGATGGCAAGCCGCATGTCCCCGCCCGCCGCCTGCCGAGCCTCGAACCGATGCCGGCAAGCCGGCGCAGCACCGCGCTGGGCCTCGCCCGACGCGGCGCGTTCGCGGCCGTCACGCTCGGTGGCCTGCTCCTGGGCTGGCTGGCGCTGCAGAAGATCGGGATCGGCAACATCGCCTCCGCGCTGCTCAACTCGAGTCCCGCGTTCGTCCTCCTCGGGCTGGCGATCATGTGCAGCGCCATGGTGCTGAGAGGTTTCTCATGGTTCGCGATCCTGAGGGCCGCCCTCCCACGGGCCCGCGTCAAGCTCTCGGACGCGATGCAGGGCACCTTCATCGGGGTGCTGATGTCCTCGACCCTGCCCGCCCGCCTCGGCGAGCCCTCGCGCGCGTTCGTGGTCGCCCGGAGAACTGGTCGCCCGCGCGAGAACCTCCCGGTCGTGCTGGGTACGCTCGTCTCGCAGACGCTGATCAACATCGTGGCGCTGATCGTGCTCGGCACCGTGATGTTCTCGTCGGTAGACCTGTTCAACGGCCACCAGGACGCCTTGCTGGTGGCGGCCGCGGCGCCGATCACGCTGCTAGCCGTCGTCCTGCTGGCGCCGGTGCTGTTGCGTGCCGGCGCCAACCAAGCGCGGTTCGCCCGGGTTCACGCCGTGACAGCCCAGGTGCGGCGCGCGCTGACTCGCGTACGGGCCGGGCTGAGCGTGTTCCGCCAGCCTCGGCTCGGGGCCGCCGCCACCGCCGCCCAGCTATGCGCGTGGGCGCTCCAGTGGCTTTCGTGCTACGTGCTGCTGGTCGCGCTCGGGCTCAGCCATAAGACGGGAATCGCGGCTGCAGCGGCGGTTCTGTTCGCGGTGAACATCACGGCGGTGCTACCGGCCACGCCGGCGAACCTGGGCGTCTTCCAGGCCGCCTGCGCGGCCGTCCTTCACCAGGGCTGGCACGTTGGCTATGGCGCCGGCGTTGCCTACGGCGTGATCTTGCAGGCGGTCGAGGTGTCGACCGCCGTGCTCATGGGAATGCCCGCGCTCCTCAAGGAAGGCATGTCGTGGCGAGAGGTGCGGCTCCGGGCGATGCACGCGGCGCCGGTCAAGCTGCCCGCACGCGCGCAGGGGCGCAGGGCCAGCTCCGCAGTCAAGGCCGAGAGCTAGCGGCGCGAATCTTCATCTGCTCGCGTGGGTAGCTTCTACCCATGGCGAGCGAAATCAGCACACAAAATCCGAACGAGTCGATTCTGGATCTGGCCGAGGAGCTTGTGAACCGCGGTCAGCTGCGTTCTGACTCCTGCGTCGAGCTGTCGGAGCTGAGCGAGGTGGCCCAGGAGAACGAGCTCAGCGACGAGGACGTACAGGCGCTCGAGGACCTGCTCGAGGATCGCGGTGTCGACGTTCGCGATGACTGCGGCCGCTCGCAGGTCGAGCAGACCAGCTACGTCAACGACGCACTCGCCGACCGCACGACCGATGCAATGTCGCTATTCCTTCAGGAGGTCCGTCGCCACCCGCTGCTGACGCGCGATCAGGAGATCGAGCTGGCAGAACGGATCGAGCGAGGCGATCTGGAGGCGAAGGAGCGGATGGTGAACTCCAACCTGCGGCTGGTCATCTCCAATGCTCGCAAGTACCAGGGCCAGGACCTGCCCTTGCTCGACCTGATCCAGGAGGGGATCCTGGGGCTGATCCGGGCGGCGGAGAAATTCGACTACCGCAAGGGGTTCAAGTTCTCCACGTACGCCACGTTCTGGATCAGGGAGTCGATTCAGCGGGCGATCGCGAACCGCGCGCGGACGATCAGGATTCCGGTCCACATCGGGCAGCGCGAGCGGAAGATCGGAAGGGTCCAGCGCGAGCTGGTGGCCAAGCTCGGTCGCGAGCCGACCGACGCTGAGATCGCCGAGGCGGCGGAGATGACCGAGCGCGAGGTCCGCGAGACGCGCGAAGCCGCGCGCGTCGTGACGAGCCTCGACCGTCCGGTTGGACAGGAAGAGGACACAACGCTCGGATCGCTGATGCCGAGCGGTGAGCGGGGTCCCGACGAGCAGGTCGACATACTCCTGCGCGAGGACGCGCTGCGCCGGGCCCTCGACCGCCTGCCAGACCGCGAGCGCGAGGTCGTGAAGCTTCGCTACGGCATCAACGGCGACGATCCGACGCCGCTCAGCGAGACCGGCCGCCGGCTCGGGATCTCCTCCGATGCCGTCCGGACGATCGAACGCCGGGCGCTCAAGGAGCTGGCCGAGAGCCGCGAGCTCGAGGCGCTCCGTCCGGCCGCGTGACCCCTAGGCCTCGACCATCGCCGGCTCGTCCTGCGGCGCCCCGTCAGACGGGTCGGCGTCGGTGAGCTGGGCGAGTCGAGTCGGATCCTTGTCGGTGCCCGCGATCAGCTCGTCGGCCGCCTGCCTGTCGCCCTTGGGCAGGAAGCCGGACTTCATGCCGAAGTAGACAGCCTGGGGGTGGTGAGCGACGATCGCGAGCGTGGACTGCTCGGGCTCCAGCGCGTAGCCGCCGGACAGTCGCAGACCGATCGAGGGGGCGTCGAGCAGCCGGAAGACCTTTTCGTGCTCGGACTGCTCGGGGCACGCCGGGTACCCCCACGAGTACCGCCGGCCCTCGGCCGGGCCGATCCCGAGATCGGCGCGGGCTCTCGCGTGTAGCCATTCGGCCATTCCCTCGGCTGTCTGCACGCCAATGCCGTGGACGAACAGCTGCTCCGCGAACTCGCCCTCGGCCTCGAGGCTCGCCATCAGCGCCGTCACCTCGTCGCCTGCCGTCACTGCCTGGATCGCGACGACGTCCGGGGTGCCGGTCTCGAGCGGGCGGTAGAAGTCCGCCAGGCAGATGCGGTCGTGTTTGGGCTGGCGGGGGAACACGAGCCGCTCGAGCTCGCGCTCGCCCGGCGCATCTGGGTCCCAGACGATCAGCTCGTTGCCGTCCGAGTTGCACGGGAAATACCCGAGCAGCGCCCGCGGACGGAGATAGGTCTGCTCACGCCACATCCGCTCGAGCCGGGGCTGGAAGTCATCGCGCAGCAGCCGCTTCCACTCCTCGCCCTTCACGCCGCGGCCGCCCCAGTGAAGCTTGAACAGGACGTGGGTGTCGAGGTGTCGGTAGACCTCGTCCATGTCGACGTCGATCTCCTTGACGCCCCAGTACGGAGGCTCAGGGATCGGGTTCTCCGTGCTGGCGGCCGAGCGGGTCGAGGAGTCCGTCGTGGGCGGCGAGTCGTCGGGCTCGGCCTGTGGCTGCTCGCGCAATTTCTTGGCGGCGTCGCGCGTCTTCGCGACGAGCGCGTTCCGGGCCTCCGGGTCGATCAACTGGTCCATCTTCGCCAGCCCCTCGAACGCGTCCTTGCAGTAGAAGACGCCTGGCTCATAGACATCGTCCGACTCGGTCCCGTTGGGGTACAGGATCCGCAGCCCGAAGTTGCGATTGATCGCCGCGCCGCCGACGAGCACCGGGAACGTGAGGTTCCGCTGGTGGAGTTCCTGTACGCACGCGGGCATCTGCTTGGAGGTTGAAACCAGGAGCGCCGATAGGCCGATTGCGGTCGCATCGTGCTCGACGGCGGCGTCGAGGATCGTCGAGATCGGTACCTGTTTGCCGAGGTCGATGACCGTGTAGCCGTTGTTGGTGAGGATCGTGTTGACGAGCGACTTGCCGATGTCGTGAACGTCGCCGAACACGGTCGCGACCACGACCGTGCCCTTCGTGTAGCCCCCGATCTTGTCGAGGTAGCGCTCGAGCTGGGCGACGGCTCGCTTCATCACCTCGGCGGACTGGAGTACGAACGGGAGGATCAGCTCGCCCGCGCCGAACTTGTCGCCGACCTCCTTCATCGCCGGCAGCAGCACCTCGTTCAACGTCGGAACCGCACCGATCTTCTCGACGCTGCGATCGATCCAATCCTCGACGCCCTCCTTCTTGCGCCTGAGGATGTGGAAGTGCAGCGCCTCCTCGGGCTCCATATCCGCGGTGGGATCGGCCTTCTCTTCAGCCTCGGCGGGGCCCTTTGACTCGAAATGGGCGATGAACCGCTCCAGCGCGTCCTCGCGCCGGTTGAAGACGAGATCGTCCGCGAGCTCCCGCTCGTCCGGCGGAATCTCCGCGTACGGCGTGATGTGGTTCGGATTGACCATCGCTAGGTCGAGACCCGCTTCGACGCAGTGATGGAGGAAGACGCTGTTGAGGGCGCTCCGGGCGGGCAGGCCGACGCCGAAGCTGACGTTTGAGACGCCGAGGCTCGTCTTGACGCCGGGGATCTCGGACTTGACCCGCCGGATTCCCTCGATCGTCTCGACCGCCGACGGCTTCCACTCGTCGTCGCCGGTCGTCAAGGTGAACGTCAGGCAGTCGAAGATCAGCGCCTCCCGGTCGAATCCGTGCTCGTCGCAGCACAGCTCGGTGATCCGCTGGGCGATCTCGAGCTTGCGTTCGGCCGTTTTGGCCATCCCGACCTCGTCGATCGTCAGCGCGATCAAAGCGGCGCCGTGGGCCTTTGCCAGCGGCACGACGCGATCGAGCTTGTCCCGTCCGGCCTCGAGGTTGATCGAGTTGACAATCGCCCGGCCGGGGATCTGCCGCAACGCGGTCTCGATCACCTCCGGCTCCGTCGAGTCGACCTGGATCGGCGCCGGCTGGGTCAGCGAGATCCGCTTGACGAGCTGGCGCATCTGCTCGCCCTCATCCTGGCGCTCGGTGAGAGCGACGCACACGTCGAGCACGTGGGCGCCACCGGTCACCTGGTCCTCGGCGACCGTCAGCAGGCCGTCGTAGTCGTCGGCCAGCAGCAGTTCCTTGGCCTTCCGAGAGCCCTGGGAGTTGACGCGCTCGCCGACAAGCGTCGGCCGCGGATCCTGGACGAGCGGGGTGGCGGCGATCATGCTGGTGACGTGGGGCGCGCGGCGCTCGGGTCGCGGCGCCGCCTCGCGGCCCTTGACGCGTTCGGCGAGCGCCTCGATGTGGGCTGGGGTCGTGCCGCAGCAGCCGCCAACGATCGAGATGCCATAACGCTCGACGAACTCCCCGAGCACATTGGCGAGCGGCTCCGGTTGCTCCGGGAAGATCGTCTCGCCGTTCGGGCCCTGGAGCGGCAGTCCGGCGTTGGGGATGCAGTGCACGGGCTTGCTCGAGAATTCGCCGAGGAAGCGGATGGCGTCGCGCATGTCCTCGGGGCCGGTAGAGCAGTTGAGGCCGATCAGATCGACGTCGAGCGCCTCGAGCGTGGCCAGCGCCGCGCTGATATCGGTTCCAAGCAGCATCTTTCCGCCCTGCGGCAGCAGCGACACGCTGCACTGGATCGGCAGCGACCGGTCCTCGAGCTTGAATGCGGCTCGCGCGCCGAAGATCGCGGCCTTGACCTCGAGAATGTCCTGCGCCGTCTCGATGATGATCAGGTCGACGCCGCCCCGGACCAGCGCCTGGGCCTGCTCGGTGAACACCGCCTCTAGCTCCGTGAACGTGATCTGCCCAAGCGACGGGTCATCGCTGGCGGGGAGGAATCCCGTCGGGCCGATCGAGCCGGCGACGAACCGCGCGTCGCCGGCCGCCTTGCGCGCGATTTGCGCCGCCTTCAGATTGATCTCGAACGTGTGGTCGTCGAGACCCCATTCGGCCAGCTTCAGCCTGGATCCCTGGAAGGTGTCGGTCTCGAGCACCTCGGCGCCGGCGTCCAGCATCGAACTGTGGACGCCCTCGATCACGTCGGGGCGGTTGAGCACCAGCGCCTCGTGGCAGCGGCCGGGAAGCCGGTAGTCCTTCTCCAGGCTCAGGTCAAACTGCTCAAGCGTCGCGCCCATCCCACCGTCGTAGACGACGACCCGCTCCCGCGTGGCGGCGATGAAGTCGCGCATCCGGTTGATGCTACCAACCTTGACAAGGTTGTGGCAAGGTTGGGTGGCGGTGGGGCGCGGTGGCATTGGGGCGCGGTCGAGCTGGAGTGCGGTGGCGGTGGTTTTCGGATGCTGTGGCGTCGGCGAGGCGCCCGCCGACACATGTATAACGCGCCAATTCCGCCGAGAATTGCGAGGCGCGGCGTGTCGCGCACGAGGAGTGTGCTCAGTGCGCCAGGGCTCGGACCTGGCGACGGATTTGGCGTGTCGTGCAGGTTTTTAATGGAAGGGAGTATTCCGCTCTGGCAGCATGCCAATTAGCAGTGCAGAACAGAACACTCTGTTCCGGGCGACCACTCAACCACGCACAAAGGACATGCCATGGACTGGAAGCTCGAGTTGATCGCCGTGCCGGTCTCCGACGTCGACCGCGCGAAGGCGTTCTACACCGACACGTTCGGCTTCAACGCCGACTACGACCACCATGTGAACGAAGACCTGCGGTTCGTTCAACTGACGCCGCCAGGGTCGGGTTGCTCGATCGCCATTGGTGTGGGGCTGACCGACTCGGAGCCGGGATCGATGAAGGGATTGCAGTTGGTCGTCGCTGACATCGAGGCGGCCCGTGCCGAGCTGGTCGAGCGGGGCGCGACTGTGAGCGACGTCCAGGACTTCCCGTGGGGTCGGTTCCTGTTCCTCGCCGATCCGGACGGGAACGCCTGGGCGGTGCAGCAGGTTCCCGCTGGAGGCTAAGCTCGCCGCGTGAGCCAGGCTCCCGCGCGCGGATTCGCCTCCGACAACTCCGCCACCGTCCACCCGCAGGTACTCGCGGCGATTGCCGACGTCAACGTCGGCCACGCCTTTGGCTACGGGCACGACGAGTTCACACAGCAGGTCGAGGCGCGGATCGCGGGACATTTCGGGGACGGGGCGCGAGCCTTTCTGGTGTTCAACGGCACCGCCGCCAACGTCCTCTCGCTGCGGGCGGCATGCCGGCCCTGGGGCGCCGTGATCTGCACCGATCACGCGCACCTCAACGTTGACGAGGGCGGGGCGCCCGAGGCGATCGCCGGGGTAAAGCTGCTGACCGTCGAGGGTGAGCACGGGAAGCTCACGCCGGCGGCCGTCGAACCGCGGATCGCCAGAATCGGCGACGAGCACGCAGTGCAACCGCGGGTCCTCTCGATTTCGCAGTGCACCGAGCTGGGGACGGTGTACACGGCACAGGAAACCCGCGAGCTCGCCGATCTGGCGCACAGCCACGGCCTGATCGTGCACGTGGACGGAGCCCGGCTGAGCAACGCCGCCGCCGCGCTCGGGTGCTCGCTGGCGGCACTCACCGCCGAGGTCGGCGTCGACATCCTTTCGTTCGGGGGGACGAAGAACGGCCTGCTCGGAGCGGAGGCGGTGGTGTTCCTGAACGACGGACTGGCCGATGGCTTCCAGTACCTACGCAAGCAGTCGCTCCAGCTCGCTTCGAAGATGCGCTACCTCGCCGCCCAGTTCGACGCCCTGCTGACCGACGAGCTGTGGTTGCGCTGTGCTCAGCAGGCGAACGCGATGGCGGCCCGGCTGGCCGACGGCGTCGCCGCCGTGACGGGCGTCGAGATCACGCGTCCGGTCCAGACCAATGCCGTGTTCGCGCTGGTGCCGAAGGAGGCGACCGCAGTCCTCCAGGCGCAGTTCGCCTTCTACACGTGGGATGAGAGCGCCGGCGAGGTCCGGTGGATGTGCTCATGGGACACGACCGAGGAGGACGTCGAGTCATTCGCGGCCGCGGTCAAGAACGTGCTCGACGCCGCCGGCTGAGCGGCCGTCCTACTCCGCCTCAGCGCTTCATCCGGTCGTAATTCAGCCGCATCAGCTCGATCACGTCACGGACGTCTTCGTCGTTGTCGATTCGTCGTGCCGCCGGCCCTACCCGTTCGGGAAACACCGGGTGGTGCACGATCCGGCCCTGTTCGAACAGCTCCGCCCAGACGTCCTTGGGGAACGAGAAGTGCGCGGCGTGGTCGCCATGGAGGTGGCCTATCTCGCGTCGGACCAGGCGGAAGGAAAACTCGCCGCGGCGTCCGGGGCCGGCCTCGACGCCCGGCCACGAAGTGACCTCATCGGTGATCTGCTGGCTTGGGGTGATTGTGCTGGTATCGCTCATGACCTTCATGGTGAACCCCGGCACTCCGGGTTTGTATTGGCAATTGGTCCTAGGCCCTTCCAGGACCCCCGTTGACGAATAGCTGCTCGAGGACGATCGCGACGCCGGCATTGTCGTTGCTCGCGGTCCGCATCTGCGCCGCCTCAAGGACATCGGGATGGGCGTTGGCGACCGCGACCGAGCGACCTGCCCAACGGAGCATCGGGACGTCATTGGGCATGTCGCCGAACGCGATCACGTCTTCGGGTCCGATCCCCCGCTCGCCGCACAGCCGGGCGAGAGTCGAGGCTTTGCTGACGCCTGCGGCGCTGATCTCGAGCAGCCCGTCGTTTGAGTTCGAGTGGGTGAGCTCGGCAAGGTGACCGACGACCTCCCGGGCGCGCTCGAGCAGGGCGTCGGCGAGCAGGTGGTCGTGGCGGAGCATCAGCTTGACGGCGGGCTCGGAGATCAGTGCGTCGACCGTATCCGTGATCGTGTCGCTCGGCATCGGCCACCGGGACGCGTACGCCGGCTCCCGGCCGAAGCCGGAGGTCCGCTCCACCGCCCAGGCGCCGCCCGGGAGCGCCTCCTTCAGCAGCGCAACGACATCGCGCGTGATCGTCGGCTCCAGCGGGAACGCCTCCACGACCGACTCGGTGTGGAGGTCCCAGACAACTCCGCCATTGGCGCAGATCGCGACCCCGCGGTGGCCGAGCGCCTCGCCGAGCGACCGCATCCACCGCGTCGGCCGGGCCGTGCACAGGACAAACAGCGACCCCGCGGCCTCGACCCTTGCGATCGCACGCCGTGAACGGTCATCGACAGTTCCGTCCGATCGCAGGAGCGTGCCGTCCAGATCGGACGCGACGACCTTCGGCGGCATCGGCGAACTCGTGCTCAGGCCCTGATCGATCGTCCCGCGTCGGTCCCGTCTCACCGCCCTGATCGTAGGCGCTCGGTCCGACCCAGCGACCCGTGATGGTGCAGACTGCGCGACGGATGCAGAGCGCGGTCACGGCATTTGCTCCGGGACGGGTCAACCTGATCGGCGAACACACTGACTACAACGAAGGCCTGGCGCTCCCGTTCGCGATCAGCGCCGGGGTCACCGTTCAGGCCGAGGGGATCGACTCGGCTCGGATCGAGGCGACCGCCACCGACCTCGACGAACGCGACGGCTTCGATCTCCACTGTCCCGAACCAGCGTCGGGCTGGCGCGCGTTCGTGCGGGGCGTGGTCGCCGAGCTCGAGCGCGCCGGCATGACGCTGCGGGGGGCTCGGTTGCAGATCAGCGGCGACGTTCCGCGCGGCGCGGGACTGTCGTCGTCGGCCGCCGTCGAGGTTGCGCTCGCGCTCGCGCTTCTGGCCGTCTCCGAGGAGGCGGAGCCCGACCGGCGGGCTCTCGCTCGGATCTGCTCGACGGTCGAGAACAAATGGGTTGGCGCCCGCACCGGGCTGCTCGACCAGCTCGCTTCGCTATTCGGCGAACGCGACAAGGCGCTGCGGATCGACTTTCTCTCTCTCGACGTGCGCCCGGTGCCACTCGAGCTCGGCGAGTACACGCTGGTGACGCTGGACTCGGGCGAGCACCACACGCTCGCCGCCTCGGGCTACAACCAGCGGCGCGACGAGTGCGACCGCGCGTGCCGCGAGCTGGGGATCGAATCGCTGCGCGACGCGTCGCTGGAGATGGCGGCCCGGCTGCCGCCGCTGCTCGCTGCCCGCGTGCGTCACGTCGTCACCGAGAACCAGCGCGTCGACACGGCCGTGGGCGCCCTAGAGCAAGGCGACCTTGTCGCGCTCGGAGCCGTGCTTGACGAGTCGCACGCGAGCCTGCGTGACTTCTACGAGGTGTCGACGCCGGCGATCGAGCGCGCCGTCGAACGGTTGCATGATGCCGGAGCGATCGGAGCCCGGATCATCGGCGGAGGGTTTGGCGGCCACGTGCTCGGTCTGCTGCCGCCTGGTGGTGCAAAACCTGACGACGCCGTCGAGGTCAGGCCGGGCCCGGGAGCTCGACTGCTGGAAGGGGCAGCGTGCCGGTCGAGCTGACCGCCTCGGGCGTCAGCGCGGTGGACGTGCTCGAAGTCGCCCGCCGCGACGCGGCCGTCACACTCACCGCGGAGGCGCGCGCGGCGATGGAGCGCAGCGCCGCTGTGGTCGAGACCCTGAGCGATGCCGAGGAGCCGGCGTACGGTGTCTCGACCGGGTTCGGATCGCTGGCTACCGTCAGGATCGCGGCCGACCGGCGGGAAGAGCTCCAGCGGGCGCTGGTCCGCTCACACGCCACCGGCATGGGCCCGCCGGTGGAACGCGAGGTCGTGAGGGCGATGATGCTGCTGCGGGCGCGGTCGCTGGCGATGGGCTGGTCGGGCGCCCGCCCCGTGGTCGCCGAGCGGATTCTCGCCCTGCTCAACGCCGGCGTGACCCCGGTCGTGCCGGAGTACGGCTCATTGGGCGCGAGTGGGGACCTCGCGCCACTCGCCCACTGCGCCCTCCCGCTGATCGGTGAGGGAACGGTGATGGGTCGCGCCGGCCAGGCGGTGGCCGCGGACGAGGCGCTCGCCGGCGCTGGCATTGAGCCGATCACGCTCGGGCCGAAGGAAGGCCTGGCGCTGATCAACGGGACTGACGGAATGCTGGGCATGCTCGTGATGGCGTGCGCTGATCTCGGTGCGCTGCTGAAGGTCGCCGACATCGCCGCGGCGATGTCGGTCGAGGCGCTGCTCGGGACCGACCGCGCGTTCGCCGCGGAGCTGCTCGCACTCCGGCCTCAGCCAGGTCAGGCCGTCAGCGCCGCGAACCTGCGGACGTTGCTCGACGAGTCGGAGATCGTGGCCAGCCACCGGTACGGCGATCCTCGAGTTCAGGACGCCTACTCGCTGCGTTGCGCGCCCCAGGTGACCGGCGCGGCTCGCGACACGCTCGAGCACGCACGGCGCGTGGGCGACGCCGAGCTGCGCTCGGCGATCGACAATCCGATGGTGCTGCCCGATGGGCGCGTCGAATCGTGCGGCAACTTTCACGGCGCCCCCGTGGCCATGGCCTGCGACTTTCTCGCGATCGGAGCCGCCGAGGTCGGCGCGATCGCGGAGCGCCGGACCGACCGGTTGCTCGACTCGACGCGGTCGCACGGCCTGCCGGCGTTCCTGGCCGAGGAGCCCGGCGTCAACTCGGGTCTGATGCTCGCTCACTACTCGCAGGCGGCGATGGTCGCCGAGAACCGCCGGCTGGCGGCGCCGGCGAGCGTCGATTCGATTCCGACCAGCGCGATGCAGGAGGATCACGTGTCGATGGGGTGGGGGGCCGCCCGCAAGCTCCGGGTCTCGGTCGCGAACCTCGCCCGGATCCTGGCGATCGAGGTTGTCTGCGCGGGACGCGGCCTCGACCTGCGAGCGCCGCTTCGCCCGGCGGCCGGAACCGCGGCCGCGCTGTCGGCCGTGCGCGAGAAGATCCCCGGGCCCGGTCCGGACCGATGGTTCGGACCGGAGCTCGCCGCGATCGAGGAGCTCGTCGGCTCGGGCGCGCTGCTGACGGCGGTAGAGGACGAGATCGGGCCGCTCGCCGATAGCTAGGTGGGACGCGGCTCACGCTCGACCGGCCGATCCGGGTCGGTGATCCACTCGCTCCACGATCCGGCATACATCGCGGCTCGAAAGCCGGCCAGTTCGAGCGCCAGAACTTCGTGCGCCGCGGTGATTCCAGATCCGCAATACGCGCCGACCTCGACGTCATCGGCGACCCCGAGCCGCTCGAACGCGGACCGTAACCGCGATCGCTCGACGAACCGCCCGGATCGATCGACGTTCTCAGCGGTGGGGCGGTTGACCGCTCGAGGGATGTGGCCCGCCACCGGATCGATCGGCTCGCGCTCGCCGCGGAAGCGCTCGGGTGCCCGTGCGTCGAGAAGCACTCCGCGTACGGACAGCGCGGCCGCGCCCGCCGCATCGAGCAGGGGCATCGCGCCGGTTCGCGCGACGAAGTCTCCGGGCTCCGCCGGCGCCGCACCGGCCTCGAGCGGTTCTCCGGCATCGATCCACGCCGCGAGCCCACCGTCGAGCACCGCCACGCTCGGATGGCCGAAGTAGCGAAGCAGCCACCAGGCGCGCGCCGCCGCCATTGACGTCGCCGCGTCGTAGACGACGACCGGACGGGCATCGTCCACGCCCGCCGCGCGCATCGCGGCGGCGAAGCGATCGGCGTCTGGCAGGGGATGGCGGCCTCCTGGCCCCGGTGGCGCGGACAGCTCGGCGTCGAGGTCCACGAACACGGCGCCAGGGATGTGGCTCTTAACGTAATCGGCGCGCCGCGATCCCGAGGCGATCTCCCACCGGACATCGAGCAGGGTCGGCGGCCTCGCCGGAGCGCGGAGCGCGCTCGCCAGCCCCTCGACCGAGATCAGGGGCGCGTTCACGTCCGGGGAGATCATCCCGACAAGGTTGTCAGGGACCCGAGATGGGCAGAATGTCGCATCGATGAGTGAAAAGGGGCTGAGGGAGTCCGAGCAGAAGATGCGCGCCGCAGGCCAGCCTGAGGAGGCGATTCGCAGCTTCGCCGGCGCCTACCGGCGGCTCGTCGAAGGCGAGGCCGCCGTCATTCGCAGCGACGAGCTCGAGCCGGCGAGCGATGTCCCCACGCTCGACGATCTGCCCACCGGCGGCGACCCCGCCGTGCTCGACCGGTTCGCGGTGGTGAAGCTGAACGGGGGGCTGGCCACGACGATGGGCCTGCGGCGGCCCAAGTCGCTCGTGGAAGCGCGTGACGGGCGCTCTTTCCTGGAGATCATCATCGGCCAGACGCTCGCGCTGCGCCACAAGCACGGGATCAGGCTGCCGCTCGTGTTGATGGACAGCGAGGCAACGCGGGACGAAACGCTCGAAGCGCTCGCCGCCCATCCCGACATACGAGACCGATGGACTCGCCCTGGACTTTCTGCAGAGCATGGTCCCAAAGCTCGAGGCGGAGTCGCTTGAACCCGTCAGCTGGTCGCGTGCTCCGGCGCAGGAATGGGTTCCTCCGGGCCATGGCGACGTGTACGGCGCACTGCAACGTTCGGGCATGCTCGACGCGTTGCTGGACCGAGGGTTCACGTACGCGATGATCTCCAACGCCGACAACCTCGGCTCGACGCTCGATCCCCGAATCGCCTCCCGCGTCGCCGATGAGGAGATCCCGTTCCTGATGGAAGTCGTGCAAGGAACGGAGGCCGATCGCAAAGGGGGTCACATTGCGCGCCGGCGGGCCGATGGGCAGCTCGTGCTCCGGGAGACCGCCCAGACGCTGCCCGAGGACGAGGAATCGTTCCGCGACTTCCGGCGCTGGCGCTACTACAACACGAACACGATCTGGGTCGATCTGCGCACACTCGCGGACCGGTTACGGGCACACGACGGCGTGCTCGAGCTCCCGCTGATCGTGAACCGCAAGACCGTCGATCCGCGCGACCCGGATTCGACGCCTGTGATCCAACTGGAGAGCGCGATGGGAGCGGCGATCGGGAGCTTCCCGGGGGCGCGGTTGCTGTGCGTCCCGCGCACCCGGTTCGCGCCGGTCAAGACGACCGACGACCTGCTCGTTCTTCGCTCGGACGTCTACGAGGTCTCGGACGACCTCGTCGTGTCCCCGGTGAGGGAGCGCCGGGGCCGGCTGCCGTATGTCGAGCTCGACAAGCGCTACTACCGGTTGCTCGATCGGTTCGAGGAGCGGTTTCCCGACGGACCGCCGTCGCTGCGCGAAGCGGACCGGTTGGTCGTGCACGGCGATGTCACTTTTGAGCGCGGCGTCGTGGTCCGCGGCTCCGTTGAGCTGAACGTCGCGGAACCGGCACGGATCGAGGCGGGGTCGGAACTCGCTTAGGGCCGGAAACTTCGTCCAATTTTGAGACTTTTTCCGCGATATCCGACATGAAACCTGCGGATCTGCACAGATTGGGGGGTCGGGTGCCGATGCGCTCCCAGGTCGGTGGGGCCCCACACGGATGTGAGGCGGCAGGGGCGGAGCACCGGCTGGCCCAAGTCGTCCATTCCGGGAGTGAACTTGATCGGTTTTGCTCGCCGTTTCGTCGGCGCCGTCACCGCCGGCTTTGTTTTCAGCGCGATCGCTGCCGTATCCATCCCCGCCTCGGCCGTGGCGTCGACTCGGGGCTCCACCGGTGCGACCTGCGCCACGACCGCGCTCACGCAGCCGTTCGCACGGTGGTCCGACGACAACCTCTACGAACTCGCGCCGGGAGGAGATTTCGAGGGCTCGCTCAACGGCTGGGTGCTGCAGGGAGGTGCCCAACGGGTCGGCGGCAGCGAGACCTTCGGCGTGACCGGCAAGGTCGGGTCCTACTCGATGCAGGTTCCCCGTGGCGGGGTGGCCCTGTCGCCACCGACTTGCATCACGGCCTCCTACCCCGCGTTCCGGCTGTTCACGAGGACGAACACGCCGGGCACGACGCTCCACGTCTCCGTGGTCTATCCGAACGGCAAGAGCACCGTCACCGCGCAAGTCGCGGTCATCAGCCCGAGCTCAAGCTGGCAGCCCACATCGCCGATCTCGACCGGGTCGATGCTGGGTCAATTGTTGGATGGAGCCACGGCGAACCTATCGCTCAAATTCGCCACGACGCATGGCTCGGCGCAGATCGACGACGTCTTCATCGATCCACACGGTAGATGCTGCTGATGGCGCCGGCCCGCCCTTTGAGGGGACGCGTCTTCTCCGAGTGAATGCAGATCGACTCCTACGACAGCCCGGTCGCTCAGGACTTGTTGCTCGCCGGCGTCCAGCGCGGCGCGCGCCGGCGACGGATCCGGCGTGAGCTGATCACGAACGCCGTCGGGGCGGTCGGCTTCCTGACCGCCGCCACGCTGCTCGCCGTCCTGGCTCCGTGGCATCGCCCCCTATCGGTACTGAACCTGGTTCTCGTCCTCGTGGCCTGGACGATCATCGAGCGGGTCCGCTTCCAGGTGGCGAGCGCGTGGACCTACCCCACGATGCTGGTGTTCATCCCGGCGCTGTTCATGTTGCCGACGCCGATCGTGCCGCTGGTCGCGATGGTCGCGATTCTGTTGCGGGCCGCACCCGAGCTGGTGCGGGGCCGGGTCAGCCTGTCAATGGTTCCCGCCTTCGTCGCCGACGCCTGGTTCACGATCGGCCCGGCGCTGGTGATCGTGCTCGCGGGCGCTCAGGAGTTCGGCTGGTCCTACTGGCCGATCTACGTGCTCGCGTTCGTCGCCCAGGTCCTGTTCGACCTGATCGCGACGCTCGCCTGGTCCTGGTTTGGCGAGGCCACGAGCCCCCGCGTCCACCTTCCGATGCTGAGCTGGACCTACGCTGTGGACGCCGTGCTGCTGCCCCTGGGACTGCTGGTGGCGGCGGCCGCGGTCCAGCGTCCGGCACTGTTGCTGATCGTCCTCTCGCCCACAGTGATCCTGACGTTGTTCGCACACGAGCGCCAGCGGCGGCTCGACCAGAGCCTGGCGCTCAGCACCGCCTACCGCGGCACGGCGCTGCTGCTGGGCACTGTGGTCGAGGCCGACGACAAATACACCGGGATCCACAGTCGCGACGTCCATGACCTCTCGGTTGCGGTCGCCGACGCGCTCGGGCTCGACGCCACCCGCCGTCGCAACGTCGAGTTCGCCGCGTTGCTGCACGACATCGGCAAGATCCGGGTGCCCAAGGACATCATCCACAAGCAGGGCCAGCTCGACGACGAGGAATGGGCCATCATGCGTCGCCACACCATTGAGGGGGAAACGATGCTCACGCAGGCCGGTGGCATCCTCGCCTGCGTCGGCGCGTTCGTCCGGTCCTCGCACGAGCGGATCGACGGACTCGGCTATCCGGATGGCCTTCGCGGCGAGCAGATTCCGATCGAGTCCCGGATCGTGTGCGCGTGCGACGCGTTCAGCGCGATGACCACCGACCGCGCGTACCGCCCGGCGCTGTCGGTTGCCGAGGCGGTCGGCGAGCTTCGACGCTGCTCTGGTAGCCAGTTCGACCCGGGGATCGTGGCCGCGCTGGAACCGCTGGTCGCCGATCGCGTCGCGTTACAGGAGGCTCGGTTCGGCGTCAGTTTCTCGCTGGCAGGGGCGCTACCCAATGTGGTGGGCGCCCGGCGTGCCGGCGCCGAATGACTTCGGGATCTCGTAGCGCCTGGATCGAAGCGACGCCGACCGGGGGACGAGCGTCATGCCCGCCGCCGCGGCGCTTGCCGACAGTTTGTGCTTGCGCAGCACCCAGGTGACGCGCGCCGCCGGGTAGCGGAGCAGCGCCTGCCACGTGGGGGTGTCGATGATCCCAGTCGGAACAAGCCCTTGAGCCGTTTGGAAGGCCTCGACGGCCACCTGGGTCTGCGGTCCGAATCCACCGTCGACGGCGATCTGCTCGCCGGCGCTGAGAAGATGCTCCTGTGCCCAGACAACGAGGTCGCCCTGAGCTCCGTTGGCCAGGGTCGCGTCCGCCGTTGATGGCGCGAAGCCGGCGAGCGAGCCCAGCGATTGGGAGATCGCCCGCCATGCACCCAGTGGGGCCTCTTGCCAGTCCCACCAGCTGAGGCCAGCGGCTCCGTACGCCCGCGAGACCAGCCGGAACCGACGGATCTGCCGCGCGGGCGGGCTGTTGTACACCTGGCCGAGTGGGAAGATCGGCCGGTTGTAAACCCTGTTGTAGGCGTAGGTGTGCGAGAAGACGGTGTCGACGCTCGTGCCGATGTCCTTCCAGTACATCTGCGGGGCGTTGTACTGAGCGCCGCCAGGACCGAGGAACACCGAGTAGGGGAACGCAGGGTGAAAGTCGATGTACGGGAACCCGGCGAGGGCGATCGGGTAGGTCTGCCCAACGAGGCTGCGCAACTTGCGCATGTACGTCTGGGCCTGGACGTATTTGCCCTCGTACTGGCTTTCGGCATCGATCATCAGGCAGTCCGCTCCGTCCTTGACTGCGGCCTGCTCCGAGCTGCGCCTCGATGGTCGGCCGGTTGCCGTAGACGTACTGCCAGGCGCAGACGTGCAAGCCGTTGGCGTGCAGGGTGGAGACGAGCGGACGGTTGAACTGCGACCAGGCACTCGACCCGTCGCTGCTCTTGATCATCAGCGTCCGCACTCCGTAGCGCCTGGCCTGGGCGATGATCGACGCGAGGTTGCCGCGATCGGTGCTCGACAACAGCCAGATCCACATCCCGCGCCCGCCGAACGGGTTGCCGCGGCTAGGGTGTGGGGTGGGGGACGAGCCCCCGGTGCCGGCACCTCCCGAGGCCGCGATCGCGGAGGCGCACAGGCCGAGAACCAGCGCCGCCACTGCCGTTGCTGTAACCCATCGAAGGCGCGGCCGGTGATCCCCCAGAGCCCGGCAACCGCACGCCACACGGTCCTCCAACATACGGCTTCTCACCGTAGCCAAGAACCCGCTGGTTGTATGCAAGTTGCGGTTCGCCGTGGGGCGTCCCTCAGCGATCGCCGCGCTTCGCCCACCGCTTGGCCCAGGCGCTGATGGGGCCGAGTGCAGCGAGCAGCTCACGGCCCTCGCGCGTGAGCCGGTAACCGGGCGCCGGCTCAGCGGTGACGATGCCCGCGTCGCGTAGCTCGCGCAGGCGGTCGTTGAGCACGCTCGAGGAGACGTCACCGCAGCGGGCCTGTAGCGCCCGGAAAGTGGACGCGTTCCCGTCGCGCAGCTCCCACAGCACCCGCAGCGCCCATCGGCGCCCGAGGAGGTCGAGCAGCGCCATCTCGGGCCGGCCGGTCCGCGAGCCCCGCACCGGCTGGCCAGGAAGCGGACTCGACTTGCGTGCTTTGGAATCCGAAGCTATGATCTACCCGCTTGCTCTGATTTTCGAAGCAGGAGGATAGCCGATGTCAGTGACCGCAGACCGTCCCCGGATCCAACCGCTCCGCGCCCCCTACGAGCCGGCGCTGGAGGAGATGCTGAAGCGATGGATGCCGCCGGGGAGTCCGATCGAACCGCTGGCGCTGTTCCGGACGCTCGCCGTCCACGAGGAGCTGATGTCGCGGATGCGGCCCCTCGGTGCAGGCATCCTCGGTCACGGCCGGATCCAGCCCCGCGATCGGGAGATCATCATCCACCGCACCTGCGCCCGCACCGGCGCCGAGTACGAGTGGGGCGTCCACGCAATCGCCTACGGCAAGCCGCTTGGCCTGACCGACGGGCAGCTCGCGGCGACCGTCGCCGGGGCGGCCGACGATCCGGCGTGGAGCGAGCGCGACTCGGTTCTGGTCCGTCTCGCCGACGAACTCAACGACGGCTGTGATGTCTCGGATGAGCTGTGGGCCGAGCTCGCCACGCGGTTCACGGACGACGAGCTGCTTGAACTGATCATCACCGCCGGGTGGTACCGGCTGCTGTCGTACGTCATCAACGCCGTGCGCATCGAGTGCGAGCCGTGGGCCGCCCGCTTCCCGGGGGGCGAAGGCGAGCCGGTCGAGGCCCGCTAAGCGGCGCCGCAGAAGGCTGCCAGGTCGTCAGTGACGCTGAGGACTCCGAGCAGGCCGCCGTCCGAGTCGACGACGGGAACGCGTCGCGCATCGCTGGACAACGCGAGCTGGTAGCCGGTGCGGGCTGGCGCGTCGGGTCCGATCGTGGGGCCGTCGTGCGCGACCTCGGACGCCGGGCGCGATCCGTCGTTCGCGCCGGTGAGATCGGCCGGCGTGAGCGAACCTACATACCGGCCATCGTCGGCGAGGAACGCCATCCGGCGGTGAGGGCTGACCGCAAACCACGCGCGGACGTCGTCGATCGTGGCGCTCGCTGGCAGCGCGCTGAAGCGCTTGTGGACGACATCCCCCACCACGAGATCCGCAGCTTCGTCGACGGCAAGTCGTCCCACGAAACGGACCGTAGCACCTAGGCCGCTCGCCGAATTGCGTCCCGGATCGCCGCCGCCGTCGCCGTCGCTGCGGCGGTGCCGAGCACGGTCAGCGTCCATGTGTTCGCGGGTCCGGGCGGCGACGGCGTCCCCTGGCCGGAGGCGAGGCAGAAGGCAACGTCTCCATCGTTGGGGGTGAAGGCCGGATCGACGGCCTGCGCGATCCCGGCGCTGGCGACTCGCGCGACTATCCCGCAACTGCGCTTGTCGAGTGTCGCGTCTGTACAGACGCACGCGAGCGTGGTGCTCTGACCCGGCCGCATCGCCCAGTCCGGGAGCGATGGCATCTGCGGGATTAGCTCCGCGCTTCGCAGCAGTTCGCCGCGCTCACCGTGAGGGCCTCCGAGGACTGTGCCGTCCTCGGCGAGCACGTCGCCTGATGCGTTGGCGACCGCGATCGCGGCGACGGTCACGCCACCGGAGACACGGACCGCGCCGTATCCGACTCCACCCGGCGTTGCCCGGTCGCGACCGAGAATCTTCCCGACCGCCGTGCCGGTCCCGGCGCCGACTCGGCCCCGTTCGGGGACACCCGGTTTGGCGGCCTCGCACGCGGCGTAACCCACATCCGGCCCCGGTCGTGTGTCGGGTTCGCCCGCCGCCGGGTCGAACACGACAGCCGTCGGGACCAGCGGGACCACGCCAATGTGGGTCGGGCGCCCGATGCCGCGCTCCTCGAGCCATCGCACGACGCCGTCGGCGGCCGCCAGTCCGAACGCGCTTCCGCCGGTCAGCAGGACGGCGTTGGGCCCTTCAGCGTTTGACAGCGGCGCCAGCGGCTCGAGCTCGCGCGTGCCGGTCCCGCCACCGCGGATATCGACGCCTCCGCGGGTGCCCGGCGGGCAGATGATGACGGTGCAGCCGCTGTTGCCGCGGGCGGTGGCCCCGTGCCCGACGAGGAACTCTTCGGGCAGCGCGGGCTCGCCGGCGCTCATCCACGCGGATCGAGTTCGTCGATCAGGTCGGTCAGGCGCTTCGCCAGCGGGTGACTCGCTGGCGTCCGAGAACCGGTCGGCAAGCTCCGACCGGGCGTCGGCGAAGATCTTGGCGAAACTGTCGTCGGTCTTCACGTAGCCGAGGTCCTCATCGGAGGGCCGCTTGCTGGCAGCGGCTGCGGCCTCGCGTGCCGCCCGCTGCGCGCGCTCCCGGGCCTCGTGCGCCTCGCGGATCTCGCGCTCCATCTGGGCCAGCCGTGCCTCGCCGTCGGCGTCGACGTGAGTCGGCGGTGGCGGGGCCCGTCGGGCTCGTGCGGATCGCGGCGGGCTCGGCCGAGGTGGCGCGGATCGCGGCGGCGCTCCTGCGCCGGACGCGCGGAGTTGGCGGATCTGGTTGTTCGCCTCCTGAACCTCCTCGAAGCGCCGGGCCGACTCAGCCGACCCACCGTTGTGGTCGGGATGGTGGAGTTGGACCAACCGCCGGTAGGCGATCCGGACCTCGGCGTCGGACGCGTTTTGCCTAACGCCGAGCGTCGCGTACGGATCACGAGCGGGACCACCCATTCCGAGGCGAGAGCGTACCGCTCGTCCACAATCGGACCAGAACGGTCACGAACGCAAAGGGACCCGCCGGGTGGGGGCGGCGGCCTCATACCCGAGAGGGTGCTCGATAAGTATTAATAGTTAAGCCTTTTTGAGCACCCTCCCCGGGGAGGTGGTGCGCCTAGCTGGCGACCCCACTGGGAGCCGGGTGGAATGGGTCGTCGACGTGCTTCCGAACGAGGTCCGCGACTTCCTCGACGGGGCCATGGATCGAGGCGTGGTGGCGATGAAGCGAGCGCTTGAGTAGCCTGACGGCATGGACGACGACCGCGCACGCGAATTACTCGCCCGCGAGCGGGACCGGATCGAGCAGGCGCTCGCGGTCCGTCGCGACGATCCGCTCGAGGGCGACGACCGCATCGAGCCGGGCGACGAGGGGTCCGAGGACCTCTACCAAGACACATTCGACGCCGCCCGTATCGCGGACCTGGATGAGGAGTTGGCCGCGGTCGAGCGCGCCGAGGCCCGGCTGGCGGCTGGGACCTACGGACTGTCGATTGAGAGTGGCAGCCCGATTCCGGATGCGCGGCTCGAGGCTCTCCCGGCGGCTGAGCGGACCGTGGAAGAGCAGGAGCGCTTGGGCCCCTGAACGCGCGCGAGAGCGTTTCTGCTCCCGCGTGTCATCATTAGTGCATGTACGAAGACGAACCTGGCGAAGACAACTTCGAGGATCTGCTGCGCTCAGTGGCGCGGGAGTTGGGGCGATCAGTTGAACGCGCCCTCGACAGCGTCGACATGGACGACGTCGCGGACGCGATCGGCGTCGATCGCGAGACGGCCGGCGAGTGGTTCGACACCGCGGGCAGCTGGCTGCGGGCCAACGCGCAGAACGTCGGCGACGAGGTCACGCGCCGTGTCGGCAGTCCCAAGATGACGCGGTCCGGTGTCGACCCGCTACCCAGCGCCGCACCGCACCCGATGGATCTGCCTACCGACGAGCAGGGCCTCGCGCTGGCCGCTCTCGATTCCGGACGGTGGACGATCGAGCCCGGCACCGAGGCACTGGCGGCCAAGGGTGACGGTCCGGGACCAAGCGATGCCCTCGGAGTCGTCCGCGAGCTGCGGGTGCGAGACTGGATCTCGGCCGATGGTCAGATCACGGTCGTCGGTCGCAGTGCCCTGAGCCGGTGGCTCGAGGGCACCACGCGTCGCTGACAGTTACCTACGGAGTCGGACAGCTCTGCGCGTAGGCGCAGTCGTTGAAAGACTGGCCGTCCGCCGCCAGCGCCGACGGCGTGGCCTCGTTGAGCACTCCGGGCGAGAGGTCGATCTGCGTCGGGTTGCCTTGGGCGACCGTGTACCTGACCCCTCCCACCGTGTACGTCGACGTCGGGCCGAAGTGAACCGTCCCAACCGGAGCCAGCAGAGTCTGGGTAACCAGCGTCGGCGCCTCGAGGATCCATTCGGCCGAGGACATCGACGAGTTGTACGAGAGCCGCTTGCTCCAGCTCCAGTGGCCGGCGTCGCGCATGGAGATCTTCCACGTGTTGGTGGCTGCTCTCGTGATCGTGACCGCGATGTGCTCCCCTGGCGTGACGGTGCAGTTAGCGTCGCCGGCGCACCCGGTCAGCTGCGTCTCGGACGCTGGCAGCAGCTCGTACCACGCGTAGTACTGGGGACCGAGCACCGGGTTATCGGGCGCCGACTGCTCGGCAGTGCCGGCCTGGATCAGATCGCTGGTGCTGTAACCGCCGATCCCCGTCCACGTCGCGGCGAACCCCGGGGGCACCGCACCTGCGGTCGGAACGACGAACGTCGATGACACGGACGTGACCCCCTTCGGGGTGACGGCATAGCCGGACCAGTTGAGGCTGTCAACGGCGCCGCCGCGGCTGGGTATCTGCCCCTTCTGGGCGGGGATCAGCGGACCGACACCCTTGGGCGCGTGGCGGAGGACACCCGCACCGCGGTGAACGGTTCGTCGATGAGCGTGCAGGCCACGCCGCGCGTGGCGGCGGCGGTTGTGAGCCCTCGCGCCAGCGGTGGCGCCGACCATGGCAAGCACTGCAATCGCAAAGACAGCAACGAGCCCAACTCGGGCGACTCTACGGAGCATCGGCATCCCTCCCGCGGGCGTAGCTCGGTTAGTCCTGTTTGACTCGTTACCCGCGCCGCACCGTTTTTATGCAGATCGCGGTACCGCAGCCGCCTATTTGATGAACAGGATCTCCGAATACTTGGGGAGCGGCCAGAGGTCGTCGGCCACGACCTTCTCGAGCCGGTCCGCGACATCGCGGACCGCCGCCATCGCCGAGATGATGACGTCGCGCATGTACTTGCCGTGCTCGACCACGTCGCCGTGCGGCTGGTTCTCCTCCAGGTTCGCCGATTCGAGCGCCCTGATCGCGTTGACGAACTCGTCGATCAAGCCTTCGGTCTCGGAGACGAGCTCACCGAGCGACGCCTCACGGAGCAGCGCCAGGTGCCGCGCGGCCGCCGGCAGCAGCATCGTGCGCGCGATCGCGGCGGCGGTCTCGGACTCGATGTTGAGCTTTGTCACGTACTGCTCGGCGAACACCTCGTACCGGGCCTCGAGCTCGCGCTGGGACAGGACCCCGTACTTGGAGAACAGCGACGTCGTCTCGTCAGAGATCAGGTACGGGAAGGGCGTCGGGCGTCGCCCGGAGATTGAGCAACCCACGCCGCGCGGCCTCGGCGTGCCACTCCTCGGCGTAGTTGTCGCCGCCGAAGATGATCTTCTTGTTGGCCGCGTAGCTGCGCTGGAGGATCGGACGCAGCGCGCCCTCGACGTCCTTGCCCGCCTTCAGCTCGTCCTCGAATTCATCCGCGAGGTTGTCGATCGCTTCGGCGACGATCGTGTTGAGCACCGTGTTCGGGAGCGAGAGCGACTGGCTGGACCCGAGCGCGCGGAACTCAAACTTGTTCCCGGTGAACGCGAACGGGCTCGTGCGGTTGCGGTCGCCGCCGTGCATCGGCAGCGGAGGCAGCACCTGGGTCCCGAGCCCGAGGAACGACCCCGGGACGGACTCGCCGGCCTCGCCGCGCTCGATCGCGCCGAAGACCTTCTCGAGCTCGGCGCCGAGGAAGATCGACATGATCGCGGGCGGTGCCTCGTTGGCGCCGAGGCGGTGGTCCTGACCGGGCGAGGCAATCGATGCCCGCAACAGACCCTGATGGAGGTTGACGGCCTGGATTACGGCGGCGCAGAAGAACAGGAACTGGAGGTTGTCGTGGGGCGTGTCGCCCGGCTCGAGCAGGTTCTCGCCGGTGTCGGTGCCCATCGACCAGTTGTTGTGCTTCCCCGAGCCGTTGACCCCGGCGAACGGCTTCTCGTGAAGCAGGCACACGAGGCCGTAGCGGCGGGCGACGTTCTGCATCACCTGCATCGTCAGCTGCTGGTGGTCGGACCCAACGTTGGAGTTCTCGAACACCGGCGCGATCTCGTACTGGTTCGGCGCGACCTCGTTGTGCCGCGTCTTCACCGGTACGCCCAACTTGCCGAGCTCGCGCTCGGTCTCCAGCATGCACGCGAGAATCCGCTCCGGGATCGAGCCGAAGTAATGATCGTCGAGCTCGTGACCCTTCGGCGGCTTCGCGCCGAACAGCGTCCGCCCGGTCGTGATCAGGTCGGGCCGCTCGAAGTAGTACTGCTCGTCGATCAGGAAGTACTCCTGCTCGGGGCCGACGGTCGTGAAGACGCGCTGCGCAGAGGTGTTGGCGAACAGCCTAAGCGCGCGGATCGCGGACTTCGACAGGGCGTCCATCGAGCGCAGCAGAGGGATCTTGTGGTCCAGCGCCTCGCCGGTCCATGAAGCGAACGCCGTTGGGATGCAAAGCAGCGCACCGTTCGGGTTCTCGAGCAGGAAGGCGGGACTGGTGGGATCCCATGCCGTGTAGCCGCGGGCCTCGAAGGTCGCCCGGATGCCGCCGGTCGGGAAGCTCGAGGCGTCGGGCTCCCCCTGGATCAGCTCCTTGCCCGAGAACTCCGCCAGGGCAGTGCCCTCGCCCGTCGGTCCATAGAAGCTGTCGTGCTTCTCAGCCGTCGACCCGGTCAGCGGCTGGAACCAGTGCGTGTAGTGCGTCGCGCCGCGCTCGAGCGCCCACTCCTTCATCGCCAACGCCACTGCGTCCGCGGTCGAGGTGTCGAGTGCCTCGCCGCGCGCCAGCGTCTGCTGTAGCCGGCGGAACACGTCCCGGGGCAGCCGTTGCCGCTGCACCGCCGGGCTGAATACATTCGAGCCGAAGATCTGGTTGTCGGCGACTGTCAGATCGGGGGCGCCGAGAGCGCCTCCGTTGGGCGTCCACTGGGCGGCAAGGGCATTGTGCTGGCGGAGTCGAGGCATGCGATCGTGTCGTTCCTTCCTGTGAGCACCCCGGCGGCGGAGGCGCGCTAGAAACCGTGCCTCGGAATGCCCGAGGCATGAGCGCTCAAGCGTAGGCCATCCACCTGGAGCGGGTCACTATCCCAATGGCCAAATAGCGAGCTCTCGCGTTCGACCGAGGTCGAACGGGAAGATGAGATACTGGCGCCGTGCCGTTCCACCCGGAGCTCGCCCCGACCGTGTACGTGCCGGCTCGTGATCGCTACGAGCGCATGCCCTATCGCCGGTGTGGGCGAAGCGGCATCCAGCTGCCCTCGATCTCCTTGGGGCTGTGGCAGAACTTCGGCGACGACAGGCCACTGATGGAGAGCCGGGCGATGCTGCGCCGCGCCTTCGATCTCGGGATCACGCACTTCGACCTCGCCAACAACTACGGGCCTCCGTACGGCAGCGCCGAGATCAACTTCGGGCGGATCTTCACCGAGGACTTCAAGCCCTATCGCGACGAGCTGATCATCTCCACGAAGGCGGGCTGGGACATGTGGCCCGGACCGTACGGCGAGTTCGGCTCGCGCAAGTACCTGCTCGCGAGCCTCGAGCAGAGCCTTACCCGGATGCGGCTCGATCACGTCGACATCTTCTACTCCCACCGGTTCGATCCCAACACGCCGATCGAAGAGACGATGGGCGCGCTCGACGCCGCGGTCCGTCAGGGCAAGGCGCGGTACGTCGGGATTTCGTCCTACGGCCCACGACGGACCGAGGAGGCAGTTCAGATCTTGCGCGACCTGGGAACCCCGCTGCTGATCCACCAGCCGTCCTACTCGATGTTCAACCGATGGATCGAGGATGAGCTGCTGGACGTCCTCGGGCGCGAGGGGATCGGCGCGATCGTCTTCTCGCCCTTGGCCCAGGGCCTGCTGACCAACAAGTATCTGCAGGGCGTCCCCGAGGACTCACGCGTTACGCGCGGCAACTCCTTCTCCGCGGACATGATCACCGACGAGAACCTCGAGCGGGTCCGGGCCCTGAACGAGATTGCGACCAGGCGAGGCCAGACGCTGGCTCAGATGGCGATCGCGTGGGCATTGCGCGACGAGCGGGTGACCTCTGCACTCCTCGGCGCCAGCAGCGTACGACAGCTCGAGCAGAACGTGGGGGCGCTCGAGCGCCTCGAGTTCGACTCCAGCGAGCTCGAAGAGATCGATCGCTACGCGGTCGACGGCGGGATCAACCTATGGGAGTCGTCGAGCAGTTCGTAGGGTTGGCGACCGTCTACTTGGCCGCGACGACCTGCCCGTTGTTGTTGACGTAGGACTGCTGGGGCTGCTGCGTCACCTTGACCCGGAAGATGCCGCTCGGGATCGCGCCGCTCTCCAGGCGGGCCTTCGCGTTGCCGTTCAGCCCGGCGGCGACCTCGTAACGAACGATGTAGCTTCCCGCCGCGACCGCGGTGACGCCCCAGATGAACGTCGCGGTCTGTCCCGGCGCCAGGCGTCCGAGTGCCCACGTGTTGGAGTAGGCGGTAACCGCTCCGCCCGGGCCCCCGTTCAGGCAGGAGTACGTGCACGGCCCGGGCGGCCGGTCGATGATCCACACCGGCCGAGAGTGGCTGGCGAGCCCAGGCTGCGAGATGTAGCGACCGAACGCCTGCACCGCCGTGCCGAACGGAGGATCGGTGATCGTTACGGCGATGTTGGGGATCGTCTTCTGTCCGGTATTACGGACCGAGATCACCATGTGGGTGCGCTGCGCCAATCGCTGGAACGTGGGGAACGCGGCCACCGCCACTCGGACGGGGAAGACCCCGGACGGCTCAGAGGCGCTCTGCTCAGTCCCGCCTCCGCACGCGGACAGCAGTAGCGTTGCCGCGATCCCGGCGAAAATGGCGCAGCTCCTCGTTCTCCGCCCGCTCACAGCGGGCTGAACATACCACGGGCGGTCGCGTACGGGCGGCGGTTCTGCGCGCCGCGCGGAGCGATTCGGGCAACGGTTCCGACTTGGTCTTTGCCAACGCCGTACCGTAGGCTTATCTCGCGAGGCCGCGTTGCGGCGGCGCAGATCCCTGGGAGGACACACAAGAGTGATCCGAGCAGTTGCCGACCGAGCGTTCCTGCCTACCAAGAACGTTCTGGAAGAGGTCGGGAACATGATGATCCTGACCGCGAAGACGCTCGTCGCGGCGATCCGCCCGCCGTACCCGTACGGCCCGGAGTTCGTCGGCCAGTTCCTGTTCGCGCTCAAGCTGTGCTGGTTCCCGCTGTTGATCTCGACCGTCGCGTTCGGCTACGGCGCGCCGGGCCTACAGGCGGCCAACTTCCTCGTGCTGTTCGGCGCCCTCGACCGGCTCGGAGGCTTCTTCGTGCTTGCGTCGATCAGAGAGTTCGCGCCGTTCGTCGATGCGATCGTGCTCGCCGGAGTTGCCGGCACCGCGATCACGGCGGACCTCGGAGCACGCAAGATCCGCGAGGAGCTCGACGCACTCCAGGTGCTCGGAGTCGATCCGATCAAGAACCTTGTCGTGCCGCGGTTCCTGGCGCTCATGATCGTCACCGGCCTGTTCGACATCTACGCGCTGCTGTTCGGCATCTTCGGGGGGATCCTGGCGACGCTCGTCAACAATGCGCCGCTCGGTCCGTTCTGGGCTACGTTCTTCAACAATGCAGACACCACGGACCTCTGGGGTTCGGTGGTGAAGACGACGATCTTCGGGGCGATCATCGCCATCGTGTGCTGCTACAAGGGGATGACTGCATCCGGTGGGGCCGAGGGGGTGGGGCGGGCCGTCAACCAGGCGGTGGTGATCGCGTTCCTCGGCGTGTTCGCCTTCAACTACGCGTTCACGCAGACGCTGCTCGCGACCCATCCAGAGATCACGTCGATCGCGAAATAGGCGATGGAGGGACTACTGGCAACACCTCGCGGCTGGATCGAGGCGTTTGGCGATCTCGTCAAGTTCGCCTCGCGGATCGTCGGCGAGGTCTTCGGCCTGAGGGTCTTCAAGTTCTTCGGCGAGGCGCTGCGCCAGTCGGGGATCCTGATCATCTCCTCGACGTTGGTGATCTGGGGCCTGGTCTTCATCACCGGACTGGAATGCGGCGTCGAAGGCGCATATTTCGACCGCGCCAACGGTGTCCCGGCCTACGCGGGCGTGTTCGCCGCGTGGTGCGATCTGCGCGAGCTCGTCCCGTATGCGTTCGGCTACATGATGGCCGCGAAGGTCGGCACCGGGATCGTCGCCGAGCTCGGTTCGATGCGGATCTCCGACGAGATCGACGCGCTCGAGGTGATGGGCATCAGCGGCATGACGTTCCTGTGCGCGACGCGGCTGCTGGCCGCGTGGATGGTGCTTCCGTTCGTGTATCTGTGCTCGATCGGCGCGGGCTTCCTGGCGAGTTACGTCGTCGTCGTGCAACAGATCGGGGACGTCTCTTCGGGGGGGTTCTTCTTGATCTTCTGGCAGTTCCAGAACCCACCTGATCTCTTATATAGCTTGATCAAAGCCATGACCATGGCCACCGTGATCGTGCTCGTTGGGTGCTACTACGGCTACAACGCGAGTGGCGGGCCCGTGGGCGTAGGCACGGCTACGGCAAAATCCATGGTTGTCAACATCGTGTCCGTACATTTAATCGGCATGCTCGGTACGCAGCTCTTCTGGGGCGCCAACCCGAGGGCACCTATAGGAGGCTGACATGGCCCGTTTCCCGTTCGGGAGCAAAGACGAAGACGACGGCGCAGAGCAGCCCGGCGGGGCGGCGCAACCCGCCGAGGAGCCGGACACGAGCGTTATCCCGGAGCAGAGCGCCAGTCCCAGTGACGGACCCCAGGGCGACGAGCCGGTCCCGGTGGTCGGCGAGCAGCCGACCGCGCGAGGTACTCGCTCACTGCCGTGGGAGCAGAGCCAGGGCACGCCGCGGAGCGAGTCGCGCGTCTCGGTCATCGACGAACAGCCTCCGCGACCAGCCCCTCCGAGAGGCGCCTCGGAGGACGAGTATCAGTGGCACACCTACAAGGTGTGGCCGTCGGGCCGTCCGGACGCAGTCGAGTTCATCGACGTGTACAAGGCGTTCGGCCGCGCGCGCATCCTGCGCGGGCTGAACATGGGCCTGCCCGAGGGGATGGTCTCGATGATCATCGGCCCGTCGGGGACCGGCAAGTCGGTCTGCATCAAGCACATGGTCGGGCTGCTTTACCCAGATGATGGAGACATCCTCGTGCACGGCGAGTCGGTGCCGAACATGCCCGACGACGACCTGTTCGAGATGCGCAAGAAGTTCGGTCTGTTGTTCCAGGACGGGGCGCTGTTCGGCTCGATGAACTTGTTCGACAACGTCGCCTTCCCGCTGCGCCAGCACACCGAGAAGGGCGAGGACGAGGTCGAGCACATCGTCATGCGGCGACTCAACGAAGTCGGGCTCGGCGACGCGCGCGAGAAGATGCCCAACGAGCTCTCAGGCGGGATGCGCAAGCGCGCTGGATTCGCCCGGGCGCTCGTGCTGGAGCCCGACATCGTGCTTTTCGACGAGCCCGACTCCGGGCTCGACCCTGTCCGCACGGCGCTGCTGGGCGAGCTGATCCTCGAGATCCACCGCGACATGATGGAGGACGCCAAGAAGGCGCAGAAGCAGCACCTGCCCACCTTCTGCGTGATTACCCACGACATCATGAGCGCGCGGAGGGTGGCCGACTACATCAACGTGCTCTGGCGCGGCCGGATCGTCGAGGCGGGCCCGGCGGAGGACATGCTCAACTCCGAGAATCCGTTCATCCGTCAGTTCCTATCCGGCGAGTCGCAGGGCCCGCTGACGATGGACTGAAAGCTGGTCCGGACCAGCGCAATCCCCTGCATCCCCCGATAGCCTCGCACCCATGAAGGAGAGGCTCGAGGGGCTCGCGAGGATCGCGGCTCGAAGGCCTGCCGTGACCGTCGCGATTGTGCTCGCGGCGGCGCTCGTCGGCGGAATCCTCGCGCTCGGGCTCAAGCCCTCGGCCGGGAGCGACACGTTCGTCAGCCGCTCGTCGTCGAGCTACCAGGCATCGCAGCAGGACCACGAGCACTTCGGCGGCGACGCCGTTGTGATCCTGATCAAGGAGCCGTTGCCCGACTTGGTCGAGACCAAGGATCTGGCGACCGAGACGATGCTCGAGGCCTGCCTGGCGGGCGAGACTGTCGTCGCCAACCAGCAGCTTCAGTCGTTCGTTCCGGCGAAGGCGGGGTCGGCCCCGCCCTACGGCGGCGAAAACAGCCCGTGCGGGAAGCTGATGCGGGCCAAGGCGGTGAAGGTCGTGTACGGCCCTGGGACGTTCCTTAACCGTGCCGTCGCTGCCGTAAACCTCCAGATCGAGGCGATGGTCGCGAACGTAAAGAAGAGCGAGACCAATGCCGAGCAGGCCGCCTACCGGCTCGCGCTTGCCAGGCACCTCAGCGTCAAGGAGGCGCAGACGGCGGCGAAGGCGGCCGGGGAGCTCGAGCAGCAGCAGCAGGCCCAGCAGCTCGCGACTCTGTACCTGAACTCTGGCATCACGGGCACGCCGCGGATCGACGATCCGCAGTTCATCCCACAGATCGTGTTCGACCAGACACGGGGGGTCAACCAGCCGAAGGCGCGGTTCGCCTACCTGTTCCCGACCGCCAACTCGGCGCTGATCCAGGTGCGGCTCAAGGCCAACCTCAGCGACGAGCAGCAGGCGCAGGCGATCTCGTTGATCCGGCAGGCGGTCAACATGCCGATGTTCCGCTCGCAACACGGTGGGACCTATACGGTCACGGGCGAGCCGGTCGTCGTCAACGACCTCGCCTCACAGATCACCGGTTCGATCCTCGGTCTGCTGATCGCGGCGGTGCTTGTGATGGCGGCGACATTGCTGATCGTGTTCAGGCGCCGGCCGCGCCTGCTTCCGCTGGCAATCGCGCTCGCCGCCACCGGGATCACGTTCGGCTTGCTGTCGCTGATCGGCGGAACGCTGACGATGGCCTCGATTGCGGTGCTCCCGATCCTGATCGGGCTTGCCGTCGACTACGCGATCCAGTTCCAGTCGCGCGTCGCCGAGGCGCGGCAGGGAGACGGCGCCGAGGCCGCCGTGGCTCGGGCGGCCTCGTTCGGCGCGCCGACGATCGCGATCGCCGCGCTGGCGACCGGGACCGGCTTCCTCGTGCTGCTCCTCTCGCCGGTCCCGATGGTCCAAGGATTTGGCCTGCTGCTCGTCGTCGGGATCGCCGTCGCGCTCGTATGCGCACTCACGGCCGGGTCGGCCGCGATCGTGCTCTTCGACCGCGATGGAGGCGCGCTTGGCGCCTCGTGGCGCGGCGCCGGCGAGATCCTCCGCGAAGCCGGCGGGCGGATTCGCCGGCGGGTGAAGCGCCCCGGGTGGTCGCCTACCACGAGCGCTCCGCGCATAAGGGCGCCGCGGCGCAAGGGGACGCCGCGACCCATGGGGACGCCGGGGCTGCTCCAGAGTGCCGTGTCGCATCCGGGCCGCGTGCTGGCGATCGGCGCTCTGCTGGCAGTGCTGGGCTGGGTCGCGGACACCCAGACCGCGGTCCAATCGGACGTCACCAAGCTCGTGCCGTCGAGCATGCCGGCGCTGCGCAACCTCCGCACGCTCGAGCGGGTGACCGGAGTGTCCGGGGAGATCGACGTCACCGTCCACGCGCCGAACGTGGCGACGCCGCAGACGGTCGGCTGGATGATCCACTACGAGCAGGCACTGCTGACGCACTACGGCTATCTCGAGACCAAGGGCTGCGCGCAGGCGACACTGTGTCCGGCGCTGTCGCTCCCTGACCTGTTCTCGGGCGGCACGGGCAGCACGAGCTCCAGCGCGCTGAACGCGTCGTCGATCAACAGCCTGTTGTCGGCCGTCCCGACGTACTTCTCGCAGGCGGTCATAACGCCCGATCATCGCTGGGCGACGCTGGCATTCGGGATCCGCCTGATGCCACTCTCGCGCCAGCAGGGAGTGATCAACTACATGCGCTCCCAACTCCATCCGCCAGCGGGCGTGACGGCGCAGCTCGCGGGCCTGCCCGTACTCGCGGCGCAGGCAAACGCCGCGCTGTCCTCCTCGAGTCGCCGCCTGCTGACGCTTCTCGCCGGACTCGCGGCGGTCGGTTTGGTCCTGCTTGCGGTGTTCCGTCGCCCGCAGCGAGCGCTCGTCCCGCTGATTCCGATCGCCCTCGCCACGGGCTGGTCGGCATTGATCGTGTTCGCGCTGGGGATCCCGCTGAACCCGATGTCGGCGACGTTGGGGGCGCTGGTCATCGCGATCTCGACCGAGTTCAGCGTGCTGCTCTCGGAGCGGTTCCGCCAGGAGCGCGAGGCCGGCCACGACCTGCACGCGGCGCTGGCCCGGACGTACCGGTCGACCGGGACCGCGGTGCTCGCGTCCGGGATCACGGCAATCGCCGGCTTCGGCGTATTGGTGCTCTCCAACATCACGATGCTTCGCGATTTCGGCTTCGTGACGCTGATCGACCTGTCGGTATCGCTCGGCGGGGTATTGCTCGTGCTGCCCGCCGCGCTCGCGCTCTCGGAGCCGGAGAGCGGATGGGGGCGTGTGGGCGGCCTGTTCCAGCATCGAGCGGTGCGGCGGCCGCGGCTTCGCCGGCGCGCCCGAGTGGCGTGAGCGAGCGGCCTCCGGATGCTCCCGAGGAGCCGAAGCCCTACCGGCTAGACCCCGACCGGGCGGCGGCCGAGGCGGGTACGCCCGACCGCGCCGAGGCCGGGGCGGGTGGGCCGGAGCGCGCCGCGGCCGGGGCGGGTGCGCCGGAGCGCGCCGCGGCGGGGGCGCGGACGTCGAAGCGTCCAACGCCCAGGGCGGTGATCGACACCCGGCCGTATCGATGGGGCATCGGGATCTTCGGGCTGGTGTTGTTGATCGGCTTCTCGGTCTACATGTTCACCACTCGGGGGGTCCAGACGGCCGGGATCCCACCGGGCAAGCAGCTCCACTCGTTCGTGGCTCCGCTCGCGAGTTCCGGACTCAACGGCGGAGCCAACGTGAACCCGCGCTGTGACCCCGCACATCCGAACCTCCAGGCGCTCAACGTGTGCGGGCGCAAGCCGCTTGTGCTCGGACTGTTCGTCACTGGGTCGAGCGACTGCGACAAGGAGATCGACACGCTGCAGACGGTCTCGCACGAGTTTCCCCAGCGCGAGGTGCAGTTCGCCGCGGTCGCCGTGCAGGCCTCGCAGCGCGCCACCGCCGCCCTCGTGCGCAGCCATCATTGGACGATCCCGGTCGCGTACGACGTCAACAACTCGGTCGGTTACCTGTACGACGTGGAGATCTGCCCGATGGTCGAGCTCGCTTACCGTGGCGGGACCGTTGCCGACCGCCTGATCGGAGACCACTGGCTCAGACCCAGCGCGCTCGCTGCTCGCGTTCGGGCGATGCTCGCCAGCCAGCCGTGAGCGAGGAGCCCGAACTCAGAGCCGCGGCCGGGTTCGTCGAGCCCGAGATACGCGCGGAGTTTCCGGGTCTCCGCATCGACTGGGTGACCGTCGCAGCCAGGATGCGCCCGAGCCCGCGGGAGGTCCAGCGGCGCCTTGAGCAACTGTCGAACCGTTACCGGGGCGCCAGCGTCGTCGCGATGCGCACGCAGCCGATACCTCACGCCTATCGCTCGTTCTTCCATCAAGTCGGGATGGACCCCGACGAGAGCCGGATTCCCAGCGAGCAGGCTGCGGTCGCCCGGCTATTGCACGGCCAGTTCCGATCGCAAAGCCTGCTCGAGGATGCGCTGCTGATTGCCCTCGTCGAGACTGGCGTGCCGGTGTGGGCGCTGGACGCGGATCTGCTCGAGCCGGGCGGCCTCGGCATCCGCACGGCCACGACTGGCGATCGACTTGGATCCTCCGAACACGCGGATCATCTGGCGCCAGGTCGCCTGGTGGTCGCCGACTCACGATTCGTTCACGCCGTGTTGTTCGGCGAGCTGGCTCCCGGGCACGAGGTGAAGCCGCGAACCTCCCGAATCGGGTTGTTCACCGTCGGCGTCGACGGGGTCCCAGCGATCCACATAGAGGAGGCGCTGTGGGTGTGCATCGAGACGCTTTCCGCCTAGTAGGCGCAGCCGACAAAGCAGCTTGTGCCGGGTAAAGCGGTGGTAAGCTCAGCTGCCCCACCACAAGGAGGGAGGAGGTCATGGAGCCAGTCGAGCAAATCATCATCGCTCCGGGAGTCCCCTTTCCGGCGCGGACCGTCACCGAAGACGGTCTCCGGGCGGCGCGCCGTTCGCTACGCGAGCAGATCGCGCGGCTAGAGCGTGAGCTCGCGAATGCCTTCGTGACCACATATCAGATGCGCGGGCCTGCCCTTCCGTCGCACGGAGGCGGCGCGGCGCGGCTACTGGACCTCGGGGAGCTCGAAGAGGTTCGCGACGAGCTCGCCGAGCGACTGAGAAAAGCGCGGCTGACGATCAGCACTCTGGCTGACGTCCAGGCCGAACATCGCCTCCGGCTCGAGCGGATGATGCTCGACCCGGCCGGCAATCGCTTCGCGTGCGTCTCCCGCCAGGATCTCGGTGAGCCGGGCTGCGGCGTGTGGCAAGTGCGACCGCGGCTGGGCCTCATCGGAATGCTGATGGGATGGTGGGAGGTCAAGCTCTCCTCCGGCTGTCCGTTAGCCGGGGGCCGCGGCTGAACAGCCGCGGCCCTGGCAAAAATCAGCCGAGTGATAGCTAACCTGAACCCGTGAGCGGGATGCAAGAGCTGCTCAGGACCGGGGCCGGTGCCATCCTCGTGGTGCTGATCATGTTCATCGGGAGTCTCGGGCTCTGGGTCGGCACGCCGTTGCTGTGGCTGTGGATCGGGTCACAGATCCAGGGGGCAACGTCCTCGCTCGGCGCGGCGATCAGCGCGAGCTTCATCGGCGTCGTAGTCACGATCGCGCTGGTCGCGTCGCTGCTAGGCAAGCTGAGCGATGTCTACCGCCACAACCGCGTAGCCCGCGGGCTCGACGATCCCGGCTACGTGGTGCTCGAAGGTGTCCTTGTCGTCAGCGCCGCCCTCACGCTCACGGCGTTCGTCGTCTGGTTCTTCCTGTTCGCCGGCGCCAGCCCGGCGCCGATCGGAATCCAGATCTAGGCCCAACCACGCGGAGAGCCGAGAGGAGTGTCGGCCCCGCAACCCACCGTTGCGGGGCCGACGGATGGGGCGCGGTCAGGCTCCGACTAGCTCGAGCGTCCGGTCCGAGACACCATCAAACTCCGGGGAAACGGCCTCGAGCCTCACGGCCACGGACTCGCACGACTGCAACTGAGCGGCCAGCAGATTCCGCTGGCGCTCCGTGAGCTTCCCGATCGGCTTGTTTTCGCTGATCTGGTTACGCGCCAGGAACTTCCGGCATCTCGTGATCCCCCAACGCCGTTGACTCATAAGCAGCTCGGCAACCGACCAGCTATCCGCTTCCCAGGGGCAAGCGAGGATGACTTCTGCGGCCGAAGCATCACCATCCGCGATCCGTCGCTTGAGCTCCGCCCGCGCGAGCCGCACCTCATTGGCCCGCTCCAGAGCCCGCAGACGTTGCGGCTCGGGCGTCATCCTGGTGGTCTGGGTCATCTACGTTCTCTCTCCCTGCGTCAGGCCCGTCACGGCGGACGCGTTGACTGTTGCGCCTGGTAGCGACCACCCAGATCGCTTCCGACGAGTGTCCATCCTACTGTTTTTTGGTACGTCGACGGGACAGTGCCCCTGCAGCGCTTCGACACCCCATGTGGCTTGCGTATTCGCGGCGCTGCTGTCCCCGGGAACGTATCGTCATCGCGCTGGTAACAGCAAGGTCACATCCGCCGGAGGATGTGCTTAGAGCGTCTTTTTCTTCGCGCGGGGGCCTTGTGCAGGAGTGGACAAGGAGCCACCGCGGGGCACGCCGTCCGGGCCATCCCGCGCGGGCTGGCTATCCCCGTTCAGCGACCTAGGTTGAGGTCGGCAGGGGGCCGTGCTCGGCCTCGAACGCCTGCTTCGTCGCGGCAAAGATCTCGAGAGCACGATCGAGCGTGGGGCGGTCGTGCGTGGCCATCACGCTGCACCGCAGCAGGGCCCCGGCGGGCGGCACCGCAGGGTGGATCGCGACGTTCACGTACACGCCGGCCTCGTACAGCGCCTTCCAGAGGAACACGGCCTTCCAGTCGTCGCCCACGACGACCGGAACGACCGGGGTCACGACCTGGCTCCCGTCCGCCATCCGCGTCGGTTCGACGACCTTGAATCCGAGGTCGTGCAGCCCGGCATGGAGGTAGCGGGCGTTGTCGAGGACCTTCGCGAATAGCGGCGGCCCCTCTTCGGAGCGGCAGATACGGACGGCCGCGAGCGCTGCGCCGACCGCCGCCGGCACGGCCGATGCGGTGAACATGAAGGGCCGCGACTGGATCCGCAGGAACTCGATCACGTCCGCGGGGCCGGCGATCACGCCCCCGCACGATGCGAGCGACTTTGAGAACGTCGCCATTCGCAGGTCGACCCGGTCCTCGACGCCCATCAGCTCAGCGGTCCCGGCCCCGCGAGCCCCAAGGACCCCGAGGGCGTGGGCCTCGTCGACCATCAGCCTGGCGCCGAACCGCGCGCACAGGTCCGCGATCTCCGTCAAAGGAGCGACATCGCCCTCCATCGAGAACACGCCGTCGACGACAACCAGGATGCCGCCGCCCTCCGCGGCCGAGGTCTCGAGCCGTCGCTCCAGCAGATCGACCCGATTGTGCCTGAACGCCCTGAGCTTGGCGCGCGAGAGGATGCATCCATCGAGGATCGACGCGTGGTCGCCGGAGTCGGCGATCACGGTGTCGCCCGGGGCGAGGATCGTCCCCAGCGCGCCGACGTTCGCCTGATGGCCGGTGGTGAACACGAGCGCCGCCTCGGTGTCGAGCCATTCGGCGAGCTCGCGCTCGAGATCTATGTGGAGCTCGATCGTGCCGTTGAGGAACCGGGAGCCGGTGAGGCCGGTCCCGTACCGGTGGAGCGCATCGAGCGCACCCTGTCTGACGCGCTCGTCGCCTGTCAGCCCCAGGTAGTTGTTCGAGCCGAGCATCACCCGGCGCTTGCCCTCCATCTCCACGACGGGGAGCGTCGGGCCCTCCAACACCCGGAAGTAGGGGAGGGCGTCGAGCTCGCGTGCCGTCCTCAGCTGCTCGAGCCGCTCGTGCTCGCGCGCCTTAGCGAATACGTCAGTCGTTGTGCGCATGTATTTTCCCGGCCGTTATGGCGCTCGAGGTTCGTCCCGTAGCAGGCAGAGGTGAGCTCAATACATTCATCAAGCTGCCCTGGCGGCTTTATCGTAACGAGCCGAACTGGGTCCCTCCGCTGCTGTTCGAGCGCAAGCAGTTCTTCGATCGTCAGCGCAACCCGTTCTTCAAGCACGCCGAGGTCGAGTACTTCCTCGCGTGGCGGGACGGACGAGCCGTCGGACGGATCACGGCGCACATCGACAGGCACTTCAACGAGTTCCACCATCACGACTGGGGGCTGTTCGGCTTCTTCGAGTGCGAACAGGACTCGGCGGCGGCGGCGGCGCTGCTCTCGACGGTGGAGGCGTGGTTGCGGGAGCGCAGTCGGGACCGGATGGTCGGACCGATGGACTTCACGACCAACGACGAATGCGGGGTCCTCATCGACGGCTACGACCTGCTGCCCACGATCCTGACCAACTGGCACCACCCCTACTACCCCGGTCTGATCGAGGGCAATGGCTTCTCGAAGGCGATGGACCTCTACATGTGGGATCTGAAGGTCCGCGAGCGCGAGAAGGTCCATCCGGCGATCTGGCGCGCGGCCGCCGAAGTCGAGTCGAAGTACGGAATCACGGTCCGGTCGATGCGCAAGAAGGACATGGAGGCCGAGATCGGGCGTTTCCTCGAGGTCTACAACGCGGCCTGGGAGCGCAACTGGGGGTTCGTGCCGCTGACCGAGGACGAGGTGCGTCATTACGCCAAGGACCTCAAGCCGCTCCTCGATGAGAACTGGGCGTTCGTGGCCGAGAAGGATGGGGAGACGATCGGAGCGGCGCTGACGTTGCCCGACTACAACGAGGTTCTGATCCGCCTGAACGGCCGGCTGCTGCCGTTCGGCTGGGCCAAGGCGCTGTGGTACCGTCGCAAGATCGACCGCGTCCGTGTGTTCGCGCTCGGCGTCAAGCGCGAGTACCAGCACACGGGGGTGGCCGCGAAGTTCTATGAGCTCCACTACGACTCGGCCGAGCGCACCCCGCAGAAGGCCGGCGAGACCGGCTGGATCCTCGAGACGAACAAGTCGATGAACCGCGCGATGGAGGGAATGGGGGGCAAGATCGTCCGCACCTACCGGGTCTACGAGAAGCTCCTTTGAACATGACCGACCGCGATGTCACTATGTCGTCGGTGAGCAGTGACGCAGATCTGTCTGCCGAGCCCGTTGTCGACGGCGCGGAGGAGACAGTTGAGGGTCTCCCCGTGCTCGCCGACGTCCGTGCGCTCGAGCCGACGTCTCGCGCCACGCTTCCAGCCGTGCAGGCTGCGGCGGCTGCCGCAACGGGGTTCGTGGCCGGCGCGGCGACGATCGCCCTCGTGCGGCGCCACAGCACGCGCAAGCTGGCGCGGACCCAGCGCAAGGGGCCCAAGCGACCGATGGACATGCTCCCGATCGTCGGGAGCCGCACGTTCCTCGTCGACGTACACCTGATCGGCAAGCCCGGGGAGTGACCCCGGGAATCGACCTCCGCGTCGAGGTCAGCCCGCGCTGGCCGTTCCGGTTGCCACGGTATGGCGGTCCCGACGGCCTGACTCGGATACGGGATGGGGTACTGCATCGCCTCCTGCACCACGAGCAGCGCCCTGTCGTCGTTCGCGTCGCGCAGCCAGGCGCAGGTCGGGTGCTTTTCGGGGCGCAGGCCGATGACCGCGCGGCGGCCGAGTGGGCAATCGAGCGGATGCGGCTTGCCCTGGGCGTAGACCAGGACCTGGCTGAGTTCCACGAGCGGTTCCGGTTCGACCCGCTGATCGGTCCCGCCGTCCGAGCCGATCCGCGGATCCGCGTGTTCGGTCGCCCCGAACCGTTCGAGGCGCTGACGTGGGCCATATGCGAGCAGCTGATCGAGTTCGAGCGCGCCGCCGAGATCCAGCGGCGGCTGACCCACAGGCTCGGGCGCTCGTGTCCGCGGACCGGCCTTCGCGACTCCCCGGATGCGGCCGCGCTGGCCGCCCAGGCACCGGCTTGGCTTGAGTCGCTGGGCCTCTCAGGGATGCGGGCGATCGCGCTCGTGAGGGCCGCCCGCGAGGTCGCCACTGGCCGCGTCGACCTCCTCGGTCGCGACCACGAGCGCGGCTGGCGCCGGCTGCGCTCGATCCGGGGCATCGGCAGCTGGACCACGCAGAAGCTCGCGCTCACGGGCCAGGGGCGGATGGACCAGCTTCCAGCCGGCGACCTGGCGTTCATGAAGCTCGTCGGGAGGCTCCGCACGGGCCATCCGAAGGCCCGCGCGACCGAGGAGGAGGTCACCGAGTTCTTCTCGCCCTACGAGCCGTGGGCCGGTCTCGCCGGCATCTACGCACTGCGGAGCTCGAACCGGACCGTCTCGAAGGGGGCGCTGGCAAGTGCCTCCTGGAGCGCCTGATCGCTCTCGACCGGTTCGGTCAGCCGTTTGCCCTCGCAGCGGACTGTGACGGCATCGTCACCGAAGGGCCACGGCTGGAGCACGTGCGTGCCCTCACGAGCCGTGAGCTGGAGCTCCGCGGGCCCGTCGACCGTCGGGACGGCCGGGACGCTCTGCGGCGCCCAGTCAAGGCACAGGGCCAGCGACAGGTGGTCCCAGGTCCACACCAGGTCGCTGTTCCGGGCGACCAGGGCAGGATCGGCCGCGGCGGCGCTCGCGGGATCGGCTCGCAGCGAGACGAGCAGTCGCTTCTGGAACTCGCGCTGCTCATCCAGAAATTCGCGCACCGCGTCGGCGTCGGCCGCGGAAAGGCGGTCGAGGTCGCGCCGTTCGTACAGCCGGGCGCCGTGCATCGAGACGAGCAGCGCGGCGTAGCGGCTCTGCGGAAGGAGGTGGCGGGGCCCGAACCGCCACAGCAGCAGGTGCGTGCCGAGCGGCATCTCGATGAACGAGTGGGGAAATCCGGTGTTCGGGTTGAACGTGGGCGACAGATCCCACGCCGCCATCCCGATGTCGTGCTGCTCGGCGGCGAGGCAGACCTCCTCGAACGGCTCCACCGCCCCGAATTGGGCGTTCCCCCAGGCCCGCGCGAGCTGACCGGAGATCCAGGCGTGCGACGCCTGGCCGATGGCGATCACTCCGCGCTCGTCTTTGCGCAGGACCACGGATCGGGGCCGCGTCAGGTGACGGGGCCGCGCAGGCCCTCGAGCAATCGCCGCACCGTCTGGCCCATCTCCGCGCGGGCCGCGTCCTGGTCGTCGGACCTGGCAACGACCATCGCCGCCTCGTCGAGCGCTCCGATCAGGACATGCGCCAGCGCCCGGGCGGGCTGGTCGATCAGCCGCCCGGCGTCGATCGCGCGCTGGAGAGCCGCTTCGAGCAGCCCGAGCGCGTAGTCGCTGTCGGCGGCCCGCCACACGTCCCACCCCAGTACAGAAGGGCCGTCGATCAGCATGATCTGCTGGACCTCGTGGCTCGCGCATGCGTCGAGGAACGCGTCGGCGCCTACCACCAGAGCCTCCCAAGGATCTGGGACCGCGATCGCGGCCTCCATCACCCGTTGCGTCGTCTCGGCGCTGATCTGCACAAGCACGACCCGGAAGAGGTCCTCCTTGCCACCGCGGAAGTGGTGGTAGAGGGCGCCGCGCGTGACGCCGGCGCTCTGGACGATTTCCTCGGTGCCGACGCCGGCGTAGCCGCGCTGGGCGAACAACTGGCGGGCGGCGGCGATCAGCGCGGCCGTGGTCGCCTCGCGCTGGGCGGCCTTGGTCCGGGGCGCGATGGCGCGGCCTCCAAGCCGGGGTCGCCCGCCACGCCGGCGCCGGGGTCGCCCGCCACGCCGGCGCCGGGGTCGCCCGACCTCGATTTCAGGCTTGACATCCATACTGTCTGTATGTGAAGATCCGTACACTCTGTATGTAACCCTAGCGCCGAGGAGCAGACGATGCCGGAGATCGAACTCTCGCACGGAACCATTCACTATCGCGACCAGGGGTCAGGCCCCGTGATCGTGTTGATCCACGGGCTGCTGGTAAACGGGACGGTTTGGGATCGCGCAATCCCCGAACTGTCCCACGGCGCACGCTGCATCGTCCCCGATCTTCCGCTGGGCTCACATCGGATTGCGATGGCCAGGGACGCCGATCTGTCGCCGCTCGGGCTTGCGGCGCTGATCGCCGAGCTGCTCGAGAAGCTCGAACTGACCGAGGTCACGCTCGTAGGCAACGACACCGGTGGTGCGCTCTGCCAGCTGGTGTGCGCCTATCACCCCACCAGGATCGGCAGGCTCGTCCTGACCAACTGCGATGCGTTCGAGCACTTCCCGCCGCCGGCGGTCGCGCCGATCGTACGGGGCCTGGCTCGGATCCCAGGCGCGGCCCAAGCACTCGACGACTTCGGCCGGCTCCGCTTCATGCGCAGGGCGGCGATGTCGCTCATGCCGCTCACGGTCGAGCCGATCCCCGACGAGCTGGTCAAGGGATGGATCTCGCCGCTGCACAAGCGGGGCATCCGCCGCGACCTCGTGCGCGTCGCCCGCGGGATCGCGCCGGCGGTGATGATCGAAGCCGAGCCCGGCCTGCGGCGCTTCGACCGGCCGGCGTTGATCGTCTGGGGCATGCGCGACAAGTTCTTCCCAGTCGCCGACGCCGAGCGTCTCGTGGAGACGCTGCCGGCCGCCAGGCTCGAGCGGATCGACAACGCCAGGACGTTCGTGCAGCTCGATGCGCCGGGACGCCTGGCCGAGCTGATCGGCGAGTTCATGGCCGCGCCCGCCGCGCCGCTGCCAGTCCCGAGCGAGCTGACATGATCCCGGCATGGACCCGTACGCGGTCACGTCCGTCGAACAGCTCCGCGATGTGTATCCGCCGCCGGCCGAGCGGTCCGTCCTGAAGGAGATCGATCATCTCGACTACCACTGCCGTGAGTTCATCTCGCTCAGCCCGTTCCTGTTGATCTCGAGCTCCAACTCCGATGGGGCCTGCGATGTCTCGCCCAAGGGCGGCCCGGCGGGTTTCGTGACGGTCCTCGACGACCACCGGCTGCTGATACCCGACGCGACCGGCAACCGCAGGCTGGACTCGCTTCACAACATGCTCGAGAACCCGCAGGTGGGGCTGCTGTTCCTCGTCCCGGGCTTGGGCGAGGTGTTGCGTGTCAACGGGGGCGTGGAGCTGACTCGGGATCCGGAGTTGCTCGACGGCCTGCAGACCGGCGGCCGCCCGCCGAAGCTGGCGCTGATCGTGACCGCCGAGCAGGCGTACCTGCACTGCGCGAAGTCGATCATCCGCTCGGAGCTGTGGAAGGCCGAGTCGTGGCCCGATGCCCAGCAGCTCCCGTCGGCCGCTGCGATCCTCAACGACCACATCGGGATCGGCGATCTGGCCGCGTCGGCCGCGGCGCTGGAAGAGAGCTACACGCAGCGAATCTGACGCCGGGTCTCAGCCCACTCCCTGACCCGCCAGCAGCTCGTTCGTCGAGGCCCCGATCAGCACCTCTGGGTTCGAGATCAGGTGGTTGCTGAGCATCCACTGGCCGTAGGCGTTCCACTGCGACGGGTCCTGCCAACCCCACGGGTGCGACCCCGCCGGGAAGAACACCGGCAGCGTCGCCTTTACGCTCGCAAGCTGCAGCTTCGGGTCGAGCCCCGGGCTCGCCTTGACGAGATTCTGTACGGCGGCGCTCGGGTTGGCGCGCGCCGACTCGTATCCCCGCGCCAGCGCCTGCACGAACCGGCGGATGACATCGGGATGGTTGATGATCGTGTTGGCCCGGACGACGACCACGAGCTCGTTGTACGAGGGAACGCCGACCTGATCCATGCGGATCACGTTCGTCCGCTTGTGCATCTGGGCGAGCTGGATCGCCTCGTAGTTCCAGTAGGCACCGAGCACCGCGTCGATCTTGCCCGAGAGCAACGCCGGCACGAGGTTGTCGCCGACGTTGGTCTCCTTGACCGAGCTGACGGGAACGCCGGCGTGCTGGAGGATCGTCGTCAGATACGCGTGCTGGTAGGGGATCCCGGCGTCGCCGACCCGCTTGCCCCGCAGCTGTGCCGGGGTCGTGATGTGCTTTGACGCCAGCGAGACGATCGACGTCAGCGGCTTCTGGACGATCGCACCGACCGAGACGATCTGCGCTCCCTGCTGCCGGGCGAGGAGCACCTCAGGCTCGTAGGAGATGGCGACGTCGACCTTGCCCGCCGCGAGCAGCTTGAGTGGCAACGACGGGTCCGAGGGGACCTGGACGTGGACGTCGAGCCCCGCCTGGGAGAAGTCACCGTTGGCCAGCGCCTGATAGATGCCGATGTGGTCGGCATTGGGGAACCAGTCGAGCATCACGGTCAGCTGCTGCGCGCTGCTCGTCGACCCGCTGAGCGTGTTCTTCTTCTCCCCACAGGCGGCGAGCCCCACGGCGAGCACGGCGAGCAGCGCGGTCATCCGTTTCAAGACGATCTTTCTCCTCTGGGTTGGTAGGCCCAGGGCAACAGGAGCCGCTCGGCCAGGGACAGCAGCATGAACAGCACGATCGCGAACACCGACAGAATCACGACCGCGGCGTACGCGCGGGCCGTCAGCAGCTGTGCGATCGACTGGGTGAACAGGTAGCCGAGTCCGGCGCTGGCTCCGAACCACTCGGCGAACACTGCGCCGATCACCGCGACGACGACGGCGATCTTCGCGCCGGTGAGCAGTCCGGGCAGCGCTGCGGGGAACTCGACGTGGCGGAACGTTCGTACCCGCGGGGCGTCGAATGTCCGCATCAGCTTGATCAGATCTGGGTCGACGCCCTCGAGACCCGCGAGCGTCGTCACGACGACGGGGAAGAACGACACCAGGGCGATCACGACCAGCTTCGGAAAGATCCCGAAGCCCAGCCAGAGCACAAGCACCGGCGCGATCATCGGGATCGGGATCGTCTGCGAGGAGATCAGCAACGGGTAGAACGCCCGCCGCAGCGTTTCGGACGCGTGGATGGCAACCGCCAGCGCGAACCCGGCAAAGGCGGCGACGAGGATCCCGAGCACGATCTCCTCGGCGGTTACGAGGAAGTTGCTCCAGAGCAGGCCCCGGTCGTTGTAGAGCGAGCTCGCGATCTGGTGCGGCGGAGGCAGGATCAGCGGATCGGCTCCGCCGAGGTCGACGTACAGCTCCCACGCGCCGAACAGCGCCAGCAGGACCAGCGCCGGGCGCCAGATGAGGGCGAGCGCGCGCCTCATCCGGAGACACCCAAGGCCGCAAGCGCCCGCTCTCTCACGGCGACGACCGCGGGGTCGGTGCGTCGGCGGGGTCGGGGGAGGTCGATCTCGATGTCCGCCACAGCCCGTCCCGGTCGGGGCGACATTACGACCACCCTGTCGCCCAGCACGACCGCTTCCTCGACGTCGTGCGTGACGAGCACGACCGTTCGCGACTCGAGCGCGAGCACGTGCGCGAGCCACGCCTGCATCTCCGCCCGGGTGATCGCGTCCAGTGCGGCAAACGGCTCGTCCAGCGCCAGCACCGGCTTGCCCGCCAGCAGTGACCGCAGGAACGAGACCCTCTGGCGCATGCCCCCGGAGAGCTCGGCGGGCCTGGCCTGCTCGAAGCCCCCGAGGCCGAACCGCTCGAGCCACGGTGCCGCCTCCTCCCGGGCCTGCTCGCGGCCCACGCCCCGCGCCCGGAGCGCGAGCGCAGCGTTGTCGAGCGCGGTCGCCCACGGCAGTAGCAGGTCCCGCTGAGGCATCAGCACGGCGGGAGCCGCGGTCACGGTCCCCGCGTCAGGGGACTGCAGGCCGCAGATCAGTTCGAGCAGCGTCGTCTTGCCACATCCGCTGGGGCCGACGACGGCGACCACCGCGCCATGAGGGGCACGCAGGGACATGCCGTCGAGGGCTTTCACCTCGCCGCGCTTGGTGACGAACGTGCGGCTCACGACCTCTACCTGGACTCCGGTTGGGCCAGAAAGATCGCGAGGCTCCTTGACGGGAGCCTCGATCATGCGTTGTTTCGCTCCCTCCGCGGGCATTACCCCACAGGTTCGAAGGGTCAGCGCCGGGTCTCTGGGGCGCTATCTCAGCCGGCTTTCCCGCCAGCCCCCCTGGGTTGTCAACTGATGCCGACCCATGCTACCGCTAGGGGTGGCGCTAGGCGACGATGGGACGGGTCAGCGCCTTGACGAACTCCTCGAGCTGGTCGGTCCGCCAGCACTCAAACGCCGTGCAATGACGCTCATATGCGGCGATTACGCTGTCGCCGTAGTTCCAGTAGAGCCGCGGCTCGGGGTTCAGCCAGAACGTCCTCCCGGCCCTGGCGGTGATCGCCGCGAACACGTCGTCACGGGGCGGGCGACCGTTGGTCCGCGCGTCCCCGAGCACAATCACGGTGGCGCGAGGGTGAAGCTCGTCCTCGATCATCGCCAGGAACTCCGTCCACACGCGGCCGTAGTCGGTGTAGCCCGAGATGTCCGCGACGCCGGCGTCGCGCGAGACGGCCTCGCTCGCGGCGCGGAAGTCGCGCTCGCGCTCGAAGACCTCGGTGACCTCGGAGATCCGCTCGATGAACACGAACGAGCGGAGCTTGCGAAACGCATCGTGGAGGGCGTGCAGCACGCTGAGGAAGAACGTGCTCGCGCTGGTCACGCTCGTCGAGACGTCGCACAGGACGAAGATCTCGGGGCGGCGCGGGCGCTGCGGCCGGTACTTCAGCGTGATCGGGACGCCACCGGTCTCCAGCGAGGCGCGCATCGTGCGCCGGACGTCGACGTGCGCGTGGCGCTTTCGGCCCTTCAGCTCGTGGCCCTGGGTCGCCAGCCGGCGCTTCAGCTGGACGACCACCCGGTGGACCGCCGCCAGGTCCTGGATCGGACCACTGGGGAGGGCTCGGTCGAGCTCGCTGAGCGGACGCTTGGGCGGGAGGCTCGCCGTGCGCTCGATCAGGTCGCGCTCCAGCTCTCGCCGCAGGTGCGCTTCGAAGCGCCGTAGCTGCTCGCGGGGCACGCCCTGATGGCGCGGGTCCTCCTCGGGCAGGTCGGGCTGTGGCTCGGTCCGCAGCCCGAGCGCGCGGCGGATCCGCTGCACATCGACACCGAGGACGCCGGACCCCTCGCCGCGGCCGAAGGCGGCGATGGCGAGCCGGGCGAGGTCCCGCATCGCTGCGTCGGACCCGTCCCGGAGCGCCGCGGCGATCTGCTGGCGCAGGGTGTCGAGGTTGATCTCACCGTCGGATGGGCCCTCTGAGCCCTCGCTGATCTGGCGGCGGGCGGCCTCCGCCTCGGCGGCGCGGAAGAAGAACCGGTCGAACACCAGCTCGAAGATCCGGCGGTCCTCGGGTGACTTGGCGATCGTCGCTGCCAGGGCCTCCCGGAAGTCATGCGGCTCGGTCCAGGGGACGTGGGTCAGCGCCTCGAAGGAGTCGAGCATCTCCGAGGTCCCGAGCGCCACGCCCTCCTCGCGGAGGTCCTCGGCGAATGCCAGCAGCGCTCCCTCGAACCCGCCGGGCGCCCGCGCCGGGATGCCGCCGTAGATCGATCTGCCCTGGGGCGACCTCAGGCGGCGGCATCGCTGGCCGCCGGGTCGAGCTTGACGCCGACGCGCGCTGCGACTGTGTCCAGGTCGGTGCGGTGCTTGACGATCACGCTCATCGTGTCCCGGAACGTGCTCTCGTCGATGGAATCGGCACCGAGCAGCAGCAGCGCCCGGGCCCAGTCGATCGACTCGGCGATGCTCGGGGGCTTCTTCAGATCGAGCTCGCGGACCTGATGGATGATCTCAACCAGCTTGCGGGCGATCTGGTCATCAAGATCGGGGGAGTGCAGCCGGACGATCTCGAGCTCGTGCTCGAGTTCCGGGTAATCAAGCCACAGGTACAGGCAGCGCCGCTTGAGCGCCTCGGTCAGCTCGCGAGTGTTGTTGGACGTCAGCAGCACGACGGGCTGGGTCCGCGCCTCGATCCGGCCGAGCTCCGGGATCGAGATCTGGAAGTCGCTCAGCAGCTCGAGGAGCATCGCCTCGAACTCCTGGTCGGTCTTGTCGATCTCATCGATCAGCAGCACGACCGGCTCGGGGCTGGCGATCGCGGTCATCAGCGGTCGCGCCAGCAGGAACTCCTCGCCGAAGATGTCGTCCTGGACGTCCTGCCAACCGGCGCCATCGGACTCGGTCTGGATCCGGAGCAGCTGCTTACGGTAGTTCCACTCGTACAGCGACTTGGCTTCGTCGAGGCCCTCGTAGCACTGCAGGCGGATCAGCGTGCGCCCCAGGTAGCGCGACAGCGCCTTCGCGAGCTCGGTCTTACCCACGCCGGCCGGGCCCTCGACAAGGACCGGCTTACCCAGCTTTGTCGCCAGGAACGAGACGAGCGCCGTCGATCCACCGGGCAGATACCCGACCTCGCGAAGGCCCTGGGCCACGTCCTCCACCGATGTGGGGTGCTCCTGCATCGCTCAAATATAGGGTTCGGGGTGTGGCGGTCCTCATCCTCGCTGTTCAGTCGGCCCATCTGGGGGTCGTCGTCGCCGCCCTCGTGTTTGGTTTCGTGGTCGGCGTGTTCGGTCACATCATCCATTCCCGCACCCTGATCCTCACGGGGATCCTGGTGATCGGGCTGACCAGCGCGTACTTCTCGTTCGTGCTGCAGCCGTCGGGCCGCTAGTCGTCGTCAGGCTCAGGCTCGAGAGGGATCGTCAGCTGCTCGGCCGGGTCGCCGTCCGAACGGTTGCGACCGGCCTGCGTCGAGGGCTCGGGGAGTGGTTGGGTGGGCGAGGCGTCTGGCAGCGGGTGCGTGGGCGAGGCGTCGGGAAGCGGCCAAGTCACCGCCGTGTCCTCGCCTGCGTTCGTGGGTGCTTTCTCCGTATCCGCGGGCGGGCGATCGGCGTCGTCGGCCATCCGGCGCCTCGGCGGCGGTTCGTAAACGGCGTCGGGCGTCGCGGTGTGGTCCTCCCACGCCGGCGGGTCCTCCCAACCGAGCCGCTTGCGCCGGGGAGGGCGGTCGGAGGGAGCCGCCTGCGGCGGGCGATCAGCCGCCACCGGCCGTGGAGAGCGGACCTGGCGCCGGGCGGCATGATCCGCCGGCGCCCGCCTCCGCCTGTCCGCCCGGAGCTGTGAGGGCGGCGACCCGTCCTCCTCGCCGGGAAGCGGCGGCTCGAGCTGGTGGGCGGCCCGGATCCGCGAGCCCGCGTAGGTGAGGAAGATCGCCACGGCGAGCGCCACGAAGATGCCCCACTCGATCCCGGACGTGGTGGCGCCGGGACCGCGGACGCTCGTGCTCGTCTTGTCGAAGATCCGCCAAACGATCAAAACGCACGTCCAGAACCCGGCGGCCATGATCACCCAGCCGTCCCCGCCGGGGAGGTGGAACGCTCGGCCCTCGGCGCGCTGGAACAACAGAGTCAGCACCCCGGCGGCGACGAGCAGGACCGCGGCCTCGACGAACGAGAACGCGCCCCAGCCCGTGATCGACGCGCTCGCCGACTGGAGGTGTGTAGCCGTGCCCGAAGCAATGACGGTCTCCTGGTACCACGGCAGGAACAGGGCCAGGAACAGCCCGATCGAGGCGTACGCCGCGAGCCTGCGGTCGTGCGGCAGCGTGCGCCAGACCCGGACGAGGCGACCGGCCCCTGACGCCGCGCGCTTTGCGGCGGTCGGCGCGGCGCTCTCGCCGCTCATCCTCTGAAACCTGCCGTTCCCGCCCGCCACTCGCCGGGCTGCTCGCGTGTCGCCGTTGGACTCTCCAGCGACCACGTGAGGATCCTGGTTCGGGCCACGGCTCGATTGTAGGCCGCGATCGGCGCGATCCCGACTACAGGATCGGGATGTCCTGGACCTCGTCTCCGCCGGCTCGGCGCTGCTCGTTTCGCTCGAGATACCAGTCGATCAGGGCGCGAATCGCGAGCAGCAGCTCGCGCAACGCCTCGCCCAGCCGCCGCTGGAGATCGCGGGGGATCAGCTCCCGCACTGACTGGATGAACTGCATCAGCAGCTCGAGATCGCCGCTGCGGCGATCCTCGGCGCTCGGCGGTATCTGCCACCCGGCGGGGGGCGTTTTACGCGGCCCGGCCGCGTCGGCGCCGCCATTGCCCTCGCCGGTTTCCGGGCGCGGCCGCGGGCCGCCGGCATCGTGGCTCGAATCCACGCCGGCGGACGCCGCCCACGCCGACGCGGCTCCTGTCGCCGCGGCCTGGGCCGAACCCGCGGCCTCGGCGATCAGCCGCTCGGCCGCCTCCGAGGCGCGGCTGAGGCGTTCCTCGAGCCGGCGAAGCGCCTCTTCGGACGTGCTCGGGTTATGCGGGTTATCCGGTTCCTGAGGCTCCATTGAAAGTCACCTCGAGTGTGCCTTCTTCGAACGTCGCGCCGCTCGGCTGGAAGGCGCCGAGCGCCGGGGGCAGCATGATCGTCCGCCGCTGGCCATCGACCCCGACGATCAGCTGGAGCCCGATCTTCTTCAGCGAGATGTCGCCCTTCTGGGCGAACGGCAGGGCCAGGCGCAGCCGCGCCCCCTCGTCGGACAGCAGCAGCTCCTGCGTAATCGCGGTGTACAGGACCTCGCCGGGATCGGTCTCGCCGAACAGCGAATCGGCCAGCCGGTCGAGCATCTCGGGCCCGACGACCTCCTGCTCGAAGTAGGGCGCGCACAGTACCGGTACGGGACCGAAGGCCGAACGCACGAGCTCCAGATGGTCCTCCTGGACCTGGCGCCAAGCCGTGAAGTAGTCGCCGACGTCGGAGGGAAAAATGCGGTTGACCATCACTGCGTCAGTCAGATAGCCGTACAGGTTCAGATAGGTGAACGTCCGCATCGCCTCGCCGATCACCATCTTGTCGGGGTTCATCACGAGGCGGATCGTCGCGCGTTCGCGGTCTCGGAGGATCTCGTTCATCGCGATCAGGTTCTGCGAGAGCCGCTGGATGTCGGCGAACACTGCCTGGCTCGGCAGCTGGATGTCGAGCAGCGAGCGGGCGATCGGACGGGCGGCGGCGAGGATCTGGCGCTCCATCGGGAAGACCTTCTCGATCCACCACCGGGCGACGTCGGGGAATGAGAGGAGCCGTAGCGTCTCGCCGGTGGGAGCGCAGTCCACGATGATCGCCTCCCATTCCCCGGAGTCGTGCTGCGCCTGCAGTCGGAGCAGCGAGAACAGCTCGTCCATGCCGGGGGGGACGGTCAGCTCCTCGGCTGAGATCCGGTCAACGCCGCGCTCCATGAACAGCTCAGACAGCCATTCCTGGACACCCGACCAGTGGCGCTCCATCTCCTTATGGGCGTTAACCTCCTGGCCCCACAGGAGCGAGTCGGCCTGCTGGGGCTCGGCGCCCAGCTCCACGCCGAGCGACTCGGACAGGCTGTGAGCCGGATCGGTCGAGATGACCAGCGTTCGCTGACCCAGCGCCGCGCAGCGACGAGCGGTGGAAGCGGCTACGGAGGTCTTTCCGACCCCGCCCTTGCCGGTGTACAGGATCGTCCGCGGCCTCATGGCAGGTCGAGTCTAGGCGCCTGATCCGGGCCCGCGCAAACCGCGGACATGCCGTCAACGCGTGATCTGAACGCTGCCGACGATCCGGTTGAAGTTTCCGGCGAGGTCGGTTGCGGCCAGGTGGATCGTGTACTGCCCGGTGCGCTTGATTGCCGGTACTGCGAACGAGTGCACCCCGTACGGGAAGCTGGCGCTGGTCGAGAAAATGGTCTGGCTTCCTCGCAGCACCACGACCCCGACGTGCGAGATCTTCGACAGATGGAAACTGAGCGTGAACCCCTTGCGCGCCTTCGCATGGGTGCTCAGCAGCGTCAGCTGCGGCGGAGTCCTCAAGTACGTCTGGAAGTGCTCAGCCGTCGTGCAGTAGACGGGCGCGCCTGTCCGCGAGCACAGCTGCTCGAGGAAGCCCGTGACGAGCTCGTGGTAGCTGAGGTCGTCCTCCTCGCCGGGCTGATACAGCGACCAGGCGCCGGTGTCGAATTGTGGGACCTCGGACTCGGCCTCGGCGTTGCCGCTGGCGAACAACGACTGAGCGGTGGGGTCACCGCTCGCCTGCGCGTAGTCGTAGAGGCCGATCAGCGATTGGAGGAACGCGTTGATCACCTCGACGCCTCGCCCCGGAGCGAACGAGTACTGCACGAACCGTTTTCCCCGTGCGGTCGGCGTTCCGACCCCCAGCTCCGGCCGACGCTTGAAGATGGCCAGCGCCTGGTGGGCGATCGACAGATAGTCGACGGACTGCAGCTTGGTGTCCTTCTGGAGCGCTTCGTACCCACGGGTCAGCGCCTCGATCGCCGTCCCCTGTGACATCGCGCTGGTCCATGGCGGGATGCCCCCGTCGAATTTGAAGTAGTACTCCCAGGTGAGGCTGCCGCCGCGCATCGCCGCCAGCGGAATCAACTCGCGGAGTAATTCCTGGAGCGCGGCGTAGTGCGACCGTCCCGCCGTGTACAGGCCGTCGGCGACGCCGAAGCTCCCCAGCACGGTCAGCTCGATTCCCTGGCCGGGGTAGTACTCCCACACCAGCCGGGAGCCGGTGAACTCGACCCGCTGACCGTAGCCGAGAAGCGGGCCGGTCCTCCAGTACTGCTGGTTGCGCGTCAAGGTCAGGAACAGCACGGGCAGCCGGGACGGGGTGATGTAACCGCCGGCGGCCATGCCCTGGAGGTTCTCGATCACCCCTCCGAGCTGCGTCTTGCGCGTGCCGCGGAGACGGCCCTCGGTGCCGAGCGCCGATTTCCACGCGGACTTGTAGCCCGTGAACTGAGCTTGCGTGAGCTCCCCGGCGCCGTAGAGCCGTGCGAGCTCGCTCATGACCGTCTTCTTCGGCTTGCGCCTGTGGGTGTTCCGCGTGCTGGCGGCACTCGCCGAATGCGCCGCCGGGACCGCGCGGACGGGCCGCGCCCGCGGGCCGGCCGACGGCGCAGGTGTGATCGCCGGCGCCGTCAGGAACGGGTCGTTACGCACGGTCGCGTGACCGCCGGGGCCGACCATCACCACCGGGTCTGCTGCTGCGCTTGCTGGAAACAAGGCCACCCCAGCCAGGAGGCCGAACAGGCGCCAACGCACGAGGGCGATGGTACATTCAACCCGTTTCCCGCGCTCTTGCTGAGGAGGAAGTTGCACATGGATGACCGGATGAGGGGGGTGCGCAGGCTGGGTGCGCTGCTCTTGCTGGCGTTTGTCTCGCTGGCAGTTGCTGCCTGCGGCAGCAGCAGCAACAGCTCGGGCCAGGCGGGTCCGCTTCTCAAGGACACCTTCAGCGGGTCCCACCCGGTCAACAGCGGCAATTTGAACTTCTCTCTGACGTTGACGCCGTCCGGGTCGAGCACGCTGAAAGGCCCGATCAGCCTCAGCTTCGGTGGTCCGTTCCAGAGCCTCGGGACCGGCAAGCTGCCCAAATCGAACTTCAACGTCAGCCTCAGCGCGGAGGGGAAGACCGACTCGCTCGGGCTGATCTCGACCGGCACCACCGGATACGTCACGCTGCAGGGCGTCAGCTACCAGCTCCCGGCCGCCACGTTCCAGAAGCTCGAGTCGAGCTTCGCCGGGGTGGCGTCCTCGCCGAGTGGTGGGTCGGGCTCCGGAGCACTCGGCAAGCTCGGCATCCACCCGTTGGATTGGCTGAGCGACCCGTCTGTGGTCGGCCAGGACAGCGTCGCCGGGACCGACACGACCCACATCCGCGCGACGATCAACGTCTCCCAACTGCTCGCGGACCTCGACACGTTCCTGCAGAAGGCGTCGTCGGTCGGTGTCTCGGGCGCGAGCAAGATCCCGACCAGCATCTCGCCCTCGACCCGCAGCCAGATCGCGAGCGCGGTTCAGAACCCGACGTTCGATGTGTGGACGGGCAACAGTGACAAGACCGTCCGCAAGTTGGTGATCGGGTTGACGCTCCCGGTCACCGGGCAGGTCTCGACACTGCTCGGCGGGCTCAGTTCAGCCGGGATCGCGCTGACGATGAGCTATGGCGACCTCAACCAGCCGCAGACGATCAGCGCCCCCACCACGGTGCGGCCGTTCAGCGAGTTCGAGTCGAAGCTGAGGACGTTCCTGACCGCGATCGAGGGCAGCGTGAGTAGCGCTGCTGGAGGCGCGCTGGGCTCCTCGACGGGTTCGAGCAGCTCCTCTTCCGGCACGACGGCGGCCCCCTCGACGACGGGATCGACGGGTTCGTCGAGCTCGAGCAAGAACGTTCAGCGCTACAGCCAATGCATCATCAACGCGCACAACGACGTGGCGAAGATGCAGCAGTGCGCCTCGCTGATCAACGGCCAGTAGGCCGCGACCTACTCCCGGCCAACGTCCTCCTCGTCGTCCTCGAGCTCCTCGGCGTCCTCGTCGCCGGCGTTCGCCAGTCCGCCGGTGGAATGGCGGACCTGGAAGCGCTCGAGCAGCTCGTCGCGGCGATTCTCCTCGACCGGTGTCTCGTCTGAGATCAGCACCCAGTCGGCGCCTTCGTACTCCTCCATGTTGAAGATCTCGGCGTCCATCTCGGGCGAGTCGTCGACGATCACGAGGACTTCGGTCTGGGGGTTGAAGTAGCTCCCCGGGCGGTTGACCAGCTCGTCAAGTTCAAAGCGGCGTAGATCTGGCATCGAGCGTCAGCCTACTGGTTGGCCGCTTGGGACTGCACCGGAAAGTCGTCGGGTCGCTCACAGGCTGCTGAGCTCGCGGATCTCGCGCTCGACCTCACGCTCGACGTCCAGCGGCGGCTTGCCCTGGCGGGCGCGGCGGTGGTTGCGCGCGACGACGAGGTCCCGGATCTCGGAGCGGAGCTCGGCGTCGATTCCAGGAGCGGTCAGGCGCCCCAGCTCGAGCTCGACGTCGAGCGGCGGCTCGCCCCGGCGAAGCCGCCGGGCGTTGCGCGCCTCGAGCATCTGGCGGATCTCGACGTCACGTTCGACGAGGGCTGCCGCCGAGCCCTGCCGCGGAGCGCCGGAGAGCTCCCGATCGAGCAGCAGCCGGCTCTTCCCGTATTCGTCCCACGTCTTGCCGGAGGTCACGAGCGCAGCGATCGCGAACACGATCCCGACCGCGCACACGATCCACAGGACGGTGCCGAACGCTGCCTGCACGTCCTAAGTGTTGCGCATCGGGAACGGTGGCCACAGAGGTTCTTTGGCCGATTCGCGGCCGCGGGCGCCCAGTGATCGGGTACCCTATGTACATACCATTGACTGACTAGTCAATCGAAGGAGAAGTCCGTGGTTGATTTCACGCTCACAGACGAGCAAAAGAGCATGCGAGAGATGGCGCACGATTTCGCGGAGAAGGAGATCCGCCCCGTAGCCTGGGAATACGACAAGGACAGCACCTGGCCGCAGGACATCATCGACAAGGCGTGGGAGCTGGGGCTGATGAACGGCCACCTTCCGTCCGAGTACGGGGGACCGGGCCTCGGCTACCTCGACGGTGTCCTCATCGAGGAGGAGCTCGGGTGGGGCTGTTCAGGCATCGCCACGTCGCTCACGTGCAACGGGCTGGCCACGGCGCCGATCGCGCTGGCCGCGTCCGACGAGCTCAAGAAGGAGTACCTCGGCCGCCTCAGCGAGGCCCCGCTGCTTGCCTCGTTCTGCCTGACCGAGCCGGACGCCGGCTCCGACGTGTCCGGGATGAAGACCACCGCCACCCGCAAGGGCGACAAGTGGATCATCAACGGATCGAAGTGCTTCATCACCAACGGCGAGTACGCCAACTACTACACGGTGTACGCGAAGACCGACAAGGAAGCCGGTCACCGCGGGATCTCGTGCTTCATCGTTCCGCGCGACGCCGGAGTCGTCGTGGACAAGCACGAGGACAAGATGGGTCAGCGGGCCTCGAACACCGCGACGATCACGTTCCCCGAGGTCGAGATTCCGCTCGACCATCTCATCGGCGAGGAGAACAAGGGCTTCAAGATCGCGATGATGACCCTCGACCGGACGCGGCCGGGAGTGGCCGCGATGGCCGTCGGCGTCTCACGCGCGGCGATGGAGTTCGCGATCGACTACTCCAAGGAGCGCGTCCAGTTCGGCGTCCCGATCGCGATGCACCAGGCGATCCAGTTCATCATCGCCGACATGGCGACCAAGATTCACCTCGGCCGTCTGGCGACGTGGAACTCGGCGGTGCTGCTCGACCAGGGCAAGCGCAACACGCTCGAGTCCTCGCACGCCAAGCGGTTCGCCGCGGACGCCGCGATGGAGATCACCACCGATGCCGTTCAGGTCTACGGTGGCTACGGCTTCATCAAGGACTATCCGGTCGAGAAGCTGATGCGCGACGCCAAGATCCTCCAGCTCTACGAGGGCACGGCGCAGATCCAGCGCCTGGTGATCGCCCGCGAGACCCTGTTGCCGCGTCGCATCGAGGAGCCGGCGCCGGCGACCGCCTGAAGCTGACGTGGGGTGGGGGCCGCCCGCCGGCGGCCCTCGATGATCCCGATCACCACGGCGCCAATGCCGCGAGCGCTGCGACCACAAGTGCGCCCGGACGAACGCCGACGACTCCCGCCCGCAAGCTTTTGGTTAGGCTCCGGCGCGATGACGGCGGCCACGATTCACACGTCCGACGGGGCGGAGATGGGCGGGTATCTGTCGGTCCCCGAGTCAGGCGAGGGACCCGGTGTCGTCGTGCTGATGGAGATCTTCGGCGTCGGCTCCTACATCAAGCGCGCTACCGAGCGGCTGGCCGAACTCGGCTACGTGGCACTGGCGCCGGATCTGTACCGCCGGATCGCGCCGGGGCTCGAGCTCGAGCATGACGAGGACGGCCTGAAGCGGGCCTTCGAGAGTGTCCAGCGGCTCGATCTGACGGGCGCGGTGGCCGACTCGGTGGCGGCGCTCCAGTCGCTGCGGTCGATGCGTGAGGTCGGTGGGCGCAAGGTGGCGGTCCTCGGCTTCTGCCTCGGCGGGACACTCGCCTTTGAGGTGGCGGTGGCGAGCGATCCCGCCGCCGCGGTCTGTTACTACGGCTCAGGGATCGCCGACGCGCTCGACCGCGCTGGGCAAATCAACTGCCCGGTCCTGTTCCACTTCGGCGCCGAGGATCCATACATACGGCTGGGCGCTGCCGAGCGCGTCGACGCCGTGGCGCGGGAGCGGCCGGGGTGGGAGTGCCACATCCAGCCGGACGGGGGCCACGCGTTCGACAACCACGACGCGCCGATGTTCCATCGGCCCGAGCCAGCGGCGCGGGCGTGGGAGCTCACGAGCGACTTCCTGGCCCGCGAGTTGCAGTAGCGCCGGCGGGCTTATGCTCGTCCGCCGTGGCGTCGGTCCCTTTACGTCGTAATCGGGAGTTCATGCTGCTGTGGAGCGGGCAGGCGCTCTCATCGCTGGGCTCGCAGATCTCGCTGGTCGCCTACCCGTTGCTGGTGCTGGCGCTCACGGGCTCGCCGGCCAAGGCGGGGATCGTCGGGTTCGCCCGCAACCTGCCAGTCGCTGTTCTCGCGCTGCCCGCGGGCGCCATCGCCGACCGCGTGAACCGCAAGCACCTGATGGTTGCCTGCGACGGCGCGCGGGCCCTGGCGATGAGCGCGATCCCGATCGGGCTGATGGCGGGCGACCTTCCCTTTGGGGTGATCGTCGCAGTCGCGGTGCTCGACGGGGCCGGGTTCGTCGTCACCTACGTCGCCGAACGTGGCGTCCTGCGCCAGCTGGTCACGGCGGACCAGCTGCCGGAGGCCGTCGCCCGGAACGAGTCGCGAACGTTCGGCGCGATGGTGGCGGGGCCGCCACTCGGCGGGCTGCTGTTCGGCATCGGCCAGGCGGTTCCGTTCCTGACCGACGCGATCTCCTACGCGGCGTCGACGATCAGCAAGCTGCGGATCTCAAGCGACTTCCAGGAGGCTCGTGCCGGGATGACCCCCGGCGATGCCCGCGAGGGTCTGCGGTGGCTGTGGCAGCGGCCGTTCTTTCGCCTGTGCGCGCTGCTGTTCGCGGCCAGCAACCCAGTGTTCAGCGGCTTGTACCTGCTCGTCGTTGTGCTCGCCAAGAGCTACGGCGCGACGCCGACGCTGGTCGGGATCATGCTCGGGATCGCGGCCGCCGGGGGCCTCCTGGGAGCACTGATGGCGCCCTACCTCCAGCGCCGGCTCTCGGCCCGGACCGTTCTGGTCGGCGAGAACTGGATGATCGCCTTCTCGATCCCCTGGTTGCTGGTCGCGCACAACGCCGTGCTGATCGGCGTGATCCTGGGGGCGGCCGAGCTGATCACGCCCGTCACCAACTCGATCGTCGTCTCCTACCGCGTCGCGGCGGCCCCCGACCGTCTCCAGGGCAGGGTCCAGGCCGCCTCGACCCTGATCTCGTTCTCGGCTGGGTGGCTCGGACCGCTGGCGGTCGGTCTGCTGCTCCAGAGCGCGGGCTCGACGACCACGATCCTGGTGCTCACCTGCTGGTCGGCTCTGCTGGCGGTCGGGGCGACTGTGTCGCGCTCGTTCCGTCACCCGCCGTCGATGCCCGCGACCGCCACGCCCTGATGGGCTACTCGGTCGCGCTGAACTCCCAGACGGCGATTGCCAGCATCAGCAGCCCCAGCACCACGACCACGCCGACCTCGACCAGGGTGGGGACGTGCCAGCCGAACCAGGTGACGCCGGGGTCGAGGGCGTGGCGGGCCGCCGGCGAGATGTTGATGTGGTTGAAGACCAGCTGGCGCATCGGATCGACCGCATACGTAAGCGGATCGAGCCGGTTGAGCACCGCCAGCCAGGTGGGCAGGGCGGCGACCGAGAACAGCGCCCCGGAGATGAAGAACATCGGCATGATGATCATCTGCATCACGCCGAAGAACGACTGCATCTGCTTGATGCGCACCGCGATCATCACTCCGAAGGCGGTGATCGCGAACGCGAGCAACAGCTGGAGGACGAAGATCCCGACGATCAGTGCCGGCGAATAGGGGACGCCGACGAGCGGGGCGAGGATGATCATGATCACGCCCTGGGTGCTCGCCACGGTGGCGCCGCCCAGGCACTTTCCGATCACGATCGAACTGCGGCGAACCGGCGCCACCATCATCTCGCGCAGGAATCCGAACTCCCGGTCCCAGACGATCGAGGCCGCCGAGAACATCGCAGTGAACAGCACCGCCACGCACAGGATCCCTGGGTAGATAAACGTCTTGAGGTTGACCCCGTGGGTGCTCGCTTTCGTCAGGTGCTCGAGCCCCGAGCCCATCACGAACAGGAAGAGGAGCGGCTGGATCAGCGAGGCGGCAATCCTGATCCGGTCGTTGGCGAACCGGATCAGGTCCCGGCGCCACACGATCCGGATCGCCCGCAACTCCGAGTAGACGCTGTGCGGCGGGACGTGGACCCGTACGACCTCTGTGTCTGTGCGGGCCGGCTCGGTGGCAACCTGCGTCCTGTCCGCCGTCGTACTCATCGCCTACCTCCACCCATCATCTGCACCATCACGCGGTTGCGTTGCTTGGCCGGGTCCTCCTCGGCGTCGCGGATCGTCGTCCCGGTGTGGGACATGAAGACGTCGTCGAGGCTCGGCCTCGAGACGCTGACGGAGTTGATCGAGATGCCGAGCTCTGCGAACAGCCGGGGGACGAACTCCTCGCCGGAGGGCACGCCGAAGATGACCGCCCCCTCGGCGACGCGCCCCTCGATTCCGAACTGCTCCTCGAGCGCCGCGATCGCGGCCTCGTTGTTGTCGGTATGGATCTGAATCCGGTCCTTGCCGATCTGGCCCTTGAGCCTCTCGGGGGAGTCGAGGGCGACGATCTGGCCGTTGTCCATGATCGCGATCCGGTCGCACCACTCGGCCTCGTCCATGTAATGGGTCGTCATGAAGATCGTGATCTCCTCCCGCTCCTTGAGCTCACGGATGTAATCCCAGATCGAGCGGCGCGTCTGCGGATCGAGCCCGATCGTCGGCTCGTCGAGGAACAGAACACGCGGCGAATGCATCATCCCGCGGGCGATCTCGAGCCGGCGGCGCATCCCGCCTGAGAAAGTGCCCACCGGCGAGTCCTTGCGCTCCCACAGGCCGACCATCTGAAGCACCTGCTTCATCCGCGGCGCGACCAGGTTTGACTGGAGTCCGTAGAGCTCGGCGTGGAGCTTGAGGTTCTGCTCGGCGCTCAGGTAGTTGTCGAGCGTTGGGTCCTGGAACACCAGCCCGATGTTGCGCCGGACGTCGTCGCGCTCGCGCACGACGTCGTGACCGGCGACAGTCGCCCAACCCTCTGTCGGCTTGACGAGCGTGCAGAGCATGTTGATCGTCGTCGTCTTGCCGGCGCCGTTCGGTCCGAGGAAGCCGAAGACCTCCCCGGAGGCCACTTCGAAGTCGACGCCGCGCACCGCTTCGATCTCGCCGAAGCGCTTCACGAGGCCGTGCACCTCTATCGCGGCCGTACTCGCCGCGCCGTTTCCGTCGCTCGCACCCGTCATCGAGAACGAGGTTACGCGATCAGTCATCGGTCTCCTCCGCGAGGATCCGGTAGAGCGATCGACGGGCTTCGGCGAGCGTTGCGCTGGCCCGCGCCACCTGCTCCTCGTTGCCGGCGTGGATGACCTGCATTACCGCGATCTGAAGCGGCTTGATCTGCGCTCTGATGTCTCCGAACGATGCGGGCTCGTCCTCCTCAGCCCACGGCGGGGCGGCATCGTCGCGCTCGGCGAGCTGCTCCCGCCCGGCGTCCGTGACCTCGAACAGCTTCGTCCCTTCGCGGTCGACGGCGCGGATCAGGCCCTCGTCCTCGAGCTGCGCCAGCGAGGGGTAGACGGCGCCGGGGCTCGGCCGCCAGCGGCCGCCGCTCAGCTCCTCGATCGCCTGCATCAGCTGGTAGCCGTTGCGAGGCTCCTCGGCCAGCAACAAGAGCAACGCCGTGCGGACGTCGCCACGGCGCCGGCGTCCCCGGCCACCGCCGAACGGCCCGCCGGGCATCGCGCCGAACTTTCCCCCAGGGCCCATCGGCCCGAACATGACGTCGCCGCCGAAATGGCGCCGGCGCCCGTACCACTCTCGTTCTCTACCCATGTCGGCTCCTTTCGCCGCGATTAGATATATAACGATATATCGCGATACGTCTTGCTGTCAAGAGACCGGGCAGGCGAATGGGCGGGGCGCCTGTCGGACGCGACCGGGGCGGCTGTCAGACGCGACCCGGGCGCCAGTTGAATGGGGGCGAGGCCCCCATTGACAGCCCGTGCACCCGGTGGTCTCCTTGCCGTCGAGGAGTAACAGGACCAACAAGCAGTGAGAGGGGCCGCTATGGGCGCTACCGAAGTCAGTCGGGAAACCGGCGAAAATGCAGAGGCGATCGAGGCGTGGGACGGGCCGCTGTTCGAGCGGTTCGTGAGATTCCGCGAGATCGTCACGGCCGGGCTCGGGGCCCATGGCGAGGAGGCGCTGCGCTTATTTCCGCCCGGCGCCGGGTCCTGTGTGCTCGACATCGGGTGCGGATTCGGCGACACGACCCAGCGCGTGGCCGAGCTGGCCGGACCCGATGGGAGCGCCGTCGGCGTCGATGCCGCGCCGCGGTTCATCGAGGCCGCGCGCCAGGAGGCGGCCGAGGCGGGGCTGGGGCGGGTCAGCTTCGCCGTTGCCGATGTTCAGATCGACGCGCTCGGCGGCCCCTACGACATGGCCTTCTCCCGGTTCGGGACGATGTTCTTCGCCAACCCGGTGGTGGCGCTTCGCAATGTGCGAGAGGCGCTGCGCCCTGGCGCCAGGCTGGTGATGGTCGTCTGGCGCCGGCGGATCGACAACGACTGGCTCTACCGGGGACAGACGATCGTCGAGTCGATCGTGAAGCGGCCCGAGGAGTACGACGAGCCGACCTGTGGTCCCGGCCCGTTCTCGATGGCGGACGCGGATACGACCAGCGAGGTGCTCGTGCACGCCGGATACAGGGCGATCGAGCTACACCGCCGCGATCTGCCGATCGTGATCGGGACCGACATCGACCAGGCGATCGAGATCATCATGTCGCTGGGCCCCGGTGGCGAGATCCTGCGCCTCGCCGGCGATCGCGCCGCCCACCTCCACGACAAGGTGCGCGACGGCCTCCGCGAAGGACTCGCGGAGTTTCAGACCGACGAGGGCATCCGAGCGCCAGCATCGACGTGGATCGTGTCAGCGGTGGCGTGAGGCGGGGTGGCGCGGTGAGTGAGGATGACCGAAAAGCGTGGATATGCCCCGCTTTTTGATCATCGTCGAGGGCGTCGATGCGACGATGCTCAAAAATGCTAATTATTAGGTCTTATTGAGCATCCTCGGGTGGCGGGCAGCTAGTAGTCGTCGCCGTTCTCGGGATCGCCGGCGCCTGAGCCCCTCCGGACCGCCTGAGCCCTCCGGACCGCCTGAGCCCTCCGGACCGCCTGAGCCCTCCGAACCGCCCGAGCCCTCCGGACCGCCCGAGCCCCCCGAACCGCCCGAGCCCCTCGAACCACCCGAGCCCCCCGAACCGCCACCGCGCGCCCGGACCCAGTCCGCCACCTGCTGGCTCATGTCGCCCAGCTGCGAACCGAGGTTGGTGACGTTGTCGCCCGCCTCGCGGAAGAAGGACCGGAACCGCTCGGCATAGTAATCCATCGCCTCGCTGGCCTCCTGACGGACGTCTGACTCCTGGTCGCGGGTGCGGTACTCGCCTCGGACGATCCGGTCGTACTCACCGGACTGCACCCACTTCATCACCTCGGACACGCGGCGGACGGCGAACGTGTGGGTCTGTCCGATCTCGTTGAAGAAACGCCGGGCGCGATCGCTGGGGTCATCCCAGCTCTCGTATTCCATCGCCTGGGTCATGAACGCGTCGAGGTTGAGCTTGTCGGCGTGCATCCCGCCGGCGGTCACCATCAGCGTGCGGCACACGATCTGCGGGTCGCGGACCGCCAGCGTGGCGGCCCGGTCGCAGCTCAGCTCGGTGGCGCGGAACCACTCGAGCAGCACCGCCTTGACCGCCCGGAACGGGATCCCGAGGAAGAACGGCAGGCCGTTGCCGACGCTCAACAGGATGTTCAGTGCGGTCACGTAGATCATGTGGCCGGAGAGGATGTGGCCGAGCTCGTGGCCGATCACGACCCGCTGCTCGCCGGGACCGAGGTTCTGGAGCAGCGCCGTGTCGAACACGATCATCGGGTTCTGCGCCCCGATCGCCGAGGCCCCGCCGGGCACGCCCGAGGTGACGTACAGGTCGTAGATGTCGGGCATATCGAGCATCTTGCACATACCGACGTGCCCAGCCCACAACTCTGGCAGCTGCCTTTCGCCCACCTTGACCGAGTTGCCGAGATAGAACTGGCGGAGCGCCCGCTCGTAGCGCCACTCGATCAGCTTGCGGACGACCGTGTCGAGCATCGGCACGGCCTGAAGTGCCGCGGTGGCCGCTCGATCTGTCGGGTGCTCGTATGCCTTCGCGGAGATGTTCCGGTACGGCTCGACGTTGTCGGGAAGAGTCTCGCTCATGCACTGAGCGTATTCCTCGCTGATCGGCTTGGCGAGCGATAATCGCGGCCGATGCGGACCGTCACCGTCTCGGAGACCCTTCCCGCCACCGTCCACGACGCCGAGCAGTGCTGGTACGACACGAGCCGGTGGGCCTCTTGGGTCGACGGGCTCGCGCGCGTCACCGAGGTGAGCGGCGACTGGCCCGCCGTCGGTTCGCGCGTGGCGTGGGAGTCCGGGGCGGCGGGCCGGGGCAGCGTTCTCGAACGGGTGGTCGCCTACGAGCCGCTGGCCGGCCAGACGAACGAGGTCGAGGACGACTCGATCCGGGGCCGCCAGATCGTCACATTCACGCCTGACCAGGACAGCGTCCGGGTCGCGCTGACGCTCGAGTACGAGGTCCGCAAGCGATCGGTGTTCACGCCCGTGGTCGACATACTTTTCATCCGGGGTGCGCAGGAGCGCTCGCTGGGCTCGACACTGGCGCGGTTCGGGGCTGAACTGGCAGCGACGCGCCAGCCGGACGTCGGGTAGCCTCGCGGCCATGTTCGTCTTCAAAGCCGCCGTCGTCGGCGCCGGCACGATGGGTGGCGAGATCGCGCAGACGATCGCCAACGCCGAGATCCCCGTCGTGCTCAAGGACGTCGACCAGAAGTTCGTCGATGCGGGCCTCGAGAAGGCCCGTTCGCTTTGGCAGAGCCGGGTCGACGCCGGCAAGATGGAGGCTGCCGAGCGCGATCGGAAGCTGGCCCTGATCACCGGCACCACCGAGTACACAGCGTTCGGCGACGTCGACTTCGTGGTCGAGGCCGTGCCCGAACGGATGGAGATCAAGCAGGCCGTCTTCTCGGAGCTCGACGAGGTGACCCCGGGCCAGGCGATCCTCAGCTCGAATACCTCGTCGCTGTCGATCACCGAGATGGGCGAGGCCACGAGCCGGCCGGAGAAGGTCGTCGGCTTTCACTTCTTCTATCCAGCATCGGTGATGCGCCTGATCGAGGTGATCGAGGGCGAGGACACCGATCCGGAGACCGTCCAGGCCGCGATGAGCTTCGCGCAGAAGATCCGCAAGCTGCCGATCCGATGTGGCGAGGCGCCGGGATTCGTCGTCAACCGGATCCTCAACTCGAGCGTCTCCGAGCTGTGGCGCTTCCAGGAGGAGAACGGCATCGACGTCAAGGAGCTCGACCGGATCGTCGGCGAGTCGAAGGCGGCTCCGATGGGGCCGTTCTTCCTGACCGATCTGCTCGGCCTCGACACGGTGCTCCACGTCGCCGAGCACCTGCGCGACTCCTACGGCGATCGGTTCTTCGTACACCGTGAGATGCGGAACCTGGTCGCCGCCGGCGATCTCGGCGCCAAGACCGGAAAGGGCTTCTATGAGCACGGCAGCTGACATCGACGCCACCGCGCTGGTCGATCGTTTCACGCTCAAGGCGCTCGTCGAGAGCTGCCTGGTGCTCGAGGAGGGCGTCGCGTCGATGAAGGACATCGACCTCGGCATGATGGCCGGCGCCGGGATCATCCCGCCGCCGTTTGCCCGCGCCGACGAGATCGGGCTCGACGAGATCCTCGCCAAGCTCGAGCGTGCCGCCCAGGAGTGGGGCGAGCACTTCGAGCCTCCGACGATCCTTCGCCGGCTCGTCGCCCAGGGCCGGCTCGGCGTCAAGACCGGGCAGGGCTTCTTCCCGTACGCCCGGCCCGACCCAGGGTTCGAGGACAGCCCGGTCAGGCTCGAGACGCGTGACCGGGTCGCGATCGCCTGGCTCGACCGCCCGCCCGCCAACTCGATCTCGCCCGACGTCGTCCACGCGCTGCAGAGGGTGTGGGATGCGGTCGCGGGTTCCGGCGCCGTACGATCGCTGATCTTGGCCTCGGCCAACCCGATGCTGTTCTGTGCCGGCGCCGACATCAAGTCGTTCACGACGATGGACGCCGCCGCCGGCAGGGCCTTGACCGACCAGATGCAGGCGCTGATGCGGACCATGGAGCGCTCGAGCATCGCGACGATCGCCGCCGTCAACGCGCTGGCGTTCGGCGGTGGGTGCGAGCTGGCGATGGCGTGCGACTTCCGGATCGCCGCTGAATCGGCGACCTTCGGGCAGCCAGAGATCAGCCTCGGGATCATTCCCGGGTTCGGCGGCACCCAGCGGCTGCCGCGGCTGGTCGGAGAGGCGAAGGCGCTCGAGATGAACCTGATAGGCGATCCGATCCCGGCCGAGGAGGCGTACGAGCTCGGACTGGCGACCCGGGTCGTCCCGGACCACGAGCTGCTCGACACCGCCCTGGCGTGGGCCCGCAAGCTCGCCGACCAGGCGCCGCTCGCGATCGAGGAGATCAAGCGCGTGTCCGCCGCCGGCGACCTCGACGAGGGGCTCGACGCCGAGAAGCAGGCGTTTGCGACAGCGTTCGGCTCCGAGGACGCCCGCGAGGGGATCTCGGCGTTCCTGGAGAAGCGGCCGGCCCGGTTCACCGGCAAGTGAGCGTCGCCACCGATAACGCCGCGGCGCGCGTCGCCGAGCTGATCCGCGGCGCTCGCTCGGTAGTGGCGCTGACGGGGGCGGGGATCTCGGTGCCCTCGGGGATCCCGGACTTCCGATCGCCGGGCACCGGCCTGTGGGAGAACGTCAACCCGATGGAGGTCGCCCACATCGACGCGTTCCGGCGCGACCCGGAGTCCTTCTGGCGCTTCTACGGCGAGCGGTTCCAGACGCTCGAGGTCAAACAGCCCAACGGCGCCCACGAGGCGCTCGCCGAGCTCGAGCGCGCCGGCCTGCTCGACGCGGTGATCACGCAGAACATCGATCGGCTCCACGCCCGTGCCGGCTCTCAGCAGCTGATCGAGGTGCACGGCACGATCGCCCACTCATCGTGTCTCATCTGCCGCCAGCGCTACCCGCTGGCGGAGGTCCGCGCCCGCCTGGCCGACGACGACCGGGGGATCCCGCGGTGCGACTGCGGCGAGCCGCTCAAGCCGGATGTCGTCCTGTTCGGCGAGTATCTGTCCGCGACCACGCTGATGCTTGCCGAGCAGCTCGCCGGCGGGGCCGATCTGATGCTGTGCATCGGCTCTTCGCTCGAGGTCTACCCGGTGGCGGAGCTGCCGGCGATGACGCTCGCCGCCGGCGGCCAGGTTGCGGTCCTGACGCAGGGAACGACGCCCTACGACAGCCGGGCCACGGTCAGGATGAGCGGCGACGTCGTCGACGAGCTTCAGGCCGTGCTCGCCGCACTCGGGATCACTCGTTAGCGACCGCCCGAGCGCGCAACGCCGCCTCGATTCGCCCGAGCGCGAACTCCACCGCCTCGCGCTGCTCGGCCCCGAGCGGACCCGCGAGCGCGGTCTGAGCCGCCTCGCCGACCGGCTCGCGCAGGCCCCGTAGCTCCGACAGCCGGTCGCCCAGGGCCACGGCGGTCGGATCGGACGGCAGTTCGGCGAGCGCGGCGTCGAGCGCCACGTGGAGCTGGAGCGTGCCTTCGCGGTAGCGCCCGGCCTCAAGGTCGAGGCGGGCCCGCAGCGCGAGCTCCTCGCAGGCCAGGGGCTGCTCTCGGCCGCTCAAGACGGCCGCGAGCCGCGCTTGCGGCTGGAGCACCTTCAACCGTCGGAGCCGGGGCTGGCGGTCGAGCAGCTCCTGCGCATCGGTCCACAGGCCGTCGGCGACCTGCTCCCCGGCGCCGAAGCCGATCCTCGCCACGAGCGCCTGGCCGGCGCTGACGGTGTTCAGGTACGGGTCCGCGGTCACGAGCCGGAATGCGTGGAGGGCGCGGTTCAGGACCTCCAGCCCGTCGGCGAGATATTCCGTCCCGGCATTCGCGAGCCAGGCGCGCGCTTGCACGACGTCATCGAACGGCGCACCAACATCGATGACGGTCGCCCGGCCAGTCGTGACAGGGGAAGGCTCAGGCTCAGGTAGAGCCTCACGCTGCTTCTTCCGGCCCGCCGCCAGCCGCCGGCGCTCGGGGGCGCCCAGCGTCGCGATCACGAGGACGTGCGTCGGAGGCGCGCCCGGGGTATGGCCGGGCGCTCGGAGCAGGTACCGGCCGTCGGGCGGGCCGAGCGCCCATGGCATCTCGACCTGCGCGAAGCGGAACAGCGGTGCGCTCGTCGCCTAGCCGCCGTTACTCGTGCGGATCGCGTACTTGCTCGGGGCGATCGGGACGACCGGTTCGGGGATCTTGCTGATGCGGTCGATCAGCTGGATCCACTGGCCGGGCTTGAGGATCGACTTGATCTCGCCGGAGAGCTTCTTGTTGGAGCCGAAGGCCGGCGTGTAGGTGACCTGGATGCGGTTCGCGTGGTCGGGCAGCGAGAGCGTGGTCGGCTGATCCTTGTAGCTCATCAGCGAGATGATCTCGTCCGGAGCCATCGCGCCCTGCAGCGTCAGCAGCCTGCGGATCGTGATGTCCGTGATCGATCCGGGGCCCTGGTGGCCGACGATCGGGATGTTGTTGATCCTGGAGATGTTGACGCTCGTGCCGCTCGCGAACGCGGGGTTGCCGTTCGAGCCGCACACGAGGCCGGACACCGTGGGGTACAAGCCCGAGGCGGACAGGAACTCGATCGTGGCGAGCACGCGGCGGTCGACGAGGCCGGCCTGGATGTCGCGGCGGCCACAGGCGTAGACCTGGACGTGCGGATCGACCAGCACTCGGTTCTGAAGCTGGGCCTTGGACATCAGCAGCACTTGGCCGATCGTCGGGTTCTTGGCGCCGGGGCCGAAGAACGGATCGACGCCCGCGGCGCGGTAGACGGCGGTCGCCTCGAGCAGCTTCCAGCCATCGAGGATCGGCTTGGGGTCGATCAGCGGCGCGTTCTTACCGGCCGGACGGATCATGAAGACGATGTGCGAGGCGGTCGTCTTCGACGGTGCCGCGATCCGGCCGAGGATCGTGCCGGCGACGACGATCGCGCCGGCCTTGAGCGGCTCGAGCTTGTACTGGTTCTTGCCCAGGTGAAGCACGTCGGAGAAGTAATCGCGGAAGTTCGAGATCTCCGCGGCCGAGTTCTTCAGCTGCTCGCTACCGCCCGCGGCGTAGGAGGCGGGGCGGGACGGATTGGCGAACAGGCGCTCCTTGACCATTCCCGAGGCGACGGGCTGAGCGGGCTGCGAGGCCGGAGCCGGGCTGACCGGCAGAGTCAGCGGCGAGGACTTCTTGACGTCCTTGGTGGCCTTCGAGGTGCTCGGCGTCGCGCTCGCCTGCTGCGTGCCCGCGCTCGCCGGCGCCTGCGGCTTGGGGGTCGGGCCCGGGGCCGAGAGCTCCTTGGCCAAATCCTTGGCGGTCAGCTTCACCGGCTTGGGCACCGGATACTTGTTCGGGATCGAACCGAGATGCGCGTACGTGTAGACGTTGCCGGTCGAGTCCTGGAGCTCGAGGTAGCGGCCCAGCTGCTGGCTCTGGCCGATCTTCACGATCTTGCCGTCGTTGACCGCGATCACTGGCGAGTTCTGCTTGGCGAAGATCGAGACGCCGGTCGCGCCGGGGTCCGAGTCGACCGCTTCGGCGGCATTCGAGCCCTTGACCCGCTGCTTGGCGAGCCGGTCGACGTTCGAGTCCGCGTACTTGGCCGGCGCGGCGACGGGGAAGTGACCCTCGACCAGGCCGGTCAGGGCACCGATCAGCTTCTGCGGCATCCCGCCGATCAGCTTCGCCCGGAGCAGCACCGACTGCACGTACCAAGAGGCGTGGTTGTACGCGAAGATCGACTGAGAGAGATTCTTGGAGGCGCCGGCCGCGTGCAGATAACGGGCAGCGGTGAAGATCGCGTCCACCGGGTTGTACGGATCGGCGACGCCATCGCCGTTCGCGTCCATGCCCCATTCCTTCCAGGTCGAGGGAAGGAACTGCATCCACCCGACCGCGCCCGCGCTCGAGACCGAGAGGTTGCGGCCGTAATCGGTCTCGATCTCGTTGATCGCCGCGAGCACCTGCCACGGGACGTTGTATTGGATCCCGGCCGCCTGGTAGATCGGCAACAGGAAGGGCGGGATCTGGAAGGAGTCGATGAAGAAGTTCGGGACACCCAGCGGCGCCGGCCCTGGCAGCGAGAAGGAGAACGTCGGGTTGGACGGCGTCGGGACACCACCGGACCCGGTCCCGGGCGCCGGCTTGGTCGTCTTCTTCTTCTTGGAGCTCTGCTTCTGGGTGTGCGGCTTCTTCTTGGACTTCGAGCCGGTGGCCTTGTTCGGCCGGCTCTTCTTCGGCGCTGAATGGTGCGAGGGCTGCTGGACCTTGCTCGACGGCGTGGTCTTCGTCGGAGGCGGTGTCTTGTGCGAGGTGGTCGTCGTCGTGGACGTCGTCGTCGACGACGAGGTCGTACTCGGCGTGGTGCTCGTCGTCGTCGGCGTAGACGAGCACGACTCCGTGACCGACTGGACCGGGCCGGTGGCCGGCAGATGGATCGAGGACAGCGGCGTTCCGGGCGGCACGTTCACCGTGAACGTGTCCTTAGCTCCACCCACGAGCGTTACCGTTACTACGCACGTATCGGCAGAGGCGGTCGGCAGGGCAGCAATCCCCGGGACGGCCAGTGCCGCCGCCGCTGCAACCGCCACGAAAAGCTTTCGGCTCCTCAGCACTTCGGCCTAACTCCTCCCGCCATCGGCGTGCGCACGTTCTGAAGCCGCACGACGCGGCGGCTAGCGTGCAAGCTACCCATTACAGGCGCGGTTTGCAACGCGGAACCGTCTGCTTTCACAGGGTTTTTGCAATGCCTAGCCGGGACCAAAAGAGCAACGCGCACGTGGAAACGCGCCGACTGCAGATATCCGCCCATGACCCCCCGCATCGGCGCCAGGGCGCTCGGACTGTAGCCACGCTCGACAGAACTCAGCGCAGCGTCGGTCTCACGACGGCGACGTAAGCGTCAACTTGAGAGTGAGACTCCAGAAATTGGATCGGGTTTCGGGACGCGGAGGCGGTAGGGGGACGCGGAGGCGGTAGGGTGAGCTCACGAGACCCTCGAGGAGGCGGACACGACGATGACCGAAGACAAGAACCTGCGGGACCGGGTGACGCGCCAGAGCGAGGAGGCGATCGGCCGAATCGCGCAGGAGCTGCTCGACAACTCCGTCGTCAGCGGCGCCATCTCCCACGCATTCGACGCACGCGAGCGCGCCACCCGGGCCCAGGAGGCCGCGATGGGCGCGCTGAACCTGCCGTCGGCGAGCGATCTGGAGCGGCTCACGCGCCGCCTGCGCAGCGTATCCCAGCGGTTGGAGGGGATCGAGGACGGCCTCGACCGCCTCGAGCAGCGCCTGGAAGGCCTCACCGCCGCCACCTCGCTCGACCAGCGGCTGTCGGCGATCGAGGACCGGCTCACACAGATCGAGGCCGCCGTCACCGCGCGCTCGTCGGCCTGATCCTCAGATCACCGGACGTAGGCGGGCGGGCCGGTCAGGCCGGCGGCGACTGAGCGAGGCCTCTGACCGCCAGTTCGCCGAGGCGGTGCTCCGCTGCATGCAGCGCCTCGGCCTCGATCCGCCGGCGCGCGGGAAGCAGGAGATCGGTGACGATCAGCACCGCTGCCGCCTGGACCCCGCGGCGAGCGGCCAGCGCGTACAGCGTCGCCGCCTCCATCTCGACGGCCACGGCACCGGCGGAGCGCCACTCCTCCTCCAATTCGTCCCGGGTGTCGTAGAAGAGGTCCGTCGACACCACCGCTCCGGCCCGGGCGCCGCCGTCGCCGGCGGCCTTCAGCGCCGCGGTCAACGTGCTGTCGCCGGCGACGCGCCCGGCCGCGCCGAGCGCGCGGCTCGTGCCGTCAGCGGAGATCGCCTCGGTCGCGATCAGCAACTCGCCCAGCGCCATCGAGGGATCGAGTGCCCCGCAGGTCCCGACCCGGACCAGTCTTCTGGCGCCGAGATCGGCCAGCTCCGAGATCACGATCGCGGCACTCGGGCCGCCCATTCCGGTGCTCTGGATCGTGAGCGGCTCACCGTCACCGGCGCTGCCGGTATAGCCCCACAATCCGCGGTTGTGGTTGAACATCTTCGGCTCGGCGAGCAGCGCCTGGGCGAGCAGCAGGGCCCGCCCGGGATCGCCCGGGAGCAGCACCCGGTCGGCGAGGGGCGCGGTCGGCTGGAGGTGGATCGGGCCGTTCAGGGTTGCGAGGTTAGTCTGGCGGCGAGCACTTACACTCACGCGCGCCGATGAGCACGTTCAGGTCCACTGAGGAGTTCCGCGAGGTGATGGACCGCACCTTCGCGCTGATGAGCGACGATCCTGAGATCGGTCCGCAGCTGCGCGAGGCCGATACGCCGCAGCGGTTCGACTTCCCCGACCTGGACATGGTCGTCAACATCCGCTCCGGCGGGCCGGAGGAGCCGAACCTGGCCTGGGAGTGGTCGGATTCGGTGGCCTGGGAGCCGAAGGTGAGAATGTCGATGAGCTCGGAGACCGCCAACCGGTACTTCCAGGGGAAGGAGAACGTCGCGATCGCGATCGCGCGCCGCCGGATCAAGACCGGCGGCGATGTGAAGGCGGCGCTGGCGATCCTTCCGATCACGCGGCCAGTGTTCTCCCAATACCGCGCGATGATCGCCGCCGACTATCCGCACCTAGAGGTGTAGCCGAGCTCTCACCGCTCTTTACGCACGAATCAGAAACTCTCGGTTGACATGGGCTCCGAGGGCGAGTAGACCTAGCAGTTCAGCTAGGCAACAGGTCGGATCGTGGGAGCGGGTGCCGCTAGACGGGACATCCGCCTCGCGAGGCGCCGCCGGAAACGTGACGAGCGCCAACGGCCGACGCAGCGGGCCGTTTCGCCCGCGGGTGGCGGGATCTCGTTCTCATCGGGGTCCCGCCGCTGACTGTCTGCCCTGATTTCCTGCCGGCGGGCAGTGTGGCGTGGGAGACACTGTGGTCATGAGCATCCCGGTCGAGGCGGTCCGCGAGGAGGGTTTGCTGGTGGCCGGCAGGCCGGTCGTGGTGCTGCTTTCGGGCGGGCGCGACTCCACGTGCCTGCTCGACCTGGCCGTCCGGATCGCCGGCGCCGAGGCGGTGAGCGCGCTGCATGTCAACTACGGGCTGCGCGACGAGGCCGACGCGGACGAGCGCCACTGCGCGGGGCTGTGCGAGCGGCTGGGGGTGGAGCTCGAGGTCCGGCGCCCCCACCGCCCCGAGACCGGAAACCTCCAGGGCTGGGCGCGCGACGAGCGCTACGGCGCCGCGGCGCAGATCGCGATCCGGCGCCGGGCCGACGTCGCCGCCGGTCACACCGCCACCGATCAGGTCGAGACGATCCTCTACCGGCTGGCGTCGTCGCCGAGCCGCCGCGCGCTCCTCGGTATGCGCTCACGAGATGGCTCACTGGTCCGCCCTCTGCTCGGTTACACGCGCGAGCAGACCGCCGAGTACTGCACGGCACGAGGGCTGCCGTGGCGCGAGGACGAGAGCAACGAGCAGGACGCCTACGCCCGGGGGCGGGTCCGTTCGCGGCTGGTGCCGGCGCTGCGAGAGATCCACCCGGCCGCCGAGGAGAACGTGCTGGCGCTGGCGGCGATCCTGCGCGACGAGGCGGTTGTGCTCGAGGCGGCGGTCGACGGCGTACTCGACGGCCGCGCTGAGATCTCGCTGGCGCGCCTGCGCGAGCTCCCGGAGGCGCTCCGCGCGCTCGTCGTGCAGCGGCTGGCCGACGGCGCCGCCGGCAGGCCGGCTCCGGGGACGGCCAGGCGGGCCGGGGAGATCGCGGCGCTTGCGGACCACGGGCGAGCCGCACTCGATCTCCCGCACGGCGTCCGGGCCGTGGCCGATGGCGGAATGGTGCGGTTCGAGCGGACCCCGCCGGTGGCGCGGGATCGCCCGAGCGACACCAAAGGGGACGCGGAGCGTCCCCTATAAATAGACTGCCCTCCCGGTGACCGACGACGACGCGATCGGGGAGGTCCTGGTCCCGGCCGAGGACCTCGCGCGCCGCGTCCGTGAGCTCGCGGCCGAGGTCTCGCGCGATTACGCCGGCAAGGACCTGGTCCTGATCGGGGTCCTCAAGGGTGCGGTGTTCTTCCTGTCGGACCTGATGCGCTACCTCGAAGTCCCGGTGGAGGTGGACTTCATGGCGGTCGCGTCGTACGGGTCCGCGACGAAGTCCTCGGGCGTCGTCCGGATCCTCAAAGACCTCGACGCCTCGATCGAGGGGCGCGACGTGCTGATCGTCGAGGACATCGTCGACTCCGGCCTGACGCTGTCATATCTGCTGCGCAATCTGGCGGGCCGAAACCCCCGCTCACTGGAGGTCTGCGCCCTCCTTATCAAGCCCGAGCGCAGAAAAGTCGATCTAAAGACGAAATACGTGGGGTTCGAGATCCCCAACCGGTTTGCAATTGGTTATGGGCTGGACCACGGTGAGCGGTACCGCAACTTGCCCTACGTGGCGGCGTTGAAGGACTGAAACCGACGGTGCAACCCTCGCCAGTGGCCCAAACACAGGTGCTACGCTTGATTTTTCTCCGACCCGAGCCCTCGCGCGGGATGCGCGGATTCCCTTTATGAGCAGGTTCTTCAAGAGCGCGGCGTTTCCGATTTTGATCGTGGTGGTGCTCGCGTTCTTCGCGCAGAAGCTGATCGGCAGCTCGAGCCACCAGCCGAAGGAGACCTTCGGAGACCTCTTGACGCAGCTCGACAACGGCAACGTCAAGAGCATGTCGATCCACACGAAGGACAACACCGTCAACGTGACGACGACGAGCGGCGTCAAGTACACCGTCGGCTATCCCGACGACTACGCCTCGACGCTGATCAACGACGCGCAAAAGAGCATCCCCGGCGGCGGCAGCGGCCTAGATGTGCAGGGCAAGACTTCCAACGGCTGGCTCTCGCTGCTGACCTACATCCTGCCCTTCGTGATCTTCATCGGGTTCTGGATATTCCTGATGAACCAGGTCCAGGGCGGCGGCTCGAAGGTGATGTCGTTCGGGAAATCGCGGGCCAAGCGGATGTCGGTTGACTCCCCCAAGATCACGTTCCGTGACGTCGCGGGGGTCGACGAAGCCGTTGAAGAGTTGCACGAGATCAAGGAGTTCCTCGAGAACCCGAAGAAGTTCCAGGCGCTGGGCGCCCGGATCCCGAAGGGCGTGCTCCTATACGGACCGCCGGGAACCGGTAAGACGCTGCTTGCGCGGGCGGTGGCGGGTGAGGCCGGGGTCCCGTTCTTCTCAATCAGCGGATCCGACTTCGTCGAGATGTTCGTCGGAGTGGGCGCCAGCCGTGTCCGCGACCTGTTCGAGCAGGCCAAGCAGAACTCCCCCTGCATCATCTTCATGGACGAGATCGACGCGGTCGGCCGCCACCGCGGTGCCGGCCTCGGCGGCGGCCATGACGAGCGCGAGCAGACGCTGAATCAGCTCCTCGTGGAGATGGACGGGTTCGAGATGAAGGACAACATCATCTTGATCGCCGCCACCAACCGGCCCGACATCCTCGATCCGGCGCTGCTGCGGCCCGGGCGCTTCGACCGCCAGATCGTCGTCGACCGTCCGGATCGCCTCGGGCGCAAGAAGATCCTCGAGGTCCACACCCGCGGCAAGCCGCTGGCGAGGGAGATCGATATCGACGCCCTGGCAGGACAAACTCCTGGCTTCACCGGCGCGGATCTGTCCAACCTCGTCAACGAGGCGGCGCTGCTCGCCGCGCGCAGCGGCAAGCGCGAGATCACCCAGGACGAGCTCGAGGAAGGGATCATGCGGGTGATCGCGGGTCCGGAGAAGAAGACCCGCGTGATGAGCAACAAGGAGCGCAAGATCACCGCCTATCACGAGATGGGCCACGCGATCGTCGGCCACTACCTGCCGAACAGCGATCCGGTCCACAAGATCTCGGTCGTCTCGCGCGGGCAGGCGCTCGGCTACACGATCTCGCTGCCCACCGAGGACAAGTTCCTGACGACCCGGGCGGAGCTCCAGGACACGATGGCGATGACGCTCGGGGGTCGTGCCGCCGAGGAGATCATCTTCGGCGAGGTCACGACCGGCGCCTCGAACGACCTGGAGAAGGTCACCGCCACGGCCAAGCAGATGGTCATGCGGTTCGGGATGTCGGAGAAGCTCGGCCCGCGGGTGTTCGGGCACGATCACGGCATGCCGTTCCTCGGCCGCGAGTTCTCCGCCGAGCCCGACTACTCGGACGAGATCGCACGCGAAATCGATGACGAGATCCGGCGAATCGTCGAGGCCGCGCACGTCCAGGCCAAGGAGCTGCTGACGACTTACAAGACCTCGCTCGCGAAGCTGTCCGAGATCCTGATCAAGCGCGAGACGATCGAGCGCGAGCAGTTCGAGGCACTCCTCGACGGCGGGACCGAGGAAGAGGTCTTCGGCGCCGAGGCGCCGCCCCCGCCCGAGGTCCCGCTGCCGCCCGCGCCGGCGGAGCGCGCTCCGGGCCGCGAGGGCCCGCGGCCGCTGCCGCGGCCTGGCCTCGCCGGCGGCACCGCCGAGTAGAGCTCACTCGGGAGGGCGCTGGCGTTTGCCGGGGGCTCTGCCCTAAGGGGTGAATCCGTGGGGCGCTGTGTATCGCCGGGTCCGGGCGGGGCCATCGGCTCTTGGCCGCGGCGTGGCGGGCGGACGGCCACGTAAACGTTGCTGGGGAGAGGGTGAGCGAGGGCACCGGCAGCATGTGGGAGCTTTCGGCGGTGGATGTGCCGCCTTTGTGGCGGAGCGTGTCGGGAGTGTCGCGGCGGTGGTGTATGGCGCGCCAACACCAGCCCCAGATCCGAGCCGTGGCGCACTGTGCACACTCCTCGTGCATAACACGCCGCCCCTCGCCATCCGCCACGAGATTGGCGTGTTGTGCATCATCGAATGGACGCGATCGCTCCCGCGCCGACCCCTTCCCGAGCGCCGTTCAGCCGGGCCGTTCGCCAATCAGGGCTGCGTCGAGAGTCGACAGCCAGCGAGCAACGACCCGGCCCGCCCCGCCCTCTCAGCCCCGCGCCCGCCGCAGATAGCGCGCCACATCGTCACTCGGCGCCGGCGCCTGTCCCGGCAGCGGCGGGGTGAGACCCGCCGCCTTGCACGCCTCTAGCCCCGGGCCGAGCGGCGGCGCCGCGTGGAGCCGTGGCGGCTTGCGGAACGTCGGGTGGCGGAAGTCGAAGTAGTCGGTCATCGGGTGCGCGTTGGCGTCTCGGAACGTCATCGCCGGCAGATTCCACTTGCGCTCGATGAACGCGGTGATCGACGTGTGGTCCTGCACCACGCGCGAGACGTAGCGCCGGCGCGCCCATGGCGAGACGACGATCAGCGGCACGCGGAAGCCGTAGCGGTTATAGGCGCCAGGAACGTCGCCGGAGGTGAGCATCGGCGGGATCGAGTCGGGCAGGACGGCCGGTGGCGGTGGGACGTGGTCGTAGTAGCCGCCGTGCTCGTCGTATGTGATGAAAAGCGCCGTGTGCTTCCACGTCGGCGCGTGCATGAGCGTTTGGACGACGCCGGCGACGAACTCCTCGCCGACCTGGATGTCCTGCGGGTTCTCCTCCGAGGTGTTGTCGTAGTTCGGATCGATGAACGTGAACTGCGGGAGCTTGCCCGCGGCGGCATCGGTGGCGAACTGGCTGAAGGGGGTGGCGCGCGCCACCTGGGACGGGTTGTTGCGGAAGTTGGGGAGGATCAGGGCGCTGGCGATCTCCTGGTCGTAGATGCGCCAGCCGATGTTGTGAGCGTCGAGCCGATCGAAGATCGTGCCATTGGCCGCCGGGGGGAGCAATCCGGCGGTGTTGGTCGAGATCGTCCCCGAGGCCGTCGCGGCGAACAGGAAGCGCCGGTTCGGGTAGGTCTGCGCGAGCACCGAGGAGAAATAACGCTCGCCGATCGGGAAGTGCTCGGCCAGCGAATACGTGAACGGCAGGTCGCTCTTGTCCCAGAATGTCATCGCGATCGGCGCGCTGCCCTTGACGAAGCCGTCGTTGCGGCCGCCGTCGTAGGACTCGTGGCTGGCGTTCCACGCCTGGCTCGGCTCACCGCTGAGCTGGCACGGTGAGCTGCCGTGTGTGGCGAACACACGGTTGCCGGTCGCGTCGGGGTTGAAGTTGACGATCCGGTGGTGGCGGCGCGTGAGGCCGTCGACGCGGTGGCGGCCCTTGACCTGGTAGGGGACCATCCCCAGCAGGTTGTCGAACGAATGGTTCTCCATCATCAGCACGACGATGTTGCGGATCTCGGGCATGCTCGCCGTGCCCGCGGGAAGGTGAGGGAACGGCAGGCTGTCGGGCTGGCGGAGGAAGTGCGCCCTGCGCAACGGGCTCGCCCAGGCGGGCAAGCGTCCGGCGGCCAGGACGGCCGCGCCTCCAGCGGCGCCTCGGAGCAGCGTACGTCGACTCATTCCGTCAGTCATTCACAACCCCTTCAACTCGTTTGGACTGGCGCGCATCTTTCCATCGTCAAACCCTGAGAAGTCGCAGTAGTTGTGTCCGACCTGCGAACTCGGCGATGTAACGTGCCCTTCGATCATGCCTGACCAAGGTGGCAGATTCACGCGCTTTCTGCTGTCGATGACGCGGCTGTGGCTGCCGCTGGCGATCGCGCTCGCCGGCGTGGTGCTGATCGTGCTCGGGCACGGCCGGGTGTCGACCAACGGCGACGCCCACACGCTGCTCTCCGCGACGGGCGTGGCGCTGCTGCTGGTCGCGATAACCGTGTGGATGATCAACTGGATGTTCAGGATGAGCGTCGAGAGCAACCGCGACCGCGAGCGCGAGGAGGAGGCGAGGGAGTACTTCGACGAGCACGGGCGCTGGCCCGACGAAGAGGTTCAGTGACAGCCAGGGCCCGCGCGCTCTCGACCGTGGCCGTGATGCCGCCCCTAGGGGAGTTCCGGATCATGGGCGTCGTCAACGTCACCCCGGACTCGTTCTCCGACGGGGGAAGGTTCTTCGACTGCGACGCCGCGATCCGCCACGGCCTCGAGCTCGAGGCCGAGGGCGCGGCGATCCTCGACATCGGCGGCGAGTCGACGCGACCGGGCGCCGATCCGGTCGGCGCCTCGGAGGAGCTGCGCCGGGTGCTGCCGGTGATCGAGGGCCTGATCGCCGCCGGCGCCAAGGCGGAGATCTCGATCGACACCTCGAAGGCTGAGGTCGCGGACCAGGCGCTGCACGCCGGGGCCACGATCGTCAATGACGTGACCGCGCTGCGGGCCGACCCCGAGATGGCCCCGGTGGTCGCCGCCGAGGGCGCCGCGCTGTGCTTGATGCACATGCTCGGCGATCCGCGGACGATGCAGGACGACCCGCGCTATGACGACGTCGTCGCGGAGGTGAGCGCGTTCCTGCAGGAGCGGATGGCGGTCGCGGTCGCCGCCGGCGTCCCCGTCGACCGGATCGTCTTGGACCCGGGGATCGGGTTCGGGAAGACGGTGGCGCACAACCTCGAGCTTCTGCGCCGTCTCGACGAGCTCGTCGCGGTCGGCCGTCCCGTGCTGATCGGCACCTCGCGCAAGTCGTTTCTGGGCCGGCTCACCGGCCGCGATGTCGAGCACCGGCTCGCCGCGACGATCGCCACCAACGTGATCGGCTACATCCACGGAGCCAGCATCTTCCGGGTCCACGAGGTGGCGCCAGTCGACGATGCCCTCAAGGTGGCGGCTGCTACGGTCGGCCCGTGACCGCGACCGTACTCACGACGAGGAGCGCTCGATGACCGAGGATGACGACGCCGACGAGTACGACGGGGTGGACGAGGAGGACGAGGACGACGAGGAGCGCTCTGAGCCCGAGGTCACGGTCGAGATCACGGGCCTGTCGCTGTTCACGCACGTCGGTGTGACTGCTGCGGAGCGCGAGGTCGGCCAGCGCCTGCTGCTGGACCTGAGACTCGACGTCGGCGAATGCGACGCGACCGTCACCGACCGGATCGAGGACACGGTCGACTACGCCGAGGTCTGCGACAGCGCGAACCTCGTCGCCCAGCAGCGGTCCTACAAGACCCTGGAGCGCCTGTGTGCGGCGATCGCCGATCGGTTGCTCGATCAGTACCGCGCGCAGTCAGTTTGGGTGAAAGCCTCGAAGCCAGAGCCGCCGCTCGCGTTTGCCGTGAGCGAGGTGTCGGTCGAGGTCTGGCGCGAGGCTGAGTGACGGTCGGGTATCTCGGACTCGGGTCGAACGTCGGCGAGCGCCGGGAACAGCTTTGCGCGGCGGTCGACGAGCTCTCACGCCACGGCGTGACCGTCCTCGCCTCCTCCTCCGTGTATGAGACGGAGCCCGTCGGGCTCGTCCTCGATCAGCCCGACTTCCTCAACGCTTGCGTGCGGATCGAGACCTCGCACGGGCCCGAAGAACTGCTCGACGCGTGCAAGGAGGTCGAGCGCGCCGTCGGACGCGCGCCCGGCGGCGAGCGCCACGGGCCGCGGGCGATCGACGTCGACGTGCTCCTGCTGGGCGAGCTGATGTACCAGTCGATGCGGCTGACGCTCCCTCACCCCGAGGTCCGCTCCCGCCGCTTCGTGCTCGTGCCGCTGCTCGAGCTCGACCCGCACCTCAGGTTCCCCGGCGGGGAGCCCGCCACGTCGGCGCTCGCAGCCCTCGGCGAGGGGCAGGACGTGAGGCTGGCCGGCTCGCCGCTTCGCCGGCCGGTTTCGTAGGCCCGATAATCCTCGCCCATGCTTCTCGTCGTCGATGTCGGCAACACCCAGACGCACTTCGGCGTGTTCGACGATCGCGACGTGCTCACCGAGCACTGGCGGTTCGCGACGGTGAGGGAGTCGACCGGCGATGAGCTCGGCGCTGCGCTGTCGAACCTGCTGGCGCTGCGCGGCCTGTCGCTGGCAGACGTCAACACCTCGATCGTGTCCTCCACAGTCCCCCAGCTCTCGGAGCAGTGGACGGCGATGGCCGAGCGGTATCTGAACCACGGCATGCTGGTGGTCGGGCCGTCGATCCGCACCGGCATGCCGATCCGGATCGACAACCCGCGCGAGGTCGGCGCCGATCGGCTGGTCAACGCCGTCGCCGCCTACGAACGGGTCAGGGACACGTGCGTCGTCGTCGACTTCGGGACCGCGATCACCTACGACGCCGTTTCAGCCGCGGGCGAGTACCTGGGCGGGATCATCAGCCCCGGTGCCGAGATCTCGATCGACGCGCTGTACGACCGCGCGGCGAAGCTCCCGAAGGTCGAGCTGGCGCCACCCCGCGGACTGATCGGCAAGTCGACGGTCGACGCGATTCGCAGCGGGATCGTCTACGGATTCGCCGGCCAGGTCGACGGGATCCTCAGCAGGCTCCGCGAGGAGCTGGGGGAGAGCACGACGGTGATCGCGACGGGGGGACTGGCCCACGCCCTCGTTCCGTTCGTGCGCGAGACCGTCGATCAGGTCGACGACCTGCTGACGCTGATCGGGCTGCGGCTGATCTGGGGCCGCAACCAGACCGAGCACTGACGCTCAGCCCGCGGGTTCGGAGGCCAGCTCCGGGATCGGCACCTCGGGAGTCTGGGCGACGCTGGTCGCGAGGATCAGGAACGCGTTCCGCCGCCGGTCCTCCGGATCCTGAGCGGTGATCTCGTCGTAGATGTCCATCAGATGGACGATCGCGGCGAACACCGGCGCGTCGTCGATCTCCTCTGGGCACGTCGCAGGCCAGCCGCGCGAGCGCCAGCATCTCCGCCGCTCCATCCGAGCCGCGGAACGAGGCGATCGCGCCGAGCATCAGAAACTCAGAGACGCGGTCGAGCAGCACGTGGGGCGGGCGCGCGCTCTCGCCGACGGCCGGGCCGGCCGGTTGGAGGGGCTCGCCGGCGGCGAGCCGCAGACGCCTGCTCGGAGGCGATCGAGCGGATCTGCGCCGGCGAGAGCCCGACCTGAATCGCCGTGCGTAGCTGGAACGCGGCCGACATCGCGGGGTTGCCGTACGGCGCGTCGCTGGCGAACAGGATCTGGCCGGGCGGCACGAGCGCGAACAGCGCGCGCAGGTCGGCGGGCATCCACCAGGCGGTGTCGAACAGCAGGTTCGGGTAATCGGGCGCCACCCGCCAGATCCATGACAGGTCGCAGATCCCGGCGTGGGCGAGGATCAGGGGCGCGTCGGGGAAGTCTCCGGCGAGCTCGACGGCGTGCAGCCCCAGTGCCGGGATGCCGCGACCGGCGTGGATCAGCATCGGCACCCGGCGCTCGCCGGCGAGCTCGACCAGCGCCCGGACGTTGGGGTGATCGAGCGTGAAGTTCTCCGCCCGGGGGTGGAGCTTGATTCCCCTCGCGCCACGGTCGAGGCAGCGCTCCGCCTCGCGCACGGGATCGTCGTGCGGGTTCACGCGGCAGAAGGGGATCAGGAGCGAGTCGGTCCCGCCGGAGGCCTCGAGCACGGCGTCGTTGGCAGGTGGGTAGCCGTCGGGCTCGTGCATCGGGAACACGAACGCGCCCCGTGCTTGCACCATCTCGAGTAGGCCGATCAGCTGCCCGGGCGTCTGGCTCATGCCGTCGGGATCGTTCTGGCCGAGGTGGGTGTGGACGTCGAACAGCTCGATCCCAGGCACCTGCTCGAGCACGATCTCGGTCCACGGGGCGAGCAGGGGGCCGAGATCCATAGGCCCAATTCGTACCATGAATCTTCGTGTCGCCGACTCTCAACGACAGCTGGACCCTCGGTGGCGTGCCGATCGCCAACCGCGTCGTGCTCGCGCCGCTGGCGGGGATCGGCAACTGGTTCGTCCGTCTCCAGGCCAAGCGGTACGGGGCCGGCCTGGTCGTTTCGGAGATGGTCTCGAGCTTCGCCGTCCACTATCGCAACGAGCGGACCTGTCGCGAGCTGTTGCGGATCCACCCCGACGAGCACCCGATCTCGATGCAGCTGTTCGGCCACGATCCCGACGTGATGGCCTCCGCGGCCGAGCGGGTGGCCGCGGCCGGCGCCGACCTGATCGACCTGAACATGGGGTGCCCGGTCCCGAAGGTCTGCAAGACCGGCGCGGGGGCGGCGCTGCTGAGCGATCCCCGACGGGCGGTGGCGCTCGCGCGCGCCGCCGCCAAGGGAAGCGGCCTGCCGGTCACCGTGAAGCTGCGAACCGGACAGCGACCCGACGACCACAGCGGCGTCGAAACCGCTCGCCGGCTGGCGGCCGACGGCGGGGTCGCCGGCCTCTCGATCCATCCCCGCCACGCCTCTCAGCGCCACAGCGGCGCGCCCGACTACGAGCTGGCGCGATCGCTGGTCGAGGAGTTGCCCGTGCCCGTGATGATCTCGGGCGGCCTGCAGACCGCGGACGCGGCCCGCAGTGCATTCGAGCAGACGGGCGCGGCGGGTGTGCTGCTCGCCCGCGGGTCGCTGGGCAATCCGTGGCTGTTCGAGCAGTTGCTCGGGCGGCGGTCCGGCGAGCCCGATCGCGACGAGATCCTGGCCGAGCTCGAGTGGGTGCTCGAGCGGGCGTGCGAGCACCTCGGTCCGGAGCGCGCCGCGCGGTACCTGCGGAAGTTCTATCCCTGGTACGCCGAGCGGCTGGGCGGTGGCAAATCACTCCAGGCGGCGCTCCAGCGCGCGGCGACGGTAGACGACGCGCGCGAGCTGTTCATGGACGCCACCTGCGCCACCGCATAGAGATCCCTGAGCGGTCAGAACGTCCCCACCGAAGGTCCCGCGCGGAGGTGTCTATACTCATCCGCCCACGCAACCGGGGCGTGCGCTTTCCCGCTGGTAGGGCGGGTTTTTTCTCGTCCATATCGCCCCTAACCCCACAGGTCAAAGCAATGCCTAAGGACGTCATCCTCACACCCGAAGGGCTGGTCACTCTCAAGGCCGAGCTCGAGCAACTATCGACAGTCCGCCGTCGGGAGGTCGCCGCCCGGATCAAAGAGGCGCGCGAGTTCGGCGATATCTCGGAGAACGCCGAGTACGACGACGCAAAGAACGAGCAAGCGATGCTCGAGGCGCGGATCGCCGCGCTGGAGGACAAGCTGCGGTCGGCGACGGTCATCGACGCCACCGACCTCGGGACCGACGTGGTCCGGGTCGGCTCTGTGGTTTACGTCAAGGAGGAGGGCGGCAAGTCGACGAAGTACACGATCGTTGGCTCCGCCGAAGCGAACCCCATGGAGCTCAAGCTCTCCAACGAGTCGCCGATCGGCAAGGCGCTCTTGGGACGCAAGCGCGGCGAAGAGGTCGAGTTCGCGACCCCCAAGGGCGAGCGAAAGCTCAAGATCACCAAGATCGACGTCGCCTCGAAGTAGGAGGGCCGATGGATGAGCGACGAACGCGTCGCGTCCTCTGAACTCCTCGCAACGCGGCGGGCGAAGCTCGACGCGCTGCGGGCGGAGGGCGTCGATCCGTTCCCGCACGAGTTCGACGGCGTCGAGCCGATCGCCTCGGTCCGAGCCGCGCACGCCTCGCTCCAGGCCGGCGAGGAGACATCGGTCTCCCATCGGGTCGCCGGCCGGCTGTCGGCTCGGCGCGGCCAGGGAAAGATGGCGTTCCTGGATCTCGTCGACCGTTCCGGACGGATCCAGTTGCAGGCCCGGATCGACGAGCTCGGCGCCGCGGGGATGGATCGGCTGCTCGGCCTCGATCTCGGCGACCTGATCGGAATCGACGGGATCGCGTTCTCCTCGCGGCGGGGCGAGCTGACCCTGCGGATCACGTCGTTCGTCGTGCTCGCGAAATCGTTGCGGCCGCCGCCGGAGAAGCATCACGGCCTGACCGACGTCGAGACCCGATACCGCCACCGCGAGCTCGACCTGATCGCCAGCGAGGAGGCGCGCGAACTGTTCGTCACCCGCGCGCGAGTGATCGCCGCGGTGCGACGGTTCCTCGACGCCGAGGGATTCATCGAGGTCGAGACCCCCGTGCTCCAGCCGCTGTACGGCGGGGCGCTGGCCCGGCCGTTCACGACCCATCACAACGCTCTGGATCGCGAGTTCTTCCTCCGTATCGCGACCGAGCTCTACCTGAAGCGGCTGATCGTCGGCGGGCTCGAACGCGTGTACGAGCTCGGCAAGGACTTCCGCAACGAGGGCGTCGACACCACCCACAACCCCGAGTTCACGATGCTCGAGTTCTACGAGGCGTACGCCGACTACGAGAAGATCGCGCAGCGGTGCGAGCGGCTGGTCTCGTTCGTCGCCTCCGAAATCGGCTACGAGGGCGAATTCGACTTCACCCCGCCGTGGCACCGCGAGACGCTGGTCGAGGCAATCCGGGCCCGGACCGGTATCGACATCCTCGCCGTCCGCGAGCGCGACGCGCTGGCGGACGAGATGGAGTCCCGCGGGATGCATGTCGCCCAGCAGGACACCTGGCCGCAGCTAGTCGATGAGCTCCTCTCAAAGCAGCGTCGAGCCGACCCTGATCCAACCGACCTTCCTGCTCGACTACCCGGTCGAGCTTTCGCCTTTCGCCAAGCGCCACCGGTCCGTCGATGGCCTCGTCGAGCGCTTCGAGGCATACGTCGGCGGTATCGAGTTCGCCAACGCGTTCACCGAGCTGAACGACCCGGACGAGCAGCGCCGGCGATTCGAGCAGCAGCGCGCGCTCGCCGGCGCCGGCGACGAGGAAGCGCAGCCCTACGATGAGTCGTTCATCGAGGCGCTCGAGTACGGAATGCCGCCGACGGGCGGGATCGGCATCGGAATCGACCGGCTCGTGATGGCGCTGACGGGGCGCGCGTCGATCCGCGAGGTCGTGCTTTTTCCGGCGATGCGTGACTAGCTGCACATACCTGGCGGCCTTAGAGCCGCTAGCTTAGGAACGACGTCTCCCTTACGCGGGCGCGAAGCCCGCAAACTCCGGTCGCAGGCCACCATGGCCTGATCGGGATACCGAAAGAGGGTGAGGGGTGCATTGCTAGACTGGCTTATGGCCCGAGAACGAGACCGAATTCGCTCATCAATTGCGACTTGGCGGTCGAAATAGGTGAGGAGAACGGGATTCTCGTGGGGCCTGCAGCAGGCCCAGAGCGCGCTGGCCGCGTAGGGAGAACAAGGACAGAAAAACACCTCGACCGAGCACCTGAGTACACCGGACCGAGAGAAGAATCATGTTCGAGCGATTTACAGAGCGAGCCCGCCAGGTCGTGGTCTTGGCGCAGGAAGAGGCGCGGACGCTCAAGCACAACTACATCGGCACCGAACACATCCTGCTTGGACTTCTACGTGAGGAGGAGGGCCTGGCGGCACGCGTGCTGGAGTCCCTCGACATCACGGTCGAGCGCGTGCGCGCTCAGGTCGTCCGGATCGTGGGCTCCGGCGAAGAGGTCACCTCGGGTCAGATCCCGTTCACGCCCCGGGCCAAGAAGGTCCTCGAGCTGGCGTTGCGTGAGGCCCTGAGCCTCGGCCACAACTACATCGGCACCGAGCACATCCTGCTCGGCCTCGTCCGCGAAAATGAGGGCGTCGCCGCCCGCATCCTGCTCGACTTCGACGCCGACTCCGAGAAGATCCGCAACGAGGTCATCCGGATGCTCTCCGGCCCCGGCAGCCGCCAGCGCGGCACGGGTGCGGCGGCCGGCTCTCCGGCCGCACAGGGCGAGGGCAAGAAATCTTCCAAGCTGCTCGACCAGTTCGGTCGCAACCTGACCAAGCTGGCCGCCGAGGGCAAGCTCGACCCGGTCGTCGGTCGCGAGACTGAAATCGAGCGGATCATGCAGATCCTCTCCCGGCGCACCAAGAACAACCCGGTGCTCGTCGGCGAGCCCGGCGTCGGCAAGACCGCCGTCGTCGAGGGTCTCGCGCAGCGGATCACGAACGCCGATGTCCCCGAATTGCTGAAGGGCAAGCAGATCTACACGCTGGATCTCGCCGCCCTGGTCGCGGGCTCCAAGTACCGCGGCGAGTTCGAGGAGCGCCTGAAGAAGGTGATGAAGGAGATCACCCAGCGCGGCGACATCATCCTGTTCATCGACGAGCTCCACAATCTGGTCGGCGCCGGCGCCGCCGAGGGCGCCATCGACGCGGCCTCGATCCTCAAGCCGGCACTGGCCCGTGGCGAGCTGCAGACGATCGGCGCGACGACGCTCGAGGAGTACCGCAAGTACCTCGAGCGCGACTCCGCGCTCGAGCGCCGCTTCCAGAAGATCACCGTCGACCAGCCCACCACCGAGGAGACCGTCCAGATCCTCAAGGGCCTGCGCGACCGCTACGAGCAGCACCACAAGGTCAACATCACCGATGAGGCGCTCGAGGCGGCCGCCGACCTGGCGGACCGTTACATCTCGGACCGCTTCCTGCCCGACAAGGCGATCGACCTGATCGACGAGGCCGCGTCGCGGATGCGGATCAAGTCGATGACCTCGCCGCCCGTGTACCGCGAGCTCGAGGACGAGATCGAGGAGACCCGCCGGGCCAAGGAGGCTGCGATCGAGGCCCAGGAGTTCGAGAAGGCCGCCAACCTCCGCGACAAGGAGCGGCGGCTGACGCAGAAGAAGCGCGAGCTCGCCGAGCAGTGGGAAGCGGGTGAGTCCACCGAGCGTCCTGCGATCGGCGAGGAGGAGATCGCCGACATCGTCTCGATGTGGACCGGTATCCCGGTGTTCAAGCTGACCGAGGCCGAGACCGCCAAGCTGATGCGGATGGAGGAAGAGCTCCACAAGCGCGTGATCGGTCAGCACCCGGCGATCGAGGTCGTCTCGAAGGCGATCCGGCGCTCGCGCGCGGGTCTGAAGGACCCGAAGCGCCCCACCGGCTCGTTCATCTTCCTCGGCCCCTCGGGCGTCGGCAAGACCGAGCTCGCGCGGACGCTCGCCGAGTTCCTGTTCGGCGACGAGGACACGATGATCCGGATCGACATGTCCGAATACATGGAGAAGCATGCGGTCTCGCGGCTGGTCGGCTCGCCTCCGGGCTACATCGGCTATGACGAGGGCGGGCAGCTGACCGAAGCGGTCCGGCGCAAGCCCTACAGCGTGCTGCTGCTCGACGAGATCGAGAAGGCCCACCCTGACGTGTTCAACATCCTGCTCCAAATCCTGGAGGACGGGCGGTTGACCGACGCTCAGGGCCGGACCGTCGATTTCCGCCATTGCATCGTGATCATGACCTCGAACATCGGCGCCGCCGAGATCGCCCGGAACACGCCGTTGGGCTTCGCCGTCAGTGACGACGAGACCGGGATCACCTACGACGACATGAAGAACCGGATCATGGGCGAGCTGAAGAAGGTCTTCCGGCCCGAGTTCCTGAACCGGATCGACGAGGTGATCGTCTTCCACAAGCTGGCCAAGGACGAGATCAAGGAGATCGTCGACCTGCTGCTGCGGAGGATCCGCGAGTCGATGGCCGAGCGCGAGCTCCAGCTCGAGCTGTCCGACGACGCCAAGGACATGCTCGTCGAGAAGGGCTGGGACCCGGCGATGGGGGCGCGGCCGCTGCGCCGTGCGATCCAGCGCTACGTCGAGGATCCGCTGGCGGACTTCGTGCTCCGTGCCCAGGTCCCGTCTGGCTCGACGGTCCTCGTCGAGAAGCCGGCCGACACCGAGGAAGACTCCGACGACGTCAAGCTGACGGTGATCGAGCCCGCCCCCAAGCCCACGCCGGTTGGCGTCGGCGCTGAGGGTGGCGGCGGCGATTCGGACGCTGACGAGAGCTCTGACGATCCTGAGCCGGGCGCGCCCGACGCGCCCTCAGACGCCGAGTAGACCAACCGCCATGCAGGTCCGGCTCGCCCGGGCTGCGGTAGCGATCGCGCTGGTCTGCCTCGCGGGCGGATGCGGCGGGTCGTCGGCCGCCGGCGGCACGCCGCGCGGCACGCCCCGTGCGGCCCCGGTCGCGTCAGTGTCTCTCGCCGGCGTCAAGGTGATCCCGCGCGTGGGTTTGCTGGGCGGCGACGCGACCCGGCTGGCGCTGCCGGCCGGTGGTGGCGTCGTCTCGTTCGACGTGGCCAGGAGCCGGCCCCAGGCCGCGCTCGACGTAAGCGTCGGGCCGCGGACGCTCGTCATCAACGGGACGCTTCCACTCCGCGCCCACATCGAGATCGCGGACGGGCACGTCGCCGTCAACGGCCGCACGCTCGCCACCGGCTGGCCGGCCGGCGGAGCGCTCGCGTTCCGGCAGGTGCGCTGGAGCTCGCGCGTGACCGCCCTGATCATCAGCCCGGCCTCCGAGCCGGCCGCGCTGCTGCTGCATCGACTGGCCGAGCTCCACGCCCGCCTGGCGCCGGGGCAGTTCCCGATCGGCGCCACCGTCAAGGACGTCCTGCACAACTCCGCCACGTACTGGACCAGCGGCTTCTGGCCCGGGGCGCTGTGGCAGGCCGCCGCGCTCGAGCCCGCCGGCGGGATGTTCGCCCGTTGGGCGCTGGCGGCGACGCTCGCCCATCTCGGCCACGAGCGCGACGACACCCACGACGTCGGCTTCATGTACGAGCAGTCGTCGCTCGCGGCCTATATGGCGCTCTGCCTCAAGGGCCGACAGCCGGTGGCGCTGTGTTCGCGGTTGAAGCGGAGCGTGATCGCCGCCTCGAACGAGCTGCTGGCGCTGGCCGCCACGAACTCCCGCGCCGGCACGATCCCCACGAACTCCTACGGCCCCGACGCCGACTCGATCGTCGACAGCATGATGAACATCGCGATTCTGCCCTGGGCGACGCGCTTGACCGGGAATCCGAGGTACGTGCGGGTCGCTGCGCGTCACGCTGAGCGGATCGCGGCGCTGCTCGTGCGGCGCGACGGCTCGACGATCCAGGCCGTGAACTTCGATCGCGCCACCGGCCGGGTGGTGTCGTTCGCCACCCACCAGGGGATCTCTCGTACGAGCACCTGGTCGCGAGGCGAGGGGTGGGCGCTGTATGGCTTCGCCGTCGCCGCGTCGGAATTGCGGGACCGGGCGCTTTTGCGGGTGGCTTCGCGGATCGCCGGCTACGTGCGGGCGCATCTGCCGGCCGCCGGCGTGCCGCTGTGGGACTACGACGCCCGTCCGGGCGCGCCGGTCGACGTCTCGGCGAGCGTGATCACGGCGGCCGGGCTGCTCCATCTGGCGGCGGCGTGCCGGCAGCTCGAGCACTCGTGTCCCGCCGGCGCGCGGCTGGGTTTCGCTGTCCCGCCGCATGCTGTCCGGGGCGCTTCGCTACGCGTCTGCGCGACCGCCGCTGGGGCTTTTGCGAGGCCAGGTCCTGAATGAGCGCGCCGGCGGGTGGGCGGACGGTGGCGAGCTGATGTTCGGGGTCACCTACGCGCTGGAAGGGCTCCGCCTGTCACAAAAGTGAAGCGGGTCGCGATGCCGTCGGGGCGGGCGCGTAGCCTCGTGGGATGGCGCGTCCCACCTCGATTCACGTGTGCTCAGCGTGCGGCCACGAGACGCCGCGGTGGGCGGGGCAGTGCCCCGGGATGCGGCGATTGGAACACGCTGGTCGAGGAGGTGCGGACCGGGTCGGCCAGCTCTGCGCGTCCGCGCCGGGGAGGCGCGCGGGTCGCCGGCGTCGCGCCGGTGCCGCTGCGGAGCATCGCCGCCGAGGAACACGATCGCATGAGCACGGGCATCGGCGAGCTCGACAACGTCCTCGGGGGCGGGATCGTCCCCGGGTCGCTGGTGCTGATCGGAGGAGCGCCGGGGATCGGCAAGTCGACGCTGACGACGATGGCGCTGGCGAACCTGGTCGCCGCCGGTCGGCGGACTCTGTACGTGTCGGCCGAGGAGTCGGCCGCCCAGATCCGTCTGCGGGCCGAGCGGCTGAGCGAGACGGCGGCGCTCGAGATCCCGGTGATCGCCGAGACCGACCTCCACACGGTGCTGGCGACGCTGGAAGCCGAGCGGCCCGAGGTTTGCGTGGTCGACTCGGTGCAGACAATCCACAGCGCTGAGCTGTCGAGCGCCGCCGGCTCGGTGGGCCAGGTCCGCGAGGTCGCCGGCGAGATCATGCGCGTGGCCAAGGCGCTGCGGATCGCGGTGCTGCTCGTGGGCCACGTGACCAAGGACGGGGCCTTGGCCGGTCCCCGCGTCCTCGAGCATCTCGTCGACTGCGTGCTCCAATTCGAAGGGGAGCGCGAGCGCACCTATCGCACCGTCCGCGCCATCAAGAACCGGTTTGGCTCGACCGACGAGGCCGGCGTGTTCGAGATGCGCGACCATGGTCTGGTCGAGGTGCTCGACGCCTCGGCGCGGTTCGTCGGCGAGGCCACCCGCGCGCCGGGGAGCGTCGTCCTGTGCGCGATGGAGGGATCGCGGCCGCTGCTGGTCGAGGTCCAGGCGCTCGTGTCGAGTTCCGAGCTGGTGCCGCCGCGGCGAGTCGTGAGCGGGCTCGACCGCAACCGGGTGGCACTCGTCCTCGCCGTGCTGGGCCGCCACGGCGGGATCGGCCTCGGCGCCGCCGACGTGTTTGTGAACGTCGTCGGAGGCGTCCGGGTCGACGAACCCGGCGCCGATCTCGCGGTGGCGCTGGCGGTCGCCAGCGCGGCGAAGCGAATCGCCCTGCTCGGCCCCTCCGGTGGACCGCTGGCGTGTTTCGGCGAGCTCGGATTGACGGGTGAGCTGCGCACGGTGGCGCACGCCGACCGGCGGCTGGCGGAGGCGGCGAAGTTCGGCCTGGCGGGAGCGGTCGAGCCTGGCGCGTGCCGAACGGTTCGCGACGCGTTGCGGGTGGCGCTGGGTGGCGAGGCGCGGGAGGCGAGAGCCGCCTGATGGCGCCCCCGCCGCGCCCATTTGTCGCACTGTGCAGATTTCCTCGCCGTCGCGAGCAATGCGTTAGCTGAACGGCGATTCAGGCGGCATAGTCCCGCAATCGGAGTTGGCGGACTCCGACCGAACGTGACAGTGGTGACTCCACATCGGGAAACGGCCCCTCATCCCGCCTGAACCAGCCCTCGGAAGCCTGTCGTGGCGCGCCGGGAGGATGCGGGGCCGTGGGGCCTCAACACATGAATGTCCGGTAAAATCGGCCTTGATGCCGTCTCGTTCCGGGGAAGAGCTTAAGGAAGAGCTCGAATCTCGACAGGAGTCCCGGATAGTGAGGGCCCTCGAGATGGTCGCCCCCGGCACGGCCCTGAGGGAGGGTCTGGACAACATCCAGGACGCCCGTACAGGCGGTCTGATCGTAATTGGGGACGCCGACGAGCTGGCTTTCCTGTTCTCCGGCGGGATCAAGCTCGACCTCGACTACTCGCCGGCGCTGCTGTACGAGCTCGCGAAGATGGACGGGGCGATCGTGCTGAGCGCGAACGCGACGAAGATCGTCCACGCCAACGTCCAGCTGACGCCCGATCCGACGATCCTGACGATGGAGACCGGCACCCGCCACCGCACCGCGGAGCGGGTTTCAAAGCAGACCGACGCGCTTGTGGTCGCCATCTCGGAGCGGCGCGAGATCGTGTCGCTGTACGTCGACGACGTCAAGTACATCCTCGAGGACATCCCGGTGGTGCTCGCCAAGGCGAACCAGGGATTGGCGACGCTCGACAAGTACCGCAGCCGGCTCGACCAGGTCTCGACGCGTCTGACCGCACTCGAGTTCGAGGGTGGCGTCACTCTCCACGACGTGTTGACGGTGCTTCAGCGGGCCGAGCTCGTGACGAGGATGGCCGTGGAGATCGAGCGCTACATCGTCGAGCTCGGAACGGAAGGCCGGCTGATCGAGATGCAGCTCGACGAGACGATGGTCGGCGTGTCCGCCGACAAGGCTGCGCTCGTCCACGACTTCCTGATCGACGACAGCGACGAGGCGTTCTCGATCGCGTTTGATCAGCTGGTGCGCCTTCCCCATCAGGACCTTTTGGACTTCGGTCGGTTGGCCGAGTTGCTCGGCTACGACCGCAAGGTGAATACCCTCGACTACCCCGTCTCTCCGCGCGGAATCCGCATCCTGGGACGCATCCCAAGATTGCCCAAGCTAGTAGTGCAGCGGATCGTCGACGAGTTTGGTGGACTCGAGGGCTTGCTCGCCGCCACAGACGGCGAGCTGGAGACCGTCGACGGAGTCGGCGAGATCCGGGCGAAGGACATACGCGAGGGACTTCGCCGTCAGCAGGAGATCAACCTGGTCGACAGGTACCTGCAGACGTAGTGCAAACGGCGTGCGGGTCCCTCGCCCCGCCGGCCTTGGACAGAGGAGGACACCATCACAGAGCTAATGGAAGAGCACCTGGAAGGGGATCTCGAGAACGCGGATCCCCTCCCGCATATCGAGTTCGAGGTTGGCGACAGCGTCGTATATCCCCATCACGGGGCGGGGAAAGTACTTCGCAAGGAGATGAAGGAAGTTCTCGGCGAGTCTCGCGAGTACCTCACAATCAAGATCCTGCACAACGACATGACGGTGATGGTCCCCACTGAGAACGCGGCGCTGGCAGGCCTGCGCCGGGTGATCGACGAGGAGACGGTCAAGAAGGTGCTCGCCGTCCTGCAGGACGAGTGCTCGGAGATGCCCAAGAACTGGAACAGACGGTTCAAGCACAACCGCGACAAGATCAAAACGGGTGACATCTACGAGCTTGCGGAAGTAGTACGTAATCTCGCCATCCGCGAGTCCCAGAAGGGCCTGTCCACGGGTGAGAAGCAGATGTTCACCCGGGCAAAGAAGATCCTCGCCTCCGAGCTGATGTATGCGCTCGAGATGAACGAGGAGGAGGTAGACGAGCATTTGTACGGGCTACTTTCGGAGTCTGGAAACGGGAACGGCAACGGCAACGGCAAGGTCGCCGTCGCGACGAAGTAGCTCACGATCGAGATGGCGGTCGCGTTGATCGTGGCCGCTGGGCGTGGGGAGCGCCTTGGGTCCGGCCGGCCCAAGGCGCTCGTCACGGTTGCGGGCAGGCCGATGCTCGAGTGGAGCGTCGAGGCACTTCGGGCGGTCGGCGCCGTGCGCCGGATCGTGGTGGCGCTGCCGGCCGGAGAGCTGGACGCTGCCCCCGAGGGCACCATCGCCGTCGTCGGAGGTGAGGTCCGCTCACAGTCGGTTCGGGCGGCGTTGTGGGCAGCCGGCGAGGGGGATCCGGTGATCGTCCATGACGCAGCGAGGCCGCTGGCGTCGGCGGCCCTGTTCGAGCGGGCGCTCGATGAGCTCGAGCGCTCCGGAGCAGATGCGGTGATCGCGGCCGCGCCGGTGTCGGACACGATCAAGGAGGTCGGCGAGGACGGACAGACGGTCGCGCGCACGCTCGAGCGGAGCCGCCTGTGGGCGGTCCAGACGCCGCAGGTCTTCCGCCGGGCGGCCCTCGAGCTCGCGCTGGCGCAGGCCTCCGACGAGCTGCTGCGCGCCGCCACCGACGACGCCTCGCTGATCGAGCGGGCCGGCGGCACGGTGCGCGTCGTCCACTCCGAGCCGGAGAACATCAAGATCACGACCGCCGCCGACCTGCACGTCGCTGAGCGGATGCTCTCGGAGCGTGACGGATGACGCCGCGGACCGGGCTCGGATACGACTGCCACCGATTCGCCGATGGGCGGCGACTGGTCCTCGGAGGAATCGAGATCGCGCACGACCGTGGGCTCGCCGGCCACTCGGATGCCGACGTGCTGACGCACGCGATCATCGACGCGCTCCTCGGAGCAGCGGCGCTCGGCGACATCGGGGAGCACTTTCCCGACACCGACGAGCGCTACCGCGGCGCGGACTCGCTGGAGCTTCTGCGCACGACAGTTGAGCTGGTCGCCGAGCACGGGTTCGCGATCGTCAATGTCGATGCCACGGTGATCATCGAGCAGCCTCACCTCGCGCCGTTCCGTGAGCGGATGCGCTCGGCCGTGTCGGACGCGCTCGGGTTGCCTCTGGACGACGTCAACATCAAGGCGACCCGCGGCGAGGGAATGGGATTCGTGGGGAGGGGGGAGGGGGCGGCGGCGCTGGCGGTGGCGACGATCGAGGGGCGGCCGTGAACCGGGTCCACAATCTGCTGTGCTCGTCGGACTGGTGGGCGCGGCGCGTGGAGGAAAAGCTCGTGCCCTGGGGCCTGAATGGTGTTGACCTCGGCGAGGAGGTGCTGGAAGTAGGGCCCGGGTTTGGCGCGACGACACGTCTGCTCGCTGCCATGCCTCCGAAGTTGACCGTGGTCGAGCTCGAGGAGCGCTACTGCGAGCGGCTGCGGGCCGAGCTGGGCGACGCCATCGACGTCGTCCATGCAGACGCCACCGACCTCCCGTTCGAGGACGGTCACTTCACGGCGGTCGTTTGCTTCACGATGCTCCACCACATCCCGAGCCGCGACCTGCAGGACCGCGCCTTCAAGGAGATCGCGCGAGTGCTCCGCTCGGCAGGGACCCTGGCAGGCACCGACAGCGTCGGGACAGGCGCGCTGTTCAAGCTCATTCACATCGGCGACACGATGGTGTTGCTCGATCCGGCGCAGCTTCCCGAGCGGCTGCGGGAGGCCGGCTTGAGCGATCCGGTGGTCGAGCGCCGCGACCGCTCGCTGCGCTTCCGCGCCCGCCGCCCAGGTTGATCGCCGCAACAGCGGCGGTGTACGCTCAGACGGACGGGGGCACATCGAAACACGACTCAGTGAGGAACTATGGCTCTACTGCAGCTTGGCGATACAGCACCCGATTTCGAGGCCGAAACCACCGAGGGCAAGATCCGCTTTCACGATTGGCTCGACGACTCGTGGGCGGTGCTGTTCTCGCATCCCAAGGACTTCACACCCGTCTGCACGACCGAGCTTGGCTACATGGCGAGGATCAAGCCGGAGTTCGATCGCCGCGGCGTGAAGATCATCGGCCTCTCAGTAGATCCCACCGGTCGGCACGAGGAATGGGCGCGGGATATCGAGGAGACCCAGGGTTACGCACCGAACTACCCGATCATCGGCGATCATGACTTCGAGGTCTCGAAGGCCTACGGAATGCTGTCAGCGGAAGTCTCGGGTGACCCACTCTCGCGCACGCCCGCCGACAACCAGACGGTCCGCAACGTGTTCGTGATCGGTCCGGACAAGAAGATCAAGCTGATCCTCGTGTATCCGATGACGACCGGCCGGAACTTCGACGAAGTGCTGCGGGTGATCGACTCGCTGCAGCTGACGGCCAACCACAAGGTCGCGACTCCGGTCAACTGGAAGCCCGGCGACGACGTGATCATCGCGGGCTCGGTCTCCAACGACCAGGCCAAGGAGATCTTCGGAGAGTGGGAGTCGCCGAAGCCCTACATCAGGATCGTGCCTCAGCCTTGATCCTCGAGCAGTACTACCTCGGCTGCCTCGCCCACGCCTCGTATCTGATCGCCGATGAAGACAGTGGCGAGGCGGCCGTCGTCGACCCTCAGCGTGACGTCGAGCAGTATCTCGACGATGCCGAGCGGCTCGGATGCCGGATCAGCCATGTCTTCCTGACGCACTTCCACGCCGATTTCGTGGCCGGCCACCTCGAGCTCCGCGACCGCGCCGGGGCCGCGATCCATCTCGGAGCCCGCGCCAAGGCGGACTACACGTTCACGCCGATGGGCGACGGCGACACGGTCGAGCTCGGAGCCGTTGCGCTCGAGGTGCTCCAGACGCCGGGCCACTCACCGGAGTCGATCTCGATTCTGGTCCACGACCCCGCGTTCAGCACCGAGGCGCCGTACGCGGTGCTGACGGGCGACACGCTGTTCATCGGGGACGTCGGCCGGCCGGATCTGCGCGCGTCGCTCGGCTGGAGCGCCGACGAGCTCGGCGCCATGCTGTACGAGTCGTTGCACACGAAGCTGGCGCCGCTGCCCGACGAGACGCTCGTATATCCCGCCCACGGCGCCGGCTCGCTGTGCGGGAAGACGCTGAGCACCGACACGGTCTCGACGATCGGCGTTCAGCGTCGTTACAACTATGCGCTTCAGCCGATGAGCCGCGAACTGTTCATCGAGATCGTGACCGCCGACCAGCCCGACGCCCCGGCGTACTTCACTTACGACGCCGTCCTCAACACGCGGGAGCACGACACGCTCGATCAGGCGCTCGCGCGAGAGCTGAATCCGCTCTCGCGGCAGGAGGTGCTGGCGGGCGTGGAGCGTGGCGCTCAGCTGCTCGACACCCGTGAAGGCGCCCAGTTCGAGGGCGCGCACCTCCGAGGCAGCATCAACATCGGCCTCGGGGGAAGCTTCGCCACGTGGTGTGGGACCGTCCTCGACCGCGAGCGGCCGATCGTGCTGATCGCCGAGCCCGGCCGGGAGCTCGAGGCGGCCGTCCGGCTCGGGCGGATCGGCTTCGACAACGTCGACGGCTACCTCGACGGCGGAATGCGGCCGCTCGAAGACGCTCCGGAGCTGGTCGACCGAATCGACCGGATCACCGCCGGGTCGCTGGCCGAGCAGCTCGCCTCGACGACCCCGCCGTTGGTGATCGACGTCCGCAGCCCGGCCGAATGGCACGAGCACCGGATCGACGCGGCCGTGAACCAGCCGCTGTCGCAGTTCCTGGCGGGCCTTGCGACGATCGAGCGTGGACGACCCGTGGTCGCCTATTGCGGCAGCGGATATCGCTCGGCGATCGCCGCCAGCCTGCTGCAGCGGGAGGGCACGGAGCACGTCAGCGACCTCGTCGGCGGTCTCGCCGCATGGCAGGCGGCGAAGCTGCCGGTCACCTCCGCGGCCTAGCGGTCACCGCCCCGGAGACACACGCCCGCGGGCGCTAGGGTTGCCGCACCGTGCGCACGATTCTGCTGCATGACACGCGCACCGGCACGGTGCGCGAACTCGAACCGCGAGAGCCCGGCAAGGTCGGAATCTACGCCTGTGGGCCGACGGTCTACGGGCGCATACACGTGGGTAACGCGCGGCCGTTCGTGGTCTTCTCGCTGCTCAAACGATTTCTGGTGCACGAGGGCTACGAGGTCACATTTGTCGCAAACGTGACGGACATCAACGACAAGATCTACGCCGCCGCGCGCGCCCAGGGGGTCGGGAGCGCCGAACTGGCAGCGGCGATGACGGATGCCTACGTCGCCGATACGGACGCCCTGGACCTCGGCCGGCCCGACTTCGAGCCCCGTGCCAGCGACACGATCGATGCAATCATCGAGCTGATCGGAAGTCTGATCGGGAGCGGACATGCCTACGCGGCGGGGGGTCGATGTCTACTTTTCGGTGCGTTCGTACCCTGCATACGGCGAAATATCCCACCAGCGGATCAACGAGATGGACCAGGGAGAGGGCGTCGAAGGTGCCGACCGTAAGCGCGATCCGCTCGATTTCGCGCTGTGGAAAGGGGCCAAGCCCGAGGAGGACACCGCCTGGGAGTCGCCATGGGGTCCCGGCCGGCCGGGCTGGCACATCGAGTGCTCAGCGATGGCTGAGGAACTGCTCGGTCTCGATTTCGAGATCCACGGCGGTGGATCTGACCTGGTCTTCCCGCATCACGAGAACGAAGCGGCCCAGACGTGTGCCGCCCACGGCACACCCCTCGCCCGCCTGTGGGTCCATAACGGGATGGTCCGGCTTGGCCACGAGAAGATGGCGAAATCGGTGGGCAATATCTTCGTCTTGCACGAGGCGCTCGCCCAGTACGGTCGCGATGCGCTGATCATGTACTTCTGCGGCGGCCATTATCGCCAGCCGCTGGAGTTCGACGATGACCGCCTCCTCGAGGCCGGGGCGCGGGTTCACCGAATCCGGGAGGCGGCCCGTGGGCTGGTGGCCGGTCCCTCGCCGTCGTGGTCCGTGGCGCTGCGTGACGCCTTCTTCGACGCACTGGCCAACGACTTCAACACCCCCGAGGCGCTCGCCCGGCTGTTCGAATGGGTGAGGGAGGCGAACCGATCCGCCGGCGACGTGGGCGACGCCGACGCGCGCGAAATGCTCGATGTGCTCGGGCTGGCGAACCTGCTCGACGTCGACGTGACCGAGGCGCCCAGCGACGTGCTGGAGCTCCGAGACGCCCGTGAGACCGCGCGGGCCGTGCGCGACTTCGCCGAGGCGGACCGGCTACGCGAGCAGTTGCGCGATCTCGGGTGGGACGTGAGAGACAGCCCCAGCGGGCCAGAGCTGCTGCCGGCGAGGTGATCGTCTACGGTCGCAATCCGGTCCGAGAGGCGATCCGTGGCCCGCGCTCGGTCACGCGCGTGTGGGCCACGAAGAACGCCGCCCGCGAGCCATGGCTGTCGGGTCTTCGGGTGGCGACCGTCTCCAGCGAGGTCGTCGAGCAGCAGTGCGGCTCAGACGCGCATCAGGGGATCTGCGCCGAGGTCTCCGCGTTCCACTACGCCGACGCCGCCCTCCTGCTCGCACTTGACGCGCCGTTGATCCTCGTCCTCGACCAGGTGCAGGATCCGCAGAATCTCGGTGCGATCTGCCGCACGGCTGAATGTGCCGGAGCCGCCGGCGTGGTCATCCCGGAGCGGCGCTCGGCCCTCGTCACCGCCGCCGTCTGCAAGGCATCGGCAGGGGCCGTCGAGCATCTGCCCGTCGCCACCGTGCGCAACATCGCCGACTTCCTCGCGGACGCCAAGGCCGCCGAGCTGTGGTGCTACGGCGCCGACGCCGGCGCCTCGATGCCATACGACGCCGTCGACTACTCCGGCGGGTCGGTCCTGGTGCTGGGATCCGAGGGCCGTGGGCTGCGGCCGCGCGTGGCGGCGGCGTGCGACGCGTTGGTCTCGATTCCGCTCCGTGGCCGGATCGCATCGTTAAGCGTGAGCGCCGCTGCGGCCGTGCTGCTGTACGCCGCCGCCGGCGCTCGGTAGGACTGCTGGGGAGTCGAGCGTCGCGTCCGAGATGGGTCTGTCGACTCTCAGCCCGGCGTGCGCTTCGCGCCCGCGGCCTTGCGAGCGATCGGCTCGGTGTTTGGCAGCGAGCGGGCGGGTGGGCGCGATCGCGCCCCCGACGAGCACGTGCGCCCATCTGTCGCCTTTTTGTCCCGCGTTCCGGGAAAGAAAGGCTTCAGTTGGAGCGCGAGGACCATCGCCCCGCCCACACCGGCCCGACTCTCCTCCCTCCCCAGCAAAACCACTCGCGCGACCGCCACCACCTGCGCCGCGGCACGATCGTCGGCGGGCTGAGGCGCCAGCCCCGCCTCGCGCCGACACCTAGTCGCAACTCAGCCTGCAAAACCGCGCCATGAACAGCTGCTTGCAGTGCGCTTGACACCGGGGCGTTGCTATGTCAAGCTCGCGCCCGGGAGATAAGGATCAACTCGAGGTTAAGGCTCGGGGAGATGACGGAGAGGGTGCGGCCCCGATAATCCCGCATCCGGCACACATACGTAACTGCTGCGGCGCCACGGGAGGTAGCGCGTCACGAATTCCGACGGGCCCACGTCGTTGACGAGGGTCGGGAAAGGAACAGGTCGTGGCTCGACTTTCTGCTTCTCCTAACGCTCTACCTCAGGTTGAGGATCGTTATCTGATAGCCCTTGCCAAGCAGGGGTCTCCGGATGCCTACGATCGGATCGTCCGCAGGTACTACGGGTTCGTGCGGCTGAAGGCGTCTTCGTATTTCCTGGCCGGCGGCGACGCCGACGATCTGATCCAGGAGGGGTTGGTGGGCCTCTACAAGGCGGTCCGCGACTATCGCAGCGACCGCGAATCGAGCTTCCGCAACTTCGCCGAGCTCTGCATCACCCGCCAGATCATCACCGCCGTGAAGACGGCTACCAGGAACAAGCACACGCCGCTGAACCAGTACGTCTCGTTCTCGAGCACGCCGTCGGGAGGATCCGGCGATGCCGAGCCGACCCTCGACGAGATGCTGCCCGGCTCGCCGGTGCACGACCCGATCAACCAGGTGATTTCCTCGGAGGAGCTTCGTGCGCTGGTTGCGTGCATCTCGACGGCGCTGTCCGAGCTCGAATCCCGTGTCCTCGCGCTCTACCTCGACGGGCACTCCTACGAGGAGGTTGGCCGGCGGATCGGGTGCGACTGCAAGACGGTCGACAACGCGCTCCAGCGGGTCAAACGCAAGGTCGGCCAGCACCTCGCGGAACGCAACATTCCTGCGTAGGTCGGACGACGAGCTCCGTCAACGGTCGCCAGGCCTAGCTACAGCTAGGCGGCGATCGGGCCGAGCTCGGGCGCACGGCCGTACGTACTGAACGACCGGAAGCTCGAGAACTGGCGGTGCTCTGGGCCGTGAAAGTCAGACGATCCAGTGCTCAGCAGGCCGAGCTCGGCACATCGATCAGCCAGGAGCTCGGTCTGTTGGCGGTCGTGCGTGGGGTAGAAGCATTCGACGCCGTCGATGCCGAACGCCCGGAACCGATCGATCGCGCCCAGGACGTCCTCGGGCTCGGGAATGTCCCAGAACGGATGGGCCCATACCGCCACCCCGCCGGCGTCATGGATCGCCTCGATCGATTCCTCGACCGTCGGGTGCAGGCGCGGGCGGAACGCCGGCGCGCCCTCGATCAGATATCCGACCAGGAACGCCGTCGGATCGGTTCGGTCCTCGGCGGCCAGGCGCTCGGCATTCGCGGGGTGGCTGACGACGGCCTCCGCAAGGTGCGGACGCCCGACGGACTTGCCCTGTTCCAGGCGGGCCTGGATCGGCGATTCGTCCAGCTCGAACCCCAGCTCTCTGAGCGCCTCCGCCATCCGGTCGGCACGATGCTCACGGTCGGCCCGGTACTCGAGCAGCCGCTGGGCGAGTACCGGATCGCGGTGATCGATCACATAACCGAGGATGTGCAGGTCGGTCTTGCCGTCATCGATCGCCGACACCTCAACCGCCGGAACCAGGCGGATGCCCAGCTCCTCGGCCGCGGCGGCGGCTTCCGCCACGCCGTCGATCGTGTCGTGATCGCTGACGGCCAGCAGTTCAACTCCGTCGGCCGCCGCCGCCGCGACGACCTCGCGGGGGGCGAGCGCTCCGTCGGACTGGCGCGAGTGGCTCTGCAGGTCGAATGTGGGTCGGTCGTCGCTCACCGGCGCTGCAGAGTACCCGCTGGTGGCCCACCGAGGCCAAGCCGATGGGGGAGCGAACCAGTGGAAAGGGTCCCCGGGGGGACCCGGCTCCATCCGGATCCCCCCGGAGGGTCAAGGAAGTGGGGGCGCAGTTCCTCGACCGTCTGATCGTCTTATGCCCGCTAACTCGCGCGTCTAAACGCAAATTCGGCGAAATTCGCCAACTCGCAGATTTGCAAGCCGCGCCGGGCGGTCGCCCATGAGCTATTGGGCGTGGGTGTCCGCGGTTTCAGGCGTCTCGGCGGACCGTGGACTCTGGCCCCGATCGGCCGTGGTCTCCCCCCGGTTGCCTACCTGACCGCCCTGGTCGGCGTCGCTGTCCTCATCGGGCGTCAGCTCGTGGTCGGCGAGGCCGCGCTCGTGCTGCGAGGCGCGCTCCTCGTGCAGCTGTGCCTCGGCGCGCTCGCGGGCCGATTCCTGCTCGGCGATCCGGGCGCGCTGCTCGGCGGCGTCCGCGCGCTGGGCGCTGGCGCTCGCCTCCTCGCGGTGCGCGCTGACCGCCTGCTGACGACGCTGCTGGAGCTGACGCTCCTGCGCCCGGAGCCGGGCGCGTGCGCGCATCCGCGGCAGCGCGAACGCCAACACGGCGATGACGATTAAGACGACGACTACTATTGCGACGATGACGCCGGTCGACATGACTTACCTCCTTGGTCGTGTGCCGGCTCTTCGGCCGGGCCCTACCTGATCAGGAGCTTCCCGTTCGCGGCGATGTTCAAGCCCCCGGAAAGTGTCCGAGCCCATCGCACGGACGGCCGAGCGGCTGACAGAATCCTTGCCGCTCGGCCATCCTGTTCCCCTCCCTCAAGAACCCGGCGGGCCGGCGCGTTAGTGGCCCTAGTACCCGAGCTTGAGCGTTCTGAAAGAACCTGGACGGATGTTTGACGTTTCCCGGCGCCCTCCCGGGGCGTGCTCCGCCCGGTACAGCTCCCACACCTCGGTCGGGCTGAGAGCCCGACCGTAGGTGCGAACCTGATCGATCGCCCCCTCGAACGAGTCGGTGGGTTCGTAGTCCTGATCGCCCGCGCCGACGGTCAGCGGTCCCGTCGCCGGAGGGACTCCGAACGTGTGCTCCACGTCCTCGGGGATCCCGTCGACATACACGGCGACCGTGTGCGTCGTGGTGCTGTAGACGCCCGTGACCTGGTACCAGATGCCGACTGCAGGATCGGAGCGGCCATCGCCATATCGCAGGTTCGCCTGTACGCCACATGCCCAGGAGGGGCAGGTCGTGGCCGCCGGGACCTCGAACGTCCACCACGTGGCGTTGCCGAGCGACAGCGTCGGTTGGTGTCCGACCTCGCCCGATAACGATTGCGGGCCCTGCGCGGCCGTCTCGATCCCGAGCGAGAAGCTCGAGCCGTCGGTGCCCGGCTCGCTGACTGCGGTCCCGGACTGACCGACGCGCGCGGAGTTGAGCCACGCGGAGACCGTGAACGAGTTCGTTGTGTCGATCACCGGGCCCGACGTCGCCGCCGACTGACCGGGGGCCCTGATGCTCAGTGCCGACCCGTCGATCCCGCGTGTCCAGCCGGCGCCACCGTGCAGGAACAACTGGTGCCCGTGCCCGCTGGCGTCGCCGACGCTCCCTCCCTGGCCTTCGTCGAACCGCCACAGCGCCGGTCGTGCCGGGCGGGACCCTGGGTCCGGCGGGCCGCAGGTCGGCGGGACGCGTCGAGGCGTGGATCAAGACCCTGTTCAGCCGCGACACGAGGCCCACGGGCATCGAGGACCAGCGCCTGTCGTAGGAGATGATGCCCAGCTCGTCCTCGTACGAGCAGAGCTCGGTGAACACCGCCGCCGAAAGTCCTTGGGTCTGTATCTCCTGCCTGAGCTCCGCGTACTGCTGGGTGAGAAACGCCGTCACCGTCGACACCGGCCAAGACAGCGCCGGCGACCCGATGCTTGTCGGGACCCCCGGCCAGGCATGGCCCGCCGGGGGGTACGGCAGCACGCCGCCGTACTCACCGATCACCGAGGCCTGACGGTCCCCCGGCAGCGCAAACGGGCCAAAGTACAGGTGCGTGTCCCGGATGTCGCTCGCGGGCGAGGGCACGGCGTTGCAGCAGTTGGCGCTCCCGCTGTCGCTGTCGACGAGCGCCGACGGGTCGAGCCGCTTGACCACCCGCGTGAGCTTCGTCACGTCGAACTGGTCCCAGCCTTCGTTGAACGGCACCCAGCTGACGATCGAGGGGTCCGAGCGATGCTGGATCACGATCGCGCGAAGCTCGCGTGTGAACTCGGCTTTGCCGGCCGGCGTCGGTGGGAGGTGCTGCTCCGTGGGCATGCTCGGCATGTCCTGCCAGACGAGGAGTCCGAGCCTGTCGGCCCAGTAGTACCAGCGATCGGGCTCGACCTTCTGATGCTCGCGCAGCATGTTGTAGCCCAGTGCTTTGGCCGCGTCGATGTCGAACCGGATCGCGGCGTCGGTCGGAGGGGTGTAGAGGCCGTCGGGCCAGTAGCCCTGGTCCAGCGCGCCCGACTCGAACACGAACCTGCCGTTGAGAAGGATCCGGGTGACTCCGTCGACGCGGCCGAGCGAGATCGAGCGCATGCCGAAGTAGCTGCTAACGCGATCGACCGTGGTCTTGCCCGAAACCAGGCGGATGCGGAGCCCGTACAGGTACGGATCCGACGGAGACCAGAGATGAGGGTCCGCGATCCGTAGCGCGAAGGGCCGGCCGGGATGGCCGCTGGCACTCGCGACGACGTGGTCGCCCGCCAGCGCCTGGGCGACCACGGTCGCGCCCGAGCCGCCCGTCGCCGAAGCCGCCACGATCAGCCGGTCGCTGTGTAGCTCGGGCGTCAGATCCAGCGCGGTGATGTGCCTCGCAGCGACCGGCTCGAGCCAAACGGTCTGCCAGATTCCGCTCGACGCCGTGTGGTAAATGCCCCCCGGCCGGCCTCGGACCTGCTTTCCGACCGGCTCGTCGGCGCCGCCGATCGGGTCGTAGAACCCGACCAGAAGATGGTTGGGCCCGCGGCGGCGCAGGAGCCGGGTGATGTCGAGCGAGAAGGCGCCGTAGTCGCCGCGATGGGCACCGGCGAACCGGCCGTTGACGTAGACGGTCGCCTTCCAGCTGACTGCCCCGAAATTCAGCACCACGTGGCGCGCGCCCCACTCCGACGGTACATCGAAGGTCCGCCGGTACCAACCTCTCGTCTCACCGCGTTCAATCCCCGACAGCGGCGACTGGACCGGGAACGGGACGAGAATCGTCTGCGCCAGAGCGCCCCGGAACGGCGGAGTCTGACCCGGCGTCCCGCGTTCGTACTGCCAGCGGCCGTTTAAGCTGAGCCACTGTGACCGCTCGAGTTGCGGGCGGGGGTAGGCCGGCAGCGGCGCGACGGTCGAAACCGACCGCGTCCACGGCGTCGTGAGCGGCGGGAGCTTGCGCACGTACGGAGCGGTCGCTCCGGCGGCCGGCGCGAGCGCGCCCGCGACAATCAGCGCGGATAGGGCCGCTCCGGGTCGCCCCCACCTCGGTCTCATATCGGCCCGCAGGTTAGTCATTACAGTTCTTGAACATGACGTCCGGCTCGACGGTGCAGCCCGCCGGCGCACTGTCGGGGCCGCCGCGCACCCCGGCTCGCGAACGCCGCCTGGTCCTGGTGATCGCGGCGATCGTATTCGTCGACACGATGTTCTACGCGGCGATCGCGCCGCTGCTGCCGACGCTGGCGCACCAGCTGCACCTCTCGAAGCTGTCGGCGGGCCTGATGACCGCGGCCTACCCGATCGGGACCCTGATCGGCTCGCTTCCCGGAGGCCTGCTCGCGTCGCGCGCCGGCCCCAAGTTCACCGTATTCACCGGCCTGACGTTGCTGGCGGGCTCGACACTCGCGTTCGGCTTCGTGCAGACCGCGGCCGGCCTCGACATCGCGCGGTTCGTCGAAGGGATCGGCGGCGCGTTTTCTTGGACGGGCGGGCTGGCGTGGATCGTCGCCGAGGCACCCCCGGCCCGGCGCGGGGAGCTGATCGGCGGAGCGCTCGGTGCGGCGATCGGCGGGGCGCTGTTCGGCCCGGTGATCGGCACCATCGCGGGCGCGGTCGGGCGGAGCGCGGCGTTCAGCGGGGTCGTTGTGCTCGCCGTCATCCTGATCGACCAGGCCCGCCGTCTGCCCTCGCCTCACACCATCTCGGGGCAGGGGCTTGGCCACCTGTTCAGGGCGCTGTCGAACCGCGGCGTCGTCATCGGAATGTGGCTGGTCACCCTCCCCGCGATCGCGTCGGGACTGCTCAACGTCCTGGGCCCGTTGCGGTTGCACCGGCTGGGCGCCACGGCCGTGGGCATCGGTGCCACATACGTGATTGCGACCGCCGTCGAGGCGGTGGTCGTCGCCGACGATCGGCCGCCTGTCAGACCGGCGCGGACGGTGGGTTCCGCTGCGCTTCGGGCTGGCCGCCGCGACGGTGGTGCTCGTCTGCTTCACACTGCCTGCGACGCCGATCGCACAGGCGATCGTGGTGGTGGCGATCGCAGTTACGCTCGGGGCGTTCTGGGCTCCCGCGATGGCGCTGCTCTCGGAGGCCGCTGATTTCAGCGGCCTCGACCACGGCCTCGCGGCCGCTCTGATGAACCTCGCCTGGGCGGGCGGTCAGATCGTCGGCTCGGGCGGAGGCGGGGCGGTCGCCAAGTCGGCCGGCGACGCGCTGCCGTTCGTCGTCACCGCGGGACTATGTGCGACGACGCTGGTCGTCCTCGGTCAGATGCGCCGGTTGGCGCCGGAGTCAGTGCAGGATCGCGATCACGATCACGATCACGATCACGAGCAGTAGGCCGGCCGCGGCGATACTGATCGGGCGCTGCCGCCACCAGAACTCCGGGTCTGCCCGGTCTCGGCTGTAGTGACCTTCAGGCGGCGTGCCGACCCAATCGTCGTCGTCGTCGTATGGCGTCATGCGCGCTGACTGTATCCCGCCGCGTCGGTCCCGCGGCGCGCCCCTACACTCGAGTCATGCCTCGAGGGCTCCTCCTGCGCGCGCTCCTGTACGGCACTGACCGCGTGCCAGGCGTACGGCGGTTACCGATGCTCAAGCTGCTGCTGGCGGCGGAGCTGGCATTGCTGGCGCGCGACCACGTGGTCCGATTGACGCCACAGGAGCGGCGTAGGGTCCTGACGCTGATCGGCCATGGACGCGGCCGCCGGCGCAACCTGTCGCCCGTCGAACGTGACGAGCTCGCCGCGTTGATCGCGCGGATGGAACCGAGGATGCTCTTCGGCAGGACCGTGGACACGCTCTCCCCGGTGCCGCTTCCGGGGCTGCTCCTGTATGGCCGCAGGAGCCGCGCCCGAGCTCAGGGCAGGGGCATGACCTGGCAGCCGGTTCGGCGCCCGACAGCCTTGGAGTGGTCGCGCCGGAAGATGCGACCGAAGCCCCCCAGCGGGACGCGGCAGCACGATCAAGTCGCAGCCGAGCTGACGCTCGGCGTCGGCCAGGGCCCGCTCCATCGGGCCGGTGAGTACCGTGAAGCTGGCCGGCCCGTCAACGAGTCGCCGTCGCCCGATCGAGGTCGTCGTCGGCGGCCTCGATCAATGTGTCGTTCCAGCCGCCCACCCCGAACGAGCTGCAGCGACCGGGATGATCGAGCTCGGCCACAGCGGCGACGGTCAGCGTCGCGTGATCGCGAACCGCCAGCTCCGAGGCGGCTCGGACGGCGTTGTATCCCTCGGAACTGCCGTCGCAGACGACGAGCACATGCCGGTACGGCATAGCCACAGGATAAGCGCAGATCTGAACGCCGGTTCTCGACATGATGCACAGCTCCGACGAGAGGAGACCAGAAGTGAAGCTCAGCGCCCGTAATCAGATCCCCGCCACCGTGAGCTCGATTCACAGAGGGGAGGCAATCGCAAACGTCGTTCTCGATGTCGGCGGCCATCGACTGGTCGCGTCGATAACCGTCGAGGCCGTCGAGGACCTGGGCCTCGCCGAGGGCTCGCAGGTGACAGCCGTCGTGAAGGCGTCCGACGTGATCATCGCCACCGGCTGACGGCCGGCCGTCCACGTTGTCGTACGGATTCACGCCATCGCATCGCGGCGGCTCGGGCCCGCCGATCGTGTGCGTGCACGGCTTCACGGACACGTGGCGGACGTGGGAGCTCGTCCTGCCGTCGCTCGAGCGCTGCCACGCGGTGCTCGCGCCGACGTTGATCGGCCATGCCGGGGGGCCACGGCTCACGGGTGAACCGAGTGACCACGCCGCCCTCGACGCGATCGAGCTGGCGATGGACGAGGCCGGCTTCGAGACCGCGCATGTGGTCGGCAACTCACTCGGTGGTTACCTGGCGCTCAAGCTTGCCGAGCGCGGACGCGCGGATTCGGTGGTCGCCCTGGCTCCGGCCGGCGGATGGGCGAGCGGGGACGAGTCGTTCAGGGACACTCTCGGCTACTTCGAGGCGATGGACGAGCTGGTTCGCGCCGCCGCGCCGCACGCGGATCAGATCGTTGCCACCGCCGAGGGCAGACGCCTCGCCACGCAGGTGATCACCACGAATTACGAGCACATCCCGGCCGAGCTGCTCGCCCACCAGATCCGGGGCGCTGCTAGCTGCGACGCGGCGAAACCGATGATCGAGTACGCGCTGCGCGAAGGCTGGAACCTCGATCCCGAGCGGATCACGTGCCCGGTTCGGATCGTCTGGGGTACGGCCGATGAACTGCTGCCGTGGCCCTCGAGCGCTGCCCGGTTTCGGGAGGAGTACTTCCCGCAGGCGGAGTGGGTCGAGCTCGACGGTGTCGGCCACTGTCCACAGCTCGATGTGCCGCTCGAGACGGCGCAGCTCATACTCGGCTTCACCGCACCGGGGGACCCCTCGGCTACGGCCAGCCGGCTCGGGGCACGGACACCTGGGCCGTGAGCACCTGTCCCGTTCCCGCTCCTGAGCCCATGTTCTCGGCGCCGTGCCACTCGCGAGCGATCATGAACAGGGTCGCCTGGTCGGGGCCACCGAGCATGCACGCGAAGCAGCCACGGTCGAGCGTGATCGTCTCGAGAACCTCGCCCCCTTCGCGGACTCGTACGCATCGCTTGTTCGGGACATCGCCGTACCACACAGCGCCCTCGACATCCAGGCAGATCCCGTCGGGTACGCCGTCGCCGAGATCGGCCCAAACCCGGCGGCCGGAGAGGGTGCCGTCGTCGGCTATGTCGAACGCCGTCAGCCTCCGTCCGTAGGACTCGGCGACGATCAGCGTCGAGTTGTCGGGCGTCACCGCCATGCCGTTGGGGAAGGCGACGCCTTCGGCTACCTGACGGAGCGATCCATCCGCTGTCAGAAGGGCCACCATCCCGGGCTTGAACTCCTCCCCGGCACTGAGGTCGAAGCCGCCGCCGTTGACATACGTGTTCCCGCGGCCGTCGACGACGATCTCGTTGTTGGGCGGGCGGTCCGAGACGGCGGTCAGGTCGGCGTATGTCGCGAGTGCGCCCTCGGCATCGATCGTCAGCAGCGCTCGGGCTCTCGCGGAGACGATCAGCAGCCGCCCGTCCGGTAGCCAGTCGATGCAGAACGGGAACGACGGCACGCGCACGATCACTTCGCTGTTGCCGTCGAGGTCGACGGCGATCAGCTCCTCGGCTCCCCAGTCCGAGAACCACAGCCTGTCGTCGTGCCAACGAGGCGATTCGCCGAACGAGAGCCCGGTCATCAGGGTGCGAAGCTCGGTCATCGGGCGCTCCCGCGAACGTACCGGTAAGTCGCAATCACGACGCCCTTGGTCGTCGTGACGCTGTTGGTGAGCTCGAGCGAAGCGGACGCCCCGTCTGGGAACAGGCGGCGGCCCTGCCCGAGCACCAGCGGATGGATCATCAGCACAAACTCATCGATCAGCCCGCGCCGGAACAGCGACCCGATCAGCTGTCCGCTGCCGAGGATCGTCAGATCGCCGCCCGGCTCCTGCTTGAGGCGGGCCACCGCGTCGGCGGCGTCGCCAGCCAGGAGTGTCGAGTTGATCCAGGGCAACGGCTCCGACAACGTCTTCCTGGATGCGACGTATTTGTGCGCCCGGTTCAGGATTTCGGTGAAGGGGTTGTCGCGACGGTGGGGCCAGACCTCGAAGAAATCCTCGTACGTCCGCCGTCCGAACAGCAAGGATCCGCCCGTGGTTCTTCCCGCTCCCAGCACCTCGCCCATGACCGGATCGGTGTTAGGGGCGGCCCAGCCTCCGAAATGGAAGTCGCCGCGGGGATCCTCATCCTGCCGGGCCGGAGCTTGCATGACTCCGTCAAGCGTCATGTGATTGACGACGGTGATGTTCCGCATGGACGGGTCCTCCAATTAGAACTAGACCGTATAGTACCTGATGAGATGAGGACTGGACTGTCTAGTACCCTCTCGAAGCACCGATGGCCGACCAGCCACCACCCGCCTACGCCTCGAGCGACATCGGTGACGACAGCCAATCGGCTCGCAAACGCAGAGCGATTCTCGAGTCGGCGACGGTGCTGTTCCTGCAGAGCGGCTATCTCGGCACCAGCATGGATGAGATCGCGGCGCTGGCCGGCGTCTCCAAACAAACCGTCTACAAGCACTTCGAGGACAAGCAGCGGCTGTTCGCCGAGATCGTCATCAGCTCGGTCAACGAGGTCGGCGATCCCAACACGAGCGAGGTTCAGAGCCTCGGAAGCGGTGACGACGTCGAGGCCGAGCTGCGTGACCTCGCCCGCGGTCAGCTGAGCGCGCGTGCTGCGGCCGAAGCTGCTGCAACTGCGCCGGCTGGTGATCGCCGAGTCGTCTCGCTTTCCGGAGCTCGGGCGCGCGTTCTATGAGCGTGGTCCCGGGCGAACGATCGCCGTGCTGGCCGCAGCGTTCGAACGTCTCGCGGCACAGGGAAAGCTGCGACTGGCCGATCCGATGCTCGCGGCGGCACACTTCAACTGGTTGATCATGTCGATTCCGCTGAACGAGGCGATGCTGCTCGGCGACGATGACCCTCCCGCTCCCGCCGAGCTGGACCGGTACGCGGACTCCGGCGTGGCTGTGTTCCTGGCCGCGTACGGCGTCGGTCCGAGACGGTGAAGATCGCGGTTGCGGCAGTCGGGATGGCGGTCGCACTCGCTCTGGCGTCGCCGCTCGCGATCGGCGAGGCGGCCTCGAGCCGGCGGTGGTCGCCCCCGCAGCCCGTGCTCGATGCCGAGTACAAGCGATCGCTGTACCCGGGGTTCTGCGCGCGCGACAACGCCACGGGGATGATGGGCGCGCTCTACAACCTCGCGCTCAACGGCTCGAGATATCGCATCTGCTGGTGAGCTGACCGGGGTCGGCGCGCCCGCGCGACGGGCGCCTGGGGCTAGGAGGCCTGGAGGTCGAGCGCGGTCTTCTGGTGCTGGCGCTCCGGCGTGATGCGCACCACGTTCCAGGCGAGCCCGACGCGCTGCATCATCGAGATCAACAACCCCGAGGGATCGATCTCCCATCGCCGCAGACCGTGGTAGGCGGAGCGGGGGAAAGCATGGTGGTTGTGGTGCCAGGACTCGCCGAGCGAGAGGAGTGAGAGCCACGCGACGTTGGTTGACTGATCCTCGATCTCGAACCGGCGCCGCCCGAAGAAGTGACAGATCGAGTTCACCGACCACGTCACGTGGTGGACGAGGAAGATCCGAACCAGTCCGCCCCAGATGTACCCCAGCACCGCGCCGCGTAGCGTGAACCCGTCGAGGACGAAACCGAGTGCGGTCGGGAGCGCGAGCGACAGAAGCACGAGCCACGGAAAGCTGCGGCCGATCCGTCGCATGTGCCTGTCCTCGTAGAGTTCGGCTGCATATCGTTTCCAGTCGGCTTGCCCCTGGTTCTCGAGAAGCCAACCAGTGTGCGCGTGCCAGAGCCCTCGAAGGCCGCTGCCGTGGCCGACGTGGGGGCTGTGGGGATCGCCTTCCTTGTCCGCGTGGGCGTGGTGCTTGCGGTGATCGGCCACCCAGTCGAGGACCGAGCCCTGGACCGACAGCGAACCCATCACGGCGAACGTCCGCTCGACCCAGGCATGCGTTTGAAAGGAACGGTGGGTCAGGAGCCGGTGAAAGCCCACAGTGACGCCGATCCCGGTGATCAGGTACATCGTCGCGAGGATCGCGAGGTCGACGGCGTCGACGGCCCGGTTCCAGAGAAGCACGATGGCGACGAGCACACCCAGGAAGGGGACCACGACTCCGATCAGGTTGACATTGCGTTCGGCTCTGGTCATGGCAGTTCTACGTTCTCACATCGCAACAGGCGTCGTTCTCGTGCCCCAGACAATACCCCCCGGTTGTCGGGTGTGGGCGCCTGACCGGCGCACTCCGAGCAGCGTCTCGGGCCTCTGACCGGGGAGCGGGTCGCCTCTGTGGTGGAATTGGACCGGTGGATATCTCCGAGGCGCAGTCCCTGTGGGCGCCGGCCGGCGTGTACTGCAACACCGCGAGCTATGGCCTGCCGCCACAGCCGGCCTGGGATGCGCTGCAAGCCGCGCTCGCCGACTGGCACGCCGGTCGCACGAGCTGGGAGCACTGGGGTCAGGCCACCGAGGACGCGCGTGCCGTGTTCGCCCGCCTCGTGGACGTCTCGTTGGACCGGGTCGCCGTCGGCTCGACCGTTTCCGAGCTCGTCGGATCAGTGGTCACCGCGTTGCCGGCAGGGACGCGGGTGGTCGTGCCCGAGGTCGAGTTCACCTCCACGCTGTTTCCGCTGTTGGTGCAGAGCCGTTTGGATGTGAGCACGGTCCCTGTCTCCGGGCTGGCGGGCGCGATCGAGGACGGCGCCGGCGCGGTCGCGTTCAGCGCGGTCCAAATGAGCAGCGGCGAGGTCGCCGACATCGACGCGGTTGTCGCGGCGGCCGAGGGCGTCGGCGCGATCACGATCTGCGACGCCACCCAGGGGGTCGGCTGGCTGCCGCTGCAGGCCGAGCGGTTCGATGCCCTCGTATGCACCGCATACAAGTGGTTGATGGCACCCCGCGGGAGCGCGTTCCTCACCGTCTCGGAGCGGCTACTCGAGAACGCGATTCCTCACAGCGCCGGGTGGTACGCCGGCGACGATGTCCACGCGAGCTACTTCGGCCCCCCGCTGCGGCTGGCCGCGAGCGCGCGCCGGTTCGACGTCTCGCCGGCGTGGTTCGCGTGGGTCGGCACGGCGCCGGCGCTCGAGCTGATCGAGCAAATCGGGGTCGAGGCAATCCATCGGCATGACGTGGCGCTGGCGAATCGCTTCCGCGGCGGGATCGGGCTGGAGCCGAGCAACAGTGCGATCGTGTGCGCGGAGCTGCCCGGCGCAGCCGAGCGCCTCGAGCGGGCCGGGATCGTCGCCGCCGTACGCGGAGGGCGCCTGCGGACGTCATGGCACGTCTACAACGACGAGAGCGACGTGGATCGGGTGCTCGAGATCGTGGGCTGACGCCTCGCCAGCGCCTAGCGGCCCGCGATCAGATCCGCCGCCCGCGCCAGCGCGCTGGTCGTGTCAAGCCCGCTTCGCTCGTGCCGGTCCGCGAGCCGGTAGAGGGCATACACGAGCTGGACGCCGGTCCACCGCATCGGTTCGGGTTCCCACTTCCGTTCGCGGTGGTTGACCCAGGGCAGCCGGGTCAGCTCAGTGTCGGCCTCGAGCACGAGCTCGGACAGCGTGCGGCCGCCGAGGTGGGCGGTGCCCACGCCATTGCCGACATAACCGCCGGCCGAGCCGAGCCCGGTGCTCCGGTCGAAGACCACGGATGGGACCCAGTCGCGGGCGACTCCGAGCACGCCACACCAGGCATGCTCGATCGGAACGGTCGCGGTGGGGGGGAAGTGGTCGTGTAGCGCGGCGGTCAGCGAGCGGATCGTCCGCGGCTGCGTGCGGCCCCGGCGGTCGATTCGAGAGCCATACCTATAGGGGACGCCGCGGCCGCCAAAGGCGATCCGGCCGTCCGCGGTTCGTTGCGCGTAGATGTAGGCGTGGGCGAAGTCCCCTAGTAGCTCAGCACCGCTCCAGCCGATCTGCTGCCAGGCCGCTTCGGGCAGCGGGGCGGTGACGATCATGGCCGAGTTGAGGGGGAGGCGGGTCCGCCGCTGGCCGTCCAGCGTGCGCATGAACCCCTCGAGGCAGTTCAGGACGACTGGGCTGGAGACCGTGCCCCGGTCTGTGCGCGCGTACCCGGGTCCGGTCTCGTGGACCGTGGTGCCCTCGTAGATCTTGGCGCCGTGGCGCTCGACGGCAGACGCGAGCCCACGGGCGAGCTTCGCCGGGTGGATCCTCACTCCGTTCGGGCTCCACAGCCCCAGCGTGGCGCCGGCTACGTTCACGCGCGCCCGGGTCTGTTCGCGATCGAGCTCGGTTGTTCCCTCGGTGATCGGTAACCAGCGCTGCTCCTCCACGAAGTCGGCGTGCAACCGTTTCGCCTGGGCCGCGCCCCTCGCTACCTGGAGGACCCCGCTTGGCCTGATGTCAGCTTCGATCCCCTCTTGCGCGCATATCGACACCACCTCGTCGACGGTTGCCGCCATCGCCCGCCGCAGGGCCAGCGCCGCGTCGTGGCCGTGGTGCGTCTCGATCTGGGCGCTCGGTGCGGCGAATCGATCGGTCAGCCAGCCACCGTTGCGGCCCGAGGCCCCGAAGCCGGCGAACTCCTGCTCGAGGACCACCACCGCGAGCGCCGGGCGTGCCCGTTTCAAGTGATAGGCGGTCCACAGCCCTGTGAAGCCGGCGCCGATGATGCACACGTCGGCGGCGATCGGGCCCGGTAATGGGAGTCGCTGTCGAGGTGCGCCGATGTCGGCCCACCAGTACGAGACCTCTCCGTTGCGCGGAGCGACAGTCACCAGGGAGCTTCAGCCGTTGCTTCTCAGTCGGGTCCAGAAGCGAATGTATTCATTCTCGTGCCCGATCCCGCCCTCGAGCGACAGCCGTGGGCCCTCCGGGAGCTCCCTGGTGGCCAGTATCTCCTTGTATTGGGCTAGGCGCCGCTCGTGTTCGGAGAGCTGGGCGTCAGCGACGGCCGCGGGATCGGCTCCACAGAAAAGCTTGAGCAGGCCGGGGTCGCGAAGCTCGTAGAGCTCGGCGTGGGGGTCAGCGCGCCACTGGCTGAGGGCCTTGCGCCCGCTCGCCGACAGGCGGAAGACGCGCCGCCGGCGGCCGGTCTCCTCCCTGTGCTCGTCGAGCAGGCCGTCCTCTGCAAGTCGCGCACACTCGGTGTAGAGCTGCGTATGCGGGATCGACCAGAAGTGGAAGATGCTCTCCTGGGCGACCTGCTTGAGCTGGTACGGCGTCGCCGGCCCGCAGATCTCGAGCAGCCCCATCACCGCGTACGAGGTATCTGTGAGCCGAGCGTTTGACACGGCGGCGCACCTTACACTACGATCCGAATGGTTCGAGTCGAACGATTCAGGAGGAACTATGAGCACCGTGGCCCGTCAGTCAGTCGCCTCCCCGCAGCGCGGCTTTGAATCTCTCAAGGACGAAACTCGAATCGACGGGCTCCCCGTGCGGGGCAAGCTTCCGCCGTGGCTCACCGGGTCGCTGATCCGGACCGGCCCGGCAAAGTGGGAGGTAGGAGGGCGCTCGATGAACCACTGGTTCGACGGCCTGGCGATGCTCCACCGGTTCTCGTTCGCTGACGGTGCCGTCTCCTATGCGAACCGCTTCCTCGACACCAAGGCCTGGCGCGCTGCCAACGACACCGGCAAGATCCAGTACTCGGAGTTCGCGACCGATCCGTGCCGTTCGCTTTTCCAACGCGTAAGCGCGATGTTCTCGCCGAAGATCAGCGACAACGCGAACGTCAATCTGGTGAAACTCGGCGAGCGGTTCATCGCGATGACCGAAACGCCGATTCCGGTCCAGTTCGATGACGACACGCTCGCCGCCGCGGGTGTCGCGTACGAGGCGCCCGGGATGCTGACGACCGCCCACCCGCACATGGACCGGGCGACCAAGGGGATGCTCAACTACGCCGCCAAGCTCGGTCCCCGGAACCACTACCGGTTCTTCCTGCTCCGGCCCGACGCCACGCAACCCGAGGTCATCGCCACTCAGGCGGTCCGCGAGCCGGCGTACATGCACTCGTTCGGCCTGACGCCGCGATGGCTCGTGCTCGCTGAGTTCCCGCTCGTCGTCAATCCTCTGCGGCTAGCGTTCAGCGGCCGCCCTTACATCGAGAACTTTCGCTGGCGCCCCGAGCTCGGCACGCGGTTTCACCTGTTCGACCGGTCGGGCGGTCAGGCGCTCGGCCCGTTTGAGACCGAGGCGCGGTTCGCCTTCCACCACGTCAACTCCTACGAGGAGAACGGCGACGTCGTCGTCGACATCGTCAGTTCGCCGACCGCGCAGATCGTCGAGGATCTCTACCTCGAGCGGTTGCGCCAAGGCAAGCCGATCGCGCCGGCGCATCTGGAGCGCTTCCGGATCACTCCGGCGTCCGGCACCGTGACGAGCGAGCGGCTCGCCGACGCCGCGATGGAGCTGCCACGAATCAACTACGGGCGCTGCAACGAGCGTCCCTATCGGTACGTATGGGGTGTCGGGTTCGACGGCGGCTGGCTCGATCGGATCGTGAAGGCGGACGTCGTGGAGCGGACGACCACCGTGTGGTCGGAGGACGGCTGCTACCCCGGGGAGGCGGTGTTCGTGGGCGCGCCCGACGGGGAGCGCGAGGACGAAGGCGTGCTGCTCTCGGTCGTGCTCGACGGCCGCACCGGCAACTCGTTCCTGCTTGTGCTCGACGCGAGCTCGCTGGAAGAGCTCGCCCGCGCCGACGTCCCCCACCAGATCCCGTTCGGCTTCCACGGCCAATTCGCGCGGGCCTGACGATGGCTACCACCGATACCCAGAGGGCGGCGCATCCGCTGCGCGTCGCGATGGAGTCACGCGATTTCGACGGAGTGGCTCGCGCACTGGCCCCTGACGTCGAGCTGCATTCGCCGATCACCGGCTCGTTCAGCTTCAAGGGACGCGATGAGGTGGCATCACTGCTCGAGGTCGTCCGCGGTGTCTTCGACGAGCTCCGCTACATCCACGACCTCGGCGAGGGCAACGTCCGCGTGTTGGTGTTCGAGGCCCGTGTCGGCCGCGAGCGAATCCAGGGCACGGACACGTTGTTGCTCGACGACCAGGGACTCGTGCGCGACATCACCGTATTCATCCGTCCTCTGGCCGGCCTCGCCCAGTTCGCGGCAACGCTCGCACCGCAACTGGCCGGACGAAACGGTCGCTGGCGCTCGTCCGCGGTGACCGCGGCGCTCGGCCCGCTCGCGGTGATGACGCGAGTCGGCGACGTGCCGATCTCACGGCTCGTCACCGGGAAGAAGATCCGTCGGTAATCGCCGGACCGTCCGGCCGTGTGAAAGACTCGCGTCGTGAGCGATCGCCTCATCACAATCCCGATCAGCCACTTTTGCGAGAAGGCGCGGTGGGCGCTCGACCGAGCCGGCCTTCCGTACGTTGAACAGCGTCATATCCAGGTGATCCATGTATTCGCCGCGCGGTTCGCCGGCGGAGGTCGCACGGTGCCGGTGTTGGTCACCGAGTCGGGGACGGTGCTGGCAGATTCGACCGACATCCTGCGCTGGACCGACGCATATATGCCGAGCGAGCGCCGACTGTATCCCGACGGCGAACTGGGGGAGCAGGCGGCAGCGCTCGAGGGTCGGCTTGACGACCAGTTCGGGCCGGACGGACGCCTGTGGATGTATCAGGAGACGCTGTCCGCCGTCAACGACCTCAGGCCGTGGGCGTTCGCCGGAATCCCCGACTGGGAACGGCGCATGTTCGGGCTGGCCGGTCCGGCGTTCGCCGTAGTGATCCGGCGCCACCTTGGCGTCGACGTGTCCGCCGCGGATGCCGCGCTGGAGCGGGTCGAACGCGAGTTCGACGACATTGGCGCGCGGCTGGCCGACGGTCGGCGGTTCATTCTCGGCGACCGGTTCACGGCCGCCGACCTCACGTTCGCCGCGCTCGCCGCGCCGGTGCTGGTGCCCTCACAGTACGGCTCGCCGCTCCCACCTCTGGACGTGATGCCTGAATCGGCGGCCCGCGTGATCCGCCGCCTCCGCGAACACCCGGCTGGCGTGTTCGCGGATCGGATGTACACGGAAGAGCGCATTAACCGCCGCAACGGTTCAGAAATGAAGCCTTAATTGGAAACCCACGAGTAATCACGCAATTGCACTAGTTGGGCAGCGCAACCTTGTGTGACGGGCATTGTTTTGGCGTTCGATGCATTCAGGCGCACCGGATCGTTTGCCCGTTGGCCTCGCCCTCGCCGGGCGAGATGCCTTGCGCGAAATCAATGCGCGCGATGATCAGCACGTTGAGGTCCTGATGCTGGCGTTGCTGCGCGCTGCGTGGCCTAGCACGCTGGCGCAGAACCAGTAGGCCGTCCGCGGTCAGCCTGATCTGAGCATTACCGTAAGAGGCATGGAGGTCACTCACCGGGGCTACGTCGAGACGGTGATGAGCGAGGCCGCGGCCGAGTACGCCGACCGCATGTCGCGGACGGCGCCCGAGCTCCGTGCCTCGCTTCCGGTTGACGCGCAGGGGGTCACTCGGGCGATCGACCACCTGGCGGCCGCCGCGGGGCTATCGGCCGACGAGCGACGGGCGCTGATCAGCCCCCACGCCGTTAACCCGGCGGTGATGCACGCTCGCGTGTTCGGTGGCGCGCCGCTCGCGCGTGAGACGGTGATCGGCTCGTTCGTCGAGGGGGCGCGAGTCCGCGCAGACGCCCTGGCCGCGCTCGCCGACCGGGTCGGAGGCGAACCGCTCGGCCGCGACGTCCGGGCGCTGCTCGTTGCGCATCCGCCTCCGGTCCGCGCCGAGGGGCAGGACGTTCTGCCGGCGCTGCGCGCGACCTATGCGGCACAGGAGCACGCCGCGATCATGATCGCCGAGGGCCTCGATGGCGCGCCGAGGAATCAGGAGTCCTGAAATCAGCGTGCCCTGGTGGTGTCCGCGTCTACCCGTCGCCCTCGACGGCGAACAGCCGCCACTCGCCGGGGATCCCCTTCAGCTCGTGTGGCCCGTGCTCGGTGAAAGTGATTCCCGAGCCGGCGACCAAGTCCTTGACCGTGCTCGAGACGAGCACTTCGTCGGCTTTCGCCAGCGCGGCGACGCGGGCGCCGGTGTGGACGGCAATTCCCGCCACCTTCCCGTCGGCGATCTCACATTCGCCCGTGTGCAATCCGGCGCGGATCGACAGTCCGAGCCCCTGCACTCCGTCGACCACTGCGCGGGCGCAGCGGATAGCCCTCGCTGGACCGTCAAACGTAGCGAGAAAGCCGTCGCCGGTCGTGTCGATCTCCCGGCCGCGGAAGCGCACGAATTCGCGGCGCACCAGCGCGTTGTGGCCCTCGAGCAAATCGCGCCAGCGCCTATCACCGAGCTCGATCGCCTTGGTCGTCGAGTCGACGATGTCGGTGAACAGAACCGTCGCGAGCATTCGGTCGGGCTCCGTCTCCTCCCATCCGCCGGTCTGCCACACGTCCTTGAGGAACCGTTCGAGCTCCGCTTGGATTCGCACGCCTCCGGCCCGAAGCGCCAAGTGCCCGACCCCTTCCAGCTCGACCAGTCGCGCCGAGGGGAGGCGCCGTGCCATGTACGCGCCGAGTTCGACCGGAATGACCTCATCCTCGCTGCCGTGCATGACCAGCGTGGGGACGCGCACCATCGGGAGCACGTCACGGACGTCGATCTCCCTGTTCATCCGGTAGAGCGCCTCGAGCATCCCTGGGCTCGCTCCGTACCGCACGTAGTCGATGAACGCCTCGATCTCGTCGTCGTCGCGCATCCCAAGCGCGTGGACCGCCGCGCGGGCCTCGGCCCGGGACGCGTAGACGCCGAGCGCCTGCTCGACTTGGCGCTGATACGCGGCTTCGCTTCGGCCCCACGGGAAGTCGGGTGCCCAAAGCGTTCGTGGCGAGCAGCTCCGGAGAACGAGCGCCGCGGTCCGTTCGGGGTATGTTGCGGCGAACAGGATGCTCATCGCCGCTCCCTCCGACAGGCCGTAGAACGCGGCTCGGTGCGAGCCCACGGCATCCATCACGGCTCGCACGTCGTCCATCCTCGTCTCGAGGCTCGGCGCGCCACTGACCGGATCGGACATGCCGGTGCCGCGCTTGTCGAACCTGATCAATCGCGAGAACGACCCAAGGTCGGTCAGGAACGACTCGAAGCCGGGTAGCCGCCATTGCAGCTCCATGTGAGTGACGAAACCCGGAACGAAGACGAGATCGAACGGACCGTCGCCAACCAGCTGATAGGCGATATGGATATCGCCGCTCAGGGCATACCGTGTCTCGGTCCCCGCGCTCATGGGCCGTCGGTCAAACAACCACGCAACGCGGGTACCTCAGAGCGAGTCCGCGTCGCGCGGGACATGGCGCCACCTTACACGCGATGTCGACGCTCGCTCGCCCCGCGCGCGTGGCCCGGCTGCGGTCGCTGTGGCGGCCGGGCGCGGAGTAGCGTGTCAGTGGTGAGCTACGTCGAACGGCTCGTCGCGTCGCCAGTGGTGGCATGCACGTGGGAGCGGGTCACGGTCTCAGGCGCCGAGCAGCGGGTGGTGCCGGATGGTTGCGTCGATCTGATCTGGTCGGGCGGACGGCTGAGCATCGCGGGGCCCGACAGCAGGGCGCGCGTCGTTAGGCTCGCGCCGGGGTCGCGGTTGGTCGGCGCGCGGTTGCGCCCGGGCGCGGCAGGGGCGGTCCTGGGGCTGCCGGCGTCCGAGCTGCGCGACGCAACGCCCGATGCTGCCGAGGTCCTCGGGACCGAGATGGCGGCCGCGTTGCTGGAGGAGCTGGCGGCGGGCCCGGACCCGCACGCGCTGCTCTTGCGGACCATCCAGCCACGTGGCGGGCGGCAGCCGGATCCGCTCGTCCGCGCCGCGGTCGCAGCATTGGGTCGCCCTGGGGCCCGTGTCGGTCCGGTCGCGGCGGAGCTGGGTGTCAGCGCGCGCCACCTTCAGCGCCGGGTCAGCGACGCCGTCGGATATGGACCGAAGATGCTCCAGCGGGTGCTCCGGTTCAGGCGGTTGCAGGCACTTCCACCGGCGCCGCTGGCCGAGCTGGCGCTCGACGCTGGTTATGCCGACCAGGCGCACATGACCGCCGAGGTCACTCGGCTGGCGGGGGTCTCGCCTGTCCGATTTCTAAAAGACCGAATGCTCACCGCCGCGTAGCGTTTCCGCGGTGCCGATCGATACCGCCGCCGCCGAAAGCTTCGTTTGGTCAGCCGCTCGTTTGGTGGACCGCCACCGCTACGCCATGCTGTTCGCGGGCGGGCCGCCTGAGCCGGTCGTCGAGTCGCTCCGTGGCTATCGAAACTCGGACGGCGGCTTCGGCAATGGCCTGGAGCCGGACCTCCGCTGTCCAAGTAGCCAGCCTGCGTCGACGCTGTACGCGCTGGAGATCCTGGGAGAGGCGGGCGCCGCTGACCACGAGCTGGCCCGCGACGCGCGCGCTTGGATCGCTCGCATCGCCGACCCAGACGGTGGCGTGCCGTCGGTCCTGCCGGGGTTCGAGAACTATCCGCATGCACCCTGGTTCGCGCCCGAACCCGGTTCGGTCCTCACGCTCGCGCTGGCTGCAGTCCTGCACGCCGGCGGGGTAGCCGGCGACGATTGGCTCGTCCATGCGAGCAACTGGTGCTGGCGCGCGATCGCGACAAACGAGCAGCCAGGCGGCTACTGGCTGAAGTTCGCCTGCGCGTTTCTCGACGCCGTCCCCGATGAGGATCGTGCCCGAGAGGCGGTCGCGCTGCTCGCCACCCGTGTCGATCCGTCCGCCGTCGCGCCCGTCGGCGGCGTGGAAGGGGAGGCGCTGCGCCCGCTTGACCTGTCGCCGCGTCCGGACACCCGGTCGCGCGGCCTGGTCACGGCTGCCCAGATCGACGCCCACCTCGATGCCGTCGAATCCGAACAAGCGGACGGACGGCGGTTGGACGTTCGATTGGCTGGCATGGTCGCCTGCTCAGACGACCGACTGGCGTGGCAACGTCACGATCCGCGCGCTGACCTGGCTGCGCGACAACGGGCGTCTGTAACTAGAGCGCGGCGGCCGCCCCGACCTTCATCCCAGATCCGGGTGAGGCGTCGGCTGCGAGCACCCCCGTCGAGCGTGCAGAGGGACGGGGGTGCTCACCTGGGTTGTCCAGCCCACGAATCCGATGTCGCGACTGAGTCATCGCGCAATCCAGGGCCCAGGGTCAACCACCTCGGTGGAGGAGGAGAGATGCGATTGACCCCGGCGCGATCGTAACGAGAGGGTCGAGCAGTGAGGAGAGGCCGATCGGACACTCTTCCCCGTCGACGAGTGTGAGATTCCCCCACACGCGAGCCGGACCGCTGACGCTCACGCGGTTGCATTAGATCGGCGGCGAGCGCGCTCCGTTTTGCCGTTGCGTCTGTTTGGGCAATCGACGTCGGCGCGGCCGCATCCAGCTTCGCTCGTCTAGGTTGGCCCCTAGAGGCGGGCGAAACTGGCCCCTCGTTGGAAGGAATCCAGCGAGGGGCCAGCGCCGCCGGTTCGACCGCGGCTGACCGACTCGCAGTTCATGAGTGGCCGCCCAAGTCGGAAGCGGTCGGTGCGCGCTACCACTTCAACGCCTGGAGCACGCGCCGGACCACGTGCACCTTGCCGTACTCGAGCTTGATCCTGCGAATGCGCCCATTGCGCCAGTCAACGGTGATCCGTGCGGACCTCACCGCGTGCCGCCGGAGCGGCCTTTTCAGAGAACGAGTCATCGTCACAGGCTATTGGGCGTCGCCCGGCCTCCAGGACCTCTGGTAAAACCGACGTACGAGGCCACGCTGAGGTTCGCGGCCGCCATGGATCCGTGCCGGCCGACACGTCGCTCATGCGGTTGCATGAGATTCGCGCGCTCGACGCTCCGTCTCGCCCACAGGATTGTTTGATCGCTGACGGCTCTCTCCCAGCGTCGTCATCGAGCCTCGCGCGCCCGATGCTCCCGGGGATGCAAAGGCGCGCGAACCGGTCCCCCGTCGAGAACGGACAGTCTCGGCGGGGGGCCATTTCTTTGCGGCCCGATAACCGTCCTGCGCAATCCGAGCGATCGGATCGAGCGGCATCATGAAGCCGGGGACTCGCGATATGCGTGTCTTCGGGGCGGACCAGCGAAACAGGAGGGTGAGGAGTTGAGAGGCTCGAATACGGTGAGCGCGGGAGAAGAGCGAGAGAGCGCAGAGTCGCAGACATCCGCTCGATCCGCTGGCAGGTGACGAGCTGCGCCGCGCGGCGCGTATCGCTCTTTCCAGGGACGGCCGTCGGTCAGAACTGAGAGTGGTGGATGTGTCCCTGCATGAGCCAGACAAGGACGAGGTGCGCGCCTGGCATCCGGGCGTGCGGGTCGACCGTGAGGCGTGGGTGGTCCTCCTCGACCGTGAGGACGGGTCAACGATCGAACTGGTGATCTCGCTCGACGATGACTCGATCGTCAGCGAGCGCATGCTGGATGGGGTCCAGCCCGCGATGACGTTCGGCGAGTACGAGGAGTGCGAGCAGCTCGTGCGGGCAGATCCGGGATTTCAGGAGGCGTTGAGGCAGCGCGGGGTCACGGCCTTTGACCTCGTAACGGTCGAGGCCTGGGGCATCGGGACACACGCCAACGAGCGGTTCTCGGACCGTCGGTTGGCGTGGACGTCCTGCTGGGTCCGCGACGACCCGGACGACAATCCGTACGCGCATCCGATCGACGGCCTGTTTGCAATTGTCGATCTGAACGCGATGGAGGTGCTGGACATCGAGGACCACGGCGTCAGCCCGATCCCGCGCACGTCCGGGCGGTACCTGCCGGAAACGACCGGGTTACCGTCGCGGGCGGACCTGAGGCCGTTGGAGATCGAGCAGCCCGAAGGAGCCAGCTTCACGGTCGAGGGATGGGAGGTGGCCTGGCAGCGGTGGCGGTTCCGGATCGGGTTCACGGCGCGAGAGGGGCTCGTGCTTCATCAGATCTCCTACACCGACGGCGAGCGCGAGCGTCCGATCATCTATCGCGCTTCATTTGCGGAAATCATCGTGCCCTACAGCGATCCAAGCCCCGGCAGCTATCGCAAGTGCGCGTTCGACATCGGCGAATACGGGATCGGGTTGTGCGCGAACTCTCTCGAGCTTGGGTGTGACTGCCTCGGGGATATCCGCTACTTCGACGCCGAACTTTGCGACGACCGTGGCGACCCGACTCACGGTCAGGAACGCGATCTGTCATGCACGAGGAGGACTTTGGCTTGCTGTGGAAGCACTACGACGCGGGCACCGGCCACGCGGAGACGCGTCGGATGAGGCGGCTCGTCGTGTCGTTCATCATCACGATCGGCAATTACGACTACGCGTTCTACTGGTACCTGTACCTGGACGGCACGATCGAGGCCGAAGTCAAGGCCACCGGGGTGATGCTCACTCAAGGGCTGGCGGCGAGCGGCACGGATTATGGTGTCGCCGTGGGGCCCGACCTCGTGGCGCCCCATCATCAGCATTTCTTTTGCGCCCGTCTCGACATGGAGGTCGACGGCGCGCTCAATTCGGTCTACGAGGTCAACGCCGTGGCCGTGGAGGACGAGAGTCATAACCCCCACGGCAACGCGTTCCGTCCGGTCGCTACCCGGCTCGAGCGCGAGCCGGACGCCCATCGCAGGATTGACCCGTTCAGCGGCCGCCACTGGATGGTCGTCAACGACGGCGTCCACAACTCGCTCGGGCATCCCACGGCCTACAAGCTTTTGCCCGGGCAGACTACGTTCCCATTCGCCCGAGAGGGTTCTGACCTGATGCGGCGGGCGGCGTTCCTGACGGACAACGTTTGGGTCACGCACTATGACCGCCACGAGCGCTTCCCGGCCGGCGACTATCCCAACCAGCACCCCGGCGGCGCGGGCGTCCCGGAGTACCAGCGGGCCGACCGGTCGATCGTCGATGACGACATCGTCCTCTGGTACTCGTTCGGCGTACTTCACATCGCGCGGCCCGAGGACTGGCCGGTGATGCCGGTCGACAGGATCGGCTTCATGCTCAAGCCGGCGGGTTTCTTTGACAGCAACCCGGCACTCGACGTTCCGCCTGCCTCGCACCGCTGCGGATGACCTAGCTCCGTTAGCGCTGGCGATTCGGTGTACGCGTGCAAGTGCCGACCAGCTGGCACATCATGTCGACCGCCTCGTTCGCTGTGCATCCTTGTTCGCGCACGAGCGAGCGCCAGGTGGTGAAGGCGAAGCCATGGCCTATTGCTGCGCGGACTCTTTGCGCGCGGCGGCCGCGTTCGCGCCGACCGACGATCAGAGTCAGTCGCGCCGCTTCCATGTAGTTGAGTAACTGCGTGAACTCGCGCTGTACGGTCTCGACGACGTCCACGTCGCGCAGAAGGTTCGTAAGCATCGGCTCGGTTGCGACGTAGTAGGTGTAGATCTCGGTGAGCGCTCTGCGCAACCGCTCGTCGGGGTTGCTCACGGTCGCCCACGCATCCAGATCGGGCAGTGGATTCTGAGACATCCAGTGGCTGGAGCACGCCGCGAACAACGCGGCCTCGTCCGGAAAGTGGCGGTACAGCGTTGAGCGGCGAACGCCTGCGTGCTTGGCGACTGCGCTCAGCGACGTACGTGAGGGCCCAAGGGTGCGGTGGAGCTCCACAGCGCTCTCCGTTATCCGCTGGCGGGTGCGCTCCTGAAGCTCGGCGCGCACCTTCATTCTGTAAGGACGCGTTTCGTCGGTCATAGGCGTTCCGTGAAAGTTTGACAGATACGCCCGGCCGCAGTACATTCCCGCGACATATATGTCCGATGAAAAGAGGGGGACCGTGAGTATCACCGCAGCGAGGGTTGTTGGACCGACCGACGGGAAGGCAGGCTTTCTTGGGAGCATCGGGGTGCGCTTCGTGGTTGACGGGGCCGAAGCGGGTGGTCGCTTTGCCCTCGTCGAGCATCCCATGTCGGCGCGCGCGCTCGCGGCGCCGCTGCACCGCCACCACAACGAGGATGAATACAGCTTCGTTGTCGAGGGGCGCATGGGCGCGCTATTGGGTGACGAGTACCTCGAAGCCGGACCTGGGGATTTCGTTCACAAGCCGCGCGGCCAGTGGCACACCTTCTGGAACGCCGGCGATGAGCCGTGCAGAATCCTCGAGGTCATCTCGCCCGCAGGATTCGAGCGCTTCTTCGCCGAACTCATCGACCTCGGCGGCGTCGCCCTGGCCGGGCCGGAGCGGCTCGGGGAACTCTGTCAGCGCTTCTCACTTGAGATGGACCCCGACAGCGTGCCAGAGCTCGTCCGGCGCTTCGGAGTTCGTTTCCCGGCCGAGCCACTCACTTAGCACAATGCCGGGACACCGACGGATCTTTCGCCATGACGCGGGTCGGGCCGGCGGGCGCGCAGTCGGCGTGGGAGGATAGATGGCGATGTCGGAGATGTGGGACAGCGTCGCGCCGGGTTGGGAAGCCAATGCCGGGTTCGTCGACGAGCAGCTCGCGATGGCTACAGAGGCGCTGCTCGACGCGGCGGAGATCCGTGAGGGCGATCGGGTTCTCGACCTGGCGGCAGGTCCCGGCGGCGCGGGCCTCGCCGCTGTACAGCGCGCCGGTTCCACTGGACGCGTGGTGTTATCTGACGTTGCCGCCGAGATGGTGGCGGTCGCGGCCAAGCGCGTGGGCCCCGGCGCCCAGGTGAGCACGGCGGTGTTTGACCAGAGCGCGATCGACTTTGGCGACGCCACCTTCGACGCGGTGATCAATCGTCACGGTTTGATGTTCGTCGAGGACCCGGGGCAGACCGTTGCCGAGGCGGTTCGTGTGCTGCGCGCTCGTGGGCGCTATGCGGTCATGACCTGGGATCGCCGAGAGCTGAACCCATGGCTCGGGCTGGTGCTGGACGCTGTGGGCGCGCAGTTCGGCGTGCCGTTTCCACCGCCGAACGTCCGTGGACCGTTCTCGCTCGACACCCCCGACGTGCTGACGTCCGTTCTGCAGGATGGCGGTCTCGACAACGTAACCGTCGAGGCGATGTCCACTCCCATGCGCGCAGCGTCACTTGAGGAATGGTGGGAGCGCGTGCCCCAGCTCGCGGGTCCGCTGGCGCTCGCGCTGGCCGGGATGGATGCTGACGTCCGTGATGCGATCGGCGAGCGCGCCATGCAGCTCGGCGGGGAGTCTGCGGTCAGCGACGACGACGGGATCGTGTTCGAGGCCTCAGTCTTGATCGGCTCGGGTCACAAACCGAGCTGACGTCCTTTGACCGGTCGGTTTCGGCTCGGGGTTCAACGTGCCTTTCTATCCGGCTGCGGTCGCCCGGGTTGCCGCAGTCGAGCCGGCAGACCTCGGGTGGAAGCTGGCCGACAGGCGCCTCAGGGCAACAGGCGTCCCGGTGGCGCGGTCCGGCCTTGACGGCCAGGCATTGCCGTTCCAGGACAACAGCTATGACACCGCTCTGTCCACCTGGACGCTGTGCACCGTTCCCGACGTTGACGGCGCCCTGCGCGAGCTGCGACGGGTCCTCAAGCTCGGCGGGACCCTGCACTTCCTCGAACACGGCTGGCCCCGAACGAGCGAGTGCGCCGCTGGCAACACCGCCTCGACCCTATGGAGAAAAGGGTGTTCGGCGGCTGCCACCTCACCCGGCCAATCGTCGACCTGCTCAGGACCGCGGGCTTCACCATCACCGAACTGGACATTTTTTACGAAAAGGGCGCTCCGAAGCCCTGGGGCGTCGACTCCCTGGGCACCGCGCTGTCTCCGTAGCATCACGGAGCGGGCTCGGCCCTCCGGATTCGCGCGGAGTCGACGGGCGGCTCGGGCGGCGGCTGGGGAGCTCGCTACAGACCCGCGGCCTGGAACTGCCACTTCCATTCGGTGCGTTTGATCGGGTCGCTGAAATCGCCCGTCACTTTTTTGGCCTGGTCATTCGTCCTCGGGAAGGACCCGGTCGCGGTCGTATCAAGCTCGTCGAACGCCTCGGGAACCGTCCTGCTGAAAACTATGCAATTGACCGGCACCGTGTATGGGATGGAGGTCGTATCGACGAGTGCGTCGTAGTAGGTGAAATTGCCTGCGATGTGCAGAAAGCCGCCCCATGGGGCCTTGCTGTCTGTCAATGACCCGGTCCCCGAGCACAACCCGCCGGCGTACACCATGGTGCTGCTGATCGATCCCATCGGGAGGTAGACGTACACCTCTTTGGAATGGTCGTAATAGGAGAACTCGAAGTGGAAGGAGCTCTGGGAAGAGGTCGTTCTCGTACCCTCGCCGGGCACCGTGACGATGGTGTCGAAATACGGCACGTCCCACTGGCGGGCGATCACCTCGAAGTGCTCCCCTTTGAAGAAGTTGTTGTCGCCGTCGGTCTCCTTGAAGCTGTTCGTGAAGTTTGCGACGGCACCGAGCTGGGCGTGACCGAGCGTCGGCCTGGTGCCGACCATGTCCACGCGGAAGAACCTGGAGTGGATCGAAACCTTCAATCTCGGGACACGGATCTTCAGCTGATGGTGTTTCCTTGCGCTGTCCTGGTAGAAGACGTCAAGAATCGATGGAGGTGCGGCGATGCGACCCTGGCTCTTGATCCCAACGCGGACCTGGATCGGCTCCATCACCCCGTCGGTACCGACGACCGCGTAGGCCGGATCGCCAAAGTTCGCCACCAGCGAGGTGATTTTCAGGTCCGCCCTCGGGCGATGACGCTTCGCGGCGGCCGCCGCCGCGCCCGGCGCCACGAGCATGACGACCGCCGACAGCAAGGCTGTGGCCGAGCCTCCAGCCACTCGAGCGGTCCTAGTGCAAAGACCCCGTTGGCCGCCCGCGCATCGATCAGATCCGCGGCGAGCCGGGCGACGATTGCGGCTCCTCATGACTCGACTCCCCAGTCCGTGATGTGTGGACGAGGGTACTACGCCGTGTCCTGGGTTTGTGCTTTCTTGGTAGCCGAAGACATTGCGTCGCGTTGTTGCTCGGAAGCTGACGCGTCGGTCGCGATCGGAAAGGATCCCTCAAGAGATCTTGTGAGCACTCCAGGAGCCGCCGCCCTTCGGGGTTTTGTACGTGCCCGACATCGAGCTGCCGGACACCGACCCCTTGTAGGTGGCGCCTGCGCCGACGGCACCGAACGTGATATGGCCGTTGTGCACTCTGCCGGTGCAGCTGTACGTGCCGTGCGGCTTCGAAAGCCTAATCGAGCCCGTCAACTTCGAGCCCGACTGCCTCCACTTGAGGGTGAACGTGCCCGAGAAGGCGCCGCTGTACGACCCCGACCACTTCCCAGCGAGCGAGCTTTCGGCGGGCTTGTGATGGTGGTGCTTCTTCGACTTAGCCGCGGCGATGGAGCTGCCGCTCGTGCAGATGGCGGTCGCGATCACGACCGACATAACCAACGTCGTGAGGCCGAGTCGGCGACGTAGTGAATGCGTGTGCATATCTGTTCCTCTCATCACGCCCTCGTTGGGAGTTTGCAGCTGGGCTCGCGCGCATCCGGGGGCGAGCCGCCATGTCAGTCGCCGCGCGGTGGCCATCGGCTCGTCGCCGCCCCCAGTGGTCAGGCTCGGTCAAGAGTGAACTTCACGACCTCTTTTACAGCTGCGCAGCCGGTCCCTGCCTGAGTCGCGGTGGCGGTCATCCCTGTGGCCATGCGCTGCTTTTTCTTCGTTGAGAAACCGGTCACGCGCAGCTTGAACGCAAGCGACCCGGTCGCGATGCCGCCATTGGTGCACGGGAAGACCTGCTTGTTGACCGAGCCCTTCCAGTTCTTGCCCTTGCCTTGAAGAGGGACGTTGATCTGGTGGCCGGACGAGGTCCGGTAGCTGAGGGTCGTCTTGCAGGCACCCGAGCAGGCGGACTTGATCGTCCACTTGCGCGTGAACTTCTGGCCGACCGAGGCGTCCGAGATGTGCTTGGCCACAATGACCGTCCCCTTTGCGTGCCACGTGCCGTCGATCGTGGTGCCGCTTGGCTTCTTGGGCTTCGCCGTCTTGCCTTGCGCCTGACCGGCGACGCCGAGCAACGAAACGCACACGACCGTGGCTATGCATCTGCTGACCATCTATCGACCCCCTAGAGATTCCCCGGCATTCGCGCCGACGTGGTGCCCGCGCCGCCCTCGACTCTACTCGCACGAGGTCGCGTCAGACGGCCGTGTCAAGCGCCTCTGATGTCGCGGCGGGCGGCGCGAGATCGGATTCGGCGCTCGGGAGGCGATTGGCGGGGAGGCGAATCGCGATCCCGAGGCCGGCAAGGGCAACGACGGCGAGGACGATCATCGCCGCGACGTAGGTACCGTTTCCCGAGACGAGGTTGGAGACGAGGATCGTGCCGGCGATCGCGGTCCCGAAGGTTGAGCCGAGATTGGAGACGCTGCGCGAGAGTCCCGAGATCTCTCCCTGCTTTTCCTCGGGGAACGCCGACTGGACGAGGTTGACCGACGGTGTCAGCATCACTCCCAGACCGAGCCCGATCAGCAGAAGTCCCGGCGCGAACGCCCAGGCGCTTGACGCGGACGCGTTGACCAGCCCAAGCAGGAGCCCGATCCCGACCGCGGTCGTGCCAAAGCCGACCGAGATCAACGTCTTCTGCTGGCGCCTCGTGGCCAACCGCTCGGCAGCAAGGGAGGAAACGAGGACGCCGACGGTGGCCGCAGTGAAGATCACGCCTGTCTTGATCGCCGAGTAGTGGCGCTCGGTTTGGAGGAACACCGACACGACAAACGAGACGCCCATCAGCAGCAGCCACTGCAGGTTCTGGGTGATTAGGCCCAGATTCGAGGTGCGGTTGCGAAACAGCTCGATCGACAACAGTGGCTCCTTGCCCGCTCGCTCGCGCGAGCGGATGAAAAACATGAACCCGGCCAGGCTGGCGATGCCGATCGCGAGGAACAGGACCAGCAGCTTGTTGTTGACGCCTGCCTGCAGGATCCCGAGCACGAGGAAGAACATCCCGACTCCGGACAGGATCGCTCCGACCCCGTCGAACGGGCGCTCGGGATCGGGCGCGACCGGGTCGACGACACGGCGGCCGAGCACGATGATCGTCGCGACCACCAAGGCCTGGAAGACGAAAGCCGCTCGCCAGCTGATGCCCGAGGTGATCACGCCGCCGATCAGCGGTCCGGCCGCGGCGCCGATCCCTCCCAGCCCGCTGATCACACCGAAAGCCTTGGCGCGCGATTCCAGCGACGTGAACGCCATCGTTGTCAGGATGTACACCGGCGGGATCAGAAACGCGGTGCCGACACCTTGGAAGATTGAATTGCCGAGGATCAGTACGCCCAGGCTCGGAGCGATCGCGCTCAGGACTGTGCCGATGCCATACAGGATGAGGCCGCCGAGGAAGCATCGCTTGCGCCCCCACCGATCGGTCAGTTTGCTGCAGGGGATCATCAGCACCGCCATGATCAGGAGGAACAGCGTGATCGTCGTCTGCACGCCCTTCACGTCCGTGTGCAGGTCGTGGCTGATGTCGTTGATCATCACGTTCATGTTCGAGCCCGCGAAGCTGCAGATGAACTGGGCTAGCGCAAGCGGGGCGATGAACGCGCGCGGAGACTTGACCCAGGAGGCTGTCCCCGAGGCCTGCTCTGGCGGTGTCGCGCTCATTCAGTTCCTCGCCCTCTCAGCCTCCTGAGAGGCGACGGCGCCACTCGACAGGGGCCCTAGAGCATCTTGGAGCTTCTTGGCATCGGCGTCGGAAAGCGTTGTCTTGATCACGGTGCCGCCGTGCTGTTTCAGCGGCGCGAGCGCCTTGTCAGGGTCGGCCTGGTCGGTCACCAGGAACAGCGCTGAGGTGCCCGGCTGGAGGTATTCGCGTACCTGGTTCTGGAAGTCTTCGCCGATGCCCTTCTCCTTCAGGTAACCAATCCGCGCACCGAGTCCAGCGCCCAGCGCCCAGCCGGCGAGCGGGAGGAGGAAGAGCGTTCCGAACAGCAGACCCCAGAATCCACCCCAGATCGCGCCACCGGCCATCGGGATGCCGTCGTGCGAGGTGTGAACGTGAAACGTTCCATCGACATCGCGGGAGATCACCGCCACCTGCTCGACCTGGAGGACCAGCTCGTCTGCGAGCCGAAGCGCCGTGCCCCGCGCTTGCTCGGCTGTCCCCTGATCGGGGTAACCGATCGCAACGATTGTTGCCAAGTGCGCTCCTCCTGCTCGATGGTTCTGCCGAAGTAGCCCGGCCGGTTCGGTGCGTCCGATCGTGGGCGGACCAATAGCGTACGGGAGCCACGGCGACCCGGAGTGTCCAATGGGTGGCTTCACGAAGAGGCCCGGCAGGTCTGCCCCGATCGACACGTCGTGCAGCTGGGCCCGTTCAGGGCCTCAGCTTCGGTCGGGTGGCTCGATCAGTTCCAGGCCTAGTGGCGGTGAGTCTGCGGCCGGGCTTGGGCGAGTTGCGAGTTCCACCGCGCGAGCTGCAGACGCTGGCAGCAAGGGCACGAGCCGATGTGGCGGGAGTGTCCGCATTGCCGGATATCGCGACTCGCCGGGCTGCTGGCCGTTCGTCTAAAAGGCATTTGCATCAGTAGATGAATCGGCCTTATTCGCCCGGGCTTGAGCGGTCTTAACGTTTGCGCAACCGTCGGCGCGATCGGTGGGAGGCACGTGCGGGTCACTGGAATCCAGCCCCGACCACACCAAGGGCCTTGGAGCTAGTCGCTGGCGGGCTTCTGGAGTGCCTGGTTGACCAGGTCGGTGTCGAGATACTCGGTGAGCTCACGCACCTTCCCGTCCTCTAGACGGCAGACGTAGCAGTAGGTCTGGTTGTACGGCTTGCCCGACTTGGTCGTGACTGTGCCCCGGGCCTCGACGACCACGACATCCTCGTCGGCAATGAATCTCGTGGCGCGGGCGCGGTACTGATCGGCGAACTGGGAGAACAGCGGGCGCATCAGCTGATCGATCACCGCCCGCCTGCCCTCGTAGGTTCTTGACCAGGCCGACGTGCCCGTCACGGTCCAACGGACGTCGTCGTGCAAGGCCGACATGAACGGCTGACCGTTGCCCTCGGCGAGCTCGGCGAAGACGCTTTGCATCAGCTGCTTGTTCTCGGCTGCACCCAGGCGAGGAAGCCTATTGCGAACGCCAGGTGCTGGAGCGCTACGGTAGAGGAGCACACCTTCGTGGGGCCTCTCCCTCTCTCTCAGCCCAGCGGTGGTCTTCTCTAGGAGAAGAGTTGGGAACGAGGCTTCTATGAGCGCGTCAGAGCCCGAGCGGACGGGCCGACAGCAGTTGGCAGCGATCTCGCGTTCGATGGCCGGCTTGCAGCGCGAGCACTATGGTCGCGAGTCGACCAACGTCAACACGTATGCGATCAAGGACATGATCGTGGTGGTAGTGCGGTTGGAGCACCTCACGCCGCTCGAAACGTCGATGGTTGACGGAGGCGAACCCGAGCGCGTGCTCGCCCTGCGAGCAGAATTTGCCCGCGTGATGGCAGGGCGCTACACGCACGCAGTCGAACGGGTCACAGGACGAAGCGTCGTCGCGTTGCTCTCGCAGGCGCATGTAGACCCCGACATCCTTGTCGAGGCGTTCTTCCTGGACGGACGGTTCGGGTCAAAGATCACCGACGGGCTGGCTGAGGTAATCGACCTCCCAGAGGCGGTCGCCGCTTCCCTCGATGGGCGTGATGGACTCGATTGACTAGGTTAGTTCTTCCGGAAATGACTTGCTAGTTTTCTGTAACAAGAGTAGGGTGCGAAACCGGACAATCGGGCTCGGCTGTCGCCGACCGCCAGGCTGCTCGAGGGTCACTGAAAGGAGCGAGCCATGCCGGTCAGCGAGCACCAGTCGGAGCACGCTGTGCGGGCCACGTCGGGGGTGATGAACCGTGACGGTCTGGGCTCGACAACAAGAGCGGCTGATTTGACGGCGACGGCGGCATGGTCGCGGCGGGTGCGGTGGATCGGCGGCCTGATCCAGGCGGCGTTTGCCGCCTTCTGGCTGCTGCGCGGAAGCGTCGTGCTCGGCGGTGCCGCGGCGGATGTGCTGGTCGCGGTGTTTGGCGTGATCGTGATTGGCGTGTTCTTCTACGCGATCACGGCCGCTCGGGGCACCGCCCCCCGGCCCAGAAGTGAGGAGGGCAAGCAGATCGAGCTAGCCGTGACGATCGCCACCCTGATCGAGTTCGCCGCCGCGATCGTCCTGCCGGTGATCGTCAGCGCCGCCGGCCACCCGGACTGGGTGCTGCCATCGATCGCAATCACGATCGGACCGTTACTGCTGTGGCTCGACCACCGGGTCCACTTGCCCCGGTACCGGCCGGTCGGATGGGCGTTGACCGTGGGACCGGCGATCCTCGTCGCGACGCTGTCAGGGACTGCACTCATCGCGACCACGGGCATCGCCGCGGGGATCCTCCTGCTCGGCACCGCCCTCGCCGGCTTCCGTGACCTCGCCGGAGTTCGGGCGGCCGCTGTGCACGCCAACGCCAGCGATGTTGTCGCCCATGTGAACGCGGAAGCGCCGCTATGAGCGAGAACGCTCGGTTGCATGTGGTGTTCGGCGCCGGGCAGGTCGGACGTGCGCTCGCTGCCCACCTGGTCGGGCTCGGGGTTCCGGTTCGGATTGTGTCGCGGCACCGGCCATCGGCGCGGCTCGATGGAGTCGAGTGGCGGGCAGCTGACGCTACGAACCCGGATGCCGCTACCGATGCGGCCAAGGGCGCAGCCGTCCTCTACCAATGTCTCAACGCGCCCTACACCGACTGGCCGAAGCAGTTTCCGCCACTGCAGCACGGGGTGCTGGACGCGGCGGAACGCAACGGCGCGCTACTGGTAACGCTCGAGAACGTCTACTGCTATGGCCCGACCCAGGGCGCGCCAATGACGGAAGGTTTGCCGCTGGCCGCGACGACCGTGAAGGGCCGCACACGAGCAGCCATGTCTCAGCAGCTGCTCGATGCCGCGGACGCCGGGCGGGTCCGGATCGCGATCGGGCGAGCGTCTGACTTCTTCGGCGCCGGCGCCACTGAATCATCGCTCGGTGAGCGGGTGTTCGGCAACGCCGTCGCCGGCAAACGCGCTGACTTCATCGGCAACCCCGACCTGCCTCACACCTACAGCTACATCCCGGACATCGCGGCCGGTCTGGCGATGCTCGGCACTGACGAGCGGGCCGTCGGCGGCGTGTGGCACCTGCCAGGCCCTGAGACCGTCACCACCCGCCAGCTGCTCGAGCTGGTCGCCGGGGACGTTGGGCATCCGGTTGGCGTTCGATCGCTGCCTAAGCTCGCCGTGCGCGCCCTCGGGCTCTTCAACCCGACGATCAGGGAACTCGTCGAGCTGTCCTACGAGTTCGAGCAGCCGTTCGTGCTTGACACGACGAAGTACCAGTCGACGTTCGGGACGGAGGCGACATCGCTCCCGACGGCGATCACCACGACGGTCGCCTGGTACCGCAACCGAAATGGCACCTCCAACGGAGCACACGAAAACGTGCCGGCATGACCATCCCGGACGTCGCCCCCGCCGAATTCCGACAGTTCTCCAATCCGGCGACCGGCGAATCGGTTCGGTTCACCGCAACCCCCGATGACGGTGGCGAAGACGTTGTGCGATTCAACTGGCGCAGCATGCCGGGCGGCCTAATCACTGAGCACGTCCATCCCTACCAGGAGGAGCACTTCGCGATCATTGCGGGCGAGGCGCACTTCACGCTTGGCGACGAGCACCGCGTCGTCGGCCCGGGCGAGACTCTCGTAGTGCCGATTGGCGTCCGTCACTCGGAATCAAACCCAGGATCGGTCGCGATCGAAGGGGTCGTCGAGCTCCGCCCGGCACTACGCACCAAGGAGATGTTCGAGGCCTTCAGCGCTCTCGGCTCCGAGGGCAAGACCACGCCTCGCGGGGCACCGAAGAATCCGCTGCAGCTCGGTGCCACCTGCTGGTACTTCCGCCGCGAGAGCCGAGCCACCGCGCCGCCGATCTGGATCCAGAACCTGATCCTCCCGCCGCTGGCGGCGCTGGCGAAACTGTTCGGCGTGCACCCGTACCACGACCGCTGGGACAGCCGGAACACCCCAAGATCGGAGCCCACTGCATGAGAATCCACGCCCTGAACACCGGGGCGGTGCGCGTCAAGCACAGCTTCCTTTATCCCCGCCAAGGTCCGCGCCGCCAGCTGGACCTGTTTGTGCCCGGCGCATTCTCGGACCCGCTACCGATCCATTGCTGGGCGATCGAGCACGACGGCGTGCTGCGGCTCGTCGACACCGGTGAGACCGCCGCGGCGCGGAACGTCCCGTTCGCGCGTATGGAGGTCACCCCCGAACAGGAGCTTCCGGCGGCGATCGCCTCCGCCGGCTTAGAGCTCGAAGACGTCTCCGAGGTGGTCCTCACCCACGCCCACGGAGACCACATTGACGGCCTCGTCCACATCCGGGGCCGAGTCCTGATCCAGGACAAGGAGCTGGAGTTCCTCGCATCTCCAATGGCTCGGGTGATGCGCCGAGTCCTGCGCCAGCCGCTGCCGCCGGGATTTGCCCCGCAGATCTTCACCCTCGACGACGGCCCGTTCGGCGCGTTCGCACGAAGCCGCTCCCTCAGCGATGACGGACGGATCGTCGCCGTCGACACTCCCGGGCATACCCCCGGCCACATCTCGGTGATCTGCGTTGATGACGCCGGCCGGCACATCATGCTCGCCGGCGACGCAACGGACTCGCTCGAGCAGCTCTACGCGCTGCGCGTCGATGCGGTCGCGCCAGACCCCAAGGTGCACATCGCGACAATGCGGACGATCCTCGCCCACTGCGCAGCGCACCCGACGATCTACCTGCCCTCACACGACCCCGACTCAGCGGCGCGGTTCACCAACGCGACCACGTCCTCGGACACCCCGCTCCCGGTCGCCTGACCAACCAAAGAGCTCCAAAACTACCGCCGCAACAGGCGGCGCGGACCAGATGTTCGCATCCGAGTGCGAAATGCCCGACCGCAATCGCACGGACTCGACCGGCGCACAGCTTCTCGCTGTGAGAAAGAGAAGGCACGATGGCTACTTACCTGGCGTTCCACGAGGTTGACGACGTCGACCACTGGCTGAGCTCACCTAAGCGCGAGGAGGTGTTCGGACCCCTCGGAATCACCGCTCGTACGTTCAAGGACCCCCAGGGCTCGAGGCGCGTTGGGATGATCGTCGAGATCCCCGACTTTGCCGCGTTTCAAGCGTTCATGCAGACGGAGCCGGCGGCCGAGGCGATGAAGCACGACGGGGTTCACCCCGACACCCTCGTGGTTCTCGCTGAGGGATAGGACTTCGCGCTGCAGCGTTCAGACCCGAGACCCGCCGACCCAGGGACATATTGAGGACACGCTGGCGCAAATCCCCAAGCCGGCCTAGGGACTCGAACCCTAAACCTCTTCATTACAAGTCGGCCCCAGGAGCTGCGATCCCTTGATGTACAAGGGTTTGAGGGCGTCTGAGTGTCTCCCGAGATGAGGTCAGAAATGCTGAGGTCGGGACAAGGTTGGGGACACGGAATTCGTCGACCGTCACGCTCCCGGCGCGGGAGGCAAGCTGAGCTGGCAGCAGATCCCACGCGCCGTGGGCAGCTTGATCTCCCAGAGCTCGTGTTTGGCGGCTCGGCGAGACAGCCGGCAGCCATGAGCGGCGAGATGCCACTCGAGCTCCCGTTCTCTTCACGCTGCGACGTCGACCGATTCGACGAGCGCCCAGCCCGTGGGAGGGATTGATTCGCCGCGGTTGCGCGGCTCCTCGAGGACGAGCGCAATCGCATCGCGAATCGTGTGCCGTGCCTGATCGAGATTCTCGCTTTGCGTGCGGACTTCGGGCAACTCGGGCACGTGCGCATAGAGCCATCCGTCGCCGGCATCCTCGTAAACGACGTTAAACGTGTGAGCGGCCGTGGAGACACGGTATCGCGATGTAGCGACGTCCTGCCCGAGCCGTCGTGATCTTCGGTGCGGGCCACGATCCGGGGACGCGGGTCGAGGACAGGAGTCGCGCGAGCACCTTTCCTGTCAAGGAGTGCATTCAGCGCGCGCTACGAGCCATACCTCGCGCTTAGGGCAGCAGTGTCGGAATTAGACCAAGCCGGAAGGCCCGGAAACCTGCGTTTGGCCCGAGATGCGGGACGTGCCTCCTACGCGCAGTCGAGACCTGAATTCGTGTCAGCGCGTGTAGGGAGCCAGCGCGGTCGTCGTGACTCCGTATGTCCGAGGCTGTCGGGCTTACGGGCTGTCGTCCGGGTCGTTAGAAACGTAAGGCTGAGCTGCGCTCGATGGCGAGCCGGGTTATGGAGCCCGCCCGGCCGTGGGCACCAAGCCGAGCAGGGCGATGCGCGGCTGATGGAGAACGAGCTGGAGTGGTCCGCGGCCACCGTCGCTCCGCTTGCCTGGCGGGGTCTGGGCACGACGCTGCCGCCGGCCGTGGCCGAGCCAGCGCAGGAGCGGGACCAGGATCGCGCCTCCTCCCGTGGGGGTCGGTGAGGGGTAGACGGCGTGAGAAAGCCCCGGTCGATTGGGTCGGCCGGGGCTTTCGGCGTGGTTGGGCGGGTGGGGAGTTCTAGGGCAGCGGCGGGATCGTGTTGAACACGCCCCATGGGGTGTGCGCATCCGCTCCGTTGATGCCGTTCGTCCCGGCTCCCGGGATGGGCCCGATATAGGCGTCGTGGTTGAACAGGTACAGGGGCCGGCCGTGGTAGGTCACCTGGTGGCTGCCGTCGGGTCTCACGATGATCCCGAGGGCATGCTGGTCAACGCCGGGCCCTGCTTCAGGCCGCTCTGAAGTGAGTAGCGGTGGCCAGTAAACGGCACACAGCCCCTGACAGGCGCTATCGCCGTCCCTTCCATGGCCCCTGCCTTGATGCCTGTCGTGGCTTCTGGCGTCGCCCCGCTTGTGGCGATGGTCGCGGCTCAAGGTGTAGACGGGGAAGCTCGCGTCGGGGAAGACGCTGAAGTCATTGTTCATCCTGGCCGCCAGCACCGTCTCCTCGGGCCCAGTGCCATCGAGGGGAGCGGTCTCGAGCTGCAATTGAGCCTGACCCGTCGCGGGAGCGCCCCGACTCGGATCGACCAGGTACCAGATGCCCGGGGGACTGGTCACCGGATCGTCCAAGTTGGCGCCTTGCGTATCCCCCGCCGCTTGGTCCAGGAAGAACCGGTACAACGGATAACCCGCGTAGGTCACCTGCTTCACCGACGATCCGCCCGGCAGGTCGAAGTCGGTGCGGGTCACCGTCCCGAGAAGCCTGGGGTTGACCCCCGGCCCCGCGATCGGAGCCCCCTTGGTCAACAGCGCTGGCCACAGGTCACTGTCGCAAGGCGTATTTAGGACGTTCATGTCGTCGCTACACGCGAAGTTCGCGCCGGACAACGCATGAAGCTGGTCTGAGGTCAGCAGGTACAACGAGCAACCCGCGTAGTCACCCGAACCGACGACCAGCACCCGGCCATACGGCGTCGTCGACGCGGCCGACACGCTCGCCGGGCCGGCCGGGGCGCCCGTCACATCCTCAGAACACGGCATGGTTTGGGCGCTCGCGGGCGAGCTGAACAGAAGGGCCACGCCAACGAGGCCCAGGGTAAGCGCGGTGGCTGTGGCACGGCCTACAACAGGCCTCCCGAGCGGATGAAACGTAATCATTACGACCTCCAATCGTCTCCCGGGGCCCGCTGGCCCGACCACAAGCGACCAGGCCTCGAAAACGGCACCCGGGACGGAATCACGACGATGAAGCGCCGACGAAAGCCGGCGCGATCTGCATCACACCCCCTCGCCTGTGTAGAAGTAGGGGTCGAGTACGCGCACTTGGGTGATCTGGTCGACCGGCAACTCGTTGCGGGTGGCGGTCTTGCGGATCGCCTCGGGGGTGGGTGCGTCGTAGATGCAGAAGGTGGTGCGCTTGTCAGCGCTCACGTACGAGTGCACCCAGGTGACGCCTTCCTCGGCGTTTCGCTCGACGACCGTGTGGCAGAGCTCCGAGCCACCGTTCCCTACCGGAAGCTGGAGTCCGTCGGGGAAGGTGCGCTGCACGACGTATCGGGGCATGTGCGTCCTCCTCAGTGGTTGGCCTGTTGGATGCAGCGAACGTACGAACGCCGTGACCGACGCGCATCGGGAGGAGCACCTATGTTGGGAGTCGCCGCTACCTATCTTGGGCCGAGTAGCCCGAGCCGCGCGGCCTCGGCGGCGGCTTCGCCCCGCGTGCGGACGTCGAGCTTGCGCAGGACGGCCGAGACGTGATGATCGACGGTCTTCTCGGAGACCACCAGGTCGTCGGCGATCGCCGCATTCCGCAGCCCTCTGACGAGCAGGGCGAGTACCTCGAGCTCGCGAGCGGTGAGGCCGGCGGGATTCGCCCGCGTCCTTGGGCGTGGCCCGCGCGGGAGGCCACGCACACCGCGCTCGCGCAGCTTGCGAGCCACGATCGCAGCTGCCGGGCGTGCATCCAGTGCCTGCAACTCCTCGTGTGCCCGGCGCAGCGGCTCCGACGCGTCGCCGTCCGCTAGCGCCAGGGCCGCCTCGTACGGGCACCCGAGCTCGCGCCAGACGTTTGCGGCCTGCGCTGGCTCCCCGGCCAGCGACAAAGCGTATGGCTCCGCGGCGGCTCCCGGGGGAAGCCGATCACGCAGCCCCGCGCGCCACCGCCAGCACGCCAGCTCCCCTACCACCCAGGGCGCTTGACGTTGCAGCGCGAGCGAGAGCGCCGCGTCTGTCTCGTGCTCTACGGCCGTCGTCTCGCCCGCGAGCCAGGCCGCCTCGGCCCTCGCCGCCGCGACCGGGGCGACACGGAGGAGCTCTTCGGTGGGCCACGCGAGCAGCTGCTCTTCAGAGAGTGGCGCGTCTGCCTCGGGGTCGCCGCGGCGGGCCCTGACCAGTCCCAGGGTGACCAGAGCTATGCCGCGTGGCGCCGGCGCGCTGCGGGGGTCGCGCAGGACCAGCATGGCCGTCTCGGCACCCTGATCCCAGTGCCCGCGGTCGAGCTCCGTCCGCGCGCCGCACCCGAGCAGGTACAGCCGCCACGTGTCGAGCCCCCGCTCGCGACAGTACTCGAGGCCAGGGCCAAGATACGCGTCCGCGACCGTGAAATTGCGTTGCAGCGCAGCGCAGCGAACGACGCTGAAATAGGCCCTTCCGGCGTAGTCTTCGAGGTCGTGCTTCAGGGCGAGCGCCAGCGCTTCCTCGAGCTTGCCCAGCCCTTCCTTGAGGCCTGCTTGGAACTCAGCCGCACCGATGTTCGTGAGCGCGTACACAGTCGCCTCGGTGTCGTCTAGTCGCCGTGCGAGAGCGAGCGCGCGGCTGCCGGCCGTGATCGCCGCTTCGAGCTTCTTGACCACCATGCGGCGCTGGGAGACGTTGCCGTAGGCCATCGCAAGCTCGTGCCCGGGGGGCAATCGCTCGAGCAGTTCGACCGCCTGCAACGCCAGCGCCTCGCCCTCCCGGACCCGAGCGACGAAGAACATCAGCCGTGAGAGCGTCCGCAGCGCGTCCCCCTCGCCTAGCTGGTCGCCGAGCCGCCGACGGCATTCGAGCGCCGCCTCCTGCGCCTCGATCGCAGCGTCGAACTGATCGGTCATCCAGCACTCGTCGACTCGGTGCTTCAGCAGCTCCGCTCGGCGATCGAGCGCCAGCCCGTCTGCGAACCTGAGCGCCCTGGCGTACTGCGCGGCCGCCTCGCGATGCGCGCCGCCGCGAGCCGCCTCCTCAGCCGCCGGAGGCGCCCACCGAAGCACCGCCTCGCGATCGTCCGCCGCCTCGGCGTGATCGGCCAGACGCGCGAAATTCGGACTCTCGACTGGCCGATCCTCGAGTGCCGCGAGGGCGGCGCGATGAAGCGCAACGCGACGGTCAGGCGGAATCGACTCCTCGATCCCAACTCGCGCGAGCTCGTGTCGGAAGCCGATGTCGGCCCGGCCCGCGATGAGCATCCCCGAAGCGAGGCACTCCTCGAGGCGGTCGACCAGCTCGGGCGCCACGGCCTCCAAAAGCCAAAGACCCATCCTCCCGGGAACCACGGCCGTAGCTTCCAGCAGCCTGCGCGCCGGTGTGGACAAGCGTCCCGCGCGAGCGAGCACCGCATCCCGGACGGTCGGGGGAACGCGCTCTCCTGCTGTCGCGAGCACCTCAGTAACGAAGAACGGGTTGCCCCCTGTAACCCGATACAGATCAGTCGCATCGGCGCCGGCCGGCCGGGCCAGCGCCTCAACGGCATCCAGCGACAGCGGCGAAAGCGGCAGACGCCGGACCCCGTGCCCTATCCGCAGCTCACCCAGCACCGACCGTAGCGGGTGGTCCGCCGTGAGCTCATCGTCTCTGTAGGTCACAACCACCAGGGCGGGCACGATCTCGGCACGACGACCGAGCATCGTCATCACATCGAGGGTCGCCTCGTCCGCCCAGTGCAGATCCTCGATCACGAGGATCGTAGGTGCAGCACTCGCGAGCTCGTCGATCAGGGCGGCAAAGCATCGCGCCGGGCGTTCACCTCGCGCGATCGTCTCGGCGAGTCCCTCGCTTGCGGTTGCGGCGATATCGACGAACGGCGCGAACGGCCGAGGGGTGCGCAGTCCATCGCACGCGCCCCACAGCACCCGCCGCTGCGGCCCCTGGCGGTCACAGAATTCGCGCACCAGAGCGGTCTTCCCGATCCCGGCCTCGCCCGTGACGAGCACCAGCCGGCCGCGGCCATCGAGGGCGTCCGCCAGAGACGCCTCGAGCGCCTCGAGAAACCCCCCGCGCTCCAGCAAGCCCCCGGAGCGGGCGGGAGTAACCAGGTCCCGAACCGCGTCGCCCACGGACACATCGTCCCCCCGCGCGAACCGCCCGTCAAGCCGTCCCAAGATGGGTATCCCCACCTCCCAACATAGGTGGTCCTCCCGATGCGCCTGCGGCGTCGTGCCCATACGTTGGCGGCACGGCAGATCTGGTGCACGGCCGAGATCTGCGAGTGACCGCGAGCAGAGTGAGGACGTGGAATGAGTGCAGGCACGCGATATCCGGTTCCGTCGCGGCGGGAGTTCTTGAAGGGTGCGGGAGCGGCTGGTGCAGGACTGGTGGCCGGCTCGATCGGCGGCGGTGGGGGACTGGCAGGGTCCGCGGAGGCCGACGTCCGGCCGGCCTCTCCACACAGCTACGCGAAGGGCGCCGGTGGCGCGCCGGCCTCGAGTGTCGACTTCGGCCGCATATTCCCGAATCTGCCGCCGTTTGCCGAGGTGAACGACAGCGTGCGCTCAGCGCTGCTCGAGGTGGGACAGCAGGGCGGGGTCCTCGACGCGCAGGACGACCTGACGGCAGGACCGAAGGCGCTCATCGTCGATCCAACCGTGAACGGGAACCCCACCGCGACGAACCCGTATGGGACCAATCCGGATAACCCGACGATGACGGCGGGATCGACATTCGTGGGGCAGTTCACCGATCACGACATCACGTTCGATCAGACCTCGCAGCTGGGGTTACCGCAGAACCCGTTGACCTCGCCGAACACCCGCACTCCGGCGCTCGACCTCGACTCGGTGTTCGGGGGCGGCCCGGCGCTGCGCCCGGAGCTGTACGTCAACAACCCCGACGGCACGGTGGGCCCGAAGCTGAAGATCGGATCCGTGATTGGACCTGCTCCTGACTACGCGACGCACGAGGACGTCCCGAGGGTGGCCAACGGCGACGGCAGCTACAGCGCGCTGTTGGGCGACCCGCGCGACGACGAGAACGTCATGATCGCGGGGCTTCACTGCGCCCACATCCTGTTCTACAACCGCGTGGTAGACGATCTCTCGGAGTTCGACCTCAGTCACTTCCCGGCGACCCGCGCGGGTGATATGTCCAACCCGTACGTGGCGTTCCTGATCGCCAGGCAGGTGACGCTGTGGCACTACCAGTGGCTCTTGGTCAACGAGCACCTGCCGCAGATCGCGGGACAGGCGATCGTCAACGACGTCCTCCAGAACGGCAACCGCTTCTACAAGCCGCCGCCGAGGGACGCGTTCATGCCGATCGAGTTCGGCGCGGCCTGCTACCGGTTCGGGCACAGCATGGTCCGCCCCTCCTACCGGGCGAACTTCACCAGCGGCACCGGCGATAGCACAAGCCCGACCGCGGACCCGTTCTTTGGGCTGGTGTTCGACCCGAGCCTGCCGGGCACCGGGCCGATCACAAGCGACCGCGACGATCTACTGGGCGGCTATCCCGGCGGGCGACGCTACATCGGCTGGCAGACGTTCTTTGACTTCGGCGACGGCCAAGTCAAGAACAACAAGAAGATCGACACCACCATCTCCAGTGTGCTGTTCACACTGCCGGTGCCCGCGATCGCCCCGCATACCCAAATAAGCCCCACGGTCCTGCCGCAACGCAACCTGTTGCGCCAGCTCACCTGGGGCCTGCCCTCGGGCCAGGCGATCGCGGCCGCGATGAAGGTGCCAACGCTCGGTACAAACGACCTCTCGGACATCGCTGGGGTGTACGCACCGTTCGCCACGAGCACGCCGCTGTGGTACTACATCCTCGCCGAAGCCAAGACGATCGAGGACGGGCTGAACCTCGGCCCAATCGGCGGACGGGTCGTCACCGAGACGCTCATCGGGCTGCTACGCGCAGACCCAACCAGCTACCTGCGACTGTTCCCCCGATTCCAACCCTTCCTCGGCAACGACCTACAGCTCGGGTCCACCCTCAACCCCAACATCACCGGAAACCGCACCTACACCCGCGCGCACTTCCTCTACTACGCGGGCGTCGCCCGACCAGGCATCTACCGCTGAGAAGATGCCGACCGGCCGGCTCACTCCCGCGCACGTCACGCTCATACTGATCGTCCTGATGGTGATCTTCGGCCCCAAACGCCTGCTGCAGACCGGACGCGCGCTCGGCCGCCGGTGTAGCTGTACCCGCGTTGAACCAGCTCAGTTCAAGCAAGTGCTCGGACGATGACGAGCCGGCGCCTCATCCCCGGGCGCACGTCGTCAAGGACCACGCCTCAATCGCTTCATCCAGGGCGCAGTGCGTCGGCTCCGGCGCAGACACCCCAGGGCAATCTGCTGCGGTTGCAGCAGATGGTCGGCAACCAGGCTGCACAGCGCTTGGTGCAGCGCCAACCTGCCGACGCGCCGGCCCAAGGCGCGTCCGATGCGGACCAGGCTGAGTCATCGGCGGTGGGGTCGCTCGTCGAGGGCTATCCGATTCAGCCGGGGACAACCGACGGGCTGGATCCACGGATCACCTCCGAGGACCAAACGGTTGGAGATGTCAATACGCAGATCTATGCGGTGCGCAGCACGCTTACGCTCACCAAGAATGGGTTGCGAGCGCATTTGGCGCAGTTGGCGAACGGCCCTCTCGAGCCGTTCGAAGAGCGCCTGATCGAGTCGTGGGGCGATAACCCGAGCGCATGGCTCACACCCCTGATGCGTATTGGCGATGAGGGAATTGCCGGCTATGTGCTCGATTCGAGCGCTACCTCGGGTGCTATTCGCACCCTTTATTCGCGTGGTGGCGAGCTGATATTGACCCAATACCTCGACGAGAAGGGCGTGGTCAGCGAAGGACTCGGGCCGCTGGAGTGGGTTTGGGTGGTCGGGGGGATCGCGGCCATCGGCCGGCTGGCGCTGGCGAAGTACGCCGCGAAGCGAGCCGCGGCTGCTGAAGCCGCGGCGATCGCGTCGAAGAAGATCTTCCTACCCGATTCAGAAGCCGTGATAGCCGTCATCAAGGACGGCGAGATCATTGCCTCCGCGCATTCGGGTACCGGGCACCCAGAGTTCGTGCAACGTGCACTGGGCTACACCAAGGAGACTCTGCCGCGTGGCCTCGAAGTAGTCACGATCGGGAAGCTGGAGGGGAAACTCGTGGCGCTCCGGTCACAAACGTTCCACGGGAACATGCTGCCCGCGTCGTTCGCTGCCCAGGAAGCCGCTAGGCGCGTCTATCGGTAGACGGGACCAGACTTAGGAGCACATTCTGGCCGGCTCCCCGTGCCGTTGCCGGTTGACCGCCACGACGCCGTCGAAGACAGTCCGCGTCTCGAACTGGAAGCTCGGTCGCCCGCCCCCGGCCGCTCCGGCAGCGATCGACCGCCGCAACGACTAACCACACTGCAAACGGGCACCGTCTAGCCAGCCGACGAGCGTCAGATTCCGGCCGGCGGTGATCGAGGCCGGCGGCGTGGCGCGCAGGGTCAGCGGCGAGGCGCCGATGCCGGCCTTTCGGCCGGTGGTCTCCTCGCCGCTGCCCTCCGAACCGGACTTGCGAATCTCTCCGCATCCGGCTCTCCATGAGCAACTCGAGCGGTCGCCCGCTCGTGCAGCTACCGTTGTTAGTGAAGTACCCGCTCCCCGTTCAGGCAGCAGCGCGCCGGTGTTCACCGGCGACCTCCTTCCATCGAATCGTGCTGCTGGCTCACTGGACCCCTTCGCCCTGTGGACGGCTTTCCCGCCCTCCCTGGTGGCGCGTGACTGCCACGACTACTACGGGTCCTCCGCCACGCCCCGACGGCGACAGCGGACGGTGCGCCTGCCCCAAACCCCGAAGGGTTCGGCGGGCACCGCCGGGACGCTTCCCACGTTCACTCATATGCCGGTAGGCAGGGTCGGCGCCCAGCTGTACCCCGGGGGCATCGCCGCGCGCTACCGCAACACGGCGCGCGGCCTCGACCGCCCGAACAGAAAACGGTCGGCCGAGACGGTCCCCAACAACAAAGAGGACCGAGCACCCCGACAGCCCATAGCCGCCAGTTTCCGGGCTGCTGATCAGTATCGGGGCTTCTAGCACTGGTTCGTCTCCTACACCTTTCTGCCTCACTACCGCACCCGGCCCGCTGGCGGCAGGCCGTTGCTCGATTGTCAGGGGCTGCTCCCGCCCTCCACCACACCTCTGGCATCAGGCTGCCCCTCAGCTTCTCCCGGCCGTTACGGCGGCCGGGGGCGAGGTCTCTCACCCCGCCCGGTCATATGGCGCCTCGTGGCGCAGTTCCGCCTTGATCGACGGGCGGCACGCAGGTTGCCGCCGCGTGTCCTTTCCGCTGGTCGTGTGCTTTAGAGGCGAAGACCTGCGCTGGCCGGGATCATGGGTGGCCTTCTGGAGTGGACGGTATTGATGATCTTGGTCGTGTCGATGCCTTGGAGGTATGTGCTGGTCACGCCGAGGTGAGCGTGCCCGGGCTGTCGTTGGATGACCGGCAGCGGCACTCCCTCGCGCGCCATCTCTACCGCGTGCGCGTGACGGAGTTGGTGGGGCGCGAACCGGCGGCGTACCCCGGCCTGGCTCGCGAGCCGTCGCAACTCGGCGCGCGCTCCGGTTTGTGACCACCCTCTGCCGCAGGTCGCGCCCTCAACGACGCAGAAGAACGGGCCGACGGGCATCTCGAGGCGCCGTTGGCGCGACGGCCCGACGTGCTCCCACGCCCAGTCATCGATCCCGACCTCGCGACGCTTGCCCCCTTTGCCATGGCGCACGAGAATCGAGCCTCGCCGGGGCTCGAGATCGGTCTCGGCCAGCGTCAGCGCCTCGTTGATCCGCAGACCGGCGCGCCACAGGATCACCACAAGCGCTCGGATCCTCGCGCCGTGGACGCCATCGCCGGCGACGCGCATGACGGCGATGATTTCCTCCACTCGAGGTGGATCGGCTGGATACCGCCGTCCCTTATTGCGCGGCATGCATCCGCTCCGATAGCCCGGAACCGTGGCAGGCGAACGCCGCCGACCAGCAGCGTCAAACAACTCGACAGACATGAGGTCCCTCCTGAATGATCAGACCGTGCGACACCACGCCGCACCGTGGCAGGAGAGTCCTTCAAACCGGAGGCGGCTGCAGCTGGACCTCGATCGCCACCACCGTGGCGCTGGGCCGCCTTCGCTCACGCCTCAGTACACGCTGATATCGACCTCGTCCACGACCCCTTTTGAGCCAATGCCGAACTCGGTATCCGTGCCAAGGCCAAACACGGTGGCGGCTTCAGAGAAGACGAGGCAGTCGGTGCCTGATTTGTGTGGGGGGCCGCATCGGACACCAGCGACATACCGCAGCACGTCCTGTTTGGTCGAACCGACCCCGACACCCCGGACGGTGCGCTGGCCTGGACTCGTCGTGGAGAGCAAGCTCAGCCGGGATCGCGGACCGTCAAACAACAGCGTTAGGTGGCGACGACGGTAGAGCCAATCCGTCCCCGACCTCTCGACGCGACTAGGGCTACCGAGCTTGCGGCGAACGTGCCTCATGGTCGCGCCCATGCTCACGCCGAACATCCCACGATCGACGACGGTCATGGCACTCGCCACCGAGGGAAAAATCGTTGCAAAGAGCGCGACTAGAACCGCCGCTCGTTTGACCATCCTCTACATCCCCCATAGTTCATCGCTACTCGCACGAGCAGCTCCCGCCCGTCGGCTGCCCTGGCGCACTCTAGCGAGCGTCGCTCGCTGTGGGTGCCAACGGGGGCCTAGCGGGCTTCCGGATCGAGGCTACGAAGAGCCGAGCTCCGTAGGCCTCGAGTGTCGCTTTCGATCCGCTGGTGTTTGCAGCGGATCGGGTACCGGCAAGCGGACCATGCTCCTTCGGCGTTGCCCGCGAAGCCGTCCCGTGCCTGCCGTCGGGCGTCCTTTCCGCGCTTAGGAGGGCGCGCGCCAAGAGCCGCGAATTACACGTCGCGGCATGAAAGCGAGAGCCGAGGGCTGGATCAGGACGTGGCGCGCGGAAGGGTTGAAGGTGACCCGGAGGAGTAGGACGATGTGGGGTGCGAAGGAGACGGAATCGGATGCACACCAGGTCTTATGGGCGCGACTTGTAGATGAGGCGAGCACGGTTGTTGCGGTCACCGGACTGAGGAGGGTCACATTTCTGTCGAGACCGAGAGGCCAGGCGCTGCTGCTGTTCGGCCGTTCCGGGTTGAGATTCGTCCCAAGCGGCAGCGGCGCTCTGTTTGCTGGAACGCGGCGGGTCGAAGCGAGCTAGCACCGCGGCGCTCGACCCCCGTGTGCCGCTCCGCCTAGAGAAGGGGGAGCCACATGGCTACCACCGGGGATCGCTGCTGCAGATGGTCTCTAGACGGCAGCGCGACCGGCTACGGGCTAGCGCATTCCCTGGTCACAGTCCTGGCTAGCGACGCCGCATAGAAGCTGAAGCGCAGGCTCCGCGGCGGGCCAATCCCGACGCGGCGAAGCGCCGCGATCCTAGTCGGCCAGGAGTTGCTCTAAGACGCTCGCGTGGTCGTGCAATCCCCAGTTCTCCACGACGACGCCATCGGCAAAGCGGTTGAAGACCATCGTCCTGAATGCGACGCGCCTGCCGGTCGGAGCAACCCCCTCGAACTCTCCTTCGTGCGTGCCCTCGTGCAGGACGTTATACGCGACCCAGTCGTCTTCCGCGACCAGCGTCTCGATCGTCGTATGGAAGTCTGGGAACGCCGTCCGCCACGCGACGACCTTCTCCTTCGCGTGTTCCGCCAACTCGCCACGCGTTTCGTCGATGACTTCGAGAATCCCACGGTTGAGCGCCTCGTCCACATATCGCCGAATGTTCGCCTTGTTCGCCTCGGTGTCAGCGGACGGCACCACAGAAGAAAATCATGCCCGGTCTACGAACGGGATGCAACGGCGCTATTGACGCTAATGCGATGCTTGCGGCGAGCAGTCGGGTCGACTTGAGGTGGGTCTCGTCGCGCCGCAGGATCTCGCCGATTCTGCTTCGTCCACCGGTAGTGGCGTCCCAGGCCGGGCCAATGTTGTGGAGCTCCGGGCCGCGTGCGCCCAGCGGCTGTTGATCGGTATGCACGGGGAAGTCTCATTCTTCTCGGCGAAACGGAGACGTGGAGTTCTCGGGGTTCCGCGAACATGGGCCCCGCGTGGTTGTAACGCTTGGCGAGGCGTCTTAGGATCGTCGTCACCGATGGAGAGTGCTTTTCGCGGACCGGGGCGGCGCACTCACTTGCTCGGGCGGGCTACCGAGTGCGTGCTGCTCGACGAATTGGTCTCGGCAATTCGCCGCGGCGAGGGCCGGTCGTTGGTTCTTCGGGGTGAGGCTGGGATCGGGAAGACAGCGCTGCTGCAGTACCTAATTGCAGCGGCGTCAGATCTCATAGTCGTCCGGGCGGTCGGGGTCGAGTCGGAGATGGAGCTGCCCTACGCCAGCCTGCATCAGCTGTGCGCTCCGCTTCTCGGTCGGCTGCCGAGACTCCCGGAGCCCCAGCGCCAGGCCCTCGAGACCGTGTTTGGGCTCAGCTCCGGCGCCGCCCCAGATCGGTTTCTCGTCGGGTTGGCGATGTTGAGCCTGCTCTCGGACGTGGCGGAGGAGCGCGCCTTACTTTGTGTTCTTGATGACGCGCAATGGCTGGATCAGGCGTCTGCGCTGACGCTCACGTTCGTCGCCCGTCGCCTGCAAGCGGATCCGGTCGGGATCGTGTTCAGCACGCGTGAGCCGGGCGAGGAACTCCGGAACCTTCCCCAGCATGACGTCAAGGGCTTGGTCAACGGCGACGCCCGCGCGCTGCTGGGCTCGGCGGTGATGTTCAAGCTGGATGGGCAAGTTCGGGACCGGATCGTCGCCGAGACACGCGGTAATCCACTCGCCCTGCTCGAGTTGCCGCAGGGATTGACCGCCACACAGTTGGCAGGTGGCTTCGGGTTGCTGGACGCTCAGGGGCTTTCGTCACGGATCGAGGAGAGCTTTGTGCGACGGCTCGTGCCGCTGCCCGAGGACACGCGGCTCCTGCTTCTGGCCGCGGCCGCGGAGCCTGCCGGTGATCCGCTTCTGCTGTGGCGCGCGGCCGAGCGCCTTGACCTCCCGCGAGCGGCCGCTGGTGCCGCCGAAACGGATGGTCTGCTGGAGATAAGCGGGCGCGTGACCTTTCGCCATCCGTTGGTTCGGTCGGCGGTGTACCGATCGGCTAAAGCCGAGCAGCGCCGGGCGGTCCACCTGGCCTTGGCAGAAGCGACCGACAAGGAGGCCGATCCCGATCGCCGCGCGTGGCATCTGGCTAGCGCCGCGCTGGGGCCCGACGAGGAGGTCGCTTCGGAGCTCGAGCGCTCAGCGGGACGGGCCCAGGCGCGCGGCGGGCTCGCAGCGGCAGCCGCATTCCTGGAGCGCTCGGTGTCGCTGTCCGCCGATCCTACGCGGCGAGCGGAGCGCGCGCTCGCGGCTGCCCAGGTCAGCCTCGGTGCAGGGGCTTCTGATGCCGCGCAGGCGCTGTTGGCGGTGGCGGAAACCGGGCCGCTCGACCAGGTACAGCGCGCGCGAGGGGAGCTGCTGCGCGCGCAGCTGGCGTTCGTCTCCAGTCACGGCAGCGACGCTCCAGCACTGCTGCTCAAGGCAGCCAAGCGGCTCGAGACGCTCGATGTGCAGCTCGCGCGCGAAACCTACCTGAACACGCTGGCGGCATTGACCTTCGCCGGCCGCGCGATCAGCACAAGCACTGGCGTGACCGAGGTCGCGCGAGCGGCGCGGGCAGCGCCTCCGGCGATGGGCCGTCCTCGGGGACCGGATCTGATGCTCGATGGACTCGCGGCTCTATACCTCGATGGACGAACTGCGGCGGTCCCGATCCTGACGCGGGCGCTTCGCGCATTGGTCGACGACGCCTCCGCGGAGGAGGCCCTCCGTTGGTTGTTCTTGGCGTCTTGTGTTGCAGTCCAGCTCTGGGATTACGACATGTGGCACACGCTCTGCGAGCGGTACGTCAAAATTGGCCGCCAGGTAGGTGCGCTGAGCGAGATCCCCCACGCGCTCCTGTCACGCGCATATGTGCATCTGTTCTGCGGCGAGCTGGACGTCGCAGCGTCCCTGATCGAGGAGATGCGGATGGTGACCGAAGCAACGGGGAGCTTCCTCGCAGCCGGCTGCGATCTACACCTGGCGGCGATGCGAGGGCGCGAATCCGACGTTTCATCGCTGATCGAGGCCAGCAGCGAGGATATGACGCGACGCGGCCAAGGCAGTGGGACGGCGCTGGCGGAGGTGGCCAAGGCAGTGCTCTACAACGGGCTTGGGCGCTACGACGAGGCATTGGCCGCGGCTCAAGAGGTCGGCCCACAGGACTTGAACACCGAGAACTGGGCGATCAGCGAGCAGATTGAGGCCGCGGCCCGAGCCGGACGACCGGATATCGCTACGGACCGCGTCAGGCGGTTACAGGAGATAACCCACGATGGGGGTACGGACTGGGGTCTGGGACTCGCAGCGCGCTGCGGTGCCCTCGTCAGCCAGGGTGACGCTGCCGAGGGTCTCTATCGAGAGGCGATCGAGCGCCTCGCGCGCACCCAGCTCCGTCCCGAACTCGCCCGCACGCACCTTGTCTACGGCGAGTGGCTGCGCCGCGAGGGTCGCCGCGTCGACGCGCGCGAGCATCTGCGCATGGCGCACGAAATGCTTGTAGGGATGGGGATGGAGGCGTTCGCCGAGCGCGCGCGTAAGGAGCTGCTCGCGACCGGCGAGAAAGCGCGCAAGCGGACAGTCGAGACGCGGGACGATCTGACCGCGCAGGAGCGGCAGATCGCCCAGCTGGCCCGCGATGGGCTGTCGAACCCGGAGATCGGGGCGCGGCTCTTCCTGAGCCCGAGAACTGTCGAATGGCATCTGCGCAAGGTGTTCGGAAAGCTCGGGATCCGCTCGCGCCACGAGTTGGCCGGGGCGCTTGCTAGACCTGAGGCCGAGTTGGTGCAGGTCTGACCCCGCACGACATCGCCCCCCGCGGCACCTTCGTCATGTCTTACGATGAATCGGCCGCGATGGAGCGTGTTCTGCCGGGATCGGGACGCGAACCGAGCCTGCTCGGGCGGGCTGGCGAGTGCCGCATGCTGGATGAGCTGGTCGCCGCCATCCGTCGGGGCGAGAGTCGTTCATTGGTGCTCCGAGGCGGGCCGGGCATCGGGAAGACCGCCCTGATTGAGTACCTGGCCGAGTCAGCACGGGATCTGCGGATCATTCGGGTCCTGGGCGTCGAGTCGGAGATGGAACTCGCCTACGCCAGCCTGCATCAGCTGTGCGCTCCGTTTCTAGATCAGGTCCGGGAGCTCCCGGAGCCGCAGCGTCGGGCACTCGAGACCGTATTTGGACTCAGCTCAGGTGTGGCGCCCGACCGGTTCCTCGTCGGATTGGCGGTGCTCAGCCTGCTCTCGGAGGTGGCCGAGGAGCGTCCGTTGCTGTGTGTGGTCGATGACGCGCAGTGGCTCGATCAGGCGTCGACGCTCACGCTCGCCTTCGTCGCGCGCCGCCTGCAAGCCGATCCGGTCGGGATCGTGTTCGGCGCGCGTGAGCCAGGCGAAGAGCTCCGAAAGCTTCCCCAGCTGGAGGTGAAAGGCTTGGCCAATACTGACGCTCGCGCGCTGCTGGCCTCGGCCGTGATGTTCAAGCTGGACGTGCAAGTCCGGGATCGGATCGTCGCCGAGACGCACGGCAACCCGCTGGCGCTAATCGAGCTGCCACAGGGATTGACCGCCACGCAATTGGCTGGTGGCTTCGGGCTGCTCGGCGCTCAGAATCTTCCGGGACGGATCGAGGAGAGCTTCGTGCGACGCCTCGACCGGCTTCCTGGGCATGCGCGCCGTCTGATGCTGTTGGCGGCCGCGGAGCCGGTCGGGGAGCCGCTGCTGATCTGGCGAGGGGCCGAGAAGCTCGATATAGACAGGGTCGCGGCCGATGCGACTGACGGATTGCTCTCGATCGGCCAGCGGGTGACATTCCGCCACCCCCTGGTGCGATCGGCGGTGTATCGCTCCGCTGCAGCGGATCAGCGCCGCGCCGTTCACCTGGCATTGGCAGAAGCGACAGACGCGGACGCCGACCCAGATCGCCGCGCGTGGCATCTGGCCGCCGCCGCCGTAGGACCCGACGAGCAGGTGGCTTCGGAGCTTGAGCGTTCCGCCGGACGGGCTCAGACGCGCGGCGGGCTCGCAGCCGCTGCGGCTTTCCTGGAGCGGTCGGTGTCGCTCTCGGTCGATCCTGCGCGGCGGATTGAGCGGGCGCTAGCGGCGGCGCAGGCGGCCCTCCAAGCCGGCGCGTTCGACGAGGCTCTCCGGCTTTCGGCCGCGGTCGAGGACTGGCCACTCGACGAGTTCCAGCGCGCCCGCGCGGACCTGGTGCGCGGTCATGTCGCCTTCGCGTCGGGTCGCAACCGGGACGCCCCGTGGCTGCTGCTGAACTCCGCAAGGCAGCTCGAACCGTTCGATCTGGCGCTCGCGCGCGAGACCTACCTCAACGCCTGGGGGGCCGCGAGCCGCATGACGCATCTTGACCGAGGGGAGAGTCTGATCGCGATCGCGCACGAGATCCGGGCCCTGCCACGGCCACCGGGCACGCCGGGCCGCCTAGATCTTCTACTCGACGGTCTCGCCCTCCTAGCCACCGACGGACATACCGCTGCGAATCCCACGTTGCGGCGAGCAGCGAAGGCGCTCGCTGATATCCCGGTCGAGGACGTCTTGCGGTGGGGCTGGGCGGGGGCGAGCGCCAGCACAGCGACATGGGATGACGACGGGATCCTCGCGATCTCCATGAGGCAACTTCAGCTCGTCCGCGATGTCGGTGAGCTGGCACAGCTGCCGATCCACCTCTCCGTATTGGCGCATGCACTGGTGTGGTTCGGTGACTTCCTCAGTGCAGGCTCGATCATTGCGGAGATCGATAGCGTGACGGCGGCGACAGGAAGCCACGTTGAGCCGTACTCCTTGCTGAAGCTCCGGGCATGGCAAGGTAGGGAAGCCGAGGCCTCCGCTCCGATCGCGAGCGCGATCGAACATGGCTTCCCGCATGCGCATTTAGCGTCCGCGGTCCTCTACAACGGTCTTGGCCGCTACGAGAAGGCGGCGTCCGCAGCCCGCCAAGCCGCCGAAGCTAGCTTCGAACCGTGGGCTTACGTGTGGGCACTGCCCGAGCTCGTCGAAGCGGCCGCGCGCACAGGTGACCCCGAGCTCGCATGTGACGCGCTTGAGCGACTCGTGGAGGTAACCCAGCCGTGTGGCACCGACTGGGCGCTCGGGGTCGAGGCGCGCTGCCGGGCGCTGCTGAGCGATGGTGCTGTCGCCGACGATCACTACCGCGAGGCGATCGAGCGGCTCGCGGGTACCCGGCTGCGCCCCGAGCTCGCCCGCGCGCACCTGCTCTACGGAGAGTGGCTGCGCCGTGAGCAACGTCGGGTCGATGCCCGCGCGCAGCTCCGTGCTGCACACGACCAGTTCATCTCGATCGGCATGGAGGCGTTCGCGGAGCGCGCACGTAAGGAGCTTCTGGCGACTGGCGAACGAGCCCGAAAGCGGTTGGTCGAGACGCGCGATGATCTGACCGCGCAGGAGCGGCAGATCGCCGAGCTGGCCCGCGATGGGTTGTCGAACCCGGAGATCGGGGCGCGGCTGTTCCTCAGCCCGCGCACGGTGGAGTGGCATCTGCGCAAGGTGTTCGGCAAGCTCGGGGTCCACTCACGGCACGAGCTGGCCGATGCGCTTGTCGGCTCCAAGGCCGAGCTCGTCCAGACCTGACCTCAAGCACCCGGAGGGGCATGGGTTGCTACGAACTCGCTGTTTGCCGGCGCAGTCACCCGGTCGACGTACCACTTGGTGTGCGCGACAGTGTCGTGATCGAACCGGCCGATCCGCTCGGCTATCTCCTCGACCTCGTCGTCGAGCCGGTCGTCGGCGATCAACCGGTTCAGGTACCCATACCGTTCCGCGCTCGGCCCGTCGAGATCGTGTGCCGCGAGCAGGATCTCAAGCGCCCGTGCGCGACCGACGAAGCGAGGGAGCCGGGCCGCAGCACCGCCCTCGGGGATGACACTCCAACGAGGGTCGAGGTGTCGGAGCAGCGTGTTCTTCCGCGACGCGAAGCGGAGATCGCAGGCGAGGACGAACTCGGTTCCGGCGCCGCCCGTGTGCCCCCGGATCGACGCGATGCTCACTACCGGTGCGCGGGACAGGCGTACCAGGACGTCGAGCCAGGCGTACAATCCGGTCGTACCTCGGGGCAGCACTGAGCTCCGGCCCGGGCTGTGCCCGATGTCGTGAGCGGCCAGGTAGAAATCGGGGTTGGCGCTGTCGAAGACGACGACGTTGAGGTCCGGGTCCCGTTCGATCAGGCCGACGAGTTCGACGAGCTCCGCGACGGTCGTCGCGGTAACGCCGTTGATCGGAGGGTTGTTGAAGGTCACCCGGCAGTAGCTTGGGCTGGGGCGGTCGAGGCGGAAGTGTGTAAAGGACCACGACCAAGCATCCGAACCTCGGCCGTTGTCAGAGGGGTGGGCGTCGCAGGTGCTCATGGCAGGTTCCTCAGAGTTGTGAATTGGCATCGGGTGGGCGGACGAGGACGGGGACGGAAAATGCGATCCCGAGACCGACCACGGGTATCGACAGACCGGTATGCGCCGCGATGAAAAACGTGGCCAGCGGTCCGGCGCGGTCACCTGGATTGGAGATGGAGACGACGAGCGTCAGGCTCCGCGGAAGATCGCGCCGCTGCCCGCTCCAGACACGATCCCGCCGGGCTGGAATAGGACGAGGCTCGGAGTCGAGACCCAGCCTGAGGCGACAAGCGGTCCTACCCCCGTCAGCGCGGGCGCAATTCCGGCTCCAGCGAAGCGGTGCGTCGGCCAGGCGGGCGCGGGGTCGCGCCCGAGGAGCGGCCTTTGCGGCTCAGTCCCCGCCGGTGGCGAAGTGCTCGGCGTATGGAGTGCCGGCGAAGTGCTCGCCGATCAGCCGGGACAGCAGCAGGAGCGCGCTCCGGGGCCGGTAGTTGCCCACGATGTGCTGGGTCTGGCTGGCGGCGTTGCGGGTGATCACGGTGTAGTTGCCGATCGTCTCGCCGGCGACCTGGGCGGTGTAGTCCTCGAGGAAGCCGTTCTCCCCGTAGGCGCCAGCGAAGTGGAACTCCTGCTCGTCATAGAGCGAGCGGATAGCGACGAGCACAGCCCGTACTGCGTCGGTGCCTTGAACGGCGCCGTCCATCATCGAGCCCTCCAGGGTGACGTCGTCGGCCAGGTTGTCGAGCCACGCCGGGTAGTAGTCGGCGAGGGCGGGATCGCCGCCGCGCAGATATGTCGGCGTGACTTCCGCGGGTTCCCTGTTGGTGTTGACGGACATGGAAGTTCCTCCTATACCGGGGACGCGGTTTAGCTTCACGCACAAGATGCGCTCTTCATCGGTCCGTCGCGCCCGTGACTCCCTGGTCGCGGCCCGTGACCAGGGAGTCACGGGCGCGACGCATTAGCTCGAGCGGCAAGCTGCGGCACAACCAATCGTCCGACGGAGGTCAACATGAGCAGCACCGGATTGAGCATCGCGAGCTCGACGGGGGTCCCGCACGTCGGGGTCTGCGACATGAAGCTCGAGGTCGTGACGTTGCCCGTCTCCGATGTCGATCGAGCAAAAGGCTTCTACGAGAGCCTTGGATGGCGATGCGACGCCGACATCGTCCGCGGCGAGAACTTCCGCGCCGTCCAGCTGACGCCCCCGCACTCGGCGTGTTCGATCGCGTTCGGGAAGGGCCTCACCACCGGCGAGCCCGGGTCCGTGAAGCGCCTGGTGCTCGCGGTCGACGACATCGACGCGGCGCGGGAGAGCGTCAGCAGGTGCGGGGTGGAGGTCAGCGAGGTGTTCCACCTCGATGGTGGACGCGTCCCCGGCCCGGATCCGCAAGGCCGCTCCTACCAGACCTACGCGTCTTTCTCTGATCCGGATGGCAACGAGTGGCTGCTCCAGGAGATCAAGACCCGGCTTCCGGGCCGGGAGTGGGAGGACTGACGATGGACATCGGTTCGCTGGCAGAGCTACTCCACGAAACGGCCGAGCATCACGACCCCTACGAGAAGAGCCACGCCCCCCACAACTGGTGGGACTGGTACGCCGCTTACATGACGGCGCGCGAGCACGGCAGCACGCCCGACGAAGCATCAGACGCCGCCGGGCGCTACATGGAGCGAGAGCTCCACGTCGGCGCCCTGTGAATCATCGCTGGCCGCCGGGGACGGACGAACTTCAGAGCGACGACTCTCCCAATGCGGGCAGCTGCCCGCCCGCACCCTGTTGAGGCTCGAGGATGCCGCCGCCGCCACGACGGTGATGAGACTCGGGTGAGCATCGATCAATCCGATAAACAGGAGATTCCTATGACTGCAACGACGCCTATCACCCGCGAATACGTTGCGTGTCCCAATAGAGTGGTGCGAGCTGCGTATGGGATCAGCTATGCGTATCGCGAGCTCGGTGAAGGCACGCCGCCGCTCGTGCTGCTGCAGCACTTCCGCGGAAACTTGGACAACTGGGATCCGGCGCTGATCGACGCGCTGGCGGCGGCTCGACGCGTCGTGACGTTCGACAACGCCGGCGTCGGCGGGTCGACTGGAACCACGCCGAGCACGATCACGCAGATGGCGATCGACGCGATCGCGTTCCTCGACGCGATGGAGCTCGTCGCGGTCGACGTCCTCGGGTTCTCGATCGGCAGTTTCGTCGCCCAGGAGATCGCGCTGATCCGGCCTTCGGCGGTCCGACGTCTGATCCTCGCGTCCTCGGCTCCCCAGGGGGCGGTGGGAATGCACGGGTGGGCGCGCCCGGTGATCGAGGCCGTCGGCGGGCGCGCTCCGAACCCAGACGGCTATCTGAGCGTGTTCTTCACGAGCTCGGCGCCAAGTCGGGAAGCGGGGTTGGAGACCCTGAAGCGGATAACCGAACGTCACGAGGAGCGAGACAAGCCGACGACGTGGCAGACTCGGCAGGCGCAGTACGACGCGGTGTGCGCATGGGGAATCCCAGATCACGGCCTGCTGCAGCGAGCCGGCGCCATCGACGTGCCCGTCTTCGTCGCGAACGGCGATAGCGACCCGATGATCCTCCCGCACTATTCCTACCTGCTCGCCGGGCTAATCCCGCAAGCGCAGGTCAAGATCTACGCGGACGCCGCGCACGGATTCCTGTTCCAGCACCACGCGGCGTTTGCCGAGGATGTCGAGATATTCCTGAACACGACGCACTGACCACTGCGTCAAACGGAGCGACCGCGTAGCGATCGCTCCGTTCGACCTTGAAGGGGACAGCTCGAAACGCGGCCGTCACACGGCGGACGCGGTGCCGGCCGTTCTTGGTGCGCCCGTCTCGGGTTCGCTCGTAACGAAGTGCTCGCCGATCGCAGTGTGGGCGAACTTCTCGCCCATCAGCCGGGAGAACAGCAGCATCGAGCTGCGGCGCCGGTGGCTCACCACGAGGTGCTGGGCCTCCCCGCCGGGATTGAAGCTCACTCTGACGACGACACCGGTCGGCTCCCCCTTGATCGGCGTGGTGTATTCGTCGAGGAAGCCGTCGTCTCCGTAGGAGCCGGTGAACGTGAACACCTGGTGCTCATATAGCGTGCGGGCGTAGGTCACGATTGAATGGACGGCCTCCGCGCCGTGGGCGGCGCCGTTCATCGCCGCACCCTCGAGGGTGACGCCGTCGGCCAGGTTGTCGAGCCATGCCCGGGTAGTACCCGGTGGCCCCACCGTCGTTTCGCAGGTATGTCGCGCGCGTACGTTTCCCCGCACTACCCTCCCCGTCGGCGAAGATGTCTTCCAGAGATGTGTCGGCAGAGCGCTCCGCGGACAAGCCCGCCAACAGCAGGACAGAGCTACGCGGCCGGTGGTTGACGACAATGTGCTGGGCTTCGCCGGCAGGATTCCGCGCGACCGTGACGATCACACCCGTCGGCTCGCCGTGGATCCGGGTCGTGTAGTCCTCAAGTAAAGCCGCTTCCCCCGTAGTCGCCGAAGTGGTTGAAGTCCTGGTACTCGTACACCGTGCGGGCGTACGTCGCGAGGGCCCGAACCTCTTGAGCGCCCTGTGCGGCTCTCTGCATGAACGCTCCCTCACTGGTGACGCTGTCGGCGAGGTTGTCTAGCCACCAGGGGTAGTAGTCCGTGTGCCCGCGTGCGGAATCGTCACTGCCCATGTAGGTCGGGCGGTGATAGGTCATGCAGTGCCTCCTGTGGAACCCGGCGTTCAGCCGGATGGTTGTCGGTACCCTGTCAGAATCGTGCGCGGCGCGAGTGCGTCGCGCCAGTGAATCCCTGGCCGTATGGCTCCCCGGGGGACAAGGGTGTCGACCAGTGTGTGACGGGCGCGAAAGCCACATCACTCATCCACGCTGTGTGACCTCATCACTTCATTGGTCCGTCAAGGCCACGACGGGAAAGGAGAGGTTAAATGTCCCTCAAGAAGAAGGTGGCGGCGATCGCAGCGGCGCTGACGACCATCTGCGCCATGAGCGCGCGGGTCCCGATCCCCGCAAGCGCCGCCACCCCAGCGTGCGGCCAGTACTGCATCGGAGTTTTCAGCAGTGAGCTGGGCACCTATGCCCAGCCGAACTTCGTCGAGCACGTGTTCGGCGGCGTCGCCGCGATCGGCACGGAGACGGGCCTGACCGCAGCGAGCAGCAACGATCCCTCCGAGGATTTCATGAACCCGCATCAGGGTCATGTATCCGACTACTACAACCTCGGGCTGGTCTCGGCCGAGGTGGATTGGCACTATGCCAACCTCGAAGCCTCGCAACTCGAGTATGCCCCTCTCGGACAGCCCACCGGCCTGTGTGTAGGCGTCCCGATCTCCCCCTACTCGGGCGAGGCGCTGAGCCAGCAGCCCTGCACAGTCCCTGGTCGCACCGTCTGGATCATCGGGAGTCCCACGTCGGCCGGGTTCTTTCCCATCATCAGCGGGGCGACGACGGACTTCGTTCATCCGTTCGCGATGACCTATCCACGTCACGTGGACACCGACACGATGCTCCCGCCGATCCGGCTCTTCCACCTGCACTTCCGTGGCCCCGCCCACGCGGTGCCCGACACGCAACTCTGGGGCGTGAAGCTCGGAGTTCTCTGACGAGCTGTTCACCTCAGCCCCGAGCATCGAGATGGCGTCGCCCGCCCGGCGACGCCATCTCCTCCCCAATTTTCAAACCGCAGGAGGAACAGATGACCGCTGTTGGAGTTGAACCCAAGACGAGCGGCAACAATGCCGCGATTCGCCCATTCCGCGTTGAAATTCGTGACGACGCGTTGGAGGACCTGCGTCGCCGCATCGCCGGCGCGCGGCTGCCCGGTAGGGAGCTCGTCACGGATCGGTCTCAGGGCGTGCAGCTGGCGACGATCCGGGCGCTCTCGCGCTACTGGCTGAACGATTACGACTGGCGCATGTGCGAGGCGAGGCTCAACGCGCTGCCGCAGTACAAGACCGAGATCGACGGGGCGGACATCCACTTCATCCACGTGAAGTCGCGACACGAGAACGCCTTACCGCTGGTCATCACTCATGGCTGGCCGGGCTCGATCATCGAGATGCTCGAGATCATCGGCCCGCTCACCGACCCGACCGCTCACGGCGGACAGGCGGAGGACGCGTTCCACCTGGTGCTGCCGTCCCTCCCCGGATACGGCTTCTCCGCCGCGCCACCCGAACTCGGCTGGGATGCCGGCCGCTTTGCGCAGGCGTGGGGGAAGCTGATGCCCCGTCTCGGGTACACCCACTACGTCGCCCAGGGCGGCGACGTCGGGGCCTATGTCACCGACGCGATGGGCCGCCAGGCGCCAGAAGGGCTGATCGGCATCCACACGAACCTGTTTGCGCCGGGGTCGGCGGGCTTCCCGACGAACACCGAGGAGGAACGCGCGGCCGCCGAGCAGGATGCCAGCTCCATGAAGACCGGCTTCGGATACTTCATCGAGCAGGCCACGCGGCCCCAGACGATCGGCTACGCCCTGCTCGATTCCCCGATCGGCCTCGCGGCGTGGATGCTCGACCACGACACCGACAGCTACTACAAGATCTCCAGCGCCTTCATCGACGGCAAGCCCTCGGGCAATCTGACCCGAGGCCACATCGTCGACAACATCACCCTGTACTGGCTGACAGGCACCGGGGCCTCGGCGGCGCGGTGGTACTGGGAAAACGGACAGGCCGCCGCTCGCGCCGCCGGACAGGCTAAGCCGCCAGTCACGGTCCCGGTCGGATTCACCCAGTTCCCCGGCGAGCGCGTCCGAGCCCCGCGGAGCTGGGTCGAGCAGGCCTACCCCACCCTCACCTACTTCAACAAGGTCGACAAAGGCGGGCACTTCGCCGCCTGGGAGGAGCCTGAGCTGTTCTCGACCGAGATCCGCGCCGCGTTCCGGTCGCTCCAGTAAGAGCGCGGAGCCCGTCGCGCCCGCCGAAACGAAGTCGTCCGCCGGCCCGTGGGGATAGCTGCCCGTGTAAGAGCCGCGAGCAGCTTGGCGGTGGCCGAGCGCCAGGCCGCCTCGCGGATCTCGCGGCGAAGCGATCACATGCGGCCGGCCGCACGCGCGACTGATCCGACAACGAGTGGCTGCCGGGCCCCGTGATCGGACCGGTCGCGAGCCCTGCTCTGATTCCGCGACAACATCTCGGCCTCGTGGCGCCCGGCCTGGAATGCGCGGATACAAAGGCTCGGTGCCTGCTTAGCCTGTCCTTGCGCTAGACGGCCCAGTCGCACCCCCGACCGCCTCTGCGGACGACCTCCACCAGTCGTCCCGCGTCGTGCCCGCGTGCCCGCGCCTTGACGAGGCGGAGCAGCAGCCGACCGGCGACCGCCTCAGTGCTAGCTGATCGCCCCGTTCGCCGCACTCTGCAAGCGAACGGGCCGCTTCCGCCAAGGACGACCAGGGGGAGCGACGAACCGGCCGCTGCACGCGCCGGCTGCTTCCGGTTCGACCCCGGCGGAGCGGGACCGCAGCCTTGCTCGACATGTTGATCGCGTGTTGATGGCGGGTCGCCAACCGCGCTGCTGTTCTGTGACCAAACGAGTCACGACGTGGATGCTGTGGCCGCCGCTCACCGCGACCGCTGTCGGACACAACCAGCCACGACGTCACACCGGGACCGATGCCCGCGCGAGAACGAACGCGAGTCTTGACCCAGGTGTGGCCGCGCGCCTGCTGCTCGCCACGAGCAAGGAAGCCGGCAAGCGGGCCCTGGTCGACCCGCCCGACGACTGGCATTAGCTGCGCCCGCGACCGCTAAGCAAGCACTCGTACGCGGAAAGGCGAAGGCGGCGTGGCTATCACCTGCCTTCCCAATGATCGAGGAGGAGAAGGCGACCTCAGTCGCTCGTAGCCGGGACGCGATGGGGTGCTGCCCGTAACGGCGGCGCGAGGCCGTCGTTGGTTGAGGTGCCGGCTGATGCGTGGCGTGGGAGCGCGGATGGTGTAACGCTGGGCTCGGTGGTGACATGAGTGTCGTGATGGCGGCCGAGGCGAGATTTCGCTTGTTGTTTAGCGAGACGTATCGGACGGTGGAGCGATACGCGCGCTATCGGGGCGTGTCGGGCGCTGATCTGGATGATCTGGTCGCGGCCACCTATGAGGTGGCATGGCGGCGCTTTGACCGAGTCCCCGAGGGCGAGCAGGCGATTGCTTGGCTGTTGGCGGTCGCACGTAACCATTTACGTAATCGTCGCCGTCGGATCACGCGCGAACGGGGTCTGCTCGAGCGGCTCCCGCCGCCGGCGCCGGGGGTCGCAGCAGACGTCGTGGTCAGTGGGGAGTGGAGGGAGGTGCGCCGCGCGCTGGCGGCGCTCGGGGCCGCCGATCGCGAGCTCGTGATGCTGATTGCGTGGGATGAGTTGACGCCCACCCAGGCGGCCGTCGTGCTGGGGATCACGCCTGCCGCTGCGCGTACCCGTCTCCATCGAGCGCGGAGGCGGCTTGGAGCCGCGCTGGATGCACTCGACGCCTCTGACCCGGCGGCGCCGACCGCCGCGTCCACGGCTCGATCCCGCACGACGAGGAGCACCTTATGACTGCCAGCCAGTTGGACGATCCGGTCCTCCAGCGCGTCCGCGCCGCTCGCCCCCCTGCACCTGAACATGGCCAGGGTCTTCCGCCGGACGCTTGGGCGCTGCTCGAGGCGATTGTGGCGGAGCGGCCGGTCCGTCGGCCGCGGCGCGGCGCGTTCGCGCGCGGTCGCTTCACAGGGTGGCTTGCCCCGGTCATCGGACTTCTGGTCGCGGTCGCCGTGGCCGCCGTCGCGATCGTGGTTGTCGGCCACCGGCGCCAGCCGGCCAGCTCACCCGTAGGGAGTGGGACGCACCTGACCGCCGCGGAGTACGCGCTCGCGCTCGGCGCAGACACGGTCACCTCCAGCCCGGCGGGTACCAACTCCGCGCGGCCGCTGTTCGACGCCGAGCAAGGGCTTCGCGAGCAATGCATGCGCCAGCGCGGGTTGGGATACCGGATCGAGCGGTTCCCGCAACCCGGCCGGCTCCCGAGCATCACCGGATACCCATCCACCTTCTATCCGGCACCGACCTCCTCGCCGTACCCCGAGAGCACCCTGCTGGCCGTCCGTGCCCGGAGCGGCTTTGGCCTGTACCGAGGGGCGGCCGCGGGGCGCCGGGACCCCGATACCGAGGATAACTACCTCCGCACGCTCAACCCTCGCGAGCGCTCACGATGGCTCGCCGCCTGGCGCGGACCGCACGGATGTCTTGCCCTGGCCAGCGCCCGGCTATACGCCAGCAGCCACGCCGCTTCGGTATCCCAATCGCTCCCAACGCTGGTCTATGACTACCTCACAAGCACCGTCTACACGACATCCGGCGCGATCTCTCCACAGAACCAGCGGACCGCCGCGGCAGCCAGCGGTTGGTCACGATGCATGCGTCGCGCCACCGGCCATACCTTCAGCGACGAGGACGCTCTCGTGGCCTGGCTGGTGAATACCAACAGTCCACGCCAGCAGCGCACGAACACGTTCCGGCTCCTCGAGACTCGCTACGCAGTCCTCGACACCCGGTGCGCGTACCAGGTCAGGCAACCGCAGGCGTTCACCGCCGCCTTCCGGACCGCCGCCAATCACCTACCGCCCAGTATCCACACGCAACTGCAGTTTGTGCTCGACCACGAGGCCCAGTGGGTCGCTCGCGCCCGAGCAGTCCTGAACGGCCGACAACCGTAGCCGCATCTGCCGCCCCTGCGGTGCCGCGTGCCCCCGCGTGGCTGGAGACGCAGGTCTCGGTCGTTAATTCTCGGCGAGGCGCCAGCCACGATCGGTGTGCCCATCAATATCCCGCACGAGATGTGCGCTGCAATTTGGGCACTCCGTGCAGTCGACGGCGAGCTGGTCGCCGGACTCGAGATTGGTAGTCGTTACCGACACGTGCTGGCCGCATCGCGGGCAAAGCGATTCGTTGACCCTGCTCGACAAGGCTCTGTCCCTACAGCTCGTGGACCGAGATCTGGCCAGCGATCGCGTCCGCCTCCTGCTGCGCCACGTTCCGCTCACGATTCGGCTCGCCTGTCGTCGCCTCGTTCGCGCAATCAACCGCCCGCTGAAGCGGTTGGCCGAGGGCTGGCGCCTCGCTTGACTCGACGCCCTCAAGCACAATCTGGTCGCCTTGCACGATCTCATTGATGCTGATTCGCAGATGCCCCACGGCGGGGTGGCCGGCCAACTCGGTGGCCAGGCGAGCGCCTAGGACCTGCGACCACCGGCGGCTTGGACAGCCAGAGAGCTGCACGCGGACGAGCACGCCGACGCAGCCGGCGGCACGCGGCTCTCCACGAGCCTGGCCGATGATCTCGTAATGCTCGGACATGCTCTACCTCCTCGGATTGCAGTCCGCGTGTTCTCTCTGCCGGTGCATCCTTGCCGCGACTTCTGCGCGCAAAGCGTGACCAGCAACGACGCTCATGCACGCCCCGGATCTTCTTTTCCAACGTCGTAATGAATGGTCTTCCCACCGATCTGGGTACGCAATCAACGTCTGATGAGGCCCCCCGTCCGGGGGTGGGTGCTCGCTGCTCGTTCGGGCTATGAGCGGAACTCTGATCCGATTTCGGAAAGTCGCCCAATTTCGCGGCGTCGTAAACCAGCCGGTGTCGGGATTCGCGCGAGCGCCAGGCCAAGGGTTAGGGGGATGTCGTCTGTGGGGCGGCTGGGTGGTTCACGTGCTCGCGCGCCACAAGGAACGGGCGTTGGCAGACGGGCGAGGCCGGGATCTGCCAGCCTGATTGCGTGACGCGCTACGAGTACGCCCAAATCTGGATCGGGATGCAGGCCCAGGTCTACGTTGCTATTCCAGGAGCTGACGTCATCGAAAGAAGCGGAACGACCATCGTCGACGTCATGAATGACCTCGGCGGGGATGGCTGGGAGCTCGTGACGTCCAGCGCCGGCGCAGGCGTCCGCGGGCCGGAGACTTACACCTTCCGACGCGTCGTGAAGTAGACGCACGTGCGATTTGGCGCCTCAACCAGTAAAAGCTGATGATCGTCACGCAGGTCGTCCGGCTCCGCAATCATGCCGGCGTTGAACTGAACGAGAGCCTGAGCACCCCGCCGCACCCCGCTGACGCAACGCGGTAAAAGCGGCGAGCGTTCGGCTTCTCGTGCTCATCGGTCGATCAAACCAGCATCCGTCGATAGGCCTGCTGGCCGCGCTTGGGAGGTGCGCGCAACGCGGCGTGATGATGCGTGTCCAAGCGGAAGAGCCGTGGCTTGTCGGTCGGCTCCGATCGCTGATCGAGAATCCTTGGGGGGCACGCTGCCCTCACGCAACCGGCCGGCGACGGTCCGGGTTGCCGGTTGCTAGTTAGTCGCGGGTGTGGGACGATCGAGCGGTCGTTTATCTGACGTGAGGCTCAAGGGGGCGCGTCCTCGCCGGCCGATACACGTCGCCATCCCCGTGAGACGTCCACTCATCGTTATCGGGGCGCTGGTCTGCGTCCTCACCGTCTCCGTCGTGGCGCTGGCGGCGTCCCAGCCGCTGGCCCGGGGCAGGGTACGGGGCAAGGTCGTCTACCTCGGCCAGTGGTCGGTGACGATCCAGAAGAACGGCCGGATGGTGGGCGTGATCAATGCGCTGCAGCGCTCCGCCGGCGCCTTGGCCGCCCGTGAGCTTCCCTACGTGTGGGGCGGTGGGCACGGCGAGGCGGCGGTGCCCAGCATCGGCGAGCGTGGTGGGCCGGGGTACAACGGGCGTCGCCGCGGCTTTGACTGCTCGGGGTCGGTCGCCGCTGTGCTGGCCGGGGCCGGGCTGTGGGCCCCCGGCAGCCCGGTCCCCAACGACGCCGGCGTGATCCGCCAGCTGCTTGCCGAGCAGCTGATCGTCAAGTCTGCCGGCCGCGCTCCCAACCAGGTCACCCTCTACGACTGGCCCGGGGTGCATATCTTCATGAACATCAACGGCCGTTTCTTCGGCACCTCCGACGGGGGCGTGGGGGCCAACCGGCGGGGGGGACCGGGCTGGCTGGACGACGGCGCCCCCGACGTGTACAGCCGCCACTTCAAGGCCTACCACTTCCTCCCCTCGGTGCTTCGCAACCGAACGAGCTACGGGCAGGACTACACGTTCGAGATCGCTGCCGACCCGGCGCTGACCTACGGAGCCGAGCCCGGCGACGTGGTCACCGTTGGCTACACCCAGGCCCGGAACGGCGTCACCTCCGCTCGGTCGGTGCTCTACCGGGGCGCCGTGACGACGAGCGGCACGGTCACGGCGATCGCCGATGACGGTTCCTCGGTGACGATCCAGACTCCGGCCGGCCAGGCCGTGACGCTGGCCACCACCCTCGTGCCCGACCTGATCGACGGGCTCCTCGTCGGCGACACGATCTCGGTCACCTACGCCAAGGACCCGTCCGGTCTGCTCGTGCCTCACGCCCTCACGACGCTGAGCACGCCCGCCCCGCCCACCACCACCCCGACGCCGACTCCGCCGCCGCCCGGCCCGGAGCCGATGGCCGCGGGCTGAGCCGGACCTCGCGCCTAACGCAGGTTTCGGTGCCTTCTGCTTTGGTCTGGAATACGTGCCCCGACAGAGGTCGAATGGCGGCGCCAGCCATGCGCAAAGACCTACGCCAATCTTGGGACATATTGGGGACACGCGGTCCCAAATCCCCAAGCCCGCCTAGGGACTCGAACCCTAAACCTCTTCATTACAAGTGAAGTGCTCTACCAGTTGAGCTAGGCGGGCGGCGCTGGCGTCAGTGTGGCATGGCGCCTGAAGGCCCCGCGCTCGAAAGCCGGCGCTCCCACCACTCGATCGTGTCGCTCATCGTCTGCCTGAACGGGATTTCGGGTTGCCACCCCGTGGCGGTTCTCAGACGCGAGTTGTCGCCACGGAGGTCCATGACTTCATTTGCGCGCACGCGGGCGGGATCGACCTCGTGTTCGACCTCGATCGGCGCCATCAGCTCGGCGATGAGGCCGACCTGTTCGCCCGCAGAGATAGATCGTCCGGTGCTGACGTTGTAGACCCCAGGATCCGCGAGCTCGGCCAGCAGCCGGTAGGCGCGGACGACGTCGCGGACATCGGTGAAGTCTCGGCGGGTGTCGGGGTTGCCGGTGACGACCCGCAGCCTCGTCGCCCCTGAGAGGCGCGCCTCGGCGGCCTGACGGGCCAGCGAGGAGACGATGAAGATCGGCAGCTGTCCCGGTCCGGCGTGGTTGAACGGCCGGGCACGGACGATGTCGAGTCCGTGCGCAGCGGCGTACACGGCCGCGAGCAGATCGCCCGCCGACTTGGAGACCGCATACGGATTCGCGGGCGCGAGCGCGGCCCTCTCCTCGACCGGGAGCCGCTCAGGTCGGCCGTAGACCTCGCACGAGCTGACCCACACGACCCGCGCGCCCGGCGAGCCGCGGCGGATCGCCTCGAGCACATTGACAGCGCTGCTCACGTTGTCCATCACGGTCTCAGCCGGCTCTTCCCAAGAGCGGCCGACGTGGCTGAGCGCAGCGAGGTGGTAGATCAGCTCGGGCCGCAACCGCTGGACCGCGTGCAGCACGGCGCGCGCATCCCGCAGGTCAACGGCCAAACCCTCGGCCGACTCGGCGCCTGGGGCGCCGGTGCGCGACAGGCCGACGACTTCGTCGCCCGCCGCGACGCACGCCCTCGCCAGATGGCCTCCCGCGAACCCGGAGGCGCCCGTGATCAGTACCCGCACGTGCTACGAGGCGCTACGACGTGCGGGCGGAGACCGCGTGCTCGAGCGAGCCGTGGCCGTTACTGGAGAAATCGGCCTCCGGTCCCACCGGCGCCGGTTCCGGCTCGGCGTTCAGCCTTCGCTCCAGCTCCCCGAGGACGATCCCGAAGAGCAGGTGTCGCCACGTCGCCTGGGCCAGGGCACGCCTGTTGCCGGCGAGCGCCGGGAGCTCGTTACGAGCCGGATGTACGCGGTCGGCGAATGCCGTCAGCGGCCACAGCGCGAAGTTCTCGGCGAGCGCGAGCAGCGGTCCGCGGGTGATCGGCGGTAGCGGGATCAGCGGCGCGATGTTCGCGTACACGGCGCCGAACGCGGCTCCGTTCTGGATGTGGAGCGCGAGGCCGGCGGGGTACCAGCCGTCGCCGCGCGTGGCCGCCTTTCCGAGCAGCTCGACGTCGTCGAAGCGGCTGCCGAAGACCAGCTTGTCGAGCGGCTGCTCGACCGCCCACACGACCGCCGCGATTCCACCGGCGACGGCGCCCCTCAGCGTCCTGGTGGAGTCGATCATCGGGCTCAAGACCTGCAACTGTAACGGGCGGGGCCAGACCGGGTACGCCTATGTGCGATGGATCACGAACCGTTGCACAAGCGTGCTCGCGAGCACGGGGCCAACCCCCTCGTCTACTGGCTGGTCCGCGGGCTGCTGCAGCCCTTTTTCCACATCTACTTCCGGTTGAGCCGGATCGGCCGCGAGCATATCCCCGCCGAGGGCCCGGTGATCATCGCCGCAAACCATCGCAGTTTCCTGGATCCGTTCGTGATCGCGACGATGGCGCGCAGGCCGATGTACTACGTGGCCAAGAAGGAGATTTTCGCGAACCGCTTGCAGGCGTGGATCCTGACCGCGCTCGGAGCGTTCCCGGTGGACCGCGGCGCCGGCGACGGCGAGATGGTCGAGACGGCCAAGGCGATCCTCGGCCGCGGCGACATCGTCCTGATCTTCCCCGAGGGCACGCGGATCCGTCCGGGCGCGCTCGGCAAGCCCAAGCGCGGCGTCGGGCGGCTCGCCCTCGAGACCGGCGCGCCCGTCGTCCCGGTCGCCGTGATCGGTTCTGAATGGGTCCGGCGCGGCTGGCGGATCCGTCCTCACAAGGTCCGGATCCGGGCGGGCAGGCCGCTCCACTTCCCTACGGTCGATCACGCCTCGCCGGCTCTGGCGATGGCAGTGACCGAGCGGATCTGGCCGTGTGTGATGCTCCAATGGGAGTGGCTCGGCGGCCTGCCGCCCATCCGCCGCGCGGCGATCGTCGGCGCGGGCAACTGGGGCACGAGTCTCGCGGTGTGCCTGGCAAACGCGGGCTTCGACGTCGACCTTGGCTGCCGAACTGCCGAGCAGGCCGAGCTCGTTGCCTCCGCGCGTGAGAACGAGCGCTACCTTCCCGGCGTCGAGCTGCCCGACTCGGTCCACGTGGTCCGTTCCTCTGAGCTCGAGCTCGGTGGGCACGATCTCGTGTGCCTGGCGGTTCCGGCTCGCTCGCTGGCGGCTGTCCTCGCCGCTCACGGCGAGCGGATTCCCCGGCGAGCTGGACTGGTGGTCATGTCCAAGGGTCTTGTCCCACCACTGGGCACGCTCCCGTCGGCCTTCGCGGCCGAGCGGTGCAGCGCGAGGGCGGTCGCCGTGCTGGGCGGTCCGTCCCACGCGGCCGAGGTGATCGAGCACGGAGCGTCCGTCGTCGTCGCCTCGCTCGACCGCGGCTTCGCCCGCCAACTTGCCGACGTCCTGGTCGCGGCCGGGATCGACGTGTCGACCACGACCGACGTGACTGGGGTCGAGCTTGCAGGGTGCGCGAAGAACGTGGCGACGCTCGCGGCGGCGGCGGCGTCGATCGCCGGACCGAACGTGGCCGGCGCAGCCGCCGGCAAGGTGTTCGCCGAGGTCGACGCGCTGGCGCGGTTGCGGGGCGGCCTTCCTGAGACCTTCGCCGGCCTCGCCGGCGCCGGCGACCTGGTCGCCACCGTCGTGTCGTCGAAGCTCGCGCGACCGGCGTGCTGGCGAGCTGCTCGCCCAAGGAGTTTCGGGCGCCGAGATCGGGCGCACGCTCGGCCAGTCGGCGGAGGCCGTCGATGCGGTTCCGCTGCTCGCGTCGGTTGCGCGCGATGCTCAGCTGGACACGCCGGCGCTCGACAGCCTCGCCGCTCTCCTCGAGGGCCGGATCGAGCCCGAGCGATGGACCGCGACCGTGACCGCTCCAACGCGAAGGAAGCGCTCGCGCTCTGAACGCGCGGCTTAGCCGGGGTAGGCTCCTCATGCCGTGGCCGACCAATTGCCCAGGAACAAGGCGGAGCTCGACGCCCGCTTCACCGAGCTGTACCGAGCGCACCTTCGCGACGTCTACTCCTACAGTTACTACCGAGTCGGCAACCACCACGACGCCGAGGACCTCACCGAGCAGACCTTCCTCCAGGCCTACCGCCATTTCGAGCGGGCGCTGCGGGAGTCAAACGGCCGCCCGCTGCGGCCCTGGCTCATCCGGATCGCCCACAACCTCGCCGCGAACTTCTACCGCGACCGCTCGCGCAAGCCGGAATCCGCGATCGAGGATGCGGGCATGATCTCCGCGCCGCACACGACCGAATCGCTGGTCGAAGGGCGCGAGGAGCTGAAGTCGATCCTCGACGGCGTCCAGGAACTCCCCGATGACCGGCGCGAGGCGCTGATCATGCGGTTCGCCCTCGGCATGGACAACCGCGAGATCGCGCGGGCGCTCGGACGGACGGACGGCGCCACCAAGGTTCTGCTCCATCGCGCGATCCGGCAGCTCGAGGGGATCGTGTCCGAGAAGGCGGAGACGCCGGAACTCGAGGAGAGCCGATGAGCACCGGCGCCCCCGATTTCGAGGCCTTGCTGCGCGAGGCGCTGACCCCCGTCGACCCGCCCGCCGATCTTGCCGAGCGGCTCGAGGTCACGCTCGTCAACCTGACCGAGCTCGCCCAGGATGAGCTCGACGCGTGGGAGCTCTCTGCGATGCGCGATCCACGCAACTGGGTGCGCCCGGCGGCGGCCGCCGTCGTCGGCGCGTCGGCGGGAACCGCGCTGGTGGTTCTGCGGGTCCGCCGTCGCCACCGATCGCGCAAGCAGCAGTCCTCAAACCTGCTCGAGCTCGCCGAGCGCACGCTTCACGATGTCGCCGCAGAAGCGCGCCACATCCTGCCCGGCCGCTGAGCGCCCAGCCCGCGGGTAAGCCCGAACACCCGCTGCTAGCGTCAGTCCCATGGCCGTCTGCTACCGACACCCCTCCCGCGAGACCGGCGTCTCGTGCTCGTCGTGCGGCCGGCCGATCTGTCCCGACTGCATGACCCCCACGCCGGTCGGGATGCGCTGCCCGGAATGCTCGCGCGACCGCACGAAGGTAAAGACGATGCGCACGGCGCCGTCATCGCCGATCGTCACCCAGGCGTTGATTGTGATCAACGTCCTCGCGTTCATCGCCGAGACGGCGGCCGGCGCGTCGCTGGGGGGCAACGGCGCGGGCTCGATCTACAGCCACGGGGCGCTGTACGGGCCGGCGATCGTCCACCAGCATGAGTACTGGCGGATCGTAACCGCGGGGTTCCTGCACGACGGCCTGCTCCACATCGCCGTCAACATGCTGTCGCTGTACTTCGTCGGGCGGGTCCTCGAGCCCGCGATCGGGTCGCTCAACTTCGGCGTCATCTACTTCACCTCGCTGCTCGCGGGGTCATTCGGCGCGCTCCTGTTCCAGCCCAACGCGTTCACCGTCGGCGCGTCCGGTGCGATCTTCGGCGTGTTCGGCGCCCTGATCGTCGTCGCGCACGCTCGCGGGATCCCAATCTGGCAGAGCGGATTGGCGCCGGTGCTCGTACTCAACCTCCTGTTCTCGGTGAGCTTCAGCGGCATCTCGATCGGGGGCCACCTCGGAGGTCTGGTCGCTGGGTTGATCACGGGGTGGCTCGTGGTCGAGTTCGGCGAACGGCGCCGGATGCAGTCGGTAGTACTGCTCGGCTGCCTGGCCTTAGCCGCGCTCAGCGTGTTCGGGGCGCTGGCGGTCGCCGGCGGGCACGGGCTCGCGCCGGGCGGCATCGGCTTGACGGGTTAGGTTATGGGCGCGCTTCGCGCGCCTGTTGAGTTCGCACCCCTAGCCTCCGAGCACCTCGCCATACAGCTCCCCGATAGACGCCCGCAGCCGCGCCGGGGCGAAACGGGTGTGCACGTCGGCCGCCGCCGCGGCCCCCAGCCGTTCCCGCTCCCAGGAGTCGTCGAGCAGCTCGGCGGACACGCGCGCCAGGGCGGCGCTGTCGCCGGGGGCGATGAGGCGTCCGGTCTCTCGGTCGCGGATGATCTCGGGGAGCCCGCCGGCGGCGCTCGCGACAATCGCGCATCCTGCCGCCGCCGCCTCGATCGCCGCGCCCGGCAATGGATCGGGGCGGGTCGAGGGCACGGCGACGACGTCGCTGGCGCCGTAGACGGTCTCGACGTCCTCGCGAAACCCGAGGAGGCGCACGCGATCTCTGACACCGAGCGAGTCAGCGAGCGACAGCACCCGAGCCAGTCGATCCTCCGCTCCCGGCCACACTTCGCCGGCGATCACCCCGACCACACCACGGCTGGCAAGCATCGGATCGGCCAGGGCCTTCACGAGTACGTCCTGTCCCTTCCAGTCGGAGATCCGGCCGAGGATGGTGATCGTCGGCGCGGCCGCGTCGAGGCCGAGCCGCTCGCGAGCGATCGCCCGAGGCGCGCGCACGCGCTCGACGGCGAGCCCGTCATAGATGGTCCGGACGCGCTCGCTGGCACCGAACTGCGCCGCGCTCGCGCGCGAGACGCACGGCAGCGCCCGCGCACTCAGGAGCACCCGGCGGTAGGCCGGCCAGGCGCGGCCGAAGCGGGAGTAGATCTCGCGCACGTGCCAGACGTGGGGAACACGGGCGCGCGCCGCGGCCGCCGCCCCGCCGAGCACGACCGAGGTGTTGGAATGCACGAGAGCCACGTCCCGCTGCCGGATCAGAGCCGACAGGCTCGCCGCGTCGCGCCCGGCCGCCGCGATCACCGAGGCCAGTCCGGTCGGCGAGGCCAGCGAACGCCGCAGCACACTGAGCGGCCGCACCAGCACCTCGACCCCGTCGGCCTCGAGATCGTCCGCCAGCTCGCCGCGCGAAGGCAGCACAACGATCGGCTGGTAGCGGTCGCGGTCGAGGCCGCCGGCGATTAGCCCCAGCTGGCGATCCGCGCCGTAGCGTCCGCTCGAGGAGTGGACGAACAGGATCGGGCGGGCAGGTATGACCTAGAGCTCCACCGGGAGGACCGTGGCCGGCGCCTCCGGGAACAGCTCGGGATGAATGATGTGGGCGAGCAGCTCGAGGCCATCGACGAGGCGCGGACCAGGGCGCGAAAAGTACGAGGCGGCGTCGACGGCGACGACCTTGACCGCGCCCAGTGCGCGTAGCTGATCGCGATGCATCTCTGCCTCGCGGTAGGCGATCTCGGCGTCGTAACCGCACGGCATCACGATCACCACGTCAGGCCGCACCGCGACGACCTCCGCCCACGAGCGCTCCTCGGACGGCTCGCCGGCGAACCCGATCACATCCTCGCCGCCCGCATAGCCGATCATCTGCGGGGTCCAGTGGCCGGCAGCGAACGGAGGGTCGAGCCACTCGAGCGCGGCCACGCGCGGTCGCTTGACCCGGCGGGTGGCCACGCGGACCCGATCGATCCGGGCGGACGCGTCGCGTACCAGCTCGACGGCGGCGTCCCGCTGGTCGGTCGCTCGCGCCAGCGTTCCGGCGTCGCCGAGGACCTCGCCAACGGTGTGAGGATCGAGTGCGATTACCTGAGGGCGGGAGTCGATCTCCTCGGCGACCTCACGGACGTCGTCGTAGGAGACCGCGCACACCGAGCACAGCGCTTGCGTGACGATCAGATCCGGGCGAAGATCCTGCAGTGTCTCGATGTCGAGCTCATAGATCGATTGGCCGGCGAGCGTCCGCTCCTTGACGGCGGCATCTATCTCCGCGGCGCTCAGCCCGGGCGGAAGGACGTCCCGCGTGATCTTCGGGAGTTCCTTGGCCGCCTCCGGGTAGTCGCACTCGTGAGTCACCGCGATGACGTCCGGGCCCACGCCGAGGGCGAACAACATCTCGGTGGCGGATGGGACGAGGCTGACGATTCGCATCAGATTCGGGGACGTTGTTTAAGCGAGGATCGGCGAACCACTACAAGGAGAACGATATGGCAGAGCTGCTCAGCGACGAGGAAATCGAGTCCCGGCTGACCGGAACGGGGTGGAGGCGCGAGGGGGAGAACATCGTCCGCGACTGGAAGCTCGAGGACTTCGCCGCAGCGATCGCGTTCGTAAACCGCGTCGCCGAGGTCGCCGAGGCGGCCAACCACCACCCCGACATCCTTGTGCACGGCTGGAACAAGGTGAGGCTGTCCGTCACCAATCACTCCGCCGGAGGTCTCACGGACGCCGACTTCGAGCTGGCAAGGCAAGTCGATGACCTCGATTAGCTCTCTCGGATCCGCATCCTCGGCTGCTACCGTTCGCCCGTCGGTTAACGAGCGACGACGACGATCCATCCCGAAGTAGCAGCGAGGGCATAGAGGGCTGCGCCGCCGGGCAGAGGGACTGCTCGGACTGGGCGGAGAGCGGGATCACCCGCGCTCCTAAGTGAAGGTCCTGTTCATCATCCTGACGGGGCTCCTGGTCCTGGTGAACGCGTTCTTCGTCATCGCGGAGTACGCGCTCGTGCGCTCCAGCCGTCCGCGGCTTGAGGCGCTCGTCGAGGAGGGGGCGAGAGGTGCCCGGCTCGCGCTCTCCCAATTCGAACAAATCGGCGACTACATCTCCGCCTGTCAGGTCGGGGTCACGATGTCCTCGATCGCCATCGGGGCGCTTGGCGAACCCGCGATCGCGCATCTGCTCGAGCCGGTGCTCGGCCCCGTGATCGGCCATACCGCGGCGGTCGTGATCGCCGTGATCGTGGCCTACCTGCTGATCACCGTGACCCAGACGATCGCCGGCGAGATCGTCCCCAAGCTGTACGCGATCCAGCACGCCGAAGGGGTCGCCCGCCGGATCGCTCGTCCGCTTCAGTTCTTCCGCATGCTGTTCAACCCGTTCATCGTCGTGCTGAACGCGTCATCCAGGTCGATACTGCGGATGCTCGGAACCGATCCTGACGCCGTACCCGAGGGCGGGACTCCGGACGAGCTCAAGCGGATCATCGCCCAGTCCCAAACGGGCGGGCACCTCGACATCGGCGAGGCGAACATGCTCACCGGCGTCTTTCATCTCCACGAGCAGGAGGCGCGCCAGGTCATGACCCCGATCCCGGCTGTCGTCACCGTGGACGTCTCGGAGACCGTCGAGGCGGCGCTCCGGCGGTGCGTCTCGACCGGCCATTCGCGGCTGGTCGTGACCGAGGAGCAGAACCAGGACAGGGTCAAGGGGATCGTCCACGTCAACCAGCTGGTCAAGCTGATGATGGCCCAGGGCGGCGAGGCCAACATCGCCGGGCTGGTACGCGGGGCGCCGATCGTTCCCGAGACCAAGCCGCTCGACGACCTGCTGGCGGACCTGCAGCGCGAGCGGACCGAGCTGGCGATCGTGATCGACGAGTACGGCCGCACCTCCGGGATCGTCACGCTCGAGGACATCATCGAGGAGGTGGTGGGTGAGATCTCCGACGAGACCGACCCCGCCGGCGGCGCGATCAGGCGCCTGGCGAACGGCGACTGGTTCGTGCGCGGCCACGTCGCCGTGACCGATCTCGAGGATTACGGACTGGATCTGCCGGTCGATACCGACGCCTACAACTCGGTCGGCGGTTTCGTGTTCGCCGAGCTGGGGCGGCTGCCCAAGCGGGGGGACACGGTCACCGCCAACGGTTACTCGATCCGCGTCGAGTCCGTGCGCGAGAACCGGATCGAGGCGGTCCGCATCCGCCGGCGCCGGGTCGCCGCGTGACACCTGGCGCAAGCGCTCGCGACATTCGTTACATTTCCCGCCGGCGCAACTGCCGTCAAAGCGTTGATCGCAACGTCCGGTGGTTGAGAGGAGAGAGAAGCCGGCCCTGATTGGGGCCGGCTTCATTTATAGGCAGCTGGTGCCGGCGCAAAAATAGAGCCGGCCCGCTGGGGACGGGCCGGCTCCGTGCTTCTGGGGAGGAGGTGCTGCTATGAGGTACGTCGCGATGTGAAGTTTCGAACGCGCACCTCAACGATCCCTAAAGAGTTATTCGTAGGTGTAGAAGCCTTTTCGGGCCTTGCGCCCGAGCGACCCGTCAGCGACGAGTCGAATCAGCCGGGCGGGGACCTTCGCGCCGATCGCCTCCCCGATCGCCTGCGAGACGTCGAGCCCGACGAAGTCCAGCAGCGCGATTGGCCCCATCGGCACGCCGGCCCCGAGCGTCATGCACCGATCGACATCGGCCGGGTCCATCCCGGTCTCCTCCATCAGCTCCACGGCGCTGAACAGGTACGGGAACAGCAGCCGGTTGACGACGAAGCCGGGGATGTCCGGCACCTCGACGGCTGTCTTCCCCAGCTCCGCGCACAGCGTCCGCGCCCGGTCGCGGGTCTCGGCGCTGGCCTGCTCGGGGAAGGCCAGCTCGACCAGTTCCATCCGGGGCACGGGGTTGAACACGTGCAACCCGACGAACCGCTCGGGATGGCCGCTTGCCTGCGAGAGCTCGGCGATCGACAGCGACGACGTGGTCGTAGCCAGGACCGCGCCGGCGCCGGAGTGGCGCGCGAGGTCGCCGAGGTCCGCGAGCATCTCGGCTTTGCTGCCATGGTGCTCGACGATCGCCTCGACCAGGAAGGAGGCCGCCCGGAGGTCGTCGAGGTCGGTGACGACGTTGACCGTCGACGAGTCGATCTCCTGCCCGGCCTTGGCGCAGAGCTTGGCGATCGACGCGCGCGCGCGGTCGGCCGATTGGTCAGAGCGAGCCCACAGCAGCACCTCTCCGTGGCGCGCCGCGGCGACGGCGAGACCGCACGCGATCGTGCCGGAGCCGGCGATTCCGAGTCGTTCCTGCACGGCTTCTCCTGGTTCGCTTTCGGTTGGCGACGGGCGGGTACAGTACGTGACTGTTCACTCGAGCGGCAGCTTGACCGCTTCCCAGTCTTCCCTCTCAGCAATCAAGGAGCAGCGAATGTCGGTAGGTCGCGAGGTCGTAATCGTCGAGGCCGTGCGCACGCCGATCGGGCGCGGCCACAGGGAGAAGGGTTACTACAAGGACACCCATCCCAACGAACTCCTGGGTCGCTGCTACTCCGAGGTGATCGAGCGCGCGGGGATCCCGGCGGAGGAGGTCGAGGACGTGGTCACCGGCTGCGTGCAGCAGTACGGCGAGCAGATGTTCAACGTCGGGCGCAACGCCTGGCTCCAGGCGGGGCTCCCCGTCGAGACGCCGGCCACGACGGTCGATCGCCAGTGTGGGTCGGCCCAGCAGGCGGTGAACTTCGCGGCGGCGCTGATCGCCGCCGGTGTCCACGACGTGGCGATCGGCTCAGGCGTCGAGCACATGGGCCACATCCCGATGGGCGTCGGCTTCAAGTGGGTCGACGAGGTCGGGAGCCCGTGGCCGCCTGAGCTGCTCGAGCGCTACAACCTCATCCCCCAGGGTCTCTCTGCCGAGATGATCGCCGACAAGTGGGAGATCCCGCGCTCCGAGCTCGACGAGCTCGCGCTCCGCTCCCACCAGCTCGCTCACCGCGCCACGGAGGAGGGCCGGTTCGAGCGCGAGACGATCCCGTTCAAGGTCAACGGCTCGACGTACGTGTCCGACCAGGGGATCCGTCCTGACACGACGATCGAGGCCCTCTCCCAGCTCAAGCCGGCATTCAAGCCCGACGGCAAGATCACCGCGGGCAACAGCTCGCAGATCTCCGACGGTGCCGCCGCCGTGCTGCTGATGTCGCGCGAGAAGGCCGACGCGCTCGGCGTCAAGGCCCGCGCCCGCATCGTCGACCAGACGACCGTCGGCGTCGACCCGGTGATCATGCTGACCGGTCCGATCCCGGCGACGCAGAAGCTGCTCGAGCGCAACGGCATGACGATCGACGACATCGATCTGATCGAGATCAATGAGGCATTCGCGCCGGTCATCGCGGCTTGGCGGCGCGAGCTCGGGCCCGACATGGACCGCGTCAACGTCAACGGCGGCGCGATGGCGCTCGGCCACCCGCTCGGGTCGACCGGCGCGCGGCTGATCACGACGCTGCTGCACGAGCTCGAGCGCTCCGACAAGGAGGTCGGGCTGGTGACGATGTGCTGCGGTGGCGGCCTGGGCACCGGCACGGTCCTTCAGAGGGTTTAGTTCGGGGGCCCGCATGCGGGCCCCCGCCGGCGGCGCATGCGCCGCCGGGGCCGGGATGCATGCAGCCCGGCCTACGCCTCCTGCTCGGTCGGCCTGATCAGCATCTCGTTGATCGCCATCCGGCGCGGACGGGTGACCATGTACAGGATCGCGTCGGCGATGTCCGGCGCCTGCATCCGCTCGAGGTGCCGGAACCGCTCGCGCGACTGCTCCTGGATCTCCGGGCGGTTGTGGCTGACAAGCTCGGTGGCGACCGCGCCCGGCTCGACCAGCGACACGCGCACGTGGCGTGTGGTCAGCTCCTGGCGCAGCGACTCGCTGAACGCGCCGACGCCGTGCTTGGTCAGGTTGTAGACGCCGCTGCCGCGTCGAGGCGCCCGGCCGGCGACCGAGCTCACATTGATCATGTCCGACACCTGGCGCGGGCCGTCGTCCGCGGCACGCAGCAGGTGTGGGATGGCCGCGTGAGCGCAATAGAGGAGGCCGCGCACGTTGATGTCGATCATCTGGTCCCACTCCTGAAGTGGGGCGTCTTCGATCGGGCCGAGGAGCATCATGCCCGCGTTGTTGACGAGGATGTCGAGGCGGCCGAGCTCGGACGCCGTCGTCTCGACCGTGCGCTCGGCCTCGGGCTGGGAAGTGATGTCGGCCTCCAGCACCAGCGCCTGGCCGCCGCCGTCTCGGATCGTCGTCGCGACCGCGTCCAGGCGGTCCTTTCGCCGGGCGGCGATCGCAACCGTGGCGCCGTGGGCCGAGAGCGCGAGCGCGGTCGCCTCGCCGATCCCGCTCGAGGCGCCGGTGACGAGCGCGACGGTGCCGTCGAGCTCGTCCGCCATCAGGCGCCGTCCCAGCGGAAGCCGGTCGGCGAGGGCGCGGCCGGCAGCGGGCTCGAGGGCAAGCCGGCGGGTGGGTCGTTCTGGTTGAAGCCGGTCGGCGCCAGATCGTTCGGCGTGTCCGCGTGGAACAGCGACGCCAGGTATTGCGCCTGCCCGCGCCCGGGACCGAGCTCGAACTGGCCGCCACCGTAGGCCCTGATGCCCCGCTCCGCGCAATAGTCGTAGGTTGCGCACAGCTTCGCGAGACCACCGATCCGCGACGGCTTGATGTTGACCATCTTCGGCGGGAACGGCAGCGCCTCGATGTCGTCGATCGAGTGGATCGGCGCATCCCAGCTGATCCGGTCGTGGTCGCTGGCGAGCTCGGCGGCCGTCTCCGGCGTGACCACGTCGGGATCCTCGATCCAGGCGTTGGGGAACGCCTCGACGACGCGCTGGTACAGGACCGGATCCGTTGGCTGGTCGACGATCGTGCCCCGGTACAGGCTCTTGAAGTCGACCGAGTCGACGGCGCCGGTGGCGACGAGGCGGGCGATCAGCTCGGGCGTCCACGAGCTGGTCGGATCGAGCTTGAAGCGGAGCGTGGGGTAGTTGGCGAGGCGCCGCTCGATCGGATCGAGCGTCGGCGGCTCGCCGAGCCGAAGCGAGACGACGAACGTGACCGGCTGTGGCTCGCGGCCGAGCTGTTCGTAGAGCGGTTTGCCCGCCTGCCGAAGGGCGAGGTCGAGCGCGGCGCTGTGGAAGGTCCAGCGGCGGTAGAGCCGGGAGACGTCGCCACGCTGAGGCTCGACCGGGAACAGATCGAGCGAGTCGATCAACTCGCAGAACTCCCCGAGCGCATAGCGTCCGGCGAGCGGTTGAACCGGCCCGGCCTCCTGGAGGGCGACCTGGTCCTCGGCGTCGTAGACGACGTCCTCGCCGACCCCATCCATGCCGCCACCTTGAAGGCGCACGACGGTCGAGAGGCGCTCGAAGCCGCTTGAGACCTCGGCCTGCAGGCCCTCGAGCGCGTAGCCCTCGACCTCGAGCGGGAGATCGGCCAGCAGATCGAAGGTCGTCATTGCTCTCGGGCTCCGGCTTCGAGCCGGGCGACGAGCTCCTCGAGCCGCAGTTCCTCGAGGCCCTTGCTCACGGCTTCCAGCTCGGTTGCGCAGTACTCCACCAAGTCGCGTCCTTCCCGCACCAGCTCGAGCGTCTCGCGGAGCCCGGCCTCGCCCGAGTCTAACCGGCGGATGATCTCCTCGATTCGCGCGACGGCGGTCTCATATGTGCGCTCGGTCATTTGACGCGGGCCTCCAGCTCTCCGTCGTGGAAGCGGAGCCGGATGTCCGCCGCCGCTCGGGTCGCGGCGGCGGAGCTGAGCGGGTCGCCGGAGCGGTCTTCGACGAGCGCGTACCCGCGCGCGAGCGTCCGCGCCGGGTCGTGGGCGGCCAGCGCCATCGCCAGTCGCTCGAGCTCGCGACCGCGCCTCACCGTCTCGGAGGTGCGAGCGCGCTCGGCGCCGCGGCTCAGCACGAGCGTATGAACGTCGGCGAGCTCGCGCCCCTTCGTGCACGACCGCTTGGCGGTAGCGCGAATCTCGCGCAGGAGCTGGTGGAGCTTTACGCGGTGCCGGCGGACGTGCTGCGCCGGGGAACGCGAGAGATGGCCGAGCGTCCGCGCGCGATCGAGGATCGCCCGGCGGCTATTGCGCTCGAGGCGGCGGGCTGACGCGGTGAGCTCAGAGCGGGCGGCGCGGCAGTCGATCGGGACCGCCGCCTCGGCTGCGTGGGTCGGGGTCGAGCACGAGACGGCGGCGACGTCGTCGATCAGGGTGCGGTCGGTGTGGTGGCCCACCGACGCGATCACGGGCACGCGCAGCAGCGCGACCGTGCGGCAGAGCGCCTCATCGCAGAACGCGAACAGGTCCGCGAGCGAGCCACCGCCGCGGGCGACGATCACGACCTCGACCTCCTCGATCGCAGCAAGCTCGCGCAGCGCCGCGGCGATCCGGGGAGCGGCGTGCCTGTCCTGCACCGGCGCGAACGCCCACACCAGCCGCCCGCCCCAGCCTCGCCGGCGCAGGCCCGCGAGGACGTCGTCGCGGGCCTTGCCGCGCTCGCCGGTGACGACCCCGATCGTCCGCGGCAGCCGCGGACGCTCCAGGCGCTTCTGCGGCTCGAACAGGCCGTCGGCGGCGAGTCGGCGGCGGAGGCGCTCGAGCTGTAGCAGCAGATCGCCCTCGCCCTCGATCCGCAGCTCCGAGACGGCGAAGCTGAACGATGGGGAGGACTGTGCGCTCCCTGCGTAGTAGTCGCAGCCGCCGCCGACGACGATCCGCATGCCGTCGGTGAGAGCGACGCCGAGGGCGTCGAAGTCGTTTCGCCACATGGAACACGGGAGCGCCCCGCGGGAGTCGCGCAGCTCGAAGTACACGCGCGCGCGAGCTTGTCTGAAGCCCCACACCTCGCCGACGAGCTGAACGCGCGCGAACTCCTGGAGCCGGCGCTTCAGCTGCGCGGCGTATGAGCCCACGGGGTAGGGGCCGGGCAGCGCGCTGTCCGGGATTCCCTCGCTGATGATCGGATCGGTCTGGGCCATCGATCTCATTTCGAGGCTACAGCCCGAGTCGGAAGGCGGATACGATGCCTCCTCCGTGGACCTGACCCTGTCACCGAGAGAGGAAGCGTTTCGAGACGAGCTGCGCCGCTGGCTCGAGGCGAACAATCCCGGAAGCGAACCTGACGGCGACGAGGCCGGGTTCGAGTACCGTCGCGCGTGGCAGCGGACGCTCGACGAGGCCGGGTGGGCGGGCCTGTCGTGGCCTCGGGAGTACGGCGGCCGAGGCGCCACCCTGATCGAGCAGGCGATCTTCAACGAGGAGACGGCGCGCGCCCACGCGCCCCAGGTGGCCAACGTGCTCGGGCTCGCGATGGGAGGGCCGACGGTGATCGCGCACGGGACCGAGGAGCAGCGCCGGCGCTACCTCCCGCCGATCCTGTCGGCCGAGGAGATCTGGTGTCAGGGCTTCTCGGAGCCCGAGTCCGGATCCGATCTGGCGTCAGTGAAGACCCGGGCCGTCCGCGACGGCGACGAGTGGGTGGTCACCGGCCAGAAGGTGTGGACGACGTTCGCCCACCACGCAAAGTGGTGCATGCTGGTCGCGCGGACCGATCCGGACGCCCCCAAGCACAAGGGGCTCACGTACTTCCTCATGGATATGGAGCAGGACGGTGTTCAGGTGCGCCCGTTGCGCCAGATCACCGGCGAGGCCGAGTTCAACGAGCTGTTCATCGAGGGCGCGCACATCCCGAACGAGAACATCGTCGGCGGCGAGGGCAACGGCTGGGCGGTGGCGATCACGACGCTGATGCACGAGCGGGCGACGCTGGCGTTCAGTCTTCAGGTCGGCGTCCACATCGCGCTCGGCGAACTGCTCGAGAAGGCGCGCGAGGCCCGCGGCAACAACGGCCACGCCGCCAGCGAGGACCCCGTCATCCGCCAGCGGATCGCCCAGTTGCTGATCGAGGCCGAGGCGCTGCGGCTGAACGCCTACCGGAGCCTGACCGCGACGATGCGCACCGGCGTGCCCGGGCCTGAGGGGTCGCTGGGAAAGTGGCACTGGTCGGAGATAAACCAGTCGCTGACCGAGCTGGCGATGGAGATCGAGGGCCCGAGGGCGATGCTCGACAGCGACCGCTGGACGTACCGGTTCCTCCGCGCCCGCGCCAACTCGATCGAGGGCGGTACCACCGAGATCCTCAAGAACATCGTCGCCGAGCGCGTGCTCGGCCTGCCGCGGATGCGCTGACTTGAACTTCGACTTCACCGACGACCAGCAGGCGATCAAGCGCACTGCACACGATTTCCTCGCGGCGCGGTACAAGTCCGAGTTGATCCGCGAGCTGGCCGCGGACGAACGGGGATTCACCGACGAGCAGTGGAGCGAGCTGTCGGAGCTCGGGTGGCCCGGCGTGCTCGTCTCCGAGGAGCACGGCGGACTCGGGCTTGGGGTCGTCGAGCTCGTGGTGATCGCCGAGGAGATGGGGTACGCGCTGGCGCCGAGCCCGTTCCATTCGGACATCAGCGCGGCGCTCCTGGTGGCTGCGGCGGGCAGCTCGGAGCAGCAGGAGCGGTGGCTGGGGCCGCTGGCGAATGGCGAGGTCCGCGGAACGCTGGCGGTGTGGGACGAGCGGGCCGGGTGGTCCCCCGATCACTCGGAGGTCGAGTCGAGCGACGGCGCCCTGACCGCCACGAAGATCGCCGTGCCCGACGCGAGTTCGGCCGACTTCCTGATCGTGACCGCGGCCGACGGAGCCCACTACCTGGTGGAGACCGGCGCCCGAGGCGTTTCGATCGTCGCCGAGCCGGGTCTCGACGAGACGCGCAAACTGTTCCGAGTGACGCTATCGGGCGCGCCGGCGTCCAGACTGCCAGGCGGCGACCCGGAGCGCGTCGCCCTCGCCTACGCCACGATCATCACGGCGCTCGCGGCGGAGAACGTGGGCGTGGCGCAGCGGACGATGGAGATGGCGGTGGAGTACGCCAAGGACCGCAAGCAGTTCGACCGTCCGATCGGCTCCTACCAGGCGATCTCGCACCGGTGCGCGCAGATGCTGCTCGAGGTCGAGGGCGCACGGTCGCTTACCTACTGGGCCGCCTGGGCGCTCGACCATGAGCCCGAGGCGGCGCCCCGCGCCGCCTCGATGGCCAAGGCCTACGCCAGCGACGCCGGCTTCCGCGTGTGCGCCTCGGCGCTCCAGGTCCACGGCGGGATCGGATTCACCTGGGAGCACGACCTCCATTTCTTCCTCAAGCGGGCGACGGCAAACGCCCACGCGTTCGGCGACGCTCGCTGGCACCGGGATCGGGTGGCGGAGCTGGCGGGGGTGTGAGGTTGTCGGGCCGCCGTCCGCGCGAGGCGGCTCGCTGGCTGTCGACTATCGGCCGGCGGGCTGTTTGCAGCGCCCGCGGCCTGGGCCGGCGATCCGCTCGGTAAACGGCGCTGGGAGGGTGGGTGAGGGCGCCGGCGGCCGGCGGCCCTCACTCTCAACCGAAGCCTTTTTCTCCCGTTTTCCGGGGGACAAAAAGGCGTCAGTTGGGCGGTTTGGGGCGGAGTTGGGCGCTGGCGCCGGTCTTCTTTGCCGCTTTGTGACGGGAATGTGTCGAGAGTGTCACGGCGGTGGTGAATAGCGCGCCAACACCGGCGCCAGATCCGAGCAGTGGCGCTCTGCGCACACTCCTCGTGCACGACACGCCAGGCCTCGCCATCCGGCCCGGGCATGGCGCGTTGTGCATCATCGAAGCAGGGCGCCATCGCGCCCGATCCCCCTTCTCACCGCCAAAATTCCGGGGCGGACACCCATCACCATCAGGGCTGCGACCGCGCCACCCACCCCCGGCGCGGGCGCCGGCTACGTGTTGTACGGGTCGTCCGGCTCGCCCGGGCTCGCCACGACGTGGTGCGCCACGTCCTGCTCGAGGACGGCGGGATCCGCGGTCTGGAACCACTTCCGCGCGAAGAATTGCGGGAAGAACGGCCACGAGGCGAACATCAGGATGACGCCGACGAGCAGCCCGCCGATCCCCACGAAGATCGGCGTCTGGATCCCAATGAACGGTTTCGAGTAGTTGTTGCCGGCGGTGTTGTAATAGCTGTACGCCCTGATTCCGACGTAGGCCATCATGATCCCGCCGGCAACGGGGATCAGCCCTGCCAGGAAGAAGTTGCGAGCGCTCTTGAATAGATCGCGGCGGAAGTACACCGCGCAGGCCAGCCCGGTGAAACCGTAGTAGAAGCAGACGGCGAAACCAAGCGCCGAGATCGTGTCGCCGAGCACGTCCTGGTTCGGGTTGAAGGCGAGCAGCGCCACCGTCCAGACGATCGACAGCCCACCCATCAAGACGGTCGAGAACGTTGGCGTCAGGAAGCGCGGGTGGATGCGCCCGAACGCCTGCGGGATGGCGTCCCACTTCGCCATCGACAGGGTTGTTCGCGCCGTGGGCAAGATCGTCGTCTGGGTCGAGGCCGAGGCGGAGGTCAGCACGGTGATGATCAGCAGCTTGTCGAGCGGCGATCCGAACACCCCGGTGCCGAGCGCGTTCAGGACGTCACTCGAGTTGCCGGAGAGGAAGGCCGTGCCGTGGTACGCCTGCGCCGCAGCGGCGACAATGACGTAGATCAGGAGCAGGATCAGGGTCGAGACGACCGCCGCCTTGCCGGGTCCACGGTGGCGGTCGCGCGACTCCTCGTTGACGGCGACGCCCGAGTCCCAGCCCCAGTAGATGAAGATGCCGAGCAGGACGCCGGGGATCAGTGCGCTCCAGCTCAGGTCGAACGGGTTGAACCAGGACGCCGTGACGTGAATCGAATGGGCCGGGCTGTTGGCGTAGACCTTGATGAGCGCGACCACGGCGAACAGGGACAGCGTGAAGATCTCGATGCTCAGAAGGATCGTCTGCACTCGGGCCGAGAGCTCGATGCCGCGGTAGCAGATCCACGTCATCACCGCGATCCAGACCACGGCCCCGATGATCAGGGCGAGGTTCGAGCTCGCCAATCCGTGCAGGCCGAACAAGAGGTAGGTGTAGTTGGCCGCAATCTCTGCCAGCGACGCCATCACGATGATGTCGGCGAGGAAGATGGCCCAGCCATTGACCCATCCGAGCTGGGGCCCGAACGCCCTCGTCACCCACGCAAACGTCGTCCCGGCATCCGGATCGGCCAGGTTGAAGAAGCGGTAGCCGACCGAGACGAACAGGATCGGAATGAACGAGACGATCAACACCGCCGGCGCATGCACGCCGACGCCGGTGACGGCGACGATGAAGCCGAGCGTCGCGGCGAGGCTGTACGCCGGCGCGGTCGACGCGATCGCGATGACGAGGTTCGAGGCGTAGCCGAGCGCGTCGGCCTTGAGCCCCTTGGCCCCAGGCGCGCTGGTATCTATCGCACCCCCGGGTTGCGTGACAGTCGAGCTCTCCACCTCTTGGCGAACGGTATGCGCAGGGTTGGCCCACTGCAACCCGTGTATGCATCACAAACCCTCACCGGCTTATACGAAACGTCCAAATAGTGCCTCGTTACGGTGGCTGGCATGGATGAGAAGGAGATTGCAGTCGCCGTCCTCGGCGCAGCCGGGACGATCGCGCCGGCGATCATCCGCGACCTCGCGGCGTCCGACGAGGTGAGCCGGATGACGCTGCTCGACCTCGACGGGACGCGGGCACAGGCGGTTGCCGACGCGTTTGGGGGCGGCAGGGCCATAGCCGGATCCGCCGACGCGCGGGCCGTCGACGAGCTGGCTGCGGCCCTCGCCGACGTCGACGTGCTCGTCAACACCGCCTCTTATCGGATCAACCTCGAGGCGATGCGGGCGTGCTTGAAAGCGGGGTGCACGTACCTGGACCTGGGCGGGCTGTACTGGATGACGGGCAGGCAGCTCGAGCTCGGGGCGGAGTTCGAGCGCGAGGGCCTGCTCGCGGTCCTTGGGATCGGGTCGAGCCCTGGGAAGACGAACGTGATGGCCGCCCGCGGCGTGGCCGAGCTCGGGACCAATATCGACGCGGTGTACGTTTTCGCTGCGGGCCGGGACTTCGGAGCCCCGGACGATGGGCGGCTCCGGCCGCCGTACTCGCTCCAGACGCTGCTCGACGAGCTGACGCTGGCGCCCGTGGTTCTGCGCGACGGTCGCCCCACCGAGATCGAGGCACTGGCACCCGGTGGCATCGTCGACTACGGACCGCCGATCGGCGAGGGCGAGACGATCTACACGCTTCACTCCGAGCTCGCCACGTTCGGGGAGAGCTTCGGCTGCCGCTCGGCGAGCTTCCGCCTGTCCCTGACCCCGGCGCTGCTCGCCCGGCTGAAGGAGCTAGTGGGGGCCTCGGCGGAGGAGCTCGAGGCGACGACGAGGGCGGCCGCGCCGCAGTCGCCCGAGACCGTGTCGGTCCACATGGTGACGGTCGTCGCAGAGACCGGGGAAACGGTGTCCGTGCGCGCTGTCAGCCATCCTCACCTCGGGCTCGGCGGCTCGATCATCTCCACGGCCGCGCCGATCGCCGCCACCGTGCGGCTCGTGGCGCGCGGCTCACTGACGGCGACCGGGGCGCTGCCGCCGGAGCGGTGCATCGATCCCGGCGAGATGTTCGCCGAGCTCGAGTACCGGGGATGTGAGTTCACCGTCGCCTGGCACGGCTGAGCGCTTCAGCCGGCGGGGACTCGGGCCGGGCGGCCTCGCGCCGCAGCAGCGCCAGATCGGCGTCGACCATCATCCGGATCAGCTCCTCGAAGCCGACCTCGGGTTCCCAGCCGAGCACGCGCTTGGCCTTGTCGGCGTCGCCGACGAGATGCTCGACCTCGGCCGGGCGCAGCAGGGAGGTGTCCATGACGATGCTGTCGCCGACGGGGATGCCGGCCTGGTCAAAGGCGATCTCCACGCAGTCGCGCACCGAGTGGGATTTGCCGGTCGCGATCACGTAGTCCTCGGGCTCGTCCTGCTGGAGCATCAGCCACATCGCGCGGACATAGTCCCCGGCATAACCCCAGTCGCGCTCGGCGTCGAGGTTCCCCAGGCGGAGCTTGACGTCGTGGCCGAGCTTGATCGCGGCCGCGTGCCAGGTGATCTTGCGCGTGACGAACTCGAGCCCCCGGCGCGGCCCCTCGTGGTTGAACAGGATCCCGCTGGTCGCGTGCAGCCCGTAGGACTCCCGATAGTTGACCGTGATGAAGTGCCCGTACACCTTCGCCACGCCGTACGGCGAGCGCGGATAGAACGGCGTCGCCTCGTTCTGCGGCGACTCCCGGACGTTGCCGAACATCTCGCTCGAGGACGCCTGGTAGAACCGCGCGGCTGGGCACACCTCGCGCATCGCCTCGAGCAGGCGGGTGACACCGGTTCCCGTGAACTCGGCGGTCAACGTCGGCTGGACCCAGGACGCCGCGACGTACGACATCGCCGCGAGGTTGTAGATCTCGTGCGGGTCGCTGGCACGGAGAGCGTCGACGAGAGAGCGATGGTCGAGCAGATCGCCCTGGTGGAGGATGAGGCGATCGCGAATGTGCTCGATCCGCTCGAACCTCTCGGTCGAGGACCGTCTCACCATCCCGTGGACCTCGTAACCGCGCTCGAGCAGGAAGTCGGCGAGGTGGCTTCCATCCTGTCCGGTGATGCCGGTGATCAGGGCGCGGCGGACGGTCACGACGGGATCCTCGCCGGCCCTACCGCCTGCTCGCGAAGCCAGGCCACCGTCTCAGCCAGCCCCTCGCGGAGACCCTTCTGTGCCTGCCAGCCCAGCACCGCCCGGGCCTTCTCGACCGACGGCCACCGTCTCCGGACGTCGACCTCGAACGTGGGCAGGTGCTCGAACTGCAGTGTGGCGGGATCGTTCCCGCAGGCCTCCCAGATCAGGCCGGCGATCTCGGCAACGCTCAACTCTTCGGAGGCCGAGATGTTGAAGTCCCCGTTCTCGCCCGCGGCGGCGCCCATTGCGGTCACGATCCCGTCGGCGATGTCGTCGACGTGGGTCAGGGTGCGCGTCTGCGTCCCATCGCCGAAGATCTGCAGCGGGCGCTGGTTGGCCAGCGATTTCGAGATCAGGTCCGGGACCGCGTGGGCGATGCCGGGCTCGTCGGGGTCGGGCAGCTCGCCCGGCCCGTAGGCGTTGAACGGGCGGCAGATCGTGTACCGGAGGCCGTGTTGGTCGTGGGCCGCCCGCGTGTATACCTCGCCGGCGAGCTTCGAGAAGCCGTAGGCCGAGCGTGGGATCGGGCACTCCAGCAGGTGCCGTTCGGGGGTCGGGTACTCGGTCGCCCGCTCGAAGACCATCGAGGAGGACACGTACACGAGCCGGGCGACGTCCTGCTCGATCGCGGCGGTGACGATCCGGCCCGTCAGCTCGTTGTTGACCTCGGTCAGCGTGTAGGGCAGCTTGTGGAAGTTGGCGATTCCGCCGACGATCGCCGCCAGGTGGATCACATGGGAACAGCCGCTCGTCGCTTCGCTGGCGACGCCCGGCTGGCGGAGGTCGCCTTGGCGGAGCTCGCAGGCCTCGCGCATCCAATCCGGCGCGTCGCGGTGGTCGGCGACGCGCACCTCCCAGGCCGGGTCGGTGAGCAACCTCCGGACCACGGCGCGTCCGATTGTGCCCGCTCCGCCGGTCACGAGCACGCGGTTCATTTGATCCGGTGCAGGTCTCCGGCGGCTTTCGAGGTCCCGAGGAGAGCCGCGACCTCGGTGGCGTAGACGAACACCTGGCCCGTCCCGAGCGCGTTCCACGGATCGACCAGCAGGCACTGCTCCGACGCGCGCGAGAGGATCTCGCGCAGGCACGCCGGGCCCTCGAACTCAGGGTGGTTGGTGGCGACGATCACGACGTCCGCGTCCCGAACGGCGTCGCCGAGCGACTGCGTCGGAGTGGGGGAGTGCGGGTCGCAAACCGCCACGTCGGCGAGCTCGCGCTCCAGCAGCCGGATCAGCTTGTGGGACAACGAGTCGCGCTCGTCGTCGGTGTTGCGCTTGAACGTGAGGCCGAGGACCGCGACCTTTTGCGAGGCGAGCGTCCCGAGCCTCCGCTGCACGCCCTCGACGAGGAACAGCGGCACCGCCTCGTTCACGCGCGAGACGGCAAGCAACATGCCGGGCGAGTTCGATCGCTCCTCCGAGAACGCGAAGTCCTTGCGAAGGCACGTGCCGCCCGTCAGCCCCGGCATCGCCATGCCGCCGCGGGGGTAGTCGCGGTTGACCAGGTCGATCACGTCGAACACGTTGGCGCCGTAGCGCTCGCAATCCATCATCAGGAGGTTGGGGAGCGCGAACGTCGTGTAGCGGAGGATGTTCGTCCAGATCTTCGCCAGCTCGGCCTGGACCGGCGTGGTCTTCACGATCGGGGCTCCGAACACCTCGAACAGGGCGGCGGCGCGCTCGGTAGAAGCCTCGCCGACTCCGCCGACGATGCACGGAAGCGTCGAGATCTCAGTGAGGAACCGGCCGGCCGCGATCCGCTCCGGGGCGTGAGCGACGAACACGTCCTCGCCGACGCGGAGGCCGCGGCGCTTGTGCAGATAACCGGCGACGAACTCGGTGGTGCCCGGGGCGATCGTGGAGCGAAGGATCACCGCCTGTCCGCGCCGCAGCAGCGGCAGCAGGTCATCGAGCGCGGCGCGGACCTGGCGCAGGTCACTCTCGATGTGGGAGAACGAAGGGGTCCCGATCGTGATCACGATGTCGTCGGCGCGGGCGGCTTCGCCGGCGCGATCGCTCAGCTCCAGTCGGCCGCTGCGGGAGACCCGGTCGAGCAGTTCCTGCGCGCCCGCTTCCTGGAAGGGCATCCGGCCGGCGCGGATCGATTCGAGCACTGCCGGATCGTTGTCCACGCCGAGCACACGCAGCCCGCGGTCGGCGAAGCACAGCGCCAGCGGCAGGCCCACCCGTCCGAGCCCGATGACGGAGACGAAGCGGTCGCTCAATGGCCTTCGACGGCTCGCGCGTCCACGCTGGGAAGCGGCGGGAGGCCGGGTTCCGCGGGGTGGCCGCGGACCTCGCCGGCGAACGCGAGCCGGTCGAGCCGCGCTATCTCCCGCTCGCCTTCGACCCGGGCCGGATGGTCGGCCGCCAAGCCGCGGATCAGCGCCCGGATCCGAGCCTTGAGTTGAAGCGCGAAGTGGGGTGTCGAAGCCCCCATCAGCTGGCGAACGTCCTCCACCGTGACCTCGTGGTCCTCGCGCAGCCGCTCCGGGTTCTCCGCCTGGCTCATTTCTGCGGTACTGCCTCGAGCAGACTGTCGACCTGGGCCTGGACGGCGACGGAGATAGCGGTCTGGTCGCCGATCAGCCAGCCGTGGTTGTAAACGGCCGCGGTCGGACCCTCCTGGGTGTAGCCGGGGGTCGCATAGTTGAGGAAGAAGTTCAGCACTGGAGTGGGGAGCGTAGAGGGATTATCGACGAGCAACTGTGGCCCGTAGCTCCCGCTGGCGGACAGCGGCGCCGCGGCGGCGGCGTCGAGCGGCCGGTTGTCGTTGATCAGCACGTATCCATGGCCGGGGCTGCGCATCGCCCAGCCGAAGCTGCCGGGCACGTGCGCGCACGGTTGACCGTACGGGCAGGGCGGGTCGCGATACTCGGCGAACGTCACCGAGCTGGTGACGGGATCGGGGGCGCTGATCCGCTTGACCGTCCCGTACTTCTTGAGCTGCGTGAGGACGCTGTCGGGGATCACGCTCGAGGGCGCGAGCACGTAGATGTGGGGCTTCTGATGGGCCAGGAGCGCCTGCGCGGTCGGGGCCGGCACTGTCGAGCCGTTGACGAACAGGATCGGGTCGCCGCTCTCGGCCGCCCATCCCGCGGCAGGCATCGCGTACGCGGCATTGTTCCCGGGGGCAATCACGACGCTGGTGGCTGCGCTCGCGCCGTGGGCGGCGTTGTAGAAGCGGTCGATCGCCGCCGAAAGCGCATAGGGGTCGGTGCCGGCGATCGCCGCGCTGCGGTACCCGCTCGGCTTCGGCACGTCGCCCACCCGGATCACCTGCGCTCCGCCGACAACGCCCGAACCCGTCGGCGCCAGAAACTTGAGCGTGGCGGAGGTCTGCGAAGGAATGCTGCCGCTGCCGGACAGGAGCAGCGGGGCGCGGATCGGCGGCGCCATCAGCACAGAAGCCGCCAGGGAGGCCTGCCAGTCGTCGGTCGGCGCGAGGACGACGACGTAGGGGTGAGTCCCCGGCGCGGAGGAGGGGTACACGGCGAGCGCCACGCCGGCGGCGTCGGCGACTGGAGTCGTTCCGTCGACGCGGGTCGTGTTCTTGGTGGCGGTCACGGGAATGTTGAGGTCGGCGATCGCCGCCGGGGCCTGCACCGTGACCACATTCGGCTTGTGGGTGATCAGCCGCGTTCCGCTGCCGCAGCCGGCTAGGGCCAGGCACGCAAATAGGACGGTGCAAGCGGTGGATCGCATCGGGCGGCGGACGTTAGCGAGCGGACATGGGATCAGCGCCGCCGGAGTTGCTATTGGGCCGTTCGCGTGGGGTTTTTGGCGGACTTTGGAGGGCTTTTCAGGCGGCCGAAATCGTGCACGTGGCGGTCTTTTGGCGGCCTGTGAAGGCGTCGGCAACGCCGTGTCGAATTGTTGTGTATATTGCCGCGCGCCTAATCCGCGGGCCCTTCCCAAATCCGCGGAGCGGGGGACCCAAAGTACCCCTGGGGCGAATCCCGTGGTGGACCCACGGGAGGCGCAAGCTCTTTTAGCGCCAGCCCGACAGCTAACCCCGCAGGCCGACGAGAGAGGCGACTTGCGGGTCACACACCTGATACTTCCCGGCATTGCTGCGTTGGCGCTATCAGCGGCGCCAGTGGCGGCAGCAGCGGGAAGCGCATCGGGTACGACTCCTTCCGGGACCACCACGACTCCGACGGGCGCGCCTCCCACCACGGGCACAACCGGTGGCGCCGGCGTCAGCGCGCCACCGCCGGGCCCGAGCACGCCGGCGCATCCCACGGTTCCGGGCTACGTGGCGGAGATCGTGCACGGGGTGGCGTATGCCCCGGCGATGGCGCCGATCCAGGTCCAGCGAGCGATTTGGGCCGGCAACAAGATCCGCAAGAAGCCGTACATCTGGGGTGGCGGACACGCCGCGTTCAAGTCCGCCGGCTATGACTGCTCCGGCTCCGTCTCCTACGTCCTGCACGCCGCCGGGCTGCTGAAGCGACCCGACGACTCCAGCGACTTCGAGGGCTGGGGTCAGCGCGGCACCGGCGAGTGGATCACCGTCTACACCAACGCGGGCCACGCGTTCATCGAGATCGCCGGGATCCGGTTCGACACCTCGGCCGAGGCCGATCCCCACCCGCCGAGGGGCACCGGCCCGAGGTGGCGCCCGATGTGGGCGGATCCGCGCGGGTTCATGGCGCGTCACCCTTCAGGGTTCTGAGGATCCCGGGGTGGTCGGTCCGCCGGGTGGGGGCGGCCTCATCCCGTGAGGGTGCTCGATAAGTACTAATAGTCAAGCCTTTTTGATCAGTCTCCCCGGGGAGGTGGTGCGGCCTAGCCGGCGACGCCGCGATGGCGCAGGATGTCGTCACGCTCACGTAGGCGGTTGGCGCGCCGCAACTCGGCCTCCCGCATCCGCCGCTGCTCGGTTGGCGACTCGGCGACAAGCCCCGGCACCGGCGTCGGCTCGCCGTCGTCGTCGAGCGCCACCATCGTCAAGATAGGCGGTGTTCGTCTGCCGGCTCTCGCCGGTGCGGGGGTTCTCGGCGTCGACGCGCACGCCGACCTCCATCGAGGTGCGCCAGGCTGCGTTGACGGTGGCGCTGAACGTGACCAGCTCGCCGATCAGGATCGGGACCAGGAAGTTCATCCGGTCCATGCCGACCGTCACGACGCGGCAGCGCGAATGCTTGATCGCGGCCAGCGCCGCAGCCTCGTCGCAGAACTTCATCACGGTGCCGCCGTGGACGTTGCCGATGCTGTTTGCGTCGGAGAGCCCCATCCAGTGGACGATCTGCGCGCGCGAGTCCGAGACGGGCTTGGCCTCCATCCGCCCGCATGCTATTCCGCGCGGCCGCTACGCTTGGTGTGCCAGTCCAGCAACCCGCCAAGGAGGATGCGATGCCGGGCCTTTCCGGGCGCATGTCCACCGTAATCAAAGCCAAGATCTCAAAGCTCCTGGATCGCGCCGAGGATCCGGGCGAGACTCTCGAGTACAGCTACCAGAAGCAGATCGAGCTGCTCCAGAACGTAAAGAAGGGGATCGCCGACGTCGTCACGTCGAAGAAGCGTCTCCAGCTGCAGGAGCAGAAGCTCCAGGAGCAGGTGCTGAAGCTCGACACGCAGGCCCGCCAGGCGCTGGCCGCCGGCAACGAGGAGCTTGCCCGCACCGCGCTCGAGCGTAAGAACGTCGCCCAGACCGAGCTTCAGTCGCTCGACACGCAGATCGCGCAGCTCGAGCAGCAGCAGGAGCAGATGACCCAGTCCGAGCAGAAGCTGCGCACGAAGATCGAGCAGTTCCGCTCCAAGAAGGAGGTCATCAAGGCCCAGTACTCGGCCGCCGAGGCGCAGGTCCGGATCTCCGAGGCCGCGACCGGGGTCGGCGAGGAGATGGCCGACGTCGGGCTCGCGATGCAGCGGGCGCTCGACAAGACCGAGAACATGAAGGCCCGTGCCGATGCCGTGCAGGAGCTCGAGGCGGCGGGGACGTTCGATGACCTGACCGCGCTCGGCTCCGGCGATGACGACATCGATCGCCAGCTCAAGCAGCTCTCGACCACCAGCGAGGTGGACGCCGATCTCGCCAAGATGAAGGCCGAGCTGTCGGCCGGCTCTCCCCAGAGCGCGGGCGAGCTGGGCGCCGGGACTCCCGGCTCGCAGGACGGCGGCGCGGAGAGCGCGGGCGCGGGCGCAGCGAGCGCCGGCGCCGCGCCTGCCGAAGGGCAGGCTCCGTGATCGTCCGGATCGCGACGGAGGGTCAGTACGAGTTTCCCGACAGCGAGACCGAGGAGCTGAACGAGCTGGATAACCAGGCGGTCGGCGCCTGCGCGACCGACGATGAGGAGCGCTTTCACGCAGCGTTCATGCGGTTGCTGGACCTGGTGCGGAGCAAAGGGCAGCCGATCCCCGACGACGAACTACTAGGCTCGGACCTGATCCTTCCCCCTCCGGACGTCTCGCTGGAGGAGGCCAAGGAGGAGTTCAGCGGCGAGGGCCTGATCCCGGGCTGAGCGCTAGATCGGGCTGCCCCAGAGCGGGAACCACCGCTCGAGTTCTTCCTCGACCGGTAGCTCGGTGCGCATCTGCGCCTGGCAGCGTAGCTCGCGCTCGTTGTCGCGCTGCTGGGCGCCGGGTGCGGGGACGAACGGGTAGAAAGTGCCCCGCTTGTAGTTGTAGATCCAGTACAAGGGCCGTTTCTGGGAATCCTCGAACGCGAACACCGCGCACAGGACCCGATCGCCGTAGCCGCCGGCCTCCAGCGCTCCGCTGACAGCGTTGATCCCGACCACCAGGTCATCGAACTCGCCACCGCGCAGCACCAGCCAACGGAAGCCGAACTGATCGTCGGAGGACTCCACCGTGGTTCCGCTGTCCTTCCCCGTGGCGCGAACGACCTCCTCCATGTCGCGGACGATCGACTCGAAATCGGCCGTCGGGAGCGGCTGGAACACGATCGCGGCGGTGCCGCGCGACGTCATCTCGAGCTCGGTCTCGAGCTTCACGTACGCGGTGCTCATCGCGAACAGCCGGTCCGGTGCGGGTCCGGCCAGCTTGCGCTTGCCGGTGAGGACGTCGAGAAAGCCCATCGGCGAATTATCGCGCGCCGGCTACGCGGTGCCCTGGAGCTGGGCCTCGAGCCGCTGGAGCGCCGCGATCCGCGCCTCGAGCGGCGGATGCGTCGAGAACAGGCTGGCGACGGTCTGCTTGGCCTTGGGCGGGAAGATGTAGAACGCGGCCAACTCGCCGGAGGCGGAGCGCAGATCCTGCTGTGGGATCCGCTGCATCCCGCCGCTGATCTTCAACAGCGCCGAGATCAGCGCGCTCGGACGGCCGGTGAGAATCGCCGAGCCGCGATCGGCGGCGAACTCGCGGTAGCGAGAGAGCGCCTGGAGCAGGACGAAGGACACCATGTAGACGACGGCTGAGACGAGGATCACAACGATCCAGCTCGGCCCGCTGTCCTCGTCGTTGCCGAAAGCGCCGCCGAACCAGAAGCCGATCTGCACGATGAACGACGCGATCGACGCGAAGAAGCTCGCGATCGTCATCACGACCACGTCGCGGTTCTGTACGTGCGTCAGCTCGTGGCCCAGCACCGCTTCGAGCTCGGCGTCGTCGAGGAGATCCAAGATTCCGCTGGTGGCGCAGACGGTTGCCGTCTTTGGCGAGCGCCCGATCGCGAACGCGTTGGGCATCGAGGTCTGGGCGATGGCGACGCGCGGCTTGGGCAGGTTCGCCTGGATGCACAACCGCTCGATGATCCCGTGAAGGCGCGGCGCCTCGGCGGGGGTCACCTCGCGCGCCCCCATCGAGAACAGGGCGATCTTGTCCGAGGTGAAGAATTGCACCGCGAACAGGACTGCCGCGAGCAGCGCAACGGTTACCGCGCCCGCACCGGCGGCGATCAGCACGCCGATCAGGACCGCGTAGACCAGCCCGAGCAGGAACAGCGTCAGCAACATTCTGGTCTGGAGTCCGCGATCGCGGCCAAATGAAGTTTTGCGTGCCATTTCGAGTACCACTTATGTTGGCAGACGCAAACGAATGGTTTCGTAAGGAGAGGTCAAAAATGGGGGCTAGGCCCCATGCGCCCGCTGCCAGGCGATCGTCCGCCTGAGACCGTCCTCGAGCGGGACCTGTGGCGCCCACCCGGTCAGGCCGCGAAGCTTGGAGAAATCCACCCACTGGCGGTCGATTTCGCCCGACGGCGTGCCGCTGCCGCGGATCTCTGGCCGCACGCCCGAGCCGGCCAGCCGGCAGATCAGCTCGACCACGTCGAGCACCCGGTGCGGCTCGCCTCCACCCGCGTTGAAGGCCTCTCCGAGTCCTTCGCCCCGCCCGATCGCGGCCCAGATAGCGAGGTACGCGGCGACAGCATCCTCGACGTAGAGGAAGTCGCGCTCAGGCGAGCCGTCGGAGCGGACCACCGGCGCCCGCCCGGCGAGCGCGGCCGACACCGCCTCGGGCACCAGCCGCGAGGCGTTGGTGTCGCCGCCGCCGTACAGATTCGCAAACCGGGTGACGGCGACGGGCAGTTGCCACGTGTGCCAATAGGAGCGGGCGAGAAGGTCGGTGGCGGCCTTCGAGACGTCGTAGGGGTAGATCGGCGCCAGCGGAAAGTGCTCCCGATATGGGAGCTTGGCCGATGGACCGTAGGCCTTGTCAGAGGAGGCAACGATCACCCGCTCGGCGCCGTGGCGCCGTGACGCCTCGAGCAGCAGCCACGTGCCGCGGATGTTCGTCTCGAACGTCGAGAGTGGGGAGTGGTTGGCGGTGGGGACGATCGTCTGGGCGGCGAGGTGGAAGACGTCCTGGATCTCGTGCTCGGCCAGCGTCCGCTCGATCAGCGGGCCGTCGCAGACGTCGCCGTGGACCACCCTGACTGACGGCTCGAGCCCCATCACCAGCAGCGGCGAGCCGGCGACCTCGTCGCGGCGCAGGACGGTCACCTCGTCGCCGGCCTCGAGCAGCGCCTTGACCAGCCAGCCGCCCAGGAGCCCGTAGGCACCTGTGACGAGGACCGAGCGGCCGCTCAATCCCAGATCTTCCACGGCGGTCGCCCGCCCGCCCAAAGGTCGTTCAGCAGGAGCGAGTCCTTGTAGGTGTCCATGCAGTCCCAGAACCCCTCGTGGCGAAAGGCGCGGAGCTCCCCGCCGGCGGCCAGCCGCGAGAGCGGATCGCGCTCGAGCACCGACTCCGGGTGGAGCAGATCAAGGACGGAGGGCTCGAAGCAGAAGAAGCCGCCGTTGATCCATCGCTCGCTGCGAGGCTTCTCGACGAATCCGCGTACCAGGCCGTCCCCGTTCAGCTCGGCGACGCCGAACTGGAGCTCGGGCCGCACGACGGTCATCGTCGCTCGGGCCGCATGCCGCTCATGGTCGGCGAGGAGCGCGTGCAGATCGATGTCGGCTACGCCGTCGGCGTAGGTGACGCAGAACCGCTCGCCGGCGAGCGCCGGTGCCGCACCGCGCAGCCGCCCACCTGTCGGAGTCTCGAGGCCAGTATTGATGCACTCGATCGCTGCATCGGCCGGCCACTGCTCTCCCGCCGCGAATTCCTCGATCAGCTCCGCCTGGTAGCCCGTCAGCAGGGCGAACCGGCGGAACCCCTGCGCAAGGTAGATCTGCATCACATGCCAGAGAATCGGCTTGCCGCCGATCTCGATCAGCGGCTTGGGAATCGACCGGCTGTGCTCCTGGAGCCGGGTTCCCCGGCCCCCACACAGGATCGCCACCTTCGGAAACACCGCGGCGATTATCGCGAGTGCGCGCCGCTCAGGGGAGTCCACGGTGGAGATGTCGCCTTCGGTACCGGACCCTCGTCCTGTAACTAATCTCTCTGCGAATGCAGCCCGAGATACACGTCCTCGGAGTGTCGCTGAAGTCGTTCGGGATCGTGTTCGCCTGCGGCTTCATCGCCGCCGGCGCGATCCTCGCTCGACGGCTGAAGGAGCTTGGCAAGCCCGTCGACTGGGCGTATGAGATCGCGTTCGCGGCGCTGGTCGGCGGCCTGGTCGGCTCGCGCCTGTACTACGTGATCCAGAACTACAGCCAGGTGAAGCACCACCTTCTCGCGCATCTGTTCTCTGGATCGGGGCTGGTCTGGTACGGCGGGCTGATCGGCGGCGCGATCGCGGTGATCGCCTGGGCCTACTGGCGCGGCATGCTGTCGGTGGCGCTGCTGGACCTCTGCGCCGTGCCGCTCGCGATGGGCTATGCGATCGGCCGGATCGGCTGCCAGGTTTCCGGCGACGGCGACTATGGAAAGGTCTCGAACCTGCCGTGGGCGATGAGCTACCCCCACGGGACCGTGCCCACCCCGCCTGGGGTAAAGGTCCAGCCGACCCCCGTCTACGAGACCGTCGCGATGGGATTCGTCGCCTGGTGGCTGTGGCGGATGCGAGATGAGTTCCGCCCTGGCGCGCTGTTCGCGTTCTACCTGGTCCTGTCCGGCACCGAACGGCTGCTGGTCGAGTTCGTCCGGCGCAACCACCACATCTGGCTGGGATTGACCGCGCCCCAGCTCGAGAGCATCGGGCTGATGATCATCGGCGGCGCGTGGCTGGCGCTATTGCAGCGTGGCGGGGGCATCCGTCTCGCCGGTCCGCAAGCGGCGGTCGCGCCGGCGTGATCACGTTGCAGCGCCGAGCGCTCGCACCGTGAAGCGCAGGCTCACCGCCTGGAGTTCGTCGTCGTGCTGGATCGAGCGATGGTGACCGCCGGGGACTGCGATCAGGCGGCTCTCGGGGTGGGTGAAGAGCGCGGCCAGCTCCCGCGAATGCTCGACGGGCACCCGCTCGTCTCCCTCGGCGTGCAGGAGCAACAACGGCACGTCGAGCGCCTCGACCGCGGCGTGGAGATCGTGGCCGGCGAGGAACGGATCGAGTGCCGCTGCGTTGGCGTTGAACTGGAACGACCCTGACCGCAATCCCCGCCGGAGCCCCTCGCTGCTCGCAGGGCAGATCGCCACGACGGCGGCAGCGTGTGCTGGTCCAGCGGACAGGATCGCGAGGTAGCCGCCCATGCTCGAGCCGCGCAGCGCGATCGGGGCCCGGTCGTCTCCGATCGACGTGCGCAGCAGTGTGTCGCCATCGCGGTCACGTCGTCGAGCACACGATCGTCCATCGGGCCGTCGCTCTCGCCGTGGCCCCGCTGGTCGAAGGAGATCGCCGCCAGCCCCAGCGGGAGCGCGGCCCGGGCGAAGTCGTGATGGCTCTCCTTGCAGGATCCGGCGCCGTGCAGGATCACGATTCCGCCGTGGGGTTCGTCGGGGAGCCACAGGGTGTAAGCGAGGCCGCGGCGTGAGCCGACCTCGCTCGGCACTACCGGCTTGACCGTTCGTAGGCGCCGCACCATGCCGATCATCCCATCCACGGGTCGGCATGGCATGATCGCGCCGTGACCGTAGCTGCCCCGCCCAGCTCGCACGTCTACCCGATCGGCACGCGCGTGAACGAGTACGGCCGCCTGGAGGTCGGCGGCTGCGACGCGGTGGAGCTGGCCCGGGAGTTCGGCACCCCGGCGTACGTCGTCGCCGAGGACGATCTCCGCAATCGCGCCCGGACGTTCGTCGAAGCGCTGGCGACCCGTCACGCCGACTATGACGTCCTGTTCGCATCGAAGGCGTTTCCGTGCACTGCCGTGTACAGCGTGCTCGCCGAGGAGGGCCTCGGCTGCGATGTCGCATCCGGTGGCGAGCTCGCGCTGGCCCTGAGAGGCGGCTTTGACCCGGCACAGATCTACTTCCACGGCAACGCCAAGTCCGCGGCGGAGCTGAGCCAGGCCCTCGACGCCGGCGTCGGCCACGTCGTGCTGGACTCGTTCGACGAGATCGACCGCTTGACCGCGCTTGCCGCGCAGCGAGCTCGCCGCCAGGAGGTCCTGATCCGCGTCACGCCCGGGATCGCCGGCGACACGCACCACGCGATCTCGACCGGTCAGGCGGATTCGAAGTTCGGCTTCTCGGTTGACGCGGCGCGCGAGGCGGTCGCGCGGCTGGCGAGCGTCCCTGAGCTCGCCCTCGTCGGACTGCACTTCCACATCGGCTCACAGCTGTTCGAGCTCGAGCCGTTCCGCGACGCTGTCCGAGCGATCGCACCGCTCGGGGAGTTTCCGGTCTACAACCTCGGAGGAGGCCTGGGCGTCGCCTACACCTCGTCGCAGAGCCCGCCGGCGATCGGCGAGTACGTCTCGACGATGGTCGACGCCGTCCACGAGCTGCTCGGGCCGGACAAGCGGCTGCTGCTGGAGCCGGGACGCGCGCTCGTCGCCAACTCGACGGTGACGCTGTACACGGTGCAGACCGTCAAGCGCAACGTCTCGACGTGGGTCGCCGTCGACGGCGGGATGTCGGACAACCTGCGACCGATGCTGTACGGCGCCGTGTACGAGGCGATCATCGCCGACAGGGTCCTGGCGCCTCCGACCGAGCGCTGCCAGGTCGCCGGCAAGCACTGCGAATCCGGCGATGTGATCGTCCGCGACGCGCCGCTTCCGGGTCCGGCCCCCGGCGACGTGCTCGCGACGCCCGCCACAGGCGCCTACGGCTATTCGCTGGCCAACAACTACAACGGAGTGCCCCGTCCGCCGGTGGTGTTCTGCCGGGAGGGCGAGGCCCGGCTGGTGGTGCGGCGCGAGAGCTACGAGGATCTGGCGGCCCGTGACGTCTGACGGCCGCTTTCGCGTCGGTCTCCTCGGCCACGGCACCGTCGGTGCCGCGTTCGCCGAGCTCTTGCCCGAGCACGCCGAACGGATCTTCGTGATGACGGGCCTCAGACCCGAGCTCTCCGGCGTGCTGACCCGCCGCAGCGGCTCGTTCGACGATCTGCTCGAACGCTCAGATCTGATCGTCGAGCTGATCGGCGGGATCGACCCGGCCCGCGATTACGTGCTGCGGGCGCTGCGGGCCGGACGCCACGTGGTCACCGCCAACAAGCAGCTGCTCTCCCAGCACGGCGAGGAGCTGTGGGAGACGGCCCGCACCGAGGGCGTGCAGCTTCGCTTCGAAGGCTCCGTCGCGGGCGTCGTGCCCGTCATCCGCGTGCTCCAGGAGTCGCTCGCGGGAGCCAGAATCGACCGCGTCCACGGCATCGTGAACGGCACCACGAACTTCATCCTGACCGAAATGGCCCGTACCGGGATGACCTTCGACGACGCGCTGGGCGAGGCACAGCGGCTCGGCTACGCCGAGGCCGACCCCGCCGATGACGTGAACGGCCGCGATGCAGCCGCGAAGATGGCGATCCTGGCGAGGCTGGCGTTCGACACGCCCGTCCACCTCGACCAGGTGCGCTACGAGGGGATCGAGCAGATCAAGCCCGACGATCTCGAGTACGCCCGCGAGCTTGGCCTGGGCCTGAAGCTGATCGGCACGGCCGAGCGGATCGGCGAGGGGCTATCGGTCCGCGTCCATCCGGCGTTCCTGTATCCCGGGCATCCGCTGGCGTCGATCAACGGGCCGTTCAATGCGGTGACGGTCGAGTCCCGGGAGATCACCGAGATCACGATGTCCGGCCCCGGCGCCGGCGGACCACAGACCGCGAGCGCCGTGCTCGGCGACGTGATCAGCGCGATGATCCCGCCGGCCTCGACGCCGCCGACGATGGGCGTGCTCGAGATCGTCCAGGACGTCGTTTCGGCCTTCTACATCCATCTCGAGGTGGCGGACGAACCGGGCGTGCTGGCGACAGTCGCCCACGTCCTGGCCCAGGAGGACGTATCGGTGAAGTCGGTCGTCCAGCGTGGTCTCCACGACCAGGCCCGCCTCGTGATGGTCGTCCACCCTGTGCCAGAGTCGAGGTTCGCGGCCGCACTCGCGCGGATCGCCGGGCTCGAGGTGCTGCGAGCGCCGCCGCGGGCGATCCGGGTGCTCGAGGAGGAGTTCGGTTAGGGTGCCGCGCTGATGCGCGCCATCCAGATCGTCGAGACCACCGGGCCTGACACGGGACTGAAGCTGGTCGACGTCCCGGAGCCTGAGCCCTCCCACATGATGACGCCCGGCCGGGGCGTCGTCGTCGACGTCCACGCCGCCGGTGTCTCGTTTCCGGAGGTCCTCCAGAGCCGGGGCGAATATCAGCTCAAGCCTTCGCTGCCGTTCGTTCCCGGCAGTGAGGTGGGCGGCATCGTTCGCTCGGCGCCGGCGGGCGCCTCGGTCACGGCCGGAGACCGCGTCGCCGCGTTCTGCATGCTCGGCGGCTTCGCCGAGGTCGCGGTGGCGCCCGAGTTCTTCTGCTTCGTGCTCCCCGACGCGCTCGACTTCGCCCAGGGCGCAGCGCTGGTCCTCAACTACCACACCGCGTACTTCGCGCTGAAGCTGCGCGGTCGGCTGACCGAGGGCGAATGGGTGCTGGTGCACGGCGCCGCGGGGGGTGTCGGGACCGCCTCGCTCCAGGTCGCCCGCGGCCTCGGCGCGCGGACGATCGCAGTCGTCTCAAATGAGGAGAAGGCGGGCGTGGCTCGCGACGCCGGCGCCGACCACGTGGTCCGCTCCGACGGTGCCTGGAAGGACGAGGCGCGCGAGCTCTCGGACGGCGGGGTCGATCTCGTGCTCGATCCCGTCGGCGGCGATCGCTTCACCGACAGCCTGCGCTCACTTCGCGAGACCGGGCGTGTCGTCGTGGTCGGTTTCACCGGCGGCTCCATTCCGGAGGTCCGCGTGAACCGCCTGCTCCTCAACAACACCGAGGTGATCGGCGCCGGGTGGGGGGCATACGTCGTCGCCAAGCCCGAGGTCACCGTGCAGATCGGCGCGGAGGTGGCTCGGATGATCGAGAGCGGCGTCGTCCGGCCGATCGTGGGCGCGCGGTTCCCGCTGGAAGAGGCATCCGAGGCGCTCAAGCTGATCGACGAGCGTGGGGCGACCGGAAAGGTCGTCCTCGACGTGGCGTAGGGCGCCGGCGCTCGGGCCTTCGGGCAGATCGTGCGAGGGCTCGCTCCGGTCAACACAACCCGGCTCTGGCATGCTCCGGCCACATGTCAGGACTGATCGAGCGCTACCGCGAGCGGTTGCCGTTTGCCCCGGGGGACCCCGTCGTATCCCTGGGCGAAGGCTCGACGCCGCTGGTCCTGGCGCCACGGCTGTCCGAACGCGTGGGCGCGGAGGTGTGGCTGAAGATCGAGGGCGCGAACCCCACCGGGTCCTTCAAGGACCGCGGCATGACGTGCGCGGTGTCGGCGGCAGTGCGCGAGGGTGCCGAGACCGTGATCTGCGCGTCGACCGGCAACACAGCCGCCTCGGCCGCCGCATACGCCGCGCGAGCGGGGTTGCGGGGGGCGGTGATCGTGCCCGAGGGCAAGATCGCGACCGGCAAGCTGGCCCAGGCGCTCATGCATGGCGCCCGCGTGGTGGCCCTGCGCGGCAACTTCGACCAGGCGCTCGCGCTCGTCCGCACTCTTGCCCGCTCACACCCGGTGGCGCTGGTCAACTCGGTCAACGAGTTCCGAATCGAAGGTCAGAAGACGGCGGCGTTCGAGCTGGCCGAGGATCTGGACGGGGAGCTCGACGCGCTATGCATCCCGGTCGGCAATGCCGGCAACATCACCGCCTACTGGAAGGGCTTCAACGAGCTCGGCCAGCGGCCGCGAATGCTCGGGTTCCAGGCCGCCGGGGCCGCGCCGCTCGTTCACGGTGCCCCAGTGGAGCACCCGGAGACGATCGCCAGCGCAATTCGGATCGGCAATCCCGCCCGCTGGGAGGAGGCGATGAACGCGATGACGGCCTCCGGCGGTGCGGTCGCGGCCGTGACCGACGAGCAGATCCTGGGCGCGTACCGATTTTTGGCCGCCGATGAGGGGATCTTCTGCGAACCGGCGTCGGCGGCGAGCGTCGCCGGATTGATCGTCCACGGGGCGCCGGACGCGCGGCGGGTCGTCTGCGTGCTGACGGGCCACGGCCTCAAGGATCCGCAGACGGCGCTGGCGCAACAGGATGAGGCGTCGGGCGGGGCGGCCCGGCACGGGCGCAGTCGTCCCCTGTGAGCCCGAGCTGGCGGCGATCGAGCGGGCGGTCCTGGAATGACGCTCGAGCGGCGCCGGCTCGTCCGCGTGCCCGCCTCGACCGCAAACCTCGGCCCCGGATACGACGTCATGGCGGCGGCGCTCGCGCTGCACCTCGAGCTCGAGGTCCTGGAGACCGGGCGCTTCTCGGTCGTTACCGACCTCGACATCCCGCGCGATCGCGGCAACCTAATCGTTCGCGCGTTCGAGCTGCTACATCCGGCGGACGACTTCGAGTTCCGGATCGCCTCCAGGATCCCGCTGACCGGCGGCCTCGGGTCGAGCGCGGCGGCGATCGTCGCGGGGCTGCTCGCCGCGGACCACATCTTCGAGCTCGACGCCGATGTACTTTCCCTCGCCGTCGAGCTCGAGGGGCATCCCGACAACGTGGCGGCGGCGCTGGAGGGAGGGTTCGTGCTGTGCGACCAGACCGGGATCCATCGCTTCGAGCCGCCGATGGGCCTCGAGGCGATCCTCGTCGTTCCCGGGGAGTCCGTCCAGACCGAGGCGGCGCGCGTGGCGGTCCCGACCGAGGTGCCAATGGCCGACGCCGTGTTCAACCTCGCCCATGTGGCGATGCTGGTGCGTGGTCTGACGGTCCCGGACTGGGAGCTGATCGCGGCGGGCCTCGACGATCGACTGCATCAACCGCGCCGGGCCCACCTTTACCCCCGCTCGGCCGAGTTGCTCGAGCGGGCCCGCGGGCTTGGCGCTCTCGGCGCGACGATCTCCGGCGCCGGCCCCGCCGTCGTCGTGTGGTCGCACTACGAACAGACCGGCGCCGTGATGGACGCTCTCACCCGCGAGACCAATGGCTGGGCGAGCGTCATGCGAGCCCCGTTCGAGTCCCAGGGCGCGGACGTTCGCGCCTTGTCCTAGTCCTCCCGCAGCCGTCCTCGCAGCCACTCTATGTGGCGCTCCTGGAGCTCCCAACTGGCGCGCGTTGGAACTCGATGAACTGCCGTAGCTGCTCGTCGGTGTAGCGCTCGGAGAGCCTCGCTCCGTCGGTCTAGCCAGATCCGCTACGAGACCCCCGCCTGCGACCCGCTCAGCATCGGGGCGAGTCGCCGGCGGGCCTGTTCCAACCCGAGCCGGCGCAGCAGGTCGTCGGCGACGTTGAGGTAGTCGACCGCCAGGTCGGGCCGGTAATCGAGGATCGAGATCGCGCGCTCGGCGGACTCGGCATACGCGATCGATGCCCGGATCGTGCTGTCGAGCAGCTTCTCCCCGAAGTGCTCGCGCAGCGAGTCGAACGCCTCGCGCGAATGGCGGGTCCGCATGTCCGCGATGTTGAGAACGACGCCGAGCCATTCGAGGTCGGGGTTGAGGCTCTCGCGGGCCAATTCGATCACCTCGAGCGCCTGCTCGACTCCCTGGAGCGCGAAGTACTGCGCCTCGGCCGAGATCAGTGCGTAGTCGGACGCCACGAGCGCATTGACGGTCAGCAGCCCGAGCGCCGGCGGGCAGTCGATCACGATCAGGTCGTAGTCCGCGCGCACGTCGCCGAGCGCGCGTTTCAGCGTCAGCTCGCGGCCCATCTTTCCCCCGAGCATCAGCTCGGCCTCGGCTAGACCGAGGTTCGCGGGGATGATCCCGTCGTGGATGGCCTCGCCCGATTTGGCGCGCCCCGAGAGCACGTCGCCGATCGTCGGCGAGGCCTCGGGATCGACGTCCAAGTAGTCGGACAAGTTGCCCTGAGGGTCGAGGTCGACGGCCAGGACACTCAGCCCGAGCCGCCGAAAAACGTCGGTGAGGGTGCGCACCGCGGTCGTCTTCCCGGTGCCTCCCTTTTGGGACAGGACTGCGATCGTCGCCATTCGCGGCGCCACTATAGAGCGCTTGCGCTGACCGTCTCGGGTGGGCGCTGAGCCCTTAGCTTGCCTGGGTGGCGCCGCCGCGCTCGGTGGCGCGGCTGTAGCGCATCCCGGAGATCGCGGGCACGTCGACGAAGTGCAGATGGTGCCGGCCGATGACGATCTCATCACCGTCCGCCAGCGTGCTCCACTCGACGCGCTCGCCGTTGACGAACACGCCGTTGAGGCTGCGATCGTCGAGCACGCGCAGGCCGTCCGGCTGGCGCACGATCAGCGCGTGACGCCTGGAAACCGTAGGATCGTCGAAGCGGATGTCGGCGGCGAGACTGCGACCGATCCGGGTCCACTCGCGCTGGAGGGTGAATGCCAGCATCCCGCCTTCGCCGGAGCGATACGCCACGTACTGCCCGGGCTCATCGAGCCCTTCTCTGAGCTCGTCCAGCCACGCCTGATCCTCGTCGTCGCTCGGGATCTCTACAACGCTCGCCTGAGCGGTCGTGAACAATGACGCTCGCAGGAACTCACGACCCCCGCAGTTCGGGCAGATCGGTAGTTCGTCCACGGCATCCAACGACACCGGGTAATCGCACTCCGTGCAACGGAAAGTACCGGTCCCCGCAACGTTGCCCGACATCCAAGCTTTCATGGGCGCAACTCCTTGTACGGGCTCACTGACTCGGCTGGCCGGGTGCAGACTCGCCGAGTCGTCTAATCGGACAGAAGGATCATAGCCTGTGCGTCAAAGGTCAACTAAAGCACTTTTGACCAAGAATCGGAGCGGTACAGCGTCAAAATCGACGCTCAACTGCATGGACAAACAGGCCATGAGCGCCTGTTCTACCCACTCCGGAAACTGGAGAAACGCGTCATGGAGGAACGTCGCGGGCAGCGCCGAAAAACGAGGGCATGGACGCGGCCCTACGCGAGATGGAGGACCTCGAACTGGCGCTGCTCAAGCGGGGCGTCGACGAAATGTCCGCAGAATTCGAACGTTGCGATCATTGCCACCGCACGCCGCTGGTCGGGGAGCGCGTGTACTGCTACAGCGCCGGCGTGACGCTCTGCGAGCTGTGCCGGACCGGCCGGCGCGAGGCGCCGGTCGGGTCGCGACCGATCCACGGACCCGAGTTCGGCCACACGATGCGGGTGAGCGATCGTCGCGTCGCGGCCTGAGTCGGTCCGCCACGGCCTGACCCGGCTCTCCACCATAGAATCCTCGCCGTGGAACCGATCTCGGTCTCGACGACGATCTCCAAGCCCCGCGAGCAGGTGTTCGAGTACCTGGCGGACATCGCCAATCACGCGGAGTTCAGCGATCACTACCAGGTCGAATGGCACCTTCTGCGTGAGGATTCCTACGGGACCGGGGCCGGCGCCCGGTATCGCGTCAAGGCGCCATTCAACCGTTTCGCCTGGGCCGACATGACGCTCGCCGAGATGCAGGCGCCGTTCCGGATCGTCGAGCGGGGCCGCGGAGGGAAGTACAACCGGATCCGCATGCTCGGCACCTACACGCTGTCACCCGGGCCGAGCGATTCTACGAAGGTCGAGTACACGTTCGAGACGGTGCCCGTGATGTTGTCCGACCGGCTGTTCGAGTCCTTCGGCGGGCACGCGTGGACGAAACGTCAGGTGAACAAGGCGATGCGTCGGCTGCGGACGATTCTCGAGGATGATCGCGACCGCGGACGCCGCCCGACCGTTGCCGCTCGCTGAGGATGCGGCGGATAGAATTTCGCGGGCTGTGAGTGCCCGTTCCCTCGCTACGGCCGCCCGCCGGTCTCCGCGTGTCCGCCGGCTGGCGGTCTTTGCGTGTGCCACGGTCACCGCGGTCGGCTTCGCCGCCTGCGGCAAGATCTCGCATCCGACCACGGCCGACAACGAAGGCGTGTACGTCGACGCCGGCGCGATCACCTACCAGGTTCAGGGCTCGCGCCAGCTGAATCCGTACGCCCCAGACGACAAGCAGTTCCTGATGGGGGTCTCGGCGGCCCCGCCGACCATCGGCCAGGAATGGTTCGGCATCTGGCTCTGGGCGGTCAATCAGACGGGCCGGGACGCCCCGACGACCGACACATTCGACATCGTCGACACGCAAGGCCACGTCTACCACCCGATCGCGATCAACACCTCGGTCAACCCGTTCGCATGGACGGCGCAGACGCTGGCGCCGAAGGGGGTCGAGCCGTCCCCGCCGACGGCGGCGAGCCAAGTCTCCCCCGGCGGTGGACTCGTCCTGTTCAAGCTGAACGACACCGTCTACTCGAACCGCCCGCTGACGCTGCAGATCTTCGCGCCGGGCCAGGCGAGCCCGTCAACGGTCTCGCTCGACCTTTGACCGAAGACGACGAGTGGCGGGAACCGGAACCGCCCGAGCGCGGACCATCGACTCCTCCGGATCTCAACTTCGATCCGTTGGCCACCGGGATCGGAGTGTTCGTGGCCGTCGCGATTCCGATCGCGGTCGTGGGTTACACGCGGTCCTCGGGGGTCAATGGCAAGATCATCGCGGTGGGCGTCGTGCTCGGGCTGCTGGCTGGAATTCTCGCCGGGCTGTGGGTCGCGCATCGCGGCGGCCAGGTCTTCAAAGGGCCACGGCTCTAGCGTTCCTGCTGGCCGCGCTCGGCGGCGTGCTCGCCGGGCCCGCGCGGGCTTCCTGGAGCGGCCCGGTCCAGCTCGCTCCGCCTGTGTCGCTCGACATCGTCGGGCCACAGCTCGCGTTCTCGCCGGGCGGCACCGCCGGGATCGGGTTCACGGTCCAGGACGAGGACAACCCGGCTACCGCCTCGCCGTTCGCGGTCTGGCGGAGCGCGTCCGGCAAGCTCTCGGGGCCACGGCAGATTCCCGGCGCGGACGAGGTTCTCGGGCTCGCCTGGTTCGGCCGCAGCCTTCAGTTGCTGGTCGGTGACAGCCCGGCGGGGCAGACGTGTTGCAGCACGGCCAGCGTTGTCGGCCTGTCGTCCTCGGGACGGTTCGGCGCGCCGAAGCGGTTGGTCAGCGGCCTGGCCGGGGCGACCGCCGGGCAACTCGTCGGGCTGGGGCACCGGATGCTCGCGGCCATCGCCACCGAGCGTGGCGTTTGGATCGGGCAGACGGGGAGCTCAGGTCGGTGGTCGACCCATCGCCTCGCCGGCGCCGGCGCCCAGCCACAGGCGATCGACGCGACGGCCCTGCCGCACGGCAGGACTGCGGTGGCGTGGGTTGGGGGGAGCGCGAATGCCGTCGGCTCCCGAAGCATCTACGTCGCCAACGGGGCCTCCACGAGTGCGCCCCGGCGCTCGCACGCCGCGATCACCGTCGCTGCGAGCCACGGCATCGACGAGATGGCGATCGCCGCGGGCCCGGGCGGCGCCACGGCCGCCTGGATCGAAAGCTGGTTCGACCAACGCGGCAACTACCACTCGACTGTCGTCACGGCCGATCTCGCGCACGCGCGGCGCACGACGACGTTCGCCGTCCCAGGCACGATCGCCTCGGGGCTGACGTTCGGGGCCGATGGCCATGGCGATCAGGTGATCGCCTGGAAGGCGTGCACGTGGAGCGCGGCGTGCTCGGTCCGGGCCGTCGTGCGCTCCGGCGGAAAGTCGTTCGGCCGCCCCCTGCGGCTCGGGTCGATCGACGCCACCGAAGCCCCCACCGTGGCGTTCTCCTCGAGCGGCGACGCACTGGCCGGGTGGATCGGCGGCGGCCACGTACTGGCCGCCGAGCTCCGGCCGCGCGCGACGCGATTCCTGAACGCCCACGTCGTCTCCTCGACGATCTACGCCACCAACCTATCGCTCACGTTCGGGCCGGCCGGCGCGGCGATCGCGGCGTGGTCACAGGGGACGCTGGCGCCCGACGTGGTCGGCGCCGTGTTCCGGCGCTAGTTATTTAGGGGCGCGCCTGCGCGCGCCCTTCGGTTCGGCTTTAGCGGGGTGCGATCGCGGTGTTTCGATGATGTATGGCGCGCCAATTCCGAGTCGAAACCCGAGGCGTGGCGCGCCATGCACGAGGAGTGTGCTTAGCGCGCCCCGGCTCGCCGCTGGCGCCGAGCTTGGCGCGCTTGTGCATCATCCCGACCCGCAAATCAGGGACCCGGCCGCCTCGGTGGCGGGACCGCCACGATCGCGCCCGCCCAGAACCTGCACAGCACGACAATTCCCCGGCAAAAGCCGAGCCGCCGGCGGCAACGTTGACGTGTTATCCAGCATCTGACTCCCCCGGATCCTCCGATCGGACCCAACCCAACTCCCTCTCCGCCGCCGTTTACCAGGCCGACCGCCCGCCAAAGCCGTGCCGAGAGTCGACCGCCGCGGAAATCAGAGGTGCGCCTGGAGCGCCGCCTCGAGCACCTGCCGGACGGCCGGGGCGGCCGTCTGAGCGCCGGCGCCCGCCTCTGGGAACAGGGCCCCGACGACGATCTTCGGGTGGCCCACAGGGGCGTAGCCGACGAACCATGAGTCGGTGTTCTTCGGCGAGCCGGCGTTCGGGTTGTTGGGGGAGGCGGTGTCGACGAGCTCGGCGGTGCCGGTCTTGCCGGCGACGGTCACGCCCGGGATGGCCGCGTCGACGCCGGTCCCGAACTGCACGACCGCGACCATCATCTGCTGCACCTCCCCGGCGACGTGGCGGCTGGCGACGTGTACGAAATGAGGCCGCTGATGCGCCTGTAAGGTCGGGATCGGCCGACGGCCGCCCATCGCGATCGTGGCGGCGACGTCGGTCATCTCGAGCGCGCTCGCCTGAACCTTGCCCTGGCCGATCGCCGACGAGCCGACCGCGAGCTGGCTGCCGATCGTGGACGCCGACGGGATCGTGCTCTCGGTGGCGCCGGGGATCGGCACCGGTTGGTTGAAGCCGAACCGCTCGGCCATCGCCACCAGCCGCGCCCCCCCGAGCTTCGCTCCCAGTGGCGCGAACACTGAGTTGCACGAGACCGCGAACGCGTTGAGCAGGGTTCCGCCGCACGCCTCGCCGCTGGCGTTCTGGAGTGTGTAGCCGTCGAGCGTGGAGCTCGTCTCGATCGGGAACGTGTCGGTCAGCTTCACGATCCCCGCCTGGAGGGCAGCGGTGGATGTGACGATCTTCATCGTCGATCCGGGCGGCTGGACCGCTGAGAACGCGACGCCGCTCAGGGCCAGCAGGGCGCCGGTGCGCGGGTCCATCGCGGCGATCCCGGCGAACCGACCGGCCTGTGCGTTGATCGCCGCCTGCTCCATCGCCGGGTTGATCGTCGTCTTGACCGTGTGACCGGCGGCCGCCTTGACGCGCGCGAGCACGCGCTTGCCGGCGAGCAGCTTGCCGCCGGGCGTCCCCGCCAGCTGGGACTGGAAGATGTGCTCCAGGCCGTCGAGGCCGACCTTGGCGTTCGGCGGGATATCCCGCCATCGCGTATTGGGTGGCCTCGTCGGCCGGGATCGGGCCGAGCTCGCCGACGATCTCCGATGCGACCACGGGAATCGGCGAGGTCCTATCGGGGCCCTGCGCCAGCGGCGTGCCGTCGCTGGCGAGCAGGGTCGCGCGCGGCGCGAGGGAGGTCCGGCGCGCCAGCTTCTCCCCGCGACGGAGCCCGGGGAACAGGAGCATCTCCGAGAAGCGAATCGTCGCTCCCGAGCCGCTGCCGTCGAGCGGTACGTTCAGCGTCTCGGGCAGCGTGCCGAACAGTCGCGTGCGCGCCCACATCCGGACCGGAATTGCGCCGGCGACGCGGTTTCCTACGTGCGTACGGGACGACCGACAACAGCGTCGCGGTTCCCGCCGCCGTCTTGTACGCCGCCACGAACTGCGGCTCCGACATCCGCTGCCTCGACGTCTCGTCCAGCAGCGAGTACATGTGCCGGTAATCGCCGTGCTCCCACGCGGTCACGTAGCTCGTCACGAGGCGTCGTTCGGCCCGGCCGGGGCCGGTGGCGATGACGATCCCGGCACCGAACGCCAGCACCGCGACCACGGCCAGTGGGACGGCGCGAGTCAGCAGCCGCCGGCGCTGTCTTCGTCGCCCGATTCTCGACGGCATTGCCATCTCATTGCGCCCACATTCGCCACCACACACCACAACGGTAGAAGATGGAGTCGGCGACACGAAAGGTTGCGGTCGCCGGCCGGCGCACGGCTAATCTCCAATCGGGTGACCGGCATCGACTGGCTGATCGTTGCGTTCACGGCGCTGCTCGCCTTCTACGGCTACATGCAGGGCTTCATCGTCGGTGCGCTGTCGCTCGTCGGCTTTGGGCTCGGCGCGTTCGCCGGCACGCGGCTCGGACCGCTGCTGCTGCCCGGTGGATCGCACTCGCAGTACGCGCCGCTGTTCGGTCTGCTCGGCGCACTGCTCGCCGGCGGGATGCTCGCGAGCGGCTTTGAGGGACTCGGGGTCCATGCCCGAGCCGCGCTGCGTCTCCCTGGCTTGCGAAAGATCGACGGCCTGCTCGGAGCGGCACTGACCGCGTGCGTCGGTCTCGGGATCGCGTGGATCGTCGGCGCCGTCGCGCTCGACGCCTCGGGCTCGATACCGCTGCGCCGCGACATACAGCAATCCGCGATCCTCCAGGAGCTCAACACGCTGCTGCCACCCTCCGGCGGGATCCTGCACGCGCTCGCCCGCTTCGATCCGCTGCCGTCGGTCACCGGACCCGAGGCGGACGTGGCGCGGCCGAACGCCGCGATCCTGCGGACGAGCGGCGTCATCGGCGCTCGCGGCAGCGTCGTGCGCATCATCGGGACCGCGTGCGGACTCGGGATCGAGGGAAGCGGCTGGGTCGCGGCCCCGGGTGTCGTCGTCACGAACGCGCACGTCGTCGCCGGGGAGAGCGACACCACCATCCAGCTCGGCGGCAACCCGCCCAACCTGGCCGCCCACGCGTTGGCGTTCGATCCGCACGACGACATCGCCATCCTCCGCGTCCCGGGCCTGAACGCCCGGCCGCTGACGTTCGAGTCCAAGCCGAAGTCCGGCACGTCGGCGGCGATCCTTGGCTACCCGCTCGACGGGCCGTTCGATGCCCAGCCCGGCCGTATCGGCTCGACCCAGGTCGTCAACACCGAGGACGCCTACGGCAAGGGTCCGGTCCAGCGAAGCATCACCTCGCTCCGGGGTCTCGTCCGCCCCGGAAACTCGGGTGGCCCGATGGTCGACGCCAACGGACAGGTCGCTGCGACCGTGTTCGCCGCGATCACCGGGGCCGCCGACCGCCGCCCCGGCGGCTTCGCGGTCCCCGACGATCTGGTTCGCAGACAGCTCTCGCTGGCGCTGTCGCGCAACAGGATTGTCGCCACCGGCCAGTGCTCCGGCTGAGGCGTCCCCGGCGACCGAAACGCCTCTTTAAACGCCAAAGGGCGGGCGATGGTCTGCAACACCGCCCGCCCGTAGGCTTTAGCGCCCCCGGGCGCCCGTAGGCGTCACCCCCCGACGTCCTCGGCCATTTGATGCACCAACTCCAGCCCCAGCGCCCCGAGGAGCTGTGGATGATGGTGCGCGAGGTGTCGCTGAGTAGCGTCAAACAGGCCCTCCTGCGAATCGCCTGCGAGTTGCGCCCCGCACTCGCAGTAAGCGATCCGCCGGTGACCATTGGTGACCGCGGTAATTTGCCCCCGGTCGGTGCTACTCGTCGTCGCCTCGTCCTGCGCCCCGCCGAGAACGTGTGCGTGTGTGACCCCGGTTTCCACTGGCGGGCACAATGCAGGATGCGCGTTGTCGATACGTTTCCAGATCGTTGCCGGTTGCTGCTCGCGCTCAGGAGAGAACCCGAATTCAACTTTGCGGACGCCTGTCCGTAGAGGTTGACGGCGTACAGCTTGCGGACGGTCTGCGGGGTAAGCAGGTCCCGCTTCTGCTTGCGTATCTGCTGCTGAACCGCACGCGCCACGTGGGCCGGGAGGAGCTGATCGGCGCGCTATGGCCCGATCGCGCTCCCATCTCGCAGGACGCCGCCCTGCGCACGCTCCTCTCGCGGTTGCGCTCGTCGCTCGGGGCCGACGCGCTGGTCGGCCGCGACGAGCTGATCCTCGCCCTGCCGCCCCCGGTGTGGATCGACCTCGAGGCGGCTTCGACCGAGCTCGAGCGCGCGCAGCGGGCACTCGCCGCCGCGGACGCCCGCGGCTCGTGGGCACTGGCTCAGGTCCCGCTGAACATCGCCGGCCGCGGCCTGCTCCCCGGCACCCAGGCGCTGTGGCTCGAGCCGCGCCGTCGCGAGCTCGAGGATGTGCGGCTGCAGGCGCTGGAGGTCGTCGGCCGCTCCGGGCTGATGATGGGCGGCGCGCAGCTGGCATCCGCCGCCCGGGCGGCCCGGACGCTGATCGATTCGGAGCCGTATCGCGAGTCCGGCTACGTGCTGTTGATGGAGGCGCTCGAGGCCGAGGGCAACGTTGCCGAGGCGCTGCGCGTGTTCGACAGGCTGCGGATGCTGCTGCGCGATGAGCTCGGCACCTCACCCTCGCCCGACGCGATGGCCGTCTACGGGCGCCTGCTGCGACCCGGCCAGCGGCCAATCGGCGACGACGGTGCCGAGCATCAGGGGAGGGTCCCGATCGAATTGCCCAGCGAGCTCGTCGTCCGTGCCGCGGCGCCGCTGGTCGGACGCAAGCGGGAGCTCGAACGGCTCCAGCGCCTGTGGTCCGCGGCGCGCGACCGGGAGCGGCTCCAGCGCGAGGACAGCGACAAGGTCGTGCTCCTCGTCGGAGACCCCGGAATCGGCAAGACCCGCCTTGTCGCCGCGATCGCCAAGGCCGCCTACGACGCGGGCGCTTTCGTGCTCGCGGGTCGCTCGCCCGAGGAGGCGCTCGTTCCCTATCAGCCGTTTCTCGAGGCGCTGCGCCACTACGTCCTCAACGTGCCGTTCTCCGAGCTCCGGGCCAGTGCGCGCGAATACGGGACCGAGCTGGCCCGGCTGATCCCCGAGCTTCGCCGGCGGGCGCCCGATCTCCCGCCGCCGGTGGCGGCCGAGCCCGAGACCGAGCGCTACCGCCTGTTCGAAGCGGTCGTCGGCCTGCTCGAGGAGATGTCCGCGCGGGCGCCCGTCCTGCTCGTGCTCGACGACCTCCAGTGGGCCGATCGGCCGACGCTGCTGCTGCTCCGCCACCTCGCGCGGGCGCCGAACCCGGTGCGGCTGCTGATCCTCGGTGCCTACCGGGCGACAGAGGCGACCGTCAACGGGTTCACCGACGCGCTCGCGGATCTGCGCCGCGACCGGCTCGTGACGACGCTCGACATCCACGGCCTGGCCGAGCACGAAACCGCCGAGCTTGTGCACGTGCAGACCGGGACGATGCCCTCGCGGTCGTTTTCACGCGCGCTGCACGCCGAGACCGAGGGCAACCCGTTCTTCGTCGAGGAGATCGTCCGCCACCTCGCCGAGGCCGGCGTGCGCACCGACATCGCCGGCGCCCACGAGCTGCAGCAGTTCGGACTTCCCGAGGGGGTCAAGGACGTGATCGCCAGGCGGCTGGCGCGGCTCAACCCTCAGGCGATGGACTGGCTGCGGGTGGCGGCGGTGATCGGGCGCGACGTCGATGAGGACCTGCTCGAGCGGGTCGTCTCGCTCGACGAGGACGGGTTCCTGAACGCGCTCGACGAGGCGCTCGCGGCCGGTTTGGTGGTCGAGTCGCCGCGGCGGCCGGGTCTCTACAGCTTCTCGCACGCGCTCATCCGGGAGACCCTCTACGACGGGATGTCGGCACCGCGGCGGGCCCGGATCCACCGCCGCGTCGGCGAGGCGCTCGAACAGCAGGGAGCGAGTCGCAACCTGACCGCGCTGGCGCTCCACTTCACGCGAGCGGCGGATGCCGAGGATGCCGAGAAGGCGATCGAATACGCGCGCCGCGCCGGCGAGCAGGCGACGGCCATGCTCGCGCACGAGGAGGCGGCCGGTCACTACTCGCGTGCGCTCGAGGTCCAGGAACGGTTCGTCCCGGAAGACACCGCCAGGCGGTGTGAACTGTTGCTCGCTCTCGGCGAGGCGCGCGTACGCTCGGGAGAACGGCCGCTCGCGTGGGCGGCCTTCCGCGAGGCGGCCACCCTGGCGGCCCGGCTCGGTGACAGTGACACCGTGGCGCGGGCGGCGATCGGAGCCTCGACCCGTTACATCCAGCCGCCCGGAGTGATCGACGAGGAGCTGATCGGTCTGCTCGAGCAAGCGCTCGAGTTGGCCGGCGAGGAGAAGTCGGTCGTCCGCGTTCGGCTGCTGGCGCGACTGTGCGGTGCGCTCTACTACTCGCCGAGGCGAGCCGAGATGCGGACGATCGCCGCGGAGGCGACCGCGATCGCCGAGGAGGTGAGGATCGCCGAAGCGCGAGCGCTCGCGGCCGCGGCTCGCCGCCGCGCGTTCTGGGGCCCGGCCTATCTGGAGCAACGGCTGTCCGACTCGACGGAGCTCCTGACGCTGGCCCGCGAGGCAGGCGACTTGGAGCTCGAGCTCCAGGGTCACGGGTGGCTCGTGGTCGACCTGCTCGAGCACGGGTACTGGGGGGCGGTCGACGCGCAGATCGAGGCGTTCACGGCCGGTGCCGAACGGCTGCGCCAGCCGCTGTATTTGTGGAACGCGGCCGTGTGGCGCGCGATGCGGGCGCTGCTCGATGGCAAGCTCGAGCGGGCCGACCGGCTGGCCGCGGAGGCGCTGGCGATCGGCTCTCACGCCGAGACCGTCACGGCACCCCAGTACTACGCCATCCAGGTGCTCGGGATCCGGCAGGAGCAGGGCCGGATGGGCGAGCTAGAGGCGCCCGCGCGGGAGCTAGTGGCATCCAACCCCCACCGCCCCGCGTGGCGAGCGGCGCTGGCGGCACTGCTCGCCGAGGAGGGGCGAGACGACGAGGCACAGCGCGAGGTCGACGCCCTCGCCGCGCAGGACTTCGAGGACATCCCCCAGGACGGGGATTGGCTGATCGCGATGACGCTGCTGGCCGAGTGCTGCGCGGAGCTGAGGGACCAGACGCGGGCCACACAGCTCTACGAGCTGCTGATGCCCTACCGGGACGGCAACGTGGTGATCGGCCTCGCCGCCGTCTGCATGGGGTCGGCTGCCCGCTATCTGGGGCGGCTGGGGGCGGTGATGGGACTGGGCGAGGAGGCGTTCGAGCACTTCGAGCGGGCGCTGGTTGCCAACGCCGCCCTCAAGGCCCCGGTGTTCCTGGCCCACTCGCAGATCGACTTTGCCCGGGCGCTCGGGCCCTGTTCGCGGGCCACCGAGCTCACCGACGCGGCGGCGCGCACGGCGGAGAGCCTGACCCTCCCGAGGGTGTCGCGCCGTCTGGCAGACCTGCAAGATTCCTGAACGGGCCTTGGGAGCGCTTGCACCTGGCGCTACCCTCCGCCGGACTTATGCCTGAGACGCCACCAACGCTCGTCATCGCCGAGAAGCCCTCCGTCGGGCGCGACCTCGCGCGCGTGCTCCCGGGGCCGTTCACCAAGAACGAGGGATATCTCGAGGGCCCCGAGCACACGATCACCTGGGCTGTCGGCCACCTCGTCCAGCTCGCCGACCCCGACGAATACGACGACCGCTTCAAGAAGTGGCGGATGGCCGATCTCCCAATCGTGCCGGACCGTTTCCAGCTCGTCGTCCGCGACGAGCGCTCGAAGAAGCAGATGAACGTCGTCAAGCGGCTGCTCGGCCGAAGCGAGGTCGAGACCGTCGTAAACGCCTGCGACGCCGGGCGCGAAGGTGAGCTGATCTTCGCCTATCTGTATGAGAAGGCCGGCTCGAAGAAGCCGGTCCAGCGGCTGTGGCTGAACTCGATGACCACAGACGCGATCAGGGACGCGTTCGGGCGGCTACGCCCCGGGCTCGAGCTGGCCTCGCTCGAAGCGGCCGCGCGCTCGCGCTCGGAGGCCGACTGGATCGTCGGCATGAACGCGACCCGCGCGGCGACGATCCGTCTGCGCTCGTCATTCGACGGGGCCGTCTCTCTGGGACGGGTGCAGACGCCGACGCTGGCCATCCTCGCCCGCCGGGAGCAGGAGATCCGGGACTTCAAGCCGGAGCCGTACTGGATCGTCGACGCGCTCTTCGACACCGTCGAGAACCCTCGCCGCTACGAGGGCCGCTATCACGCGGGGGCCAACCCAAGGATCAAGACCGCCGTCGAGGCGGAGGCCGTTGTCCGTGACTGCGACGGGCAAACCGGCGAGATCACCAAGCTCGAGAAGGCCGAGCGCAAGGAGCGCCCGCAGCTGCTCTACGACCTCACCTCGCTGCAGCGCGACGCCAACTCCCGCTTCGGCTTCACCGCGCGGCGGACGCTCGCCGCGGCGCAGCGTCTGTACGAGGAGCACAAGGCGCTGACGTACCCGCGGACGAACTCGCGCTACCTCACCGGCGACATGATCCCCGAGATCAAGCCGATTGCCAGCATCGTCGGCGCCCAGCCGGAGTACTCGGCCGGCGCCGAGTACGTGGTCGGCCTGGAGAAGCTGCCACTGGAGCGCGTCGTCAACGATCTCAAGGTCTCCGACCACCACGCGATCATCCCGACGCGTGCCGAGCGCCACCCGGTCGAGAAGATGAACTCCGACGACCGACGGATCTACGACCTGGTCGCCAAGCGGTTCCTGGCGATCTTCCACCCGGACGCCGTGTTCGAGAACACCCGCGTCGAGACGACCGTGGCGACCCACGTGTTCCGCACGCGCGGCAAGCTGATGCTGGTCCCCGGTTGGCGGGCCGTCTACGGGGAGAGCGCCGATGCCGACCCCGGCGCGCGCTCCGACGACGACGAGGGGCGCGAGCAGCAGCTTCCCAAGCTCGAGCGTGGCGAGGACGTCGCGGTCAAGGAGATCTCCTCCGAAGAGAAGGAGACCAAGCCGCCCCGCCGCTACACCGAGGGCTCGCTGCTCGCCGCGATGGAGACCGCCGGCAAGCTCGTCGACGAGGAGGAGCTCCGCGAGGCGATGAAGGACTCGGGAATCGGGACCCCGGCCACCCGCGCCGCGATCATCGAGCGGCTGATTCAGGTCGGCTACATCGAACGAGACGGCCGCGCCCTGGTGGTCACCGAGAAGGGCCTGAACGTGATCCGCTTGCTCGGTGAGCATCCGCTCACCTCCCCGGGTCTCACCGGAGACTGGGAGCACCGGCTGGCGAAGATCGAGCTTGGGTCGGACTCGCGCGAGGCGTTCATGGGCGACATCGTCAAGTTCACCGAGAGCACGGTCTCCGAGCTCGACACCAAGCTCAAGGACGTCCGCATCCCGCGCGCCAACCTCGGCCCGTGCCCAGTGTGCGGCCGCGACATCGTCGAGAACCGCAAGGGCTACTCGTGCTGGTCGCGCGAGGACCCCGGGTGCGGATTCGTCATCTGGAAGGCCAAGGCCGGGAAGCAGCTGCCGGTCGCCGTCGCCCGCGAACTGATCAAGACCGGGCGCACCGAGAAGGCCGTGACCGGCTTCAAGGGCCGGTCCGGGCGCAGCTTCCGCGCCAAGCTCGAGCTCACACAGGCCGAGGACGGGAAGTGGCGGGTCGAGTTCGACGAGCCTTGGGCGAAGGAGGGGGCGAAGGCCCCCGAGGTCCAGGAGGGCGCGGCCGAAGCAGCTTGAGCCGGAGGCGCATGCGCCTCCGGCCGGCGGCGCGCATGCGCGCCGCCGCGGACCGGCGCATGCGCCGGTCCGGACCTTATTGTCGGGGACATGTCTCTGACGCTCGTACTCGGACCCGCCAACTCGGCCAAGGCGGGAGAGGTCCTCGGTGCCTACGGCGCTGCCGCCCACCGCGGCGCGTTGCTGGTCGTGCCCACCGCCGCCGACGCCCACTACTACGGCCGCGAGGTCGCCGCCCGCGGCTGCGTGCTCGGCTCGGTGATCACGTTCGCCGGGCTCGCCCGCGAGATCGCCCATCGGGCCGGATACCCGGGCCGCCGGCTCTCGGCGTTCCAACGCGAGCGGGTGCTGCGGCGCGTGGTCGCCGAGATCTCATTCGACGTGCTCGGGGAGTCGGCGGCCTCGACCGGCTTTCCGATAGCGGCCGGCAACCTCATCTCCGAGCTCGAGCGCTCGCTGGTCACGCCGCAGCGATTCGCCCAGGCGCTCGCCGCGTGGGCCTCAAGCGATCCGCGCCGGGGCGCCTACGCCGGAGACCTCGCCTCGCTGTACCGGCGCTACGCCCACGAGCTCGAGCGGATCGGATTGACCGACGCCGACATGCACACCTGGTCCGCGCTCGACGCGCTGCGAGCGGCGCCCGGTCGGTGGGGCAACGACCCGGTCTTCTTCTACGGCTTCGACGAGCTGACCGCGCTCGAGCGCGACGCGGTCGAGACCCTCTCGAGGGTGGTGGGCACCGACGTGACCGTGTCGCTCAACTACGAGCCGGGGCGGGCGGCGTTCGCCGCCCGTGCCGAGGCCGTCGAGAAGCTGCGTCCGCTGGCTCAGCGCGTGCTGGAGTTGCCCGCCCTCGACGAGCACTATGCGCCCGGCTCACGCGACGCTCTGCACCACCTCGAACGGTGGCTGTTCGAGGCGGCGCCGGGGCGGGTCGATCCCGGCGACGCCGTCCGGCTGCTCGAGGCCGGGGGGGAGCGTGCCGAGGCCGAGCTCGTCGCTGCCGAGGTGCTCGAGCTGCTCCGCGCCGGGGTCGCCGCCGAGGAGATCGTCGTCGTCAGCCGCGCGCCGCTCGACGCGGCGCCACTGCTCGAACGCGTCTTCGGCCAGTACGGGATTCCGGTCGCGCTCGGACGGCGCGTGCCGTTCGCGAATACGACGTTCGGGCGGGGGCTGGTGGCGCTGGCGCGGTGCGCGTGGCTCGCCGCCGCGCCCGCTGAGGCGCTGCTCAGCTACCTCCGCTCGCCAGGCGTGGCCGCCCACGCCGAGGTCGTCGACGGACTCGAGCTCGTCGTCCGCCAGGAGGTTGTGGGGACCGCCGAGGAGGCGCGCGGAAAACTCGGGTGGACGCTCGCGGAAATCGACTCGCTGCGCGGGGCGGGCGTCCCTTCGGATGCGCTGGCGTGGCAGGCGCGGCGGCTGTTCGCCGCTCCGCATCGCGCCGGAGCGGCTCAGCTCTCGTCGGGCGAGGAGCTCGACGCCACCGCGCTGGCGACGGTCCTGCGTGCGCTCACTGAACTCGGCGAGCTCGGCGAGCGTCCCTCCGGCGCGGAGCTGATCGAACTGCTCGAGCAGCTCGAGGTCGAGCAGCCCGCCGACTTCCGGCCCGGCGCGGTTCTGATCGCCGACCCGCTCGCGATCCGGGCCCGGCGATTCCGGGTCGTGTTCGTGTGCGGCCTGCAGGAGGGCCAGTTTCCGCTGCCAGGGACGCCCGAGCCGTTCCTCACAGACGATCGCAGGTGGGAGCTGGCTGGCGGCCTCCGGGCTGGCGCTGCGCTCGAGCGATGAGTCGCTGCACCGCGAGCGCTACCTGTTCTACGCCTGTGTGTCCCGCGCCACCGAGCAGCTCGTCCTCAGCTACCGGAGCTCGGACGAGGAGGGCAACCTCGAGCTTGCATCGCCGTTCCTCGCCGACGTCACCGACCTGCTGGTCGAGGGGTGGTCGGATCGGCGCAAGCGCCGGTTGCTCGCAGACGTCGTCTGGGAGTCGGCCGCGGCGCCGACCCCGCGCGAGCTTGCCCGGACCGAAGCGGCGGCGCGGGCCCCGGCGTCGGGCGAGCCGCCCGTCCCGGCGAAGGTGCTCACGGAGACGGCGCTCCGTCACGTCCGCCACCGCGAGGTTGTGTCCGCCGGGGCGCTCGAGAAGTTCGCCGACTGCCCCGTGCGGTGGCTGGTCGAGGGGCAGCTGGACCCGGAGCAACTCGAGCCTGAGCCCGACCCACTGCTCCGCGGTGGCTACATCCACGGGCTCCTCGAGGAGATATTGCGGCGGCTGGGCGGCCCGCTGACTCCCGAATCCCTGCCACAGGCGATAGCGATGCTGGAGGAGCTGCTGGCCGAGCGACCGGCGCCGGTATCGCCGGGACGACCAGAGCCGTTACGGGCGGCCGCCCGCAAGTCGATCGAAGCCGACCTGCAGCGCTACTTGAGGCACGAGGCGTCGGACGGGAGTGCGTGGGCGCCGCAAGCGCTCGAGCTCCGTTTCGGCTTCGCCGATGAGGAGGAGTCGCTCCCCGCGCTGACGCTCGGCGAGGAGCCGGAACGGGTCACGGTCCGCGGCGTCATCGATCGGGTCGACGTCGATCCTGCGGGCAGCGGCAGGGCGATCGTTCGCGACTACAAGACCGGCAGCGTCCGGCCCGAGTGGGCCGGAGCGCGATGGCAGGACGACCGCCAGCTGCAGGTGGCTCTGTACATGCTCGCCGTCCGCAGGCTGCTCGGCGTGACGCCGATCGCGGGCCTGTACCAGCCGCTCGGTGGGAATGACCTGCGCCCGCGCGGGGTGTACGTCGAGGGCGCCCCCGTCCCGAACACCGTCCTGTCCAACGACGCCCGCTCTGAAGAGGAGCTCGACGACGTGCTCGCCGACGCCGCCGCGCGGGCCGTCGCGCTCGCGAAGCAGCTGCGCAGCGGCGAGCTGAAGCCGTGCCCGCAGACGTGCTCGCGCGACGGGTGCCGGTACCCGGGGATCTGCCGCATCCAATGATGTGGACCGCCGAGCAGACCGTCGCGATCGAGCGGCGCGCGGGCAACCTGCTGCTGGATGCCGGCGCTGGCAGCGGCAAGACCTCGGTGCTCGTCGAGAGGTTCGTCCGCGCGGTGCTCGAGGACGGCGTCGACGCCGGCGCGATCCTGACGATCACGTTCACCGAGAAGGCCGCGGCGGAGCTCCGCGACCGGATCCGGCGGCGGCTTCGCGAGCTTGGCGCCGACGACGCCGCGCGAGCGACCGAGGGCGCCTACATCTCAACGATCCACGGGTTCTGTGCGCGGGTGCTGCGATCGCAGGCGTTGGCGGCGGGGCTCGATCCGCGGTTCGTCGTGCTCGACGAGCCCGAGGCGCGACGGCTCGCGGACGGTGCGTTCGAGGATGCGCTCGAAGAGCTGGCGAGGTCGGGCCCGGGGGCGGTCGAGCTGATCGCGTCGTATCTCCCGGGGGTCCTGCACGGCGGCATCCTGGACGTGTACGGCGAGCTGCGCTCGCGCGGGCAGACCGAGCCCGAGCTGCCGGCGCTACCGCCGGAGCCGGACCTCGAGGTGGCGCGTGGGGCGCTGTGGCGGGCCGCTGCGCAGGCGCTGATCGAGCTCGGCGACGTGGCTGCACCGAGCGTCAAGGTCCTGCAGGCGCTCGAGCGCGTCGGTCGCAGCGACGAGTTGCTCACCATCCCGGAGCCCGGACTCGCCCAGATCGACGGGCTGAAGTTGCCCGGTGGGAACGGCGCGGCGCTGTCGACGCCGGTGTGCGTCGCCTATGCCGACGCCTTGGCGGCCTTCCGGGGCGCGGTCGAGGCCCGAACGGCGGTCGGGGTGCACGCGCTCCTCGACCGGTTGCTGCGGGGGTTCGCTTCTCGCTATGCGCAGCGCAAGCGCGAGCGCTCGGCGCTCGACTTCGACGACCTCGAGCTGATGACCCGCGACCTGCTGGAGCGAGACGGCTCGCTCCGCGAGCGCTACGAGGAGCGGTTCGTTCACGTAATGGTCGACGAGCTGCAGGACACCAATGCCGTCCAGCTCGAGCTGATCGAGTCCGTCTCGCGGGGGAACCTGTTCACGGTCGGAGACGCGCAGCAGTCGATCTACGCGTTCCGGCACGCCGACGTCGAGCTGTTCGAGGCGCTCGGGGCCGAGCGCGCGCGCGAGGGTGAGCGCGCGACGCTGCAAACGAACTTCCGCTCGCGACGGGAGATCCTGGACGTAGTGAACGGAGCGTTCGCCGGCGTGTTCGGCGAGCGGTTCATACCGCTCGTGCCAGGGCGGCCGGACGCCGACGCCGGCGAGCCGCGGGTCGAGCTGCTGGTTGTCGACAAAGCCGGCGACTATGCCGTCGAAGGGCTGGCATCGCCGTGGCGGATCGCCGAGGCGCGGGCGCTGGCCGGGCGGGTGGGGGAGCTGATGGCGGCCGGCGCCGCGCCGCGTGAGGTGGTCTTGCTGACGCGCGCCACGACCGACCTGCGGGTCTACGAGCGCGCGCTCGAGGAGCGCGGGATCCCGACGTATGTGATCGGTGGCCGCGGGTACTGGGCGCATCCGCAGGTGATCGACGTCGTCGCCTACCTCCGCGCGCTCGCCAATCCGCGCGATGAGGAGCCGTTGTACACCGTGCTCGCTTCTGCGCTCGTGGGCGTTTCGACGGACGCGCTGGTCGTGGTCGGGGCGGCGGCGCGGGCGCGCGGAGGAGACCCGTGGGGGGAGCTGCGTTCGGAGGGTGCGCCGGTGTCGCTGGGCGATTTCGATCGCTCACGCCTGGAGGCGTTCGTGGCGTGGTTCGCGGCCGAGCGCGCTCTCGTCGCGCGGTTGGGGATCGAGGAGCTGATCGACCGGATGCTCGTGCAGACCGGCTACGACCTGGCGATGCTGGCGATGCCGGGCGGGCCCCGGCGGCTGGCCAACGTGCGCAAGCTGATGCGCCTCGGGCGCGAGTTCGAGGCTGCTTCGGGCCCCGATCTGCGCGCATTCCTCGAGTTCGTCCGGGCCCGCGAGGCGCGGTGGGGCGGGTTCGGCGACCCGCGCGAGAGCGAAGCGCCCGTCGAGGGCGAGGCGCTCGACGCCGTGCGCCTGATGACGATTCACCGGGCGAAGGGACTGGAGTTCGAGATCGTGTGCGTCGCAGATCTTGGACGCGGGCCCCGGTACGGCAGCGAGCTGCTGCGTCTCGGTAGCGACGGTCGGCTCGGCCTGCGCCTCAGCGAGCCCGGCACCGGCCGCCCGCTCCCGGCGCTGGCGTACCGTGAGCTCGGGGAGGAGCGGGCCGCGGCGGAGGCGCAGGAGGAGCGGAGGCTGTTCTACGTGGCGATGACCCGGGCTCGGGAGCGGCTGATCCTCAGCGGGGCGGCGAAGCTCGACGCCTGGGATGCCGAGCGGTCGCCGATGGGGTGGATCGCGCCCGCGGTCGAGGGCGCCGGCGTGGTGGCGCGGTTCGTCGGGGCCGACGATGGCGGTGTGGCGCCGGTGGCGCCCGCCCTGGCCGCGCCGGCGTCGGTGGCGCCCGCCCCGGTCGGGCCGTCGGCCGCCCCGCCTGCGCCTGCGCTCGCCCCGCCCGCGCCGTCGCCCGCCCCGGCCGCGCCGGCCGCGCCGGCCGGACCCCCGGTCTCGCGCCTCAGCTACTCCTCGCTCGGCGAGTACGCGCGGTGCGGCTACCGCTTCTACGCCCAGCGAGTGCTCGGGCTGCCGCCACTGCCGGAACCGCCGGCGCCGCGCTCGAGCGCCCTCGAGAGCCTGAGCGCCGTCGAGCGGGGGATCCTCGTCCACGCCCTGCTCGAGAAGCTCGACTTCCGGCGGCCGGTGGCGCCGACCGCCGCCGAGATCATCCGCGAGGCGGACCGCGCGCCGAGCGCCGCGGAGGCCGAGCAGCTCGGGGCGCTGATCAAGATGTTCATCGGCAGCGACATCTGCGCGCGGCTCTCGGCGGCCACAGAGGTCCGCCGCGAGGAGCGCTTCGCCTTCCTGCTCGACGAGCACGTGCTCGTGAACGGCGCGCTCGACGTGCTCGCGCGCGAGCCCGGTGGCGCGATGCTCGTCGTCGACTACAAGAGCGACCGGCTCGAAGAGGCGGATCCGCGCGAGCAGGTCGAGAGCCACTACGCGACCCAGCGCCTCGTGTACGCGCTGGCGGCGCTCCGCGCCGGCGCCGATCGCGTCGAGGTGGCGCACCTGTTCCTGGAGGCGCCGCGGGATCCGGTGACCGCGGCCTTCTCGGCGTCCGATGCGCCCCGGCTGGAGCGCGAGCTGGCCGAGCTCGCCGCCGGCGTCCTCGCCCGAGAGTTCACGGTCGCCGATGCGCCGCACCGCGGGCTCTGCAACGGGTGCCCGGCCGAGGGCGGACTCTGCTCGTGGCCGCTGGCGATGACCCGCCGGGAGGCCGCCGACCGGCTGTTCTGACGTCCCGGTCGCTAGCCGGGCTTGAAACGAACGTCGATCTCCTCGTCGTCGTGGCGCTGCTCGACCTTTGCCAGCGCGGTCAGGGTCTTGCGGTCGGCCGGCGAGTCCGGCGGTCCGATCAGGCTCCGGGGCCACAGCCGCCGGCTGACGACCACGTTTATCTCGGCCGCGTACAGAGTTATATGAGCCACGAGGTGCAGCCACACGATCAGCGCGATCACGAGCGCGAACTGCGAGTAGAAGGCGCTCGCGTGCCGCCACACGTGGTTGATGTAGATCCCGCCGGCGAGCTGGAGGATCTCCAGGAACACGGCCGCGAACGCGACGCCGAGCCATAGGGACCGGGTCCGGATAGTCGCCGCCGTCAGGAACCGGAAGGCGGCCAGGTAGAGGCCGAAGTTGACGACCAGCGAGAGCACGATCGCCGCGACCTTGACGAGCGGACCTCCGAGGCCGGTGACGAGCCCCGACATCGCCGTGGCGACGATGAACAGGGACCCGAGCGCGGCGAGCAGCGCGAGTCCCCGCAGCCGCGACCCTAGGAAGTCGGACCGGTCCTTGAACGGCACGGCCCAGACCCGATTGAACGCGTTCTGCGCCGCTTGCGTGACGCCGAGTCCGCCAAGCAGCGCCACGACCAGGCCGATGACCAGCGCGAGCGTGTGGCCGGTGAGCGCGTGGACCTTGATCTGGTTGCCGATCACCGGGAACTGACCGAGCACGGAACGCTCGATCGATCTCTGCGCGCCGGGGTTGCCCTGCAGCACGAAGCCGAGGATCGTCGTGAACACGAGCAGCAGCGGGAACACCGAGAAGAATGCGTAGTAGGCGAGGAGCGACGCGAGGCTGCCGGCCTGGTCGTCGCCGAACTTCCTGAGCACCGCCGTCGGGATCGCCAGCCAGCGGTGGCGCTGCTGGACCTTGTCGAAGGCGCGGACCGGGCGCAGAACATCCACGCCCTAAACGTACCCCGGGTGCGGGGAATTCAGGCTACGGCGAGCGCCTCGTCGGCGGACGGGACCGCCGCCCGCTGGCGCTCGCGCAGGATCACGGTGGCCCGGCCGGCGGGGCTGAACGTGATGCTCCGGCGTCCGGTCCGCTCGGGCTTCGCGTCCGGCGCCGAGAGCGCGAACCTGCCTAGCACGGCGCGCAGGACGATCTTCATCTCCTGCAGCGCGAAGCTCGCGCCGAGGCATCGCCGGCGCCCGCCGCCGAACGGAATCCACGTGTAGGTGCCCGGCGAGACCCCGAGGAATCGCTCCGGCCTGAACGCGTAGGGCTCGGGATAGATCGCGGGGTCGTGCTGGACGAGGAAGCTGCTGGCCAGCAGCGCGACCCCGGCGGGGTACTCGAAGTCGCCGATCCGGACGCGGCGCTTGGTCAGCCGCGGCTCGGCGTTCGGCAGTACGGGCTTCAGCCGGAGGATCTCGTTGATCGTCGCGGTCAGGTACTCGTCCTCGGTGCCGGCGTCGATCTCGTCGGCCAGGCGCTGCGCGACTCGCGACTCGCGGGCCAGCCGCTCGAACCCCCAGGCGAGCTGCGATGCGGTCGTCTCGTGGCCGGCGACCAGTGCCGTCATCAGCTCGTCGCGGAGCTCCTGCGGCGCCATCTCCGAACCGTCCTCATGCCGCGCCTGCAGGAGCGTCGACAGCACGTCCTCGCGACCCTGGTCGCCCTCGGCCCGGCGCTCTTCGATCAGGTTGAACATCAGCGCGTCAGCACGGGCCCTCTGCGCGATGAACCGCCGCAGGGGCGGGAACCAGCCGCCGGCGTACTTCTGCATCGCGGGCAGCACCGACAGCGGGCTCTCGCTGAAGGCCAGGACGTCGGTGAGGGCATCGCGGAGCTCGTCGAGGGTCCGGCCCTGGTCCAGTCCGAACACGGCGCGGAGGATGATCTCGAGCGTCAACCGCTGGAGGCGGGGATGGAGCGCGACCGGTTGCTCGAGCGGCCAGGAGTCGAGCTCGCGCTCGGTCAGTTCGGCCATCAGACCGGCCATGCGCTGCATCCGCTCGCCGTGGAATGCCGGGAGCAGGAGCTTGCGCTGCTCGAGGTGGGCGCCCTCGTCGAGGAGGATCACGGAGTTGCGTCCGATCAGAGGCTCGAGGACGCGGGCGCCCTCGCCGGGATGGAGCACGTCCGGTGGCGCCTTGAACAGCTCCTTGATCTCGTCAGGGTCGGAGAGGATCACGAATGGGGGCTGGAAGGGGAGACGAACGGTGATCCGCGTGCCGTAGCGCTGGCGCAGCCGTTCCACGGACGCCGCGGGTCGCTTCCAGGTTGCGATCAGCTGCAGTGCGGTCGGGAGCCGTGGCCCCGGTGGCAGCTCATTCTTGAGGACGCGCTTGCTCATTTCGCCTCCGGCGGAGTAGGTGCTGGCGAGTATATATACTCTTCAGTATGTGCAGTTGTGTGAGATCCGTCACTCATGCCCCGCGGCTCGTTTGACCGCAGCGAGCGGCGAGCGCGGACCCGGGCCCAGCTTCTCTCGGCGGCCGCTCGCGTCTACGCTCGCCGGGGGTTCGACGGCGCCACGCTCGACGAGGTCGCCGAGGAGGCGGGGTTCACGAAGGGCGCCGTGTACGACCACTTCGGGAGCAAGGAGAACCTGCTGTTCGCGCTGCTCGACGAGCATCTGTCGGGGCAGATCGCCGAGCAGATCGCACTATTTGACCCGACCAAGTCGGCCGCCGAGCGGCCGCGGGCCGGCTCTGATGAGTGGATGAGGGAGCTCGACGAGGACCCGAACGCGTTCCGGCTGTTCGTAGAGGCATGGGTGCACGGGCAGCGGGACGAGGAGCTCGGCAAGCGCGTCGCCGTCGGGATCGAGCAATGGCGCGCGACGCTCCGGGCATTCGGACAGGCGCGGGAGCCGGATCTGGAGACGGAGATCTCCGCCGCCCTGCTCGACCAGGTCGCCAACGTCATGCTCGGGCTTGGCATCGGACTCGGGATGGTCGAGCTTGGGGATCCCGGCAGCATCCCGCCGAGACTGCTGGGGGCGATGCTGGTGCTGCTGTTGGGGACGCTCGAGACGAGCGAGGAGGCCCGTCAGCTGCTCGAGGCCGCGGCCGCTCCCTCGACGCCGAGCAACAGCCGCTTGCGCTCCACCCCGCCGGTGTAGCCGCCGAGCCCGCCACCGCTGTGCAGCACCCGGTGGCAGGGGACAACGATCGGCAGCGGATTGGCGCCAAGCGCGTTGCCCGCGGCCCGCGATCCTCGCGGGCTGCCGGCGGCCGCCGCGACCTGCTTGTAGCTCGACACCGATCCGTACGGGATCCGCGCCGTCGCCCGCAGCACGCGGCGGGCGAACCCGTGGGTCAGCCGCCAATCGAGCGGGAGCTCGAACCGACGACGGGTGCCGTCGAAGTACTCGTCGAGCTCTCGCCGGGGCTCGTCGAGCTTGCGGGGGGCGGCGAGCACACGCGGGGAGAGGATGCGCCCGAGCTCCTCCAGGACCTTCGCCTCGTCCTCGAAGTCGACGTAGGCGAGCCGCACCAGTCCGCGGCCGGTGGTCGCGAGCAGGAGCTTGCCTACGGGGGAGTCCACGGTCGCGTAGGCGACGTCGAGCAGCCCGGCATTGTCGGCCAGGTCGGTGAGATCGGGCAGTGGCTGGTCGAGCTCGCGCGACTCGGCACTTCTCAGCGCCTGCTCGAGTGGATCTGTGTGTGTCATCGCTCGTACTCCATTCGCAGTCGCTTGAGGCCTTCGTGGACGTTGCGCCGGGCGGCCTCCTCGGTCGTTCCCATCACCGCGGCGATCTGGGGGTAGCCCGCGTCGGCGACGAACCGAAGGGCGATCGCCGTGCGCTGCTTGGTCGGCAGCTCGCGAACCTGCACCCACAGAGCCTCCTCCGGCTCTCCGGCCGCCTCCACCCGCTGCTCCGGCACCGATGCCACCGCGACGGGCTGTCGTCGCCGGGCCCGAGCGTGGTCGATCGCCTTGTGGTGGGCGACCGTGAAGATCCAGCTGCGCAGGTTCGAACCGTCCCTGAGGCGCGGGTACGCGCGCAGCGCCGACAGCCACGTCTCCTGGTAGCAGTCGTCGGCGTCGTTGCGGCCGATCGTCGCCGCGAGGAAACGATGAACGTCGCGCCCGTGGGCGTCGAGCAGCGTCTGGAACGGTGGCAGCGGCACTGGTGATGAAACGCGCGGGCGGGTCACAGCGTGAGGTCTCTCGATTGTGCTGGACCGCCGAGCTGGCCCGGCAAGAGTGCGCTCACCGCTTGATCACCCCGCTCATGCGCTATACAAACCATCTATGGCGCGCGCAATTTGGTCCGGCGCGATCAGCTTCGGGCTGGTCAACGTTCCCGTCAAGCTGTACAGCGCAACGTCGCCCAAGTCCGTCCGGTTCCACCAGCTCTCGAGCAAGACGGGCGCGCGCATCCGCCAGAAGCGGGTCGACCCGTCCACCGGCGAGGAGGTCCCCTTCGAGGAGATCGTCAAGGGCTATGAGATCACGCCCGATCGCTACGTGCTGATCACGCCGGAGGAGCTCGACGCACTCGATCCGAAGGCTACGAAGACGATCGACATCGAGGAGTTCGTCGATCTCTCGGAGATCGACCCGATCTACTACGACAACTCCTACTACCTGGCCCCGACGGCCGGTGGCGCCAAGGCCTACCGGCTGCTGCTGGACGCGATGCGCGAGTCCGGGAAGGTTGGCATCGGCAAGGTGGTGCTGCGTACTAAGCAGCAGCTGTGCGCGCTGCGCCCCACCGGCGACGTGCTGACGCTGAGCACGATGCTGTTCGGCGATGAGGTTCTTGCCCCCGACCGGCTCGACGAGCTCGATGCGATCGGCGACGCGGAGGCGAGCGATCGCGAGCTGAAGATGGCCGAACAGTTGATCGCCTCGCTGTCCAGCGAGTTCGATCCGACCCGGTTCAAGGACGAGTACCGCGAGCGCGTGCTGGATCTGATCGAGCGCAAGGCATCCGGCGAGGAGATCGCGACCCAGCCGGAAGCGGAGGAGCCGGTCGCGGCACCCGACTTGATGGCGGCGCTCGAAGCGAGCCTGGCCGCGGTCAAGAGCGATGGCGGCGGAGACGAGTCCCCACCGAAGTCGAGCAAGAAATCGTCGTCCGGCTCGGACAACGGCAAGACGGCGAAGAAGACGGCCAAGGCCAAGAGCTGAGCCGCCGATCAGTGGCGTGAAGCGCCACTGATACGCTTTTTCTCGCCGCTCGTCGTGTCCCCGAGTCCGTCCGCGACGGAGTTCCTCAATGATCCAGCGTCTCGCTCCACCCGGGGCCAGTGGCCTCTACGACCCCCAAAACGAGCACGATTCGTGCGGCATCGCGCTCGTGGCCAAGCTGTGGGGTGAGGCGAGCCATGCCGTCGTCGAGAAGGCACTCGAGGCGCTCGAGAATCTCGAGCATCGCGGCGCCGAGGGGGCCGATCCGAACACCGGTGACGGCGCCGGAATCCTGGTTCAGATCCCCGACGGATTCCTCCGGGCCGCGGTCGCCGGCGTCGAATTGCCGCCGCCGGGCCGCTACGGCGTGGGCGTCTGCTATCTGCCGGCCGACGCCGAGCGCCGGGTCCTGCTCGAACAGCTGATCGAGGAGACGATCGAGGCCGAGGGCCAGCGCGCGATCTGGTGGCGCGACGTGCCGGTCGACGAGCGCCACGTCGGCGACACGGCGCGGCTGTCAGCGCCGGTCATCCGTCAGGTGCTGATCGAGGCCTCCGAGGAGATCGAGGATCAGGACGAGTTCGAGCGCAAGCTGTACGTGATCAGGCGCCTGATCGAGCGCAGCGCCGGCGCCGGCCTCGCGCTCCCGAGCTTCTCGAGCCGGACGATGGTCTACAAGGGGATGCTGACCGCCCCGCAGCTGCCTCGGTACTTCATCGACCTGCGCGATCCCCGGCTGGCGTCGCGGCTGGCGCTCGTGCACTCGCGGTTCTCGACGAACACGTTCCCGAGCTGGGAGCTCGCCCACCCCTACCGGATGATCGCCCACAACGGCGAGGTCAACACGCTGCGGGGCAACGTCAACTGGATGCGGGCCCGGGAGTCACAGCTCGCCTCGGATCTGTTCGGCGATGACCTCGAGAAGGTGATCCCGGTCGTCCGAGAGGGCGGCTCGGACTCCGCGATCTTCGACAACGTCCTTGAGCTGCTGGTCCTCGGCGGCCGATCGATCCCACACGCGGTGATGATGATGGTGCCCGAGGCGTACCGGACGCGGAGCGACCTCGATCCCGACGTCAAGGGCTTCTACGACTTCCACTCGTGCCTGATGGAGCCGTGGGACGGCCCCGCCGCGGTCGTGTTCACCGACGGCCGCCTCGCCGGCGCGGTCCTCGACCGCAACGGGCTGCGCCCCGGCCGCTGGATCCAGGACACGGAGGGTTACGTCGTGCTCGCCTCCGAGACGGGCGTGATGACCGTGGCCCCCGAGCACATCCAGCGAAAGGGGCGGCTCTCGCCCGGCAAGCTGTTCCTCGTCGACCTCGAAGAGGGCCGGATCGTCGAGGATGAGCAGGTCAAGCGGCGCGTCTCCCGGCGCAAGCCCTACGCCGAGTGGTACGACAAGTCGGTCGTCCACATCGCCGATCTGCCCGACCGGGAGCCTCGCGCGCCGCGGATCGAGCCGCTTCGCTCGAGGCAGCTCGCCTTCGGCTACTCGCAAGAGGACCTCAGGATGATCATCGCGCCGATGGCGACGAAGGGCGAGGAGCCGGTGGCGAGCATGGGCAACGACGCCGCACTGGCGGTGCTGTCCGACCGCCAGCCGCCGTTGTTCGCGTACTTCAAGCAACTGTTCGCGCAGGTCACCAATCCGCCGATCGATCCGCTGCGCGAGAAGGTCGTGATGAGCCTTCTGGCCGGGGTCGGCGCCGAGGTCAACCTGCTGACCGAGGTGCCCGAACAGGCGCACATGCTCGTCATGGACCAGCCGATCCTGCGAAACCACGAGCTGGAGAAACTGCGGCAGGTATCGCACGACGTGTTCGACGCAGCCACGCTGGACATCACGTGGCCGATCGAGCAGGGGCCGGACGGGATGGAGCTGCGCCTCTACGACCTGTGTGCCGAGGCCGCCCGCCACGTCGAGCACGGCGCCAACATCCTGATCCTGTCCGACCGCAATCTCGGTCCTGAGCGGGTGGCGATGCCGTCGCTGCTGGCCGTTGCGGCCGTCCACCACCACCTCGTACGCCGCGGCACCCGGCTGCGCACCGGCCTCGTGATCGAGTCGGGAGAGCCACGTGACATCCACCACATGGCCACGCTGATCGGCTACGGCGCGGCGGCGATCAACCCCTACGTGATGTTCGAGTCGCTCGACGAGCTCGCCGATCGCTCGCTGCTGCCCCAGGACGTCGATCGCGAGGAGGCCGAGAAGCGGATCGTGACCGCGATCGGCAAGGGGCTGCTGAAGACGCTTTCGAAGATGGGGATCTCGACGATCCAGTCCTACTGCGGTGCGCAGATCTTCGAGGCGGTGGGGCTGGAGCGCGAGCTGATCGACGAGCACTTCACCGGAACCGCGTCGCGGATCGGCGGCGTCGGACTCGATGTGCTCTCGACCGAGGCGATGGAACGTCATTTTCGGGCCTACCCGCGGACCGAGCGCGATCTGCTGCCGGTCGGCGGCGTCCTCCAATGGCGCCGCGACGGCGAGCTGCACGTGTGGAGCCCGGACACGATCGCCAAGCTCCAGCACGCCGTTCGAGGCCAGAACGGTGACCCGCGCCAGACCTATCAGGAGTTCGCTCAGCTGACCGACGAAGAGGCGACCCGCCACGGCCTCCTCCGCGGCCTGATGAAGCTGCGGACGCTGCCCGAGCCGGTCCCGCTCGAGCAGGTCGAGCCCGCGACCGAGATCGTCAAGCGGTTCACAACCGGGGCGATGAGCCTCGGCGCGCTCAGCCGGGAGGCCCACGAGACGATCGCGATCGCGATGAACCGGATGGGCGCGCGGTCGAACACCGGCGAAGGGGGTGAGGATCCCTCCCGCTACGAGCCCGACGCGAACGGCGATCTGCGGCGCTCGGCGATCAAGCAGGTCGCCTCGGGGCGCTTCGGCGTCACCGCCCACTACCTGGTCAACGCCGATCAGCTCCAGATCAAGATGGCGCAGGGCGCCAAGCCCGGCGAGGGCGGTCAGCTTCCGGGCCACAAGGTCGACGATTACATCGCTCAGATCCGCCACTCCACTCCGGGCGTCGGCCTGATCTCCCCGCCGCCGCACCACGACATCTACTCGATCGAGGATCTCAAACAGCTGATCTACGACCTGCGCTGCGCCAACCCGACCGCCTCTGTGTCGGTCAAGCTGGTATCCGAGGTTGGCGTCGGCACGGTCGCTGCCGGCGTCGCCAAGGCGAATGCCGATCACGTCACGATCGCCGGACACGATGGCGGCACCGGCGCATCGCCGCAGTCCTCGGTCCAGGCCGCCGGCGTGCCGTGGGAGATCGGCCTTGCCGAGACCCAGCAGACGCTGCTCCTCAACGACCTCCGTTCGCGAATCACGGTCGAGGTCGACGGCGGAATGCGGACCGGTCGCGACGTCATCATCGGGGCACTCCTGGGCGCCGATGAGTTCGGCTTCTCGACCGCGCCCCTGATAGCGATGGGCTGCATCATGATGCGCGTCTGCCACCTGAACACGTGCCCTGTCGGGGTGGCGACGCAGGATCCGGTGCTGCGCGAGCGGTTCAAGGGAACGCCCGAGCACGTGACGGGTACCTGATGCTGGTCGCCGAGGAGGTCCGGACGATCATGGCCTCGCTGGGCGCGCGCCGCTTCGACGAGCTGATCGGGAGGACCGAGCTGCTCGAGACCGACGAGGCGATCGACCACTGGAAGGCACGGGGGGTCGACCTCTCGATGGTGCTGGCGACGCCCGAGCTCCCGGCCGGTGCCGACCGACATCGGACGCGGCCCCAGGTCCCGGTGCTCGACGATGCGCTCGATTGGGAGCTGGTCCGCAGATGCTCTCCCGCGCTCACCCACCAGGAGACGGTGCGGCTGGGGCCGATGCCGGTACGCAACGTCAACCGGACCGTCGGCGGCATCCTCTCGGGCGAGATCGCGCGCCAGCATGGCGCCGCCGGCCTGCCCGAGGGAACGATCGAGGTCTCCTTCCACGGCTCGGCTGGTCAGAGCTTCGCCGCCTGGCTCTCACCCGGAGTGACGTTCTCGCTGCGCGGGGAGACGAATGACTACGCCGGCAAGGGACTCTCTGGCGGCATCGTCTCGGTCCGCCCGCCCGATCGGGCGAGGTTCCGCGCCGAGGAGAACATGATCGTCGGCAACACCGTCCTGTACGGGGCCGTCGCCGGCCGCGCGTTCTTCCGAGGACTGGCCGGCGAGCGGTTCGCCGTGCGCAACTCGGGTGCCTCAGCGGTCGTCGAGGGACTCGGGGACCACGGCTGCGAGTACATGACCGGCGGCCGGGTCGTGGTGCTGGGGCCCACCGGGCGCAACTTCGCCGCCGGGATGAGCGGCGGCATCGCATACGTGTACGACAAGGACCGGCGGTTCGAGGGCCGCTGCAATCTGGAGCTGGTCGACCTCGAGGAGCTGACGTACGCGGACGTGAACGAGGTCCAGGACCTGATCAAGGAGCACGTCGCCCGTACCGGATCGCTGGTCGGTCGGAACCTGCTGGCGTCGTGGGATCGCGGCGCCCGCGAGCGGTTCGTGAAGGTGATGCCTCGCGACTACCGGCGTGCGCTGGCCGAACGCGCCGGCGTCACGGGCGAGCCGGCGGTCGAGGCGTAGGCGCCCGTCATGAATTCGACCGAACCGACGACGAGGACCACCTAGATGGGCGAGCTCGGCGCGTTCCTGAAGATTCATCGTGTCGGATTCGATCGGCGCGATCCCCGACAGCGGGTGCACGACTACCGCCAGTACTTCGCGGTCCAGCCGGAGGAGCAGATCAAGCGCCAGGGCGCGCGGTGCATGGATTGCGGCATCCCGTTCTGCCACGAGGGATGCCCGCTCGGAAACCTGATCCCGGACTGGAACGATCTCGTGTATCGCGACAAGTGGCGCGAGGCGATCGTCCAGCTTCACTCGACCAACAACTTCCCCGAATTCACCGGTCTGATCTGCCCGGCGCCGTGCGAGTCCGCGTGCGTGCTGGCGATCAACGACGACCCGGTGACGATCGAGCAGATCGAGCTGGCGATCGTCGAGCGGGCCTGGTCCGAGGGCTGGATCCAGCCGGTCGCCGCCGGACCGCCGTACCGACAGGCGCGTGGCGGTGATCGGCTCCGGCCCGGCCGGCCTGGCGGTCGCCGATGAGCTCAACCGCTGCGGTCACAGGGTCACGCTCTACGAGCGCGACGAGGGACCGGGCGGGCTGCTGCGGTTCGGCGTGCCCGACGCCAAGCTCGAGAAGCGGATCATCGACCGCCGCGTCTCGATCCTGGAGCAGGAGGGGATCGAGTTCGTCTACAACGTCGACGTGGGGCGAGACATCACCGCGGCCGAGCTCCGGGAGCGCTTCGACGCGGTGGTTGTGGCGATCGGCTCTCGGGTCTCGCGCGACCTCGTCGCTCCGGGCCGCGAGCTGGCGGGAATCCACTTTGCGATGGACTACCTGTACCAGCGCAACCGCTGGGTCGCCGCCCAGGAGGGGCGGCCGTCGAAGCCCGTCGCGCCTGGGACCGAGATCACGGCGGCGGGCAAGCGCGTGATCGTCGTCGGCGGTGGCGACACCGGGATGGACTGCATCTCCAACGCTCACCGCGAGGGCGCGCGGTCGGTCGTGATGCTCGATGTGTACGCCGAGCTGCCATCCGACGGTCAAGACCCCCGCCATCCGTGGCCCCTTCCGCCGAAACGCACGCCTATGACCTACGCGCTCGAGGAGGGCGGCAAGCGCCGGTGGGGGACAGAGGTCACGGGCTTCGGGGGCAAGGATGGCTCGGTCAGTCACGTCTACGCCCGGTCGGTCACCGGTACCTCCTCGCGCGACCTGACGCCCGTCCCGGGCACAGAGATCGTTCATCCAGCCGACCTCGTACTGATAGCGATCGGATTCGAACACCTCGAGCACGCCGGGATCGTCGAGGAGCTCGACCTCGGTCTCGACCACCGCGGCAACATCCGCACGGAGCAGACCTACCGGACCTCGAGCAAGAACGTCTACGCCTGCGGCGATGCGCGAATCGGCCAGTCGCTGGTTGTCACGGCGATCGCCGAGGGGCGAAAGTGCGCCCGGATCGTCAACAAGGATCTCGGCGGAAGCCCGATGGACGCCGACCGCGAGATGCTCGCGATCGGCGCCTGGAGCGGCGAGGCCGACCGTACGCTGCGCCACGAGGCGGAGGCGGCGGGCACCGTGCGGCCAGGCGAGGAGTTCTTCTCGGGCCCCGGAACGCGCGGACTTTGAGGCCACCGCCGGTCGTCGATATGGATTGCAAACAAAAGACCAACGCGATTTCCGGGTAGATAATCCGTTGTTTTGGCAGCAAGCTTTCACGGGCTGCTACGTTTAATCGACGTTGGGCTGATTGCGTGGCGCGCGTGGACCGAGGTTTACGGAAGGCTTGGGACGGGGAAACTCGCCCCTGTCGGTCAGGGAACTGCGCCCCCACTTCCCTGACTCTCCGGGGGGTCCAGAAGGATCTGGGCCCCCCGGGCTTCTTCCGCGGCGTGGTCGCTGGGGCTAGGTGGTTCTGTAACGCCCCGGGGTGTGCGACCTTGTTGATGGGATGGCAGCGATCGCACATCACGGCAGCTCGTTCTCGGACACGGTCACGCAGCTGGTCGACTCGGCGGGAAATTTCTTCTCGCAGCTGGCGAGTCTCGACTGGCTCTCGCTGCTGATCGGCCTCGCCCTGTACGGGCTCTACCTCCTGCTGCGATCGCGGGCGCTGTTCAACGCTGTCCGGGCGGCATATCCCGGAGAGCGCGTCCGCTGGCGCGACGTGTGGGGCGCGTACATGGTCGGCTACGCGATCAACAACGTCTTTCCGCTCGGCGGCGGCAACATCGCGCAGCTGTTCCTGACCCGGGTGGCGATCCCGCCCAGCAGCTACCCGACGGTCGCAGCCGCCCTGTCCACTGGGGTGATCTTCGACTGGTTCATGGGGCTGCTGGTGATGGGCTTCGCCTTCACCCAGGGCGTTTTCCCCAAGCCGCCCGACTTCTCGAAGCTGCCGGCGTTCGACATCAGCTTCTTCGCCTCGAACATGCGGTTCACGCTGTTCTTCCTGACCGTGCTGGGGATCCTGTTCCTGGTCGCGTTCGCGCTGCTCTCAGCGCGCGTACGCGCGTTCTGGGAGCGGGTCCGCCAGGGGTTCACGATCCTCCGCGACCGCGATCGCTACCTCCGCCAGATGGCGAGTTGGCAGTTCGCCAGCTGGATCGCGCGGTTCGCGGCCTACTGGGCGCTGCTCGACGCGTTCCACATCGGCGGCTCGGTTCGCAACGCGCTGCTGGTGCTCGCGGTGCAGGTCGTGGCCTCGGTGTTCCCGTTCACGCCTGGAGGCGCGGGCGTCCAGCAGGCGATCCTGCTGGCGGTCTTCGCCGGCAACCCGAACGTGGCGTCGTTCTCGGTCGGGCAGCAGATCGCCACCGCCGTGCTCAGCTCGGCACTCGGGTTCGGCGCGCTCGTGTTCATCTTCCGCTTCAAGAGCTTCCGCGAGGTGATGGAGCGAGGGCGGGCGCACCGGCGGGCCGAGGCGTCCGGTGGCGAGCAGCGAGAGGCGGCGGTGACGCCTTCGGGGGGGTGAGGGTCTTTGGGCGGGCGCCGGCGTGGGGGCTCGTGGCGGTGCGCGCCCGCGGCTTTCGCAGGTGGTCGCGCTCGCGACCTGGACGGGTTCGGCTCGGTGAGGGCGGGAGGTAGGTCGGCGATCGCGCGATCCCGGGTGCCAGGCCGTGTGCGCCTTTGTGCCGTGGCGTCTCCGAGAGCCCGTCACGGCTTAACGCGCGGGCGGTTTCGTTGGTCGGCCGCCGCCAACGGCTGATGCATAGCGCGCCAACGTCGCTTCGGGACGAGAGGCGTGGCGTATGGTGCTTAACAGTCGTGCGACAGCGCGCCGGCGGCTCGTCGTGTTCGGACGCGTTTTGGCGCACCGACTACATCATCGAAACACCGGCGCCATCGCGCCGATCCCGCCCCGCTTTCACCTGCCCAATCACCCCAAAACTTGACGCCCCCGTCATCTTTAGTAGGGTGGCGTCCCTATGACCAATCTCCCATCCGCATGCGTGATCGGCGCGGGGTCCTCCGGGATCGCCGCCGCCAAGGCGCTCCACGAGCGCGGCATCCCGTTCGACTGCTACGAGAAGTCCGACCGCATCGGCGGCAACTGGGTCTTCGGAAACAAGAACGGCATGTCCTCGGCGTACCGCTCGCTGCACATCAACACCTCGAGGGAGCGGATGGAGTACAGCGACTATCCGATGCCGCACTCGTATCCGGACTTCCCGCACCACACCCAGATCGCCACGTATTTCAACGACTACGTCGACCACTTCGGCTTCCGCGAGAGGATCGTGTTCGAGACCGGCGTCAAGCACGCCCAGCGGGGCGATGACGGCGTCTGGACGGTGGCGCTCGACACCGGCGAAACCCGCCGCTACGACGCGCTGCTCGTGGCCAACGGCCACCACTGGAACCCGCGGTGGCCCGAGCCGCGGTTCCCCGGCGAGTTCGACGGCGTCGAAATGCATTCGCATCACTACATCGAGAACACCGACTTCCGCGACAAGAACGTGCTCGTGGTCGGGATCGGCAACAGCGCGATGGACATCGCCGTCGAGTCGAGCTTCGTGGCGCGCAGGACGCTGATCTCATCCCGCCGTGGCGCCTACATCCTTCCCAAGTACATGTTCGGCCGGCCGCTCGATCAGATCGGGGTCAACTCACTGACGCCGAAGCTGCCGTTCGCATTCAGGCGCGCGATCCTGATGGCGATGTACCGGATCGGCGTCGGCAAGGTCCAGGACTACGGCCTGCCGGAGCCGGACCACAAGCTCGGCGAGGCTCACCCGACGATCTCGGCCGACTTCCTCAACCGAATCGCCCACGGGGAGATGACGTGGAAACCGAACGTCGCCGAGCTGCTGGGCGATCGGGTGAGGTTCGAGGACGGTTCGATCGAGCCGGTCGACGTGATCGTGTGGTGCACGGGATACAAGGTCACGTTCCCGTTCTTCGACGAGACGCTCATCTCCGCGCCCGACAACGACCTGCCCCTGTACCGCCGGGTGTTCAAGCCGGGGATCGACAACCTCGCGTTCATCGCGCTGCTCCAGCCGCTCGGGGCCACGATGCCGCTGGCGGAGGCACAGGGGCGATGGATCGCCGCCTATCTGCGGGGCGAGTACCACCTGCCGCCCAGACCGCAGATGGAGGCCGACATGCGCAGGGAGCGAGAGCAGATGTTCAAACGCTACGTCGCCTCCAAGCGGCACACGATGCAGGTCGACTTCGACAACTACCTCTACGAGCTTGGCAAGGAACTCAAGGCCGGCGCCGCCCGCGCCAGGGCCGCCGGCTTCCGTCTCCCGGTGACTCCGCGGGCGCAACAGCTCCAGCCGGCAGCCGCGGCGTGAGCCAGCCGGTCGCGAGCTCGAAGCGAGCTGCGACAAAGGCCCATAACCGCGGCGCGATTCTCGAGGCGGCCCGGGAGGTGTTCGCCGAGCTCGGTTACGACGCCGCCGGGGTCCGCGACGTGATCCGCCGGACCGACCTGGCGTCAGGGACTTTCTACAACTACTTCCCCGACAAAGAGGCGGTGTTCCGGGCGGTCGTCGACGAGAGCGCGACCGAGGTCCGGCGGCGACTGCGCGCCGTCCGCGCGACGGCGGCGACGCTCGAGGAGTTCGTCGGCGACGCGTACCGGGCGTGGTTCCAGTTCCTCGTCGAGGACCGGCTGATGTTCGAGCTCATGCAGCGAAACGCGGGGCCGATCCGGTCGCTGTTCGGTGATCCGATCCTGGGCGCCGGGGTTGAGGATCTGCTCGAGGATCTGAGCGCAGCGATCGATCGCGGCGACATGCCCCCGCTCGACGCCAACTACATGGCCGGGGCGATGGCCGGCGTGGCGCTCGAGCTCGGAGTGCGGATGGCCGAGCGCACCCCGCCCGACATCGAAGGTGCGGCCCGGTTCGCGACGGACCTGTTCCTGGCTGGGATCCAGCGGCTCGGCGCCGGCCGCGCCTAGGCGGCCTCTACGCCAACTGCCCCGCGCGGAGGCGCAGCAGCTCCACCAACTCGGCGCCGTCGTGGGCGCGGTCGACGATCGGCGCCGAGCCGTCCAGCGGAAGGACGGCTCGCAGCCGCCCGTCGACCTCCGCCACGAGCGCACGGCCCGCTGGTGCCGAGGCCGAGTCGAGCTCGGCGAGGCGCCGAAGGCGCTGCGCATCCGCGGCACCGGCGTAGCGGAGCGTCACCCGCGTAACCGGGGTCGCCCCTCCGTCGAGCCGGCGGTCGCGCGCGGCCTGACGACGCCGGTCCAGGTCGCGCTCACGGGCGGCGAGGAATGTGATCGGCCCGAGGTTCATCGTGTCTTCTCCTCGAATTTGGTAACCAGCAAAAGTATATAGATGGTGACAGAGGCGGTCAATAAGACGCCGAGGTCGAGCCGGTCTAGGATTGGATATAGACGCGCCGATGCCGACCTTCTGCCGCCACAACCGCCTGATTCAGAACTGCGCGATCTGTTCCCGGGAGATGGCGATCGAGCCGCGGCCAGTGCTCTCCTCGAGCGCCCCGAAGGTCAACCAGCCCCGTCCTGGGACGCCCGGGGTCGCCCGCCAGCGGGGCGGCTCGGCCCGCACGGCGTCCGGTGGCGTGACCGTGAAGCGGTTAGTCCGTGGCGTCGACGACGGCTACCGGACGCCGCTCGCTCCCGGCCTGCGCTCGAGCGACGACGCCGAGCGGCTGGCAGAGGAGCTGGCCTTCGCCGCCGGCCGGCTGGTGTTGCTCGAGCAGGACCCGCCGGGTCTGTACGCGGAGGTTTCGCGAGGAGACGACGACCTCGAGGAGCGCACGTGGCTGGCGTTCCTGATCGCCTACCTTGCCCCGCTCGAGGACGACGATCCGTTCGCGTCGATCCGGGAGGTACGGGTGCCGTGGCGATCGGTCGACGAACTGTCACTCAAGGGGGCACGGACCGGTCCCCGGACAGCCCTCGATCCCGACCGCGGGCTGGCCACCGTCGAGGCCTATCGCGCCTGGGCGCAGCGCGCGGGCTCGCAGGCGGCGGCGTTCAGCGGCGACGGCGGATGGGCCCCCGAACGCCGCTTCGAGCGGACGTTCGAGCGGCTCGCCTTTCCCGGCATGCACCGGGACGCCCGCTACGAACTGCTCGTGTCGCTGGGCCGCCTGGGGCTCTACGACCTCCGGGCCGGCAAGCTCGCGCTCGGGGGTGAGAACGACGTCACCGTGGCGGCCAAGCGCGTGTTCGGGATCGGCGACTCGCTGCTGCTGGAGCGCCGGGCAGCCGACCTGGCCGGCGCGTGCGAGGTCCCGCTCGACGCCCTCGATCTCGGGCTGTACAACTGGAACCGTCCCCCCGGGCCGGCGAGCGGCGACGGGGCCGGCAGTGGACGGGTGACCGCCGGGCTCGGCGACCACAGCGACCCCGACCCGACCTACCTCACCAGCGCCCGGGCGGCACTCGGCGTGTAGCGCCCGTCTGGCAGCGCAACTCGTCCAGGAGCGACGGGTTACTTCATCGGGAGATAATTCCGGCGATCCGTGGGAGCTCGTTTGCGTCGTCTGCTGACCGTCTGTCTCGCCGTGGCCACAGTCCCGATCGGCGTCGCCGCCGTCTGTCTAGAGGGCTCGGCAGCGGCTTCCGGTCGCAGGGCGCTCACGCTCCGCTCGGGCTCGAACCCGTCACGGGCGGGCCAGCGGATCATTCTGACGGGACGCCTGACCGGTCGATCGGCGGAGGGTGCACAAGTGACGTTGTGGCAGCGGACCGCCGGACAGCGAGTGTTTCACCGGATGGGCGGGACCACGACCGACGGCGCCGGCCGGTTCTCGATCGCGCGCCGGGCGGGGGCCGTGCAGACCAATCGCGAGTGGTACGTGACCGCCCGCGGCCTGCGGAGCAGGCTCGTCTCCGAGCGCGTCCAGGCCTCGATCTCGCTCACCAGCCCGAGCACGGCGGTCGACGCGGGGGCGGCGGCCAGCCTCACCGGCACGGTGAAGCCGTCGCATCGGCGCGCGCAGGTCTTGATCGAACAGCGGGTCGGGAACCGGTGGCGGGTTGTCTCGCAGCCGCGCCTTGACCGGAGCTCGAGCTACCACGCCACGATCACGTTCACGCAGGGCGGCCCGCAGCCGCTCCGGGTGGAGCTCCGCGGCGACTCCCGGAACGTCCGGTCGTACTCGGCGGTGCTGACCGTGACGAACCTGGCCGGGATCCACAAAATCCAGCACGTCGTCGTGATCATGCAGGAGAACCGGTCGTTTGATCAGTATTTCGGGACGTATCCCGGCGCCGACGGGATCCCACCCGGCGTGTGCGTGCCCGACCCCGTGAACGGGGGCTGCATCCAGCCGTTCCATGACCCCTCCGACCTCAACTACGGTGGTCCGCACGGTGCCGCGAACGCCGCCGCCGACATCGATGGCGGGCGGATGGACGGGTTCGTGGCCCAGGCGGAGAAGGGCGAGGGCTGCGGCTCGGACGACCCCCTGTGCAGCCCATGCACTGAGACCGCGCAGGCCAACTGCATCGACGTCATGGGCTATCACGATGCCCGCGAAATCCCCAACTACTGGAAGTACGCCGAGGATTTCGTGCTCCAGGATCACATGTTCGAACCGAACAGCTCCTGGAGCCTGCCCCAGCATCTTTACGAAGTTTCCGAGTGGTCGGCGTTCTGCACGAACGCGCTCGACCCGTTCTCGTGCACGAACTCGCTCGAGAACCCGAACGCGATCCTCAACGCCAACCCTCTCGGCACGGCCCCGAAGTACGCCTGGACCGATCTGACCTACCTGCTGCACAAGGACAACGTCAGCTGGGGCTATTACGTGTTCGCCGGCACCGAGCCCGACTGCGAGGACGACTCGGCGATGACCTGCGCTCCAGTCCAGCAGGGCCCGAAGACGCCTTCGATCTGGAATCCGCTGCCCCACTTCGAGGACGTCCATCAGGACAACCAGCTCAGCGACGTCCAGAGCCTCAGCAACTTCTTCACCGCGGCCAAGAACGGGACCCTCCCGGCGGTCTCCTGGATCAGCCCGAACGGGACCGTGTCGGAGCACCCTCCGGGCCTCGTGAGCGCCGGCCAGGCGTATGTCACGGGACTGGTCAACGCGATCATGCAGGGCCCCGAGTGGGACAGCACCGCGATCTTCCTGAGCTGGGACGACTGGGGCGGCTTCTACGACCACGTGCAGCCCCCCGTCGTCGACGAGAACGGCTTCGGACTGCGCGTCCCCGGTCTCGTCATCAGCCCCTACGCGCGCCACGGCTTCATCGACCACCAGATCCTCAGCCAGGACGCCTACAACAAGTTCATCGAGGACGACTTCCTCGGATCTCAGCGACTCGATCCCGCCACCGACGGCCGTCCCGATCCCCGTCCCGACGTGCGCGAGGACAACCCGCTCGTCGGAGATCTGACCGCGGACTTCGACTTCAACCAGACACCGCGCGTGCCGGTGATCCTGTCGCCGCACCCGCCACCCGGTCCCGCGTCAACACCCCCGTAACCGCTCCGTCCGGGCCACCACTTACCTTTGCGGCGTCCGCATCCACCAGCCGGAGGCGCAATGACACTGTGCTTCATCGAACCGCAGAACGCGATCCGAGTGATCGCGGACTCGGTCGGGCGCGAAGCGCGCCGACAGATCCTGGGCGAGGTCGTCCGCGCCTGGGTTGACGAAATCCCAGAATCCGACCTCGATTCGCATTACGCGAAAGCCGTCGCCGATCTGGATGAGCACGATCTGTCGCTGCTGGCGTCGTGGCACGCCTCGCTCGAGGTCGGACATCCGGTCCCCAACAAGGAGTTCCTCGTCAACGTCTTCCCGTCGCTCGGAGAAAATCGCCGCGAGGCCCTCAAGATCGCCGCGGGGTTCAGGGGCGAGGAGGCGTTCGAGGCGGGCGTCGGGGAGGAGCAGGCTTTCGACACGGTGCTCCCGTGGCTCTCGGAGGAGCGCTGCGTCCAACTCGCGAACGAGTGCCTCGAGCTGTACTGCTGGGACCGTCTCGGCGTCGAGAACTGACCCGCCGGGCGCCGCTTAGAGCGCTCGTTCGATCTCGTCGATCGCCTGCTCGGTCGACTGAAACCAGACCGCGCTCAGGCCGAGCTCGCGAGCCGCGGCGCAGTTGAGCTCGACGTCGTCGACGAACAGCGTGGTGGCGGGCCGGGCCTCGAGCCGCTCGAGCGTGACCTCGTAGATCCGCGCCTCTGGCTTGCGGGTGCCGATGAACCCCGAATCGACGACGGTGTCGAAGATCTCGTCGACCGGCAGCTTGGCCCGCCACAGCGGCTCCCACTCGCGGACGTTGTTTGTGCAGATCGCGAGCTTGTAGCCCCGCCGCTTGAGCTCCCGCATGTAGTCGATCATCGGCTCATTCGGGTGCAGGTGCTCGAAGTAACGCTCGCCGAACCCGTGGAGCTCGATCGGGCGGCCCAGCTGGGTCGTCAGCTCCTCGCTGACGAGACGGAGGAACTCGTGCTCCGCCATCCGCCCTGTCTCGAGCTCGAACAGCGGGTTGACGCCTCGGCGCCGGCCGACGGCGGCCATCGCAGCGCTCAGCGATTCGAGCGAGATCCCCGACGAGTCCTGGAAGGCGGCGAACGAATCAGACAGGGGCGAGGTCAGGACGCCGCCGAAGTCGCTGATCACCGCCTCGACGCGGCTCATGCAGGTCGTGCCAGCAGGTACACGCCGGCGCCGTCGCGACCGCGGCTGTGCCAGCGAAACAGCTCGGCTGACAGCTCGAGGTCGTGCCCGGCGACGCGGGTCCCCACGGCAAGCGATTCGCCGGCGGCACGGCGGAGGTACTGCTTTCCCTCCTCGCCGTCGAGCCACAGCTCCAGACCGGCGCGCGCGGGCGTGCCATCGGCGCCGTAGGTGGTGGACAGGCGCGGGTCGGCGACGACGGTGGCGGCGTCGGCGTCGAAGACGGCCGCCGAGATGGCGTCGCGGGCGTGGCCCTTCCCCTTCCGGGGACGAACGGCGACGAGCGCGATGCCCCCGTCCGGGTCCGACCACCACGCGGAGATTCCGCGAATCGACTCCACCGCGCGAACGTCGACCTCGTGTCGGGCGCCGCGCACGCCGAGGCAGTCGATCGCCACCTCGGAATCACCGATCGATGCGCGGCCGCGTACGCGGCAGAGCTGGTCGAAGCCCGCGGTGCCCCCGTCGTCGAGACGGGCCTCGGCCTCGTTACCCTCGCCGGTGAGGGCAAGCTCGACGCCATCGCCCGCGAGCTGCCAGTCCTCGGTCGCCTCCGAGCCATCGAGCCTTGCGGCGGCGATCGCGCTCGGCGGCTGCACCGCAGTCGCCGCCAGCAGGATCAGCGGCGACCCCGAGCTCCACGCCGCGCCCCACGGCCCACCGTCGAGTGTCCCGAACGTCACCGTCCGGAGCAGGCGTGGAGGGTCGCTCGTCAAGGCCGGAGCTGGGACTGATCGATGTCGCGCGCGGTCGAGTCGACGTCGTAAGGCCGGTTCGTGACGCGCGCGGCGCGGACGACCACCCGGTCCTGGAGCCGTCGCAGCGGCGCGATCCGCATCAGAGCGCGCGTCGGCGGCAGGAGCAGACAGATGCCGATCACGTCGGTGATGAATCCCGGGATCATCAGCAGCACCCCGCCGGCCACGATCAGGGCGCCGTCCAGCACCTCACGAGCCGGGGTCCGGCCCTCCGAGACCGCCGCCGTCAGCCGGCGCCAGGCCGCACCTCCCTGTGCCCGCAGGGCCCAGATCCCGAGCGGCACGCTCGCGATCAGGAGAAGCACCGTGTAGAAGACGCCGATCGCCTCCGCAACCAGGATGGCGACGAACAGCTCGGCCAGCGGCCAGATCAGCAGCAGTAACAGTGCGAGCATGTAACCAAGGCTACTGCGGGCCGTGCTCGTGGCTGGAGAGTCGGGCTAAGCGAGCGCCGGCGAGGGACCCTCGAGCCTGACGCCCGGCAGCCGGTGGAGCCCCACCAGCTCTATCAGTCTCTGGATCTGGGGCTGGGCGTTACGCAACAGGATCTTCCGTCCGCTGGTGCGCAGGCGGCGCGCGAGCATCGCGAAATCGACCATCAACGAGGCGTCCGCAAACACCAGCTCGCTGAGGTCGACAACAACGTCGGTCTGGGCCCGGATCGCGCGGATCATCGCTGGACGTCGGGAGCCTTGAGTCGTCCGGTCCTCATCGCCTCGACAGCGAAGAATCGCTGGCTTGTCATCGAAGTCGACGATAGGCGCCAACCTACCGAAATAGACGGCACGAGTGCAAGCTCAGAATCGCAGTCTCCTAAACTCCCAGCACGATGGTGTCAATTGATGACGTAACCGAAGCGCTCAGGGACGTGATCGATCCTGAGCTGGGCCTCGATTTCGTAGAGCTCGGACTGATCTACGACGTCGAAGTCGAAGATGGGACCGTCCGGATCACGTATACGTTGACGAGTCCCGGCTGCCCGATCGGTCCACAGGTATCCGAGCAGATGGAGGAGTTCGTCGGCGAGCTGAGCGGGGTCACCGATGTGCTGCCGACGATGACGTTCTCGCCGCCCTGGACGCCAGAGCGGATGAGCGAGGACGCCAAGTTCGCGCTCGGCTTCTGAGCCGCTCCTCCGCGACGGATTTGTGACTGGTCAGCTCGCGGCGGAGCCGCGACGAAGTTCGCGACCCAAGTCGATCGCGCGGATCTCGTGCTCACCGGGGAGCTTGTCGAGGACCGAGGCGACGACGTCCTTGACGTCGTGTTCGTCGTGTCCGAGATCGTCGAACAACGACTTCAGCGCCGTGTACACGATTTTCAGCTGCGCTGCCGTCAACTCCAACCGGTAGGCAACCTCGTCAGGCTGGATCAGGTCCTCGCTCATCGTTCCGGCCGCTTTCGCTCCGGGCGCGAGCCGCGCGAGCGCTTGGCGCGCATGTCGGCCGCAGGGCCCCGTTTGGCTCGGCCGTGGCCCGACGGGATGATCTGCACCGGCGCGCCCGGGCTGCCCTGACCGTTCGTCGATCCAGAGCTCGTCTTGCCCTCGGGCCCCGGCGCCGGCCGGGACGGCTTGGCCCGTGCGACGACCAGCAGCTCGGCCAGTGACGCCTCGATCCCGTCGGCGATGACGTCGATGTCTGGGACGGCGTCGTAGTCGCCGAGCAGCCCGTAGTCCATGTTGCCGTTGTAGGACATGATCGCGACGGCGAGCCCGTGGTGTTCGGGGAGGAACGCGATCGGGAAGAGATCGACGAGCCGGCGGCCGAGCAGGTACAGCGGCACTTGCGGACCCGGGATGTTGGTGACGATCAGGTTGAACAGGCGCGTGGAGAAGTTGAGCCGCGAGGCCTGAGCCAGGATCGTCGGCGGCGCCAGGTTGTTGACGGCCGCCAGCGTCGCCGCCCCCACCGCCTGCTTTGACTCCTTAAGTCCGTCCATCGCCTTGCGCACGAACCGCAGCCGCGCACGCGGATCCCTGATGTAGACCGGCAGCGGCCCGCGCAGCGCGGTGAGCTGGTTCCCGAGCGTGCCAGTGTCGTTCTTCGCGCGGACCGACACCGGGACCAGCGCGCGCATCTCCAGACCCTCGGTGCGAACGCCCCGCGAGCGCAGCCACCGCGCGAGGGCGCCCGAGACCACCGTCAGCACGACGTCGTTCACCGTGCCCCCGAGGGAGTCCTTGACCTCCTTGTAGTCGGCCAGCTCCTGGCGGACTACGGCAAAGCGGCGATGGGGTCCGATCTCGACGTTGAGTGGCGTCTCGGGCGCGGGGTTCAGCCCGGCCCAGACGATCTCGCCGAGCCCCTCGGCGGCGTCGCGCAGCGAGCTCAACGTGTTCGCCGGCCGGGTCACGGCCGTGACCGCCCGGGTGGCGAGCTCCGCCGAGGTGCGCACGGCGCCGCGCACGCCGGCGAGGACGAGGTCGGCTCCAGACGGCTCGGCGTGCGGCTGCCACGGCTCGAGGTCGGTGGGCGGTGGCGGCGGGTCCGGGCTGAGATCGAACAGGACCGTCGCCAGGTCGACTCCCGAGACGCCGTCGACGAGCGCGTGATGGGTCTTGAAGATCGCGGCGAACCGATCGTCTTCGAGCCCCTCCACGAGCCAGCTCTCCCACAATGGTTTGGAGCGGTCGAGCGGCTGCGAGGCGATCCGACCGGCGAGCAGGAGCAGTTGCTCCTCGCTACCCGGCGCCGGCAGGGCTGCGTGGCGAACGTGGTATTCGATGTTGAACGACGGATCGTCGACCCACAGAGGACGGCCGGTCTCAAGCGGTGGCGTCGCGAGCTTCTGGCGGTAGCGCGGGACGAGGTGGAGCCGCCCGCGCACGTGGTCGAGGTAGTCCTCGAACTTCGGCGGCGGGCCCTCGAACACCAGCACCCCGCCGATGTGCATGTGCGACGACGGCCCCTCCTGATGGAGGAACGAAGCGTCGATCGAAGTTAGGCGGTCGAGGTGCTGCTGGGGCATGGCTCTCCTTGCGAGACCTGTCCGGCGGAGAGGTGAAGGGTACCCTTCGTCGTGATGGCCTGGGATTTCTCGACCGAGCCCGAGTTCCAGAACAAGCTCGACTGGATGCGAGCGTTCGTCCGCGAGCAGATCTGGCCGCTCGAGACGCTGATCGACGAGCTCGGGTGGGACGGGCTGACCCGCGCGATCGCGCCGCTCCAGGAGGAGGTCAGGGCGGAAGGGCTGTGGGCCGCGCACCTGGACCCTGAACTCGGCGGCCAGGGGTACGGGCAGGTGAAGCTCGGGCTGATGCACGAGATCCTCGGAACCTCGCCAATCGCGCCGCTGGCGTTCGGCAATGCCGCCCCGGACTCCGGCAACTCGGAGATCATCGCGCTCGCCGGGACCGAGGAGCAGAAGGAGCGCTACCTCCATCCGCTGCTGGCGGGCGATCTGAAGTCCGCGTTCAGCATGACCGAGCCGGACACCGCCGGCTCCGATCCGACGCTGCTGAAGACCTCTGCGGTCCGCGACGGCGATGAGTGGGTCATCAACGGCCACAAGTGGTTCTCCTCGAACGGCTCGATCGCCAACTTCCTGATCGTGATGGCCGTGACCGACCCCGAGGCCAGGCCCCACCAGCGCGCGTCGATGTTCATCGTCGACGCCGACACGCCGGGTGTGAAGATCCTCCGCGACGTCGCGACGATGGAGCACCCGTGGGACAACTTCGGGCGCTACGGCAACCATGCCGAGATCCTCTATGAGGACGTCCGCGTTCCCGCCCAGGCGATCCTCGGCGCCCAGGGGGCGGGGTTCCTGATCGCCCAGCAGCGTCTCTACCCGGGGCGGATCCACCACTGCATGCGGTGGATCGGCGTGGCTCGGCGCGCGTTCGACATGCTCTGCGAGCGCTCGCTCTACCGCTATGCGCATGGCTCGACGCTCTCGCGCCACCAGTCGGTTCAGAACTGGATCGCCGACTCCGCCGCGCAGATGCAGGCGGCGCGTCTGATGACGCTGCACGCAGCGTGGAAGATGGACACCGAGGGCGTGCTGGCGGCCCGGTTGGACATCGCGATGATCAAGTACTTCGGGGCCCAGGTCCTCCACGACGTGATCGACCGGGCGCTGCAGGCGCACGGCGCGCTCGGCTACTCCACCGATCTGCCGCTCGAGGCGATGTACCGGGCCGCGCGGGCGGCGCGGATCTACGACGGTCCGGATGAGGTCCATCGCAGCTCGGTCGCCCGCCAGGTGCTTCGCGGCTACGAGGCCCCCGAGGACGAGATCCCCTCCGAGCACATCCCGACACGGCGTGAGGCCGCGCGCCGCCAGTTCGCCTCGCTGCTCGAAGCGGTCACCGCCAACGACTGATCCCCGGCAGCGCTCTCCTACACTGTTCGCAATGGCTTCCTTCCCGGAGAAGGTGCTGCTCGCTGCGCCGCGCGGATATTGCGCCGGGGTCGATCGGGCGGTGCAGACCGTCGAGCGAGCGCTGGAGCTCTACGGGGCCCCGGTGTACGTCCGCAAGGAGATCGTCCACAACAAGCACGTGGTCGAGCAGCTCCGCGACCGCGGGGCGGTGTTCGTCGACTCCGAGACCGAGGTTCCGGAAGGAGCGACGGTCGTCTTCTCGGCGCACGGCGTCGCCCCCAAAGTCCACTCGAACGCCGAGCGGCGCGAGCTCCACACAATCGACGCGACCTGCCCGCTGGTCACGAAGGTTCACGTCGAGGCGAAGAAGTTCGCCGCCGAGGACTACACGATCGTGCTCGTCGGCCACGCCGGCCACGAAGAGGTCGAGGGCACGATGGGGGAGGCTCCCGATCACATCGTGCTGATCGAGAACGAGAACGACGTCGACCAGCTCGAAGTGAAGGATCCCTCGAAGGTGGCCTACATCTCGCAGACGACCCTGTCGGTCGATGAGACGCGCGCGATCATCAACAAGCTGCGCGAGCGGTTCCCGGCGATCGTGGGTCCGCGCACCGACGACATCTGTTACGCGACCACGAACCGGCAGGCGGCCGTCAAACAGCTCGCCCGTCACTGCGAGCTGGTGCTGGTGATCGGCTCTCGGAACTCGTCGAACTCCAACCGGCTGGTCGAGGTAGCCCGCGAACACGGCGCCGAGGCTCACCTGATCGACAACGAGCTCCAGGTCCGCGAGCAGTGGCTCGACGGCAAGCGGGTCGTCGGGATCACCTCCGGCGCCAGCGCCCCCGAGGAGCTCGTGCAGCGCCTCGTCGAGTTCTTCCGGGCGCGCGGCACCAGCGACATCGAGGAGCTCGAGGTCGTGCAGGAGGACGTGCGGTTCATGCTGCCCAAGGTCATCCGCCAGGCGATGGCGAGCGCCTCCGCCTCCTAGCGCCCGAGGAGACCGCCCTGCGTACGCTGGTCGTCTCCGACCTGCACCTCGGCTCGCACACGAAGGGCGATGTGCTACGCAACTCCGGTTGCCGAGCCGCGCTGCTCGGGGCGCTGGCCGACATCGACCGCCTGGTGCTTCTCGGCGATGTCGTCGAGCTTCGCCACGGTCCTGTCCGGGATGCACTCGAGGCGGCCCGGGGCGTCCTTCAGGACGTCGGGGGCGCGCTGCCGGCGGGCGCTGAGGTCGTGATCGTTCCCGGCAACCACGACCACCACCTGGTGAGCGGTTGGGTGCAGCGGCGCGGTGCCGGCGCCGCGCCGGCTCCGCTCGGCCTGGAGTCGGCCGTCGACTGGCACGAGGACGACGCCCTGGCTAAGGTCGCCGCGTTCCTCGCGCCGGCCACCGTCCGCGCGGCGTATCCGGGCGTGTGGCTGCGGTCCGACGTATATGCGACGCATGGGCACTACTGCGATCGGCACACAACCGTGCCGCTGCTCGAGCGGATCGCGGCGGGCGCGATGGCGCGCGTGGTCGGGGAGCCCTCGGCCGGACCTGACAGCGCCGATGAGTACGAAGCGACCCTGGCTCCGATGTACGCATGGATCCAGGCGGTCGCCCAGAACGGTGGCGCGCGCCTCGGTCGGAGCTCGCACGGGGTCTCGACACAGGCCTGGAGCACGCTGACCGCCCCGCGGCGGGGAACCGGCCTGCGCCGGCGCGCGCTGGTGGCCGGCTTTCCCGTCGCCGTGGCGGCGCTCAATCTGGCCAAGCTCGGTCCGCTTCGCGCGGACATCTCCGGACCCGAGCTGCGTCGCGCCGGACTTCGCGCGTTCGGCGAGGTTGTGGCGCGGCTCGATGTTGGCGCCGCGCACGTCGTGTTCGGCCACACCCATCGCGCCGGGCCGCTGCCTGGCGACGAGCTCGTCGAGTGGCGAGCGCCGACCGGCGCGCAGCTGATCAACAGCGGCTGCTGGGTTCACGAGCCTGGCTTCCTCGGGTCCCGTCCGGACCAGAGTCCCCACCGCGTGGGATTCGCGGTCGCGCTCGACGACGGCGGTCCGCCGCGACTCGATCAACCTGGTCGACGGGGTCACTCCGCCAGACCAGGCGTGAAGCACACGGCGATGCAGCGCACGCCCTCGCCGACGTCGAGCGCGAGCTCGCCGTGGGTGCTCCGCTCGTGCGCGATCAGCTCGTAGCACCCTGGGTTCTCGACGTCGATGGATCTGCCGTTCGCGGTGACCGCGCCGTGGCCGTCGAGGACCGCCCACACGCCTCCGGCCTGGTAGGGCCCGCTGTAGGGCCCGTCGACGTCGTCGCTCTGGAGCTCCAGCAGGGCGCCGGGCGCATCCTCGGGGCGGATCGGCTCGAGGAGCGGCGCCTCGACGCCGAGCAGCTCCTGGATCGCCTGTTCTGTCTCGTCATACGCGCCTTCGCCGTAGTGATAGTCGAACAGCATCCCGCCCTGGTTGAACAGATACCGGGCCGGCCATCCGAGGTTGCCGTACAGCGACCAGATCTCGAGCTCCACGTCGACGACCACCGGGTAGGGAATCTCCAGCCGCGCCACCGCCGCCTCGACGTTCGCCGGATCCGCGGACGGCTCGAAGCCGCTGGCGTGAACGCCGATCACGCGCAGGCCGGCGTCGCTGTAGCGCTCGTGCCACGCCTTCATGTAAGGCAACGTCCGGATCGAGTTCGGGCGGCAGAAGTCCCAGAACTCGATCAGCACGGGCCGGCCGAGCTGCTGATCCATGCGCAGCGGCGCGACGCCCAACCACGGCAGCGGTACGGGAAACGGAGGGGCGGCGATGTGATCGACGGGGGCTCGCATGAGGGGGCTCGCTGCGCTCGCCGTCCCTGGGGCCAGGCGACCCCGTCCGGACGGGGTGGATGGCCCCACGGACGCCGCCGCAGGCGGCCCCAAATCTACCTAGGGCTCGACCAGGCCCCGGCGAATGGCGTAGCGGACCAGCTCGACCCGGTCGCGCATCCCGAGCTTGCGGAGCACGTTGGCGCGGTGCGATTCGACCGTCTTCTCCGACAGGTGGAGGATCTCGGCGATCTGCACGTTCGTATGGGCCTCGGCGATCAGCTTGACGACCTCTTCCTCGCGCGGGGTCAGCGGGATCAGCGGCCCCTTGGCGCCGTCCTCCATCCACTGCCTGATGATCGAGCGCTCGGCCGCGTTGGTCAGGAACGCCTCGCCGCGGTCGACGGCGCGCACAGCGCCGACGAGGTCCTGGTCGGCCTCGCGCTTGAGCACGTATCCCGACGCCCCGGCCTTCAGCGCCTCGAACAGATAGTGCTCGTCGTCGTGCATCGAGAGGATCAGCACGCGGGCATCCGGCAGGTGGGAGCGGATCTCGCGCGCGGCCTGGAGGCCGGTCATCTTCGGCATCCCCACGTCGAGGATGCACAGGTTCGGCCGCGAGGCCAGCGCCTGCTCCACGGCCTCGACGCCATCGGATGCCTCGGCGACGACATCGAGGTCCGGCTGGCGCTCGAGCAGCAGCTTGATGCCGGATCTGACGATGCCGTGATCGTCTGCGACCAAGATCCTCATGTGTCTAGCTACGCAATCGTCAGCTCTACCCGAGTTCCTTGACCTTCCTTGGACCAGATCGACAGTTGTCCACCGACCAGCATCGCCCGCTCGCGCATCCCAGAGAGGCCGAGCCCGCCGTTGCGCCCGCCGGTGAATCCCCGCCCGTCGTCGCTGATCCGCAATACGGTGCGTCCGACGAATGAGAGCTCGACGTCGACAGTCTGCGCGTTCGCGTGCTGGGCGATGTTCGACAGGCTCTCCTGAGTGACGCGGTAGATCACGAGTTGCTGCTCGGGCGTCAGCTTCGGCAGCGTCCCCCGAGAGTTGAACTTGGCGCGGGTTCCGGCCTGCTCGGCGAAGTCCCGGACCTGGCTGTGGAGAGCGGGGATCAGGCCGTGGTCGTCGAGCACCGCCGGGCGCAGCTGGCGGGCCAGCGACAGCAGCTCCTCCATCGCCTGGCTGGACAGGCGCTTGGTCTCCGTGAGCTCGCGCTGTAGCTGCGGCGGAGCCCGTTCGATCGACGCCTGAAGCCTGAGCGTGACCGCCGTCAGCGCCTGGTTGACCTCGTCGTGGAGATCCTGGGCGATCCGGCGCCGCTCTCGCTCCTGGGCCTCGATCGCCGCCCAGCCCGCCTGACGACGCTCGGTCTCCAGCCGCGAGACCATCTTTCGGAACGCGCCGTCGAGGCGCTGGACCTCGGCGCTGTCAACTCGCGGCGCGCCCACGTCGAGTTGCTCGGGCTCGGCCAGGTCGATCTGCTCCATCGTCGAGATCAGCTGGTCGAGAGGCTCGAACCGGCGTCGGAGCAGCAACCAGTTGCCGAGCAGCGTCCCGATCACCGCGAGCCCCAGCACCACCGCCTCGCGACCGCGTGTCACGCTCGATCCGTGCGCGTTGACGCCGATCGTGGCGACGACCGCGGTTCCAGCGACCAGCAGCACGTTGACCGCGAGGACCTGGGTGAGGAGCGGCCGCGATCTCGTTTTCGAACCGCTCTGGCTAGCGGCTTTGTCGGGTGACGGGGTGGAAGACAAGATGGGGTCTTAACCCGATATCGGCCAAATGCTCAATCACCGATACTTCCGAAAGCACGCCCTGGGAAATCTTTATGACAGCGCGGTTGGCGTGTCGCGACGACAGCACGATTGGGTCAAATTTGACGGGGCGCCCCGGGCGGGGCGTCCCGTCTTCGTTATGGCGTCGTTGGCGGGACGGGGTGACCGCCTTTATTGGCTTAGAAGCCGGTCGCGGGGCCCTGTCCTGGGCCGAACATCGCCGCTATACTGAGTGAAGTATTGAACCCTGACTGCCTTTAGGAGCTTTTTGATGACCCCGTCCGGAGCTGAGGTTCTTCGCCAGATCAAGAGCCGGATCGATGAAGTCGATCCGGGCGAGGTGCGGGAGCAGCTGAACAACGGCGCGGTCGTCGTCGACGTGCGCGAGCCGGAGGAGTGGGGCGCCGGCCACATCCCCGGTGCGCACCACGTCCCGAAGAGCTATCTCGAGTCGCGGATCGACGGCGCGGTCCCCGATCATTCCCAGCACGTCGTCCTCTATTGCGCCTCTGGCAACCGCTCCGCGTGGGCGGCGCGGACGCTGATCGAGGACCTCGGCTACGAGAACGTCGAGTCGATGACCGGCGGGTTCACGCTGTGGAAGGACCGTGGCTACGAGGTCGAGACGCCGAAGACGCTGACTGCCGAGCAGCGGGAGCGCTACTCGCGCCATCTGTTGCTCCCCGAGGTCGGAGCCGAAGGCCAGCAGAAGCTGCTCGACGCGAAGGTCCTCCTGCTCGGCGCGGGCGGCCTTGGTTCGCCGGCCGCCCTATATCTCGCCGCAGCCGGCGTCGGAACTCTCGGCATCGTCGACAACGACGAGGTCGACCTGTCGAACCTCCAGCGTCAGGTGATCCACTCGAGCGAGCGGATCGGCGTGCCGAAGGTCGATTCGGCTGAGCAGACGATCACGGCGCTCAATCCCGACGTCAAGGTCGAGAAATACGCCGTCCGCCTCGGTCCCGAGAACATCATGGACATCCTGCCCGGCTACGACATCGTCGTGGACGGCCTCGACAACTTCCCAACCCGCTATCTGCTGAACGACGCCTCGGTCCGACTCCAGATCCCCGTCGTCTCGGCCGCGATCCTCGGCTTCGAGGGCCAGCTCTCGGTGTTCAAGCCCTACGACGGTCCGTGCTACCGGTGCCTGTTCCCGGTGCCGCCGCCGGCCGAGCTGGCTCCCTCCTGCGGAGCGAACGGCGTACTCGGCGTCCTGCCGGGGACGATGGGCCTGCTCCAGGCCACCGAGGTGATCAAGCTGATCCTCGGCGTGGGTGAGCCGCTGATCGGCCGGTTGCTGATGTATGACGCGCTGGCGGCCACGGTGGATGAGGTGAAGGTCCGACGCGACCCGGACTGCCCGATCTGCTCGCGTGAGCCTGAAGAGATCTCCGACGAGGAGCTCGGGGTCTTCCCCGACTACGAAGCGTTCTGCGCCGGCGCCCATTAGGGTTCACCGGATATGGCGACAGTCCGCATCCCGCCGGTACTGCGGCCGTCCGTCGGCGGTGAGAAAGAGCTGAGTGCCGACGGCTCGACCGTCGGCGAGATCCTCGGCAGCGTCGCGGAGAGCCACCCGGACACCCAGGCTCAGCTGTTCGCGCCCGACGGAGCGCTGAACCGCTACGTGAACGTGTACCTGAACGACGAGGACGTCCGCGTGCTCGACGGCCTCGACACGGTAGTCGGTGAAGCAGACACGCTCGTGATCCTGCCCGCCATGGCGGGCGGCGCCCGCTAACACGAATCTCGGGTTCTCCGGGAAGGATTGGGGCCGTCAGGCGTCCCTTAGCTTCGAACCGTTCCGTTCGAAAGGGAGCCAGATGTCTGATCCGATCAAATTTGCCCGCGTGTTACGACCGCGTTCTGTCGCCATCATCCTCGCCGGGGCGGTCGGGTTCGCCGTTGCCGCCTTTGGCGGCCTTGCCTTTGCCAAGACGTTCACGCTCAACGTCGCCAAGAACGCCAAGGTCGTCAACTTCAACACTCACGCTGCCACCCGCCAGACCATCGTGACGACCTCGAGTGGCGCCGCGCTCTATACGCTCAGCGGCGAGACCCCCCACCACCTGAAGTGCACGAGCAGCCAGTGCTTGACCTTCTGGCCCCCGCTCAAGGCCAAATCCGCCAAGAGCCTCAGCAAGGCGACGGGTATCAAGGGCAAGCTGGGCGTCATCCACCGGAAGGGCTTCACCCAGGTTACGCTCGGCGGCCATCCGCTCTACCGCTTCGAGCCTGACAAGCCGAACCGAGTCGCGACCGGTCAGGACGTTATGAATTTCGGCGGGACCTGGCATGTGGTAACTGCGTCCTCTCACAAGACCAGTTCGAGCTCTACGACAACCGGCTCGACGACCACGACGCCGGGTTACTACTAGCCCGCCGATAGAGGGCCGCAGGTGCCGCGGATGAGCGCCTGCGGCCCTCAACACCAGTACGTCGGCCCGCGGTGGACTCGGTGAACCCCCCGCGCCGCGTCCGCCGCACCGACGTGCTGGAAGCCGCCGTCGCACCGGGCGAAATCCCCTACCGAGACTCCGGACCTCGCTACACTTCGTGAAGCAATGGCCGCCGAGAGCCTCCAAAACAAGCCATGCGGTGGGCGTTACGGCGACATCGTCCAGGCAATCGGCCATACGCCTCTGGTCGAGCTGAAGCGACTCAGCCCCAAGCCGGGCGTGAGGATCTGGGCGAAGCTCGAGTCTCGCAATCCGACGGGCTCGGTCAAGGACCGAGTCGCCAGGGCGATGCTCGAGGACGCCGAGGAGAAGGGCTTGATCTCGCCCGGTCAGACGATCCTCGAGCCCACGTCGGGCAATACCGGTATCTCGCTGGCGATGATCTGCGGCCGCAAGGGCTATCCACTGAAAGTGGTCATGCCGGAGAACGTCACGCCCGAGCGCACGCAGCTGCTCGAGATGTACGGCGCCGAGATCGTCTACTCGGAGGGCTCGAAGGGGTCCAACGGCGCCGTCGAGCTGGCGCTCGACATGGCGGAGCACGACGCCTCCTACTACATGCCTTACCAGTACGGAAACCAGGCGAATCCGCGGGCCCACTACGACGGCACCGCGCTGGAGATCCTCGAGGAGCTCGACGAGATCTCAGCGTTCGTCGCCGGCCTCGGCACGGGCGGGACGCTGATGGGCAACGGCCGACGGCTGAAGGAGGAGCTGGGGGACCAGGTGAAGATCGTCGCCGCTGAGCCGATGCAAGGTGAGCCGGTTCAGGGCCTGCGGTCGCTCGAGGACGGCTTCATTCCGCCGATCATCGACCTGTCGCTGCTCGATCGCAAGATCTTCGTGACGAACACAGACGCGATCGTCTTCACGCGCAAGCTGCTCGACGAGGAGCGCGTGTTCGCCGGCGTCTCCTCGGGTGCGATCGCGCGCGTCGCCGTGCGAATCGCGAACGAGCTCGACGAGGGCAACGTCGTCTTCATCGTCGCCGACGACGGGTGGAAGTATCTGTCGTCTGGGATCTATACCCGTCCAGTCGACGAGATCGAGAACCTGGACTCCACCGTCTGGTGGTGACCGCCGAGGAACCGGCGGGGTCGTCTCGCCGGAAACTCCTGGGCGCCGCGGCCACCGCCGCTGGTCTGGCCGCAGCAGGGCTGGTGACGGGCTGCGGCCACTCGTCGCGGCTCCATGTCGGCGACATCTCACCGGCTGCCGGTGAGACTGACGTCACCTACCTGAACCACGCGCTGGCGCTGAAGCAGTACTCGGTCGCCGCCTACACCGCGGCGACGCCGCTTCTGCGAGGTCACGAGCACATCATGTCCAAGCACTTCCTGGGGCAGGATCTCTCCCACGCGTCCCAGATCATGAGCCTGATCAACCACGCCGGCGGGACGCCCAACCCTCCGCCGAACAGCTACGACTTCGGCCATCCACGCGGCTCACGCGGGATTCTGCACCTCCTCGAGGCCGCCGAGAACGCCATCATCTCGGGCTATCTCCAGATGCTCCCGCACGTCTCGCCCGGCGTCGTGCGCGCGGAGGTCTGCGCGATCTTCGCCAACGATGCACAGCACGTCGCCGTGCTGCGCCTTGGGTTGCGGCGCGATCCGATCCCCGACGCCTTCGTGACGGGACACGAGTAGAGAGCAGCGTGAGATGGATATGGCGACCGACCGCGGGCACACGCGGCGAGAGCTGGTCCGGCGGAGCCTCGCAGTCGGGGGCGCCGGGGCGACCGCGCTGCTGCTCGACGCGGCCAGGGGCGAGGCGCAAGCCCCGCCGATGTCGGACGCCCAGCTGCTGATCCCCCTGATCGGGACCGAGCTGTTGGCGGCGTTCGGCTATCAGCAAGTGCTCCAGCTTCAGTTGCTCTCACCGCGCGGCGACCGGCTCGCGCAGCGGCTGCTCGACCAGGAGCAGGAGCACATCACTGCGCTCACCGGCGAGCTGGCTCAGCGAGGCCACACGCCACCGCCACCGATCGCCAGCGTCAGTGAGGCCGATCGGGTGCTGGCGGCGCGCCAGGTCCCGGAGCGGCTCGGCAGCCTCCACAGCGCACACGACGCGATCCTGCTGCTGTCGCGGTTCGAGCTGATGCTCGAGGGCGCCTATATCGAGGCGATCAAGAGCTTCCAGAACACCCACCTGCTGCGACTTGGTGGTCAGATCCTCGCGAACGAGGGGCAACACGGGACGATGCTCAGCGAGCTGCTTCACCCTGGCGACGTGAACAAGGCGGTCCCGGCGCCGAACGTGCTGGGCGTCGGGAGCTAGGTACCCCTGGAAGCGCGGGCGGGGGGCGTCGGCGCGCCCCCTCGCTCTCTGGTCCGCCTGTCTGCCACAGGCGATCCAAAGCGCAAGGGAGCGCGGGACGCGGTCAGGGCCCCTGGTAAAGGGGGGTGCTCGGGCAATGCGAAGTGCGTCACAGGCTCTCTAGTGGCCGACTCGGTGCATCCGGGAGGAGGTGCACAGCCGGAACGAGCGTGCCTCGCGGGCGGGGCGAAATGAGCGCACCTGCCGATCCGGAGACTCGGATCGGAAGGACGGCTCCACGATCACCTGCTTGGCCATCGCTCGCACCACGATCGCGTCTGCGACAGCCCGCTCGTCAACCACGTAGAGAGACTTGTGGACTACCTCTCTGATGACTCTAATGCGCGACTCCACGGGGTCGCTATCGGCGCTAGGACTCCCTGCTGCAGGCCCCTGTGCCCAAAGTTAGAGGTTTGGGAGGTGATTCCAGAACAACATGGGGTCAAGAAAGGGTCGCCGGCGCCATGCTCGAGCGGCGCGCGGTGACTGGTAGCCTCGCCAGCGGGATGCGGATGCCCCGGCGGCTCTATGACGACATGCTTGCCCACGCGCTCGAGGACGCGCCGAACGAGTGCTGCGGCATGATCGCCTCACGCGACGGCGAGGCGATCGAGCTCTACCGGGCGGCCAACGCGGCCGCGAGCCCGCTGCGCTACGAGATCGACGGCGCCGAGCAGTACCGCATCCAGATGGCGATCGACGACGCCGACCTCGACCTGGGCGCCATCTACCACTCGCACACGCGCAGCGATCCCTATCCGTCGCAGACCGACATCAACCTCGCCTTCTATCCCGACGCTCTGTACGTGATCGTCGGCGTGGCCGGCGAAGAGCCCGATGTGCGGGCGTTCACGATCCGCGACGGTCGGGTCAGCGAGGACGAACTGGTCGTGGGGTGATGGCTCGGAGCGAGGCTCCTCGCAAGCCGCTCGTCTGCCCGAGCTGCGCGTCGACGTATCCGGCGGACGAACGGTTCTGTCCGTCGTGCCGGATGCCGCTCGTGCTGGACACCCACCTCGAGGTCGAGGGCGACGTGACCGAGCGACAGAGGTACGCCCGGAAGATCAAGCCCCAGCTGGCCGAGGGCCAGCTCGTCAGGGTGACCAGCGCCCACAACCAGGCCGAGGCCGAGTTCATCCAGGGGATGCTGCTCGAGGAGGGCGTTCCGAGCCTGCTGCGCCGGAGCGCGGGCTTCGACGTCCCTGACTTCCTCGCCGCCGGCCCGAGGGACATCCTCGTGCCCCAATCCGGGGTGGCGACAGCCCGCGACGTGTTGCTCCAGGCGGAGCTGATCTCGTCTGAGCGCGCGCAGCCGACGGTCGCTCCGGCGAAGCTGCTGGGGGGCTTGCTGGCCGCCCTCGCGATCGGGGCGCTGGTCGTGTGGCTCATCGCCGAGGTGGTCCACTGACGGTGCTCTCGCGGCGCCTCGCCGCGCAGCTGCTGGCAGGCGAACCCGCGTCCGACCCGGTCGTGGCGACCGAACAGTTGCTCGCCGTCCAGGGCCAGGATGCCCGTGGGTTCAGGCTCGCGATCAGGGCCAGGACCCGCCAGGGCCTAACCGTGGCCGCGGTGGAGAAAGCCCTCACCGAGGATCGCACGCTGCTGGTCACGTGGCTGTGCCGCGGAACGCTTCATCTGATCCGCAGCGAGGACTACCACTGGCTGCACGCGCTCACCACCCCGCCGCTGCTAACCGGAAACCTGCGCCGGCTCGATCAGACAGGCGTGAGCACCGGCGCTGCCGAGCTCGGCGTAAAAACGATCGAGCGCTCGCTGGCGGCGGAGGGGCCGCTGACCCGCCGCCAGCTCGAGGAACGGATCGCGGCCGCCGGGATCCCGACCAAAGACCAGGCGCTCGTGCACCTGCTGATGCTGGCGTCGCTGCGCGGGATCGCCGTGCGCGGTCCGATGATCGGCCGCCAGCACGCATACGTCCTGGTGCGCGAGTGGCTTGGCACGAAGCCGCCCGTCGACCGCGATCAGGCGCTCGCCGAGCTCGCGCGCCGCTACCTCGTCGGCCACGCCCCCGCCGGCGACCGCGACCTCGCGAAATGGGCCGGGCTGCCGCTGCGGGACGCGCGGGCCGGACTGGCCGCGATCGCGTCCGAGCTGGTCGAGCGCCCAGACGGGCTGCTCGAGCTTCGCCGCCCGCCCCCCGACGACGACCCGCCGCCGCCGCGTCTGCTCGGCGCCTTCGACCCGCTGCTGGTCGGATGGACCTCCCGGGAGCCGGTGACCGACGGCCACGACGCGGCGTTGATCGCCGGCGGCCTGTTCAGGCCTTTCGCCCTGGTCAGCGGCCGCGCCGCGGCGACATGGCGGATCGAAGGCCGCGAGGTAGTCGTCGAGCCGTTCGTCGAGCTGGCCGCCGGCGACGCCGCGGCGCTGGGCCGGGACGGCGCCGACGTGGTCCGCTATCTCGGGCTATGAGGTCAGTCCACGCCGGCCAGGCTCAGACCAGCGCGGGCTGGCGGTCCGACGCGATCGCGGCGATCTCCTCGGAGGCTCGCTCGAACTCCTCATCGGAGAGCACGGGCGTCCCCTCGAACGGAAGGTCGCGGGTCAGCTCGAGCCATGAGCGGCATCCGCCGTACTCGTCGCGCACCTTGACGGTCACCGGTCGGGGGATCCGGTAGGTCCGGAGCAGGATCACGTGAAGCGGATGGCGCCGTTTCCAGGCGAGCCGCTTCTCGGCGTAATCGGTCGTCCACACATAGAACGGTGACAGGGCGTCAATGGCCCGCCGGTCCGTGACCGTGTAGTGCGCCGAGACCTCGGCCCAAGCCCGGATCCGCACCCGGTCGGGCTGCGAGATCTCCTGGTCGGTGTGAAACACATTGGGCGACGGCTCGCCGTCGCTCCACACACCTTCCTCCAACGCACGCGCCAGTTCAGGCTGGTGCGAAGCACGCACAAGGTCCGAACGCTGGTGGTCGAAGGTCGGATAGAGGAAGAACTGCTCGTACTCCAGCTTGAAATGCTTGTCGGGCTCGCGGATGCCCCCCTTTCGGAGGGTTAGGAGCTGCTCGCCCTCGGCGAGAGCCCGCACAGTCACGGCCCATTCTTTAAAGGCAATCGGCATGTATCAGTGAAAGGGAAGACGAAGGGGGTTTACGGACAATCCCGTGCGCAACAGCGTGGGGGCGGCAACGGGGGAGGCGGCAATTCTACGCGAGAACTCTCAAAATCCCAAATGTTCCTGCAAATTCACTCGTTTTTCTATAGCTACACCACCATAGCTTTGGCTTCGACTCGGCGGCTCCGGCACGATAGATTTCAGGGATGAGCGTTGGCACGGCAGTAGTCACGGGGGCGAGCAGCGGTATCGGCCAGGCAACCGCACGGGCTCTGTCCGCCGAGGGATTCCACGTGGTGGTGGCTGCCCGCCGCGAAGACCGCCTAAACGCCCTGGCGGAGGAACTCGGTGGGCGCGCGATGCGCCTCGACGTGACCGACCCAGAGTCGGTGCAGCGGCTTTGCGCCGCAGTCCCGGAGTGCCGTCTCCTCGTCAACGCCGCCGGAGGGGCTGTGGGCCGCGACCGCATCGAGGATGCCCGCGACGAGGACTGGCTCTCGATGTACGAGACGAACGTGATGGGCGCCCTGCGCATGACCAGGGGCCTCCTGCCTGCGCTCGAGGCGACCGGCGACGGCCACGTGGTGATGGTCGGATCCATCGCCGGCTACGAGCCCTACATCGGTGGCGGCGGGTACAACGCGGCGAAATTTGCTGTCCGGGCGATGACCAAGGTGCTCCGGATGGAGCTGCTCGGGCGGCCGATCCGCGTGACCGAGGTCGATCCGGGGCTCGTCAAGACCGAGTTCAGCGTCGTGCGGTTTCGCGGCGACGAGCGCGCCGCCGAGGCCGTCTACCAGGGGATCACGCCGCTCACGGCCGAGGATGTCGCCGATTGCATCGCGTTCGCGGTCACGCGGCCGAGCCACGTCAACATCGACACGCTCGTCGTGCTGGCGCGCGATCAGTCGGGCGCGGCGACCGTCCATCGCCACTAGGGCGCAGGCGACCCGTATCCGCCGCCGCCGGGCGTCTCGATCCGGAGCCGCTGGCCCGGCTCGAGACGGCCGATCGCCTTCGGGGGCAGCTCCTTACCGTCGAGCAGGTTGCGCCCGGGCTCGCCGGCGTCTCCACCGCAGGCGCCCGGGGGCGGATGGCGCCGGCGCTCGGTGATCAACGAGTAGCTCAGCGGCTCGAGCGCCTCGAGTTCGCGCACGACCCCGTCCCCGCCGCTGTGCTGGCCATCGCCACCGGATCCGCGGCGCAGGCTGTACTGCACAACTCGCATCGGGAACTCGAGCTCGAGCGCCTCGATCGGCGTGTTCAGCGTGTTGCTCATCGCGACGTGGACGCCGCTGGGGCCGTCGGCGTCCGAGCAGGCTCCCTGGCCACCGCCGATCGTCTCGTAGTAAACGACCCGGTCGCTGCCGATTGTGACGTTGTTCATCGTGCCCTGGCCGAGGGCCCGGCCGAACGCGGACAGGACCACGTCGGCGACCCGGGACGAGGTCTCCACGTTGCCGCCGACCACCGCCGCCGGTGAGCGGGCGTTCAGCAGGGAGCCCTCGGCCGCGCGAACGTCTACCGGCCGGTAGGCGCCGGCGCTGGGAGGGATGTCGGGGTCGGTGAGGACCCGGATCGCGAAGTAGCAGGCCGAGCGGGTGACCGCGACCGGGCAGTTCAGGTTGCCGTGGTGCTGCGGCGCGGTGCCGTCGAAATCGAGGATCAGCCGGTCTCCGTCGACCGTCGCCGCCAGGACGATCTCGAGGTCTCCCTCCCTGGCCTCCAATACATCTCGCGCCGTGTAGGTGCCGTCCTGGAGCCCTTCGATGCAGGCGCGCGTGCGCCGTTCGGCGTAGTCGAGGACCTCACTGAACGCCGCCCGGACGGTCGCGCGCCCGACCCGCTCGTCGAGCTCGAGCAGGCGTCGGGCCCCGGCCTGGCCCGCGGCGAGCTGCGCGCGGAGGTCGGCGCGTCGCTGCTCGGGCTGGCGCATCCGCCCGGCCAGCTCGTCGACCGCCGCCTGATCGAGGACCCGCGGCTCGATCACCACGCCCTCATCGGCGAGCGTTGTGCTGTCGGCGGGCATGGAACCCGGAGTGGGGCCGCCGACATCGGCGTGGTGGGCCCGGTTGGCGGCGAACGCGACCAGATCATCGCCGGCGAATATCGGGGTGATCACGGTTATGTCCGGAAGGTGGGTCCCTCCTCGGTACGGGTCGTTGAGGATCCACGCCCGGCCGGGGGCATGGTCCTCGTCGAGCACCGCCGCCACCGCCGCGGGCATCGCGCCGAGGTGGACCGGGATGTGCTCGGCCTGCATCACCATCTCGCCGCGCGGGTCGAACAGCGCCGTGGATGCGTCACGGCGCTCCTTGATGTTTGCCGAGTGCGCGGACTGGACTAAAACGGCACCCATCTCCTCGCAGATCGCGCGCAGGGCCCCGGTGAGGATCTGAAGCTCGACTGGGTCGATCGCGCCGGCGCTCACTGCCCGCACCGTCGGTCGATCGCGCCGGCGCTCACCGCCCGCACCTGAGGACGATCGTGCCGGTCTGATCGACCTCGCCGGCCCATCCCGCCGGCACGAGCAGCGTGGACTCGGGCAGCTCCACGACCGACGGGCCCGAGACGGAGGTTCCCGGCGGCAGGGCGCCTCGCATCGCCTCGAGTTCGACCTCCTCGCCGCCGAGCATTGCACGCCGGCGCTCGCGCGAGACCTCGCCGAGCTCCTCTCCAGCTGCCAGCTCGACGTCGACCCCGGGCACGGTCGCGGTCACGCGGATCGTCACGAGCTCGAGCTCCTGGTTGGGGTCGCTGTAGCCGTAGCGGTCCCGGTGCTCGGCCTCGAACGCCTGGCGCAGCTCGCCGGGGTCAGGATCCAAGCTTCCCGCGATCGGGAGCTCGAACGCCTGCCCCCGATAGCGCAGCTCGTAGATCACGCGCAGTGCGGCGTCCGGGTCGCCGAGCGCTAACCGCGCCTGTTCGCCCAGCTCCGCGACCTCGTCGGCGAGGGCCCCCGTGCGCAATCCATCGCTGGTCAGGAACACGCTCCGCTGGGCATCTCGCCGGCGGGGCGAGACGACCAGTCCGAGCGCCGCCAGTACCCCCGATGCCCGAGGGCAGACGATCGTCTCGATCCCGAGCTCGTCGGCGATCGCCGCCGCGTGCAGCGGCCCGGCGCCGCCGAACGCCAGTAGCGCGTAACCCCGGGGGTCGATCCCGCGCTGGACCGTCACGACCCGCAGTGCTCGCACCATCTCCGCGTTGGCGACCCGGATGATCCCCCTAGCACACTGACGAAGCTCCAGCCCGAGCTCGGAGGCGAGCCCGCCGACCGCGCCCTCGGCGGCGGCCAAATCCAGTTCGACACCGCCGGCCAGCGGCGCGTCGGTCGACAGGTAGCCGAGCACGAGGTTGGCATCGGTCACCGTCGGATCGGTGCCGCCTCGCCCGTAGCAAGCCGGTCCGGGATCGGCTCCCGCCGACTGGGGCCCGACGCGCATCGCGCCGCCGGGATCACGCCACGCGATTGAGCCGCCGCCGGCGCCGACTGTGTGGACGGCGAGCATCGGCAGCGCCAGCGGCCGGTCCGCCACCTCGCCGGCGCTTCGCTCCTGGACCTCGCCGTCGTCGACCACGCACACGTCACACGAGGTGCCGCCCATGTCGAAGCAGAGCGCATCGGACACGCCCGCCGCGCGGGCCACGAACGCGGCACCGGCGGCCCCTGCGGCTGGGCCCGAGAGCACCGTCCAGGAAGCGTGACCTGCGGCCGCATCGGCGTCGATCAGGCCGCCGTTGGACTGCATGATCGCTGGCTCTGGGAGCTCTTCCGAGGCGGCCCGCTGGACGAGCCGCCGCAGGTAGCGCGAGAGCAGCGGCGACAGCGCCGCGTCGACCTCGGTCGTGGCGGCGCGCTCGTATTCGCGGAACGTACCCACCGTGTCGTGCGAGAGCGAGACGTGCACATCCGGCATCGCTCGCCCGAGCGCCTCCCCGATCGCGAGCTCGTGCTCCGGGTGCCGGTAGGAGTGCAGCAGTACGACCGCCACCGATTCGATCTCTTCTCCGCACTCAGCCAGGCGGCCGACGAGTGCAGCGACGGCGTCGTCGTCGAGCCTGATCAGCGCGCCTTCCGGGGTCATCCGCTCCTCGGCGCCGAAGCGAAGGCGCTCGGGTACCAGCGGCGCTGGCCGTGCCGCGCACAGCCGGTAGAGCTCGGCGCGGTTCTGGCGTCCGAGCTCGACGAGGTCGGTGAACCCTTCCGTGGCGATCAGCGCCGCCCGCGCGCCGCGCCCCTCGAGCAGGGCGTTGGTGGCGACGGTCATGCCGTGCGAGAACGCCTCGATCTCACGAGCCGTGCGTTCAGCGCGTTCGAGCACCGCGTGGACAGCTGCGATCACGCCCTCGGACTGATCGTCTGGGGTACTCGGCGCCTTGGCGGTGGCGAGCCGACCGTCGAACGCGAGCACGGCGTCCGTGAACGTCCCGCCAACGTCGACGCCGAGCAGCATTTCGGCTCGAACCCTACCCACAAAAAGAGGGCCCGCGAATGCGGGCCCTCAAATCAGAAACGACGACCGGCTTACGCCGCCAGTGGGGTCTCGACCTCCTCGGTTTCGGCGAGGTGCTGGTGCGACGGGCAGTAGCCGTTGTGCGGCAGCGGCATGCGCTGACACGGCGTCCCCTTGCGCGTACTGGCGCGGCATTGCAAGGGGTTCCCGTAGACGTCGAATCCGTTCTGCGGCTGGCGGCGCAGAAACTCGTCGGCGCACTCGAGGTAGCGCTCGATCACGTGGTAGACCCGCGGTTGGGAGTTCATCGGGAAGTACGCCCGGATGTCGCAGAACAACGTCCGTGCAGGCCGCGCGAAGTAATGACGGTCGGTCGCCAGGCGCTCCACCGCCGCCTCGCACGCACGGAGTACGCGTTCGTGGTGGGCATAGGGGCACTGGCTCCGAGGATCCTCAATGATCTCGTCCGCCAACTCGCGGTAGATGGCTCGGCTAAACCGGTACATCAGACTCAAACTCCTTTTCGATCCTGCCGGCCTAGCTTCCCTCCGGAGCCGCGAGTATCACGCCCGGATGTGAAGCCTTCGGGAGCCTGCGTATTAACTTGACGTTAAGCCAGAAGTTGGTGCAATCAGCGTTTGCGAGACCCGAGGGCGGGATTTACTCCCATTTCTTGAGTATCGGGTCTGGCGCTCGCCCGATCTGCTCGCGTACGGTCACGTGGTGGCAGTCGAGATCGGGATCGAGCTCGGGGTAGTCGCGCCGGCGGTGGGCACCGCGGCTCTCCTCGCGCGCCAGCGCGGACGCGGCGATCAGGCGGACGAGCGGATTGGGGTCCTCAAGGAGGTGCGCGAGCCCGTCTCGGTCGCGCTCGAGGCCCGCGTAGCGCCACAGGGCTTCGCGGCTCTCCGCGGTGAGCGCCGGGGGCCGCGGTGCGCGGCGACCATCCGGCCCCTCGCCCGGGTCGGGCCCCGGCTCGCCGATCGCCGAGCGGGCGGCGCGGGCGCCGAACACGAAGCACTCGCTGAGCGAGTTCGAGGCGAGGCGGTTGGCGCCGTGCACCCCTGTGCAGGAGCACTCGCCCACGGCATATAGACCGGGGACTGTGGCGCGCCCATCGAGGTCGGTGGCGATCCCACCCATCATGTAGTGCGCGGCCGGCGCCACCGGGACGGGCTCTCGTTCGGGATCGATCCCCGCGGTGCGCAGCGCGCTGACGATGTTCGGGAACAGCTCGGGGTCGACGTCGCGCATATCGAGATCGACCCAGCCGGCGCCGGTGAGGGCCATCTGCCGCTGCACCGCCCTTGCAACCTCGTCGCGCGGGGCGAGCTCGTCGACGAACCGCTCGCCGCGCGAGTTCAACAGCCGCGCCCCCTCGCCGCGGACGGCCTCGGTCACGAGGAAGCCGTCGGCGCCATCGACGTCGCGGCCCTGCGGATCTCGCGCTGCGACGGCGGTCGGGTGAAACTGCATGAACTCGAGGTCCGCCAGCGTCGCGCCGGCATAGAACGACAGCAGCAGCCCGCCCCCGATGGCGCCCGCGGGATTGGTCGTGCGCGACCACAGCGCGGCTGCGCCCCCGGTCGCGAGCACGACCGCCGAGCTGGCGATCGTGCTGCCGTCGCTGAGTCGGACTCCGGCGCAGCGCCCCCCTGCAGTCAGCACCTCGACGACACGCCGGCCCTCGAGCACGTCGATCCGGTCGTCCTCGGCGACGAGCGCGGACAGTTGCCGGACGAGTCGCCGCCCGGTGGCGGCGCCGCCTGCGTGGACGACCCGCCTCGCCGAGTGACCCCCCTCGAGCCCGAGCGCCAGGCGTCCGTTGCGATCTACGTCGAAGTGGACGCCGAGCTCGGCGAGATGCTCGACGGCGCTGGGCGCCTCCTCGCACAGGACCCGCGCCGCCGACTCACGTACCGCTCCGCGGCCGGCGGCGATCGTGTCGGCGAGATGGAGCTCAGGGCTGTCACCGTCCGACATCGCCGCGGCGAGCCCGCCCTGCGCCCAATAGCTCGACGACTCCGCCAGCGGGGTGGCCGACACGAGCGTCACCGCCACGTCCCCCAGCGCCGCCGAGAGCGCGGTGTAGAGACCGGCCGCGCCGGCGCCGACCACGGTGACCTGACTCTTAGAAGGTTCCAACGACGGATACCGTACTCGCCGTGGCAGCCCGGCCCGTATTCCTGTCCCATCCGTCGTCGCTCGCCCACGACACCGGACCGCATCCCGAGCGGGCGGATCGAATCGTCGCCATCGACCGCGAGCTGACCCGGCGCGAATGGCTCGGCTGGGAGCGGCTCGAGTCCCCTGCGGTGGACCGCCGGACGCTGAACGCGGTGCACCCGGTGCCCTACGTGGACGCGATCGAGGCCGCGTCGGCCGGCGGTGGCGGCCACCTCGACGCCGACACCGTGATCAGCGAAGGCTCGTTCGAGGCCGCGCTGCACGGCGCCGGCGGCGCCGTGGCACTCGTCGATCTGCTGCTCGACGGCTCAGCCCCGACGGGATTCAGCGCCCACCGCCCGCCCGGTCACCACGCCACCCGGACCCGAGCGATGGGGTTCTGCCTGTTCAACAACATCGCTGTGGCGGCGACGCACGCGATCCGGGATCGCGGGCTCGACCGGGTGATGATCCTCGACTGGGACGTCCACCACGGCAACGGCACGAACGACATCTTCCACGCGAGCGACCAGGTCCTGTTCGTCTCGATCCATCAGTGGCCGCTGTACCCCGGGACCGGCTCGGCGAGCGACGTCGGTGCCGGCGGCGGCGAGGGCTACACGATCAATATGCCGGTCGCCGCGGGCTCCGGCGATCTCCTCTACCGCTCGCTGGTCGATGACGTCGTCGTCCCGCTGGCGCACGCGTTCGCGCCGCAGCTGCTGCTGGTCTCGGCCGGCTTCGACGCCCACGTGGAGGATCCGTTGGCGTCGTGTCAGGTGACCGAGAACGGGTTCGCGGCAATGGCGCGGTCGGTCCGTGGTGTTGCCGAGTCGCTCGGCGTGCTGGTGGGCTGTGTCCTCGAAGGTGGCTACGCCCTGGACGCCCTCGCGCGGTCGGTGGCGGCGACGATGGAGGCGCTGAGCGGGCCGCTGTCCGACGATGCGAACCGTGTTCCGGCTGCCCCAGCCGCGCTCGAAGCCCGCGCCAGGCTGTCGCCCTGGTGGCCGTCGCTCGATGGCGGCTGACGACTAGCCCGCGCCGGCGAGCTCGATCAGCGCGATCGCGAACCCGAGCAGCACGAGCAGCACGACGGTCGCGACGACGGCCACCGGTATGCGCCAGTCCGGGGGCCGGTGAATCACCGTCCTTGCGGCGCCGCAGTGAAAGCACCACTCCTGATCATCCGCGAGAGGCCCGCCACAGCGTTCGCAGCGAACGCCAGCCGGTTGGGCCGGGACGCCGGCTCGGCGGAACGGGCGTCGCTCGTCAGGCTCATCGTGCCGGCTCCCCGCAAGATGAACAGAAACGGTCGGTGCTTCCGTAGATGGCGCCACAGCGGGCACATGAGCCGCCGATCCCGGCCTCGCGCAGCTCGCGCACCGGCTCGGGGGATCCGAGAGCATGCTCGAGCGCCCGGAGCTCGGCGTCGGTCGCGGCGGCGGCTGCGACCTTCTCCTGCACGAGCTGTGGCCGGTCGGCGCCGAACCGATTGAGCTCGACCATGAAGCCGCCGAGATCGCGCAGTTCGACCTCTCGCAACCGGCGCAGATACTGGACGCGGCGACGGACACGTCCGCGCTGGAGAAAGGACCGTTCTTCGGGGCCGCTCATGGTCGCGAGGGTTCGTCGAGTATAGGTGCCGGGTCAGGCGGGACCGGCGGCTCGCCGAGGAGCGAACGCCACGCGGCGACCACCTCGCTCGCCATCCGGTCGGTGGAGAACTCCTCGGCCCGCCCGCGTCCCTCGACCCGCGGATCGGGGCTGGCCAGATGAGGCGCCAGCGCCCGGCGCCAGGCGTCGCGCTCGTACGGTCCGCAGTACGTTCCGGCGACTCCCGCGAGCGCGTCGGGCGCGATGCCGACCGGCGTCGAGAGCACGGGTACGTCGCAGGCCAGCGCCTCGAGCACGGCAAGGCCGAATCCCTCGCGTTCGGAGGGGACGATCACCGCGTTGGCCGCGTTGACCCATAGCGGAACCGAGGCCGGCTCGATGCCGCCGAGAGTCAGCAGGCGCACCTCGCCGGCGACGGCCTCGGCGCGGTCGTAGCGCTTCTCGGGCCTTCGCGGGTCAGCGGGAAACAGCAGATAGGGGACCTCTCGATCGAGCCCCAGCTCGGAGCGCGCGTGCGCCCTCGAGATCGGGTGGAAGCGCTCGATGTCGACGCCGATCGGGAGCACCGCCCGTGGCCCCCCGAACGCCGTATGCGGAACCTGCCTCGCCAGCTCCTCGGAGACCGTCGCCACGAGGTCCATGGTGCGCAGCCCGGCGAGCGTGATCGCGCGCGAGCGGGGGTGGCTGAGATCGGTGCCGTGCAGCGTCACGGCCCGCGCCCGGGCCCTGACCGCGAGCGACGGGAAGATCGAGAGTCCGAAGTGGCAGTGGACGACGTCGAAGCGCTCACCGCGGTAGCCGTGTCGCAGGGACTGCGCGCCGCGCACGTATGCGGCGGCTCCTCCGGGCGCGAACGTGCCGACCTCGACCTCGACCCCGTCGATCCGTCCGAGCGCCTGCACTTGATCGCGGACGAAGCTGCCGAGCGCCGGTTGCTCCGGCGTCGGATACATGTTCGTCACGATCAGCGCGCGCACCGGTGCGAGCGTATCCGTCCGCCACTCTGGCACCATCCTCGGAATGCCCGTCAGCGCAACGGACCCCGTCGGCGTATTCGACTCTGGCGTGGGCGGCTTGACCGTCCTCCACGAGTTGCTGGTGTCACTGCCGACCGAGGACTACCTGTACCTCGGCGATACCGCACGGTTCCCGTACGGCAGCCGGACGCAGGAGGAGCTCCAGCAGTTCGCGGTCGAGATCGCCGACCATCTGCTGGAAGCCGGCGCGAAGCTGCTGGTGGTCGCGTGCAACGCCGCCAGCTCGGCGGCGCTCGAGACGCTCGAGCAGCACATCGCCGCCCGAGGCTCGGATGTCGACGTGATCGGCGTCGTCGCGCCCGCCACCCAACTCGCCGTGGCCGGCAGCCGCTCGGGCCGGATCGGGCTGCTGGCGACCCCGGCGACGGTCGCCAGCGGCGCCTATGAGCGAGCCGTGCGCGCCGCCGATGCGCACGTCCACCTCGAGAGCGTGCCGTGCCGCGACCTCGCGCCGATCATCCAGGGCGGCTTTCCGTTCGACACCCACCTCGTCGAGACCGTCCGCGACTACTGCGCACCGCTCCGGGTAGCAGACGTGGACACGGTGATTCTCGGCTGCACTCACTATCCATTGGTCGCGCCCATGCTCCAGCGGACGCTCGGACGAGGGGTGTCGCTGATCACCTCGGGTGCCGGCGTCGCCCGCAGTGTCGAGCGCGCGCTCGCGTCGCGGCGGCTGCTCAATCCGAGCTCCGAGGAGGGGAGCTACCGGTTCCGGTGCACGGCCGACGTCGAGTCGTTTCGCGCCCTCGGCACCCGCTTCCTCCAGATGCCGTTGGAGGAGGTCGTCCACGTCGAGCCCGAGGCGACGGTGCCGGTATGACCGGCGTCGCTCGAGAGCGAAGCTACGGGCGTAACCACGACGGACTGCGCCCTGTCATGATCGAGCCGGGATTCGTCCGTACCGCAAACGGCTCGGCGCTGATCTCGATGGGGGAGACCCGGGTGATCTGCACCGCCTCTGTGCAGGAGTCCGTACCCCGGTTCCTTCTCGGCTCGGGCCGGGGCTGGGTGACCGCCGAGTACGGGATGCTGCCCGCCTCGACCGGCGAGCGCAAGCAGCGCGACGTCAGCAAGGGCCGGCCTGACGGCCGCACGGTGGAGATCCAGCGGCTGATCGGCCGCTCGCTGCGCGGCGTCGTCGACTTCGAAGCACTCGGCGAAAGGACCATCTACGTCGACTGCGACGTGCTCCAGGCCGATGGCGGGACGCGGTGCGCGTCGATCACCGGTGGGCTCGTGGCGCTCAGGCTCGCGTGCGGTCGCCTGCTCGAGCAGGGGCTGGTCGAGCGCGTTCCGCTGAACGGCACGGTCGCCGCGGTCTCGTGCGGAATCGTTGACGGGGTGGCGCTGCTCGACCTCGACTACTCGGAGGACTCGACCGCCGAGGTCGACGCCAACGTCGTGATGACCGGAGAGGGCGGCTTGGTCGAGGTTCAGGCGACGGCCGAGCGGACCCCGCTTTCGCGGGCGCACCTCGACGATCTCCTGGCGCTGGCCGCGCTGGGCATCGGTGAGCTGCGCTCGCTCCAGGACGAGGCGGTCGCGACAGCGACCGGCTGAGATGGGAGCGTCGAGCCGCCCGCGAGTTGGCGATCCTGGGAATGGTCCGCTGGTGCTGGCGACGCGCAATCAGCACAAGGTCCGGGAGATCGGCCGGCTGCTGGCGCCCGGCGGACTGCTGGTCGAGCCGCTGAGAAATGACATCGTGCTGCCGCCCGAGATGGGCGAGACGTTCGCCGAGAACGCGCTGCCCAAGGCCCGGGCCGCGGCCTCGGCCACGGGCCGCGCCGCGATCGCCGACGACTCGGGGATCGAGGCGCGGGCGCTGGCGGGCGCTCCCGGTGTGTACTCGGCCAGGTACGCGGGTCCAGACGCCACCGACGCGGAGAACCTCGCCAAGCTGATGCGCGAGGCTTCGCCGGGCAGCGCACTCCGGTACGCGTGCGTCGTCGCCTACGTCGACCCGAAGGCCGGCGAGGAGCGGCTGTTCTTCGGCGAGTGCACGGGCACGCTCGCGCAGACGCCGCGGGGGTCGGGCGGGTTCGGCTATGACCCGGCCTTTCTTCCGGACGAGTATCCCGACGGGCGGACGATGGCGGAGTTGAGCGATGAGGAGAAGGACTCGATCAGCCACCGCGGACGCGCGGTCCGGGCGCTCGCCGAGTGGCTCAGCAACGGCGATTCCAGATGAACGGGCGCCGCCGGCGCCGCTACCTCAGGTTGATTGCGGCGGACGCAGCCACCGCCAGCGTCACCGACGCGTATCCGTAGTAGCCCTGGAGCCCGAGGATCAGCACGGCGATGAGGCATGCGAAAACTGTCGTGAGCCAGGCGAGCCGAGCGAGATCCACGGGCCTATTGTTATCGCCCGAGACCGGTGGCGCGTTTGGGCGCGAACGCCATCAGCTCGATGAGGTTGCCGGCCGGGTCGTGGACGTAGGCCCGCGGCGAGCCCCAATGCTCGCGCCGGGGGTCGATCGCGTGACCGGCGGCGTGCAGTCGCGCCAGCGTCTCGTCGTAGTCGCGGCAGACGAGCGCGAAGTGTCCGCCGCTGGGCCGACCCTCCTCTGCATACATGAGGTGGACCTGCGATGGAGTGCTGCCCGGTTCGGTTGATTCGAGCCAGCTCGCGCGGCCGGCGATCCCGGCGGGCGGTTCCACCGGCCGGAATCCGAGGAGCTCGTAGAACGCGATACACGGATCGAGCTGTGCGCCCTCGATTGCGTGCGTTACGTGTTGGATCATCGGTCTGACCGGGGTTCGTGCGCCTTAGGGGCTTAATGGTGCCTGGCGGTGACGGAGACGCCTGAGCAGCGCCCAGGCAACAAGTAATTGTCCGAGATTTCCGCAATTTGCGGACTTGCAGACGCCTGTCTCGCCCGTTCCGGCCGGTTTACGGGCAAGAATGACCTTATCCACAGGGAATACGGGACGTGGTTGTCCGCGCTCCGTGTTAGCGTCGAACATTCCTACCACCTTGAAGGAGGGAGCAAGTGACCAAGTCGGAATTCGTCGATCAGGTCGCGGATCGCGCCGGACTGAGCAAGAAGGACGCTGCTGGTGCGGTCGACGCGGTGTTGGAGACCATCGAGGGGGCGCTCAAGCGCGGCAGCGAGGTGAGCTTCTCCGGCTTCGGCAAGTTCAGCGTCTCCCACCGGAGCGCACGTGAGGGTCGCAACCCGGCGACGGGCGAGACGATCCACATCGCGGCCTCGAAGGTGCCGAAGTTCACGGCGGGCGCGGGTCTGAAGAAGTCGGTGAAGTAGCACTGAACCAAGGTCCGATCGCGTCACAGCCGCCGTCGCCCAGCGCCACGGCAGACGGCGGGTTTGGCGATCGGTTAGCAAGCCGGGTAGCCGACCGCGGGTCCCAGTTGGTGCTCGGGCTGGATCCCGATCCGGCCCGGTTGTGGCCACGCGCGATCGAACTCGTGAGTTCGCCCGACAGCCTGCCCGCGCCGCCGGATGTGCGGGCGGGACAGGCTGTTGCGCTCCATTGCACGCTGGCGATCGAGGCCGTCGCCGAGGAGTGCGTCGCGGTAAAGCTCCAGGTCGCATGCTTCGAGCGACTCGGGGCGCCGGGTTGGGAAGCGTTGCAACAGGTCGCGGCGCAGGCGCGCGAGCACGGGCTGCTTGTGATCGCCGACGCCAAACGCGGCGACATCGACGTCACCGCTGCAGCCTATGCCCAGGCGTTCCTGGGGGAGACTCAGACCCCGTTCGGACCGATCCCTGGCCTCGGCGCTGACGCACTCACCGTCAACCCGCTGCTTGGCGTCGACTCGCTCGCGCCGTTCGTGGCGGCCGCCCGCGAACGCGGATCGGGGCTGTTCGTGCTTGTCCGGACCTCGAACCCGGGCGCCGCGGACGTGCAGGAGCTGACGCTCGCGCACGGGGGTTCGGTCAGCGGCCGTCTCGCGGCGATCGTCGCTGAGCTCGGCGCCCCGGCGGTCGGGCCGGCGGGGCTGGCAGACGTGGGAGCCGTCGTCGGCGCCACCGCGCCGGAGCGGCTCGAGGCAATGCGCGCCGCGATGCCCCATGCGGTCTTCCTGTTGCCCGGTGTCGGGGCTCAGGGCGGAGCCGTCGAGGACCTCGCGCCGGCGTTCGCGCCGGGCCCGGCGGGCGGGCTGGTCTCCGCGTCGAGGGGGATCGTGGCCGCCTATCAGAAGACCGGCGGAGAACCGGCGGAAGCGGCCCGCCGGGAAGCGGCGAGGCTGCGCGAATTGGCCTGGAAATTGGTGGCTTGACGGCGCTCGAGCAGCCCACGGGCGCGTTTCCGGGAGGCGCGCCGGTATGATCGCGGGGCGATGGCCCGTCGGAGTCGTGCGCGCTACCTGGCGCCGATCGCGCTGGCTGCGACGATCGCGGGAACCTATGTGATCGTGCACGACGCGCTGCGCGCGAAGACGAAGGCGCCGCATGCCCACGTCGTCGGCACCGGCACCGGAAGCGGCACCGGAACCACACGGCCCCACGGCAAGTTCGCGAAGACGAAGTACTACGCGGTGCAGCCGGGTGACAGCATGACCGCGATTGCCGCCAAGACGGGTGTCTCGCTGTCTACGCTCGAGTCATTGAACCCGCACGTCGACCCCAACAGTCTTCAGACCGGGCAGCGCCTGCGTCTCCGACGATGAAGCTGATCCGCGGGGCGCTCGTGGCGGCGTGCCTGTTCGCCGCCGTTTCGTTCCTGCTCACGCCGGCGCCGGCGAGCGCGGCCCCCGCGCCTGAGATCTCGGCCACCGCAGCGATTCTCGTCGCCCCTAGGACAGATCAGGTCCTGTACAGCCTGAACGCGGACCGCGAGGTGGCGATCGCGAGCACAACGAAGCTGATGACCGCGCTCATCACCCTCGAGCACGCGCGGCTGGGACAGGTGTTCGCCGACCCTGACTATCTCCCGGCGGCGTCGGACTCCCAGCTCGGGCTCCAGCCGGGTGAGCGGATGAGCGTCCACGACCTCCTGCTCGCGATGTTGCTACCCAGCGCCGACGACGCCGCGGAGGATCTCGCCTACAACGTCGGGCACGGCTCCGTCGCGCGGTTCGTGGCGATGATGAACCGCCGCGCGCGCCAGCTGGGGCTCGACCACACGCATTATTCGACGCCGATCGGTCTCGACACGCCGGGCAACTACTCGACCGCGTCGGATCTCGTCAAGCTCGCCGAATACGACCTGCGCACGCAGCCGTTCTTCAGGCGGGCGGTGGCGCTGCCGAGCGCCGTGCTCCACACCGGCGACGAGGTCCGCACCGTCGTCAACCGCAACGACCTCGTCGGCCACGTGCCGTGGATCAACGGCGTAAAGACAGGCCACACCAACGAAGCGGGGTACGTACTGGTCGGATCGGCGAGGCGCGACGGGATGACGCTGCTGAGCGCCGTGCTGGGGACCCCGAGCGAGGCGGCACGCGACGAGAACACGCTCGCCCTGCTCGACTACGGATACGCGAACTTCCGCACGCGGACCCCGATCCGGGCAGGTGCGGTTCTGGCCCGTCCGACGGTCAAGGACCAGCCCGGCAAGCGTGCCGTCGTGATCGCCTCGCGGACGTTCATGCGCGTGGTCCCGACCAGCAGCCGCGTGCGGATCCGCGTGTATGTCCCGCACCAGCTGAACGGCCCACTGCCTCAGCACGCCGTCGTCGGCACGGTCGTGGTGATGGCCGGGCGCCATCAGATCGACAAGCAGCCGCTGATGCTCGCTCAGGCCCTGCCGGCGGTGAGCGCGTTCACGCTTGCCGGCCACTTTGTATCGCGACCCTCTACGGTAGTGTCGCTGGCGGTGCTGGTGTGTGTGGCCATCGCGTTCACCGCGTATCGCGTGAGCGGGCGTCATAGACGGGCGAGGAGGGCGCTGGAGCAGCAATGATCATCACGGTGACGCTCAACGCGGCGCTCGACAAGACGCTCGAGGTGCCGAACTTCACGCCTGGACGGAGACATCGAACGGTCGATCAGACGACGATGCCCGGCGGCAAGGGCGTCAACATCGCCCGCGCGATCAAGCGCCTCGGGCAGCCGGTGATCGCCACCGGGCTCGTCGGAGGAGCGACGGGCAACCGCATCCTCGAGGCGCTCGGCGACGAGGCGATCCTGAACGCGTTCGTGCGTATCCGTGAGGAGTCTCGGACGAACACGGCCGTGCTCGACCCGACGACCGGGATGCATACCGAGATCAACGAGCGCGGGCCGGCGATCTCGAGCCACGAGCTCGACCTGTTCCGCGAGAAGCTGCTCTACCTGGCGAAGGGCGCGAGCATCTGCGTGTTCGCCGGGAGCCTCCCGCGTGGGCTCGAGACCGACGTGTACGCCGGGCTGATCCGCGAGGTCCGCAAGCTCGGGGTCACGACGATGATCGACACCGACGGGGAGCCGATGCGCCTGGCCGTACGCTCAGAACCCCACGTGGTCTCGCCCAACGAGCTCGAGGCGGAGGAGCTCGTCGGCCACGAGTTCAACGACAGCGACGACCGGGCCCAAGCCGTCGTCGACATGCGCCGGCTCGGCGCCGCCGAGGCGATCATGACCGTCTCGGACGGGTGTTACGCCCAGGTGCTCGAGGGTGGCAGCCCGGCCCTCTACCGGGTACGGGTCGAGGAGCAGGAGGCGCGGTCGAGCATCGGCTCCGGCGACGCCTTCCTGGCCGGTTACGTTGCGGCGCGCTACGCCGGGCGCTCCTCGGTCGACTGCCTGCGATTCGGCGTCGCCTGTGGGGCCGAGTCGATCCACCACGTCGGCGCCGGGATCGTCGAGCCGGCGAAGGTGGACCGGCTGCTGGACGAGGTCGAGGCCGAGCGGCTCCAGATTCCGGCCGAGATCTCTTCTGAGATCTCCTGAAAGTGCGGGATCGCGGCAGGGCTCGCGCAAACGCCACTGCTAGCATCGATGGCCCGATGATTGCCGCCGTCATCGCCCTTCCCTCGCACCGCAATCGCCCGCCCCGGCTGTCGTCCGCGGGCGCTCTTATGATGCCGCAATGGAAGTAGAAATCGGGCGTGGAAAGAAGGCCCGCAGGGCCTACGGGTTTGACGACATCGCGATCGTCCCGTCGCGCCGGACCCGCGATCCCGACGATGTCGACGTGTCGTGGACGTTGGGTCCCTACCGGTTTGAGCTTCCGTTGCTCGCCGCGGCGCTTGACGGCGTCGTCTCCCCACAGACGGCGGGTCTGATCGGAAAGCTCGGCGGGCTGGCCGTCCTCAACCTCGAGGGGATCTTCTGCCGCTACGAGGATGCCGATGCGCAGCTCGAGCGGATCTCGACGTTCTCGAAGGACATCTCGACCCGCGAGATGCAGGACATCTACGCCGAGCCGGTCAAGCTCGAGCTGATCGCCAAGCGGATCGAGGAGATCAAGTCGCACGGCGTGGTCGCCGCAGCGTCGCTGACACCGCAGAAGGTCCGCAAGTACTACGACGTCGCGCTCGAGGCGGGCCTCGACATTCTCGTGATCCAGGGCACGGTCGTCTCCGCCGAGCACGTCTCCTCGGATGAGAGCCGACCGCCGCTGAACCTCAAAGAATTCATCCGCGAGCTCGCGCCGACGCCTGTGGTGGTCGGCGGCTGCGCCTCGTACCACACCGGCCTTCACCTGATGCGCACCGGCGCCGCCGGCGTGCTCGTCGGCGTCGGCCCGGGGGCGATCTGCACAACGCGCGGCGTGCTCGGGATCGGCGTTCCCCAGGCGACGGCGATCGCCGACGTGGCGGCCGCCCGCTCCCAGCACATGCTCGAGACCGGCGAGTACGTGAAGGTGATCGCCGATGGCGGGATGCGCAACGGCGGCGATATCGCCAAGGCAATCGCCTGTGGCGCCGACGCGGTGATGATCGGCTCGGCGCTCGCTCGCGCATACGAGGCTCCGGGGCGTGGCTACAACTGGGGGATGGCGACCTTCCATCCGACCCTCCCGCGGGGGACCCGCGTCGCCACCGCGCTCAACGGCACACTCGAGGAGATCATCAAGGGCCCGGCCCGCGAGAACGACGGGACGTTCAACCTGATGGGCGCCCTGAGGACCTCGATGGCGACGTGCGGATACCGGGACATCGCCGAGTTCAACCGCGCCGAGCTGCTGGTGGCGCCGGCGCTCCAGACGGAGGGTAAGCACCTCCAGCGCGAGCAGGGGGTCGGCATGGGCGCTCGCGGGCAGGCCGCGACGGTCGGTGCCAGCGACTAGTACGGGCCTCGCTGCGCTCGGCGTCCACTGGGGCCGAGCGACCCCGTCCGGACGGGGAACGTGGCCCCACGGACGCCGCGGAGCGGCCCCCTATCGCTGAGCAGGTGATAGTCCTCGACTACGGCGGGCAGTACTCGCAGCTGATCGCCCGCCGTGTGCGCGAGTGCGGCGTCTTCTCCGAGCTTCTGCCCCACCACGTCGGCGCCGAGGAAGTTGGCCGGCGAAAGCCCAAGGGCGTGATCCTGTCCGGCGGGCCGTCCTCGGTGTATGAGCCCGGAGCGCCGGCGCTCGACCGCGACCTGCTGGAGCTCGGGATCCCCGTGCTCGGCATCTGTTACGGGATGCAGCTGATCGCACGCGAGCTGGGCGGGCGGGTGGAAGGCGCCGAGGTCGGCGAGTTCGGGCGCTCGCAGTTGTTGGTTTCGGAGCCGGGCCGGCTGCTGGCGGGGACGCCCCCCGAGCAGACGTGCTGGATGTCGCACCGCGACACGGTATTCGCGGCGCCCACGGCGTTCACGCCGCTCGCGTCATCGACGGCTTCGCCGGTGGCGGCGTTCGAGTCGGTGGACCGGGGGATCTACGGGATTCAGTTCCACCCGGAGGTCGTCCACACGCCGTACGGACAGGCCGTCCTGACGAACTTCCTGGAGGACGTCTGCGGCTGCGAGCGGAACTGGAGCGCGAGCTCGGTGATCGAGGATCAGATCGAGCAGATCCGCGCCCAGGTGGGCGACGGGCGGGCGATCTGCGGCCTATCCGGCGGCGTCGACTCGAGCGTCGCCGCGCTCCTCGTCCACCGCGCCATAGGCGACCGGTTGACATGCGTGTTCGTCGACCACGGCCTGATGCGCAAGAACGAGGGCGCCCAGGTGGTCGCCGCTTTCCGCGATCACTTCCGCGTGCCGCTGGTGGCGGTCGACGCCTCGGATCGCTTCCTGGCGAGGCTCGCCGGCGTGACCGACCCCGAGGAGAAGCGCAAGCGGATCGGAGCCGAGTTCATCCGCGTGTTCGAGGAGGAGGCCTCTCGGCTGGAGGGGGTCGACTTCCTCGTACAGGGGACGCTTTACTCCGACGTGATCGAATCTGGCGGCGGCACCGGCGCGGCGACGATCAAGTCCCACCACAACGTCGGAGGGCTGCCGGACGATCTGGAGTTCTCGCTGGTCGAGCCGCTGCGCTCGCTGTTCAAGGACGAGGTGCGCGCGGTCGGCGCCGAGCTGGGGCTGCCCGAGCGGCTCGTATGGCGCCAGCCCTTCCCGGGACCGGGTCTCGCGATCCGGATCGTCGGTGGCGAGGCGACCCGCGAGCGGCTGGACATCCTGCGCGACGCGGACGCCATCCTCCAGGACGAGATCCGCAAGGCCGGCCTGTACCGCGAGCTGTGGCAATCGTTCTGCGTGCTCCCCGACATCCGCACGGTCGGCGTCCAAGGCGACGAGCGCACGTACGGCAACGTGATCGTGATCCGCGCCGTGACCAGCGACGACGCGATGACCGCGGACTGGGCGCGGCTGCCGTACGACCTCCTCGAGCAGATCGCCTCCCGGATGATCAGCGAGATCCGCCAAGTGGGCCGCGTCGTCCTCGACATCACGAGCAAGCCGCCGGGCACGATCGAGTGGGAATAGGGCGCGGCGCCTGCCCTCGGTGGCGCCCGCGTGGCGGTGGCGGATGGGGCGGTTGGTGGCGGTGGCCAGTGCTCGGTCGCCTGTCGGTGCGGTGGCGGTGGTTTCGGTCGCCTGTCGGTGCTGGGGCGGTCGACTCTCGGCCCGCTGGCGCTGGGCGCCAGCAGCTCTCGCGACCGGTCGCCCCGGTATTGGGCAGGGAAAGGGGGGCCGGGATGGGGCGCGGACCGCGGCGTGGCCGGCCAAGCCCCAACTGGCGCCTTTTTGTCCCGGCCGGGAGGAAAAGGCTTCAGTTCGAGAGCTAGTCCAACCGACCGCCACATACGATGCACAGCACGCCACCATCGGCCGAAACGGCGAGCCCCGGCGCGCTGTGCACGACTGTTAAGCACCACGCGCCACGCCTCTCGTCCCGAAGCGACGTTGGCGCGCTGTGCATCCAAGTGGCGACGGCCGGCACGAAACCGACGCCAAGCCGTGACGCTCTCGAGACGTCAGGGCACAAAGGCGCACGGCGTGGACCCGGACCGCCAAAATTACCTGGGCAACACGTCAAGCCCGGCCGGAAGCCTAGGCCCTGACGCGCTGCCCAGTAAGACAATCATGGGCAGCACGACACGGCTCCCGCCTAGCGCCGGTGTTGTCGCATTACCCAGGATCCAGAGCACGCGAAAGCGGCGATCCAGCGCGCGACAGGCGTCGGCAACCAACAACTCACCGCCGAGAGGGAACCGACCGCCTGGCGTCCAGCAGCCCGGCCCTGTCCACCAGCGCCACGATCGCCCTCACGTTCCGCCCGACGTTCGGCGGCAGCCCGTCGCGCTCGAACCATCGGGCCTCGGCGATCTCGGCCAGCTCGAGCGTCAGCCTCGGGTCTGGGATCTCGGCGTGGAAGCAGTGCATGACGTCGCTGCGGCGATCGATCCGCCCGGTGAAGCTGCCGAGATCGGCGAGGTCATCGAGCGTGACGCCGAGCTCCTCGGACATCTCCCGTCGAGCCGTCTCGCTGGGGGGCTCGCCCCGCTTGGCCGTTCCGCCCGGGAGGTCCCACCGGGGCGGGCCGTACGTGTGGCGGACGAGGAGGACGCGGCCTTCGTTCGTGAGAATGCACTTGACGCCCCTGACCCGGGGGCGCACGGTGAACGACCAGATCCGCAGGCCCACGTAGGCGATCCGGTACCCATAGCGTCGAAGCCTCACTGATAGCGGCACAGAAGGAGCGTAGGGGACCGCCGATTCGCGAAGTCGCGGCTATCATTGCCTCGAGCCGCGCGGTGGACGCGCGGCTTGTGCATGCCATGAAGACCTACGTAGCCAATTCCACCGATCGAGAGCGCAACTGGCTGCTCGTCGACGCCACAGGCCAGACGCTCGGCAGGCTCGCGACCCAGATCGCGGACACGCTGCGGGGCAAGCGCAAGCCCACGTACACCCCGCACGTGGATACCGGCGATTTCGTCATCGTCGTCAATGCCGAGAAGATCTCGGTGACCGGCAACAAGCGGGCCGACAAGCGCTATTACCGCCACTCCGGCTATCCCGGGGGCTTGAAGTCGCGCACGCTGGCCGAAATGCTCGAGCGCCGGCCCGAGGAGGTCATCCGCCTCGCCGTTAAGGGGATGCTCCCCCGCAACCGCCTCGCGCGCAAGCAGCTCACGAAGCTGAAGGTCTATGCCGGTCCCGAGCATCCGCACACCGCCCAGCAGCCGCAACCGATGGAGATTCAGAAGTGACCGAGGCCGAGCACCCCGAGGACGAGCAGCGCCCAGACGACCAGGAGCCGGCCGCCGAGGCCGACGCATCCGTCGAGGCGGAGGTCGACAGCGAGCCTCAGGCCGAGCCGGCCGAGGAGCCGAGGCGACCTGAACCGGTCCGCCGAGGAGCCCGCGGCCGAGGAGCCCGTCGCCGAAGAGCCCGTCGCCGAAGAGCCCGCCGCCGAGGAGCCCGCGCCCGAGCCAGTAGCCGAGGCGCCTGTCGCCGAAGAGCCCGCCGCCGAGGAGCCCGCGCCCGAGCCAGTAGCCGAGGCGCCTGTCGCCGAAGAGCCCGCCGCCGAGGACCCCGCGCCCGAGCCGGCCGATACCGAGCCGCAGGCTGAGGCTGAGGCTGCACCCGCGGCACCAGCCCCGGCGCCCGAGGCCGAGGCGGCACCGGAAGCCGCGCCGCGTGACGACGGCGAAATCGAAGAGCTCGAGCTGACCCCCCGCCAGCGCCCCGAGATTCCCGGCGCGGATCTGATCCCCGACATCGTGCCCGAAGGCGAGGAGTTCCTCGACGCCGAGGCGCGGGCGGCGGCCGAGGCCGAGGCTGAGGCAGCCGCGGCGGCCGCGGACGAGGACGCCGTCGACGAGGCCAAGCCGATCGCCGACGCGGCCATCGATCTCGCAGCCGGCGCCCGCTACACCGCCACCGGCAAGCGCAAGAGCTCGGTGGCCCGCGTGATCCTCAAGCCGGGGACCGGGACGTACTCGATCAACGGCAAGGAGCTCGACAACTACTTCCCCCGCGAGACGCTCCAGCGGATTATCCGCCAGCCGCTCGAGACGGTGGGCTACGAGTCACGCATGGATGTTGTCGCGAGGATGCACGGCGGTGGCGTCTCCTCACAGGCGGGAGCGCTTCGGCATGGGATCTCCCGGGCGCTGATCGTCGCCGACCCAAACCTCCGCGGCGAGCTCAAGCGCCGAGGCTTCCTGACGCGCGATCCGCGCGTCAAGGAGCGCAAGAAGGCGGGTCTCAAGAAGGCCCGCAAACGGCCGCAGTTCTCGAAGCGCTAGCGCCACGCTCGCTGGATGGCGCGCCAGCTATTTGGCACGGACGGTGTCCGCGGCCGAGCGGGACATTTTCTGACCGCCGATCTCGCGCTCGCGCTCGCTCGCGCCGCGGTGACGCGGCAGGACGCCGAACGGCCCCAAGTGCTGATCGTGCACGACACGCGCGAGTCGGGCGAGATGCTCGAATCGGCGATGGCCGCGGGCGTCACCGCGGCCGGTGGTGATGCGCTGCTGGCGGGAGTCCTGCCGACCCCCGCCGCCCCGCTGTTGGTCCGGCGCCACGGGCTGCAGCTGGCGGCGGTGATCTCGGCCTCGCACAACCCCTACGAGGACAACGGCATCAAGCTCTTCGCGGCCGACGGATTCAAGCTCGACGACGACACCGAGCATGAGATCGAAGCCGAGCTCGAGAAGCCTCCGGCGCCGCCGGCGCGGATCGGGCGGGTCCGTCGCCTCCACGGCGCGCTCGAGGACTACCTGCGCGAGCTCCACGTACGGTTCGACGATCTCGACCTGAGCGGGCGCCGGATCCTTCTCGACTGCGCCAACGGGGCGACGTACCGGGCCGCGCCGGAGATCTTCCGGCGACTCGGCGCCGAGGTTGAGGCGATCGCCGACGATCCCGACGGGCGCAACATCAACGACGAGTGCGGTTCCACGCACCTCGACCGCCTGATCGAGAGCATCGCCGCCGGCGGCTACGACGTCGCGTTCGCGTTCGACGGCGACGGGGACCGGATGCTCGCGGTCGACCGCACGGGCACGATCGTGGATGGTGACGAGCTGATCGCGATCGCCGCGCTCCATCTGCGCCAACACGACCGCCTGGCCGGCAACGGCGTTGCGGTGACGGTCATGACCAATTACGGGTTCCACGCGGCGATGGCCGGCGCCGGCATCGAGGTCGCGACGACTGCCGTCGGCGACCGCTACGTCCTTGACGAGCTTCGTCGCCGCGGATGGGCCCTCGGCGGGGAGCAGTCTGGGCACATCATCGACCTCGGCTTCGGGCCCAGCGGGGATGGCATCGCCAGCGCGCTGCTCACCCTCGAGGCGCTCGGCCCCCGCGATCTGAGCGAGCGCGACGCGATGAAGAAGCTTCCCCAGCGGTTGGTGAACATCCGCGCCGGTGACCGCAGCTCGCTCGCGGCGGCGCTCGATGATCCCCAGGTGCAGGCCGCGATCGCGCGCGAGGACTCGGCGCTCAGCGGCCGCGGACGGGTGCTGGTCCGGGCCTCGGGCACCGAGCCGCTGATCCGCGTGATGGCGGAGGCGCCGAGTCAGCAGGAGATCGACGACGTCTGCAGCCGCCTGACCGCCGTCGTCGAGCAGGCACTGAGGTAGCCCCGGTTAGGCCAGGCCAGACTGCTGGATCAGCTGGGCGGCCTTCTGATCATTGCCGAGCGCCGTCGGCCCGACGAGCGCCGGGGCGAGGCGGGCGAGCGGCTGAAGCTGCGGATTCGGGCTCACTCCGGGCCGAGCCGGATACTCGAAGTCGTCGCCACGGGCGAGGATCTTCTGGCCCTCGCGGCTGACCAGGAAGTTGACGAACTTCTGCGCCTGCGCCTTGTGGCTGCTGGACCTGAGCACGGCGGCCCCGGCGACGTTCTCGATCGATCCCACGTTGTGGCTGGGGAAGTAGTAGACGGCGCTGTGGATCGCCTTAGCCCCGATCTCCAGCCTGAGGCGATACCAGTAGTAGTGGTTGATCAGCCCCGTGGCGACGTCGCCGCGGTTGACGGCCGCGACCACCGCCTCGTCTGAAGCGTAGAGCTGTGCGTTGCGCTTGAGTCCGGCGAGCCAGTCGGTCGCGGCCTTCGTCCCGTACCGGGCGATCACCGCGCCGACGACCGGCGGGAAGTCCGAGTCGGTCGGGGCAATCGCGATCTTGCCCTTCCACTGGGGCTGGGCAAGGTCGAGCACCGAGACTGGGAGCTCGCTCGCCGAGATCCGGGCGGGGTCGTAGGCGAGGCCGCTGACTCGCAGCGCCATTCCGATCCAGTCGCCGGTGGGCGTGCGAAACCGGGCGGGCGTCTGGTCGAGCGTCGTGGGGTTGAGCCGGGCTAGCAGATGGTGCTCGTCGAGGTCCACCAGCTCCGGGGAGTTCTCGGTGATGTAGACGTCCGCTGGGGACGCGTTGCCTTCCTGGAGGAGCTGATCGGCGAGCACGATCCCATCGTTGGTGCGGACGCTGACGTGGACTCCGGTCTGCTTCTCGAACGCCGACACCAGCGCATCGGTCAGCTGCGGATGCTGGCCGTTGTAGAGCACGAGCGAACGTGGGTCAGAGCCGCCACATGCGGCGACGGTCAGGACGACGAGAACGGCGGCAAGCGCGCCGATCGCCCGGCGGCCGATGGCGCGTCGTCATCCCCGCCTCAGGAAGATCTCGTACCTGGGATCAGCCGGAGCCGCGGGCACGTGCGGGGAGTCCTGGCCGGCCGGAAATACGATCACTGCGCCGACGACGTGGAGTTCGACGAGCTCACCCGGCGCGGGGGCATCGATGTCGAACGTCCTCGCCTTCAGGAGCATGTCCGGATGCTCTTCCAGGCGCAGGGTGACCACGGTGTCAGGGCCGTAGTAGGTGTGTCCGAGCACGTCGGCGGTGACCGTCGCCGACGAGCCGTTGCCGATCTCGCGTGGCCGGACCATCCGGATCTGCTCCGGCCGGACCATCACCTGGACGGGCCCGCGCGGTCCGGGGATCCGGACCCGTAGCTCGCCGAGCGGGGAATCAACGAAATCGCCGCCGGCGGTTCCGGTCAACAGGTTGGCATCCCCGACGAAGCGGGCGACGTGGGCGTCGACGGGTTCCCGGTAGAGCGTCGCCGGGGCGGCACGCTGTACGAGGCGTCCCTCGCGCAAGACCGCCACCTCGCGGCCCATCGACAGGGCCTCGGCCTGGTCGTGGGTGACGAGCAGGGCCGTCGTGCCCGCGCGTGCCAGCGCGTGGAGGACCGCCTCACGCGTCTCGACCCTGAGCCCGGCGTCGAGGCCCGAGAACGGTTCATCCAGGAGCACGAGGCGCGGTCGTGGGGCGAGTGCCCTGGCGAGCGCGACGCGGCGCTGTTCCCCCCCGGACAGCTCCTGTACGCGGCGGTCAACGTAGCCCTCGCCGAGGCCGACGAGCTCGAGCATCTCGGTCACCCGAGCGCTGCGACGGCGCTCGGAACGAGGCAGGCCGAACCCGACGTTCTCGCCGGCGCTCAGGTGCGGGAACAGGGCGCCTTCCTGTGCCACATAACCGATCTCACGCTTGTGGGACGGCACATGGACGCAGCTGGCCTCGGCGAGCACCGAGCCGCCGACGGTGACGGTCCCGGCATCCGCTTCGATGAAGCCCATGATCACGCGCAGCAGCGTCGTCTTCCCGCTGCCGGAGGCGCCCAGGATTGCGGTCACCGTCCCCTCCGGCACAAACAGGTCGACGTCCCGCAGGACCATGCGAGCGCCGTATCTCTTCCCGACGTCCTGGCAGCTCAGCTCGGCCATGTCAAGACTCCTCCAGGGCTCGTACCCTGCCGAAGCGGCTCATCAGGACGTATGTCGCGGCCATCGCCAGGACGACGAGCACGGCGGCGAACGGCGCGGCCGCGGCGAACGCCACCGTGGAGCTGTTCGCCTGAAACTCGGTCCCGAGCGTGTACAGGCCCGGCGGCAGCAGCACCTGAGCGGTCGATAGATCGCCGAGCACGAACGCGAAGACGAGCACGCCGGCGGCGGCGAGGCCGGGACGGGCCAAGGGCAGCGTCAGCCGCCACATCGTCCGTACCGGGCCGTTACCTAGGGCCCGGGCAGAGTCCGCGAGCGCGGGCTCGATCTGGCCGAGCGTTGCCCGCATCGCCACCACCGCGAACGGCACGAACAGGATCGCATCGGCAAACACGAGCAGCGCGAAGCTCCCATAGAGGAACCGGGCGTAGTGACTCGCCGCGTAAGCGAGCGCGATCGCAGCGACGAGGTCGGGGAGCGCGAAGGACAGGTAGGTCGAGCGCTCGAGCAGGCTGGCCAGCCGGCTTCGGTGGCGAACGGCGAGCGAGGCGACGGGCACCGCGAACACGAGCGCGAGCAGCGCCGACCCGATGCCCAGGCCGATCGAGGTCAATGCCGCCGGAAGGAGGTATTGGAGGTTCGTGGCGGCGCCGGCGAATCCGGCTTGGCTGCTCTGGGTGAACCAGTAGATGAGGACGCCGACCGGGATCCCCAGGCTGATCGCGACGATCACCCCGAGCCCGGCGAGCACCAACGGCGTCCCGCGGCCCAGGCGGTAGCGGGTCAGCGCCCGCCGCGTCCCGTGGCTGACGCGACTGTAGTTCGCCCCCCGGCGAAGGCGCGACTCGCCCGCCAGCAGCACGCAGCAGACCACGATCGAGACGAATGAGAGAGCGGCGGCGCCGGACGCGCTGAAGCTCAGCTGGTATTGGGCGTAGACGTTGACGCTGAACGTCTGGTACTTCAGGGCGACGAACGCGTCGAACTCGACGAGCGTGTCGAGCACGACCAGCAGCAGGCCGCCCAGTAGCGCCGGCCGGAGCTGGGGGAGGACGACCCGAAAGAACGTCTGCCGCGCGTTCAGTCCGAGCGACCGAGCGCTCTCCTCGAGCGCCGGGTCCATCCCGCGCAGCGCCACGCAGACGAGCAGGAAGACGATCGGGTAGTAGGAGAACGCGATGATCCCGGCGGCGCCGAGGAACCCCTGTAGCCAGGTGCCGAGCGTCGCCCAGGCGTAGCTGGTCACGAACAGCGGCATCGTGATCGGGGCGACGAGCAGCAGCGCCCACAACCGGCGGCCCGGGACCGTCGTACGCTCGACGAACCACGCGCCGGCGACGCCGATCACGCCGCAGACCGGAGCCGCCACGAGGGCGACGAAGAACGAGTGGAGCAAAAGCGTCCGGGCCGATGTCGCCTTGATCGCGTCGACGGCGGCAGTCAAGCCTCCCTGCAGGGCCTGGATGATCGTGATCGGCACCGGCAGCGCGACGAGGACGGCGACGAGACCGGAGGCGGCGAGCAGGCCAAGCGGCACGCTGCGGAGCGACCTTCTCCGAGGGCGGACGAGTTCGCCTGCTGGGAGGTCCTCTGTGGCTGTTAGGAATGACGTGGTCATCGTGCTGACGTACTCCGAGTGACGCCCGCAGGCGCGCAACCCTTCCGCGAACATCCGGGGAAGGTTTCGATCGGAGGTGGCGTCCTGGGTGACAAGCGATGCTCACACGTCCTTTTCACCGCTTTGATCAGCCCCGCTCGCTGGCCCGTTGGCTGATCGTCGCCGTCCTGCTCGGGGTCCTGCTCGCAGCTTGCGGGTCCTCGAGCTTGACGACGACTCACGCGGCCGCGACCGTCCCCGCGGTCGTGCATCATGCGCGGGCCGCGCAAAGTGGCGCGGCCCGCGCTTCGCAACGTAAGGCGGCGGAGCGTCGTGCCCGCGAGAAGGCAGCGCGGGTCAAGGCCGACCGGCTGCGCCGCCAGCGCGCCGCCGCCGCCGCCGTCGCCGCCGCGCCCGTGCCGGCGCCGACGACGACCATGGCGCCCGCACCCGCGCCAACGCCGACCGCCACCCAGGCAGCAGCGCCGACCACCACCACGGCGCCGCCACCGCCTCCGACGACGACCGCCGCCCACTCCACACCGCTCCCGAGCGGGATCCCGCAGAACAACGGCGGCGACCAGGATGGCGACAACAACGGCGGCCCGTCGGACGGCGACGGCGGCATCTGATCGCCTCAGCACCGCGCGAGTACGGCGTCAGCCCATCCGTTGAATCGTGCAAGGGTCCGCCCAAAGGGGGGGCGCTCTAACATCAGGCGCTCGTCCTCCGGCACGATCAAGCGGAGAACGCGGGCCGCCGGTGCGGCTCGACCCAGTCTTAGGGCATCAGCAACCGATCAAGGAGCTATCAGCGGCATGTGCGGCATCATCGGCTACGTCGGATCGCGCCAGGCTCGGCCGCTGCTCCTCGCCGGGCTCGAGAAGCTTGAGTACCGGGGCTACGACAGCGCCGGAATCTCGATCCTCGACGGCGACCGGATCGACGCGGTCCGCGCGGTTGGCAATCTCAGCGCGCTTCGCAACGTGATCGGCGCGATCGAGGAAACTCGCAGTGGGGCGGTCGCGGTCGCGGAGCGTCCCCAGCCCGCCACCGGGATCGGGCACACGCGGTGGGCGACCCATGGTCGGGTCACCGAGCAGAACGCCCACCCCCACTTCGACACCACCGACCGAATCCACATCGTGGTCAACGGGATCGTCGAGAACTACGTCACCCTCAAGCAGGCGCTGATCGAAGAGGGGGCTGTGTTCACGTCCGAGACCGACGCCGAGGTGATCGCCCACCTCGTGGCACGCCATCACGACGGCGACCTGGTCCGGGCCGTGCGCAACGCCTACGGCGAGCTGCGCGGACACTACGCGTTCGTGGCGATGAGCGCCGACGAACCGGGCCTGCTCGTCGGGGCGCGCAAGGAGTGCCCGTTGATCGTCGGTCGCGGCGACGGCGAGCAGTTCATCGGGTCGGCGATTCCCGCGTTCCTGCGTGAGACGAGGACGGTCCAGTACATCGGTGACGACGAGATCGTCGTGCTGTGGCCGGAGGGGGTCGAGTTCCAGACCGCCGATGGCGAGGTCTTGGAGCGCGAGCTGGTCGAGATCGATTGGGATGCCGACACCGCCGAGAAGCAGGGCTACGAGACGTTCATGCTCAAGGAGATCCACGAACAGGCGGATGCCGTGGCCGAGACGATCGGCGAGCGGGCAGCCCGCGGCGTGGGCATTGATCTCGGCGATCTCGGCGCGATCGACGATCAGTCGCTGCAGGCGATCAAGCGGGTCGTCGTCGTCGCCTGCGGAACCTCTTATCACGCGGGGCTGATCGGGCGGTACGCGATCGAGGAGTGGGCGCGCGTGCCGGTCGAGGTCGATATCGCCTCCGAGTACCGCTATCGCAACCCGGTTGTCGGGCCCGGCGACCTCGTGGTCGGGATCTCCCAGTCCGGGGAGACGGCGGACACGCTGGCGGCGATGCGCACGGCTCGCGGCCGCGGCGCCACCGTCCTCGCGCTGACAAACATCATGGGCTCACAGGCGACGCGCGAGGCCGACGGCGTGCTGTACACGAGAGCCGGGCTCGAGATCGGCGTCGCCGCGACCAAGACGTTTGTCAGCCAGGTTGCGGCGATGTACCTGCTCGCGCTGCGCCTCGCCGAGCTGCGCTCGACGCTGGAGCCCGACGCGCTGACGGACCTCGTCTCAGCTGTCAAGCGGCTGCCGCACCTGATCGCCGACCTGCTCGAGCATGGCGTCGACAGTGCTAGGCGGATCGCGGATGAGACGTACGGAGCCGACTTCTTCCTGTATCTGGGGCGCCACGTGGGGCTGCCGGTGGCCCTGGAAGGCGCGCTGAAATTGAAGGAGATCTCCTACATCGCGACCGATGCATACGCGGCCGGCGAGATGAAGCACGGCCCGATTGCGCTGCTCGACGAGAGCACGCCGGTGGTCGTCGTTGCAACCGATTCGCCCGTGCTCGAAAAGGTGATCTCGAACATCCAGGAGGTCCGTGCACGCGGCGCGCGTGTGCTGGCGATCGCGAGCGAAGGCAACGCGGAGATCGGCCAGCACGTCGACGAGGTGATCTGGGTCCCGCGCACCGAGTGGATGCTGGCGCCGCTGCTGGCGGTGATCCCGCTGCAGCTGCTCGCCTACTTCATCGCTCGCCGGCGCGGCCTGAACGTAGATCAGCCACGGAACCTGGCCAAGACCGTGACGGTGGAGTGAGCGCGGAGCTCTCAAGCTGCCGCGGGATCGGGATCGACCTGCTCGAGATCGAGCGGTTGGAACAGGCGCTCGAGCGCAGGCCCCGGTTGGCCGAGCGGTTGTTCACCGATGGCGAGCGCGCCTATGCGGCCTCGCGCGCTCGGCCTGGACAGCACCTGGCGGCCCGGTTCTGCGCCAAGGAGGCGGTGGCGAAGGCGCTGGGGCTGGAGGGCTGGAGCTTCCGCGACGTCGAGGTCGTCGGGGAAGGCGGTCCACCCCAGGCCCGATTGCACGGCGCCGTCGCCGAGCGGGCACGTGAGCTCGGGGTCGAGGTGCGAATCTCGCTGACCCACACGCACGCCGAGGCAGCAGCCGTCGCGATCCTCGTATGACCCTCCCAGACTGGCTCGAGCCGATTCCGGACGCGGCGGAGCAGCGCGCGCTCGACGAGTGGGCGATCGGCGAGCGCGGGATCCCCGGCGTCGAGCTGATGGAACGCGCCGGCGGCGGGTTGGCGCGCCTCGTCGAGGAGCGGGCGCCTGCGGGCCGGGTGGTTGTCGTGTGCGGGAAGGGCAACAACGGCGGCGACGGCCTGGTCGTCGCGCGCGTTCTGCGTTCACAGGGCCGCGAGGTGTCGGTGCTGCTTACAGGCGCGGCCGATGATTTTCGCGGGGACGCGCTGACCAATCTCGAGCGCCTGCCCGGTCCGGCGCCGGAGCCCTTTTCCGAGGCGGCGCTCGGACGACCGGCAGCGATCGTCGACGCGATTCTCGGCACCGGCTTCTCGGGTGAGCCGCGCGACCCCGCGGCCGGGGCGATCGAGGCGATCAACCGGGCGTCGGGCGCGACCGTCTTTGCCTGCGACGTGCCCAGCGGCGTCGATGCATCCACGGGCGAGGTCTCGGGGATCGCAGTGACCGCCGCGGCGACGGCGACGTTTCACGCAAACAAGCCAGGGCTGTGGATCGCGCCGGGCAAAGCCCGCGCCGGCGACGTCGTCGTGGTCAACATCGGGATCCCCGACGGAGGGCCGTCGCATCCCTCGATCGGTCTGATCGACGATGCCGTGATGCGCGCGATTCCCCGGCGCGGCCGCGAGTCAACCAAATTCGCCGCCGGCAGCGTGCTCGTCTGCGGCGGGTCGATCGGTCTGACCGGAGCGCCTTCGATGGCCTCGGAGGCCGCAATGCGCGCCGGCGCCGGCTACGTCACGGCGTGCGTCCCCGCATCGCTGAATCTGATCTTCGAGGTCCGTCTGCTCGAGGTGATGACGGTCCCGATCCCGGATCGCGAGGGGCGATTCGACGCCGGCGGGGCCGCGCAGGTGCTCGAACGCGCCGAGCGGGTCGACTCACTCGTGCTGGGCCCCGGCCTCGGGCGCGATCCGGACACGCTGTCGTTCGCGCGCGCCGTTGCGGGCGCCGCCGGCGTGCCGCTGGTGCTCGATGCGGACGGGCTGAACGCGCACGCCGGCCAGCTCGAGGCCCTGGCCCGACGCCAGGCGCCGACGGTGCTGACCCCGCATGCCGGCGAACTCGCGCGGCTGCTCGGCACGGACGCCCGGTCGATCGACGCCCACCGCCTCGATTACGTCCGGCGCGCCGCCTCCAGCGCCGGGGCGGTCGTTCTGCTCAAGGGCGACGACACCCTCGTCGCCGAGCCCGACGGACGCGTGGCCGTCAGCCGAGGAGGGTCCTCGGCGCTCGCCACGGCCGGAACCGGCGATGTCCTCTCCGGCGTGATCGGGGCGTTCCTGGCGAAGCAGATGGACCCGTTCCACGCCGCGTGCGCGGGGGTGTTCGTCCACGCTCAGGCCGGGCGGCTCGCAGCCGGCCGGGTTGGGCAGGAGGGCGTGATCGCCAGCGACGTGATCGAGGCGCTGCCGCGAGCGCTCTCGCAGGGGGCGGCGCGGAGGGGACCGTGACGCTGCGGGCGCTCGCCCGCGTGAACGTCGCGGCGATCGAGCGTAACGTCGGCCGGCTCATCGACCGGCTGACTCCGGGCGCGGCCTTCTGCGCCGTCGTCAAGGGCGACGGATACGGACACGGGGCCGTGCCTTCGGCCCGAGCGGCGCTGGCCGGCGGCGCCACCGTGCTCGCGGTGGCGACCGCGGACGAGGCGGCGGAGCTGCGGGCCGGCGGGATCGACGGTCCGATCATCGTGATGGGCGCGATCAGCTCCGAGGAGCTTCCGATCGCGATCGGATCACGGGCTGAACTCGTGGTCTGGAGCGAGCAGTTCGTCGCCGACGTCCGTCTCGCCGCACGTGAGCCGGTGCGGATCCACGTGAAGCTCGATACGGGGATGGGCCGGCTTGGGACACGCGAGGAGGCCGAAGCATGGCGCGTCGCCGAGGCTGTGCTGGCCGCCGGTCCCGAGCTCCAGCTGGCAGGGGCGATGACGCATTTCGCGACCGCGGACGAGGACGATCAGTTCCTCGGGGCTCAGCTCGAACGATTCACCCCGTTCGTCTCGGCGGTCCGACGACGACATCCCGGGATCATCGTGCACGCCGCCAACAGCGCGGCGACGATCCACTCGCCGGCGAGTCACTTCGACTTGGTCCGGTGCGGGATCGCGATCTACGGCGGCGACCCGATGAACGTCGATGCCGCGGCGCTGGGGCTCGAACCAGCGCTCGAGCTGAGCTCGTATGTGGCGGCGGTGAAGCTTGCCCGCATCGGCGAAAGTGCCGGCTACGGCCGGCGGTTCGTCGCCGAGCGTGAGACCTGGCTGGCGACCATCCCGATCGGATACGGCGACGGTATCGCTCGGGCCCTCACGAACAACTGCGAGGTGCTGATCGGAGGACGACGCTACCCGCTTGTCGGCACTGTCAGCATGGACAACGTGACTGTGGATGTCGGATCCGAGCCCGCCGTCGGGGTGGGCGATCGGGCGGTGATCATCGGCGAGAACGGCGGCGAGCGACAGACAGCCGAGGACCTCGCGCACCGGATCGGAACGATCAACTACGAGATCCTGTGCGGGATCTCGGGCCGGGTGCCGCGGGCCTATCACCGCGACGGAGAGCCGGTGGCATGAGCGATCCACTGTCTGGGCTGGCCGGGATCGAGGAGGGCGCGTGGCTCGTGGGCGGCGCGCTCCGCGACCGCCTGCTCGGCCGCTCCACCAGCGACTACGACATCGCCGTCCGAGGCGAGCCGCGGCGGCTTGCCCGCGCGCTGGCCAGCTCGGCGGCAGGCCACGCGTTCGCGCTGTCGGAGAACTTCGGCGGATGGCGGGTGGTGGCGCGCGATCACAGCTGGCAGGTGGATCTGCTGCCGCTCGGCGGCGAGACGATCGAGGACGATCTGGCCGGCCGGGATCTGACCGTCAACGCGATCGCGCAGCCGCTCTCCGGGGATGGGTTCGTGGACCCGTTTGGAGGCCTCGAGGACCTTCGCCTCGGCGTCTGCGGATGGTCTCGCTGGAGGCGTTCGAGGGCGATCCACTCCGCGTGTTGCGGCTCGCGCGGCTCGCCTCCGAGCTGAGGTTCGTGCCGGAGCCCGAGACGATGGCGGTCGCCGCCCGCAGCGCACCCGGGCTGCGTGTTGTCGCTCCGGAGCGGGTCTTTCTGGAGCTGAAGCGGATCGTCACCTCGGACCGCGCGCTCGAGGGGCTGGAGCTGATGGACGAGCTCGCCGCGACCGAGGTGATCCTGCCCGAGCTGGCGAGCCTGCACGGGATCGAGCAGAGCCAGTACCACCACCTCGACGTGTACGGCCACACCCGGGCGGTCCTGAAGGAGACGATTTCGCTCGTGCGGGATCCCGGCGTCGCGTTCGGTGAACACGGGCCGGCGATAACGCGCGTACTCGACGAACCGCTCGCCAACGAGCTGACCCGTGGCCAGGCACTGCGCTTCGGGGCGCTGTTCCACGACGTCGCCAAGCCGCGAACGCGCGACGTGACCGCACAGGGCCGGGTCACGTTCATCGGCCACGACGCCACCGGGGCGGAGATGGCTGTAGCGGCGCTAAAGCGACTGCGGGCGAGCGAGCGGCTGTGCGACTACGTCGGCTCCCTCACCCGTCATCACCTGCGCCTTGGCTTCCTCGTCCACGAGATGCCGCTCAGCAGGCGTGCCATTTACGGCTACCTCAAAGCCTGCGCCCCCGTGCAGGTCGAGGTGACGGTGCTCAGCGTCGCCGACCGGCTCGCCACGCGCGGCGCGGGCTCGGCGGAGGCGATCGCCAAGCATCTCGAGCTAGCCCGGCAGCTGATCGGAGAGGCGCTCGATTGGCGGCAGGCGCCGCCCAAGCCTCCCGTCCGCGGGGACGATCTGGCCATGGCGCTCGGGATCGACACGGGGCCGATGATCGGCACGATGCTCGACGAACTCGAGGCGGCCAGCTTCGCCGGCGAGATCCGTAACCGCGAGCAGGCGCTCGAGCGAGCGCGGCAATTGCTGAGCGCCACCGCCGGAGCGGGCGACGAAGGCCGTCCGGCGGGTGATCAGTAGGCTGCCGTCGGTGAGCTCCGACGCCGATTGCATCTTCTGCAAGATCATCGCCGGCGAGCTGCCGGGTCAGATCATCGACGAGGACGAGCTGACCGTCGCCTTCATGGACATCGCGCCGGCGACGCGCGGTCACGCGCTCGTCGTTCCGCGCCACCACGCCAAGAACCTGCTCGAGATCGGGCCCGAGGACCTCGACGCCACGATCCATGCCGCCCAGCGGCTCGCCCGCAGGGAGACCGAGCGACTCGGCGCGGACGGCGTGAACCTTCTCAACTCGTGCGGCAGCGCGGCGTGGCAGACCGTCTTTCACTTTCACGTCCACGTGATCCCGCGCTACGTGGGAGATCCCCTGCGGCTGCCGTGGACGCCGGCTCCTGGCGATCCGGACGAGATCGCGGCCGCGGCTGAGCAGCTCCGATGAGCAGCGCCCCGGCGGGCCCGGTTCGCGTCGATCGCGACCGTGGGCTGGCGCTGACGCCGGTTCAGCAAGCGGGCAGCGCCGCGCCCTGCTACTTTTCCCGCGGTTGATCGGGCGGTTGATGCCTGGTCGTGGATAAGAGAGTTGCGCGAAGGGGTCTAAATGGCAACGGGTACCGTCAAGTGGTTCAGCGACGACAAGGGCTTCGGCTTCATCACGCCTGATGATGGTGGTCGCGACCTGTTCGTCCACTTCTCGGGCATCACCGGCGACGGGTATCGCTCGCTGGCCGAAGGCTCGAAGGTCTCCTACGAGGAGGAGGCCGGACCTAAGGGTCCGAAGGCCGTAAACGTCGCCAAGCTTTAGCGAACAGCCGGACCCTGGATAAGCCCCTGAAGGCGCGACGCGCCTCGTTGGCTTGCGCTCACTGTTGGTCGCCGTTGCGCTAATTCGCCTGCGACGGCTCGGATTGCAGGGTTATTCGTGCGAGCCGGCGGCTGAACAGACGCAACTTGCGGCCGGTCATTCGTGTTCAATGGTTCTATGACGAAACGTTCTCTCGCGCTTTGCGCGGTCCTGGCAGCCGCCATAGTGGCGCTGGCCGCGGTCCCTGCTTACGCCACGATCATCGAACTCGGGGCGACGAAGACGCCGCTTTTGGCGCCGGCGTGCCCGCCGAACACCAGTCCCCAGAATTGCGCGATCATCCTCACCCGCGTCACCGCGCTTGAGACGATCCGCGACGGTATCGCTTACCCGACAACCGTCAAGAAGGCGGGGAGGATCGTCGCATTCACGGTCGGCCTCTCGGCCCTCTCTGCCAGCCGCACCACGCGGCTCAACGACATCAAGTTCCTCGACCACCAGTACGGCGGCACGACGCAGCTGGCGATCACGGTCCTGGCGCCCGTTGGCGCCAAGAAGCTGCGCCAGTGGAAGGTCGCCGCCACGAGCACGATCTTCCACGTCCAGCCGTATCTCGGCGAGGTGGTCCAGCTGCCGCTCCAGACCACACTGCCTGTGCAGCGCGGCGACGTGGTCGCGCTCACGACGCCGACGTGGGCGCCGGTGCTCTCGATCGACCTCCCCACGAAGCAGTTCGCGTACCGCCAGAGCCGCACGGCCAACTGCATCCATCCCGCGGGCAGCTCGCGGGCCCAGCTGACGGTCGGGGCGAGCGCGCGCTACTCGTGCGACTACCCCGGTACCCGGGTCGAATACACCGCCACCGAGGTCACGGCGCCTGCGTTTCCGAAGGGGTACGTGCACGGGCGGCGGCTCGTGCACGGCCGGCGGAGCTAGCAGGCGCCCGGGTTCTGCTGGCAGAACGCCGACGTTCCGAGCCCCGCGCCGCCGCTGGTAGCACCGCCGCCGGTCCCTGAGCCCGCGCCGGTGCCGGCTCCACCGCCGGTACCGGCGGAGCCTCCGTTGGCGCTCGTCCCGCCTGTCGTCGGGCCACTGGGCGCGCTCGGGGCGGCCGGAGAGGCCGATGAGCCGCCCGTAGCCGCCGCGCTCGTGTCAGACGAAGAGGACGAGCCCGCCGACGGGTCACTGACGGACGCCGAGGCGGTCGACGTCGTCGTGGCCGCCTTCGTCGTCGTGACCGCCGAGGGCGCCGCACTCGCGACCCCCGTAGTCGGCACGGTCAACGGAGGGGCTCCGGCGGTGTTGGTGGTCGCCGGCGACCCGCCCCCGCAAGCCGACAGGCCGGTGCCGAGAACGAGCAGGGCGAGAATGACAATCGAACGGCTCATCGTCGCGGAGAGGGCGTTAGGAGCCTAAGGGCTCCATGCGCCTGCCGCAGTGCGGACAGTCGTTTAGGTCCTTCTGTGAGTGCTGGTCGCACCAGTTGCAGAAACGTAGGTTCTCTACCGCCCAGGGGAGCTCAGAGGGCGTAGGGGCAAGAGGCAGCAGCTCCGCGACGACCTCGAGCGGCTCGCTCGTGTCACGGTCGACGTAGACCCGATCCGGCTCGGCCTCGATGATCACTTCCCTACCGCTCGAGGGCGTCCGCATCCGATACCTCTGGCGCGTCCTCATGCCGTCGGTCATGGTACCAGTGGGGCCCCGCGAAAGATCTCCACAACGCCCCCGGGCGGCACCCGCCACCACCGCGCCGGGGACGCGGCGCGGGCCCCCCCAGCGTCGGCGCGCCCTCGCCGTGCGCTTGGATAGAGTGGCGCCCGCAGAACATGCTGAGAGCCTTCGCACCGATTCCTCGCGGCCTCATGCTCGTTCCGGGAGCGTTGCTGCTGGTTGCCCTTGGCGGCTGCTCGATCAAGCATCCGACCTCCGACCTGGTCAGAGGCAAGCAGCTGTTCGTCGCAAAGTGCGCTGCCTGCCACACGCTCGCTCACGCTGGCGCCCAGGGCACCGTTGGCCCCAATCTCGACGACGCCTTTCGCCAGGATCGGGCCGACGGTGTCAAGAGCACCTCGATCGAGGGCCTGATCAGCTACTGGATCCAGTACCCGAACACCGCGGGCGTGATGCCGGCGAAGCTGTTCACCGGCCAGGACGCCCAGGACGTGGCCGCGTATGTGGCCCACGTGGCCGCGGTTCCCGGCCAGGACGTCGGCGCGCTGGCGACTGCAGTGGCATCCGTCACGCAGAAGCCCGCGGTCGAGAAGAACGGGGTGGTCGAGATCAACGCAGATCCGACCGGCCAGCTCAAGTTCACCGCCTCGCGCGCGTCCGCCACCCCCGGAACCGTGACGTTGCGGATGCAGAACATGTCCTCGGTTGACCACGACATCGCGATCAGGGGCGGCGGGGTCAGCAAGGTCGGTGCGATCGTCGCCAACGGCGGGGTCTCGACCGTGACCGTCAGCCTGAAACCTGGGACCTACCAGTTCTACTGCTCGGTGGACGGCCACGCGTTGGCCGGCATGCGCGGCCCGCTCGTGGTCAAGTAGCGCCGGCGGCGGCCCGCAGCCGCTGCCACATCTCCTCGCTGCGCCCGGCGCTGACCGCCCGCGCCGCGCGCTGTTCGTCGAGCGCGATCCCGTGCGAGTTCGCGAAGTCGAGCATCTCCTGGCGGTCCTCCGCCTCACGGGCGACTTTCATGAACAGCCAGCAGAACAGCCCGATCGTGAGGAAGCTCTCCTCGACCATCATCAGCCCGCCGGCGGCGGTCTGATCGGCGAGGGCGCTGATGTGCCAGTGGGCGTCGCCGGCCGCGTAGTAGGGGTAGAAGACTGTCCCGGCGAAGATCATCGCGTTGGCGAGCACGGTCCCGATCAGCCTTACGGCAATGATGTAGACGAGCCTCCAGGCGTTGTTGAACCATGCCGGCTTGGGCAGCGGGCCGAGCAGCGCCATCCACATCGCGATCCCGAACGTGAGGAAGGTGGCGTGCTCGAGTGCGTGCAGTGCGTCGTGGCGCAGCGCCGCCTGGTAGAGCACAGGGAGGTGCCAGAGATAGAAGTTGACGCCCCAGGCCACGATCGCGACGACGGGATGGGTCAGGACCCTGAGCTTCGCGATCACCCGGTTGCGCAGCAGCGGGGCCAGGAGGGGCCCCGTGAACCCCAGCACGATCAACAGCGCGGCAATGTCGCCGATCAGCAGGTGCTCGGCCATATGGGCGACGAGCAGCTGGTCGCTGAGCGTCCCTACAGGCGGGCTCAGAGCGACGGCGAGGACGATCAGACCCGAGACGAAGCATCCCTGGCGCCAGGTCGGGATGGGCCGCTGCTGACCGGCGAGCGTCCGCGCCCTCAGGTGATACGGGATCCAGAACAGCAGGACGAAGATCGGAAGCGCGATCGAGCCGGCCGGGCCGATGGCTCCTAGAGACAGCACGAATCCAATGGTGCCACGGCGGGCGGGGGTTTCGTTCTCAGATCGCCGCCGGCGGCCGACGAGTCGGCCCGCCCCGGGATGAACCAGCTTTTACCCAGGTATATCCGGGGTTTCGGCGGGTTGATCGGGTGAGACGGGCCGCCCGGGGACTCAGGCGGCCTTGGCGATCAGGACGATTACGACGACGATCGCCAGCACGACCACGACTCGGATGAGGATCCTGAAGGCGTCGGCCTCGGAGCGCGGCAGGCGCACTACAAGATGTAGACCGACGTGTAGACCACGATCCACATGATGTCGACGAAGTGCCAGTAGATCCCCGGCACTTCCATCCCCCGGTGCTCTTCAGGCGAGTAGTGGCCGCGGAATGCGCGGATCGTGACCATCAGCAACAGGCACAGGCCGATGAACACGTGGGCTCCGTGCAGGCCGGTCAGCGCGTAGAAGACGCTCCCCTGGGCCGAATCGTGGGGCGCGAAGCCGACGTGGATGTACTCGTTGATCTGAACCGTGAGGAATGTCAGGCCGAGTAGGAAGGTCGAGACCATTCCGGCTTTCAGGCCGAAGCGGTTGCCGTTCTTGATCGAGGTCAGGGCCCAGTGGATCGTGAGCGACGAGGAGACCAGAATCGCTGTGTTCACGCCCGCCACCGCCTCTGGCACCTTGGTCCCGTGAGCGGGCCAGGGGTTGTGCGTGACGATCCGGATGAAGAAGTACGCCGTGAAGAACGCGCCGAAGATCATCACCTCGGAGATGATGAAAAGCATCATTCCGAGCGTTGCCGGCTCTACCCGCGAAGAGCGGTGGGCCGGGGGCGGGCCGTGATGCTCGTGGGCGACTGAGGCGGCTTCCATTCGCTCTCCTAGGCTCTCTGAGCAGCGGTCTCGGTGGCATCGTCACTGTGCACCACATGTTCGACGGGCTTGCCGCTCGAGCGGCGCACCCGTTCGATCAGATCGGCGCGCAGCCACCCGGATTTGGTCTCCGGGAATGTCGAGATCACGATGTCGTCGACCCGGAAATACTGAAGCGCGTTGGTGATTGCCGTGTACGGATCCGGATCGCCGATCATCCCGGCGGCGTACAGGCCGCGCACCCGGAGGCGGTCGAGGACGAGCTTCAACCGGCCGCGAGCCCGCCGCGTGGCCGTCCCGTCGCCGCCCTCCTGAGGGACGACGACGATGAACAGCTGGCGGCGGTCCGACTGTGAGAAGGCGTCTGACTTGGCCTTCAGGGCCTCGAGCAGTTCATCGCCGGACGCCGTCCGGTTCGCAACGGCCAACGTGACGTGGAACGGAAGCCCTTCGGAATCGATGTCGTTGACGATGTGCGTCACTTTCAGGCCGCTCGCCCGCTCGATGCGCTCGATCAGGTCCCGCCGCAGCCACCCCGACCGGGTCTCCGGATAGGTGGAGATGATGATCTCCTCGGGGTGGTACTCCTGGACGGCATCCATCGTGGCCGTGTACGGGTCCGAGTCTCCAACCTCGCCGATCGCCCGGATCCCCATGTCCCGCAGGACTTCGAGCGCCAGCTCGAGTCGGACGTTGGCCGCGTCGTAGACGGCGTCGTCGTAGATCACGAGCCCGGCCCGCGGCCGGTTTTGCGGGACACACAGCACGAAGCGCACGTCGTCGCCGGCGCGCTCGCGGATGCCCTCGAGCAGCTCGCGCCCGCCGAGCGTCTCATTGGCCACGACGAGGATCGTCCTGGCCGCGATGAAGGGGGCGTCAGTGCTCACTCGTGTCGCTCTTGGCTCCGCGGGATCGTCATCGCTCCCGCAGCTACCGGCTTCGCCTCGGCAGGTGGCTTGAAGATGCCGTGCACAGCACCGGGGACGCCGTACTCGTAGGGACCGCCGACGACCGTCGGAACCGAGTCGAAGTTGAAGATCGGGGGCGGCGAGGACACCTGCCACTCCAGCGTCAGACCGCGCCACGGGTTCGACGCGGCACGGGGCCCACCGCGCCAGCTGGCGACCATGTTGTAGAGGAAGAGCAGCGTGCTCAGGCCGAGGATGAAGGCCGAGATCGAGATGAACAGGTTCCAGGCGGCGAACTTCGAGGCGTACTCGGCGACGCGCCTCGGCATCCCCTGGAGCCCGATCAGGTGCATCGGCGCGAACGTCAGGTTGAAGAAGATGAACGTCAACCAGAAGTGCCACTTGCCGAGGCGGTCGTCGAACATCCGCCCTGTCATTTTCGGGAACCAGTAGTAGACGCCGGCGTAGATCGTGAACAGCGACCCGCCGAACAGCACGTAGTGGATGTGGGCGACGATGAAGTACGTCTGGCTGACGTGGATGTCGAACGGGATCATCGCCAGCATCACGCCGCTGATCCCGCCCAGTGTGAAACTCGTCAGGAACCCCAGCGCGAACAGCATCGGCGTGTCGAGGTGAAGCACCCCTCGCCACAGCGTCGCAAGCCACGAGAAGATCTTGATGCCCGTGGGGACGGCGATGATCGACGTTGTGATCATCATCGGGATCCGGATCCACGGCGCCATGCCCGAGACAAACATGTGGTGGGCCCAGACCGTGAATCCGAGCACAACGATCGCCAGTAGCGAGAACGCCATCATCCGGTAGCCGAAGATCGGCTTGCGCGACTTGACCGCGATGATCTCGGAGATGATCCCGAACCCCGGCAGCATCATGATGTAGACCGCCGGGTGGGAGTAGAACCAGAAGACGTGCTGGTACATCAGCACGTTGCCGTTCTTGCCGGGGCCGACGAACGCGTCGAAGAAGTGGAAGTGCAGCGAAACGTCGAGCAGGATGAAGAACTGCGAGGCGGCGATGAACGGGGTGGCGATCACGACCAGCAGCGAGGTCGAGAAGTTCGCCCACACCAGGAGCGGCATCCTGAAGAAGCTCATGCCCGGAGCGCGCATCGTGATGATCGTCACCAGGAAGTTGAGCGCGGTGGCGATCGATGAGGCGCCAGCCAGCTGCACCGCGATCGTGAAGAACAGCTGGCCGAGCGGCATCGTCGTCGACAGCGGGGCGTACGCGGTCCACCCGGCCGCGAACGAGCCTCCCGGCGCCAGGAAGCTCATCAGCATCATGATCCCGGCGAGCGGCAACAACCAATACGACAGTGCGTTCAGTCGCGGGAAGGCCATGTCCGGCGCGCCGATCATCAGCGGCAGGACGAAGTTCGCCAGCCCGGCGAACACCGGGATCACGAACAGGAAGATCAGCAGCGTGGCGTGGACCGAGAAGACGCCGTTGTACTGCTCTGGCGTCAGGAACTGCATGCCGGGCTTGGCGAGCTGCGCCCGGATCAGCATCGCCAGCAGGCCGCCCACGAGCAGGAAGAAGAACGAGGTGACCGTGTACTGGATCCCGATCACCTTGTGGTCGGTGTTCACCCGGAAGTAGTCGCGCCAGCTGTAGGCGCCGTGCCCCGAGTGGTCCTCGGGCCGGGTCGGCCGGCCGGCGGCCCAGTAGAGCCAGTAGTCGGCGGTCCCCAGGCCGAACATGAAGAAGATCGGGACCGCGATCAGTGCGACGATCGTGATCGCGTGGCCGTCGATGATCGGGTGCTGGTGCATGAGCCACCGGATCAGGACCGTGATCGCGAACGCGAAGATGAGCCCGAGGACGTCGGCGAAAGCTGCCCGGTACCAGCCCGCCTGGCGCAGCTTGCGCGGCAGCGGGACGCGCGTGCGGGGTCGCTGGGCCAGAGTATCCGGCGCAACCGCCGAGGTGGTCGCCATCAGTCGATCCCCCTCCGACTAACCATGATTTGCACGATACCTGCTCACTTTGCCACGCTCGACAGGAAGTTGACAAGCGCTTGTACTTGGGCTGACGACAGCGTCTGGCCGAACGTCGCCGGCATGACTCCGGCGTGGTAGCCGGTCGGAATGAACGCGTAAGGTTTGGTGATCGCGGTGTGGATGCACTCCTCGAGAGTGGCCCCACGGATGGGTTTGGACGCCGCGCTGGCGCAGTCGGTCCGCAGGCGGGCATCGAGGTCCGGTCCGATCGTCCCGGTGGCGCCCGCCGCGGCGAGCGTGTGGCAGGAGGAGCAGCCGGCCGAGGTGAACAATGCCTTCCCCTCGGCCGTACTGGATGACGCCGAGGAGGAGGAGGAGGAGGTCGTGCTCGTCGAGGGCGCGGTCGCGGACGATGCGGCGCCGGGAACTCCAGGCTGAGCGGCATTGGGTGGCGGTTCGCCGACCGGTGGCGGCCCGTTGGGCTTCTGGGACCGCAACCATGCTTGGAAGTGTGCGGGGCTGACGACATATGCGGCCGTGCGCATGAGCGAGTGGCCCGCCCCGCACAGCTCGGTGCACTCGACCGGATAGGTCCCGACGCGGGTCGGCGTGACTCGCAGCGTGGTCGTGATCCCGGGCACGGCATCGATCTTCTCGGAGAACTCGGGGACGAAGAAGCTGTGGATCACGTCCAGCGAGCGAATCTTGAACACCACGGGCTGGCCCTTGGCGAGGTACAGGTTGGGCGAGACGATCTGGTTGGCGTTGCTGCCATTGATCGGATAGGAGAACTCAAACGCGAACTGGCGCTCGGTGACGTTGATCGTCATCTCGCCCTTGTGGCTCGCCTCGTTGTGGCGCAGCGTGACGTACGCGTACGTACACATCGCGATCAGCAGCACCGCGGGAACCGCCGTCCAAACGACCTCCAGCCGCGTGTTGCCGTGGATCGGGGGCCCGTCCTTGAGCTCCTCTCCGGGTTTCATCCGGAACTTCCAGACCGAATACAGGACGACCGTCTCGACGAGCACGAAGATCGGCACCGTCGCGATCAACAGGACGTCGTAGAGGGTGTGGACGCTGCTTGCCTGCTTCGAAGCGTCGGTCGGGAACCACGGGATGATCAGCGCGATGGGGATCAGGATCGCCGTGGCCACGACCCCGATCACCAGCATCTGCAACAGAGGGTGCTTACGCACGTGTGTCTCCGTGGCCCTCGAGCATCACTCCTCCCGGCATCCTATGCCTTCTGTGCGACGGACGACGCCGGGTCAAAAACCGTCCTATTCCCTGCAACCGCAACGGTTATGATTGAGGCAATCGTTGCAAGCAAACGAGGAGCACCATGCAGGTACGCGAGGGTATGACCGACATCGTTCTCACGATCGGGCCGGGGCACACCGTTCGTGATGCCGCCGCGGCGATGTCGCGCCGCAAGGTCGGCGCGGCGGTGGTGATCGACCCTGAGCTTCCCGGCCCCGGTGTGATCACCGAGCGCGACATTCTCCACACGATCGGGGCGGGTCAGGATCCCGATACCGAGCTCGTGGCGCGGCATCTGACCGCCAAACTCACGTTCGCCTCGCCGGACTGGTCGCTCGAGCAGGCCGCGACGGCGATGGTCCGGGGCGGGTTCCGCCACCTGATCGTGGTCGACGGCGGGGAGCTCGTGGGCATCCTGTCGATGCGAGACATCGTCCGCTGCTGGACCGAGGAGGGGGCAACCAGCGAGATTCCGGCCGGGGCGTTTGAGAAGTAGGCGTCGAACCTGTTGTGCGAGCCGGATTTAGTCGACTCAGAGCTTGAGGGCGCTGCGCGCCCGCGGCGTGGCGAGCGGTCGGCTCCGTAAACGGCGCCGGGAAGGGAGTGCGTGAGGGCGCCAGCGGAATCTGCGCGCCTCATGCGGCTAGATATGGCGACTTTGTGCCACGACGTCGCGAGACCGTCACGGAGATGGTGCATAGCGCGCCAACACCGGCGCCAGATCCGAGCCGTGGCGCACTGAGCACACTCCTCGTGCGCAACAGGCCAGGCCTCCCCATCCGGTGCGAGATTGGCGCGCCATGCACCATCGAAAGGACGCGATCGCGCCCGCTCCTTCCTTCCCAAGCGCTGTTTACCGAGCCGCGAGCCAACCGGGGCTGCGGGCGCGGAGCGCCGCAGCCTCTGAGCCGATGGCCCCGGAGCCGGCCCACGAGAGCCCGGCGCCACCGCGAATGCCACACCGCAGGGCGCGCCGTGGCGCGCCCCTTGAGACACTGGCGGGCGTGGCTAGTGATGCTCCTCGGGGAGCGCGTTGATGTCGCGGCGCGTGTCCCCGACCCACTTGAGCACGGCGACGACCAGGATCACGAGCCCGACGATCGAGAAGATCCAGCCGATCGTCGTGCCGATCACGATCAGCGTGATCGCGATCGCGCATACGAACGGCAGCAGCGTTGGACCGGGGAGGTGGATCTCCTCGCCTGGAGGCGGAGCGTCGGTCTCCGCCCCGGCTCCGTCCTCGAGGCTCATGCGTGCACGTAGATCGCCGCGGCGACGAACGTGATTCCAAACATCACGAGGCACAGCGCGCCGGCGATCAGGCCCAAGCGGATGTTTTTGCGTGCGAGCTTGCGATCCATCCTTGCCGGCCCGAAATCTACAGCTTTACGTCCGCCACCATCGCCCCAAATAGCAGGGCCAGGTACGCGAGCGAGAACAGGTACAGCTGCAACGCCGCGCGGCGGTCGGCGCGGCGATAGAGCCGGATGGCGCCGCCGATGAACGCCAGCCCGAGGACGATCGATGCGATCAGGTAGAAGCCGCCGAACGCTCCGGCGCAGAACGGCAGCTGCGAGACCGCGTACAGCAGAAGCGTGTAGAGCAGGATCTGGCGCCGGGTCTCCTGCTCTCCGCGAACAACCGGCATCATCGGTATGCCGACCTTGGCGTACTCGTCCTTCATCAACAGGCTGAGCGCCCAGAAATGCGGCGGCGTCCAGTAGAAGATGATCGCGAACAGGTAGACGGCCGTCCACGACAGTGACCCGCGGGTCGCGGCCCATCCGACGAGCGGCGGGACGGCGCCGGCGGCACCGCCGATCACGATGTTCTGGGGGGTGCGGCGCTTCAGCCAGATCGTGTAGACGCCCACGTAGCCGACGAAGCCGGCCAGGGCGAGGGACGCGGAAAGGAGATTGATCGTGCTCCACAGCAGCGCGAACGACATCGCCGCGAGCCCGAATCCGAAAATCAGGGCCGCGCGCGGAGAGATCCTCCCGGCCGGGATCGGCCGCGACGCCGTCCGGCGCATGCGTGCGTCGATGTCACGGTCCCAGTAGTGATTGACCGCTCCCGCGCCTCCGGCGGACAGGTAGCCACCGGCGCAGCAGAGCCCGATCTTGGACACCGACGGGTCTCCGGCGACCTCCATCGCGGCCACCGTGCTGAACAGCAGCAGGGTCTGGACCTTGGGCTTGGTCAGCTCGAAGTAGTCGGAGACGACCTGCCGCGCCCCCGACGCTGCCGACGCCGCGCGAACGGCGGTGGCGGACAGCGTGCTCACCGAGCCCTGAGAGCCTCTCGGCGGCTCATGCCCGTGCGAACCGTTCGCTGCCGCCGGTCTTCTGCCTGACGCCCGTGTCGCGCTCGATCTGCCGGCGGATGTCGCGCATCGGCTCGACGGAGCGGACCCGGGGGATCGTGTCGAAGTTGTTTACGGGCGGAGGCGACGGGACGAACCACTCGAGCGTGTTGCCCTTCCACGGATCTGGTCCCGCCAGCGCACCCACCTTGAGACTGCGCGCGATGTTGACGATCGTCATCAAGATCCCCAAGGCAAGGATGAAGGCTCCGATCGTGGAGATCAAGTTGTAAGTGGACCACCCCAACCCCGGCTGGTAGGTGTAGATCCGTCGCGGCATACCCGACAGGCCGAGCGCGTGCTGGACGAAGAACGTCACGTTGAACCCGATGAACATGACCCAGAACGACCACTTTCCGAGCGTCTCGTTCAGCAACCGACCGGTCATCTTGGGGAACCAGTAGTAGATCCCGGCAAACACCGAGAACACTGCCCCGCCCATCAGCACGTAGTGGAAATGGGCCACGACGAAGTAGGTGTCGGTGAGCTGCCAGTCGACCGGGAACACCGCCAGGAAGATCCCCGTGATCCCGCCGACGATGAAGATCGCGATGAAGCCGATGGCGAAGTACAGCGAGGTCGTCATCACGAGCGAACCTCGCCACAGCGTCGCTATCCAGTTGAAGATCTTCACGCCCGTCGGGATCCCGATCAGGAACGAGCTGAGCATGAAGAAGCCGAGTACGACGATCGGCACGGGCGAGGCGAACAAGTGGTGCCCCCAGACCAGAACCGCCAGGAACGCGATCACCGCGGTCGACGCGGCGATCGCCTTGTAGCCGAAGATCGGCTTGCGCGAGAACACCGGGATGACCTCCGAGATGATCCCGAAGCCGGGCAAGATCATGATGTACACCTCGGGGTGCCCGAAGAACCAGAACAGGTGCTGCCACAACACCGGCGAGCCGTGGGCGGTGGGATCGAAGAAGTGGGTACCGAAGTGGCGGTCGGTGAGGAGCATCGTCACCGCCGCCGCGACGACGGGCAGGGCGACGATCAGCAGCACGGCGTAGACCAGGATCGCCCAGATGAACAGGGGCAGCCGGCCCCAGCTCATGCCGGGCGCGCGCATGTTGACGATCGTCACGTAGAAGTTGATCGCCCCGAGCAGCGACGAGATTCCGGTGAGATGGATCAGGAAGATCCACGCGTCCTGGCCGCCGCTCGGCGAGAACTGGATGGTCGACAGCGGCGGGTAGCTCCACCACCCGGCCTGCGGTGGCTGCCAGAACAGGGTCAGGTAGAACACGATCCCCCCGGCCAGCAGCAGCCAGTAGGAGAGGGCATTGAGGCGCGGGAACGCCATGTCGCGCGCGCCGATCATGAGCGGCACGAAGTAGTTGCCGAAGCCCGCCATCACCGGCACGACGAACAGGAAGATCATCGTCGTCCCGTGGAGGGTGAGCAGCTCGTTGTAGTGCTCGGCGGTGACCAGCGTGTTGTTGGGGACGCCGAGCTGGAGCCGCATCATCAGCGCCTCGACGCCGCCCATCATGAAGAAGACGAACGTCGTGACCAGGTACATGATCCCGATCTTCTTGTGATCGGTCGTCGTCACCCAGTCGACCCAGCGCTTGGTCTCGCGCGGGCGCGTCACCTCGTCGGTGAGCAGTTGCGGTACCGATCTGATCGCCGGAGCGGTCGTCGCCATCCTCGTCTCCTACAGGTTTCCGTTCTTCGTCAGAATCGCTCGCAGCGCGGACACCGAGTCGTTGGCCGTGGCGATCGCGTTGCGCTGGTACTCGAGCCACGCGCTGTACTGCTGCGGGGTCACGACCTTGACGAATGCGATCATCGCGTAGTGCTGGCGCCCGCACAGCTGGGCGCACTGTCCGCGGTAGACCGAGCCAGCATGCGGCGCCTTGAACCAGGTGTACGTTGTGTAGCCGGGGACGGCGTCGACCTTGCCGCCGAGCGACGGCACCCACCAGCTGTGGATCACGTCGGTGGACTGAATCGTCAGATCGATCGTCGTGTTCGCCGGCACGACCATCTCTGTGTAGGAGTACGGGAGCTTGAAGTCGAAGGCGCCGTTGTTGCAGTTGTTGCCGTACGTGTACCGCCAGATGTACTGACGGCCTTGAACGCAGATCTTCAGCACCTTGCCGTTCGGCGGCGTTGGCTCGGTGAGCGACGCCGTCAGGTATCCGTCAGCGCTCGTGTTCGGCGGGTTGAGGATCGACGGCAGCTTGATGAACGTGATCACGGTCAGCACGACGAGGATCAGAGCCGCTCCGACGGTCCAGCCGATCTCGAGCCGCGTGTTGCCGTGGATCTGGGCGGCCACGGCGCCCTTCTTGGCCCGGAACTTGAAGACGGAGTAGACGAGCGCGCCCTCGACGACCACGAACACGACCGCCGCGATGTAAAGGACGATCTTGTAGAGGCTGTGGATCGCGTCCGCATTCGGCGACCCGCCCGACTTCGGGGTCAGGAAGTTGGCCAGGGCCCCAGGGGCCAGGATCAACGAGCCGATGGCAACCAGGATCAGGGCAACGCCCAGCCGTCGGCTGCGGCGGCGGCGGGACTTTGCGTCAGTCGCGTCGGGTCGCAAGGCTGCGGCATTCTATCCAGCCGGGGGCCGCCTCCGTCGCCCGTCAGATCGGTCGCGTTTCACTGCGACGGATGCAGGCGAACGTATACTGCCCGCTCCTTGAGCGTCACGAGGGGCATCCGAGCGGCCGCCTGGATGTTTGTCGCGGCCGGCGTCGCGGCGCCCATCATGAGGCGGCGTCTGAAGTTGCCACCTGCCGCCGTGCTCGGTATGGCCGGTTTGGCACCCGTCGCGCTGTGTGCGGTCACAAGACGAAGTCGCGCACGCGACGCGGCCCTCTGTGCGCTGAATATGTGGGCATACCTGGCCGCGTACGAGATGCCGAACGACGATCCTGAGCGCCTCGCCGCGCGCGTGCGGGTCGCCTACCCGGCCAAGATCGATCGTGCGCTCGGTCTTGGGGTGGCGCCTACGGTCCGGCTGCAGCGAGCGTTCTCGGCTCCGGGCCAGGTGAACCGGTTCGAGCGGGTGCTTGTCTGGTGCCACTGGATGTGGTTCTTCGTACCGCACGGAACCGTTGGGTACATCCTGGTTCGCCGGCGCGACCGGTTCCCGGCGGCGGCGGTGCAGATGTACGCCGTGTTCGATCTGGGCGCCGTCTTCTACTGGGCGATCCCGACCGCGCCCCCCTGGTGGGCCGCGGCCCATGGCTATCTCGAGGACGAGCAGGCCGAAGTGGTGCGGCGGATGATGATCGAGTACGGCGAGCAGTTCTGGGGGGACCGCTGGGCCGGGCTCTACGATGTCCTGGGAGGAAACCCGCTTGCCGCTATGCCGTCGCTGCATTTCGCCACGTCGCTGATGGCGGCCCACCTGCTTTCCGAGGTGGGTCCGGTCGCGGGCGCGCTCGGGTGGACTTACACGTCGCTACTCGGAATCGCGCTCGTCTACCTGGGTGAGCATTATGCGGTCGACCTCCTGGCAGGCGCGGCGCTGACCGAAGCCATCCGCTTCGAGTCGCCGCGGCTCGCGCCGCTTGCGAGGCGCTTCTCGCGGCTCTTGCAGGCCCTGGAAGCTCGGACCGCCGCGGCTTAGGAGCACGCGTGGCCCACGACGCTCCAATCGAGCAGCGGGCGGCGGCATCTGACGAGGCGGGCGAGCTTGACCGCGAGCGCCACCAGCTGAGGACCACGGACGCAAGCCGGCACGAGGAGATGCCGCGCGTGCGCTTCACGCGCCGGCAGCTGCTCGCCTCGATTTTGTTCGTCATATCGGCGATCGCGTTCCTATATTTCGTGCTGCCGAGGTTGGTCGGGCTCAGGGTGACGTGGAACCGGATCCGGCAGGGCAACGTATGGTGGCTCGGACTCGGCGCCGGGCTGGAGATCTGCTCCTTCGGCGCCTATATCGCAGTGTTCCGCGCCGTGTTCGTGCGGGGGCAGTCGCGTATCGGCTGGCGCGAGAGCTACCAGATAACGATGGCCGGACTGGCGGCGACGCGACTGTTCGCAGCTGGTGGGGCCGGCGGCATCGCCCTGACCGCCTGGGCGGTGCGGCGCTCCGGCATGGGCGCGCGTGCCGTCGCCTGCCGGATGATCGCGTTCCTGGCCCTCCTCTACGGGGTCTACATGGGCACGCTCGTGATCTGTGGACTGGGGCTGTACCTGGGGCTCTTCGAGGGCTCGGCGCCGTTCGCGATCACAATCGTCCCGGCGATCTTCGGCGCCGTGGTGATCGTGGTGTTCCTCGCGGTGTCATTGCTCCCGGACGACACTGAACGGATCGTCGGCCGGTGGCGAGAGGTGCACGGATGGCTCGGATCGCTGGCTCGATGGCTGGCCACCGCCCCCGCGACAACCGGGACCGGGGTGCGCACCGCGATCGGCTTGGTCCGTTCAAAGGATCCGCACCTACTGGGTGCCGTCGGGTGGTGGGGCTTCGACATCGCCGTGCTCTGGGCCTGCTTCCACGCTTTCGGCTATGCCCCGCCCCATGCGGTGATCGTGATGTCCTACTTCGTCGGAATGCTCGGCAACGCCCTGCCGCTTCCGGGCGGGATCGGCGGCGTCGATGGCGGCATGATCGGCGCGTTCACCGCCTTCGGTGTGCCGGTCGACATATCGATCGTCTCCGTGCTGGCGTATCGTGCCCTGGCGTTCTGGCTGCCGACACTTCCCGGAGCGGTCGCATACCTGCAGCTGCGACGGACCGTGAATCGGTGGCAGCGCGCTGAGGCGCCCAGCACTGAGGCCCCTAGCTATACTTAATGAAGTGACAGATCAAGTCGAAAATGTGGTGATCGTGGGCAGCGGCCCGGCGGGCTATACGGCCGCGCTGTACACGGCGAGGGCAAACCTCGAACCCCTCGTGGTCGAGGGATTCGCATGGGGTGGACTGCTTCAGCAGACGACCGACGTCGAAAACTATTCGGGCTTCCCCGAGGGGATCATGGGGCCGGATCTGATGCAGCGATTCCGGGACCAGGCCGAACGCTTCGGTGCGCGTCTGGAGACCGATGACGTGACGAGCGTCGAGCTTTCCCGCGACGGCGGCCTGCACAAGGTGTTCGTCGGCGACGACGTCCACCGGGCGCGGACCGTGATCCTTGCGATGGGCGCCCAGCACCGCAAGCTCGGCGTCCGCGGCGAGGACGAGCTCGGAGGCCGTGGCGTGAGTTACTGCGCGACCTGCGATGCGGCCTTCTATCGAGACGTCCCGACAATCATCGTCGGCGGTGGCGACTCGGCGATGGAGGAGGCGATGTTCCTGTCCAAGTTCGCTTCCAAGGTAGTGATCGTCAATCGGCGCGACGAGTTTCGTGCCTCAAAGATCATGCTCGAGCGGGCGCGAGCGATCGACAACATCGAATTTCTGACGCCGTACGTCATAGAGGAGTTCGCTCCCGGTGAGGAGGGCTCGTTGAAGGTTGCCCACCTGTTGAACCCGGTCGATGGCTCCAAGAAGGAGCTCGAGATCTTCGGGGCGTTCATCGCGGTCGGCCACGAGCCCCAGTCGCAGCTGGTCGTGGGCCAGGTCGACACTGACGACGCCGGTTACGTGGTCACGCAGGGACGCTCGACGCTCACCAACCTTCCGGGTGTGTTTGCGGCCGGGGATCTCGTGGATCACACCTACCGTCAAGCGGTTACCGCAGCCGGATCGGGCTGTCAGTCGGCGCTTGACGCGGAGTGGTATCTGCGCGACACGCCGCTTCCGGCCGAGAGCGCCGCGCAGGCCTGATCACCGCGCGGGCCTCGTGTTCCCGGCGTCAGTAGGGACAGCCGTTCGCCGGGCCGACGTTGTGCGACGGGGCATGGTGCCCGGCCGCCAGCGCGAAGTCCTGGGTCCACGTCGCGCCGTCGCCTCCAACACCAACGACGTGATGGACGACTCCGGTGCCGACGCTCGAATAGGTGGCGCTGAGGATGTTCTGGCAGTGGCCGGTGCTGCCCATCCAGCCTGCGACGACCGCCCGCGGCGTCAGGAACCCGGTCGCGATGTTCTCGCCTGCGGACGACCACTGGAAGCCGGCGGCCGAGATCCGGCCAGCGAAGTCGGCGCCGTGGGTGAACGCACCGGTGGCGACCATCGTGTTCGTCCATCCCTGGGCGGATCGATCGAGCAGGCCACTCTCATGCAATGCCGGCAGCCCACGAGCCGTGCGCTGCTTGTTGATCAGGCAGACGACGGCGGCCTTCGTTGCCTGGCGCGACACCCCGCCGACTGCGGCGTTCGCGTCCGCGCACGCGCGGGTGGAATGGACCCGGTGGCGTCGATGGTGGTGCGACTTGGCCGTCGCCGGGGACGCGGCCACGGCCGCCGCCAATACGCCCACGAGGGCGATCGGTGCACGGCGCCACAGGCGCGACACGCTGACGGTGCTCCCGGTAAGCATGACCGTTGCATCGCCACTACCCGTTGAAGCCGGAGCCACGCATCGACCTTATCGAACATTCGTCTAGAACGGCAGGCGGCGGTACAGTGGACGAATGTTCTAGCCGGGTGTGAGAACGATCTTCAGGGCCTCTCGGCGATCGTAGATCTCGTAGGCCTCGGGGGCGTCGTCGAGCCCCATATGGCTCGTGACGAGGGGCGTCGGGTCGAGTGTCCCGGCGGCGATCATCCCCAACACGCGGTCGACGTGGCCGATCACGTTCGCGTGCCCACTTCTGAGCGTCAGCGCCTTGATCCACACGAGTCCCATGTGGACCTGGCAGGGCTCGGCATACACGCCGGTCGCTGACACGGCGCCGGCCTTGCGCGTCAGCCGGATCGCGGTATCGAGCGCGTCGGGATGGCCCACGGCGTCGATCGCGACGTCGACGCCGCGATCGTCGGTGGCCTTCCGGATCTCGTCGCGTGGGCTCTGCTCGGTGAGATGGACGGCTCTGGCCCCGAGACGGTGGGCGACCTCGAGTCGCTGCTCGACGGTGTCGATTGCGAACACCGGGCCGGCGCCGGCGGCGAGCGCCACCTGGACAGCGCACAGGCCGACCGGCCCGAGTCCTAAGACAGCGACGCTGTCGCCCGGCTTGACCCCGGACTCGACGACCGCGTGATACCCGGTGCCCATCACGTCGCCGGCGAAAAGGGCCGCATCGTTCGAGACGACGTCCGGGACTCGTCGAAGCGTCATGTCCGCAACCGGCACGAGCGCCTGGTCGGCCTGGGTCCCCTGGAGGGAGCCCAGCAGCGTCCCGTGGCCGAAGACCCGCATCCGGTCGCACTTGTGGTAAGCGCCGCGCAGGCAGAAGAAACAGGTGCCGCAGGCGCTGTGGTAGCAGCCGAGGACCCGGTCGCCGGGCTTGACGCGGGTGACTCCGTCTCCCGCCGCCACGACCGTGCCGACGAACTCATGACCGATCGTGAATCCGGGCTCGATCTTCACGCGGCCGTGGTAGATGTGGAGATCCGAGCCGCAGATACCGCTCGCGTCGATCGACACGATCGCGTCGGCGCGGTCCTCGAGCTCCGGAGTGGGGCGGTCCTCGACGCGGACTTCGTGGGGTGCCTGGAACGTGACTGCTCTCATTGAGTCCTCACTCAGAGTCTCTCCCGGCGCGCCGGAATAGCTCAGATAATGTCCGGCTGGTCGTAGGAGAAGAAGCCCTCGCCGGTCTGGCGCCCGAGCCGTCCGGACAGGACCAGGCGCCGCAACTCGGGGGCGGCGCGGTAGCGCTCCTCGTGACGCTCGATGACGAGCCCGTCGAGCACCTCGAGCACGTGATCGAGCCCGATCCGGTCGGCCCACCCAAGCGGGCCACGGGGGTGGTTCAGGCCGTGGACCATGCCGGCATCGATGTCGGCCGCCGACCCAACGAGTTCACCAAGCGCGAACGCAGCCTCGTTGATGAGCTGGCAGACGAGCCTGCCGAGCACGAGGCCTGGGGAGTCGGAGACCCAGATCGTGTGCTTGCCGAGCGTGGCGAAGAACCGCTCGGCCGCATCGGCGGCGGATCGTGCCGTATCAGTGCCTCGAACCAGCTCGACGACGGTGGACTCCTCGAGCGGCGGAAGCGCGTGGAAGCCGACGGCGGCGCCGCCGGGGTCGAGCGCCGCCAGGGACCCGGCGGCACAGCAGATCGCCTGCGGCCCGCCCTGGAGCGGCGCATCGGGTTCCTCGCCGCCGCTGAGGTCGAGGATCAGGAACGGCGGCTCCCTTGGCTCTGCCTCGTCCGGGGATGCCACCTCCCAGCCGGCCTGAAGCGCGGCCCGTTCAAGCTCGAAGGCGAGCTGAGAGTGGCCGTGGACCACGATCAGGCCGTCACCGCCACCGCCGGGCAGCGGATCGGGATCGGGCTCGCGGTAGGAATCGGTGCCGTCGCGGTAGTCGTAGTAGCCGCGGCCCGACTTGCGTCCGAGGCGCCCGGCGGCGACCGCCTTCACCGGGATCGGCGAGGGCCGCCAGCGAGGCTCCCCGAAGCTCTGCTCGTAGAAAGATCTCGCCACGTCGAGGTTGACGTCGACGCCGACGAGGTCCGCGAGCTCGAACGGACCCATCCGGAAACCGCCTCCCATCCTGCAGATCCGGTCGATCTGCTCAATCGACGCCACGCCCTCCTGAAGCAGCTTGAGCGCCTCGAGACCGAACGGACGGTTGCAGCGGTTGACCAGGAACCCGGGACCATCGACGGCATCGATCACGTGCTTGCCCATCGCCTCGCCGGCGGCTCGCGCCACGGCCAGTGCCCACTCGGAGGACTCCTCGCCCGCGACCACCTCGAGCAGGGCCATGATCGGCGCGGGATTGAAGAAGTGCATGCCCACGACGCGCTCCGGCTCCTTGACGGTGGTCGCGACCGCGGTCACCAGCAGCGAGGACGTATTCGTCGCGAGCACGCAGTCCGTTGCGACGATGTCATTTGAGAGGCGCTCGAACAGCTGGCGCTTGAGCTCGAGCCGCTCGGGGGCAGCCTCGATCACGAGCTCGCACGGCGAGAGGTCCTCGAGTGCTCGTGCCGGCTCGAGCCGGGCCGCCGCCTGCTCACCTGCATCCGCCGTCAGCCGTCCACGGTCGACGGACCGCTCCAGCCGCGACCTGGTCCCGTCCAGGCCACGCTCGAGTGCTTCCGGGACCGGGTCGTGAAGCAGCGTCCGGGCGCCGCTCAGCGCCGCCAGCTGGGCGATGCCCGCGCCCATCGTCCCGGCGCCCGCGACGCCGATCGTGCCGGGTGCGTCGGCCATCCCGTCAGGAGGGAACGAGCGCGTTGACGCCGGTCAACGCTCGTCCGATGATCAGCTTCTGGATCTGCGAGGTCCCCTCGTACAGGGTCGTAACGCGAACGTCCCGCAGATAACGCTCGACGGGGTAGTCGTCGACGTAGCCCGAGCCGCCGTGGACCTGGATCGCGTTGTTCGCGCAGCGGATGGCGGCCTCGGTCGCGTAGAGCTTGGCGATCGAGGTCTCGGTCGTATTCGGCTGACCGGTGTCCTTCAGGTATGCGGCTCGCCACACGAGCATGCGAGCGGCGTCCGTCTCCACTGCCATGTCGGCGATCATCGCCTGGACGAGCTGGAAGCTCGCGATCGGCCGACCGAACTGCTGGCGCTCCTTTGAGTACCGAACCGAGGCGTCGACGGAGCCCTGGCAGATCCCGACGCACCCCGCGGCGACGCTGTAGCGGCCCGAGTCGAGCGCGCTCATCGCGATCTTGAAGCCGTCGCCCACCTCGCCGAGCATCGACTCGTCCGACGCCTCGACGTCGTCGAGCGAGATCGACGCCGTATCGGAGCCGTGCAGTCCCATCTTGTGATGGATCTCCTGCGGCTGGAAGCCGGGCTGGTCGGTGTCGACGAGAAAGCACGCGAGCCCACGGTGAGCCTTCTCCGGGTCGGTCTGGGCGAAGATCAGCGCGACCTTGGCGTGGTTGCCCAGGGAGATGAACATCTTTGCGCCATTGATCACCCACCCGGAATCAGTCTTGCGCGCCCGGGTGCGCTGGTTGGCGGCGTCCGACCCGGTGTCGGGCTCGGTCAGTCCGAAGCACCCGAGCCACTCGCCCGAGCACAGCTTCGGGAGGTACTCGTGCTTCTGCTCCTCGGTCCCCCAGCGGAGGATCGATGAGCAGACGAGCGAGGTCTGCACGGAGATCACGGTGCGCATCGCTGAGTCGCCGCGACCAATCTCCTCGACGACCAGCCCGTAGGTCAGGTAGTCGAGACCTGCTCCGCCGTACTCGCGTGGCACGATCGCTCCGAGGTAGCCCTGGTCGGCGATCATGCGGACCAACTCGACGTCGAAATGCTCATTGCGATCGTTCTCTCGCGCGCGTTCGACGATTTCGTTGTCAGTGAATTGCCGCGCCGTCTCGCGGACCAGGCGCTGCTCGTCGGTCAGTTCGAAGTTCATGGCAAGGGACACTACCGTCGTCTGTACGCTGCTGGATCCTGATGGCTCCCGAGACTCGCTACGCGCGCAGCGGCGATCTCCACATCGCGTATCAGGTGGTGGGTGAGGGGCCGATCGACCTGGTCTATGTCCCGAGCTGGATCTCGCAGGTCGAGCATTACTGGGAGGAGCCCGTCGTCGCCGGCTACTTCGAGCGCCTGGCCTCGTTCTCGCGCCTGATTCTGTTCGATCGTCGCGGGTCGGGGCTGTCGGACCCCGTGCCGTCGGCGCCGACGCTGGAGGAGCAGATCGACGACGTGGTCGCGGTCATGGACGCAGCCTTGTCCGAGCAGGCCGCGATCTTTGCGCTGCTGGATGGTGGGGCGATGGCCGCGCTGTTCGCCGCGACTCACCCCGAACGCACCAACGCACTGGTGCTCTATGAGGCGATGCCCCGGATGTCGTGGGCGGAGGACTACCCGTGGGCGCCACGCCGGGAGGAGCGAGAGGCGCGGCTCCGGGCAGGAATGAATTGGGGTGACGGGTCCAGCGTGGCCGCACTCTCCCCGGGCGCCGCCGAGAACCCGCGGGTGCGAGCGTGGTTCGCTCGGCTCGAGCGCCTGTCGGCGAGTCCAGGGACGGCGATCAAGCTGATGAGGATGAACGGGGAGATCGACGTCCGGGCCGTGCTTCCGTCAATCCAGACGCCGACGCTGGTGCTTCATCGCCCGGCCGACGCGCTGGTGGATGTCCGTCACTCGAGGTATCTGGCCGAGCATATCCCGGGGGCTCGATACGTCGAGCTTCCGGGGACAGAGACGCTGGTGTTCGGGAGCGACGCCGATGGGGAGCTCGACGAGATCGAAGAGTTTCTCACCGGTGTGCGTCCCGTTCGAGACCCGGACCGGATCCTGGCAACAGTGATGTTCTCGGACATCGTTGACTCGACGAGCCGCGCAGCCGAGCTTGGCGATCGCCGCTGGCGCGATCTGCTCGACTTGATCGACCGGTCAATCGCGCAGGAGCTGGCCCGCTTCCGCGGCCGCACCGTGAAGTCGATGGGGGACGGGTTCCTGGCCACCTTCGACGGTCCCGCCCGCGCGATCCGGTGCGCGACCGCGATCCAAGACGCGGCGAGTGCACAGTTTGGGCTTCGGATGCGCAGCGGCCTGCACACTGGCGAGATCGAGGTCATCGGAAACGATGTCGGAGGGATCGCCGTCCACATCGGTGCCCGCGTCGGCGCGAACGCAGCGCCCGGGGAGGTACTCGTGTCCGGCACGGTCAAGGATCTCGTCGTGGGCTCGGGGATCCGGTTCGAGGACAGGGGTGAACGCGAGCTCCGCGGCGTTCCCGGGCAGTGGCGACTGTGGGCAGTGGCGGCGTGAAACGACGCTCTTAACGAGAGCGGCCCCCGCCGCGGGCGCGACGGGAGCCGCCATCTAGGGCCTATCACCGGCCCCGGAGTACTAGGACTGCGGCAGCGATGACACCGGCGGCAACGTCACCGTCAGCGTCAGCGGCGGTGACACGCCGCCCACGTTCAGTGGATCGGCGAGCACGTGAGCACGGAAAGTCTTCGTGCCGGGGTTGCCGAGCACCTTGACGAACTGGAACGTCGAGTTCGGCCGCACCGTGCTGATCCCGACGACGTGCCAATTCCCGTCCGCTCCCAGCCGCTCCAGATAGACCGTGTCACCGGCCTTGTCGGGAGTCACGGTGCCCGTGAACGTAACCCGCTGGCCCGCGGCTGCGGTCGACGAGCTCGCGGTCATCGTCACGAAATCACGCACGCCCTCTAGGAGGCGAGCCGTGTGACGGTGTGGTGGCAACGTCGTCTGGACCACGTACACCTCATTGTGCACTGGGCTGACCATGAAGCTGTAGCTTCCGTCGCTACCAGTTATGCCGGCGGTGTCACAGGTGAACTGCTGCTCGCCCGCGATCTTGCCACAGAGCGTCACTGGGGTGTTCGGCTCAGGCGTGGTCGTTCCCTTCATGTACAGCTTCCCGAAGATCGTGGCCGACTGGCCGACCTGAATCACGGGATCGGTGCTGTTGATCGTGAAATCGGGCACCTGGTGCTGCTGGATCGTGATCGACAGCGGATCCGACGCACCCGCGATGTTTCGACGGTCTCCTTGGAACAGACACGCGGACGACGCGTTGGCCAGGCATCCGCCAATGGCGGGAGATGGTGTAGTTAGAGCCCGGACCTAGCCGGGTGCTCGCCACCGTCGACCAGTTGTCGGTGGCGCCCTTCTGGACCTGCAGGAATACACGCTGGAAAGCGTGGTTCGGGGTCACGTGTCCCGAGAACACGATCGGCTGACCGGTGTCCGCGGTGGTCATGTTCGCCGTCAGGCTGACCTCCGCGGCAACGCGCTCGTGAATGGTCCGGCTGTGGGCCCCGTCCAGACCGCGCACGAACCAGCTGCGGTTCGTGTACACGATGCCCTCCACTCGGGTGAACTCATAGAACCCGAACGTGTTCGTCGTCGTCTTCCCGATCAGTGTGAACTGGGTGGATGGATTAACCCTGTGGTACAGCTTGACCGGCTGCCCGGCCACGTCCCCGCCCCTGAGTTGGCCGTAGATGAGTACGCCCTCTCCCGCAATGATCGGGTTGGGCGTCGCGTTGATCGTCAGCCCGCGATTGTGTTGAGGCGCGGCACTGGCGATATTGGGTGCAACGACCGCCACGAGGACAGCCAGCAGCGACCCGAGTAGGGCAAAGCGTAGGCGCATGGAGCTCCTCTTTCCCAGCGTCGTATTGGTGCCGCTGACGGAGCCGGCCCTACCGGTGAGCGGCTGATGACATCCGTACCAACACTACGTCAGTCATAAAAGTTGCGCGGGCTTTTGACGGCGGCGGGAGTAGACTCTGGCGTCGGTGGATCCGTTCGCGCTCGTGCTATTGGGTGGCCTGATCGCCGGGATTCTGTTCTTCTGGCTACTGGGGCGGTACTACCCGGGCTCCGGACTGGAGCAGCTGGGGTTGAAGTCGGCGCGCGAGATCGTCGAAACCCGAGAGGCACTAGACGCCGAGGACCTGGAGCAGATGCTCGCGGCGCACAATGCGCGCCGGCGCAAGCGCGGCGAGGCCGAGGTCACGGTCGCCGATCTCGAGCAGCGCGTCATGGAGGACGTCCGCGAGCAGAGACGCAGGAGCGAGGCGTACATGGCCGAGCGCGAGCTTGACCAGTTGCTCGAGGCGACCAACGCTCGCCGCCGCGCCCGCGGCCTGCCCGAGCGTACCCGCGAGGACGTGGTCCGGGAGTTCGGCGCGGGGTCGACGCCAGAGTGAAAGCGACGACCACTGACGGTTGGCTCGCTGTCTGATCATCGGTTGCGGCTGTAGGGGGCTGTCGCTCGCCGGTCGGCTCCGAGCGGACGGCCACTCTGTCCGTGGAACGACACGTCACGGCGCGCGCTCCGAGGTGATCGCGGCGGCCGGGGTCGAACCCCACGTTGGCGACCCTGACCGGGTGGCCACGCTCGCGCCGGCGCTCGATCACGTGACGGTTGCGTGCATTCTGCTCGGCTCGGCGACCGGTCCTCCGGAGCGCATCGCGGCTCTCCACGGGACTCGGCTGGCGATGCTGATGACCCAGATACTCGACACGACCGTGCACGGAATCGTGTATGAGTCGGCGGGCGGCGCCGCGGACGACGTCCTACGAAACGGGGCCGCGCACGTGGCGGCCGCCTGCGAGGGATCGCTCATTCCTTACGTCCTGCTGGACGCCGATCCGTCGGACCACGAGCAGTGGCTGGGCGAGGCCCACCGGGCGGTGAACCTGATCCTGGGCGGGGCGCCGTAGCATTGTCGACAGAATCAGTGAGGAATGCCGGAGGCGCGCTAAACTGAGAGGAAATATCTAAAAGCCGACTGGAATTAGGCTGTATGTATCCGAGCCGGCACAAGCAGGAGCAAGAACCGTGGCTGAGTATGCAAACGAAGTTTTGGTCGAGCCCGAGTGGCTCGAGCAGCACCTGGACGACGACTCGATCCGAATCGTCGAAGTCGACGAGAATCCGGCGCTCTACCGTGAGGGTCACATCCCTGGCGCGATCGGATTCGACTGGCGTCTGGACCTCCAGGACCAGGTCAAGCGCGACTTTCTCGAGCCGGAGGAGTTCGGTCGCCTCTTCGGCGACCGTGGGATCTCCGACGAGAACCAGATCATCCTCTACGGCGACCGCAACAACTGGTTCGCCGCGTACACCTACTGGTACCTGAAGTACTACGGGCATGACAACGTCAAGCTTCTCAACGGTCCGCGTGAGCGGTGGATCTCCGAAGGCCGCCCGACGACGACCGATGAGCCGAACCACGACGCGGCCAGCTTTACCGCCAGACCCGGTGACGAGTCGATTCGCGCCAAGCGCGACGAGGTGCTCGGCGCCCTCGGAAATTCACACAAGCTCGTCGACGTTCGCTCGCCGCAGGAGTACTCGGGCGAGCTGATCGCGATGCCGGGATACGAGAACGAGGGCGCCCAGCGAGCCGGCCACATCCCCGGTGCCAAGTCGGTTCCGTGGGCCCAGGCGGTCAACGAGGACGGCACGTTCAAGTCAGCCGACCGGCTCCGCGAACTGTATGGCGGCAAGGGAGTTCTGACTGGCGATCCGATCATCACCTACTGCCGAATCGGCGAGCGCTCCGCCCACACGTGGTTCGTACTTCACGAGCTGCTCGCCGAGCCTGACGTCAAAAACTACGATGGCTCGTGGACCGAATGGGGCAACCTCGTCGACGTTCCGATCGAGAAGGGCTGAGCCCGGGGCCGGCCAGTTTCAGAGCAGCGGCGCGATCCTGTCGAACAGATCGGCCAGGATTCGCGCCGTCGCTCCCCAGATGAGGTGATCGCCGACGAGGTAGGTGTCGGTCCGGATCGGAAGGCCGCGACGGACCAGCCGCCGGCGGGCGTAGCCTGTAGCTCAGCTCCGCGAGCGACAGCTCGAGCACCTCCGCTACCTCGCGCGCGCTCGGCGTCCACGTGAGCCCAGCGTCGATCATGCCGACGAACGGATAGATCGCGTAGCCCGTCGCGATCGTTGGGGTTGGCTGCAGCGCGCCGAGGATCTCCACCGCCGCCTGTGGCAGCCCGATCTCCTCCTCCGCCTCTCTCAGTGCGGTGGCGATCAGGTTGGCTTCGCCCTCCTCGTAACGGCCGCCGGGGAAAGAGATCTCACCGGGATGGCGGCGAAGATCGTCGCGGCGCTTGGTGAAAACCGCATGCGGCTGGTCGTCCTGCATATACAGCGGAACGAGAACCGCGGCGTCGGTACGACCCCGGACCTCGATCTGGACGGCCTCCTCTGGGGACAGGAGCACGCGCCGCAACCCGTCCCGGATCGTTCCCGCGCGCGCGGCCATCGGCGGACTATATTCGTGGCCGGATGGATGCTCTGATCGTCGTCGACATGCAGAACGACTTCTGCTCAGGCGGCGCGTTGGAGGTCCCCGACGGCGACGCCGTGATCGACGCGATCAACGCGCTGTCACAGGAGGCGGACTTCGTCGTCGCCACCCGCGACTGGCACCCGCCCGATCACGGATCGTTCGCCGAAAACGGAGGCATCTGGCCCGTCCACTGCGTCAGCGACACGCCTGGCGCGCAGTTTCATGCCGACATCGATCAGAGCCGCATCGACGCGGTCGTCGACGCGGGCCGGACGCCGGACTCCGAGGGCTACTCGGGCTTCGAGGACACCCACCTGGAGCAGCTGCTGAGCGAGCATGACGTCTCAGAGGTCCACGTCGCCGGACTCGCGCTCGACTACTGCGTCAAGGCGACGGCGCTGGACGCGCGGCGCGCGGGATTCGACGTGGTGCTGCACCGCGCTGCCACGCGGGCCGTCGAGGTGCAGGCCGGCGACGGCGATCGGGCGCTCGCCGAGCTGCGGGCCGCCGGGGTCCGCATCGTCGACTGAAGGACCGCTTAGGTCCGAGCCGGCTCGACGAGCTGGATGCGGTCCTCGAAGCTGACCTCACCTTCGAGCGTCCGGTGGACCGGGCACTTCGCCGCGATCACGCGTAGACGTTCGACCTGCTCCTCGGTGCACCCGTTGGGAAGACGGAAATCGATCCTGAACTTGGTCGGACAGCCGCGCTCAGCCGGCGTGTACTCGCACTCGATCTCGACGGGCCCGATATCCCAGCCCTTGCGCTTTGCGTACATCTCGATCGTGATCGCCGTGCACGAAGCCAGGCTTGCAGCGAGCAGCTCCTGCGGGCTCGGCCCCTCGTCGTCCCCGCCGAGGTCCGAGGGCTCGTCGGCCGTCAACTGATGGTGACGGATGTCCACCTGGTGAACAAGGTGATTTGTGCGACGTGCGGTTGCCCTCATGGCGGTCCCCTGAAGTAGATGTACCTATAGGAACCATCGTAGCGTCCGTATATGCGCCTATTCCCCGAGCGGATTGAAGACCAAACCCGTGGGGACCTTCGGGAAGAAGTACGTCGATTTAGGAGGCATGCTCTCCCCAGCGGCGGCGACCGCCTGGACCTCTTCGATCGGCGTGGGCGCCATGAAGAACGCGGCATCATAGTCGCCGCTCTCGACCAGTCCGAGTGCCTCGTTCGCGTCGCGGGCGTAACCCAGCCCGGACAGGTGGTCGATGTCGCCGTCGGTCATCTCGAGGGCGTCCTTGAGGATCAGCGCCTCGAGCACAGCCGTATCGAGACGGCGGTACGGCTCGGCGTGGTCCGCCAGCGCCGCGTCGGCGATCTTGGGGTTCTTCAACGTCAGCATCAGGGGCTTCTGGAAGTGAGCGTCGATGTAGCCGATCTTGACCCGGTCGTCAGGCGTCGGCACGAGCTCAGACGTGTCCGCCAGCGCCTCGATCTCGAAGTCCCGCCGCAGCACGTCAGCGAGGCGCTCGTGCTGATCAGGACGAAGCCCGCGGACCAGCCTGTGGGTCGGGAACACCGTGAGGCCGGGATCCTGGAGCGCCACCAGGCACATCAGGACGAAGTCCTGGGGGCCATCCCCGCCGATCTCCTCGGCGTATACCCGGGCCGTCTCATATCGATGGTGGCCGTCGGCAATCAGGAGCTCCGCCGCCGCCACCGCGCGGGCCACGGCCTCGATCGCCGCCGGGTCCCCGACCCGCCACAGGCGGTTGACCGTCCCGTCGTCATCGGTCGTCTCGGCCCACGGCGGCGCTTCCGTCAATTCCTCGAGCGCGCTCCACGCGATTCCCGAGGGGTCCGAGAACAGCGAGAAGATGGGGGAGAGGTTGGCCCGCGTCGCGCGCGTGAGCCGTAGCCGATCCTCCTTCGGGCCGGGGTGGGTCCGCTCGTGCGGGCGGATCCGGCCGGGCCCGTACTCAGTCACCCGCACGCGCGCGAGGAAGCCGCGGCGCGTGCGGCGACCGACCGTCCGGTCCCGTGTACTCCTGCGCGAGCGGCCACAGAGCCGGCTGTTCGTCTTCGACGATCACCCCGTCCCGGCGCCACTCGGCCAGCTGCTCAGCGGCGTGCTGGTACGGGTCGCCGTTGCCCTGGGGAAGATCGATCCGGACGACGTTGTACGGAGACCGCGCCGCGAGCTCCTCGCGCTGCTCGGCGTCGATCACGTCGTACGGTGGCGCCACGACGTCTTGCAGTCCGCCGGTGCGGTCGAGGCTGTAATGGAGCGCCAGGAGGGGTCGGAGCTCGGCCATCGCGGCGTCGGAGGCTACTCGACTTCGCTGCCGGATCGAACGCGCCGGCGAACCGCGCCGTCTAGACTCGGAATCTCCGTACGGGGCGTGGCGCAGCCTGGTAGCGCGCGGCCTTTGGGTGGCCGAGGTCCCCGGTTCGAATCCGGGCGCCCCGATCTGCGAGGACCTTCCGCTTGCGTCAGTGGCGCAGCAAAACGGTCGTCGCGTCAGGCGCCGGCCACGCACGACGGCACGCTGAGCGCGGCAAAGCGCGCCTTATTTCTCGCCGCATCAGCGGCTCGGCCGATCACGTTGATCGCCACCGCTCGCCGTCTGTTCCGCCGCCCACGGCGTCTACAGTCTGCCGCACGCCCCCGTAGCTCAGCTGGACAGAGCGCCGGACTTCTAATCCGATGGTCGCAGGTTCGAGTCCTGCCGGGGGCATCGGGAAGTGGCGGCAAATAGCGTGGTTTGTCGATCCGCGCGGCGGTTGATCCGGCAAAAATGTCCCCAATATGTCCCCAGCTGGGCATACTATTCAGGCGATGAATGCTGCTCGCTCGCCGACTGGACATGTCTTCCGTGTGGAGCGTGCGCGGGGGCCGGTCTGGTACGCGAAATACCGGCTGCCCGATGGGCGCCAAGTGCAGAAGAAGATCGGACAGGCGTGGACCGATCGTGGCCGGCCGCCGACCGGCTACTACACGAGGCGGACCGCCGAGGCCTGGCTGCGTGACGTGCTCGACGAGGTCCGGCGAGGCACGCTGCACGGCATGTCGCGGAGTGGCGCGACCTTCGCCGATGCCGCTGCCGAGTGGCTGCGGTTCGTTGAGCAGGATCGTGAGCGCAAGCCGTCGACTCTTCGTGACTACCGGGCGGCCGTTCAGTCCAGGCTGTTGCCGGCGTTCGGACCAATCGCAATCGAGCAGATCACCACGGAACGGGTCGAGCAGTGGCGGGCGTCGCTCAGCGAGCTCTCCAACCGCAGCAAGAACAAGTTGCTGATCATCCTCCACGGGATCTTCCGCCGTGCGCAGACGGTGTTCGGGCTAGCGGTCAATCCGCTTGCTCGAGTGGAGAAGCATCCGCAGAAGCGCAGCGGCGACGTTGAGGTGTTCTCGCCCGAGGAGGTGTGGGCTCTGGTTCGAGCCGCCGCGTCGAAGCAGGACGGGACGCTTTTTCTCACAGCCGCTTTCACCGGGTTGCGCCGCGGCGAGTTACTTGCGCTCCACTGGCGCGACGTTGACTTTGCAGGCTCGACGATCCGGGTCCGGGGAAGCTACGCCGGCGGACGGCTCACGACGCCGAAGTCCGGCAAGGTTCGCGCGGTGCCCATGGCTCCCGATATTGCCTCGGCTATCGCACAGCTAGGTCAGCGTCAGAACTGGACGGGCGGGGACGACCTCGTGTTCGCGGGCGCGACAGGCAGCTACCTCGACGGCTCGGCTCTTTGCCGCCGGTATAAAGCGGCTCTTCTACGAGCGGGCTTGCGCCCGCTCCGCTTTCACGACTTGCGGCACACGTTCGGCACGCGCATGATCGCGAAGGCCGACATCCGCAGGGTCCAGGAATGGATGGGCCACGCCGACATCCAGACAACGATGAAGTACCTGCACTACGCGCCGCGTGAGGAGGACGCGCGGCTGGTGGCGGAGGCGTTCGAGCTCGCGAGCCCCCGAGCGGATCGTGTGGGCGTGCTCGAACGAGGGACGGTGCGAAACGTCCCCGAACGTCCCGAAGCGTCCCACCGCGCTGGACGGTCTTATTGCCCGTGATTACTTGCGATCCGCCGAGCGGCACTACACCCGCCACCGTGTTGCGGGAACGCCCCCGGGGACATCTCCAGCACTTTGTGTGCGTACAGTGTGATTCTGTTAAGGGGACGCTCAAGCGCGACGGAAACGTCCCGTTGGCTTCGCTGGCGATCGTGGGCGTATCGACCGTTGTACCGAGACTGGCTCACGGGCTGAGATGTGCTTGTGGCGTCGTCGCAGAGGGTGCTCTGAACCGGCGGTGGGCGGCGACGGGAGCCAAGGCGCCGAGGCTGGTCGGCTGCATGTTCGCGCGCGACCAACAGGCATCGAGCATGGAGGCGAGATCAAAGCGCCGTTCTCCGCGCGCGTCTACCTCGGTCCTTTCGTAACTCGAGCGCCATTGGCCCGGTTCGCCGTGGGCGCGCGCGACGTTCCGGCTGAGCACGGACGCGAAGCTTTCAATCCGCGCGCGACGATCGTGGTGACACCTCGGTGGAGTTCCCCTTCGATGCGCCGTTCCGACTCGCCGCCGATCCCGGCGTTTCCATCGCTAGCCCGCTTCCCCGTTTTAGACCGAACCGGAAGGCAAGCCGCGCCCCGGGTCGCGCCGGCGCAGACTGCTGCTTTGGCCCAGCTGCTAGCCAGTTCTCCGGCAAGCAGGCCGTCGGCCACAGGCCTGTTCCCCGCCCCGAGCAGGGCTCGTTGAGTCCCCGATGGGATCCCGTACGACAACGAACGCAGGTCTGCGTCGGCCGTCGCGAACCGGCCCGAGCGTGCGCTGCTGCAGCTCGTCCGCACCAGGAGTTGGGCCGCGATCGTGCTGCGCTTACGCATTCATGGGCCGAGCAGCGGTCTCACCATTGCCGGCGTTGGCAATGTCGGCGCCGCTCAACGCCGCGCGCATCGAGGCCTTCACGAGGCGCCGTCGCTGGACGGTTGAGGGGCTTGCCGAGTTGCTATCGCCTGAGCGTGAACCTGTTCAGCTTGCTGGCCGCACGTCCGACGGTGGGCGTGAACGTGCTCTTGCTCGTCACCTTGAGCACCTTTGCGTGCCTGAGCAAGTGCTTGCCCTTGGCGGTCAGCCGGACGGTGATCTTCCAATTCGCGGTCGTGGTGAGGCCGGCTCGACCGCTGGCGATCCTCACCGGCTTGGCCTTCCTTGCCTTCGCGAGGTGCGCGCCCTTGGGTAGGAAGTACCAGTTGATCACCATCGTTCCCGCAGCCGGCGCCTCGCCGAGCTGGTACGTGAAGCCGCCGTGCTTCAACAGCGCGATGATCGTCGCGTCCTTGCCATGGGGCGAGAAGGCACGCTCGGACAGCGCCGCCAGGATCGTGCTCGTGGGCGTGGCGCTGGAACCGGCGGTCAGTACCGTGGCGGTGACAGCGCTCGCGGTGTAGTTGATCTCGAGCGTTGGCGGCGTGCCGGGACCACAGTCCAGCCGGACCGCGGTTCCGTTGGGCATGCCACTAAAAGTGCCCGTCACCGAGCCGGATGTGGTGATCAGCTTGTAGACGTCCCCGACGTTGAGCCTGGGACACTGATCTCCCCCACCCGCAACCAAGGCACCGTCGAGGACGAGGCGGTCGTTGGCGAGGCTCACCGTGCCGCTGGCCGTCACCTGCGAGTAGTCGGTCGACGGCGTCGTCCCCGCGTGGTCGATGAACATCACCAAGATGGTCGAGTCGAGTGTTAGGCCGCCGTCGACGGCGAGGGTCCCTGCGGGGGGTACTCCCGTGCCGACATCGATGATCGCGTTCCCGTCCACCGTGTTCCCGTCCGTCGTCAACGGGCCGACCTCCGAACCGGGGGCGCCTACGAGCAGCGAGCCACCACCGGTGATGGTGACCGGATTTCCGTCGGTCCCGTTCAGCGAAGCGGGCGGTTTGAGTCCTCCGGAAAAGACGTAGGGGTCAAGCTCAATGGCGCTTTCGCCGGTCACCGTGACCGCTCCGACCTCGACGTCGGCAAAGCCATCCAGAGTGAGGTCCGCATTGCTGCGGCTGGGGAAATGGATCGCGACGGTGTCGGTGCGGCCAGTGACCTTTCCGATCGCCAACCCGCCTCTCGCGATCGACCAAGTCTGGTTCGCGCTCAGCGTGACTGGAACATAGAGACCACCTTGGCTTTCGCCGTCCGCAGTGATCCCGCCGCTACCGAGCGTGATCCCGTTGCCCCCGATGTCGTATCCACCGTGGATCGAGATTCCGGTCGCGCTCAGACCGGTAAGGTCGTTATTACTCTTGTAGCAGGTATCCGTAAGGGGGTTTGCTGTGCAGGCGGCGCTTGTGAGCGCCGGGAAGGTGAGCGTCCCCACGGAGCCGCTCGGCGCGGTGCCCCCCCAGTTGGTCGCATCCGACCAGTTCGAATTCCCGACGGTATCCGCACCGCTCCACGTGAAATCGGTCAGCGCCGATGCCGACGCCGGAAGCGCGAGGATGCCGACCACGACCCCGGCGAGACAGGCCTTTGTAGCCAGCCCCGACAGCGATTCGCGTCGCCAAGCGCCGGCAAAGCCGAAAAAGCCGAAAGCCCACATGCCCCACTCCTATTGTGCCCGACTCCGAGACAGCCCCGATCCAACGAACCACACCTGTCGCGGAAACAAACCGGGGCCGCCATTTTTGCTCAGCGCGCCAGTATCGCAACCGTTCCGCCGCGGCGCGCCAGGCCGGTCGACAGCTCCGCCAGCGGGGAGGGGGCCAGTGTGAGCGCCGCCAGCGTGACCGTGAGGTCGCGCGAGCTCAGCGGGGCGTTGCGTTCGGGCCGCTTGTACAGATAGGAGGGTGTCGGGTGAACCGGCTGACCAGCGTCTGCTACATCCCGAACGGGGTGTGCTTGAGCAGGACGCGGCGCGTGCCAAGGACGGTGAAGCCGTAGGCGCGGAGCAGCTGGTGCAGCCCGCCGCCGACGTCGACGGACTGCACCATCCGCGATTTAGCAGCCGTCTCGTCCGTGGTCGGGTCGCGACCGCACCCGGGACAGAGGAAGTCACGACGACCGACAGTGGCTCCCCTACACGCGCCGACACGAACGCAGGTCTCGGCACCGTAGCGTCCCGGCCGTCCCGCCGTCTCGCCAAATCCGGGCACCGGTGCTTACAGACCCTTCCGCTAACCACCCGGCCGAAGCAACAGTCCGCTGCCTGGGACGGTCGCTGCCGCAACGATCGAGCTCCAGGAGCCCAAGCAACCCGGAGTTCGAGGCATGAAACTGCACGGCTGAGGGTCCGTCCGGGGGTGGCCATACCTTCGGCCGATCCGGGACAGGGGCCTCATTGGGAGAACGCAGACGGGTAGGCCGTAAATTGATCGATGGGCTTCGAGCCCGGGGTTTTCGTTCGGCCGCCCCTGCGACTTGCCTGGATTGAGCCAGAGAGCTCGTATCGGTCTGTGTCGTTGTCCCGCTGGTTCTCCCGCGCCAACAACTCGAGTTGTGGAGGTGAGAGGGATGGTTGTGGCCAGATGGGTCGGTCGCGCGATCGGCCTTGATGTGCACCGCGATTTCTGTGTGATCGCGATTTGCGAGGACGGGGTGGTTCGTTCCGCGGGTCGGGTGCCGAGCACGCCCGATGGGATTGGGTCGCTCGCCGGGAGTCTGGTGTCCTCGGATCGGGTGGCGTTGGAGGTGACGGGCAGTTGCTGGGAGGTGGCGAGGCTCCTGGAGCCGCACGTCAACCGAGTTGTCGTTGTCTCACCCGAGGACACCGGGATCGCTAACGCGCGAGCGAAGACCGACAAGCTCGACGCGCGCACGCTGGCCAGCCTGTTGTGGAAGGGGGAGCTGGAGGCGGTGTGGGCGCCCGCTGAGCGCTCCCGGATCCTGCGCCGCCGGTTGGCGCGCCGCTGGCAGATGGTGCGGGTCCGCACGGCGACGAAGAACGAGGTGCATGCGGTGCTCCAACGCCGGCTGCAGGGCAAGCCGTCGTGCTCGGATCTGTTCGGCGTCAAAGGCCGGCAGTGGCTGGCGACGCTTCAGCTGCCGGCGGATGAGCGCGAGTCCGTCGACGCGGCGGTGCGTCACATCGAGTTCCTGGACTCAGAGATCGCGGCGGTGGAGAGGCTGGTCGCCCGGCAGGCTCTGTCCTGGCGGAGATCCGCCGGTTGATGACCGTCCCTGGCGTGAACCTGATCTGCGCCGCGACGTTCATCGCCGCCGTCGGTGACCCGAACCGGTTCCTCACCAGCCGCCAGCTCGTCGCCTACCTCGGACTGGATCCAAAGGTCAAGCAGTCCGGTGAGACCCCGGCGCGTAGCGGCCGGATCTCCAAGCGCGGGTCGGGAGCGGCCCGGCGAACGCTCACCGAGGCAGCCTGGACCGCGGTCCTGCAGCCCGGGCCGCTGCACGCGTTCTATGAGCGCACCAAGGCCAGACGCGGTCACGGCAAAGCGATCGTCGCGACCGCCCGCAAACTCGCGGTGCTGTTCTGGTGCATGCTCACCCGCTCAGAGGACTACGCCCACCAACAACCATCGCTCACCCGCAAGAAGCTCCGCCGCCTGGAGATCACCGCCGGCGCACCCAAGTACACCCGTCGCGCCGCCGGGATCTGGTCCACGAACGAGCTGATGTGCGAAGCCGAGCTCGAGCTCGCCCGCCAAGCCGAGACCTCATACAAGCGGATGGTCCAAGACCAGCTGGCAGGCGCGCCCGCGCGAAAGGTGGGCGCGAGCGTGACACTGGAGCGCGCATAGGTTAAGTCACTCAAAGAGGACAAGCCGCGCGGCAGACCACAAGCTCCTGACGTCTGCTCTTCGCTACGTCATCGACTCGCGCCAGACACAGAACCTACGCCGCCACACCAACGCTGGCAAGACCAAGGAGGATCCCACCCCCGCAAATACCGACCACCGATTTGACTTTCATCGGTCGATCATTCCGGAAGCGGGTAGCGCGGCCTCTGACGCGCCTAGGTTGGGATCGCGCCGGGTGACGAAACCGAGTGATCAGGCGCTGGCGCTGCCGCCTGGCGCGTGGGTGCGGCGGGCTTCCCAGCGGACGACGCTGGTGCTCGTCGGGCAGGATCCGGTGGTGCGGTCGCGTTCAACGGCGGCGATCGCTCCCCGGCGAACATGGATCGTCCAGTTGGCGTATTCGGTGTTGGCTGTGCCGTCAGAACATGCGATCGTCATTACGAAGCTGGCGGTCCAGTGGTCACCCGTCCAAGCGAGCCATGTCGAGACTGGTCCGGTGCTCGTGGTGCGCGTCATGTAAGGACGGCATTGGCCTCTCGTGCAGTTCTCTCTTATCTCCCATAGTCGTTGGAATGTGCTTCCTGACTGCCCGTTCGCGAAGCCGTGCGACTGGATGATCGTTCCCGTCGCGATCCACGTTCCAAGCATCTCGCGTTCCTGTCGCAAGCGCACCGAAGGGTCGGTGGGAGCCAGCTTCGGGCTGCTCTCTCGTATGGCTTCGGTTAGCCGGCTGCTGCCGATCCATCGACTTGGTGCAGCGATGCGAATCGTGTCGTTGTAATGGCTGAAGAAGATCACCGCAGTGCGGACAGGGTTGGGCTGGGTCTGCAGCTGGCCGCAGGCTGGGTTATGTGGGCTGGGCGTAGTCGACCCGGCCTGGCTGATGCTGAGCGGCAGCGGTGTTCCGCCGGCGGACAGGAGAATGTCATCACGACCGGATCCGGCGCGCCCGTCGTCGACGTGCAGGTCCAGCACACTTCTTGTTCGGCCATTTAGATCGGCAGATAGCGGCCCGCTCACGCTCTCGGCTGCCAGCCCCAGGGCGCACCGTCCCACCGTTCGTGGTTGCGCCAACGCCTGGTAGGCGGCGAGGTTCGGGACCGCGCTCGCTGGCAGCTTTACCCAATTGCTGGCGAGGAGGTGGACCACGTTGGGAGCCGACACGTAGCCCGCCCAGTAGCGGACGTTGCCGCGGACGTAGGCGCTACTGCCAAGCACAACAAACTTGACGGTTTCGCCTCCGCTGTTGATGCTCAGCATAAACCGCCCCGGGAGCGAGAACTCGGCGCTCAGCGTCCGGGGTACGAAGTCGTAGTAAAACCAAGTCGCCTCGAGACGAAAGCTGTGGATCTGGTCGAGTGCAGCGACCGCCTCAGATAGAAGCGTCGTGGCCGGGACGTGCGATCGGGCCGAGGCGGCAGCTGAGGGACGCAGCGTCGATACGCTCTGCTGGCCAGACATGGTTGCGCCCGCGCCACAACCGGAAACAGCCACAGCGGCCGCACACGCGATCGCCGCAGCGAATGCCGAAAGGAGCCGCACCACCGTGCTCTTATCGGCCAGGAAGGACAGTCCATGAGCGCGGCCGCCGGCCTCCGGGCCAATATCGCACACTGCGCCGACGCAAACCGCCCCAGCGGTCGCTACCCCATGTGGCGATCGGCGGCAGCCATCGGGAATCGATCAAGCCGAGTGCCAGAGCTACTCCGAACTGGTTCCAACTTTGGACAGGATCGTTTCGATCAGGCCGCCTTTCGCATGTGCATACTCGTTCATATCGGTCCAATCACGGGTGGCCAGTTCTCGCTTGAGCCGTTCATACGCGAGACGATCATCGGCCGATCGCCGAAGCTGGTCCCGGAAGGCCAGGTAGCGCTCGACCTCGGGACTCTCGGAGTTCCAGAAGTGGACGTGAACGTCCCTCGCGGGTGTGCGGAACATGCGATGCCCGGGCTCGCGGACCCGAAGCTCGTAGCCGGCGGATTCCATGGCGGGCACGAATGTGGGGTCAGCGTCAGGGTCTTCGACGGTGACGAGCAGGTCGATAATGGGCTTGGCGGCCAAGCCCGGAACCGCGGTTGAGCCGATGTGCTCTATGCGGAGGGCAGCGGCGCCGAGGGCATCACGAACTTGGCTGCGCTCGCGATCAAATCGAGCCGGCCAGCGCGGGTTGTACTCAGCGATGAATACGTTCGGTTTCTCGCGGCCACCGATTAACGCGTCATCCAGGCCGGTATCCCACGCGGGATGATCCACCGCACGATTCTCGCAGTGCCGCCGCTCGATCCAAGCGGAAGCGGCGGATTGTCGAGTCACTCGTTCGTGTCGTCACTCGGCGGCTCGACCGAATCGCCATCCCCGCTCGGTCGCGGGCGTCGAGGCTCACGCACGCCCGCTCCGCCCGTTCCGGGGTCGTCTCCCGCTTCGCCCGTTCCGGGATCGTCACCTGGCCTTCGGCGCCGGCCCCAAGGCCCTCGCTGGCGCGGACTCCCATTCGCTCGTCGGCGCGGCCGTGGATCTTCGCTGCCTGGATTGTCGTGACCATCCACGACCACGAATTAGACCGCAACCGAGGCCGCTTCCGCAACGGGTCTAAAGCGACGAGCCCTCGGCTTCTCGTCCTCGATCAAGGGCGGGAAGGAGCCCAGATCTGCCTGCGCCCGAGCGCGGGAGTGGCTTGGTTTGGCGTTACGCCGGTGAGTCGCTCGGGTTGCGGCAGGACTAAGCCGCCTTTGGCTACCATTCGGGTCGGCGACCACCGCCGAGGATTGGCCGGTGAGTTGGGGTGCACGAATCAAGGAGGAGAGTTGTGAGGTCGAGGTTCGCAAACAGGCGCGTTCGGAGCCCAGGGTGGCTGGTTCCCACGATCCAGGCCATAGTGCTTATCGGACTCTGGGCGATCGCGATCGTTCGCGGCGACGTTGGCTGGTTTGTTTTCGCCGTCCTGTTTACGCTCCAGGTTGTCGTCTTCGGCTGGTGGCTCCAGACGGACAAACTCGGATCGCTTTCACCAGATAAGGCCGTGCTCCCCGAGGCTCTCCGCCTTTGGCGTGCACGACGACGAGAGAGCAGTTAGCTCTATGGCCCGCATCAGGTTCGGGCCAAGACCAGGCGCTGTCGAGTTTCGAAGCATGAAACTGCTCTTTGGAGGCTCTGTCCGGGTCCGGTCCTAGGTTCGGGCGATCCAGGACAGGGGCTTTGTTTGGGAGAACGCAGTCGGGTAGGCCGTTTTGATCGATGGGCTTCGAGCCCGTGCTTTTCGTTCGGCCGCCCCTGCGACTTGCTTGGATTGAGCTTCGAGCTCGTATCGGTCTGTGTCGTTGTCCCGCTGGTTCTCCCGCACTGTCAACCGACTGGGAGGTGAGACGTGCGATTGGCTAGATGGGTCGGTCGAGCGATCGGCCTGGATGTGCACCGCGACTTTTGTGTGGTCGCGATCTGTGAGGACGGGAAGGTCCGGTCCGCCGGGCGGGTGCCGTCAACGCCGGAGGGGCTCGCGATGCTGGCGGACAGCCTGCTGGCGAACGGACCGGGTTGCGTTGGAGGTGACGGGGAGCTGTTGGGAGGTCGCCCGGATCCTCGAGCCGCATGTGGACCGGGTGGTCGTCGTCAGTCCTGATGACACCGGGATCCGCGCGCGCGCGCGAAGACGGACAAGCTGGATGCTCGTGCGTTGGCGCTGTTGTTGTGGCGTGGTGAGCTTGACGCGGTCTGGATGCCGGATGAGCGCTGCCAGATCCTGCGCCGGCGTCTTGCGCGTCGTGAGCAGCTGGTGCATGCCCGCGTCGCGTTCAAAGAACGAGATCCATGCGGTGCTGCAACGCCGGCTGAAGGGCAAGCCGCCGTGCTCTGATCTGTTCGGCGTCAAAGGCCGCGAGTGGCTCGCCGGTCTGGAGTTGCCGGTCGAGGAGCGCGAGTCCGTCGATGCCGGCATCCGTCACATCGAGTTCCTCGACGCGGAGATCGCGGCGGTCGAGCGGCTGATCGCCCAGCAGGCGCTGGCGTGGCCTGAGATCCGGCGGCTGATGACCGTCCCGGCGTGAACCTGGTCTGCGCCGCGTCGTTCATGGCGGCGGTCGGTGATCCCACCCGGTTCATCACCAGCGGCAAGATGGTCGCCTACCTCGGCCTGGACCCGAAGGTCAAACAGTCCGGTGAGGCCCGGCACGCAGCGGCCGGATCTCAAAACGCGGATCGGCGTCAGCACGCTGGGCGCTGGTCGAGGCGGCGTGGACCGCGGTGCTGCAACCCGGGCCGTTGCACGCGTTCTATGAGCGCACCAAAGGCCGGCGTGGTCACGGCAAGGCGATCGTCGCGACCGCCCGGAAACTCACCGTCCTGTTCTGGTGCATGCTGACCCGCGGCGAGGACTACGCCCACCAACAACCATCGCTGACCAGGAAGAAGCTCCGGCGTCTGGAGATCACCGCCGGCGCCCCGAAGCACACGCGCCAGCGCCTCCGGGATCTGGTCCGCCAACGATGCTGATGCGTGACGCCGAACGCGCACTGGCTCAGCAGGCCGAGGCCTCCTACAAGCGCATGGTCCAAGACCAGCAGGCCGGCGGACCAGCAAGAGAGAGTGGGCGCGAGCGTGTCAATGGAGCACGCATAGTTAGGTCACTCAAAGAGGACAAGCCGCGTGGCAGACCAAGCTCCGACGTCTGCACTTCGCTACGGCATCGCTCACGCCCGACCAACAACCTACTCCGTGACGATCACGCCGGCAACACCGGCGACGACACCGGCCGCGCAAATACCGGCCAAAACAGCGCAGCTCGAGAGCCAGCCCGACAGAACGAGCTCACAGGAGACGATCTACCGGCCTGCCCGACGGGCCCCCGACCAATCACACCCCCGAAAACATCTCCCCAAGCCCTTGACTTTCATCGGTCGATCAAAGCGGAAGCGGCTACGTGTCGAGTGAACCGGAGACACGCCCGACTGTTTGGGCCCCCCCGGGCACCCCGGTTGGGCTGGTCGGACGCTTGGCGATCACCGTCAGGCCGCTGATCCCCGTGGTCCGGGCAACGACTCCCAAGCCGCAAACGGGACGTGGCGGTCCTTGCCAGCTGAGCTGGTCCAGACCATCTCGGTCGGATCCGCCACCGTGACCCAATACGCGTCGTCGGAGGTCAGCGGAACTCGTGTTTCGCGGCCGGCCCGGTCGATGATTCGGAGGTCGTGCCCGCCGGCGGGAAGGACACCGACGCACGTCAATCCGGGGTCGCCCCGGCGCCCTCCGTGGTGTCCGAGCCCACCGGGCATTGCGAGATCGATTGTGGTGTGTCCGGTCACGGTTTCGCCGGTGCTGGCGGCGACCGATACGAAACAGACCGCTCCCGGGCCGGGGACGATGTAAAACCGCCCGCGTTCGCCGGCGTATACGCAACGAGCTAGTCCCGGGTTGAGCCTCGAATGTAGGAGCGAGGCTGCGAGTTCGGGTGCAAGCTCGTGATCCGCTCCTTCGGGAGAGCGCCTGAACGCGCTGAAAATGGCCAGGTGTGCTTCCTCGAGCGCGCCGAGCTGATCATCCTCACCTAGTGGTTCCTCGCGCTCACCCACTAAGTCAACGATACGCGCGAACGCTGCGAAGGAAGCCACCCGCAGGTAATCGCACTTCTGCCTCGGGGCTAACGCAGCGCTGCCGGTGCTCGATGCGGAAGGCTTGTCAGCTCGCTGGGAGCAGATTGGGTAGGTCACCTCGGAAGGGTTGATCGGCGTCATCAAGGTTTCGGGCTCGCCGCGTGGGTTCTTAGGCTTGCTGCGGCCGTGGGCGCTAGGGGTAGGTGGCTGGCGTTCCGAGTTGGTTTATTCGGTAGCCCTCTAACCCGAGGGTGGCTGCTCCGGCGGATGGCGTGGGCTCAACGATGGCGCAGGTCTGGCGGATCGTGGTGTTTCGGATCGCGCTGTAGCTCCCGATTGGGAGTGCGTAACCCCAGCTGCGGGTGGTGGTCTGTCGGAGCGTCATTCCGGACGAACCTGGGGTGATCAGGACGTGCCCGCGGACCGCTGAGCAGGTCACTGTCCAGCCATCACGGACGGCGAACTCGAACCGCCCGTCCGCGCTGGGGTCGGCGCCAAATGTCTCGTCGATGATCGCTCCGGTGGACGGGTCGATTTGGCCTTGCAACGGTTCGGCGAGGACCTGTCCTTCTCCGCTGGTGTAGGT
>CAVZAK010000003.1:0-48101 GCA_963773165.1 uncultured Solirubrobacterales bacterium
CCGTAGACCGACGCTCTATCCAGCTGAGCTACGGGCGCTTGGCGGTCGATTCTAAACATGCTTCAACGTGCGCGCGGGCGCGCCGACGGGCCGACGGTCTGCGTCAGCCACGTGACCAATGGACGAGCCGCGGTCAGCTCTGCGACCACGCGCTCATCGCACTCGCCGGTGTGAAGCCACGGCTCCAGGTCGTGGCGACGGGAGACGATGACGCGCTTCAGCCGCAGCCGCTCGATCCGGGGATGATCAGGCGTGTAGCCCTTCGGCGCCCGTTTCAGCTCGGGCTGTCCCAGCAGCAGTCCAGCCGCCTCGGCCCTCCCGAGAGCGCGCTCGAACCCCTGGCAACGGCGGTCGTCGGCGATCACCGCCCGGAACCGCTCCAGCTGGTCGGTTGCTGGTTGGTACATCCCGGCGGCGACGAACAGTCCGTCGAGCGATAGCTCGAAATAGAAGCCGCCGGCGCCCGCGTGCCCGATCCCAACGCCGAGTTGCTCCTTGATCGGAGGACCGGGGCGAAAGCGGGTGTCGCGGTAGGGCCGGAAGAAGTGCGGCTCGCCGAGCTTGCTCAGCTTCTCGGCCAGAGCGCGCGCGGGGGCCATGAGCTCGGTGTCGTAGCGCCCTCGGTTAGCGCGGAACCAGTCGCGGTCGTTGTTGTCCTCCAGTTCATGGAGGAACTCGATCGCCTCCGGTGACCACATCGAGGCGGTCAGCCCCGGACGATGTCTATCTGCTCGTCTTCGGGGTTGTAGTAGCGCGCGACCGTGAACCCGATGAGGATCGGCACATTCACCGCGAAGATGATGAGCGACAGAGTCAGGACGACGAGCGGCCCACCGGACAGATGGTCCTCCAGGAACGCGTAGAGGATCAGCGCCGAGATCAGCGCGTACGCCAGCAGCGACCACTTCGCCACGTCGAAAAAGCGGTTCCACGGAAAGTCAGGGACGCGGGTCAACGAGAACACGTTCCAGACGACGAGGATCGCGGAAAGGGCGAGCAGGATCACCGCCGGCGCGATCGGCACGTGCTGCGGAAGGTGGGACGCCAGATAGATCCCGCCGGCGACGATCAGCGCCAGCGACGCCATGCCGACCTGGGTGACAGGCGGCAGCTCGCGCTCGGTCACGTGCTCCCCAGCTTGGTCATGATGACGAGCGTCGCAACCTGCATAACGCCGAGAACGCCGGCGGCGTAGATGAAGCGCTTCATCAGCTTCTCGATCACCATCGGGTTCGGGCGGGGCTTCTTCAGCTCAATCAGGACGGCGATGTTCGCGGGCTCGAGGAGACCGAGCGCGATCACGGCCATCACCCCGACGACGATCATGCTGGCCACGACCCAGCCGTGGACCGGGGAGAAGGTGAGGTTCGTGCCCAGCGCGCTCGACAGCTGCCAGCCGGCCGCCAACGTGAGCGTCACGACGGTCGGCATGATCACGACCATCTTCGGCATCAACTTCGTCGTGAACTCGATCCGGGCCGGAACCGACATCTTCCCGATGATCGGCCCGAGGATCAGCCCCAGGAACAGATCGATGATCGTCCAGGCCGCGCCGCCGGCCACGTGGAGGAACTCGAGCGGCCACAGCTTGTTGACGGCGATCGCCACGATCAGAAGTACCGCAGCGACCCCGCTCAGGATCAGTCCGACGCGCGGAACGATCTCGAAATCCGGACGCGCGGCCGCGGGCGCCGGTGCGCCTTACAGCCCCAATCGGAGGAGCGGTTGTTATTGCCCCGTCAACCACCTCACAAACACCCTATCCAATCTTGCGGCCGGAATCGAGGGGCGGGGAAAAGTGCAGGAACGACTCAGAGGCGGAGGGGGCGGGATTCGAACCCGCGGTCCGCTTGCACGGACTCTGGTTTTCAAGACCAGCGCATTCGACCACTCTGCCACCCCTCCGGGGCCTGCGTGAGCACGATCGTAGCTGTGGTTCCCGGGTCTCGCCGGGCCAAGATGCTCCTCTACACTGCCTGCACGCTACGGAGAGGTGGCCGAGTGGCTGAAGGCACTCGCCTGCTAAGCGAGTATGGGGTTCACGCTCCATCGCGGGTTCGAATCCCGCCCTCTCCGCTGTACGCCGGCAGCGATTTGAGCGGCGTCGAGCGCCGCTTCTAGTCGGGGCGGTTCTGCGGCGCGGTACCGAAGACGTGATCCCAGAACGGAGCACTGACGCCGTAGCCGCGCTCGTGGTTCTGGAAGTGATGGCGCATGTGCAGCTCGCGTAGCCGCTTGCCCAGGCTGGTCGTCGGCCGGTGGTGGTGCACGTGGTAGTGGAGCATGTCGTAGAACAGGTAGCCACCCAGGAATCCTGCGGCGAACGGCATGAATCCGGGGCTACCGAACACGGCGTAAAAGCCCCATATGAACAGCGCCGACAGCGGCACGCTCACTGATGGCGGCATCACCAGCCGCATTGGATCGTTGGGGTGGTCGTGGTGGACTCCGTGAATGATCCAGTGCAACCGCGCACCGATGCCCTGCTCGGGCTCGAAGTGGAACACGATCCGGTGCAGCCAGTACTCGGTCAGGGTCCAGAACAGGTAGCCGCCGAGGATCCAAAGTGGAGTCGCCCAGCCGCTGCCCTTGATAACGCCGTACACCACGAGGAATGCGATCACCGGCCCGAACAGGACCGGCGGTACGGCCGGGTGCACGCGCGAAAGCTTGTCCAGCAGATCGGAGTCGAACATCCGGGGGGAGGCGCGAAGCACCTCGCTGCGACTCATGTCCTGCAGATCGTCGGCTCGGGGCGAAGCCATACGGCAAGGATACCCAGCGAACCCCCGATGGTTTCGGCCGCCCCTAGACGCGCGACTCGAGGCGGGAGCGCTACTCCTCGACGACGGCGGCGTCGGCCGGCATCGCCAGCACGATCTGATTGATCGACAGGGCGACGAACGCTCGGCGCTCGACTTCGCGGCTGCCGTCGAGCGAGACGATCTCGACGTTCGTCAGTGGCAGGAACGTCCGCTCCGATGCGTTCAGATAGTCGGTCAGGCGGCTGCGATAGCCGTCACGGGGCAGCCTCAGGACGCCGGTGATCCGGTGGCTGCTGGTCTCCACGACGATCGGCTCCTCCCGATGGTCCACGGCCGCAACATTACGTGCCGAACCGGCTCAATGTCATCCTGCATGGACCAATGGCGCAGAAGCAGCGAGCCCGCTGGTGGTCCGTGCGCCGGGCGCAGAACCGCAAACCGGCGACCTATCGCTGCCCGTTTTGCGGCAACTACCTGCCGGCCCTCAGCGAGCACGTCCTGGTGGTACCGGAGGGCGACTCGAGCCGCCGCCGCCACGCCCACGCGGACTGCGCGCTCGCGGCCCGGCGGGCCGGAAAGCTGCCCACGCGGGAGGAGTGGCTGCGGACCCAGCCCCGTCCCCCCAGCCGCTGGCGGCACGCAATCGAGCGGCTGACGCGCCGCGACCAGTAGGTTTCGCTGGATGGCGCGTGATCTCAAGCTCGGATTGGGACTGGGCTACTGGTCCGGTGGACCGCCTGCCGGCGCCGTCGAAACGGTGGCAGAGGCCGAGCGGCTCGGGTTTGACTCGATGTGGACGGCAGAGGCCTACGGGTCCGACGCCCTGATCCCGCTCGCCTGGTGGGGCGCATCGACGCACTCACTGAAGCTCGGCACCTCGATCGTCCAGATCTCCGCGCGCACGCCGGCCGCGACGGCCATGGCCGCGATGACGCTCGATCACCTGTCCGGCGGACGGTTGCTGCTCGGCCTCGGCGTCTCGGGGCCGCAGGTCGTCGAGGGCTGGTATGGCCAGCCGTTCGGCAAGCCGCTGGCGCGGATGCGCGAGTACATCGGGATCCTGCGCGACATCTGGGCGCGACAGGGACCTGTGACCAACGACGGGCCTCACTACCCGCTTCCGCTACCCGACGGGACGGGGCTCGGAAAACCGCTGAAGTCGAGCATTCACCCGCTGCGGGAGGACATCCCGATCTACCTCGCGGCCGAAGGCCCGAAGAACATCGCGCTCGCCGGCGAAGTGTGCGACGGGTGGCTCGCCCTGTTCTTCTCGCCCTACCACGACGAGTTCTACCGCGAGGCCCTCCACGAGGGATTCTCCAGGCCCGGCGCTCGCCGCACCGCCGATCAGTTCGAGGTCGCCGCGACCGTGCCGTTGATCGTGACCGACGACATCGAGGCGGCCGCCGACGCCCTGCGCCCGATGTACGCCCTGTACTTCGGCGGCATGGGCGCGAAGAGCACGAACTTCCACGCGAACGTCGCCATCCGCATGGGCTACGAGCAGGAGGTGGCCAAGATCCAGGAGCTGTACCTCGGCGGCCACAAGCAGGAAGCGGCGGCCGCGGTCCCGACGAGGCTGATCGAGCAGCTCACGCTGATCGGGCCGAAGGAGAAGATCCGCCACGATCTCGAAGCGTGGCGCGAGTCGATCGTCACCACGGTGCTCGTCGGCGGCGACCCGCAGACGCTCAGGACCGCGGCCGAGATCGTTTTGGGCTGACCCGCCGGGTCAGCGACCGGTCGCCGCGCCGACGGCCTCCCCGGCGACGAAGGTCGGTTCGTCGGCCGAGATCTGATCCTGGGCGTTGATGAGCGCGCCCGGCGGTGCGGGGACGGGCCCGTCGAGCAGAGGATCCTCGGTCTGCACCATCCACCGGTCGAGCCGGTCGCTCAGATCGGCGGCGATTTCGGCGTAATCGGGCTCATTGATCACGTTGCGGCCCTCGCCGGGGTTGAAGAACAGGTCGTGCAGCGCCTCGCGGCTGACGACTCGCTCCGCCCACCCGCGCGCGAGGTAGGCGTCCTTGCTCGGGCTGTCGTCGCAGTTCGGCAGCACCGGATACGGGTAGTCGTCGAAGCGACGGATGTACTTGTACCGCTCGGTGCGAATGGCCCGCTGCGGCTCGTAGGCGGCGTGATAGGTCAACTCCGAGAAGATCTCGGCGCGCGGCGGCTCGTCGTTGCTTACGAGCCCTACCAGTGACCGACCCGCCAACCACGGCGGCGGCTCGATCCCCGCCACCTCGCAGATCGTCGGGAAGATGTCGATGTGCGAGACCAGCTCGTCGCGGGCGTAGCCGCCGTCGAAGCCGGCGCCGCGCAGGATCATCATCACGCCAATGCCTCGGTCGAGCAGGCTCGCCTTGGCGGTCGGGAACGCGAGCCCGTGATCGGTCGTGCAGATCACGAGCGTGTTGCGGTCCAGACCGGTCTCGTTGAGCTTGTTGAGGACGGCGCCGATCCCGTGATCGAGTGCCCGGGCGCTGGCCTTGTAGGCCGCCACGTCGAGCCGGATCTCGGGGGTGTCGGGGAGGAACGGCGGCGGCAGCGAGTAGACCCGATCGCGCACCGAGCTCGGCGCGAAGAAGCTGCGGTGGGTCTCGAAGAAGCCCACCGACAGGAAGAACGGCTCCTCGACCCCGTTCGACAGCGCGTCGATCGCCGCCGGAGCCACCGAGCTGGCGTTGGTGTCCGGAACGTCGTGGACGACGCCGTAGCCGAGCACGGCCGGGTCAACGGACACATGCTGTTCGCCGATCAGGCCGGTGTGGTAGCCGGCGGCGCTCAGCGTACGAACCATGTGGTGGCCGATGTCGTTCAGCGCGAAGCCCCGGTGGGCCAGCCCCATCATCCCGTTCGTGTGGCAGTACTCGCCGGTCAGCAGCGCGGCCCGACTGCCCGAGCAAGAGGGTGCGGCGCAGAACGCGTTGCGGAACATCACCCCCTGATCCGCCAGCCATTGGATGTTGGGGGTTGGAATCGCGTGGCCGTACGGTTGGACGTAGCGGCCAGTGTCGTGCGAGTTGAGGTAGACGATGTTCGGCGGCATGCGTGCGCTTCGAGAATCAGCGGCCGGCGAGCGGGGCGGAGCCTGACCGCCCGCTTCGCTGGGCCGCGTCCCGATGGTACGCCGCCACCCACTCCTCTGAAACCGCGTCCGCCTGGCGCTTCAGCTTGACCCGCGGGCGCCAGCCGGCCCGCGGCTGCACCCCGATGTGATCGAGCACGGCGCGGACCGCGCCATCCGGATCCGGCTCGAGCTGCTCCTCGTAGGGGACGCGGAGTGCCGCGATCCGACGGCGGTTGAAGAACTCTTGCCAGCCATCGTCGTCGGCTTGCAGCGAGCGGACGAGGTGATCGATGCCCTCAAAGCGATACTGGAGATCGGCCGGTTGGGCGCCCTCGCCGGTGTGCTCGAGGCGCCAGCTGCGGGTCTGCAGGGCGCGCCACAGGCTGACTGCCTGGCGGACCTTGTCGTTGCGCGTCACCCACACGTACCGGGGATTTCGGAACATGCGCTCGAGCAGTTGGTACAGGTCGAAATTCGCGTACTCCGGCAGCTCGCCGGTGAGCTGTTGGAGGTCGGGCAGGTTGCGCCACATCAGCTTGGCGCCGAACACGCCGTTCGGCGTGGTTCCGAGCTCGAAGCTGCGGTCCAGGTGGTCGCGGTAGCTCTCGAGCCCGAGCAGCGAGGAATGGTCCGGCGCGCGGGGCGGCGTGGTGTCATCGCGGATGCCGACGCCGGTGCGCGGCAGGTTCTCGAGATAATCGCCCGGATGGGGTGGAAGGCCCGTGTCGCTGCGGGCCTCGAAGTACTCCTCGGGGCGGCCGGCGACACCGGTGCCCTTCAGCAGCTCACACAGGAGCGTGCTGCCGCTCCGGGGCGTGGCGCAAACGAGATAAGACCACATAAAACTAATTCTACCGGATTAGTTGCCTAGGCTGGGGGTGGGGAAGCTCGAGCGTAGGCTGAGGGGTGGGGAGGGCCGAGGGTTGATCATGGAGATCTTGGGCCTATATACCCCCAAATCTCCATGGGGCCCCCTCGGCGGAGCGGTACAGGCGCGAGGGAGCTGACGAGCGGCTCGATCCAGGTCGATCATGAGTGGCCCGCGCCACACAGCGCCACACAGGCGCCACCGCCAAACGCAGAAGCGGCCGGGACACGAAATCGCGCCCCGGCCGCTCGCGACCAACAACCTAAACGAGTCTCACGCCGTCGTTGGCGCCGGCTCGCTCGCGTGCCCTGGGGCCAGCCCCGGGATCCCGTTCGGGAATCCGAGCGAGGGCACGTCCGACGGGTAGACCTCGTGGCCGTGCTCGGCGGTGTCGCCGATCTCCATGTTCTCCTCGGACATCCGCAATGGGACGAACAGCCCGACGAGTTTCAGGAGGATGAACGTTCCGACAGCCGAGAACACGATCACGAACAACGCCGCGAAGAACTGCCACTTGAGCAGCGTCCAGTTGCCGTGGAGCACGCCGGCCATGCCGTTGGCGACCAGATGGCGGCCTTGCCGCGTATACGTGATCGCCATCTGCGGGTCGGCGAAGATGCCGACCAGCAGACCGCCGGCGAGGCCGGCGAACCCGTGCGTGTACACCACGCCGAGCGTGTCGTCCACATTGCGGAAGGGGCGCAGACGGCTCAGGTAGTTGAGCGCGAAGTACACGATCGTCGCGGCGATGATGCCCAGCGCGATCGCGCCCCACCCGTTCACGTAACCGGCCGCCGGCGTGATCGCGACGAGGCCGGTGATCATGCCGTTGACGCCACCGATCAGGCTCGGCTTGCGGCCGGTCAGGTAATCCCATCCGATCCACACCAGGAACGCGACCGCGGTGCACAGGTTCGTGTTGAGCACGGCCGCCGAAGCGGACATGTTCGCGGTGTATGGATCGCCACCGTTGAAGCCGTTCCAGCCGAGCCATAGCAACCCGGCGCCGACCGCGACCATCGCCATGTTGTTCGGGGCGTCGACCTCGCGGTCGCGCTGCAGTCTCGGCCCGATCACCGCCGCCGCGACGAAGCCCGACACGCCGGCTGACAGGTGGATCACGTAACCGCCCGAGTAGTCAACCGCGCCGTGGTGGGCGAAGAAGCCGCCACCCCAGAGCACGAACGCGTTGACCGTGTAGATCAGCGAGCACCAGAGCGCCACGAACGGGATCCACGCCTTGAAGTTCACGCGTCCCAGCACCGAGCCCAGCATCAGGATCGGGGTGATCGCCGCGAACACGAACTGGAAGTAGACGAGCGCCGACTGTGGGAAGGCGGTCGTCCCGACCAGCGGGATGTTCGCCTGCGACTGCTCGGCGGTATGCCCGAGCACCGGCCCTGGCTTGCCGATGAAGTTCCCGAGGAACCCCGAGTGCGACAGGCCGTGGAACGGCGAGCCGAAGCCCATCTTGAACGCCCAGAGCACCCACACGACGAGAACGACTGCGAACGCGGCGAACGTCAACATCATACTGTTGATCGACCAGCGCTTCTGCATCACCCCGCCGTAAAGGACCACGAGGCCCGGGACGCTCATCAGGCCCACGAGCGTCGCCGCCGTCAACTGCCAAGAGGTGTCTCCACTACTGAGCCAACTGGGAGCGTTTACCAGCATGAATCTCCTTGTTGTGGTGACGGCGCCAGTCAGCACCATCTCTGTTTGCGGCAACCAGGGCCCAGTGGCCCAATTGCGGCGCAATGTTCCGCCGGTGGGCGGCCCCCAGCCATAGCCTTCGGTCCAGCGTTTGCCGGGGAGCCTCTAGACATTGGGATAAACCCACCCCGCATACAGCGGGAAACCGGGGGTTTTTGACCCGGCCGGGGCCACGGCCAGATCAGCCGGCGACGTTGACGGGCCGCCTGGGCTAGATCAGCGCCGGCTTGCCGCGCGGCAGCACGATCACGGCGCTTCGGGCCGCGTCGAGGTGACCTCGCGTGGCCCCGCCAAGCGCGATCGTCCCTTCGGGCGCGCCGTTCTGCGAGCCGGCGACGATCAGATCGATCTGGGGCGCGTCCGGATCGACGATCGTGGCGCCGAGCTTCGCAGCGAGCGCCGCCGCCGTTTCCTGTGCCGCGGACTCGCCATCCGAGGAGGCGAGCGCGATCGACTCGATCGAAGCATCCGCGTGGGTCCTCAGCCCGGCCGGCGCCACCGCCACCGCGATCGTCCCGCCCTCGAGCAGGTGCTGCGCCGAGGTCCCGGGCTCGACGCGCCCCGGTGGCGTCCTGTAGTCGGAGCCGAACACGATCAGCGAAGCGCCCTCGCTCTCGGCCAGCTTGCCGAGGCCCTCCCCGGTCGATGCGCTGATGACGATGTGCTGGGGAAGATCCGGGTCCTGGAGCCACGCGGCGCCCAGCGCCAGCCTGCGCTCGGCGTCGTGCTGGGCGATCTCCTCGCGTCCAGGATCGAACTCGCGCGAATGGCGTACGTAGGCCAGCTCGAGGGTCGCGCCGGTTCCGGCGAGCAGCCTCCCGAGCGCCAGCGCATCGTCGTCGTTGGCGGTCCCGTCATAGGAGACGATGATCGTGCTCATTGGCGACCCGGAATCCTCGGGCAGAGACGCCGTTGGGGCATTGGCCATTGGGCCAAGGTTCGCCCCGCGCCCCTATCCAAGCGGGTCCTCCGCCGGAATCGTGTGCCACGATCGAGGCGTGGAGGACGACGCATGCGCCCAGCGGTGATCCTGAAGGTGTCCTCGCTGCTCGTGCTGGCGCTGCTCCATCATCACTTCCACGGCCCCTCGGTCGATTACTGGGCGGTCGCGGCGGCGTCAGCCGCCAGCTGGCTGGGGGTTCCCGGGCCCGGAGAGCCGGTGCTGATCGCGGCGGCGGTGCTCGCGGCCCACCATCGGCTCGACATCACGACGGTGATCGGGGTCGCGTTCGTGTTTGCCGTCGCCGGCGGCGTCGCCGGATGGTTGATCGGCAAGATGCTCGGCCGGACCGTGCTGGAGACTCGCGGTCCGCTTTTGCGATTTCGCCTGCGGACGCTGTCTCGAGGGGACGAGATCTTCACCCGCTATCCGGTGGTGGCGATCGTCCTCACCCCGTCGTGGATCGCGGGGATCCACCACGTCAACACAGCCGTCTACCAGATCACCAACGTCGCCACCGCGTTCATCTGGGCGGTCGGTATCGGACTCGCCGCGTACATCATCGGTCCGGCGGTGATCGACGCGGTCCAGGACCTGGGGTGGGTCACGGCGGTGGGGCTGGCGCTGCTGATCACGGCGGGCGTCGTGATCGAGATCCGGCGCCGGCGCCGCCGAGGCCGGCTACGGCCGCCCGAGGTCAAACAGCCCTCGCGCTAGAGCTGAGTCTTCGACCAGTCCACAGTCTGGAACGGAATGATGGGCTCCCCGACGTTGAACTGAATCGTCGCGTGGGGGATGAGCGGGATGTCGCGCACGCTCTTGTTCCACACCTTGCCGTTGACCAATGCCGTGATCTTGCCCTTCACGTTGCCGACCTGATCCGAACTGAGCGGCTGGTGCCACTCATCGAAGAACTGGCCGAGCGTGTAGACGCGCTGGGTCGGCGACTCGATATGGATCACGCCATCGGGAGCGTGGGTGTGGAGCCAGTAGTAGCAACTCCCGCCCAGGGCGACGGGCCCCTCGGTCGTCTGCTGGACCTGCGAGCCGGGGATCCCGATCCCGCCGGGCAACGGTCGCAGGTCGCCGTTGTCGTAAACGGCCAGGTGGGCGTGGATGTGGTAGGCGAGCTGCTCCACGGGCGCGCAACGGATCCCGTCGACGGGGGCGGTGCCGGTGGTGCTGGCCGGCGCCAGCTCGACACCGCACTCGATCGGCACTGCCTCGAATCCGATCTGGCCCTTGGAGCACGTCACCGTGGGGGCCGCAGCCGTGGACGTTGTCGAGGGCGTGGTCGAGCTCTGCGTCGAACTCGAGGAGCTGCTTCCGCAGCCCGCGAGGAGCAGCGCGCCAGCGAGCGCCGCAATCAGTGGCCGAGTCCGCATCGGCCCGAAAGGTAGCTGGTGCTAGTTTGCGCAGCGTTATGGCCGATGAAGAGATGCCGATGACTACCGCGCTCGAGATTCCCGGCGTGGTCATCCGGGAAACGCTCGGCATTTGCTACGGGCTGGTGGTCAGGAGCATGGGATTTGTGGGAGGCGTGGCGGCGAGCTTCAAGTCGCTGCGACGAGGCGAGATCTCCGAGTACACCAAGCTGCTCGAAGATTCCCGGCGTCACGCGATCGACCGGATGGTCGACAACGCACGGCTGATGGGGGCCGACGCAATTGTCGCTGTGCGTTTCGACTCCTCGGAGATCGGACAGCAGTTCACCGAGATCGTGGCTTACGGCACGGCGGTCAGAGTGAACTCCTCCACCGGCTGAGCTCGGTGCGGCTAAGCGACGCCGATCGGGAGCTCCTGTTCGAGAAGCTCGCTCGGCATGCCGGCGCGGGGCGGATCGGTGTCGAGGAGCTGGAGCGCCGGGTCGAGGCGATCAGCGAATGCGCGACGCGCGAGCAGGCTGCGGCCGTGATGGGCGACCTGCCCCCGCTCGATGACGCGACGGCCAAGCCGAGCGGATTCTGGCGCCGCGGCCGCGGCCACGGCGAGGCGCCCAACGCGGCGCCGGACTGGCGCCCGACCGGGGAGCGCTTCCGCGATCCGGGGAGCGACCGGGTGATGCGGGTGTGGGTTGACGCCGATGGCGGCCGCCACTACGTCGCCGATGACCGGGAGACGGCATGAGCGCCACCTCGCTGCCGTTTCTGCGCCAACTCGGACCGCAGGACGCCGACGAGCTGCTGCGCCGCGTCCGCCGGCGGAGGTTTGCGAAGGCGCAGCCGATCCTCCGCGCCGGCGCCGCCGGGGACGACGTCGTGGTCGTGCTCTCGGGCCGCGTGCGGCTCGTCGCCATCGGCGCGGAGCACCGCGAGGTGGTTCTGGCGATCCGGGGCGAGGGCGAGCTGCTCGGCGAGATGGCCGCGCTCGGCGCCCAGCGCCGGACCGCGAGCGCGATCGCGCTCGACGACGTCGACGCGGGAATCCTCCACGGCGAGGAGTTCCGCGCTTTCCTGCGCGACCGCCCGGACGCCGCACTCGTGCTGATCAGGATGCTGGTGCGGCGGCTGTCGGAGTCGAGCCGCGATCTGGCGGCGCTGGCTACGCAGGACAGCGTCGGCCGCGTGGCCAAGCGCCTGCTCGATCTGGCCGCCGATCACGGCGTGCCGTCGGCGCGCGGGACGCGGATCGAGCTATCGCTTACGCAGGACGAGCTCGCGCGCTGGACCGGGGCGACGCGGGAGACCGTGTCGCGGGCGCTTCGGCTTATGCGGCAGCTGGGTTGGGTGGCCACCGACCACCGCACGATCACGGTGCTCGATACCGACGCCCTGCGTGAGCGCAGCGGCGCGGGCTCGTGACAGCCGCTCGCGCGCCCCCGGGATCGCCGCACACAGGCGATCGATGCCGAACGCGCTGAATGTGGTCAGCCGCAGCGGCGTACGGGCCACCACGGTGAACGGCTGCGGGGTGGGGTCGTGCGGATCGTTCTCGCCAAAGCAGTCGCCGGCACCGAGCAGCCCGATCGCTTCCCCGTCCCGACACAGCGAGACGCTGCCCGTCCGGATCACCGAGAACACCCCGACGGTCATCCCCTCGCGTACGAGCTCGGTGCCCTCAGGCACGATCGCCTCGATCACCGGCCCGGCTAGCGATCGCACGTCGCGAGCCCGCAGCGCGCCGAACACGGGCAGCGTCTCCCGCATGGCGGCGGGTCCAGGCGGGTCAGAGCCCGCCTGGAAACCCTCCGCAGCCACGCCCTGACAGGGCGTCGCCGTTGATCGAGATCGTTGCCCCCACTCGACCAAAGGCCCCCGTTCGTGTGAGCGCCCCCGCGCCCCTCGTTGTCCCTGCCGTCCCCCAGCCAGTTTGGTTAGGCGGCGACCGCCATCCCGAAGTCTGCTCCCGATTCGAGTTGGCGGCCGCACGCGTCATCGAAGCGGCACGCTATGGCCCCCGCATGGGGGCGCATTAGGACATTTGTCACACAAGCGCCGGCCGGAGAGTCGACGGGCCCGCTAATTCCGGCCGCCACCGAAGATCTGCAGGAAGAACAGAAAGACGTTGAAGATGTCCAGGAAGATGCCGGCGGCGATCGGCACCGCGCTGGCCATGTTGGCCCGCCGCAGGCGGTTGAAGTCGAAGATCGTGTAACCGCCGAAGATCACGAGCCCGAGGACCGCGTAGATGATGTTGGCGTGCGGGATCGAGACGAAGATCGTCACGATCCCGAACACGATCAGGGCGAGCAGCGCCCAGAACAGCGCGCGCGCCCACGACGAAAGATCGCGCCGGGTGGCATAGCCAGCGGCGCCGAGGGCGGCGACGAACGCGCCCGTGGCGCCGGCGGCCTGCCACAGTGCCGCCGGATCGGCTTGGGCATATGCGTTGAGGACCGGCGCGACGGCGAGTCCGAGCAGCAGCCCGAGCCCGAAGAGCAGCGCGATCGCGAGCTGCTCACGCCCGCGCGAGGAGGCGATGTTCAGCCCGAAAATGCAGGCGAACGCGCCGATGAAGAACAAGATGCCGGTGCCGCCGGTCATGTTGCGGCCGATGTACGCGCCGAGCGCCGTGCACCCGACCGTGAGCGCCACGAGCCCCATCACCTGGCCGAACACCGCGTGCGAGCGGTCGCGCGTGAGCTCGCCGGCGCCTACGTTGACGTTCCCAACTTCCTCGTATGTCGGCATCTCTGGCTAACTCCCGGTCTGGTTCTGGAGCGCAAAAGGTACCGATGGCGCGCCCGGCGTCAATGGGCGCCCTACCCCATGCAAACGGGGGAACGGGTCGGCGCATGCGCCGACCCGCGCCTGGCCGCATGCGGCCAGGCGGACCGGAGCGCATGCGCCCCGGTCTACATCACTAGGGGCCTACGCCCGAGGTGTTCAGCGCCAGCTGCAGGACCTGGGCGCTGTGGAGGGCCTTGCGGCCCGTCCCGGAGGCGATCTGTGTGCGGCAGGAGAAGCCGTCGGCGACGATCAGCGTGTCCCGATCCGCGGCCCGAACGGCCGGCAGCAGGACCCGCTCGCCGGCCTGCATCGAGATCTCGTACGGATCTCCGGCCTGGTAGCCGAACGACCCTGCGAGGCCACAGCAGCCGGCTCTGACGAGCTCGACGTCGACGCCGGCGCGGTCCTTGAGCAGGTTGTGCTGACCCTGGATGCCGAACACGGCCTCCTGGTGGCAGTGGCCGTGCATCATCGCCTTGCGGCGCAGGCCGGGCGGCTGCCAGTCGGGGGCGTGGCGGTCGAGCAACTCGTCGAGCGTGAACGTCTGGGTCACGAGCTTGCGGGCGTGCTGATCGTGGGGCATCAGCTTGCGCAGCTCGTCGCGGAACACGGCGCCACAGCTCGGCTCGAGCGCGACCACCGGCACCCCGGCCTGGATCGGCTCAGAGAGCTCTTCGAGGATCCGCCCGAGCGCGCGCTTGGCGATGCCGAGCATCCCGTAGTCGTACAGCGGGCGCCCGCAGCACAGCTGGCGTCGCGGGAGCTCGACCGCGAACCCGGCCGCCTCCAGCACCTCGACCGCGGCCTGCCCTACCTCGGGCTCGAACAGGTTTGTGAACGTGTCGGGCCACAGGATGAGACGCCGGCCCGCCGCGTTCGGTGGTCCTCCGCGTTGGTGAAACCACGATCGGAACGTCTGACGGGCGAACCGGGGGGCGTCGCGTTCGGGGGCCAGACCGATGAGCCTCTTGGCGGTCGGGGCGAGCTGCTGCGACTGCGAGAGCGCGTTGGCAAGCCGGGGGGCGCGGGCCGCGACGGGCCCCCACCACGGCATCAGGCCGAGCACATAGTGGTGTAGCGGCCTGACGCGCCGGGAGTAGTAGTGGGCGAGGAACTCGGCCTTGTAGGTGGGGATGTCGACCTGGACCGGGCAGCCGCCCGTGCACCCCTTGCACGACAGGCAGAGCTCAAGCGAGTCCTTGACGGCCTCGTCGCGCCAGCCGTCGGTCAGCGGGTCGCCCTTCAACATCTCGAACAGCAGCCGGGCGCGGCCGCGAGTCGAGTGCTGCTCCTCGCGCGTGACCTGGAAGCTCGGGCACATTGTCAACGTGCCGAGGTTGCGGCACTTCGCCATCCCGAAGCAGCGCTCGATCGCGTTCGCGAACGAGCCGCCGTCGTCCGGGTAGGCGAAATGGGTCTTCAGCTGTGGCGGGCGGTAGTCCGGGCCGGCGCGCAGCCCCTCGTCGAGCTTCACGTCCCCGATCAGCCGGTTCGGGTTCATCTTCCAGTCCGGGTCCCAGATCCGTTTGAACTGGTGAAACGCGTCCATCAGCTCCGGCCCGAACATCCGGGGCAGCAGCTCGGCGCGGCCGTGGCCCTCGCCGTATTCGCCGGCGAGCGAGCCGCCGTGGGCGACGACCAGGTCGGCGGCCTTCTCCATGAACGACCGGAACGTGCGCAACCCGGCAGCGGTCTTGAAGTCGAAGTCCATCCGGGTGTGGACGCAGCCCTGACCGAAGTGGCCGTAGTAGACGCAGCGGTAGCCGTGGTCATCGAGCAGCTGCTGGAAGTCGCGCAGGTAGGCGCCGAGCCGGTCGGGGTGGACGGCGGCGTCCTCCCACGCACCCTCGGCTTCCATCACGCCGGGGAGTCGGCTATCGCCGACCGCCGACTCGCGGACCTTCCAGACGCTGACCTGCTCTGTCTTGCCGATCACACATTTGGCGTGCAGCTGCGGTCCGCCCTCCAGGGCCTTGATCGCGGTCTGGGCGAGCTCGGTGGCCCGGTCCGCGTCGTCGTCGCCGAACTCGACGTACAGCCACGCATGGCCCTCGGGCAGTAGCGCGCGCTCGGCAGCCAGGCGGCCCTTGCGGGCCATGTTGTGGATCAGGAAGTCGTCGTAGCCCTCGAGGCCGATCGGGTCGCTGGCAGCCAGGATCGCCGGGACATGGTCGGCGGCGGTGAACACGTCCGGGTAGGAGAAGATCACGGTCCGCCGGTGTTGGGGGCTCGGCACGAGGCGGACCGTGGCCTCGAGCACGTTCGCACATGTGCCCTCGGAGCCGACCAGGGCCCGGGCGACGTGGAAGCCGTTCTCGGGGAGCAGCTGGTCGAGGTTGTAGCCGGACACCCGGCGCGGGATGTCCGGGAATTCGGCGCGGACGCGATCGGCGACCCGGTCTCTGAGGTCCTTCAGGGCGCCTGTAGATGTGGGCTTTTCTGTCGCCGACGGTGATGATTTGTGTCAGTTGCTCGTCTGTGGTCGGGCCGACCGTGAGCCTTGTGCCGTCGTAGAGGAGAACCTCGAGCTCCAGGACGTTGTCGCTCGTCTTGCCGGCCATCAGCGAGTGCGTGCCGCACGAGTTGTTGCCGAGCATGCCGCCGAACGTGCAGTACTCGTGGGTGGCGGGGTCGGGCCCGTAGGTGAGGTGGTGGGCCTCCGCGGCGTTCCGGAGCTGGTCGCAGATGACGCCGGGCTGGACTCGGGCTCTCTTGCTGTCGGGATCGAGCTCGACGATGTTGTTGAAGTACTTGGAGTAGTCGAAGACGACGGCGACGTTGGTCGTCTGGCCGCTCGGGGCGGTCCCGCAGCCGCGGGGGAGCACGGGAGCCCCGTACTCGCGGCACGCGGCGACGCCCGCGATCACGTCGTCGGCGTCGCGCGGGATCACGACCCCGATCGGTACCGCCCGGTACACCGAGAAGTCGTTGGCATACATGGCCCGCGCACCGGCGTCGAAGCGGACCTCGCCGCCAACCGTTCCGCGCAGCATGCGCTTCAGGCCGGAGATGTCAACGGCGGCGGGTATGTGGCGAGCATGACAGGCGCGGTGGGGGTTGTGTGGCGCGATCGACCGTACCCTGATCCCCAGTGGGCGAGCACGCCATGAACCGATCAACGACACAGGTACGGATCGAGCCCTGGGCCGCCGGGGATCTCGAGCTGCTCTACGCCCTCGTCGGCGATCCGGTGATGATGGAGCACCTCGGCGGCCCCGAATCACCAGAGAAGATCGTGGAGCGCCAGGGCCGCTACGAGCACATCGGATCCGACGCCGGTCGTGTATTCAAGGTCGTCGTGGTCGAGACCGGTGAGGCCGTCGGCTTCGTCGGCTACTGGGAGCGGGAGTGGGGCGGCGGGTGGATCTACGAGGCCGGTTGGTCGGTCATCCCAGCGTTCCAGGGGCAGGGGGTCGCTGTTGCCGCGACCGCGCAGGCGATGGGCGCCGCCAGGCACGATGGCAGGCATCGCTTCGTCCACGCGTTCCCGGCGGTCGATAACGCGGCCTCCAACGCGATCTGCCGCAAGCTCGGGTTCGAGCTGCTAGGTGCGACCGAGTTCGAGTACCCGCCAGGGAGGCCGATGGTGTGCAACGACTGGCGGCTCGATCTGCGCCGCGAGCCGATTTTCTAACATCGGTCGGCGATGGGACGGGCGCGACTCACGCTTCTCGCTGCGCTGCTGACGGGTGCGATGGCCGCGCTGGCGCCTGGCGCGTCGGCGAAGACCGAGACCGCGCGCCTGGGGAACGTGACGGCGACGTTCACGTTCAGCGGCGGCGGGTTGCGGTTCCGCAACCTGCGGCTGCGGATCTCGGGCGGCGGCGCCGTGCTCTACGACCAGCCCGTCACCTCGCCGTCCTGCAGGGGATATTGCGGGCCACTCGAGACCGGGCCCAACCAGTCGGCACTCCAGGTCGTCGACCTCGGATCGGCGGGGCAGCCCGAGGTCGTCCTCTCGCTGTTCAGCGAGGGCGCCCATTGCTGCGTGATCGATCAGGTCTTCAGCCTCGACCCGACCGCCACGACCTACCTGAAGTCCGAACACAACTTCCACAACGCTGGGGCGAGGCTCGCGGATCCGCGCCACAACGGCAGGTCCGTCTTCATCTCGGCGGACAGCTCCTTCTTTCGCGCGTTCACGAGCTATGCCGTCTCGGGCGCGCCGGTCAAGGTCCTGAGCTTCGATCACTACCGCTTCCGGGACATGACCCGTCAGTACCCGCGGCTGATCGCGAGGGACGCGCGGCGCTGGTGGCGGATGTTCACCCACAACTACCGCGACGGCGAGGGGATGATCGCCGCGTGGGCCGCGGACGAGTACCTCCTCGGCCACTCCGGGCTGGTGGCGCAACGGCTGGACGCCGAGGCCCAGCTCGGACGCCTGAACAGCGACCTCCGGTCGGCCCCTACCGGTCAGGAGTTCGTCTCGGCGATCGACCGCTTCCTCGTCGGTCACGGCTACGCCGGCTAGCCGCGCGCGGCGTCGTCCTGGCCGAGCCAATCCTCGGTCAGCGTCATCCAGAACGCCAGCCCGGCGAACTCCCGGTAGCGGCGAAAGGCGCGCTCGATGCCCTTGTCGGAGACGCGCGGGCGTCCCGTGAGGCGCCGGTACTTCGGCCGCGTCCACGAATCGAGGGTAAGCCGCCGGTAGCGGCCGAGCAGCATCATCATGTGCGCGGCGGCGTAGGGTCCGACGCCGGCGATCGCGAGCAGCCGCTCAGCGACCTCGTCATCTGACAGCGCCGGGTCGGCGAGCGCCTCGAGGTCGAGCCGTCTCTCGGCTGCGTCGGTTGCCAGCGTCCGCAGGTACGGGCCGCGGTACCCGGCGCGGGCGACGTCGCGGTAGAACGCGTCGTCGGCCGCGGCCATCACCGCGGGCGCCGGAAACGAGCGGAGCTCTGGCGCGCCATCCGGCGGCGTCCCCAGCTCGCCGACGAGCGCGGTGACCATCCGGACCGTCGCCGACCAGGCGCAGTTCGTCGTGCAGATCGTCTTGACCAGGTCCTCGAACACCGTGGGGCTGCGAAGCAGCCGCCCGGCGCCTGTCACCGTCCAGGCGAGCAGCGGGTCGTCGGCGGCGGCCGCGTAGAACGCGCTCAGGTCGTCGTCGAGGCGCAGCATGTGGCGCACCTGGGCGAGAAGCGCGGGGCGGACCCTGGCCGGAGGTGAGCCGGCGTTCGCCGCCGTCTCGAGCCGGGCGTAGCCCGGCTCACCTTGGACGAGGCGGATGGGCCAGGCGCGGTCGCCCACCGCCAGCGCCGTCACGAGCTCGGATCCGTCCGGTGCGATCACGTTCGGTGGCAGGTCGGCGACCCCGTGCGAGAGCAGCGTCCGCGACAGCTCGACGGGCTCGCCGCCGGCGCCGAGCAGGCGGAGCGATTCTGACCAGCGGGCCATCGGCCGATCGTAGGGCCTGTTTCGGCGACTGGTTTCGCGATCTCGAACTCGCGTCTCGCCCTTGACAGAGGCCGCGCAGATGGGTGACCCTAGTCCTACGTGACTGGGGCGCTTTACGGACTGGCGCGATTCTGCGTGCGGCGGCGGCTGCTCGTCGTTGGCGTGTGGTTGGTCGTCGCCGTCGCGCTGGTCGCCGTCTCGCACCAGCTCGGCGACAACACGAACGACAACCTCTCCCTGCCGGGGACCGACAGCCAGATGGCTACGGACGTCCTAAAGAAATCGTTCCCCGACCAGGCGAACGGCACGAGCCCGATCGTCCTGCACGCGCACAGCGGGCAGCTGACGGACTCCAAGTACGCGGGCGCGGTCAACGAGGCCGCGGCCGACGTGGCCAAGGCACCGAATGTGGCCTCGGTCGTCAACCCGCTGACATCGCAGGGCGCCAACGCGCTGAGCAAGGACAAGGCGACCGGCTACCTGTCGGTGACGCTCGCGAAGCCCCCGGGGTCGCTGTCGGTCGCGCAGGCCCAGACGATCATCGATGCGGCAGCGAAGCCCGCCGAGGCTGCGGGCCTCCAGGTGGAGACGGGCGGCCAGCTCGGCCAGAAGGTGTCCAAGCCGTCGACCGAGTCCAGCGAGCTGATCGGGATCATCGCCGCGATGGTGATCCTGACGTTCACGTTCGGGACCGTCGCCGCGATGCTGCTCCCGATCATCACGGCGATCTTCGCGCTGGCCTCGACGCTGGCGATCATCCGGCTGCTCGGCCACGTGATCACGGTTCCCACGGTGGCGCCTACGCTCGCGACGATGATCGGTTTGGGGGTGGGGATCGACTACGCGCTGTTCATCGTCACCCGCCACTTCCGCGGCCTGCGCGACGGGTTACCGATGAACGAGTCGATCGCGCGGGCGACGGCGACGTCTGGCGGCGCCGTGTTCTTCGCCGGCGGGACGGTGACGATCGCACTCGTCTCGCTGGTGGTGGCGGGCATCCCCCTGGTCACGACGATGGGGCTGATGGCTGCGATCGCCGTCGTGCTCGCGGTGCTGGGAGCGCTGACGTTGCTGCCGGCCGTGCTCGCGATCCTGGGGCCGCGGATCAACGCGCTGCGGGTCCGTGAGATCCATCCCGAGAGCCACACCAGCGGTTTCTCCGCCCGGTGGGCCAACGGCGTGGCGAACAATCCCCTCCTCTCCGGGCTGGTGGCGCTCGCGATCCTGATTCCGCTGATGATCCCGCTGTTCTCGCTGACGCTCGGACAGCAGGACGTCGGGGCGCTGTCGACCTCGACCACAGCGCGCCGTGCCTACGACCTGATCTCCGAGAACTTCGGTCCCGGCGTCAACGGACCGCTGCTGATCGCCGTGACGCTTGGCTCCCCGGCACAGGGTGGGGCCAACGACTCGCGGTTGCAGAAGCTCCAGAAGGACATCTCCTCGACCTCGGGCGTCGCCGGCGTCTCGCCGGCGCAGGTCGACAAGCCGGGCACGTCGGCGTACTTCAACACGATCTCGAAGTACGAGCCGTCTGACGGCAAGACGACCGACCTGGTCCACCACCTGCGCTCGAGCACGATCCCGGGCGCGGAGCAGGGCACGAACATGCACGCCTACGTCGGCGGCAGCACCGCCGGGTACGACGACCTGGCGAGCCGGATCTCGAGCAAGCTGCCGCTCCAGATCGTCGTCGTGATCGCGCTCAGCTTCGTGCTGCTGACGCTCGCGTTCCTGACGCTGGTCGTGCCGGCGCAGGCCGCGGTCATGAACCTGCTTTCGATCGCCGCCTCCTATGGCGTGCTGACGGCGGTGTTCCAGTGGGGGTGGCTGAGCGGGCTGATCGGCCTGAGCGGGCCGGTACCGATCGTCTCCTACGTGCCGCTGTTCATGTTCGCGATCCTGTTCGGCCTGTCGATGGATTACGAGGTATTCCTGGTCAGCCAGATCCAGGAGCACCTCCACGCCGGCGAGGACAACAAGAGCGCGGTCGTCTCGGGGCTGCTGACCGGCGCCCGGGTAATCACCGCCGCGGCGGCGATCATGGTGTTCGTGTTCGGGAGCTTCGTGCTCAACGGCGATCCGACGATCAAGCAGTTCGGAGTCGGCCTGGCCGTCGCCGTGATCCTCGACGCGACGGTCGTGCGGTGCCTGCTCGTGCCGGCGGTGATGGTCCTGATGGGCAAGGCGAACTGGTGGATGCCCGGCTGGCTCCGCCGCGTCGTGCCGAAGATCAGCATCGAGGGCGCGGAGTTCTTCGCGGCGCGCGACGCGCTGGCCCAGCCCGACCCCGAGCCGGTCGGCGTGGGCGCTTCGGGCTCCGACTCGGCGTCGTAGGTCACTCGTCGTGCCCGGGCGGGCATCATGACCTTCGATACCGACCTAGAAGGAGGCGACGTGGCAGACACTGGAACCTCAGTTCAGCGAACCCGTCAGCTCGCCGACGGCAACGAGATGCCGACGCTCGGGCTCGGCGTCTGGCAGGTGCCCAACGGGCCCGAGTGCGAGAACGCCGTCCGCTGGGCGCTGGAACTCGGCTACCGCCACATCGACACCGCCCAGGCGTACGGCAACGAGGAGAGCGTCGGCAAGGCGCTGCGCGAGAGCGGCGTCCCCCGCGAGGAAGTGTTCATCACCACGAAGTTCTATCCGGGCAAGAAGGACCCGGTGGTCGAGGCCGAGGGAAGCCTCCGGCGGCTCGGCGTCGAACAGGTCGACCTGTACATCATCCATTGGCCCCAGAAGGGCCCGACGTGGGCATGGCCGGGAATGGAGCAGGCGCGCGAGCGTGGTTATGCCCGCTCGATCGGGGTGTCGAACTTCAGCGTCAAGGAGCTCGATGAGGTGCTCTCGGTGGCGAGCACGACTCCAGTCGTCAACCAGGCGCAGTTCAGTGCGTTCGAGTATCGCCGCGGATTGCTGGAGGCGTGCGAGCAGCGCGGACTGGCCCTCGTCGGCTACAGCTCGCTCGGGACGGGGCGCCACCTCGACGACGCGACCGTCCGGGAGGTCGCGGCACGGGTCGCCCGCACGCCGGCGCAGGTGCTTCTGAGGTGGTGCCTCCAGCACGACGTGCTGGTGATCCCGAAATCGACTCACCGGGAACGGATCGAGGAGAACGGGCAGCTGTACGACTTCACCCTTTCCGTGGAGGACATGGCCGCGCTCGATGGTCTCGATCGGACCGGCGGGACCGATCGCGCCCGCGAGTCGAAGTGGTGGTGAACGAGCGGTTCACGCTCGCGAACCTCCCGTACGGATCGGTCCGGCGCGGCCCAAGCGGCCCAGCGAGGCTGTGCGTCGCGCTTGGGGGGTGCGCGGTCGAGCTCGGCGCGCTCGCTCTGCCGGAGGTCCCCCGCGAGCTGATCGATGCCCCGAACCTCGATCGCTTGCTCGCCTGTGGGCCTGATGTGTGGGCCGGTGTGCGCGCCGCGGTGGCGGAAGCTTTGGCGGAGGGCGTTCCGGCGGAGGCGTGCGTGCCGCTGGATGAGGCGGTCTTCTGCCTCCCGTTCACGGTCGGCGACTACGTCGACTTCTACTCCTCGCTGGAGCACGCGACGAACCTGGGGAAGATTCTGCGACCGGGGTCGGAGCCGCTACTGCCGAACTGGCGCCACCTTCCGGTCGGATACCACGGCCGCGGGGGCACGGTCGTGGTGTCGGGCACCCCGATCCGCCGGCCGGTCGGCCAGCGCCGCGGGACCGAGGGCCCGACGTGGGGGCCGAGCGAGCGACTCGACGTCGAGCTCGAGCTGGGGTTCGTCACCGGCGGAGCGGCCAACCGGCTCGGCAAGCCGATCCCGATCGGGTCTGTCTCCGAGCGGATCTTCGGCTTCGTGCTCGTCAACGACTGGAGCGCGCGCGACATCCAGGGCTGGGAGTACCAGCCGCTCGGGCCGTTCCTGGGCAAGTCGTTCGCGACCTCGATCTCCCCGTGGGTGGTACCGGCGGCTGCACTCGAGCGCCACCGGGTGCCCGGTCCCGTCCAGACGCCGGCGCCGCTGCCGTACTTGCGCGGGTCCGAGCCGTGGGGGCTGGATGTGGAGCTCGAGATGGCGCTTGGCGCCGGCGGACCGGCGCGGGTGATCGCCCACACGAACGCGCGCGAGCTGTACTGGACCGCGGCGCAGCAGCTGACCCACGCCGCCTCCAATGGCGCGGTCGTCCGCGCCGGCGATCTGTTCGCCTCAGGCACGATCTCAGGATCGGAGCCCGGAACGCAGGGCAGCCTGATCGAGCTGACCTGGAACGGCGAGCGGCCGCTCGAGCTCGACGGCGCCACCCGCTCGTTTCTGGAGGACGGCGACACGGTGACGATCTCGGGGTGGAGCGGCGAGGGGACTGAGCGGATCGACTTCGGCGAGGTATCCGGGACGATCCTGCCGGCGCGCTAGTCGAGCTCGTGCAGCAGCTCGTCGAGATCGAGCTCGACGTCGAACACGCCGACCAGGTGGCCCGCCTCGTCGCGGGGCCATTGATCGATCGGCCGGTCCCACATCAGCTCGACGTCGTTGCCGTCAGGGTCGGTGATGTAGATCGCCTCGTGGGTGCCGTGGTCGGCGGTCTGGCGGATCGGCCAGTCGACCTGTTTCAGCCGGCGGTAGCCGTCGGCCAGCGCCTTGCGCGTCGGGTAGGCGATCGCGATGTGGTGAAGGCCGGCGACGCCGTCGGGCTGGGGTCCGCCGCCCTTGGATTTCCAGGTGTTGAAACCGAGATGGTGGTGGTAGCCCCCGGCGGACACGAACAGGATGTCGCCCGTCGTGCCCCAGCCCGGAACGTCGCGCGCCTCGGCGACGACGTCGAAGCCAAGCAGGTCGACGTAGAAGGCCCGGATCCGGTCGATGTCCGCGGTTCGCAGATGGGTGTGACCGATCCGGACGCCGGGGTCGATCGGGTCGGGAGCCCGCTGGACCGGGGTGATGTTGCCCTGAGCGCTCATAGGCGAAGTATGGCCCTCTCGCAACTTCTGGCGTTTTCGTCCCACCTCCCGCCGGGATAAGAACGCCAAAGTTGACGCTCTGCACCCTCGCAGCTCGGCGTCTGGGGCGGGTCCGCCTCCCCTCGCGCGATCATCTGCGGGTCATGCGTGCACCGGCTCGCAGGCGCTTCTTCCTCGCCGACCTCGTCGTCGTCGGCGCGGTCGCCTTGCTCGTGATCGTGCTGGCGTTGGCCACCGGGGACGGAACCACCGACAGCCCCCCGTCGGCGGTCGCGGCGGTACCGCCGGCGAGCGCGTTCGCCAGTGGCGCCGTGATCCCGACGGGATTCCTCGGCCTCTCGCTCGAATATCCGGCCGTCGAGGCGTACGCCGGGACCAACCCGGCGGCGGTAGACCCGGTGTTCGAGCGGTTGATTCGCAACCTCACCCCCGGCCAGCAGCCGGTGCTGAGGATTGGCGGCGACAGCAGCGACTCGACCTGGTGGCCGGTCGCCGGCGTGACCCGGCCGCCCGGCGTCACGTACACACTGACGAACAATTGGATCGCCGTGACGAAAGCGCTCGCGGCGGCCACAAACGCGCGTCTGATCCTGGGCGTCAACCTCGAGGCCGACAACCAGCAGCTGGCGGCGGCCGAGGCACGCGCGCTGCTGGCGCGGGATCGGGTCGGAGCATGTCCGGGCGCTCGAGCTCGGGAACGAGCCCGAGCTCTACGGGGCGTTCGCCTGGTACCGAACGCCGGGCGGGGGAAAGGTCACCGGACGCCCCCACGGCTACGACTTCGCCGACTTCACGCGCGATTACACGGACTTCGCGGCTGTCCTCCCGCACTACCCGCTCGCCGGCCCCGCGGTCAGCGGGCCGCGGTGGATGGTCGACCTCGGGCAGTTCGTCAAAGCCGTCCCCGCACTCGGCATCGCCACGCTGCACCGCTATCCGCTCCAGAACTGCTTCATGCCCCCGGGCTCGCCGCGATATCCGTCGATCAGCCACCTGCTCTCGACCGCCGCTTCAACTGGCCTGGCCGACGAGATCGCGCCGTATGCGTCGATCGCCCACGCGCATCGCATCCCGCTCCGGCTCGACGAGATCAACACAGTCTCCTGCGGCGCAGATCGCGCCACGAGCCAGACGTTCGCCTCGGCGCTGTGGGCGGTGGATACCCTGTTCGAGCTCGCGCGCGCCGGCGTCGACGGAGTCAACATCCACACCTTCCCCGGCGCCGGGTACGAGCTGTTCCGCCTCAAACAGACCTCGGGGCACTGGCAAGCGACCGTGTCTCCGGAGTACTACGGCCTGATGATGTTCGCCCAGGCCGCGCCGCCGGGCTCCCGGCTGCTGCGGATCAGCGGCACGAATGGCCCGATCAAGATCTGGGCGACGAAGGCGCCGGACGGGCGGATCCGGATCGTCGTGATCAACAAGGACGTCACGAACGCTCACGTCGTGAGCCTCCCGGCGGCCGCCGCCGGCGCCACCGGCGCGGCGGCGATCGAGCGACTCCAGGCGCCGAGCGCGGCGTCGAGCACAGGCGTGACCCTCGGGGGTCAGAGCTTCGGTGCGCCCACGCCGACCGGCTCGCTGGCGGCCTCCAAGGACGGCTCGGTACAGGAGCAGGGCGGCCGCTATCTGGTGAGCATGCCGGCCGCCAGCGCCGCGCTGCTGACGCTTCCCACGCCGGCGAGGTGAGGTCCGATGACCGGCGGGTCGTGTTAAATGGCCAACTTGTTAAGTTTCTAATTGAAGGGGCGTGATTGCGGTGGACGCGGGCTGGCGTCGCAACGCAAAACAGAGCAGTGAACGAACTCGACGGCGGTCTGCGGCCTTGGTGGTGCTGAGCGCGGTGCTCGTCGTCGCGCTTGGCGCGACCGTCACGAGAGCGGCCTCGGATCGGACGCCCAGGGCGTCGATCGCCGGCGGGGCCGTCCAGGTGTCGGTCGGGCGCGGTCAACTCGGCACATCGATCCCGTCGGGATTCCTCGGTCTCGGACTCGAGTTCCGGACGGTGAACGCTTACGCCGGCAACAACCCGCGGGCGCTCGACCCCGTGTTCGTCGAGCTCCTTCGCAACCTGTCGCCGGGCCAGCGGCCGATCTTCCGGATCGGCGGCATCAGCACCGATCGGAGCTGGTGGCCGATGCGGGGTGTCCGGCGCTCGCCCGGGATCACCTACAACATCACCCGCAGCTGGATCGCCGTGCTCCGGTCGCTGGCCACAGCGACGAACGCCCGACTGCTGCTCGGCGTCAACCTCGAGGACAACAGCGCGAACGTGGCGCGTGCCGAGGTCCACGCGTTCAAGTCCGGGATCGGCACGCAGCGGATCGCCGGTTACGAGCTCGGCAACGAGCCCGAGCTGTACACGGGGATCGCGTGGTACGCCGTCCACGATGGCAAGGACATCCCGTGGTATCTGAGAAAAGAAGGGACCCCGGTGTTCAGCCGTCCCAAGGGCTACAACGTCCACGACTTCACGTCGGATTTCAGTCGCTTCCGCCGGGCGCTGCCGCACCAGCCACTCGCCGGACCGGCGACCGGAAACCTCTCGTGGCTCACGGACCTGCCGCAGTTTCTGGCGGCCGAGCCAGGGCTCCGGTGGGTGACGTTCCATCGCTACGGGTTGAACCAGTGCGTCCACGACCCATCCTCACCGCACTATCCGACAGTCCCGAATCTGCTGACGACGTTGGCCTCGCGCGGGTTCCTACAGGGTGTCGGCAAGTACGTGGCGATCGCCCACAACCATCACGCGGGGTTCCTGATCGACGAGATGAACTCGGTCACCTGCAACGGCCATCCGGGTGTGAGCAATGCGTTCGCCTCGGCGCTGTGGGCGGTCGATGCACTGTTCCAGACGGCGCGCGACGGCGTGGACGGCATCCAGATTCACAGCTTCCAGGGCAACTCGAACGGGATGTTCGATTTCAAGCGGGTGCACGGTAAGTGGGAAGGCGAGGTCCACCCGATCTACTACGGGCTCCTGTTCTTCGCGCACGCGGCGCCTCCGGGCTCGCATCTGCTGCAGATCAGCGCGCCTCACAGCGGCGACCTGCGCACGTGGGCGACGCTCGGCAAGGACGGGACCGTCCGAGTCGTCCTTATCAACGACAGTGTCAAGGGCGCCAGTTCGGTGAAGCTGCGGGTGCCGATCAACGCCGCTTCGGCGACCTTGACCCGGCTTCAAGCGAGGAGCGCGTACGCAACAGGCGGCGTCACGCTCGGCGGCCATGGGTTCGGTGCAGAGACGACGACGGGGACCCTCCCCACGTCAACAGGCACGTCGCTAAAGTCGAGCGCGGGCGCCTACTCGGTGACGGTGCCGTCCGCAAGCGCGGCGATGATCACTTTCTCGCCCGCCCACCCGGGATGAACGGAGAGATATAGGCAATGCGGTCGCGCACGGCGACTGGCGTACTGGTGGTCGGACTTGTCGCGCTCGTCGCGGTCGCTGCCGTGGTGATCGCCTCGGCCTCGAGCTCGAACGACGTCAAAGCGAACGTCACGGTTTCGGACGCCACGCTCGGCCGTCCGATCCCCGCCGGGTTCGTGGGGCTCTCGATGGAGCCGCGCGGCCTCGAGAGCTACGGCGGTACGAATCCCCGCTCGGCGAATCCCGTGTTTGAACAGGAGCTCCGCAACCTCGCGCCCGACCAGCCGGCGTCGCTGCGGATCGGCGGCGACGGCACCGACTGGACGTGGTATCCGACCACCGACCTGGCCAAGCCGGCGGGGGTCAAGTTCAGCCTCGACCAGAACTGGCTCGGCGTGGCCCGGTCGGTGGCGCAGGCGACCCATGCGCGGCTGATCGTCGGCGTCGATCTGGAGGCCAACAGCGGCCCGTTGGCCGCGGCCGAGGCACAGGCAATGCTCAACGGGATCGGGCGCCAATCGATCGAGGGTCTCGAGATCGGCAACGAGCCCGAGCTGTACGGAACCTTCAGCTGGTACAAGACGCCGTCCGGCGTCCACGTCGACGGCCGTCCCCGCGGCTATAACTTCGCCGACTACCTGCGCGACTACTCGACGATCGCGCAGGCCATCCCGAACGCGCCGCTCGCCGGGCCGGCCACCGGCGCGCCGAAGTGGATCCCGCAGCTGGGCAACTTCCTCTCGGCCGAGCCCCGCGTCGCCGTGGCCACGCTTCACCGCTATCCGCTCAAGCACTGCTCCAAGGCGGCACACGTGACGATCGCCCAGCTGCTCTCGAACAGCTCGTCGACGGGCCTGGCGGACAGCGTCGCGCGCTACGCCGGGGTTGCTCACTCCCATCACGTCCCGCTCCGGATCGACGAGATGAACGCCGTCTCCTGCGGCGGCGTGCGCGGCGTCAGCGATACGTTCGCCTCGGCGCTGTGGGCGCTCGACACGCTGTTCGAGTTCTCGCGCGTCGGCGTCGACGGCGTGAACTTCCACACGGTGCCGGGCACGATCAACGAGCTGATCAGCGCCGATAACTCCGCTGGTCGGTGGCACTCGCTGGTCCACCCCCAGTACTACGGGATGATGATGTTCGCGCAGGCCGCGCCGCCCGGTTCGCGGTTGCTGCGGGTCTCGGGGGCCGCGGGAAGCGATCTCCACGTGTGGGCGACCCGCGCGAGGAACGGGCAGGTCCGCGTCGTGATGATCAACGACTCCGACAACGGCTCCCAGCAGGTGGCGCTGCGAATCGCTTCCGCCAAGGGCACGGCGACGCTCGAGCGGCTCGACGCTCCGAGCATCACGTCGAAGTCGGGCGTGACGCTCGGCGGTCAGACGTTCGGGCAAGCGACGTACACCGGCAAGCTCGCGGGCACCTCGACCGATACGCGGGTCGCGCCGACGGGTGGCGCGTACGTCGTCAAGGTGCCCGCCGCCAGCGCGGCGATGCTGACGCTCCCCTCGCCTAGCGCGCCCTAGCCCGTTACGCGAACGTGATCTGACGCGACGGGTGGGTCAGCGCGAGGCGGCTGCTCGCGACCTCCATCAACGCGGACGACGGTGGCGTATCGGCAAGTGCGTTCAGAAGCGCGTCGCCCTCGATCCGCTCGCATCGGCAGTTGCTCAGCGCGGTCACGGTCGCGGTCCGCGGGATCCTCCCGAGCACGCCGATCTCGCCGAAGTAAGCGGGCCCGGTGAGCGTCCGCAGCCGACGCTCTGGTCCGCCCGCCTCGCCGCGCCCGGTGACCTCGACCTCACCCTCGAGTAGCACGTACAGGGCGTCGGCGGGTTCGCCCTCGCGCACGATCGAGACACCCGGCGTAAAGCTCACGTCGGTCGCGGCCCTCAGCAGGCGCTCGAGCACCGGCCGCGAGGCGGTGGCAAAGATCCCGAGCTTCTCGAGCACCGCCACCCGCGGCGCCAGCGCGTCAGCCAGCGAGGCCGTCTGGCGATCGATCGCCAGCAGCGCCGGATAGCCGAGCAGTCCCAGCAGCGAGGCGCCGAAGGCCATCGTCAACAGAGCGCCGTTCAGTCCCAGCGCGCTGACGATCGGGGGGGTGATCACCGTGCCGAGCGCGATCGAGCTGATGATGAACGCGAAGAACACCCCGAACACACGGGCCAACTGATCGGAGGGGACGGCTCGCTGGAGCGCCGTCACGGCGAGCACATCCACGACCAGCGTTGAGCCCCCACGGAAGACCTGGACGGCGAACGCGAGCACGGGGCTGTGGATCACGGTCATCAGCGCGGTGGGCAGGCAGAAGCCGAGTGTGCCGGCGATGATGATCGGCGCCAGCCCTCGGGATCCCGCCAGCCGGTCGACCGCTCCGGCCATTAGGACCCCGCCGACGCCGATTCCGGCGAGCAGATAGCCGAACCCCTGTGGGCCGGTGCCCAGCCGGTGCTCGGACACGCCGATGAACAGCACCGTGTCCGTGCCATAGACGAAGCTGACGAGCGCGCTGTACGCGACGAGGGTCCTGGCCGCCGGAAGCGCCATGATCGTCCGCACGCCGACCTTCATCTGCTCCAACGGGCCGGCGCTGCCGGCCTCAGTCACGTCTACCGGTCGGCTCCGTATCGAGATGCGCGAGACGAGCGCTGCCGAGACCAGGAACGAGGCCGCGTTCACGCCGAATGCGAGGGCGGGCGAGCCCAGTGCGAGCAGCACGGCGCCGATCCCAGGCCCGGCGACCACGACCAGGTTCTCGATCGTGCCGTTCAGCGCATTCGCCGCCACGAGGTCGTCCTCATCGACGATCGACGGGATCGTCGCGGCGACCGCGGGCTCGTAGACGACGCCGGACACGGCCGTCAGGGCGGCAAAGGCCAGCGCCACGACCACCGGGCCGTTCAGGGCCGCGATCAGCGTGAGCCCCACCTGCCAGGCGGCGCACGTCAGGTCCGAGGTCATCATCAGGCGGATTCGCTCGAGCCGTTCGGCGACCACGCCCCCGTAGGCGCTGAACAGCAGCGCCGGCAGGAACCGCGACAGCCCGGCGGCGGCGACCCACCCGAGCGAATGCGTCCGATCGAACACGAACGCCAGCAGCGAGACGTTGTACGCCCACGTGCCGGTGGCCGAGGTGACGAGGCCTCCGAACAGCAGGCGCAGGTCCCGGTGGGCGAGCGCGGACCGGTATCCCTCGAACCATCCGGCGATGCGCCTGCGCGCCATCGCGGCCAAGCGTACCCAGCGTTCCGGGCACTACCATCCCTCCGGTGAATTGCTCGGCGTGCGGTACGGAAAACCGGCCGGGGCGACGATTCTGCTCCCAGTGCGGGACCGCGCTCGAGCTTCAGTGCTCGGTGTGCGGCGCCACGAACGACGCAACCGACCGGTTTTGTGGTGAATGCGGGACTGCGCTGGCCGGAGCCGAGGGCCTTCCCCGAGCGACTGAGGCGGGCGCGTCCTCATCATCCGAGCGCCGTTTGGTGTCGGTGCTGTTCGCGGATCTGGTCGGGTTCACAACGCTCTCAGAGCACCGCGACCCCGAGGAGGTCCGCGAACTCCTGAGCAGCTATTTCGATCGCTGCCGGACGTTGATCGAGCGGTATGGCGGGACGGTCGAGAAGTTCATCGGGGATGCCGTGATGGCGGTCTGGGGGACACCGGTCGCGCGCGAGGACGACCCTGAGCGGGCCGTGCGGGCCGCGCTGGCGCTGACCCAGTCGATCGCTGCGCTCGGCGAGGAGGTCGAGTTGCCCGAGCTTCGCGTCCGCGCCGGAGTTCTGACCGGCAACGCCGCGGTGGAGCTTGGCTCCGAGAGCGAGGGAATGGTGCTGGGCGACACGGTCAACACGGCGTCGCGGCTGCAATCGATCGCGGCTCCGGGGACCGTGCTCGTCGATGACGTGACCCGGAGGGTGTCCGAAGCCGCGATCGCCTACGAGGACGCTGGGCTGCACGAGGTCAAAGGGCGCGCGCAGCCCGTTCATGCTTGGACCGCGCTCCGGGTGGTGGCCGGCGTCCGCGGCGTCGGCCGGAGCGCCGGGCTCGAGGCGCCGTTCGTGGGCCGCGCGGTGGAGCTCGAGCGCGTGATCACCGCGTCCGAGGAGGCGGCGAGCCTCGGACGCGCCCGCATGATCGGGATCGTCGGCGAGGCCGGGTACGGCAAGTCCAGGCTGCTGTGGGAGTACTTCAAATACCTCGATGGGATCGAGCAGGGCCGGTGGTGGCACCAGGGGCGTTGCCTGTCCTATGGCGAGGGCGTCGCCTACTGGGCGCTGGCGGAGATGGTGAGGGCCCGCGCCGGGATCCTCGAGGAGGAGGGCCCGGATGTGGCTCGCGCGAAGCTGACCGCAACCGTCGAGCAGTACGTCTCCGACGAGCGGGAGCGCCGGCTCGTTGAGCCGCGCCTCGCTCATCTCCTCGGGCTCGAGCGGCGCACCGCCGCGGACCGCGCCGATCTATTCAGCGGGTGGCGGCTGTTCTTCGAGCGGATGGCCGACGAGGCGCCCGTGATCCTCGCCTTCGAGGATCTCCAGTGGGCCGACAGCGGGCTGCTGGAGTTCATCGACTACCTGCTCGAATGGTCGGCGGACCATTCGCTGTTCCTGCTCGCGCTCGGACGGCCTGACCTGCTCGAGGCACGGCCAGGGTGGCGGGCCCAGACGATCGAGCTCGGCGCGCTGCCCGACGCGGCGATGCGCCAGGCACTCGAGGGCCTGGTGCCGGGCCTCCCCGATGACCTGACCGTCCGGATTCTGCGCCAGGCGGAGGGGGTGCCGCTGTACGCGGTGGAGACGGTGCGGATGCTGCTCGACCGTGGGTTGCTCGCCGAGGACGGGAACCGTTACGTCATGACCGGCGACATCGAGGAGCTCGACGTGCCCGAGACCCTCCACGCGCTCGCCGCCGCGCGCTTGGATGGCCTGAGCGGGGCCGAACGGGCGGTGATCCAGGACGCCGCCGTGTATCGCCAGTCGTTCACGCCCGCCGGGGTCGCGGCGCTCAGCGGCCGCTCGGCGGCGGAGGTGGAGCGCCTACTCGAGGGTCTCGTCGCCAAGCAGATCGTCGAACTGGACGACGACCCCCGCTCGGCCGAGCGGGGTCAGTACCACTTCCTGCAGGGATTGCTGCGCACGACCGCTTACGGGACGCTCTCGCGCCGCGATCGCAAGGAGCGCCATCTGGCCGCTGTGCGTCACCTACAGGAGGCGTGGGGCGAGGACTCGCCCGAGCTCGCCGAGGTCCTCGCGGCCCACTTCCTCGATGCCGCCGAAGCAGAGCCCGACGCAGCCGATGCGCCGCGGATCCGAGCGTCGGCTTGCGAGACGCTCGCGGAGGCCGGCCGCCGGGCGCTGTCGCTGGCGCTCGGGCGCGAGGCGCAGCGGGCGTTCGACCGGGCGGCCGAGCTGAGCGAGGACGACGGACAGCGAGCCGGGCTTCTCGACCAGGCCGGGCGCGCGGCGCTTCTCAATGCCGACTACGGGGCGGCACGTGACCGGTTGGAGCACGCGGTTCGGATCTTCGAAGCGGAGGGAGATCGTGAGTCGGCCTCGCGTGCGTTGGTCGGGCTGGCGCGGATTCTCTGGCTCGAGGACCGTCTCGACGAAGGGTTGGAGCTCACCCGCCGGGCGGTCGAGGGCTTGCCGCAAGGAGGCGTCGATCGGGCGGCGGCGCTCGCCGGGCTCTCCACGAACCTGGCCTTTCGCGGGTCGTTCGATGACGCCCTGGTGGCGGCGGAGGAGGCGCTCAGCATCGCCGAGCCACTGCAGCAGTGGCGTACCGTGCTGGACGCATTCAACACGGTCGCCCTGGTGCGGATGAAGCAGGGTCGCACTCAGGAGGCGATCGCGCTTCGCGACCGGTCGCTGGCGCTGGCGCTCGAACACGACGAGATTGAGGAGGCGCTGCGGACCTACAACAACCGAGCCGACATCCCTCTCCAATCCGACCACTTCGCCGAGGCGCTAGCGATCGCCGAACGCGGAATAGAACTGGCTCGCTCGCGCGGCGACAGGCGCTGGGAGCAGCTCTTGAGCCTGATGGTCACGACCGCGGAAGTGGCGCTGGGCCGGTGGGACGCGACACCAGAGCTCGACGACAGAGGGCTCCCCGAAGCTACCGAGGTGATAGTGCTGGGCCTGCTGCCCACCTTGGCGCGCGTCCAGGCCGGCCGCGGAGACGCTGCCGCACTGCGCCGGACGCTGGCGCTCGCCACCGAGAGGCGGGGCAGCACGAACGTCGAATATGCCGCCGGTCCGGCCGTGGCCCAGGCGATCGCGCTGCGTGCGCTCGGCCAGGACCGTGAAGCGCTGGAGGCCGCGCTGCCGATCGCCACAGGTGGTGTCGAGATCGCCAACGAGGACCGTCGCGAGGCGTACCTCGAGGCCGGACTGGCGGCGCTGGTGCTGGGCGACGAAGGGAGCGTCGAACAGCTGATCTCGTTCGTCGCCGAGCTTCCGCCGGCGCGCCGCACGCCGATGCTGCGCAGCGGTGCGGCTCGACTCGCGGGTCTGCTCGCGGTCAGGAGACAAGACCTGCGCGAGGCCGACCAGCGCCTCGCCGCGGCGGTCGCGGAGCTCCGCGCGATCGACGCGCCATTCAACCTCGGCCAGGTCCTGGTCGAGCACGCCGAGGTTCGCCGTGGGCTGGAAAACGAGGAGGAAGCGGGTGCCCTGCTGAGCGAGGCCCGGTCGATCTTCGAGGGTCTGCGCGCGACGCCTTGGCTGGAACGCGTCGCTCGGGCGCAGTCGGCGGTGGCGGCGTGAACGCGGCCGCCACGGCTGCCTGCGGCGCCTGCGGCGCCCAGACGCCCGCCGGGAAGAAGTTCTGCATCCACTGCGGGACGCCGCGGCAGGCTTCGTGCCCGGCGTGTGGCGAACCCCTGCTCCCCGGAGCCCGATTCTGTGCCGAGTGCGGTAGCGCGATCGGGAGTGCGGAAGCCACACCCCCGGCGCCGGCGCAGCCGGCGCATATATCAGAACGTCGGCTGGTGTCAGTGCTGTTCGTGGACCTCGTCGGGTTCACGACACTGAGCGAGCATCGCGACCCGGAGGAGGTCCGCGAGCTGCTGAGCACGTATTTCGATCGCTGCCGGTCGTTGATCGAGCGGTATGGCGGGACGGTGGAGAAGTTCATCGGTGACGCCGTGATGGCGGTCTGGGGGACGCCGGTGGCGCGTGAGGACGACGCCGAGCGGTCGGTGCGCGCGGGCCTGGCGCTGACCGAGTCCGTGCGCGCGCTCGGCGAGGAGGTGGGAATGCCCGGGCTCCAGGCCCGCGCCGGGGTCCTGACCGGAAGCGCCGCGGTCGATCTCGGTGCTGAGGGCGAGGGCATGGTGCTCGGCGACACCGTCAACACGGCATCGCGGCTGCAGTCGATCGCGGATCCGGGAACCGTGCTGGTCGACGACGTGACCAGGCGGGCCAGCGAAGCGGCGATCGCCTACGAGGACGCGGGCAGCCACGACGTCAAGGGGCGCGAGGCGCCAGTCCGCGCCTGGATGGCGCTGCGTGTCGTCGCCGGCGCCGGCGGGGCCCGTCGGACGGCCGGCCTCGAGGCGCCGTTCATAGGTCGCAATCGCGAGCTTCAGGCGATCATCGAGGCTTCGGACGAGAGCGCCGGCGAGCGCCGCGCGCTGCACCTCGCCGTCGTTGGGGACGCCGGACTGGGCAAGTCGCGCCTGGTCTGGGAGTACTTCAAGCACGTCGACGGCATCGAGGAAGTGCGCTACTGGCACCAGGGTCGGTGCCTCTCATACGGCGAAGGGGTGGCGTACTGGGCCCTCGCCGAGATGGTCCGCGCCAGAGCGCGCATCCTCGAGGAGGACGAGCCTGTCATCGCCCGGCAGAAGTTGCGCGAGGTGATCGAACGGTTCGTGAGCGATGAGCGGGAGCGACGCCTGGTCGAGCCACGCCTGGCCCACCTCCTGCGCCTCGAGGAGCGGCCGGACGCTGACCGCGCCGACCTGTTCTCAGGCTGGCGCCTGTTCCTCGAGCGGCTCTCGGAAGATTCTCCCGTGACGCTCGTGTTCGAGGACCTGCAGTGGGCCGACAGCGGGCTGCTCGACTTCATCGACTATCTGCTCGAGTGGTCGGCGCACTTCCCTATCTACGTGCTCACGGTGGCGCGCCCCGAGTTGCGGGAGCGGCGGCCGGCTTGGCAGCCGCTCCAGCTACGGCCGCTCGCGTCAGACGAGATCGAGACGATTCTCGAGGGTCTCGTCCCCGGCTTGCCCGCCGAGCTTGTCGCGCAGATCGGCCATCGGTCGGAGGGGATTCCGCTCTACGCGGTGGAAACGATCCGCATGCTCCAGGACCGTGGGGTGCTCGTCCAGGAGGGCAACCGGTACGTGGTCGCCGGGGAGATCTCCGATCTCGACGTGCCGGAGACGCTCCAGGCGCTCGTCGCGTCTCGGCTCGACGGCCTCTCGCCAGAGGAGCGGTCCCTACTCCAAGACGCTTCCGTGCTCGGACAGTCGTTCACCGCGCTGGCGGCGGCGGCGCTCACCGGACGACCCGAGCCGGAGGTCACGCGCGTGCTCGACGGTCTGGTGGCCAAGCAGGTGCTCGCCCGTGACGATGATCCGCGCTCACCGGACCGGGGCCAGTACGTGTTCCTCCAGGCGCTGTTGCAGGCCGTCGCCTACGGGACACTCTCCCGGCGGGCGAGGAAGGCCCGCCATCTGGCCGCGGCGCACCATCTCGAGCAGACGTGGCCGGGCGAGGCGCGGGACATCGCGGAGGTGCTCGCCTCGCACTATCTCGAGGCGATCGAGGCCGATCCCGGCGCGGACGACGTCGCGGAGCTGCGCGCCTCCGGGCGGGCGAAGCTCGCGACTGCCGGACGGGCGGCCGCGTCGCTCGCGCTCGGACCCGAGGCCGACCGGTACTTCGAGCAGGCGGCGGAGCTGGCCGAAGATGATCCCGAGCGAGCCCAGCTGCTGGAGCAGGCCGGGCGGGCCTTGCGCCAGAGTGGGGACTCCGCAGCCGCGGAGCGGCGGCTTCGCAGCGCGGTCGAGCTCTATCAGCGCAACGGGAGAACGTCGGGCGGGTCGGCGGCGGTCGCCCTATCCGATGTCCTGCTCCCGACGGGCCGACTCGATGAAGCCCGCGAGCTGCTCGAGCGGTTCCGTTCGGTCGACGAACCGGGGATGGACGAGGTTCTGAGAGCCGAAGCGCTCGCGGCCCTCGCCCGGGTGGAGTTCTTCGCCGGCGAGCCGAGCAAGGCGGGGCCGCTGCTCGAGGAGGCTCTGACCACGCTCGAGCAGAACCAGGCATGGGCGGGACTTGCCGCTGCGCTCGTCACGAGGGGCGGCTACCTGATCAGCAGTCATCGACGTGAGGAAGGGGCCGGCGTCCTCGCCCGCGCGCTGGCGCTTGCCGAAGGGCACGATCTGACGGCGATTGCGCTACGGGCGAGGTTCAATCTGTCAGCGGTTCTCCTCGAGTCGGATCGGTTCGCCGACGCCGCGCGTGAGGTCGACGACGCCCTGGCTCTGGCCCGCGAGCGTGGCGATCGGGCATGGGAAAGACAGCTGATCACTCAGAAGGTGGTCCCGTTGTACGCCCTGGGTCGCTGGGATGATGCCGTCGCGTTCGGCACGCCGATGCTCGGCGCGCTCGACATCGACGCGACCGCGACCGCGGCCTTCCTCGCCCCGATCGCGGCGGCGCGAGGTGACGAGCAGTTGCTCGAGCAATGCCTCTCGATCGCCGCTGCGACGAGGGAGTCGGCGTATGTCGATCAACGGGTATCCGCGGCCCTCGCTCTTGCTCGGGGTGCCCTCGAGCGCGGGGCCCCGGATGAGGTTCGCGAGCTCGCCGGCTCCGCCCTGCGAGAGCACATCTCTGGGGTGGAGCTGACGGAGGAGGCCTACGCGCTGTCGATCGAAGCGGCAGTCGCGTTGGGAGACGCCGCTGCGATGGTCGAACTCGAGGCGTTCGTCGACGGACTGGTCCCCGCTCGCACCACCCCTCTGCTCCATGCTGGCCGGGCGAGGCTGATGGCGGAGCAGGCGCATCGGCGAGGCGACGAGCAGGTGGCTGCACAGTTCGAGCACGAGGTGATCTCGTTGCTCCGTGGCGTGAGCGCGCGGCCGGCCTTGGCGCAGTCGTTGATCGAACGCGCGCGCCGCCGCCGCGATCCGGACGCGCTGGCCGAGGCGCGCTCGATCTGCACCGACCTCGGCGCGACGCGTTGGCTGGCGCGGATCGACGCCTTAAGCGGGGTGCCGGCGTGAACGCGGCCGACACGATCACCTGTGCTGTCTGCGGCGAGCTGACGCCGGCGATCGGACGGTTCTGTATCCACTGCGCCGCTCCCGTCCAGCAAGCATGCCCCTCGTGTGGGGCGGCGGTCGTGCCCGGCGCGCGTTTCTGTCTTCAGTGCGGGGCTTCGCTCCAAGGCGCGACCTCTGCGGGGGTGTCCTCGACCTCCGCGCCGGCGCCGGTCTCCGAGCGACGTCTGGTTTCCGTGCTGTTCGCGGATCTGGTGGGTTTCACGACGCTTTCAGAGCATCGCGATCCCGAGGAGATCCGCGAGCTCCTGAGCCATTACTTCGACCGCTGCCGGACCCTGATCGAGCGCTACGGCGGGACCGTCGAGAAGTTCATCGGCGACGCCGTGATGGCCGTATGGGGGACGCCCGTGGCCCGCGAAGACGACGCCGAGCGGTCGGTCCGCGCTGGGCTCGCGCTGACGCAGGCGGTGACGCTACTCGGCGAGGAGGTGGGGATGCCGGGCCTGCGCGTCAGGGCCGGCGTGCTCACCGGCAGCGCCGCGGTCGAGCTCGGCGCCGAGGGGGAGGGGATGGTGCTCGGCGACACGGTCAACACGGCGTCGCGGCTGCAGTCGATCGCGGATCCGGGAACCGTGCTGGTCGACGACGTGACCCGGCGGGCGAGCGAGGCTGCCATCGCGTACGAGGACGCCGGCGAGCACTTCGTCAAGGGCCGGGAGCAATCCGTTCACGCCTGGACCGCGCTGCGGGTCGTCGCCGGCGCCGGCGGCCGGCGGCGGAGCGCCGGGTTGGAGCCACCGTTCGTCGGCCGCGACCATGACCTGGAGACGATCATCGAGTCCTTCGAGGCCACTGCCGAGGACGGCAGGGCCCGGCTGGTGACGGTAATCGCTGACGCCGGCGTCGGCAAGTCGCGCGTGCTGTGGGAGTTCTTCAAGTACACCGATGGGGTCGAGAGGATCATCCGCTGGCATCAGGGCCGATGCCTGGCCTACGGCGACGGCGTCGCTTATTGGGCGCTGGCCGAGATGGTGCGCGGCCGGGCCGGGATCGATGAGTCCGAGCCGCCCGCCGCCGCGCGTCAGAAGCTTCACGAGGTCGTCGAGCAGTTCGTCCTCGACGAACGTGAGCGGCGCCTGGTCGAGCCCCGGCTCAGTCATCTGCTCGGGCTCGAGCAGCGCACCGCCACCGATCGAGCGGACCTGTTCTCAGGCTGGCGGCTGTTCTTCGAGCGGATCGCCGCCACCGAGCCCGTCGTCCTCGTGTTCGAGGATCTCCAGTGGGCCGACAGCGGGCTGCTGGACTTCATCGATTACCTGATCGAATGGTCGGGCGAGCATCCGATTTTCATCCTCGCGCTCGGCCGTCCCGAGGTCCTCGCCGCCCGACCCGGGTGGCAAGGAACGATTGTGCTTGGTCCGCTGGATCGCTCGGCAATGGGGAACCTGCTCGACGGTCTCGTCCCGGGCCTCCCAGATGCACTGACCGATCAGATCCTCGACCGGGCCGAGGGCGTGCCGCTGTATGCCGTCGAGACGGTGCGGATGTTGCTCGATCGCGGGCTCCTGTCCCAGGAGGGGACTCGCTACGTGCTCACGCGCGAACTCACCGACCTCGAGGTCCCCGAAACCCTCCAGGCGCTGGCCGCGGCCCGATTGGACAACCTCGATCAGTTGGAGCGCGCGCTGGTCCAGGATGCGGCCGTGATCGGCCTGTCGTTCATTCCGGCCACGTTAGCCGGCGTCGCCGAGCGACCCGAGGCCGAGGTACGACGGGTTCTGGAAGGGTTGGTGGCGAAGCAGGTTCTGTCGTACACGGACGACGTCCGCTCGGCCGAACGGGGCCAGTACTCCTTCCTGCAGGCCCTGCTGCGAACAGTGGCGGTCCGGACGCTCTCGCGGCGCGATCTCAAGACCAAGCACCTCGCCGTCGCCCGGCAGCTCGAGGAGTCGTGGGGCGACGAGTCGGGCGACATCGCCGAGGTCCTGGCCAGCCACTATCTTGACGCCGTGGCGGCGGAGCCCGATGCCGAGGACGCCGAGACGATCCGGACCTCGGCATGCGCGACGCTCGAGGAGGCCGGAAAGCGCGCCATGTCGCTGGCGCTCGGGCCTGAGGCCAGGCGTCATTTCGAGCACGCGGCGGAGCTGGCCCGGGCGCCGGACGCGCGCGGGCGTCTGCTGAGTGAGGCCGGAAGCGCGGCTGCGGCCAGCGGCGAGCTGGAGGACGCCCTCGCCCTGTTCGAGCGGGCCGTCGGGGTACTGGAGGAGGCCGACCTGCGCCGCGATGCGGCGCGCGTCGAGGGCCGCATGTCCGTGACGCTGATGGAGACCGGGCGCATGGACGAGGCGGGACGTAGGCTCGCGCGAGCCTACGAGACGCTCGACGACGGGACCGAGGACGAGGCGTTCGTCGAGGTGGCCGCGAACCGCTCGCGCGTCGCATTCCTCGCCGGCGACTCTGAGCTCTCGCTCCGGCTTGCCGACGTCGCGCTTCCGCTGGCCGACGGGTTGCGCCTCGGTCGTGACCTGGTCAGCACGATGACGACGAAATCCAATGTCCTGATGGAGTGCGGGCGCCCGGCCGAGTCGACCGCGCTGCTCACGCACGCGATCGCACTCGCGGAGGAGCAGGATCTCGGGGCCGAGGCTGTCCGGGGTCTGTACAACCTGGCCGAGACCAAGATGGCGGAGGCGCGCTTCGCCGAGGCGGAGGAGCTGCTGGCGCGCGGTCTCGATCTGGCTCATGAGCGCGGCGACCGCCAGCGGGAGCGATCGCTCACCTGTCAGGCATTGATGGCGCAGATCGCTCTTGGACGTTGGGATGAAGCGCTTGCCACCGTCGAGGCCGTGAGGCTCGAGGGACGTGGCGACCAGTGGGACTTCCAGGCCGTTGTCTTCAAACCGTTCATCCTGGTGGCGCGAGGGGACGTCGCCGCCGCCCAGGAACTGATCGAGCCGTTGAGCGAGAACACCGGCTGGGACGAGACGACGCTGATGGCGCAGTCCGCCCGCGCGAGCATCCAGCGCGCCGCCGGGCGGCCGAAGGAGGCGCTCGCCGACGCGCTCGAGGGGGCTCTCGGTGTGGTCGACCGAAGCCTCTCCCACGCTCCTCTGGAGTTCGGCGAGGCCACCGACTGCGCGATCGCCGCCGACGAGCCCGACGCGGTGAGGGAGCTCCTGACGCGGATTGACGCCCTCAAGCCGGTTCAGCTGATCCCGATGCTCGACGCCGAGGCGATGCGGGCCCGCGCGCGGCTCGCTGCGTACGTGGGCGATGTCGAGGAGGCCGAGCGTTGGTTCAGGCGCTCGATCGAGCTGTTCCGAGAACTGGCGACACCTTTCTTCCAGGCTCGCGCTCAGATCCAGTACGCCGAGCTGATGGGCGGCGTCGATGACCGCGGGGCGGCGCGCGAGGAGGCGGCGTCGATATTCGAATCGCTCGGCGCCACCCCCTGGCTCGAGCGGGCCCGTCCGCTGACAAGCGAGGTCGTTGCGTGAGCGCATGCGCCGCGTGCGGCGCCGACGCGCCACCAGGCCAGCGGTTCTGCGGCCAGTGCGGCGCGCCCCTCGCGCGGATGTGCCCGGCATGCGGGTCTGAGAACCCGCCGGATCATCGCTTCTGCGGATCGTGCGGCAGCGCTCTGAGCGGCGGCGCCGGGGCCCCGGGCGCGCCGATGCAGGTCGCGTCTGCGGCGGTCGCCGAACGGCGGCTGGTCTCGGTGCTGTTCGCCGACCTCGTCGGATTCACGACTCTGTCAGAGCACCGCGACCCTGAGGAGGTTCGGGAGCTCCTGAGCCACTACTTCGATCGCTGCCGGGTTCTGATCGAGCGGTTCGGCGGGACCGTCGAGAAGTTCATCGGCGACGCGGTGATGGCGGTGTGGGGGACGCCGGTCGCGCGTGAGGACGACGCTGAGCGGGCAGTGCGCACCGCGCTCGCCCTGACGCAGGCAGTGACGCTGCTCGGCGAGCAGGTCGGGATGCCGACGCTGCGAGCCCGGGCGGGAGTGCTCACGGGCAGCGCGGCCGTCGAACTCGGGGCCGAGGGGGAGGGGATGGTGCTGGGGGACACCGTCAACACGGCCTCGCGGCTGCAGTCGATCGCCGAGCCGGGCTCCGTCCTCGTCGATGACGTCACTCGCCGTGCCTCCGAGGCGGCGATCGCATACGAGGACGCGGGCGTCCATGAGGTCAAGGGCCGCGAGCAGCCCGTCCACGCGTGGGCGGCGCTGCGGGTGGTCGCCGGAGCGGGAGGTGCCCGGCGGACGGTGGGGCTCGAGGCGCCGTTCGTCGGACGCGATCCGGAGCTGCGGGCGATCATCGACGCGGGCGACGAGAGCGCCGCCGACGGACGGGCGTTGCACGTGTCGGTCCTGGGCGAAGCTGGTTCGGGCAAGTCGCGGCTGCTGTGGGAGTTCTTCAAATACCTCGACGGGGTCGAGGAGCTCCGCTACTGGCATCAGGGCCGGAGCCTTTCCTACGGCGAGGGCGTGGGCTACTGGGCGCTAGCGGAGATGGTCCGCGCTCGCGCCGGGATCCTGGATGAGGACGAGCCGGCGAGCGCCCGCGAGAAGCTCCACGCCACCGTCGAGCGGTTCGTAACCGAAGACCGCGACCGCAGGCTGGTCGAACCGCGCCTCGCGCACCTGCTCCGCCTCGAGGAGCGCCCGGATCCCGATCGCGCCGATCTGTTCTCGGGCTGGCGGCTGTTCTTCGAGCGGATGTCCGACGACGCCCCGGTGATCCTTGCTTTCGAGGATCTTCAATGGGCGGACTCAGGGCTGCTGGACTTCATCGACTATCTGCTCGAGTGGTCAGCGGACTTCCCGATCTTCGTGCTCACGCTCGCGCGCCTCGAGCTCGCCGAGCGCAGGCCCGGCTGGCGCCCGTTGACGCTGAGCTTTCTCGAGGGTGACGCGATCGCGACGATGCTCGAGGGCCTCGCTCCCGGGCTGCCCGACGAGCTTGTAAGCGAGATTGTCCGCCGCTCCGATGGGGTGCCGCTCTACGCGGTCGAGACGATCCGCATGCTCCAGGACCGTGGTGTGCTCGTCCAGGAGGGGCCACGCTACGCGGTCAAGGGAGAGATCTCGGAGTTGGATGTGCCCGAGACGCTCCAGGCGCTTGTCGCCTCGCGCCTCGACGGTCTCTCCGCCGGGGAGCGGTCGCTGCTTCAGGATGCCTCGGTGCTCGGCCAATCATTCACCGCTGCCGCGGCCGCCGCGGTGAGCGGCGTGGCGGAGTCGGAGGTCTCGGCGGTCCTCGACGCGCTGGTGGCCAAGCAGATACTGGCCCGCGACGACGACCCCCGCTCGCCCGAGCGCGGACAGTACGTCTTTCTTCAGGCTCTGCTCCGCTCCGTCGCGTACGGGACGCTGTCGCGCCGCGCGCGCAAGACGCGACACGTGGCGGCGGCGCGCCACCTCCAGCAGACCTGGCCGGGCGAGGCGAAGGACATCGCCGAGGTGCTGGCGGCGCACTACCTGGAGGGGATCAGGGCCGATCCGGACGCCGAGGACGTCATAGCCCTGCGCTCCGCCGCCCGCGAGACCTTGACCGCGGCAGGACGGGCGGCCGCCTCTCTTGCCCTGGGCCCTGAGGCGGACCGCTATCTCGAACAGGCGGCCGAGCTGGCCGACAACGATCTCGAGCGGGCGGGGCTGTTCGAGCAGGCCGGCCGGGCGCTATGGCACAGCGGAGAGGACACGGCGGCCGAGGAGCGGCTGCGAGCCGCGCTCGCGCTTTACGAGCGCAACGGCAGGCCGTCGGGTGCCTCGGCAGCCGTCACACTCTCGAACGTCTTCGTTCCGGCCGGCAGGCTTGACGAAGCTCGCAAGCTGCTCGAGCCGTTCCGCACCGCGGACGACGCGGAGGTCGATCCTGTCCTCCGCGCCGAGGCTCTGGCCGAGTTGGGTCGAGTACTCGTACTGTCGGGCGACCTCGACGAGGGAGGGCCACTCCTGGAAGACGCGCTCACCACGCTCGAGCTGGCCGAGGCATGGTCGCCGCTCGCCAGCGCCCTGATCAGCCGCGCCGTCTACCTGTTCCACCGCCGCCGGCGAGAGGAGGCGGTCGGCGTCCTCCGCCAGGCGCTGTTGATCGCCGAGCAGCACGGGCTCGTGGCCGCCGCGCTGCGAGCGCGGTTCAATCTCGCCGCCGCATCGCTCGAACGCGACCGGCTGAGCGAAGCCGCCGACGAGGTGACCGCAGGCCTTGCAGTGGCGCGAGAGCGCGGCGATCGGGCATGGGAGCGCCAGATGCTCGGCCAGCTGATCGCGCCGATAGTGGTACTCGGGCGCTGGGATGAGTCGGTCTCGGTGGGCGGCACGCTCCTCGCTCTCGACCCTGGTCTCAATTCGGCGACCGCCGCGGCGTTCATGGCGCAGATCGCTGCCGCGCGGGGAGATGAGACGACGCTGGAGCTGTGCATCTCGCGGGTCATCGACGGTCGCGATTCGACCTACGTCGATCTTCGGGTTTGCGCGGCGCTCGTGCTGGCGCGCGAGGCGATCGAGCGGGGCGCGGCCGAGGAGGCGCTTCAGTTCGCGACTGACGCCCAGGAGCAAAAGCACAGCGCCGAGGAGTTCAGGCAGGAGGCGTACGCCCTTTGCATCGAGGCGGCGACGGCACTCGCCGACGAGGGGGCGATCGCTCAGCTCGTGGAGTTCGTCGACTCGTTGCCGCCCGCCGAGGCGACGCCGCTGTTGCGAGCGGGGCGGGCGCGCCTGGTGGCCGAGCAGGCCCACGGGCGCGGCGATGACGACGCGTCACAGCGGGCCGAGGACGAGGCGCTCGCGTTGCTGCGCACGGTCGGCGCACGGCCGTTGCTCGCCCGGGCCCTGCTCGAGCGGGCCGGGCGCCGCGATGACCCGCAGGCGCTGGAGGAGGCCCGGCGGATCTACACCGAGCTCGGCGCGACTCGCAGGCTGGCGGCGATCGACGAGGGTCGCGGGCTTCCGGCCCGGGCCGGCTGACTACGACTCGTGATCGCTGAGGCGGGCGCGGATCCCGTCGAGGACGTCGGAGCGAGGTTCGACTCCGGCCTGGCGGAGGGCGGCCTCGAGGTCGGCGAGGATCTCCTTGCGCGCCGCGCTGTCGGCGAGCGCGAGCGTCACGAGCTGATCGATCGCGGCGCGGGCGGCGGGTAGCTCGACTGCGGCCTGGACCCAGCCGGCCGGCGCCGGCGGAAGGGCGGCAATCAGCTCCGCGATTCGTTCCTCTGAAAGCTCGGTCATGCTCGTTCGACAACTGGACGTGGGAGAGCACCGGATTCTTCCCCCGTCTTTGGTGCGAGTGTTCCGAGGCGGAAGCGGGAAGATTCACTGCGGTCGGCCGTCTAGTTGGCATCGGTTTCGAGTTCGCTAAGGAGGCAACAATGCCGGAAGAGCAAAAACCAGAGCAGGACGAGGGCATCGAGGAGCCCTTCTTGCCCAGCGACCAGGCCGAGGACGGCCAGGAAGAGGACGACGACGAGGTCGAGGCCCACAGCATGGGACGGGTTTCGCTGCCAGAGGATCCGAACACTCGCTTCTGATCCGCTTCACGTTTTGTTTATGGGGGGCGGCAGGGGCCGCCCCTTTTTTGCGCGGTCGCGGTCAGTCCTGGTCTGCGGCCACTCCGGCCGCCGTCAGCGCCGCCTCCGCGAGGCGGCGGGCTAGCGCCACGAGCTTCTCGTCGGCACCCGCGACGAGGTTGATCTCCACCAGTTGCGCGGCCGCGCGCGCGGCACCGGCGGCCAGTATCGCCGCGATCGCCGCGTCGGCCCGAACGTCCGCGCTCCCGTGCGCCACGATCTCGGTGGCTAGCTGCGCGACGTCGCCGGCGGCGGCGCCGATCTCCAACGGCACCTGTCCGGCGAGCGACACGGCCTCGCCGATCCGCGCGTCCCGGTCCCGCGAATCGGCCGCCCCGCCTCGCTGGGCCAGCGCGGCACGCGCGTCGGCGTAGGCAGTGGCATCGCCCTCGGCGAGCCGAAGCGCCCGTCGACGCAGGGCCTGCGCCTGGGCCCGGGCGCCGGCGGCGCCGTCCCAGCAATCCCTCGAGCGATCTGCCGCCGCGGCCAGGAGCGAGGCCGCCAGCGCAGCGACCACGGCGGCAACCGGTCCACCGGCCGGATTTGCGTCGCCGTCTGCGAGGGGCGCGCTGAGCTCGGCGGCGCCTTCAATGAACTGCTTGAGTTCTGAATCTGACATCAGGGAAGATTCTTTCCGATCCTCCGTCTAGTGGGCATCAGTCAACTTCTCCAGTAGGAGGCAGCCATGCAAGACGAGCGCAATTCCGAGCCTGGCGAGGATGCCGAGGGCTTCAGGCGTCTCAACGAGGACGACGATGAGGTCGAGGCCCATCGCTCCGGTATGCCCGGCGTCGACGAGGCTTCTCGGCCCGGTCGCCCTGGCCTGACCGACGAGGACGACGATGCCGAGAGCGAGGATCCCGGCTACAAGCGTTGATCGCCTGAGCGCGATAGAGGTTGCGAACCGGGGCGGCTGAGGTCGCCCCTTTTCGCGTCCTCGTGCTAGCGCTCGAGGACGTTCGCGATTTCCCGGAGCAGGCGGATTCCCGCTTCGCGCTGATCGCCCTCAAGTCGATCGAGGGTCGCGGCCACCCCCGCCACCGCCTCGAGATCGTCGCGGCCGCCGGCGAGCAGCGTCTCCGTCCTCCGTGCATGCAGAAGCAGGTCGAGCGCGACCGACGCCTGGTTCGCGAACAGTCCGAGCAGGTCCATCTCGGCGACGCTGAACCGTCGCTGAGCCGGCCGGTCGAGTACGTTCAGCACGCCGAGCACGCGATCCTCGTGCAGCAGCGGCGCCGCCATCAATCCCTTTGGCACGTAGCCGGTGCGGCGCGCCGTATCCGCGGCGAACCGTGGATCGGCGGCGACGTCCTCCACGACAAGCGGCTGACGCGACTCCGCGACCCACCCCGCGATCCCCTCTGAAGCGGAGATCCGGCGTCCGATCAGCGTGTCCTCGCCCTCGCCGGTCACCGCTTCGAAAACAAGCTCCCCGGCGGGCTCGTCGAGCAGCATGATCGAGGCCGCCCTGGCGGCGAAGATCGCGCGGGCGACCTCGACGATCGCCTGCAGCAGTGGGCGGTACCCGTCTCGGGCGGCCAATGCCCCGGCGGCCACAGCTGCGCGGAGTTCGTCGTCTTCGGTCATCCGGCCTGCATGTTCGAGGCCGTCTCGTGGAGCACCGTCTTCAGCTGGAACGGCGTCATCGTCGGGTGCTTGGCCAGGATCAGCGCGCAGATACCGGTGATGTGGGCGGTGGCGAACGAGTTGCCGGCGGCGACGATCCGCGCGCCGTTCAGCCACGCCACCTCGACATCCATCCCGCGCGCGAAGATCTCGACCGGTGGGTGCGGGTTGTAGTGATACTCGAGCGGCTCGGTGCCGTCGTGGCTCGCTACGGACACGACCGAGGAGAACCGCCACGGGTAGCTGACGATGTCGAGGTTGTGGGCAGACGCGACGAACACGGTGCCCCCGAAGTACGCGTCGTCGGCGATCTCGTGCAGGAGAGCCGCGGTTTCGCGCTTCGGGGTCGAGAGGCTCAGGTTGACCACCGAGCACCGCTGCTCGACCGCCCACCTCAGGCCGGCGAGCAACGCGGCGCCACCGCCCTTGGAACCCTGACCGAGCACGCGGGCGCTCCACAGCTCGCAACCCGGCGCGATCGAGCGGACGATGCCGGCGCACGCCGTTCCGTGGCCCGCAACGTCCCCCAGCGTGTCCTCGACGACCTGCGGTTGGCCATCGGAGTCCTTCTCGATGGCGACCGCGCGCGAGATCCCACCGACGAGCTCGTGGTTGGCCTCGATACCGCTGTCGACGATCGCCACGCGGGCGCCCGCGCCGTCAGAGCCGCCCCATGCCCACTCGCGCTCGATTCGGTGGGGCCAGTCGTGGGGCAGCGTCTGGACGCCGGCATCCTGGCGGCGGAGGCTCCAGGCCGGGAGCTCCTCGTCGGCCGTGGTCATTCTGGATTCGTCAGCTGTACGCGCAGCTTGGTCAAGCAGCGGCTGATGCGGCTGGCGATCGTACCCATCGGCAGCTCCAGGGACGCAGCGATCTCGTGGTAGCTCTGCCCGCGGGCGAAGAACCGGTCGAGGATCTCCTGGCAGTGCTCGGGTAGCGTGGCCATCGCCGCCTGGACACTCAACGCGTCCTCCAGGCGCTCGAGCTCCGCGCTGTCATCCCCCTCGACGAGCTCCAGCATGGCGTCGCCCGGCTGTTCCTTGCGAGCCGCCCGTATCCGGTCGATCGAAAGTCTCCGCGTCAGCTGACCGATCCACGGGCGGATGGATTCGTCCGCGCGGAGGCGATCCAGGTGCTCGTACGTGCGCGTGAACACCTCTTGGAAGACCTCCTCGGCGTCGTGCTCGGCGAGGCGGTAGGCCTGCATCGCGATCGCATAGACGTAACGGGAGAATCGGTGGACCAGCGCTTCCCACGCGTCGGGCCGCCCCTCACGGCATGCGCGTACAAGCTGTGCGTCCGTGAGCGCACCTGTACCGGTCACGGTACTGCTCCCCGCTGACCCCGCTGTGCCAATACCCGGTGACCCCACCCCACCAGATTGTGGCGGATGAAACGAGGGTTGTCCACAGCGCCGGCG
>CAVZAK010000004.1:0-60074 GCA_963773165.1 uncultured Solirubrobacterales bacterium
GCGGGAGACGCTGCCCGTGTTCGGCGCGCTGCCGGCTGGCGACGTGCGATCGCTAGCCGGGCCGGTGATCGAGGCGATCGTACCTGAGGGCACCGAGCTCGTACGCGAGGGGATGACCGTCGGGGTGTTCTCGGTGATCCGGACGGGCAGCGTCTCGCTGTGTCGGGACGGGGAAGCGATCGGGCTGCTCGGTGCCGGCGACTGCTTTGGCGAGAGCGATCCGCACGACCCCACCCCGCAGCCGTTCACCGTGGTGGCCCGTACGCCGCTGCGGCTGACCACATTCAGCGCGTTCGGCATCGATCGCCTGTGTGCGGCGATCCCGGGGGCGCGCGAGCGGCTGTCACGAGCCCGCGCCGCTGCGCTCACGCAGGGCGTCGGTATCGAGCACCGTGATCGTGCGGTGGTCGGTGGCCACCCAACCCAGCTGCCGCATAAGCCGAAGCGCCCGCGACACGGTCTCCCGCGTCGCCCCGGTCCAGCGCGCGAGCTCGTCCTGCGTAAGCGATAGCTCGATCCGCGTCCCGCGCGCCGACGGCACGCCGTGATCGGCGGCCAGATCGAGCAGGCGCTTGGCCACACGGCCGACGCTGTCCTGCGTGGCCAGCGCCGCCAGATCGCGGCTCGACTCCGACAGCCGCCGCACCAGCATCCTGATCAGCACGAGTGCGGCGTCCGGGCGGTCGCGCAGGAAAGCGCGGAACTCGTCGCCGTGGAGGATTCCCGGCGTCGACGTCGTCGAGCGCGATCGCGCTCGCGGTCCGGCGCTGGGCGCCGAGCGCGGCCATCTCGCCGAGCAGCTCGCCCTCGCCCCGGATCGCCAGCACCACCTCGCGGTGCTCCGCGCCGATGGCGACGAGCCGCACGCGGCCCGAGAGCACGACGACGACGTCGTCCCCGGCAGCGCCGGCGCGGAGGATCGGCTGCGCCTTCGCGAACCTCCGACGGCGGACGCGGCGCAGCAGCTCGTCGGCGTCCTGCGGTCCGAGTTGGCGCAGAAACGGCAGCGAGGTGGCGCTCATGCCGTCTCCCGGTCATCGGCGACGTAGTGGCGGCCGCCATCGGCGTCAACCCACACCCGCATCACCCGGTCGGTCCCGGGATCGCGGAAGCGCTCCCCGGTCGGGCGCCAGTCCGGCGCCGCGTTGGGCGCCTCGCCGTGGCCGCGGCCACGGCGCCAGAATCCGCTCGGCTTGGCCGTCGCGTCATCGAGCGGGGGCAGGTCGCCCATCACGGCCGCAGCCTGCTCGCGCGTCGTGCATTCACTGATCGCCTCGACGCGGCGCTCCAGCTCCTCGACGCCGATCCGCCCCGCGCCGGCATGCCGAGCGAGCTTCTCGAACAGGAGCTCCCGATCGGCGTCGCTTAGCCGCACCGAGCTCAGCCGGTGGAGGAGTTCACTTTGACCGCCGTGCCATAAGCCACGATCTCGGTGAACTGCTGTCCGATCTCCGAGGAGTCGAAACGCACAGCGACAATTGCGTCGGCCCCCATCAGCCGTGCGTTGTCGACCATCCGGTCGATCGCGTGACGCCGGGAATCCTCGAGCAGCTTGGTGTACTCGGAGATCTCGCCCCGTCGCAGCGACTTGAAGCTCGCCGCCACGCCTCCCACGAATCCCATGCTCCTGACGACCAGCCCGTAGCAAACGCCGAGCGTCTCCCGGATGGCGACGCCGGGAATCTCGAGCGCGGTAGTCATCGGCATCTCTTCATCGGCCATAACGCTGCGCAAACTAGCACCAGCTACCTTTCGGGCCGATGAGGACTCGGCCACTGATTGCGGCGCTCGCTGGCGCGCTGCTCCTCGCGGGCTGCGGAAGCAGCTCCTCGAGTTCGACGCAGAGCTCGACCACGCCCTCGACGACGTCCACGGCTGCGGCCCCCACGGTGACGTGCACCAAGGGCCAGATCGGATTCGAGGCAGTGCCGATCGAGTGCGGTGTCGAGCTGGCGCCCGCCAGCACCACCGGCACCGCCCCCGTCGACGGGATCCGTTGCGCGCCCGTGGAGCAGCTCGCCTACCACATCCACGCCCACCTGGCCGTTTACGACAACGGCGACCTGCGACCGTTGCCCGGCGGGATCGGGATCCCCGGCTCGCAGGTCCAGCAGACGACCGAGGGGCCCGTCGCCCTGGGCGGGAGTTGCTACTACTGGCTCCACACCCACGCTCCCGATGGCGTGATCCATATCGAGTCGCCGACCCAGCGCGTCTACACGCTCGGCCAGTTCTTCGACGAGTGGCACCAGCCGCTCAGTTCGGATCAGGTCGGCAACGTGAAGGGCAAGATCACGGCGTTCGTCAACGGCAAGGTGTGGAACAAGAGCGTGCGCGACATCCCGCTCATCCCCCACGCGACGATCCAGTTCAACGTCGGGGAGCCCACCATTCCGTTCCAGACTGTGGACTGGTCGAAGACTCAGCTCTAGCGCGAGGGCTGTTTGACCTCGGGCGGCCGTAGCCGGCCTCGGCGGCGCCGGCGCCGGATCTCGATCACGACGCCCGCCGTGATCAGCAGCGCCAGGCCCACCGCCGTGACCCACCCCAGGTCCTGGACCGCGTCGATCACCGCCGGACCGATGATGTACGCGGCGAGTCCGATACCGACCGCCCAGATGAACGCGGTGGCGACGTTGGTGATCTGGTAGACGGCTGTGTTGACGTGGTGGATCCCCGCGATCCACGACGGGGTGAGGACGATCGCCACCACCGGATAGCGGGTGAAGATCTCGTCTCCTCGAGACAGCGTCCGCAGGCGAAATCGCAAAAGCGGACCGCGAGTCTCCAGCACGGTCCGGCCGAGCATCTTGCCGATCAACCATCCGGCGACGCCGCCGGCGACGGCAAACACGAACGCGACCCCGATCACCGTCGTGATGTCGAGCCGATGGTGGGCCGCGAGCACCGCCGCCGCGATCAGCACCGGCTCTCCGGGCCCGGGAACCCCCAGCCAGCTGGCGGCTGACGCCGCCGCGACCGCCCAGTAATCGACCGAGGGGCCGTGGAAGTGATGATGGAGCAGCGCCAGCACGAGCAGCGAGGACACCTTCAGGATCACCGCTGGGCGCATGCGTCGTCCTCCACGCCTCGATCGTGGCACACGATTCCGGCGGAGGACCCGCTTGGATAGGGGCGCGGGGCGAACCTTGGCCCAATGGCCAATGCCCCAACGGCGTCACTGCCCGAGGATTCCGGGTCGCCAATGAGCACGATCATCGTCTCCTATGACGGGACCGCCAACGACGACGATGCGCTGGCGCTCGGGAGGCTGCTCGCCGGAACCGGCGCGACCCTCGAGCTGGCCTACGTACGCCATTCGCGCGAGTTCGATCCTGGACGCGAGGAGATCGCCCAGCACGACGCCGAGCGCAGGCTGGCGCTGGGCGCCGCGTGGCTCCAGGACCCGGATCTTCCCCAGCACATCGTCATCAGCGCATCGACCGGGGAGGGCCTCGGCAAGCTGGCCGAGAGCGAGGGCGCTTCGCTGATCGTGTTCGGCTCCGACTACAGGACGCCACCGGGGCGCGTCGAGCCCGGGACCTCGGCGCAGCACCTGCTCGAGGGCGGGACGATCGCGGTGGCGGTGGCGCCGGCCGGGCTGAGGACCCACGCGGATGCTTCGATCGAGTCGATCGCGCTCGCCTCCTCGGATGGCGAGTCCGCGGCACAGGAAACGGCGGCGGCGCTCGCTGCGAAGCTCGGCGCCACGATCGTCGATCCGGACGCGCCCCAGATCGATCTGATCGTCGCCGGCTCGCAGAACGGCGCGCCCGAAGGGACGATCGCGCTTGGCGGGGCCACGCGAGGTCACCTCGACGCGGCCCGAAGCGCCGTGATCGTGCTGCCGCGCGGCAAGCCGGCGCTGATCTAGCCCAGGCGGCCCGTCAACGTCGCCGGCTGATCTGGCCGTGGCCCCGGCCGGGTCAAAAACCCCCGGTTTCCCGCTGTATGCGGGGTGGGTTTATCCCAATGTCTAGAGGCTCCCCGGCAAACGCTGGACCGAAGGCTATGGCTGGGGGCCGCCCACCGGCGGAACATTGCGCCGCAATTGGGCCACTGGGCCCTGGTTGCCGCAAACAGAGATGGTGCTGACTGGCGCCGTCACCACAACAAGGAGATTCATGCTGGTAAACGCTCCCAGTTGGCTCAGTAGTGGAGACACCTCTTGGCAGTTGACGGCGGCGACGCTCGTGGGCCTGATGAGCGTCCCGGGCCTCGTGGTCCTTTACGGCGGGGTGATGCAGAAGCGCTGGTCGATCAACAGTATGATGTTGACGTTCGCCGCGTTCGCAGTCGTTCTCGTCGTGTGGGTGCTCTGGGCGTTCAAGATGGGCTTCGGCTCGCCGTTCCACGGCCTGTCGCACTCGGGGTTCCTCGGGAACTTCATCGGCAAGCCAGGGCCGGTGCTCGGGCATACCGCCGAGCAGTCGCAGGCGAACATCCCGCTGGTCGGGACGACCGCCTTCCCACAGTCGGCGCTCGTCTACTTCCAGTTCGTGTTCGCGGCGATCACCCCGATCCTGATGCTGGGCTCGGTGCTGGGACGCGTGAACTTCAAGGCGTGGATCCCGTTCGTGGCGCTCTGGTGCTCGCTGATCTACACGGTCAACGCGTTCGTGCTCTGGGGTGGCGGCTTCTTCGCCCACCACGGCGCGGTTGACTACTCGGGCGGTTACGTGATCCACCTGTCAGCCGGCGTGTCGGGCTTCGTCGCGGCGGCGGTGATCGGGCCGAGACTGCAGCGCGACCGCGAGGTCGACGCCCCGAACAACATGGCGATGGTCGCGGTCGGCGCCGGGTTGCTATGGCTCGGCTGGAACGGCTTCAACGGTGGCGATCCATACACCGCGAACATGTCCGCTTCGGCGGCCGTGCTCAACACGAACCTGTGCACCGCGGTCGCGTTCCTGGTGTGGATCGGATGGGATTACCTGACCGGCCGCAAGCCGAGCCTGATCGGTGGCGTCAACGGCATGATCACCGGCCTCGTCGCGATCACGCCGGCGGCCGGTTACGTGAACGGGTGGGGCGCGATCGCGCTGGGCATCATCGCCGCGACGATCGTGTACTTCGCGCTCAACTACCTGAGCCGTCTGCGCCCCTTCCGCAATGTGGACGACACGCTCGGCGTGGTGTACACGCACGGGTTCGCCGGCCTCGCCGGCGGTCTGCTGGTCGGCATCTTCGCCGACCCGCAGATGGCGATCACGTATACGCGGCAAGGCCGCCATCTGGTCGCCAACGGCATGGCCGGCGTGCTCCACGGCAACTGGACGCTGCTCAAGTGGCAGTTCTTCGCGGCGTTGTTCGTGATCGTGTTCTCGGCTGTCGGAACGTTCATCCTCCTGAAACTCGTCGGGCTGTTCGTCCCATTGCGGATGTCCGAGGAGAACATGGAGATCGGCGACACCGCCGAGCACGGCCACGAGGTCTACCCGTCGGACGTGCCCTCGCTCGGATTCCCGAACGGGATCCCGGGGCTGGCCCCAGGGCACGCGAGCGAGCCGGCGCCAACGACGGCGTGAGACTCGTTTAGGTTGTTGGTCGCGAGCGGCCGGGGCGCGATTTCGTGTCCCGGCCGCTTCTGCGTTTGGCGGTGGCGCCTGTGTGGCGCTGTGTGGCGCGGGCCACTCATGATCGACCTGGATCGAGCCGCTCGTCAGCTCCCTCGCGCCTGTACCGCTCCGCCGAGGGGGCCCCATGGAGATTTGGGGGTATATAGGCCCAAGATCTCCATGATCAACCCTCGGCCCTCCCCACCCCTCAGCCTACGCTCGAGCTTCCCCACCCCCAGCCTAGGCAACTAATCCGGTAGAATTAGTTTTATGTGGTCTTATCTCGTTTGCGCCACGCCCCGGAGCGGCAGCACGCTCCTGTGTGAGCTGCTGAAGGGCACCGGTGTCGCCGGCCGCCCCGAGGAGTACTTCGAGGCCCGCAGTGACACGGGCCTTCCACCCCATCCGGGCGATTATCTCGAGAACCTGCCGCGCACCGGCGTCGGCATCCGTGATGACACCACGCCGCCCCGCGCGCCGGACCATTCCTCGCTGCTCGGGCTCGAGAGCTACCGCGACCACCTGGACCGCAGCTTCGAGCTCGGAACCACGCCGAACGGCGTGTTCGGCGCCAAGCTGATGTGGCGCAACCTGCCCGACCTCCTTCAGCTCACCGGCGAGCTGCCGGAGTACGCGAATTTCGACCTGTACCAACTGCTCGAGCGCATGTTCCGAAATCCCCGGTACGTGTGGGTGACGCGCAACGACAAGGTCCGCCAGGCAGTCAGCCTGTGGCGCGCCCTGCAGACCCGCAGCTGGCGCCTCGAGCACACCGGCGAGGGCGCCCAACCGGCCGATCTCCAGTATCGCTTTGAGGGCATCGATCACCTCGTCCGCTCGCTGCAAGCCGACGACGATGGCTGGCAAGAGTTCTTCAACCGCCGTCGGATCGCGGCACTCCGCGTCCCCTACGAGGAGCAGCTCGAGCCGGATCCGGATGGCGCGGTCCGCGCCGTGCTCGATCACATCGGGGTGCAGCCGCGGGCCGGCTGGCGCCCGCGGGTCAAGCTGAAGCGCCAGGCGGACGCGGTTTCAGAGGAGTGGGTGGCGGCGTACCATCGGGACGCGGCCCAGCGAAGCGGGCGGTCAGGCTCCGCCCCGCTCGCCGGCCGCTGATTCTCGAAGCGCACGCATGCCGCCGAACATCGTCTACCTCAACTCGCACGACACTGGCCGCTACGTCCAACCGTACGGCCACGCGATTCCAACCCCCAACATCCAATGGCTGGCGGATCAGGGGGTGATGTTCCGCAACGCGTTCTGCGCCGCACCCTCTTGCTCGGGCAGTCGGGCCGCGCTGCTGACCGGCGAGTACTGCCACACGAACGGGATGATGGGGCTGGCCCACCGGGGCTTCGCGCTGAACGACATCGGCCACCACATGGTTCGTACGCTGAGCGCCGCCGGCTACCACACCGGCCTGATCGGCGAACAGCATGTGTCCGTTGACCCGGCCGTGCTCGGCTACGGCGTCGTCCACGACGTTCCGGACACCAACGCCAGCTCGGTGGCTCCGGCGGCGATCGACGCGCTGTCGAACGGGGTCGAGGAGCCGTTCTTCCTGTCGGTGGGCTTCTTCGAGACCCACCGCAGCTTCTTCGCGCCGAGCTCGGTGCGCGATCGGGTCTACTCGCTGCCGCCGCCGTTCCTCCCTGACACCCCCGAGATCCGGCTCGACGTGGCGGCCTACAAGGCCAGCGCCCGGGCACTCGATCACGGGATCGGCGCCGTCCTCAACAAGCTCAACGAGACCGGTCTGGACCGCAACACGCTCGTGATCTGCACGACCGATCACGGGCTCGCGTTCCCGACCGCCAAGGCGAGCCTGCTCGACCGAGGCATTGGCGTGATGATGATCCTGCGCGGCGCCGGCTTCGACGGCGGTTACGCCCGGGACGAGCTGGTCTCGCACATCGACATCTTCCCGACGATCTGCGAGGTGGCGGGGATCGAGCCGCCGCCGTGGTTGGCGGGTCGGTCACTGGTAGGGCTCGTAAGCAACGACGAGCCGCCGCGCGCCGAGATTTTCTCGGAGTTGACCTATCACGCCGCCTACGAGCCGCAGCGGGCCATTCGCACCGAGCGGTACAAGTACATCCGTCGCTTCGACGACTACCCGTATCCGGTGCTGCCGAACTGCGACGACAGCCCGAGCAAGGACGCCTACCTCGCGCGCGGGTGGGCGGAGCGAGTCGTCAGCCGCGAGGCGCTGCACGACCTGTTCTTCAACCCCGGCGAGGGCCGCAACGTGATCAATGAGCCCGATTACGCCGAAATCGCCGCCGATCTGAGCGACCGGCTCGACCGGTGGATGGTGCAGACCGAGGATCCTCTGCTCGACGGGCCCGTCCCCGCACCGCCGGGCGCGCTCATCAACGCCCAGGATCAGATCTCGGCCGACGAACCGACCTTCGTCGCCGGGGAGGCCGTCGGCGCGGCGACCGGTCGCTGACCCGGCGGGTCAGCCCAAAACGATCTCGGCCGCGGTCCTGAGCGTCTGCGGGTCGCCGCCGACGAGCACCGTGGTGACGATCGACTCGCGCCACGCTTCGAGATCGTGGCGGATCTTCTCCTTCGGCCCGATCAGCGTGAGCTGCTCGATCAGCCTCGTCGGGACCGCGGCCGCCGCTTCCTGCTTGTGGCCGCCGAGGTACAGCTCCTGGATCTTGGCCACCTCCTGCTCGTAGCCCATGCGCATGGCGACGTTCGCGTGGAAGTTCGTGCTCTTCGCGCCCATGCCGCCGAAGTACAGGGCGTACATCGGGCGCAGGGCGTCGGCGGCCGCCTCGATGTCGTCGGTCACGATCAATGGCACGGTCGCGGCGACCTCGAACTGATCGGCGGTGCGGCGAGCGCCGGGCCTGGAGAATCCCTCGTGGAGGGCCTCGCGGTAGAACTCGTCGTGGTAGGGCGAGAAGAACAGGGCGAGCCACCCGTCGCACACTTCGCCGGCGAGCGCGATGTTCTTCGGGCCTTCGGCCGCGAGGTAGATCGGGATGTCCTCCCGCAGCGGGTGAATGCTCGACTTCAGCGGTTTTCCGAGCCCCGTCCCGTCGGGTAGCGGAAGCGGGTAGTGAGGCCCGTCGTTGGTCACAGGTCCCTGTCGCGCCCAGATGTCGCGCAGGATCCCGATGTACTCGCGCATCCGCGCCAGCGGCTTGCCGAACGGCTGGCCATACCAGCCCTCGACGACCTGCGGCCCCGAGACGCCGAGGCCGAGCAGCAACCGTCCGCCGGACAGGTGATCGAGCGTCATCGCGGCCATGGCCGTCGCGGCCGGCGTGCGCGCGGAGATCTGGACGATCGAGGTGCCGAGCTTCAGTGAGTGCGTCGATGCGCCCCACCAGGCGAGCGGGATCAGGGCGTCGGACCCGTAGGCCTCTGCCGTCCACATCGAGTCAAACCCGAGCCGCTCGGCCTCTGCCACCGTTTCGACGGCGCCGGCAGGCGGTCCACCGGACCAGTAGCCCAGTCCCAATCCGAGCTTGAGATCACGCGCCATCCAGCGAAACCTACTGGTCGCGGCGCGTCAGCCGCTCGATTGCGTGCCGCCAGCGGCTGGGGGGACGGGGCTGGGTCCGCAGCCACTCCTCCCGCGTGGGCAGCTTTCCGGCCCGCCGGGCCGCGAGCGCGCAGTCCGCGTGGGCGTGGCGGCGGCGGCTCGAGTCGCCCTCCGGTACCACCAGGACGTGCTCGCTGAGGGCCGGCAGGTAGTTGCCGCAAAACGGGCAGCGATAGGTCGCCGGTTTGCGGTTCTGCGCCCGGCGCACGGACCACCAGCGGGCTCGCTGCTTCTGCGCCATTGGTCCATGCAGGATGACATTGAGCCGGTTCGGCACGTAATGTTGCGGCCGTGGACCATCGGGAGGAGCCGATCGTCGTGGAGACCAGCAGCCACCGGATCACCGGCGTCCTGAGGCTGCCCCGTGACGGCTATCGCAGCCGCCTGACCGACTATCTGAACGCATCGGAGCGGACGTTCCTGCCACTGACGAACGTCGAGATCGTCTCGCTCGACGGCAGCCGCGAAGTCGAGCGCCGAGCGTTCGTCGCCCTGTCGATCAATCAGATCGTGCTGGCGATGCCAGCCGACGCCGCCGTCGTCGAGGAGTAGCGCTCCCGCCTCGAGTCGCGCGTCTAGGGGCGGCCGAAACCATCGGGGGTTCGCTGGGTATCCTTGCCGTATGGCTTCGCCCCGAGCCGACGATCTGCAGGACATGAGTCGCAGCGAGGTGCTTCGCGCCTCCCCCCGGATGTTCGACTCCGATCTGCTGGACAAGCTTTCGCGCGTGCACCCGGCCGTACCGCCGGTCCTGTTCGGGCCGGTGATCGCATTCCTCGTGGTGTACGGCGTTATCAAGGGCAGCGGCTGGGCGACTCCACTTTGGATCCTCGGCGGCTACCTGTTCTGGACCCTGACCGAGTACTGGCTGCACCGGATCGTGTTCCACTTCGAGCCCGAGCAGGGCATCGGTGCGCGGTTGCACTGGATCATTCACGGAGTCCACCACGACCACCCCAACGATCCAATGCGGCTGGTGATGCCGCCATCAGTGAGCGTGCCGCTGTCGGCGCTGTTCATATGGGGCTTTTACGCCGTGTTGGGTAGCCCCGGATTCATGCCGTTCGCCGCAGGATTCCTGGGTGGCTACCTGTTCTACGACATGCTCCACTACCACGTGCACCACCACCGGCCGACGACCAGCCTGGGCAAGCGGCTACGCGAGCTGCACATGCGCCATCACTTCCAGAACCACGAGCGCGGCTACGGCGTCAGTGCTCCGTTCTGGGATCACGTCTTCGGTACCGCGCCGCAGAACCGCCCCGACTAGAAGCGGCGCTCGACGCCGCTCAAATCGCTGCCGGCGTACAGCGGAGAGGGCGGGATTCGAACCCGCGATGGAGCGTGAACCCCATACTCGCTTAGCAGGCGAGTGCCTTCAGCCACTCGGCCACCTCTCCGTAGCGTGCAGGCAGTGTAGAGGAGCATCTCGGCCCGGCGAGACCCGGGAACCACAGCTACGATCGTGCTCACGCAGGCCCCGGAGGGGTGGCAGAGTGGTCGAATGCGCTGGTCTTGAAAACCAGAGTCCGTGCAAGCGGACCGCGGGTTCGAATCCCGCCCCCTCCGCCTCTGAGTCGTTCCTGCACTTTTCCCCGCCCCTCGATTCCGGCCGCAAGATTGGATAGGGTGTTTGTGAGGTGGTTGACGGGGCAATAACAACCGCTCCTCCGATTGGGGCTGTAAGGGCACCGGCGCCCGCGGCCGCGCGTCCGGATTTCGAGATCGTTCCGCGCGTCGGACTGATCCTGAGCGGGGTCGCTGCGGTACTTCTGATCGTGGCGATCGCCGTCAACAAGCTGTGGCCGCTCGAGTTCCTCCACGTGGCCGGCGGCGCGGCCTGGACGATCATCGATCTGTTCCTGGGGCTGATCCTCGGGCCGATCATCGGGAAGATGTCGGTTCCGGCCCGGATCGAGTTCACGACGAAGTTGATGCCGAAGATGGTCGTGATCATGCCGACCGTCGTGACGCTCACGTTGGCGGCCGGCTGGCAGCTGTCGAGCGCGCTGGGCACGAACCTCACCTTCTCCCCGGTCCACGGCTGGGTCGTGGCCAGCATGATCGTCGTCGGGGTGATGGCCGTGATCGCGCTCGGTCTCCTCGAGCCCGCGAACATCGCCGTCCTGATTGAGCTGAAGAAGCCCCGCCCGAACCCGATGGTGATCGAGAAGCTGATGAAGCGCTTCATCTACGCCGCCGGCGTTCTCGGCGTTATGCAGGTTGCGACGCTCGTCATCATGACCAAGCTGGGGAGCACGTGACCGAGCGCGAGCTGCCGCCTGTCACCCAGGTCGGCATGGCATCCCTGGCGCTGATCGTCGCCGGCGGGATCTATCTGGCGTCCCACCTTCCGCAGCACGTGCCGATCGCGCCGGCGGTGATCCTGCTCGCCCTTTCCGCGATCCTCGTCGTCTGGAACGTGTTCTCGTTGACCCGCGTCCCTGACTTTCCGTGGAACCGCTTTTTCGACGTGGCGAAGTGGTCGCTGCTGGCGTACGCGCTGATCTCGGCGCTGATCCTCTACGCGTTCCTCGAGGACCATCTGTCCGGTGGGCCGCTCGTCGTCCTGACTCTGTCGCTCATCATCTTCGCGGTGAACGTCCCGATCCTCATCGGGTTCACGGTCGCGCGCTACTACAACCCCGAAGACGAGCAGATAGACATCGTCCGGGGCTGACCGCCCTCGATGTGGTCACCGGACGCGATCGAGTTCCTCCATGAACTGGAGGACAACAACGACCGCGACTGGTTCCGCGCCAACCGAGGGCGCTACGACACCGAGCTCATGGCCCCGGCGCGCGCTCTGGCCGAGAAGCTGAGCAAGCTCGGCGAGCCGCACTTCTTCCGACCCTACCGCGACACCCGCTTTCGCCCCGGTCCTCCGATCAAGGAGCAACTCGGCGTTGGGATCGGGCACGCGGGCACCGGCGGCTTCTATTTCGAGCTATCGCTCGACGGACTGTTCGTCGCCGCCGGGATGTACCGGCCAGCAACCGACCAGCTGGAGCGGTTCCGGGCGGTGATCGCCGACGACCGCCGTTGCCAGGGGTTCGAGCGCGCTCTCGGGACGGCCGAGGCGGCTGGACTCCAGCTGGGACAGCCCGAGCTGAAACGGGCGCCGAAGGGCTACACGCCCGATCATCCTCGGATCGAGCGGCTGCGGCTGAAGCGCGTCATCGTCTCCCGTCGCCATGACCTGGAGCCGTGGCTTCACACCGACGAGTGCGATGAGCGCGTGGTCGCAGAGCTGACCGCGGCTCGTCCACTGGTCACATGGCTGACGCAGACCGTCGGCCCGTCGGTGCGCCCGCGCGCACGCTGAAGCACGTTTAGAATCGACCGCCAAGCGCCCGTAGCTCAGCTGGATAGAGCGTCGGTCTACGGACTCGACCGCACACGAAGGATCGAGCCGTAGCCTGCTACCAGTCGATGACAGCCTGGCCCCTGGCAGGCAGGGATGGTGCGCTCCCGCGGCGACGCGAACCTTTCGGCCTGTCCATCGGCTGCTCGTCGGAGGATGCGCCTGCGCCCGCCTTGCGCGCGGCGAGGTAGGCGTCGATAGCCTCACGCGGGAAGCGCAGGTGCGCTTTCGGGCCGTCGCCGAGCTTGACCGCACCTAGCGCGACCCGATTGGCCCGCACCCACTCCGCGTCGACTCCCAGAAGACGCGCCGCCTCCTCTGTCTTCAGCAGACCCCGGGTCAATGGCCGCTCCTCGTCGCGGAGGGCATCGACCACCCTGCGGGCGATCAGGTCGGCATCAACGTTGTCGGGCGCGGGCTCCACGACAGGACATCAGGGGGTCTTCGCCCCTCGTGCGGCTCAATGTCACGTACATCAAGTACAGCGCGGACCGCGACGAATCCCTCGCCGCCGAGGCGACGCGCCTGCCCGCGCAGAGGAGGACAGAGCGCACCCGCGAGACGACAGAGGTGTTGGCGTCCCTGCGTCTGCGCCGACGAGCCGAACACCATCCGCGATGGCGTCGACGTCACGGTCCCCTCGGCGGCCAGCGGTGTTATTGGTCGGCCACAGCGCGCGCCGCGGGCCAGCTTCCGAAGGTCTCGGTAACCACGCTCGCAGACGGCCAGTCACCGTCGGTTAGTCGCTCAAGCGCCTCACCGCCGCGCCCCCGGCGTGCGTCCGCGACCAGTCATACGAGGAGGGCAAGCGGCCATAGCAGGCCCGCCACGCGCGCATCGCGTCGAGCACACGCTCGCGCGTCCAGCGCCGCTGGATGGCGCCTGGGTGACAGGCCTTGCAGTACGCGTAGGCATCGCCCTTGCCGTTCCGAGGCTGTGTGTACGCGCCGCAGCCGCGGCACAGGCCGACGTAGCGGGCTTTGACCGCCCGCGCCTTCTCCCCCGTCGCGTCGTAGAAGTACGCCTTGACCGTCGCCGGAGAGCAACCGAGACGATCGGCGATCTGCCTGACCGAGAGGCCCTCGAACTCGCGGTAATGACGCGCCAGGGCGACCGCCCGGCGACGCTCGAGAACCCGACCCGTTCCCGCGATCGACGCCTTGCCCGTCACGCCGGGTCACGCTACCTCGCTCAATTGGCGTTTCCGTCGAGGTCGGCACGCAAGTGCGGACGCACCACGCTGGACCTCCTACCCGCGCGCAATCCGGGACTCCGGACGTTTCGCCGCCAACGCTCCTCGTCGAACGAAAGCCGGGCGCGGGTGACGTCACGGGTTGTCTCGCTGCCGGAGCCCAGCGGGAGCAGAAGCGTGACGACCAGGCTCCGGAGCCATCGAGAGTGCTGAGTTTTCGTGAATCCAGCAGTGAGCTCATGATCCACCGCTCGCTCGCTTCCCCGGGCGGTGCGCATCGAGCTCACGGGCGGAACAACGTGCTCGGGATCTACACCTAGGCAAACCACCTGCCCTTCGTGTCGGCGCGGGCAGTTTCCGGTGTCACGGCGTTCGCGTCGCTGGGCGCATAGCTGTCGCTGCTCGTCTATCTCGGCACTCTCCCGCAGGATGATTGGCGTGGTCACTGAGTGGCGAAGCGACGCCCGAGCACTGCACTTCTAGGGCTGTTGGTCGTGCGGGAGCTGCGTGGTGTCGAGTGTGGTGTTTGGCGTTTCGGGCGTGGTGAGGGCGTCCTTGAAACCGCGCATTCCGCTGCCGATCCCGCGCCCGAGCTCGGGTAGGCGTTTGGCGCCGAACACGAGTAGGAGTACGACGAGTATGAGCAGTATGTGGATTGGGTTCTCAAGTCCGCTGAGCATGCGGGAGGTTGCCTTTCGTTGCGTGGGTTTGGCGGGGATTCTGGGTCGGTGTTGTGGTGTGGTCGTCGTGAGAAAACTGGGGTGGTCAAGCGTCGTAGTTGACTTTGACGGTCAGGCTGGTGGGGTGCGATTGGCAGGTGAGGACGTAGCCGGCGTCGAGGTCGGCTTGGCTGAGCGCGTAGTTGTGGTCCATGTGGACGGTGCCCTCGAGCAGTTTCGCCCGGCAGGTGCCGCAGGCGCCGCCCATGCACGCGTACGGTGTGTCGGGGCGGGGCCGGAGCGCGGCTTCGAGGATCGAGTCACCGGGGGTGAGCTCGACGGTTTCGCGTCGGCCTGCCAGGGTGAAGGTGACGGTCGACGCCGGGTATTCTCGAGCTGCCTTGGCGCCGTCGGTGTCGTATCCGTAGAACAGCTCGAGGTGGACGCGCTCGGGATCGACGCCCCGGTCGATCAGCGTCTCGCGAGCGAGTCCCGTCAGTCCGATCGGGCCGCACAGGAACCACTCGTCGACGGTCTCGGGCGCGAGGTCGTTCGCCAGCCACCGTTCGAGCTTGTCGCGGTCGATCCGGCCGCACAGGTCGGGCGGGTGGAGCGGGTCGCGGGAGAGGACGTGCATGATCTCGAGCCGGTCGGCGTAGCGGGACTCGAGCTCGTCGAGCTCGGATTCAAACATCGTCGACTCGCGCGTGCGGTTGCCGTAGATCAGCGTGAAGCGGCTGTCGGCCTCGAGCTCGAGCGCGGTCTGGAGGATCGAGAGGATTGGGGTGATCCCGCTGCCGACGACGAGCGCGACGTAGTGCTTGCGGTTGAGCGGATCGAGCGGCGGGCAGAACTGGCCGGTCGGGGTCATCACCTCCAACACGTCGCCCGCTTTCAGCTGCTCGGCGACGAATGTCGAGAACGCCCCACCGGGGAGATGCTTGACGGCGATCTGCAGCATCGCGCGGGTCGCGGGCGCGCAGATCGAGTAGTTGCGCCTGATCCCTTCGCCGCCGAGGTCGGTCTTGACCGTCACGTGCTGGCCGGGTTCGAACCGGAACTGGTCTGACAGCTCCTCGGGCACCGCGAACGTGACCAGCGTGCTGCCCGTTGTGATCGGATCGACAGACGCGACTGGCAGCCGGTGAAACACGGCATGTGGCGCGCTCGAGCCGGTCGGCATCCGCACCGGCAGGACCTTCAGCAGCTTGCTGTTGAGCTGCCTCCACTCGCGGTACTCGTGCGGGTTGAGCGACCTGCCGAACGCGGTCGAGATCGCAGCGTCGCGCTCGAGGTAGGCCTCCTCGTTGCGCCGCCAGGTCTTGATGTAGCGGTAGAACGGAATCGACGGGTGCAGGTGGTGAACCAGGTGGTAGTTCTGGGAGAGCATCAGCGGCGTCAACAGCCACTCCAGCCCGACCCGGTTGCGGGTCGCCCGGTAGCGGTTCTCGCTCTGCGTGTCCTCGAGCCCGTGGTGGGGCAGCCAGTCAAACCACCACCCCAGCACCGCGATCGCGATCCGCTCGGGGATCAGAAAGATGACCGCCAACAGCCAGAAGCTGCCCGTGACCAGCGTCGTCGCGACCACAGCCACCGTCAGCCCAATCAACGCCCCGGTCTCAGCCACCTCGGCGCGGGGACGGCGGCTGAGGCTGCGAACGTAAAAGCTTAGGTAGGGCGCGTCCATCGCCGCGAACCGCACCGGCAGCTGCCACCACGGGCCATGACTGGCGAAATGATCGGGGTCACGGTCATCGTCGTTGGTATGACGGTGATGCTCGATGTGGATGAACCCCCACGCCGGGAACGCGATCAGCGGCGAGACGAACAGCATCGCCGCCCGCCCAAACGCGCCGTTGATCCACCGCTTGGAGCTGATCGAATAGTGGGCCGCGTCATGCAGCACCGTGAACATCACGAAGATCGCGACCGCGTTCAGGGGGATCGTCGCCGCCAACGGCGCGTCGTGCGCGACCGCCGACCAGCTCGACGCGGCGAACACAGCCAGCGCAGCCGTGAAGATCCCCACGATCGGCCACGAGAGCGGCGGGACCCCCTCCCCCGGGTCGGGCAACGGGTGACGGGAAGTTGAGGGCGGGGGTGGTGCCCCGATCGTGGTCTGGGTACTCATCGGAGTCTCGAACCAACCACCAACCGGTCGAAGTCCAAGTGCCCCTCGCCGCTCCCGGTGACGGCCTCACCAGGATCAGGGTGCGCAGCGATCGACATCACAGGACACCCGGCTTACGCATCTCAAGCGGGGATCGAGGACGGGTTGCGGCCGAGGGCCGCGGCGACTTCGCGCGCCGCCCGCTCGCCCGCGCGTACCGCCCCGTCCATCGCGCCCACATTGATCGGGGCCGTCTCGGTGCCCGCCCAATGGATCTGACCCACCGGATCGGATAGCGCCGATGTGTACATCGTGAGCAGCCCAGGGGGTACGGGGGCCTTGCAGCCGGCGATCCACGGCTCCCGCATCCAGTCCTTCTCGATGTACTCGATCGGGTGTAGCGCCTGCTCGCCGAATATCGTTGCGAACGCGTCGAGCACCGCGCTGCGTCTGGCCCTTTTATCGTTCAGCTGCCCTGGTGAACCCCCGAATGCGAAGTTCTGATTGGCAGTTCCAAAAAACGACAGCAGCACTCCCAGGCTGCCGTCCGGCGGCGAGTTGTCGGCGGTGTACAACGCGGCCGGGAGATCGGTGATCGCCCCGCCGTTGAGGCCCTGATCGCGCCAAAAAGGCTTCTTATAGACCGCGAACGTCTTCCAGCCGCCACCGATCGGCCACATCTTTTGCACCATGATGCGCTGGGTCGTCAGCGTCGGGGCGTAACGAACGCGGTTTGCGTCCTGTGGGGTCATCGCGACGATCACGCGCCGGGCGGAGAACTCCCTCTTGCCGCTGTGCAGCACCACGTGCTTCCTGCTGGTGTGATCGATGTGATCGACCGGTGTCTGGAGAAACACGCGCGATCCCAGCCGACGGGCCATACGGAGCGAGATCTCCTGCGAACCACCCACGAAGCGCGAGTTCTGTGCGCCTCCCGAGGTACCGATCAGACGGGCGATCCCGCCCCCTGAGTGGATGACGAACAGCGCGAACAAAAACGAGGTGGCGTGCGGGTCCTGGCCATTGATGACCGAAAACACCAGCGTGTACAGCGATCTCGCCTCCGCCGTGGCCACGTTCTGATCCAGCCACTGGCCAAACGTCGTCGCGTCCCACTGCTCGGCGTTCGGCGCCTCCCACGGCGCGTCGAGCGGAACGGTGCTGGCCATCTGATCGAGCCGCGTCAGATTCCGGACGAGATCAGCCAGCGCGGCGGGACCCAGAGGCGGGAGCGTGCCGGTGTGGGGTTGGCGGTTACCCCGGTAGACATAGACCGACTCCCCGGTGACGTAAGTGTCGAACATCCCGATCCCCAACTCGCGCGCGAGCGCTTGCACCCGATCTTGTCCGGGTCCCGTCCACTGGCCGCCTCCCTCCGTGATCTTCCCGCCAGGAAGCGGCAGGTTGACAGTGCGACCACCGACGCGGTCGTTGGCCTCGAGCACCCGCACCGAAAGATTCGAATGCCGGACCAGGCGATAAGCGGCCGTCAGACCAGAGATACCACCGCCAACCACGACCACGTCAACCGTCCGACGAGACGGGCGTTGGCCGTGGCGCTGGCCCGGCGACGCGGCGTCTGCCCGCGACGCCAACGAACCGAGGGCAACACCCGCAGCCCCGGCGACCGCCGAGCCCAAGGCCTGACGACGGGAGATGCCGCCGTCGGAGCGCTGCCCGCGCGTGGTGCCGGGATCGATCTGTTTCTCGTCTGCGTCTGCGCTCATTACTCCGCTCTCCTTCTCGTTTATCCAATCGCCGGATCGCCGGTCACATACTGCGCCCGCAGCGAGATCCCGAGGGGCATTTCCGCCGCCTCGCAGGCGTCGACGACGCCGCTCATTCCGGCAGTCCAGCCACCGTTCACCACGTTGGGCTGACCAATGTCGACCGAGGTAGCAGTGGCATGGCTCGGTGACCGCCGCAGTGTCGGATCACCTCACCGCACCGGGATTCCGAGTTGCTGCTGCCAGAAGCCGCAACGGTGGTCAGCGACGAACGATCCGGATGGCCTGACGGCTCCAGGCTTCAGCTCCTGGATGAGACGTGTCCCGGACGCGCGGCCACGGCGCGTCGGCCTCCCGAAACGCGGCCAGGAAGGCAGGCCGGGAGCATTCGGATTGCCTGAGGCGATGAAGTGCGACCAGTAGCCGACCATCACTCGCGAGAGCCGCTGCTGGCTTGCGGTTAGCGGCGCGAGAGCGTGGAAGGGAAACAGGTAGCCGACCTCAGAGGCGTGGAATGCGCCCTGTGGGATGTCGGGAGGCGCGGCGAAGAACGGGGGTGCGTGCTGGTCGTCGAACTCGTAGGCATACACCGGGACGCGAGTCGAGTAGAGCAGGTCGTCGGCGTGGGCCGGGCAGGAGTACAGCGAGTCGGTCTTCTCCGTGGCGTAGGCGAGATCGGGCGAGGGGTAGGCGCTTGCCGGATATTTGGACAGGATCGCGTCAGCGCTGCCCGGATTCTCCTGCTGCACGCGCGTGACGTAGGTGGCCGGAGTCAGCGGACCGCCTCCGAGCAGGTCGACGTTGACGAATGTGCGGAAGCGATACTCGTCATGGGTGGTGCCGACCAGCACCGGAACGCGATTGATCCGACCCTTCGCCCACGCCGCCGCCGGCGAGATCGGGAGCACGGCAGGGCCGGTGTTCACTCCCCACGTCGCCGCCAGTTCGCCCGAGATCAACTTCGAGGCGGGTAGCGCGCGTAGGCAGCTCAGCTGCGTTGCCGCGTCGCTGCAGCCGACCGAAGCGGCGAAGGTCTGGCCATCGGCCTCGGCCGCCCCCAGCGTCGAAACGGGAGCCGTCGCATTACTCCCCGACCCTCCTGCAGCGCACGTACCGCTCTCCAGGATCGCGCGCTCGAACAAACCACGCGCAGCGGGGGATGCGATCAGGTCGCAGCCCGCCCACGCGCCGGCCGACTGCCCGCCAACCGTCACCTGCTTGGGGTTGCCGCCGAACGCCGCGATGTTCGAGCGCACCCAGCGCAGCGCCGCCACCTGATCCATCAAGCCATAGTCGCCCGAGGTGTGATCGGGGCTCTGCGCCGAAAGCGCCGGAAGGGCGAGGTAGCCGAGCGGGCCAAGACGGTAGTTCACCGTCACGACCAGTACCCCGCCCTCGACCGTGAGCTTTGAGCCGTCGTAGTCGGTCCCGGCGCCGAAGATGTTGTCTCCGCCGTGGAACCATACGAATACCGGCCGCGGGTGTGCGTGACGAGCGGGTGTCCAAACGTTCAGGTAGAGGCAGTCCTCCGAAGTGCTACCGGTTAGATTTGACGCGCCCGGCAGGATCGCCTTGCCGCCCGGAAGCACCGTCAGCGGCCGCTGCGCGCAAGGACTGCCAGGCCGGGTGGCGTCCCGTATGCCCTTCCAGTGCGCCGCAGGCTCGGGTGGACGCCACCGCAGCGGCCCGATGGGCGGGGCCGCGTACGGGATGCCTTGAAACACGCGGTACGCGCGGTGCACGACCCCGCGTAGAGCGCCCGAACGAGTGCTGACAACGGCGCGCGTCGTCCGCGCAAGCGCCGATGCCGACATCGGTGCCGCGACGATCGCGACCATCACCACGATCACGGCCGTGCTCTGGGCGATCAGCCTGCTTCGCACTGGTCTCATGCTTTCTCTCCCTGGGTTTGGCCGACCCCTGTCGCTATCGCCACCGCCGGTTGACGACCAGGCGGGCGTCCGCGACGAGCTGCTGCTCGTCGAACAGGTCGAGCCCGTGGCAGGGCCGTGGTGGCGGCGGCCTCAGGCATCGAACCGTCGGTAGTGGTAGTGCGCTGGTCGGCGTCCGAGGCCGCCGTGACGGTGGAGTCACTCACGGCCGCCAGTTTCGCGACCGGTCGGCCCCCTGCATATGGCGGACAGCGGCATAACTCAAAGAGCCCTTGCCGTAATCCGGCAAACCCGCGACCATATGCCGATGTCGGGGACCCGCCTGGCCGAACTCCTGCTCGCCGATGCCGACGACCTGGCCGCGAGCATCATCGACGCCGTCGCGCAGCGAGTGGACGCCCCGCAGCTGTTCAACCGGCCCGAGCAAGTCCAGCAGGTTGTGCGGGCGACGGCTGGGCTCATCCAGGCGCTCGCCGCGTGGATGGTCGACCCGCGGCCGGAGATGGCCGACGCAGAGCTGGCCTGGAGCCAGGCGACCGGCGACCTCACCGGCCGCAACGGGGTGCCTCTGGTTGACCTGCTAGCCGGCCACCGGATCGCCCTCGCGTGCTTACAGGAGCTCGTGATCGCCCGCAGTGCGGGCTGGGCCGACAGCGGGGTGGACGCCGCCGAAGGGCTGGCCCTGATGTCCTCCTTCTCCGAGGCGCTCATCCCGCGGATGAGCGCCGCTCACGCGGCTGGAGCCCGTCTCCGCGCGGAGACGCTCGAGGCGACGCGCCTGGCCGCCATCCGCGCCGTCCTCGCCGGCGGGCCCTTCGACGAGGCGCGCCTCGGGATCCGCGCGGCGCGGTCGCACGTCGGGGTGGCAGCAGCCGGTGCCGGCGCCGAGCGGCTCGGGGCCATCCTGCGCGCGGCGAACGTCGGTGCCGTGCTCGTCGTCGCCCCGATACCGCAGACGAGCTGGGCATGGTGCGACAGCGAACGCCTGAGCCTCGAGGTCCTCGACGGGCTCGGCGGATGGGTCGGCGTCGGCCGGCCGGCCGTCGGAATCCCCGGCTTCATCGCCAGCCACCAGCAGGCGCTCCTCGCCCTCGAGGTCGCCTCGCGCGGGCCCGTGCGGACGGTCCGCTACGAGGACGTGGCCATACAGGCCCTCGTGTGGGGCGGCCCGGCCGCCGCCGAGCAGCTCGTCGCGCACGCACTCGGCGGCCTCGCTCGGCCCGGCGGACGTACCGGCCGACTGCGTGAAACGCTCGGCGCCTGGCTGGAGTGCGCGTGCAGCGCGGCGGAAGCCGCGCGGCGGCTGCACCTGTCCGAGCGCACCGTGCGCTACCACCTCCAGCGCGCCGCCAATCTCCGTGGTCGACCGCTCGACCAAGACCTACCCGCGCTCGCCACGGCACTGCGCCTCGCCGACCAGCTGCCCGGCAAGGACTGACGTCTTCTCTATTTACCCGCGTGCTTGGGGCGGCGTTCGCCGGCGGGCAGACGGTCAGTGACCGGAGAGGTGGATGAGGCCGACGTTGTCGAGGCCGTCGAGCGCCGCCCATAGGATGCCGAAGATCTTCGCGGTGACGAGCATGCGGCTTTCGTCGAGATGGTCGCTGGCGCGGCTGGCCAGCCGCAATACGGCCACGTCGAGGGCGAGCACCACAGCGAGGACGCCGAGGACCATCGCGAAGACGGGTACTGATGATTCCCCCGGCGATCGATAGCGACCCAGTCGAGAAGTGAAGCAGCCTCGAGAGGAACTTTCCGTGCCCCACGAGGATCACGGAAACGGCGGCGGCGGCGGTCAGTATCTTGCGGACGATCACCGCATTGGTCGCGCCGTCGAGCGGGGCGGTGATCTCAGCGAACGGCACCAGGCGATCTTCGGACCGATCCCGATCATCAGCAGCAGGAAGGTGTCGATCACCAGGTAGATGTCGACCGAGGTGTGCTTCACGGCAGCAGCGGTCCGGCTCTCACTGGGCGGGCCTAGCCTTAGGTCCGTCGGGGGCCGCCGCTACGCGGGACGGACGTCGACCTCCGGAGTTGGCGGCTGGGCCGCGATCGCGCCATCTCCGGTCGAGGACGCGGTGGCCGCTGGCGTGGAGAGCCGCAAGGTGACCAGGTAGGAGACGACGACGCCGGCGATGATGAGCGGCTCGTCGCCCGGCCCCGCGTTGGCGGTGAGCAGGGTGGCGAGAACGATCGCCGCGAGCGGCAGCCGCAGTACCGCGGCGATCGCCGCGCCCATCCCGACGGCGACCGCGGGGGTCAAAGAGAATCCGGGCAGGCGTGAGGCCATGATCCCGCCGGCCGCAGCGAGGAATAGCGCCGGGAACACCGGCCCGCCGCGGAAGCTTCCGAGCGAGAGCATGTAAGCCAGGCCCTTGAACACGATCAGCAACGCGAGCGCCCCCAGCGACCACGTCCCGGCCTGCCTGAGCAGCCCCGGAATCGCCTCCTGTCCGGAGAACAGGACTTCCTCGACGCTCTTGCCCGTCGCCCCGTGGAAGGCGATCGCGAGCCCCGCGATGATCAGGCCCACGACCGGTAGCAGGATCATGATCCGTCGCGCGACCACACGGTAGGTCGCCATCCCACCGAGGATGATCGGTCTCACCGCCACTGCTACCGCGATGGCCAGCGCGATCGTCCAGCCGAACTGGGCGATGTCGGGATGGCCGAAGTGGGGCAGCGGGAGCGGACCCAGCGCGTAGTCGCGGCTGCTCAGCCCGGAGAACGACCCCATCCCGAGCGAGACCAGCGTGCCGATCCCGGCGGCGAGCACCCCGGGAAGGAGCACGACCGGCAGCCGCGCCCCGCCGATTGCGGCCGCCTCGATCAGGATCACCGCCGCGATCAGCGGCGAGGCGAACACGAACGAGAGCGCGGCGAGGCTCCCAGCCCCGGCGATCAGCGCCAGCACCGGCGGTTCGATCTCTCGTCGAGTCAGGCGAATCGCCAGCACGGCCAGACCCGAACCGAGCGCCAGCAACGGCCCCTCGGGGCCGAGCACGACTCCGAAGCCGAGCCCGGCGATGCCCGCGAGGACTATGCCGGGCAGATCGATCGGGTTCGTGAGCCCGCCGGTGCCGAGACCCTTGGCAGGCACGTGCCCGCCGTCTCCCGGCAGCCGCATGATCGCCAGCGCGACGATCAGCGCGCCAACCGCGAGGACCGGGAGCGACCACCACAGCGGCGGGCCCTGCTCGTATCCGAGCGCGTGCGGAAGATGCTTGAACAGCTCCTGCTGGAGCTGAAAGACCAGCTCCAGGTAGCACCAGGACGCCAGCGACACGATCACCCCGATCACCGCCGACACCACGAGCAACACGACGTACGGTCGGCTCCGCATCGTCGCGGCGGCTTGCGCCGCCGTCGGTTCCGCGGGAGCGGGAGCCTCAGCCATCGACGACATCGGTCCTGCCGGGACATTGCCGGCTTTCCGAAGGCCGGCCATCACCGGCGCCGCGCTTACAGCCCACGCTGTTCCTCATGTCCGGATGACGCAGCGAAACCCGATGTGGCTGGTCGATGTGTCGACGGTTTCGGACTGTCGGGCCGCGGGGCGGAACCGTAGGCAGTAGTTCGGCGCGCAGAGGTGGGATCCGCCGCGGATCGCGCGGCGCTCGATACCTCCGGGATCGCTGAGTGGGTGGTCAGGACCGCAACATTGGCGGCTCTGGCGCGGGTCCTCGAAGCGGTCCTTGGTCCACTCCCAGACGTTGCCGCAGACGACGTACAGGCCGTAGCCGTTGGGCGCGAACGCGGCGACCGGCGATGTGCGTTCGTAGCCGTCGTCGAGCGTGTTCTGCCAAGGGAATTGCCCCTGCCACCAGTTGGCCATCATCCGCCCACCGACCATTATTTCGTCACCCCATGCGAAGCGCTTGTGGTCCAGGCCACCGCGGGCGGGCGTATTCCCATTCGGCCTCGGTCGGTAGGTCCTTGCCGGCCCACTGCGCGTAGGCGAGCGCGTCCTCGTAGGCGACGTGCGTGACCGGGTGGCGGTCGCGGCCGCGGGTGTTCGACCCTGGACCCTCGGGCGCCGTCCAGCACGCGCCGGGTAGATAGGCCCACCAGGCAAGCGCGTCGTCGAGTCTCACGGGTCCGGCTGTGCGCTGGAAGACGAGCGACCCGGGCACGAGCAGGTCCGGGTCGGCGTCTGGGTATAGCGCCGGGTCGGGCGCTCGCTCGGCGAGCGTGACGTACCCGGTCTCGGTCACGAAGCGGCGGGAACTCGGCCACGGTTACCGGGTCGCGGTCGATCGCGAACGCCGCGACCGTGACCTCGCGGACTGGCCGCTCCTCGGGGTAGAACTCGTCGCTGCCCATGAAGAACGTCCCGCCGGGTAGCGACGCCATCCCCTCCTGTCCGGCGACGCTATCTCGTATCCGTGTACCTGACACGGACCCCCTCGATCGTACCGGTGAACTTGAACGGCTTCTTGTCGTAATAGTCGGGTGATACCGGCGAGCCGAGCGCGATGCCGATATCGAGGCACTCGGTGGCGGTAAATGCGAGCGGCGCGCTGATGGGAACGGTCCCTTGAGCAACGGTCTCGCCGTTTGCCTTCATCGCCACGTTCAGCGCGCCGCGGGGCGGCTGCTTGGGATCAACGAGGCTCGTGTCGATTTCGATCGTCACCTCGCCGGTCGGGAGCGCTTCCTGGGCGCGGATCTTCGTCCGCTGGATCTCGAACAGGTTGTACTCGTAGCAGAGGATGCCGTTCTCCACGAAGCAGGTCAGACCGCCCGCGAACCCGCCCAGCTTGTACAGCACGCCGTTGGCGTCGGCTGGAATCACGGCGTCGATCGTAATGACGTTGGGCCGGGTGCCCAGTTTCGGGGCGGTGAACTCCGGCACCCGGACGGTGTCGCCGAAGAACGTCCACTCCGTGTAGGGCGGCGCCGGGACGTACTCCGGGTGATACAGCAGAATCCAGAACCCTCCGCCGATCGGCAGCGCGTTGTTCTTCGTCGCTTCGATCAGCCAGAGGTCCTTCATCTGGGCGAGCTTCTCGGGCAGCTCCGCCGCGAGGTCGTTGGCCTGGCTCCAGTCCTCTTCCAGGTTGTAGAGCTCCCACGTGTCCTTGTCGGGCGTCCATTCGAAGATGCCGGGCGGCACTCCTGTGACCCACGGGACTCGCGGGCCGAAGGTGGAGGCCATCCAACCCTTGTGATAGATGCCGCGGCTGCCGAGCGTCTCGAAGTACTGCGTCTCCAAGCGGCCTTCAGCGGCTGGGTCGTCGAAGGTGTAGGCCAGGCTCACTCCGTCGATCGAGTTCTGGGCTACGCCGTTGACCTCCACTGGCGGTGTGATCCCGAGAATCTCGTAGATCGTCGGGACGATGTCGTTGCAGTGATGAAACTGCGCGCGCGGCGTGGCATCGGGGGTGATCTTGGCCGGCCACCGGACGCCCATCGGATTCCGCGTGGCCCCGAGATACCCGGGGATGCTCATCGTCCCCTTGTACGGAGTCGCGCCGGCCCAGGCCCACCCCGAGTGGTAGATGGGATCGGTCTTGGGGCCGCCGAGAGCATCGAGGCCTCCGATCTCCTCGAGCGCCGCGAGTTGCTGCTCGATCGTGGTCGGGATGCCGTTGTGGGCGGTCAGCTCGCTGATCGTGCCGTTCTGACCCTGCGCCGATGGACCGTCATCGCCCCAGATGTAGAAGATCAGCGTGTTCTCCCCGTAGAGCTTGTCGAGCTCGTCGACGATCCGCCCGATCTGCGCGTCACAGTGCTCGCCGAAACCGGCCAGCACCTCCATCAGGCGCGCTTGGAACGGTTTCTCGCTCTCCGGGATGCTGTCCCAGGAAGGCATCTGCTCGTGCGGAGGCGTGAGCTGCGAATCGGCGGGAATCCAGCCTTTCTCCTTGGCGCGCTCAAAGACGCGCTCACGGTAGGCGTCCCAACCGTCGTCGAACTTGCCCTTGTACCTATCAGCCCAGTCCTTGGGCGCGTGGTGCGGGCCGTGGAGGGCGGCGGCGGCCCAGTACATGAACAGCGGCTTGTCCGGCTGGTAAGTCTTCTGCCTGCGGATCCACGCGATCGTGTCATCCGCCAGGTCCTCCTCGAGGTGGTAGCCCTCCTCCGGGGTCCTCGGCGGCGCGACATAGTCCAGGTTCCGAACCAGCGTCGGCTCCCAGCTCGACGTCTCCGCTCCCAGGAATCCGTAGAAATACTCAAAGCCCATGCTCGTGGGCCAGTTCTCGAACGGGCCGGCCGGGCCGGCCTCCTCCGCCGGCGTGTTATGCCACTTGCCCCACGCACCCGTGGCGTAGCCGTAATCCGTCAGAACGTCCGCCACGAGCGCACTGCTCTTGGGGATCCGCCCGTAATAGCCCTCCCAATCATTCGCAAACTCGGTGATGATCCCGAACCCCACCCGATGGTGATTGCGCCCGGTCAGCAGTGACGCACGCGTCGGCGAGCACAGCGCCGTAGTGTGAAACCGGTTGTAGGCGATCCCCTCCCCGACGATGCGATCCATCGTCGGCGTGTTGATCTCGCCGCCAAACGTGGACGGCTGGCCGGGCCCCCCGTCGTCGATCATCACGATCAGAATGTTCGGAGCATCGTCCGGAACGCGGCGCGGCGTTTCGCGCGGCTGGTAGACCGACTCCTGCATCGTTCGGCCGGCAACACTCGCCGACGGTGTAGGCGAAAACGGAAGCGAGTACCCGTCCTCCGTCCCAGTCGTCGAATCAGACAAATGTGGCTCCTTTCCTTACTGATCGATTCGCCGGTACAGCGATCGAAGCCTGATCTGCAGCCAACCACTCCTCATCCCCCCTATCGGGTGACGGCGCCCGCGGCGCAGCACGCGCGACACTAGAGGCCAGGGGCTTGCGCTTGCAAGCCGAGCGGCAGGCTTGTGATCTTTCGGCGCGACGGCAGCACGTCCCACGAAGCGGCCCGGGCGCAACACGTACGGAGCACGATTGATCGCCCGCAGCGCCGGACCCGCTTGCGCGCAAGTCGACGAGCATCTCGCCGCCATCAACGAGCGTCCTGCTCAGGGCGGCCAGCAAGGCTCCGCGACGCGCTCCTCCAGGCCCGGTCGTGCCTAGGTAGTGATCGCTTACGGGGGCCGTTCCCCGCACTTGCAATTGCGTGACTCCGAGCGCGAGGACGGACCCGACGTATCCCACTCCTCGCTTCTGCATCGTCGCCCACGGGGCAGTCTCGCTCAAGCTGCTCCTTTCCGCGCCGAGCGGTAGCGACGCCAGGATGTGGACCGCTTTTGGCGTAACGCGGCCGTGCGTGCTCGCTGTCTCGCGTGGCCGCTTCATCGCCGCACCGATAGCCACATCTGGCGCGGTGACCGGCGTCGGTGATCGGATCAATACTCACGTTCCTTAAAGTCGGCGGCAACCACGCTGGCCGGCGATCGGCTGGACGCCGCTGGTGCTGTGGAATACGCAGAAGCGCTTGAGCGGTCCTGTTCACAGACGGCGATGGATGCCCATGCGTTCAGGCGCCGCCGAAGGCGTTGGCGACGCCCCCCGCCCAGCTCCCGTACAGATCGATCACGGTGGACGGCGCGGGCCATTCTCCGGCCTGTAGGCGTTTGAGCGCTTCGCCGCCGCGCCGGCGTGCGTGGGTGCGCGACCAGTCGTAGGAGGAAGGCGCAGCCCCGTAGCGCGCTCGCCAGGCGCGCATCGCCTCACGGCTCCGCTCTCGGGTCCATTGCCGCTCGATCGCCCCGGGACGGCGCGCTTGCAATAGGCGTACGCGTCGCCCTTGCCGTTGCGCGCGCTGGTCGGCGCGCCGCAGCCCCGGCAGACGCCCCGGTAGCGCGCCTTGACCTCGCGCGCCTTTTCGCCGATCGGATCGTAGAGATAGGCCTTGACGGTGCCCTCTGCGCGCCCCAGCCGGCGAGCGATCTCGGCGATCGTTAGGCCCTCCTGGTCGCGGTAGTGGCGCGCGAGTTGCGCGGCGCGGCGTCGCTCGCTAACGCGGTCTGTCATGAGCACCTGGGTCTTTTGTTACGCTAAGACGGGTCGTAGAAGTAGGCCTTGACGGTCGCCGGCGACCGACCAAGGCGGTCAGCGATCTGAGGGATCGACAGTCCTTGCGCTTCGGGGAGGTGGCGGGCCGCGGCGACTGCACGGCGACGCTCGACCACCCTGTCAGACGCCCGCGACGCGAGAGTTCGCCCCATGCCCTGCAGGTATCGCGAACGTCGCCGCTCTCCCCTACCCATGTTGTCCGGTTTCCCGCGAGAGAGAGGGAACCAGCCGCCCGCACGGGACGCTCGCGGCCGAAGCGGAACAGGCTCCCTGGACTGTCGACTTGCTGATCTCGCTCCCAGCGCCCGGATGGCCGCCCGAACGCGGCCGGATCAAGGTCCGGTCAGGCTGGAATCTCGGAGCTGTGCGGGACCATTCCAATTCGAGGCGGCGACCGGGCGATCGCCCCTTTATCGTCGTCGGACGCATCAAGGTGATGCACAGGTCTGATGTGATTTTTTTGGTGATATTGAGACTGATGCTGGTCCGCGTGGTTCACGGCAGGTGCTTATTTGGTCAATGCTCGGAGCCTCTCTGCGTGCTTCTTCGAATTTCGATTGCGCGGGCGGGTTCAGCTTGGCTGACCGGCGACTACTCGGTGATGCGCTTGCCTTGCGTTGACGGACCCGAGGGCGCGCTTTCGTCGAAGCGCTCGCGGCGCGCCGGGCCACGGCTGTTCTAGTCGGAGCCGGGGAGCGCCGGCGGCGGGATCTCGCACCCGCAGACATTGGGATCGGACGTAGCTGGCCGCTTATTCCCCCGAAACGATGTAGCTGGCTTCGATAAAGGGTCGACAATCGGTCCTCTTAACGATCCGTTTCACCCGGACAAGGCACTCCTTCCGACAGGTGGCACGTAATCCGGCGGATCTGCCAAGGCGCTGGCGGCGCACGGAGCTGCGTTCGCTCTCGCTGGCCGCGCGTACGAGACACGGGTCGGACCGAGATCACCTCCTGTTCCGGCGGCCATCGCGCGCTCCTATCGGGCGATCGCCGAGCCGGTTTGTTGCGTGCCGCCCGGCGCGCACACTTGCCTCATGCGGAGTTTTGATCTCACACCGGCTTGCCTTTGGCCGGCGGGCGGGTGTGTGGCCAGCGTGATCGGGGCACGCGATGGTTAGTACCCCGGACAAGCGGCCCGCCGCCGGGGGCACGCTGCGCGCCGCGCTTGCCACCGTCGTCGCCGCGAGCGCCCTCCCTTACGGATACACGCTGGCGATCTGGGGCTCCGGCGCGGTGCTCGTGCGCGCCCGTGGCGCTCCGAGCACCGCGGAGGCCTTCATGTTTGCGGCCGGGGCGATCGCCGGCTTCTACCTGATCGACCAGCTGCTCGACCTTCTGGCCGCGGAGACTCTGGGCCCCATAAAGCCGATCAACCGCTGCCAGGATCGGGTGCTCGCGGGCGTGTTCGACTGGATCGCGGTCGGCGCCGCGCTGGGCGCCGTGTCCCTGCTCGACGACATCCACGGCTGGCTCCCCTGGCTGGTGGGACCCCTCGCCGCGACCGCGCTCTACCTGCTCATCGCGAGCGTGCAGCTGGCCGCGGTCGCGGCCCGCGAGAGGTGAGTCAGTGGTTGCGCCCGCTCCGCGACCGCCCCAAGGTAATCACTCCCATCCTTCCCGCAGGTGCACAAATTGGCAAACGCTCAGCCCCCAAATCGGCCGATCGCTTTTCCTGTTGTGAGCGGGGGGCCTGCGGCTGACCCTTCGGCAAACAACTCCCGGTAGGAGACGGCATGAAAGCGACGGCGAAATTACAGGCGCTTGGTCAGAGCCTGTGGCTGGACAACATCACTCGAGAGATGCTCGACTCGGGCCAGCTGCAGCGCTACATCGACGAGTTTTCGATCACCGGCCTGACCTCCAACCCATCGATCTTCAACAAGGCGATCAAGTCGGGCGCCTACGACAACGAGATCCGCCACAAGGCGGCCGAAGCGGCCGACCGCGAGACGCTGTTCTTCGAGCTCGCGATCGAGGATCTCCGGCGAGCGGCGGACCTGTTCGCGCCGATCCATCAGCGGACGGCCGGGGTCGACGGCTGGGTGTCGCTCGAGGTCTCGCCGCTGCTCGCCTATGACACCGCCCGCAGCGCACGCGCCGCGGCCGACCTGCATGCACGCGCCGGACGAGAGAACGTGTTCATCAAGATCCCGGGGACCAGGCACGGGCTGCCGGCGATCGAAGCGGCGACTTTCGCCGGGGTGCCGGTGAACATCACGCTGCTGTTCTCGCGGGAGCAGTACCTGGCCACCGCCGACGCGTACATGCGCGGCATCGAGCGTCGGATCGAGGCCGGTCTGGACCCGAACGTCTCCTCGGTCGCGTCGGTGTTCATCTCCCGCTGGGACGCGGCGGTTACCGGTCGTGTGCCCGAGCAGCTGCGCGACCGGCTCGGGCTGGCCGTAGGTCTGAAGACGTATCAGGCGTACCGACGGCTGATGGATTCAGATCGGTGGCAGCGACTTGCGAACGCCGGAGCACGCGTGCAACGGCTGCTTTGGGCCAGCACCAGCACCAAGGACCCCGACTCCCCCGACACGATGTACATCGACGGTCTGCGCGCGCCGCACACGATCAACACGATGCCGGAGTCGACTCTGCGCGCCTTCGAGGACCATGGTTGGGTCGGCGAGCCGATCGCGGTCGACGGCGGCGATGCGGAGGCCACGCTGGCGCAGTTCGCATCCGCGGGCATCGATATCGACGCGCTGGCCGCGACGCTCCAGTCGGACGGAGCCCGGAACTTCGTCAAATCGTGGGAGGACCTGTTGGAGCGGATCGACGACCAGGTCGCGGTAGTGGCGGCGTGAGCGCGTTACGCGATCGCCGGTGCTAGCGGGCGCTGAGCAGGCACCACGACGACGTCAAGGATCTGCATCTGCGGGAGCCGTTCGCCGCCGACCCGGGTCGGGGCGACCGGTTTGTGGCGGAGGGGGCCGGCCTGTGCCTCGACTACTCGAAGAATCGGGTCACGCCCGAAACGATCCGGCTGCTGCTCGCGCTCGCGGACGAATGCGGGTTGCACGACAGCATCGCGGCGATGTTCCGCGGCGACAGGATCAACGTCGCGGAGAACCGCATCGGTGTTGCACGTCGCGCTGCGGATGCCCAGGAACCGGTCTTCGATCGTCGACGGGACCGACGTCGTCGCGCAGGTGCATGCCGTGCTCGATCGGACGTCCGCGTTCTCGGCTTGGTCCGCTCGGGCGAGTGGACGGGACATACGGGCAAGCCGATCAAGACGATCGTCAACATCGGGATCGGACGCTCCGATCTCGGGCCGGTGATGGCCTACGAGGCGCTGCGTCACTACCTTGGCTGCTCCTCAGATCGGGGTTTCACGTGCTGTACGGCAGACGTCGAGCGACAAGTGAACCTTGCGGAGGGAAGCCACCTGGGATCCACGGCCGCTGCTCACCGAACCCATGGGTCCGCGGCGCCTGCTCTGCGCGTCCATGTGGGATTCGAGTCTGATCCGGGCTCGGAGCCGTAACTCATCAAGCACGGCCCCCAGCTTGTCAGCGCCTCAGGGGTGATTCTCGCGACTGTGGGCACCGTCACGCGAAGGCCGACCGTTCCCCTGGTGCGACAACGGGGTCTGGCGACGGGCGAGGCGATGATCCTGCCCGGCGGGGCAGCATCACTATCTTCAGTCGAGGACACAACGCCCGCTGACTCAGTACTGCCAACCAACGTCCCAACGCGGAACCGAGTTCGTGTCGGCACGGGCATCAGACTGTGCCGACGGCGCACCTGCAACGCGAGGCTGCAGGGAAGCCGCGGAGTCCGACGGCGCGACCTTCGACTTGCAAACTCGCTTCTGGCGGTGCTGGCTTGTGAATCCCCGGGCCACGAACGCGGTGCTGAGCGCGCGAAAACAGGCGCGGCCGCTGGCAGGGCCAGGTCGAGCGTGCTCGGTTGTTAGGTGGGGCCGGGTTGCTCCTCCGTCGCGGGGACGCTATCTGCCGCCGGTAGGAGCCTCCCAGGGATGAGTCTGGCTTTCGCGCTCTTGGCTGCAATCAACGGTTCCACAGGCTCCAGCGCCACACTGTCCTTCGGCCTCTACGGGACCAAGCCTCGCCGGCGTCAGCCCAGCGGCAGCGAGATTCTCATTCCTCAGGGGTGGCGGCGCAAGCCGTCAGAGACGCTGTCCTGTGAATCCCCGAGTTATTGACCGCGTTTGGGTAGGGCTGTTTGTGCCGGCCGTGGGTCGGCGGTAGCCCGGCTTGGCTGCGTGTCAGGTCAGGCGGTTTGTTCTGCTGGTTGGTCGAGCTGGTCGAGGGTGACGGCGTAGCCGAGCGCTTCGAGTTGGCGCTGGAGGCGTCGGGCGCGGTGCTCGACCGAGTAGCGCTTGCGCTGCCAATCGGGTCCGAGATCCCGATATGGGAGTTGGTCGCGGACGATGTGGAAGTACGCGACGAGTAGGTCGTGACGGATCGCGCCGATCGCTTTCTGCTCCCCGCGGCGCCCGCGGAGCTGCGCGTAGTGCGCGGCGAGATACGTGTCCTTGGTCCGGACCGCGGCCCGGGCGCATTCGGTGAGCTGCGAGGTCAGCCAGGCGGGCCCGGGACGGGTCCGTCCCGACCGCCTGCGACCGGCCGACTCGTGGTGCCCAGGACAGGCGCCAGCCCAGGACGCGAAGTGCCCGACCGTTGGAAACACGGACATGTCGAGACCGCACTCGGCAATCAGGACCTGCGCTGCGTGCGCTTGGACACCGGGGATGGTGCAGAGCAGCTCGATGATCTGGGCGTGCGGGGTGAGCACGAACTCGATCCGCTCGCTCAGGTTCTGCAGGGCTGCGTCGAGCGTGTCGACGTGCGCGAGCAGTTGCGCGACCATGATCCCGTGATGGTCGATCGTGAAGCGGCTCTGGAGCGCGTCTTTGAGCTCCGGAATCTTCGCGCGCATCTTGCCCTTGGACAGCTCAGCCAACTCCTCAGGATCGGTCACGCCTGACAGGAGCGCTTCGAGCATCGCGCGCGCCGACTTCGAGTACGTCGTCGACGCGACGCTTGAGAGCTTGATCCCGGCGTCCTGGAGCACCTTCTCAAGACGCTGGATCGTGCGGGAACGCTCGTTACCCTGCGCCGTGCGCAGCCGGGTCAGGTCACGCAGCCGGCGGATCTCCGGTGGCGGCACGAAACTCGGTCTGACCAGCCCGTGCTGGACGAGCTGGCAGATCCACTCCGAGTCCTTCACGTCGGTCTTGCGACCCGGGACGTTGCGCAGGTGATGCGCGTTGAGCAACCAGCACTCGAAGCGGTCCTCGAGCGCCTGGAACACCGTCTTCCAATACACACCGGTCGCCTCCATCCCAACCAGCGTCACCCCAGCCTCGGCAAGCCAGCCGGCGAGCTCCGCCAACCCGGCCAGCGTCGACTTGAACGTCTGCGTCTGCTTGTCCCACTGTCGACGACCGCTGCCCGGCACACGGACGGTCGCCACGACGTTGTCGCGATGCACATCAAGACCCGCGCACCGCTCTACGATCACTTCCACAACACTGCTCCCTTCGGACGGCAATTGGACACTGTCGCCCGGAGGGGGCCTACCACTGATGAGTCTGTCCTTCGCGCTCGCAGCAGCAATCAACGGTCCCACAGGTCCCCGCGCCACGCTGTCGCACGGGCTCTAACGCACCAAGCCTCACCGACGTCAATCCGGGCCCCAAGGATTCTCACCCCTCACAGGCGGCCGGCCCGCCGGCCCCCGACCGCTGTCGGGTAAAGGTGTGATGTCCGGCGGGTTTACGACCGTGCCGTCATGCCACAGAACTTCATTGCGTGTAATCGTGGGCAGTCGATGTTGCTCGAGCTCGAAGCCTAGCCGGAGGACGTCAGCATTCCAGCGGCGTCGACGATGCCGCGCAACCGCCCGCAGTTCGAGGGCTCGGGACCGGTCCTTGTGTCCCGACGAGCGGATCTGGCCCAGTTTGATGCCGGTGCGGCGCGCGCGTCCGGCTGCGCGATGCGCCACAGAGTCCGGACCGCGATGATCACCGACTTCCTTCGTGCCGTCGACGACCCCGGTATGACGGCCTACGCCTGTCGAGCACGCCCGGAGTGGTCGAGCACGAACTATTAGCCCCTGCGCTCGCATCGAAGATAGTCGTCACCCGGGCCGGGGCGTCGATCGCATCCGGCGCCGCAAGCCCGCAACGTCGGTCTCATCCGATCGTTCGGCAGCCGGGACAGCGCTGCCAACGTACTTATTTCGGACCTCGAGCGCGGGTCGCATGACCGGGCGGTGCGCTCGGCGGCCGTCCGTCAAGCCTGGCTGGTCGGGGCCGACGATCCCCGACGTTGATCGTGCGTTCGTCGCTTCCTCTTGAAGGTCGTAGCTGAGGCCGCAAAGTGCGTGGCATGACTCCGCAACCGTCCTTACGCGGCTGCGTCCGCACGGCGGTAACCGTCAACCGTGCAGGATCCGTCTGTATGCGGTCCGTTTGCACGACCGCGATCCCGACGCTGCACGGACTGTCGGTTAAACCCGAGCGGGTGCGCTGCCCCTCCCTCACTGTCCACCACTTCGGATAGGCATCGCGATGGTACTCGCGTACTCACCGGTCCTGCTGATCCTCCCGATACTGCTGCTCGTCGGTTTTTTCACAGTAGTTATGGGCGGCTTCCTCATCGTCTTCACAGTAGTTATGGGCGCCTTCCTCATCGTCCTGAGCAGTCTTTACATCATGCTGTTTCAGATCATCGGCTTGGTCGGCCTCGCCGCGAGGGCACGGCGTCGAGCGAGCCGCATGCAGCGCCCGGCCAGGAGTAGGGTCGTGGGCGGGCCGATCACATACCGATCGCCGCCCAGGCGGGTCGCCGGTAGGGGCGCGACGGCGATGACGGCCGCGCGCCGGCCTGACGACGTGTTCGCCAGCCGCCCGTCACCGAGTCGCGTTGGAACGGACGGCCTCGGCGGTAGCGCCATCGTCGATGCTCGACGCCCCCCGCGTGACTCGGGTCCAGTGGCGTGACCGGTGGACTCGCAGCCCTAGCCGTTTTCTCCCCGGTCGACCAACGCTACTTGCTTCAGGCGCGGCAGATGCAGGCCCTGTCGTTCGCCGTGCACATCCCGTTGGTCTGTTTCGGGATCTCGCTGCCCGTGATGGTCCTGTTCGCCGAGTGGCTGTACGTGCGCTCGGGCGATCCGACGTACCGAACGCTCGCGCGGCGATGGGCGCGCATAATGGTGACGCTGTTCGCCGTGGGCGTGATCACGGGCACCGTGTTGAGCTTCGAGATGGGGCTGCTGTGGCCGAACTTCACGGGGACGTTTGGGAGCGTGTTCGGTCTGGGGTTCGCGATCGAGGGCTTCTCGTTCTTCGTCGAAGCGATCTTCATCGGCATCTACGTGTACGGGTGGGGGCGGCTTGCCCCGAGAGCTCACCTGTTGAGCGGGATCCCGATCGTGATCAGCGGGTTCACCGGATCGCTGATGGTGATCTCGGTCAACGCCTGGATGAACCATCCGGGCGGGTTTCGGTTGCACGGCGGCAGGGTGTTTGACGTCGATCCCTTCAGGGCGCTGTTCGAGAACACGTATCTGTGGCACGAGCTGATCCACATGTACGTCGCCGGGTATGTCGTCACCGGCTTCGTCCTCGCCGGCGTTTACGGGTTCGGGCGCTTGCGCGGGCGCTGGGGACGCTACGAGCGGACGGCGCTGGCGATCGCGCTGACTTTCGCGGCCCTGGCCTCGATCGTGCAGGGGCCGGTCGGTGACTGGGCCGCACGCGATGTGGCGCAGTCGCAACCGACGAAGCTCGCGGCCATCGAGGGGCTGCCCAGGACCACGCGAGGTGCGCCCGAGCACCTGCTCGGCTGGTACCAGAACGGCCAGGTTAAGTACGGGATCGAGATCCCCCACCTGCTGTCGCTGCTGGCGTTTCACAGCTGGAACGCGCGCGTGCAAGGCCTCGACGCCGTGGCCGCCGATCAGCGCCCACCGGTGAACGTGGTCCGGGCCTCGTTTCAGACGATGGTCGGAATCGGAGCGTTCCTGGGACTGATCGGGGTGGCGTATCTCGTGGTGTGGATCCGGCGCAAGCGACTTCCCAGGTCGGCCTGGTTTTACCGGGCACTCGTGCTGGCCGGCCCGTTGTCGGTGGTCGCGTTGATCGCGGGGTGGGTGGTCACCGAGGTCGGTCGCCAACCCTGGGTCGTCTACCGGGTGATGCCGACCGACGCGGCGGTCACCGGCGCGAACGGGATTCCGGTCGGCTACGCCGCGCTCGCCTGCGCGTATCTGGTGGTTGGGGGTGGCCTTGCCTGGGTGCTTCGGCGGCTCGCGCGCGCGCCGCTCGATCTCGCACCCGATGCCGGACCGTCGCTGGAGGCCGCGTAGATGCTGCTTAAGGCGCTCCCGCTCACTTTCGTGCTCGCCGGGCTGGCGCTCTACACGGTCCTCGGCGGAGCCGACTTCGGCGCCGGATTCTGGCAGCTGTTCGCGGGCCGAGGCGAGCGCGCCGAGCGGATCCGCGCGCACGCCCACCGCTCGATGGGACCGGTGTGGGAAGCCAACCACGTCTGGCTGATCTTCGTTCTGACCGTGTTCTGGACCTCCTACCCGAGAGCGTTCGCCTCGATTGCCTCGACCCTGGCGGTGCCGCTGTTCATCGCCGCGCTGGGGATCATCCTCCGGGGCGCTGCCTACGCGCTCCGCGCCGGTGCCTCCGGCGCCCGCGAGTCGGGGGTGATCGACACGATCTTCTCCGTCTCCTCGATGCTCACACCGTTCGCCCTCGGAGCGGCGATCGGCGCGATCGCCTCCGACCGGGTCCCCGTCGGCAACGCCACCGGGCCCCTGTTCTCTAGCTGGTTGAACCCGACCTCGGTCTTCATCGGCGCGCTGGCGGTGGCTGATTGCGCGTATTTGGCGGCCGTGTATCTCGCGGCCGACGCGGCGCGGCTCGGCGAGCGTCCGCTCGAGCGAGCGTTCCGACGGCGCGCGCTCGGCGCCGGGGTGATCGCCGGCGCGATCGCGCTTGGCGGCATCGTCGTCGTCAACGGCGACTACCACCGGCTGTATCACTCGCTGGTCAGCGGCGACGCGCTCGCCGCGGTGATCGCGTCGCTCCTCGCCGGTGTGGCAACGCTCGCGCTCGTCTGGAGGCGGCGCTTCGACACGGCGCGTTTCGGCGCGGCCGTGGCCGTCGCGACGATCATCGCTGGCTGGGCGCTCGCCCGTTGGCCCACGATCCTCCCCGGCCTCACCGTCGACAACGCGGCGGCGGGCCATGACACGCTCGTCTGGATCGTCGTCTCGGTATCGGTGGGCGCCGCGATCACCTTCCCGTCGCTGGGCCTCCTGTACGGGCTCACGCTCACCGGCCGCTTCGAAGGCGCTGAGCGCCCGCCGTCGGGTCAGATCGTGCGGCGAGCGACGTTTGGGCCCGGCTTGGGCACGCGGACGGCGGTCGCCTGCTTCGTCGCTGGAATCGGACTCCTTACCGTCGCCGACGCGGCTTGGGCACACGCAATCGGCGTGCTGTCCCTGCTCGGCTTCATCGTCGCGGCGTTCCTGGCGATCGTGCCCGGAGCACTCGCGGACCCTGCGACGAACCCTCTCGCCGACACGACTGCCCGCTTCTCCCCTGCTCGAAATCGGCACCCCGGCGACCGGGGCTCAGGGGGCCCGCGCTAGGCGGACCGGCGACGCGGCCGTCGGCCGGAGCTCACCACCGGAGCGCCGGTCGCCCGGTCGACGGGTCCGCCGTCGATCCGGAACGCCGATCGACTGAGCGTCGCGACGTCTTGCCGCCCTCCGGCTGTGCGGCTCCCTCGAACCACCGGGCGCAAACACGACCCCACACTCCAACCTCCGAGGACCAGTCCATGACCGCCACCAGTTCGCCCCTCACGACCCCAGACCTCGCCGCGGTGGCGCAGCTCGCCCGACAGCTGCGCGTCGATCATCCGACGTCGAGCATGTCCGCGGCCGATCTCCTCGCGGTCCTCGTCGCTCGCCACCTGCGCTACGACTGGCAGCAGCCGGAGGCCGACGCCAACGACCACCTGATCTTCTCCAAGGGGCACGCGTCACCGTTGCTGTACTCCGTCTACAAGGCGGTGGGAGTCGTGTCAGACGAGGAGCTGATGAGCGGCTACCGGCGCCTCGGATCCCGGCTGCAGGGCCACCCCACACCGGTGCTGCCGTGGGTGGACGTCGCCACCGGATCGCTGGGACAAGGCCTGCCCGACGGCGTCGGCGTCGCGCTGGCCGGCAAGTACCTCGACCGCGTGCCCTTCCGAGTGTGGGTGCTGTGCGGCGACAGCGAAATGGCGGAGGGCTCGATGTGGGAGGCGCTTGACAAGGCCAGCCACTACCAGCTTTCGAATCTCGTCGCGATCGTCGACGTCAACCGACTGGGCCAGCGGGGGCCGACCGAACTGGGCTGGGACGTAGGTGCGTCCGCGCGCCGCGCGCAGGCGTTTGGCGCGCGCGTGCTCGAGGTCGATGGGCACGACCTCGGAGCGCTGGACGACGCGTTCACGAAGGCGGCCCAGACTGACGAGCGGCCGACGGTGATCCTGGCCCGAACCGATCAAGGGCCGGGGCTTCTTGGAGGTGGAGGACCGCGAGGGCTGGCACGGGAAGGCGTTTCCCCGAGGAGATGGCGGCGCGAGCGATCGCCGAGCTCGGTGGCGAGAGCAACCTGATCGTGCGGGGGCTGCTCCCCGAGCGTGAGAGCGTGAACGGCGCCGGGTGGTGTCCGAATCGAGGGCGGCGATCTCTTCCAGCCATGCGCTGGGTGACAAGGTCGCCACCCGCCGAGCGTACGGCGACGCCGTGACCGCACTCGGCGCCCGCGACCCGCGTGTGGTCGCCCTCGACGGCGAGGTCAGCAACTCCATCTACGCCGACGCGTTCGCCAAGGCCCATCCGGACCGCTACTTCGAGATGTTCATCGCCGAGCAACAGATGGTGGCGGCGGCGGTCGGCCTGAGTCTCCGTGGCTACAAACCCTTTGCCTCGACCTTCGCGGCGTTCCTCACCCGCGCCCACGACTTCATCCGCATGGCCGCGATCTCGCAAGCAAGCGTGCGTCTCGTCGGCTCCCACGCGGGCGTCGAGATCGGCGCGGACGGTCCGTCGCAGATGGCGCTCGAGGATCTCGCGATGTTGCGCGCGGTGCAGGGCTCCTCGGTCTTTTACCCGAGCGACGCCGTCAGCGCCGCTGCGCTGGTGGACGTGATGGCCGAGACCAATGGGATCGCCTATCTGCGCACGACGCGAGGCGCGTATCCGGTGCTGTACGACGGCGGCGAGCAGTTCCGGGCCGGCGGCTCGAAGGTCCTGCGGTCCGATCCCTCGGATGCGGTCACGCTGATCGGTGCGAGCTACGTCTCGCACTCACGGGCCGCTGAGCGTCGCGCGGATTGGGTCGTCGCGCTCGAAGGTATCCGCGCGCGCGTTATCGACCTCTATTCGGTCAAGCCGATCGACGTCGAGACGCTCGCCGCCGCCGCGCACGCCACCGAGGGCCGAGTCGTGATCGCCGAGGACCACCATCCGGAGGGCGGTCTTGGCTCGGCCGTCGCGGCCGCCCTGCTCGGGGCGGGCCTTCCGCAGCTCCGCCTGGCGCACCTGAGCGTGTCCGAGCTGCCTGGCTCGGGGACCACCGCCGAGTTGTTGAACGCCGCCGGCATCGACGCCCCGCACATCGCGGCGGCCGCCGCCGCGCTGGTCGACGGACGACGGGGAAGCTAGCCAACCGGACGTCGATCGGACGCACCCCGGGCGTGATCGAGTGATCGCCGATCGCGATTGAGCGGCCGAGCGGGCGCCGTAGATTCGGGTCAGACGACGAGAGGACCACGATGATTGGAAACATCCTCAGCCCCACACATCTCCTCCTAGTCCTCGCCGTGGCGCGGCTCGTCCTCGGCCCCAAGCGGCTACCGGACGTCGGACGTGGGCTCGGCTCGGCGATCCGCGACTTCAAGGGCTCGCTGTCGGGGGTCGACCTCACCGACGAACGGCCTGCTGTCGAGTCTCCAGGCCCGCCCGATCTAGCCCCCGACGCCTCCCGGTCCGACCCGTCCGCCGCGTCGCGGCCCGAGGACGCCGGTGCGCGATAGGCCCCGAGACCGCGCCGGCCGCCGCAGCTACCGCGTCCGGCCAGGAGCCAGTGACCCTTCGGCGAGACCGACCCTCACCGTGCAACTCAGAGGCCTTGACCACGGGGGTCGCGTGGCGGCGAGCGCGGATCCTCGCGCGCGCCGCAAGCGGACTCGCCGGATGAGGGCATGTGCGGCGACGGTAGGCAAACCCGCATTGAGCGGAGGAGCGCCACGGCGCGAACTCGTCGCCAAACCCCTCCCGACGATCGGCCGACGGACCCTCCTTCGCCGCAACGGCCGTACGCCCCGATGACACGCGCCCCCGACTCCGGAGCCCAGTCGCCGCGCCACCGCATCGTGATCGTCGGCGCGGGCTTCGGCGGGCTGTTCGCCGCGCGGGCGCTTCGCCGCGCCCCCGTCGATGTGACGGTGATCGACCGCACGAACCACCATCTGTTCGAGCCCCTGCTCTACCAGGTGGCCACCGGCCTGCTCTCGGAGGGCGCGATCGCGCCGGCGATTAGAGATGTTCTGCGCCGCCACAAGAACACGCGGGTGCTGCTCGGCGAGGTGACCGACATCGACCTGGGCGCGCGCGAGCTGCGGCTGGATACAGGCGGGCGACGCACGGCGGTGCCGTACGACAGCTTGATCGTCGCGGCTGGCGCGACGCAGTCCTACTTCGGGCACGATGAGTTCGCGGTCCACGCGCCCGGGATGAAGACGATCGACGACGCGCTCGAGCTGCGCGGTCGGATCTTTGGCGCGTTCGAGATGGCAGAGCTCGACTCCGAGCGGCGCGAACGCTGGCTGACGTTCGCAGTCGTGGGCGCCGGCCCAACGGGGGTCGAGCTCGCGGGCCAAATCGCCGAGCTTTCACGCCGTACCCTGAAGCGCAACTTCCGAACGTTCGATCCGGCGGAGGCGCGGATCGTGCTGCTCGACGCGGTCGAGACCGTGCTCCCGACGTTCCCGGTGCCGCTGCAGCGGCGCGCGCACCGGGACCTTGAGGCTCTAGGCGTCGACATCCGGCTCGGTGCGCGGGTCACCGGCGTCGATGCGGAGGGGCTCAGCCTGGAGAACCGGGACGGGTCGAAGGGCCGCATCGAGGCGCCTACGAAGATCTGGGCGGCCGGCGTGCAGGCCTCACCACTCGGGGCGATTCTGGCGCGACAGAGCGGCGCGGCGGTGGATCGAACGGGGCGCGTCCCGGTGCTCCCGGACCTCACGCTACCCGGCCACCCGGAGGTGTTCGTGGTCGGCGATTTGATGAGCCTCGACCTCCCCGGCGTGGCCGAGGTCGCGATGCAATCAGGCCGCTACGCGGCGAAGACGATCGTGCGCCGGGCGAGCGGCGACGAGAAGCGACGTCCATTCCGCTATCACGACCTGGGGACGGCGGCCACGATCGGACGCTTCCGGGCCATCACGTACGTCGGGCCGGTCCGCGTCACCGGCCTGGCCGGCTGGCTCGCGTGGCTGGTCATCCACCTCAGCTTCCTTACCGGTTTCAAGAACCGGTTGGCGACGCTGGCCGGTTGGATGATCGCTTTCCTTGGACGAGGACGCCCGCAGCGGACGATCACCGAACAACAGGCACTCGCCCGGGTGCGTGCGATCCAGCAGGCATCGGCAGGCGGCCAACCGGCGAATGATGCGCCCGAAGCCAGCGCGCGGGCGGCCTGATCCCTTGAGCCGCGCGGCCGCCGACCGCGGCGTCTCGCGGGCACAGGTCGCGTGCACGTCCATGACCCAAGGCCGCATCACCAGCCCCTTCACCGCCAGGTCTACCGCCGCCGAGGTGGTCGCACGCATCGAGCTGCGGGACAAACGCGCGATCGTCACGGGCGGCTCGTCGGGCATCGGCATCGAGTCCGCTCGCGCGCTCGCCTCCGCCGGCGCCGACGTCACCCTCGCCGTGCGCAACCCCGACGCCGGAGCTCGCGTCGGCGTCGAGATCAACGACAGCCTCGATGGCGAGCACGTCACCGTTGCTTGCCTCGACCTCATCGACCTCGGCTCAGTCCGCAACTTCGCCCAGCAGTGGGGCTCGACACCCCTACACGTGCTCGTCAACAACGCCGGCATCATGGCCGCCCCACTCGACCGCACCCCTACCGGATGGGAGTTGCAGTTCGCCACCAACCACCTCGGGCACTTCGCCCTGGCCACCGCGCCACACGACGCCCTAGCCGCTGCCAACAACGCACGGATCGTCTCAGTCAGCTCCCGGGCCCATCTCTGCTCTCCGGTCGACCTCGACGACATCAACTTCAACCGCCGCGACTACGACCCCTGGCTGGCCTACGGTCAGTCAAAGACCGCCAACGTCCTGTTCGCCGTCGAGGCCACCCGACGTTGGGCCGACGACGGAATCACCACAAACGCCCTGCACCCCGGCAGCACTTGGACCAACCTCGCCCGCTACCTCACGGACGACGTGCGCGAGAGCTTGCGCACCGACCCGACCGCCGAATACAAGACCCCCGAACAGGGAGCCGCGACCTCCGTCTTCGTCGCCACCTCACCCCTCCTAGACGGCATCGGCGGCCGATACTTCGAAGACTGCAACCAAGCAGTGCCCTACCTAGGTGGCCCCGAGCGCGTCGGCGTCGCCAACTATGCCCTCGACCCCGACGCTGCCCCAACGGCTCTGGGAGCTCTCCGCACAGGCCATCAGCTGACCCGATCAGCCAATCACTGCCCGTTACGCGATAGCGGCGGCGAGATTGGTCCGGCACGTCGCCACTCCTTTCGTGGCAAAGCGCAAGCCGGCCTCGACCGTCTGAGCGAGCAGAGCGATCGTCGCTGGAGGTTGTCCCGTCCGTCGTGGAAATCTGACCTGGCGACGGTCCCTTTGGGGAATGGTCACACATTGGCGGCTGGTGTCAACTCGGCGTGGAGTTGGTTGCGGCGTTTGATGAGGTCGGTTTCGATGTGGATGGCGAGTTGGGCGAGGCTGCGGTAGCCCTCGACTTTGCGGAATCGGGTTTCGGCTTCGAGCATGCCGGCGGCGGTCCAGCGCAGGCACATCTCGCCCGAGCTCCAGTTCTTGACGTTGCGTTGGATCGCGCGGACGGTGCTGATCATCGATTCGCACGGGTTGGTGGACTGCAGCGTGAGCTTGAGCTTGCCGCTGATCGTGAGCCGGGTCACCGTGAGGGTTTCCTCCATCCCTTCGCGCAGCGAGGCGGCGGCGCCGGGGTGCTCGTGGTCGAGCTCGACAGCGAGCCGGCGGAGCTGCTCGAGCGCGTTGGCGTGGTCGGTCTCCTTCCAGGCGTTGTGCAGCCGGAGCTTGACCGGTGGGCGGTCGCGTTCGGGGAGATGCTCGAGCACGTTGCGCTCTTTGTGGCGGACGCAGCGTTGGACGGGGACGTCGTCGCCGAACACTCGGCGGATCGCTTTTCTGAGCGCTTTGGAGCCGTCGATCACGAACAACAGCCCTTGCTCGACGTCCAGCCCGCGGGACACGAGATCGGACAGGAGCGCGCTGGCGATCGTGGCGTTCTCAGTGCTCCCGGCCCACAGGCCGAGCGCGAGCTTCTCACCCTCGGTCGTGATCCCCAACGCGACGATATTCGTGCGACCCTTGATCTCGATCCCGTCGAGCATCACGACCGCTAAGCGCAGATCCGCCAGCTGCCGAGACATCAGATGCCACAGCGCTTCGCGGGTGCGCTGCACAAACGCCCGGGAGACCGACGACTTCGACGTCGAGCGCTCCCGCGCCGCCGCCTGCTGCCCGACGGGCTCCTGCACCCGCCGGTACTTGCGAGTCGAGACGCCGGCGAGGATCCGCTCAAGCGCTAAGCGGCCGAGCTGGTCACGATCAGCGAAATGCTCGTAAGTCTCAAGCGTCACCTCACCCTCGCCATCCGCCGTGCGCACCCGCGGCCGCTTGACCGCAACCCGCCGACCGCCGAGCGTCACCTCGCCATCCTCGCGGCCGTGGCGGACCGTCGTCCGGTCCGGATTCCACCTGCCCTTCGGACCGACGATCTGCTCGACCTCCTCCTCCAGCAGCTCCCGCAGCACACCGAGGCCAACCTCGACCGACAGCTCCAACAGCCCCTCCGTCGCCGCCCCAACCAGCTCTCCCAAAGCCTCCCGCACCCGCTCCGGGAGCACGGCCCCAACATGCGTCGCCTCCGCGACCGGTACGTTGCACTTCACGGCGGTTCCTCCTTCGATCTTGCCGGATCGCCCGCCACGCTCCCACCAAGAGCGGACGGGCCGGAGGGACCGCCGTCACCTCAAACTTCTACGAGCGCCGGGACAACCTCCGTCGCTGTCGGCCGGTGCTAGCCGGCAGACAGGCCCGTAGCTAACGATTCCTGCGGACGCGCATCTGGCGACGAGCAGGGCGCTTAAGGTTTCGGACGAGGGACCTCTCGTCGAATGAAAGCGCGTCTGCGGATCGGCCGCGCCGCGCGCTGCCGCGCGTATACGCGCGACGCGAAAAGCGGGTCCTTCGGGCGGCGGTCGTACCGACGAGCCGATCGACGACCTTCGGCGGGACGCGCTGCTGGCGAAAGCGCGGCTGCCGCAGGCGCTGACCGCGACCTGTCTTTGTGGTCGTGCGGGCCTCGTATGTCTGGCGGCCGGCCATGTGGCTCTGCGTGCTGCTACCAACTGAACGGAGGATCGGGCTGGCCGGGTGGCTGGCCGGATCGGCGCGAGTGTTCACGCGCTACGCGGTTCGCAAGGCCTCGGTGGGTGAGAGACGGGCCGCGCGCATGGATGGGTAGAGGCCGGCGACGGCGCCGATGAGAGTGGCGGCGGCGATGCCGCCGTAGAGTGCGAGGGCGGGGATTTGGACGGTCTCGTGTTGGCTGAGGGCGTAGGCGACGGTTGCTACCGAGCCGATGATGGTGCCGGCAGCCCCGCCGAGGATGGAGAGGAGCAGGGCTTCGGTGAGGAATTGTGCGGCGACGTGTCGTCGGCTGGCGCCGAGTGCGCGGCGGAGCCCGATCTCCGAGCGACGTTCGAGGACGGAGATGACCATGACGTTGGCGATGCCGACTCCGCCGACCAGCAGGGCGATCGCGCCGAGGCCGAGTAGCAGGCCGTTGTAGGCGCCTTTGGTGACGAGCTCGGCTTTGATGATGTCGGCGGGGAAGGTGACCGTGACCACTGAGGGGTTGGCCGGGTTGACGGTGGCGGGGAGGACGGCGGTGACGGCGTTGACTTGGCTGGGGGCGCTGCGGACGTACAGCTCAGTGGGGTGCCCGTCGAGGCCGAAGTCGCGTTGGGCGATGGGGAAGCCGATGAAGGCCATGCTGTCCATTTGGGAGATGAGCTGTACGGGGTTGAGGATGCCCACGACGGTGAACGAGCGCTGGCCGATCCAGACCTGGGTCGGGTGGGGGAGCGTGGTGATGCCGAGCAGGGTGGCTGCTTCGGCGCCGAGCACGACCGTCGGGAAGTGGACGGTCGCGGCGTTGAGGAAGGTGCCATGAGCGAGGGTGGCGCCGAGGGTGGCCGGGAGGGCGGCGTCGGTCGCGGTCAGGGAGATGCCGTTTGTGTCGATGGCGGGGACGAACGGGCTGCGGTACACGTAGGTGCTCTGGATGGTGGCGATCTCGGTTACGTTGGTGACCGGGCCGATGCGCGAGGCCATGCCTTCGGCAGTGGTGGGCAGCTCGGTGGCCTGTCCAGAGGCGGCACTGGCGGGCTGGACGGTGATTAGATTGCCGAGCCGTCCGAGCTCGTTGAGCAAGCCTGCTTTGGAGGATTGGGAGATGCCGAGCACGCCGACGATGGCGGCGATGCCGATGCTGATGCCGAGCGCCGACAGCGCGGCCCTGACTCGCCGGCTGCGCACCCCGAGGCTGCCGACGCGCAGCAGATCCCGTGCGGACAAGCGCGAGCTGCCGGCGTCCCGGTCAGGAGGCGGTCGACGTATCACCGACGATCGTCCCGTCGCGGATCTCGACGCGGCGGTGCATGGCGGCGGCGATGTCGAGGTCGTGGGTGATGACCGCGATCGTCGTCCCATCACGGTGCAGTTCGCGCAGTAGCTCGAGGAGCGAAGTCCCGGTGGCGCTGTCGAGGTTGCCGGTGGGTTCGTCGGCCAACACCAACGCGGGCCGACCCGCCAGGGCACGCGCGATCGCCGTGCGCTGCTGCTCGCCGCCGGACAGCTGGTTGGGTCGGTGCGCAAGCCGGTGGCTGAGCCCGACCCGCTCCAACGCGGCCTCTGCGAGTTGACGGCGCTCGGCGAGCTGGGTGCCCCGGTAGATTAGGCCGTCGGCGACGTTGTCCAGGACGCTCAGCCCGTCGAGCAGGAAGAACTGCTGAAAGACGAACCCCAGCTGGCGCGCCCGCAGGCCCGAGAGCTGGGTGTCGGACATCGTCGAGGTGTCCTGTCCCGCGACGCGGACCGCCCCGGCGGTGGGCCGTTCCAGCGTGCCCATCACGTGCAGCAGGGTGCTCTTGCCCGACCCTGATGGGCCGACGATGGCGACCAGCTCGCCGGTGTCGATCCGCAGGTCGATGCCGGCGAGAGCCCGGACCGGTGGGTCTCCGGGGTACTCCTTGAGGACATCGACCAACTCCAGGACCGGCAGCGGCACGTCAGTCGCGCGCGCCCGGTCGGGGGCCGTTAGGGTCATGAGGCAGGCACCTGCACACGCATCCCGGCCGCGATGCCCGGTCCGCTGACCTGGACCAGGGTGTTGCTGTAGAGCCCGGTGGTGACACCGACCAGGTGGCTGCCGTGGGCTGTCACGACGTCCACGCCGTACCCGCCGCCCTGGACGGCGAGCAGGGCGTTGACCGGGACAGCTAGAATGTGCTTGGCGGTCTGGGAGGTGATGTTTACGTTGACGGGAGCCTGGTCGAGCTTGGCTCCCGGTGGGGTGCGCTGCAGCCGGATGGTGACCGGCACGGTGGGTGGCGTGGATGTTCCCGACCCGCTCGATGCGCACGGGGATTGGTCGGCTGTGCCGCCTGTGGCGTTGCCTTGGCCGGTGCCGCCACCCCCGGGGCAGGTGGCGACGTTGCCGACGGCCTGAATTCGTCCGGGCACAGTCGATGTGCCGTCGGGCAGCACGACTGACACCGTGTCGCCACGTTTGACGAGATACTCCTCGGTCACGTCGAGCTGAACGACGACGATCGGGGCGGCGCTGGTGGCCATTAGCACAGTGCTACCGCCACCACCCCCGCCTCCACTGGCACCGCCGGCGCTCGCGCCGCCGCCACCCGCGGTCGACGTGCCGACCGACGCGGTAACCGATGTGACCCGAATCGGCCCGGGTTCGAAGACGACCTGACCCAGCAGGATCTGCCCGGTCACGGGGAGACCCAGTGTCCGCTGCCAGCGCTTGACCGCGATGGCGGTCGCCGTCGAGTAATGCTCGCTAGGACGCAGCCCGGCTCCGTCGCCCAGCGCGATCAAATCCCGCGTCAGCTCACCGACATCGGCGCCATCCGACATGCCGACATAGAAGGCGCGGTAGGCGGCGACGGGCCCGTAGAGCAGCGGGACCGGCTCGTTGCTGAGCGAGTAGACGGCTTGGTCCTGCCTGATGATCGCACCGATCTTCGGCAGCCACGTGAACGTCGTGCCGGCATTGACCGCGGTGGCTTGCATGGAGGCGAGCGTTGCTTGATCGCCGGCGAGCTTGGTCTGATCGGCCCCGACCTTGCCGGCGTTCTGGTCGTGATCAAGGGTTGCCGTCGCCCGCGCGCCGGCAAGCTGCTGCTCGGCCTGGGTCAGCGGTGTCTGGTCTTGGCTGACCTTCTGGGCCGCCTGAGTGCACGCCGGAGTGGACGGTTTCTTGCCGGCGCACGCGCGGGTCTTGGCGGCCCGGTCGGCGCTGAGGGTGGCTGACGCGCTCGTCACGGCGGCCTTGTCGGTCGTGATCGTGCGCGCGTCGGCCGTTGACGCGTCGGCGGCGGTCCGTTCGTCCGCGGACAGGGCCTGGTGATCCTCGCTCACGGTTTGCTGAGCCTGCAGGATCTCCTGGGGGCTGGAGCCCGAGGCAGGGGCGATCGCGTAAGCGCCGGCGTAGCCGATCGACCCGCCGACCTGCACCGTGTTGGCTAACGTTGTCCGTACCACCGCGGCCGTCGCCAGCCCGCCGGCGGACGCGGAGGCCGTCGTGGTTTGACCGCCGGCATTGGCCACCATGGCGACCCCAGCTGCCACCGCTCCCCCAACCAGGGCGGCGGCCACAGCGGCGATCACTGTCACCCGTCTGGCTGAGAGCTCAGCCACCGGCCCCGCCCGGCGCGTCTCCGTTGAAGACGACCGCACCCGGCGGAGGCGAGCCGCCGGTAGCGAAGCCTGGCACGCCGGTCTGCTTGGCGCACAACGTCGAGGCTTTCTGGAAGGCCGGGTTGGTCGGGTTCAAATCACCGGCGCGGTTGAACGCCATCCCGCCATTCGACGGGTCAGGAAAATCCGCGATCCCGTTGGCCCGCATGCACCGCGAGAACCTCACCAGCTGGGCCTGGCTCGGCGATTGCAGATGCTGGCTGCCCTGCAGATCATTTATCGCCTGGTCTATGTAGGTGCGGCAGTATTGGCCCGGTCCGGTGTTGCCCTGCCCGCCCTTGTTCGTCCCGTATATCCCCCCACGGGTGGCGTCGTTCCAGGTCAGGTGGATCACGTCGTTGGCGTCGATTGTCGGAGCGGCCTGATTGGGATCGCCGTGGGTGTTCATGCAGCCGGCCCACTTCACCAGCAGTGCTGTGGCGTTGCCGGTCACCGGTCCGGAGCGGCGGTGGTGGGTGCCCGTGGCCGTGGTCGATGGGCCGTCCGGCGTGGCCCCGCTGGCAGGGTTGCTGCTCGTCGGCAAGCTGGCCACATGCGGGGTGCTGGACGACCCGCAGGCGGTCAGTCCGATCGCGGCGATCACGATGATCGCGGCGAGCCCGCCGCACCGCCCGTACGGTCTAGGTGTCCTTGCGCGGTTGTCTGCCGCTGTGGTGTTCATCGCACTCTCCTTGGGCTGGTGTGCGACCCGGTTGTAGAGAACCGTTGGTTTCAGCCCGGTTTCCCGCGCCGCACCAGCCGCCAGCCGGGGGCAGGGAAACCGCCGTGAAACGTGTGGCGGGCTACCGTCCTCGGGAGAAGGAGCGGTCGATGCGGGTGCTTGTGATCGAGGACGACGAGGAGCTGGCCGAGACGGTCGCCGCGGGCCTGCGTGATGCGCGGATGGCCGTCGACGTCGCGCTGGACGGCAGCGCGGGCCTGGTCCGCGCCCGGGTCACCGACTATGACGTGATCGTGCTCGACCGCGATCTGCCCGTCCTGCATGGTGATGAGGTGTGCAGGCAGCTGGTCGCGGCAGGCGGTCGCAGCCGGGTGCTGATGCTGACTGGCGCCGCCGAGAACGAGGACCTCGTCGAAGGGCTCGGGCTCGGCGCCGACGACTACCTCCCCAAACCGTTCGCGTTCGCGGTGCTGATCGCGCGGATCGGCGCGCTGGCACGCCGCGCGCAGCCGAGCATCCCGCCCGTCCTTGAGCACCGCGACCTCGTGCTCGACACCGCCCAGCGCACCGCGCACCGCGGCGGCAAGACACTGGGGTTGCGGCCCAAGGAGTTCGGGGTGCTCGAGCTGCTGCTCAGCGCCCAAGGCCGGGTCGTCTCGTCCGAGGAATTACTCGAACGCGTCTGGGATGAGGCTGCCGACCCGTTCACCGGCGCAGTCAAGGTCACCATCAGCCGGCTCCGTGCCAAGCTCGGCGACCCGCCCCTGATCCAAACCATCGCCAAGGCCGGCTACCGGATATGACCGTCGTCGCACGCCTGAACCATCGGATCACCGCGCTCGCGGCCACGCGCCACCTCCCGCACCGGACCGCCCGTATGCGCCTGACGCTGCTCTACGGCAGCCTGTTCCTGCTCTCCGGCGCCGCGCTGATGGCGATCGCCTACGCGCTGCTGGTCAACGCCGGCTTCGTCTTCACCCTCGGCCCGACAAACGCCGCCTCGACACAGCCCGGTCTGTCGAGCCCCTCATGGCCGGGCGGCCTCCCGACCCCCGGGGCCAAAACCCACCCCTCCGCGCAAACGATGGCGCACTGGCGAGCAGTCGCACAGTGCATGCGCCAGCACGGCGTTCCCGCGTTCCCCGACCCCACGACCTCGATGCCACGTGCCGGATCGGTTATCAGCGATCACGACGGAGCGATCTTCGCGATCCCAGCGAGCATCAACACCCAGTCGGCGGCATACACGCACGCCGCCGGAAGGTGTGGGCTGATCGACGCCTACCAGAAGAAGCTCTACGCCGAAAACACCCAACGGCGCGCAGGCGCACGTCAGCAACTGCTCATTCAGTCCGCGATCGCGCTGGGAGCGATGTCGCTGCTCTCCCTCGGCTTGGGATGGATCCTGGCCGGACGCGTCCTGAGACCGCTCGAGGACTCCTACCGCGCGCAGCGCCAGTTCGTCGCCAATGCCTCCCACGAGCTCCGTGCACCCCTGACCCGCCTGCGCGCGATCAGCGAGGTGGCACTCGCCAGCCCCGACGCGAGCGATGCGTCACTACGCGCCGCACACGAGCGCGTGATCGCCTCCGGGAAGAACCTCGAGCAACTCATCGACGGGCTGCTGGCCCTGACCCGCGGCCATGCCGGGCTCGAGCGCCGCGAGCGCGTCGACCTCAGGGCCCTCACCACCCACGCCATCCTCGCCCACCAGTCCCGCCTCACCGACCGTGAGCTCGACCTACGCACGACGCTTGAGCCTGCGGCCACCCAGGGCGATCCCCGACTGCTCGAGCGCCTTGTCGACAACCTCATCGACAACGCAATCCGCCACAACGTCGCCGGAGGTCGCGTGGACATCAGCACAGGCACGCGCGACAAACGTCCGTTCCTATCGATCACAAACACGAGCCCGCCGATCCCGCCCGACCAGCTCGAGCGTCTCTTTGAGCCCTTCCAACGGTTGGCTGAGCGGACCGGCCACAACAACGGTCACGGACTCGGGCTAGCGATCGTGCGAGCGATCGTGACCGCGCACCAAGCCACTCTCCGCGCACACCTAGCCCCAGGCGGCGGACTCGCGATCGAGATTGCCTTCTCGTCCGCGAGTGACACACGCCCCAAGACGGCCTCGATCACCCATCCGAGCAAGGCCACCCCCGACCCGCCGTCTCAGGACAATCGCGCCGGTCGAGACCCTGCGCGCGAGCGTGGCGGGCCACGACGCACGATCAAGCCATGGCCGGACCGTGATCCGGCGAAGAAGGCTCCCGGCCCCGGCGCCGCAGCGACAGATCAGACGCGAGAGTGATCCACCACTCACTCACAGGTGCGATCTCCCGACGTCAGCCGGCTCAGCCCCGACCCGGAGGCGCGTGATTCGATGAATGCAGGGAAGGCACCACCGGGTTCACCGAACCGATGCTGTGACCCGGCAAATCGTGGATGCAGGTCTCCGCTCGTCGTGCGGTCGACACATGCTTTGCGCGGAAACCGAGCAGGCCTCGGTCCGCCTGCTCACAGGTCCGCTCCTGACTATGGGGTCGAAGTGGCGGAACTCCGCGCGCTCAGCCGTGGTTTTGGCTCAGTCGCCGAGCTAGGGGCGGCGCCGAGCCCTGCTGCTTGAGCTCGCCGGCGGCCGAAGCGGCAGCCACGGTGCCGCTCGTCTCGGCGGTCGACCTGACTCGTGAGAGGGAACGGAGCTGTTGCGAGCACGTCGTCCTCTTGTCACCTGGATCTGGCGGGTCGGGTCGTGATCGTGGCGCGAACGAGGACCGGGCGGACGGTGGTGCACACGTGCCGTTGTCGGACGCGCGCGGTGAACAACGATCGCTGAGCGGTGTCACAAGCGGCGCTTCTGTCCTGTCTGATGAGGGAAGCATCAAACGAGAGGAGTAGTCATGAAGGTCTTCGTAGCTGGCGCCACAGGTGTTCTCGGCAGAGGGCTCGTCCCGCAGCTCGTGGCGCGGGGCCACGAGGTGGTCGGGATGACCAGGAGCGGATCGAAGCAGGATCTGGTGCGCAGTCTGGGGGCGCGTCCGGTCGTGGTCGATGCTCTTGATCCCGGCGCGGTCGCCCAGGCGGTGGCGTCCGTCGAGCCCGAGGTGATCGTGCATGAGCTCACGGCGCTGTCGGGGAAGATGTCCATCAGGGACGCGCGGCATCCCGACCGCTTCCAGGGGGCGATCATGACCAACCGGCTGCGGACCGAGGCGACGGACCATCTCTTGGCCGCGGGCCGCGCCGTGGGGGCACGGCGGTTCGTGGCGCAGAGCTTTGGGGCTTTTCGTTGGGCCCGCACGGGCGGGCCGGTGCTGAGCGAGGCCGATCCCCTCGATCCCGACCCGCCGGCGCCGCTGCGGCCGGTGGTGGAGGGGCTCCTCTATCTCGAGGAGGCGGTGACGAGGATCGAGTGGGGAGAGGGTCTCGTGTTGCGCTACGGCGGCTTCTACGGTCCGGGAACCTCGGTCAGCCGCGCTCCGGATGCGGTGATGGCCGCCCCGATCCGCAAGCGTCAGTTCCCGGTCATCGGCGATGGTGGTGGCGTCTGGTCGCACATCCACATCGACGACGCCGCCGCGGCGACCGCCGTCGCGGTCGAACAGGGCCCGGCCGGTATCTACTACATCGTCGACGACGAGCCCGCGCCGGTGCGGGAGTGGCTGCCGGTGCTGGCGAGCGCGCTCGATGCCAAGCCACCGAGGCGAATTCCACGCTGGCTGGGGCGGCTGGTGGCCGGTGAGGCGGCGACGGTCATGATGACCGAGGCGCGGGGTGCCTCGAACGCCAAGGCCAAGCGCGAGCTCGGCTGGACACCGCGCTATCCGAGCTGGCGACAGGGCTTCGCGCAGGGACTCGGCTGAGCGATGACCTACCCGCACTGCCCGATGGGGTCGACCGGGGTGCAACGACTCGACTCACGAGCTCGGCCGACTCGAGGCCCGCGATCGGTCACATCTCGCTGCCGCCGCGTGTCAATCAAGCAGCGGATCAATTCTGCCGGCGCCGGGACCCCCGGCCTGAGAAAGGAACAACAATGCACGCCGTAAGCAGGAGCCAGAGGATTGCCGTCACGGGAGCCACGGGTCGGGTCGGTTCGCATCTCGTCGAGGTCCTGGAGCAGCGCGGGCACGATGTGGTCCCGATCGCGCGCTCCCAGGGTGTCGACGTGGTCAGCGGCGGGGGTCTCGATGAGGCGCTCGTCGGGGTCGAGACGATCATCGACGCGGCGACCGGGCCCTCGCCCGGCCAGGAGGAGGCGACGGCATTCTTCATTGCTTCGGCGCGGAACTTGCAGCGAGCCGGCGCCGCGGCCGGGGCGAAGCGGATCGTCGTCGTCTCGATCATCGGCATCGACAAGTTCCACGGCGGCTACAACGCGGCGAAGCTGGCGCAGGAACGGACGCTGCTCGAGGGCCCGCTCCCGGTCCGGATCGTTCGCGCGGCCCAGTTCCACGAGTTCGTCGGTCCGCTGGTCGGATGGACGATCCAGGATGGCGTCGCCTACGTGCCCGAGATGCGAACGCAGCTCGTCGCCGCCCGCGTCGTCGCTGAAACGCTCGCCGACGCGGCCGAAGAGCCGGAGATCGAGAACGGCAGGATCACCGAGGTCGCGGGCCCGCAGGAGGAGCGTCTCGCCGATGCGGCAGCAGCGCTCTTCGCCAGCCGAGGTGACTCGATTCGAGATCCGCGACACCCGCGGCGGTCCGCTGGCGCAGCCCGACGACCCCGACACCGCGGCCTACGCCGAGGGCGCCGCGCTGCCCAACCCGGGCGCGAAGCTCGCCGGCCCGAGCTTCGAAGAGTGGCTCGCGGCGGCCAAGGTGTAGTTCCTCAGCGTCGGATCCGGCGAGCACTGGCCGGCTCGCCCGTCCGGGACGCCGGGTGGCTGGTCGGAGCCTGCGAAAACACGACTCTAGTCATACCCGTCAAGTCCCATGTCGCCGTCGAACTAGCCTCGCCGTGGCGGCGATCCAAGGAACAGAATTCAAGAGCAGCACCACGTCGAACACCACTCCTCGGCAGGACCCCCAACGGCGGAAGAGCGGCGTGATGTAGATCAAGCCGCCAGCGCGCTATCAGCGAATCGGGTGGCGGCGTGATCGCTTTCGACTGAACGAGCTCGTCACGGGCGGGCTGACTTTCCGGATCCAGCTGGTCGAAGGACCGGCCTCAAGCCGTCGACGCGGCCCCCCCGGCCGCTGCCTTCTGCAGGGATCCCGGGTACGGCTCGCTCACCGGTCTGATCCGCGACGAGACGATGCACCGCGAGCGGCCGCTGCGGAAGGTCGCGTGGGTCTTCCCCGCGTGGGACGCGTTCATTTCTTCGGCGCTGCTGCGGCGCTTCGGGTTTCGACAGACGGCGTGTGGGGCTCCCTATCACAGCCGGGTGTCACAGTCGGGGCTGCTGTCTTGTCTTAGGGGGTGCAGGGAATCCTCGATCAAGGAGCCAGTGATGAGAGTGTTTGTGGCGGGTGCGACGGGAGCGATTGGCAGGCAGTTGGTGCCGCGGCTGGTTGCCGCGGGTCATGAGGTCACGGGCATGACGCGGAGCGAGTCAAAGCAGGTGATGATCCGCGAGCTGGGTGCTGCGCCGGTGGTGGCGGACGCGCTTGATCCCGATCAGGTCGCGGAGGTCGTGGGGCGGGCGAGGCCGGAGGTGATCGTCCATCAGCTGACTGCGATCCCCCCGACCTTGGACCTGCGTCACTTCGACCGCGACTTCGCCCTGACCAACCGCCTGCGGACCGAGGGCACCGACCACCTGCTGTCGGCCGGGCAGGCGGTGGGGGTGCGGCGGTTCGTGGCGCAGAGCTATAGCGCGTGGCCGTACGCGCGCACCGGTGGGGCGGTGAAGAGCGAGGAGGACGCGCTCGACTCGACGCCGGCGCGGGAGATGCGCGAGGGACTGGCGGCGATCCGTCACCTCGAGGAGGCGGTCCTCGGTGCGCGCTGGACGGAGGGGATTGTGCTCCGCTACGGCGCGTTCTACGGGCCGGGCACATCGCTGGCGCCAGGCGCGGAGCAGGTCGAGCTGGTCCGCCAGCGCAAGTTCCCGCTGGTCGGCGGCGGCGGCGGCGTGTGGTCCTTCATCCACATCGCCGACGCCGCGGAGGCGACCGTCGCAGCGGTCGAGCGCGGCAGCCGCGGTGTCTACAACGTCGTCGACGATGACCCGGCCCCGGTCGCCGAGTGGCTACCGGCGCTGGCGCAGACCTTGGGCGCCAAGAAGCCGATGCACGTGCCGCGGTTCGTTGGGCGGCTGTTCGCCGGGGAGGCGGGCGTGGTGATGATGACCGAGATCCGCGGTGCCTCCAATGCCAAGGCCAAGCGCGAGCTTCAGTGGCGCCCGGTGCACCCCAGCTGGCGGCAGGGGTTCGCGGAGCTCTCCGCGGCACGCACTCCGCAGCGGCCGGAATTCGCGGCGGCGGCATGACCGATCGCGAGCGACTGCTTGACGAGCTGCGGCCGGTCGCGTTCTCGATCGCCTACCGGATGCTCGGTAGCGTCTCCGAGGCCGAGGACGTGGTCCAGGAAGCGCTGCTGCGGGTGCATCAGGCGCTTGATACCGGCGAGCGGATCGCATCGCCGCGCGCTTTCGTCGCGACCGTGACAACTCGGCTGGCGATCAACGAGCTGCGCTCCGCGCGCGCCCGCCGCGAGCGCTACGTCGGCGAGTGGCTGCCAGAGCCGATCATCACCGACGGCGTCGACGATCCGGCCCAGCACGCCGAGACGGCCGACTCGCTGTCGCTCGCGATGCTGGTGCTGCTCGAGAGCCTCTCGCCCGAGCAGCGAGCCGTGCTGCTGCTGCACGACGTGTTCGGCTACGACCACGCGCAGATAGCGGAGATCATCGGCAAGAGCGCGGACAACGTCCGCCAGCTCGCCACCCGCGCTAGACGCCATGTCGAGCACCGCCGGCCGCGCTTCCAAACGACGCGTGAACAGCGCGACGAGCTGGCAGCCCGGTTCTTTGAGGCCGCCGAGCAAGGCGATCTCGCCGGGCTCGAGGCGCTGCTCGTTTCAGACGTACAGCTGACCGGTGACGGCGGCGGCAAGGTGCCGGCGCTCGCTCGGTCGCTGCGCGGCCGCAACCGTGTCGCGCGCACGCTGATCAACTGGTTCCGCCAAGCCGCCCGCGTTCCGGGCGTGTCGTTGCGCCCAGTCGAGGTAAACGGCGGCCCGGGAGCGCTCCTTCTCGACGCACAGCAGCGGCTGATCAGCGTCTTCGCGCTCGATATCGCCGCCGGCCAGATCACGAGCATCAGCGGGATCGTCAACCCCGACAAGCTGACGCACCTCGGACCAGTCGCTGACCACAAATCGCTACTGAGCTCCGCGAAATAGCTCCGGCGTATTAGCCGCGTCGCCCCGTGCTGCTGTTTCCGCGAGAGCACCAAGCGGCCCGCACCTGAAACGGTCTAGTCGCAGGCCGCCCGTACGCATCGCGGCACCCTTCGCCGCGCCGCCCGGCTCTGTAGCGGCACCGATGCCTACAGGCGGTGTCGAACCGACGAGGTCGTTGGGCATTGGTGAACGCGCGGGCAGCCACGGTGCACCGCAGAGGTACTCGAGCCGTTGGCTCTCCCGCGCAGCTCGACAACGACGGTCCGAGATCAAGCGTTAGGCCTACGTGGCGACCGCGAAACTCCAGGGTGCCGATGTCGGCGCGTCGAGCCGCGTCGGTCAGCGCGTCATCATCATCACTACGATCGCGCACCGACCTGACAGGAGAACTACATCGCCAAACTCGAGGTGTCGGATATCGCCCGCAGCATCAAGGGGCGCATCCGGTAGGTGGAAGCGCAGCTCAAGGACCACAAGGCTTTGAGCGACGAGCTCGAGCGTCTCAAGGGTGCGTTGAGTCGGCTGGAGGGCGGAGTGCGTTCTCGCGTCGACGGCAGGCACCGTCGCGGGCAGCCGGTCAGGCAGCGCACGACGGCGCCAGCGCCAAAGGACACCTCGCCGGCGAGGAGCACGAACGCCCGCGCGCCGCGTGGTGAGAACAAGCAGAAGATCCTCACGGCGCTAAAGGGCGGGCCCAAGACGGCCTCAGAGATCGCCAACGCAACGGGAATCAAGGCGGGCACCATCGGCGCGTCGCTGAGCAAGCTCGCGAAGGCCGGCGAGGTGGTAAAGGCCGACCGCGGCTACGCGCTCCCAACGCAAGCACGAACGATCGGAAGTGAGCATGGCCTTTGAAGTCGGTAAGCGCGTCGTCGCGGAGTCCGAGTCAACGAGCCGCCGACCCCACTTCGGTGTCGTTGAGGAAGTCTTGCGCGGCGACCCGTCGCCCCGGTATCGCATCCGCTGGGACGATGGCCACGAGGGTATCTACACGCCCGCGGGCGGAGCCCTCCGAGCCGAACCGCGCCCGAAAAGACAACGACAACCGACGCCGCGGAAACGCTAACCCAAGCCCGGGCCCCCACAACACTTCTTCGTCGCCGCAGTGACCGAGGCCTCGAATGCTGCTCAGAGCTCGTCGGCCCAGAGCGGAACTGTCCGCCCGGCGTTCGTGTCTCGCTGCACGCCTCGGGCTTCGTGAAACGGGCACTGACCTCCTGGATGTCGGACGATCACTTCTGGCGCGGGGCACACGCCGGCTCGGCCTGTCTCAGCCCTCCACTTGCGAGGCGCCTACCTAGGCAGATCGGCGGGCGGACCCTTCGAGCGAGCGTTGCGCTTGTGGCGAGGAGCGGGACCGATCGTTATGACCGTGGGAGACCCGCCTTTCGACGCGGCGCGGACCTAGCGTCGGATGCTGGCTTACGGGCTACGCATGCTGTTGGCCCTTGGGCCACCGGCTGCTCGTCGCCCACGCCTCACGGCCCGAAGCGCTCACCTCCGGGTTCCAGGACGCGCTGATGGCGTGCAGCCTATTCCTACTCGCCGGTGCTGTGATCGCCGCACGCACAACCAACACCCGCGGGGAACCTGCTCCGAGCCCGGCGCCCACGCCGGTGCCGGTCCCCGACGTAGCCTGACCCGGGACACAACGCCTCGGGAGCTCGAGCGCGTAGCCGCACTCGAGCTCCTAGGGTGGCGTTCCGGCGGCGATCCAGCGCTCGAGGATATCGACGCGTTCGGGCGGCCATGCACTGTCGCAGGGCATGGTCCCGGCACGCAACCGGGCCAGGATCTCATTGGCGTGCGTGCTGACGTCATCGCAGGACCAGAGGTCGAACGCGAAGCTCATCGAGTCGTGGTCACGCTGGCGGAACAGCGGCTTGATGTGGGTTGCGTAGGAGAGCGGGTCGTCGGGCTCCGGAAGCTCCGGTGGCGCCTCTTCCTCGATCGTGTCCTCGCTCGCGTGGGTGCGTGACCAGGGGTAGGCATCGCAGACCCACCACCAGCGCGGGACGGGCATCCGCGGCGGCGGGTGGACGCCGGGCTGTGAGTTCTCGACTGCGATCCGGGATCCCCATTCGATGTAGGCGGTGAACGCGGCCCGGAATTCGGCGTCGGCCGGCAGGCCGACATCATCCGCCGAGCGGGAGAGCAACTGCACCCACAGCGCCCGTTGCTCGACGCTGATCCCTTTATCGAGGTGCTGGCTGATCATCCGGTCGTAGCCGCCGTAGCGGTCGCTGTACGCCGGCGGTCCGCCGAACACCTGCCCGAGCCAGGCAGCGACGCGTTCGGGGTGGTCGGGTGACATCCGGCCGAACAGCGTCGAGAGCAGCGGCTCTGCGGGGATGTGTTTCTCGTAGAAGCGGCGCGTGAGCCGCAGCAGCGCCGGGAACCCGCCGGCCCACTGAAACAGCGTGGCCTGCTCTGGCGTCGGTGGATCGTGGAAGTCGGCGTACCAGTGCATGCCGCTGCAGAACGGTTTGTTCTGCGACTTCCCGCACCGGCAGAGGCTGTAGTGCTCGCGCGATGCGCTCGTGTTGCGCGGCTCCGGGTTGCCGCTCGCGTCGAGCAGCTTGATGGTTCCGGTCACACGATACGGGCCGTCTTTTGAGATCTCGATCGCCGGCTCGCGATCCTGGTCGGCGACACCGGCCGGGTCGCGCCCGTCGAGCGCGTAGCCGAGTGCTCCGGACGGGCAGTCGCGCGCCGCGCGGACGATTTCGTCGGCGCGAGCGCCCGACGGCGCGACGAACGGCTCGGTGTCGACTCGGAACGCAGTCGGCGCCCGATCGGTGCAGAAGCCACTGTGTGCGCAGATGCCACGGTTGTCGGTGACCGTGAGGTGCTGACCCTGGTAGGTGTCGAGCCGATTGGGCAAGCGGTCGGGCGCCTTGGCGGCGTGAAAGCCGATCACGCTGTGTGACCCGTCGCACCACGGTTTCAGCTGCGAAGCGCCGCAGCGGCACACGGCCGCCTGCGGCAGCGGCTCGAGCGACACTCCGAGCCAGTCGGTCATGCGCGCGACGTTCGTCACGAGGTACGGGCCGTCGGGCGCCGACTGGATGCTCGGTGCAAGCTGCTCCTGCAGCGACACGAACTCGCCGCGCCTGGCGGCCAGGCGCTCGTCGTCCTCGGCGACGAGCTGGCGCGCGAGGTCCTGCAGCGCAGCGCTCGCCTCGAGCAGTGCCGGTGGCCCGCCCATCCCAACCCGCAGGCGGGTCGCCTGACAAGCCAGATCGTGCAGCGCGAGCCCGAGCTCAGCCTCGGTGCCTGGCTGCGCGGCACCGTTTGCGATGTCGCCGAGAGCTGCGCCGAGTGGCCGCACTACCGACGCGGCCAACCGCCGGCGACGCGGGACAATGCGGCGCGGCGGGCTTCGTTAACGGTGGCGGCCGCGAGGGCTTCGTACGCGCGGCCGAGCGCATCGGCGTGCGCCAGCAGCTCGCGGCCCGAGGCGGCGGCTCCCGACGCACTGCTCACGTCGGCTCCGGCCCGGTGAACGGCGAGCCGAACGCAGCGAACGGACGCGACTCGATCAGCTCGAAGTCGATGATCTCGTGGGCGACCAGCGGCAGCACGCCGACCGATTCCCGGGCGGCGTCGATCGAGTCCGTTTCGAGGACCAGCCCT
>CAVZAK010000005.1:0-344612 GCA_963773165.1 uncultured Solirubrobacterales bacterium
GCCGACATTCGCCGTTTTGACATAATCCCTTCGTGCGCTTTCTGCGAATGAAGCCGGGACATGGTGAAGTGTTGATCGCAGAAGGTGATGTGGAGCTCGCCGAGGACGAGCAGCTCTTGATCGAAGAGTTCAGACGTCAGCTGGACGACGGCCTCTGGGCGGCGGTGCCGACGATGGGGGACGCCGGTAGGCGCGAAGCCCGCATGGTCCGGACTTTCGACGAGATTCCACGAGACGCGGACCGCGTGATCTTCTTCCCGCGGGCCGCGGGCGGCTCCTAGGCCGGCGGCAACGCGGTGCTGCTCGCACTTGCGGCAACCGCGCTCGTAGCGCTCGCGCTGCTCTCGGACCTGATCTTCCCCTGGCTGGAGGAGAAGTGGAGTCGCCACCGCGCCCGCCGGCGCAAGGCTCCGACCGTGCTGTACGACCCTGGTCGCGAACGGCGCGCCGAGCAGCGGGCGCGTTCGCTGCTCCACTCCTGCGTGAACGAGGAGGAGTGGGCGATGTACCGCGATCTCGGCTTTATCCGCGTGTGGGGCAGCCAGGCGGACGGCCCCGACGAGGATTCCGGCGCCCCGTACGCCTATCTGATCTACCCGCACCGTCCGATCGTCGCCTATGTGCCCCAGACCCACCGCCTGCTCAACGAGTACTGCATCGCGTTCCCGGACGACAGCCGCCCCTACGGCAGCGCCAGGCTGCCCGACTCCGACGACGTGCTCGCGAAGTGGATGGCGCTCACCGGCGATGAGCGCCGGCTGATCTCGACGGCCAACATGCATCTGCCCGGGCGCCAGCTCGACCCGACGCAGGTCAAGCGCGACCTCTGGCGCCTGTCGCAGTGGGAGCGCGCCTGGATGCGCCAGGCCGCGAACGCGGCCTCAAACGCGGCGGAAAACGCGGGCTGAAGCACCCGCCCGGAGGTGGGAGGTGGGGCGCCGGCGACCGTGGCGCCGCCCCCGCGCGCCACACCCCGCCACCTTCTCCACTAAGTCAATTGACAAACACGGATGTGTGGTAGGCTCAACCCCTCAAACTAAATCGACTTTGTGAGGTTTCTTGGTGGCCGGTCCGCGGCCTGTAGCACACAGGCGTAGGCCAGAACCGGGAATTACAGGTTCGGGCCGTGGGGGCTTCACACAAGTGGGGAAAGGAACGCAGTTGAGATCGAGAACGAGGGGACTTCTTGGGCTGCTTGTCGTGATGTCCGTACTTGCCGCACCGGCGGCCGCCGCGGCCACGACGCTGATCGGATCGGGATCGAGCGCGGCGCAGCCCTACATGCTGGAGCTGTTCCGCGGTTACAACAAGCTGCACCACAAGATCCACTTCAAGTACATCCCCGATGGCGGTAACGCCGGCGTCAAGGACGTACAGCAGCACCGCAGCCAGTTTGCGATCCAGACGCGGCCGCCGTTGCCGAGCGACGGCGGCACGACGTACGACAAGCTGTTTCTCGACGGCTTGTGCTTAGCCGTCAATCCCGCCAATCACGTGGGCAACGTGACCCTCGGACAGGCGAAGGACATGTTCACCGCGGTGGACACCAACTGGAGCCAGGTGCCGGGGTCCGGGCTGAGCACGACGATCGACCCGGTGGGTCGCAACTCCTCCGCCGGCTCGTACACGTTCTTCCAGTCGGCCGTCCTCAATGGCGCGACCCAGGCATCGAACGTCCAGCAGCAGACGTCAGACGGACTGGTCGCCGTGGCTGTCAGTAAGGACAAGAGCGCGATCGGGTACGTGGGGCTGGCTCACTCCGGCAAGGGAAGCGGCGTGAAGAAGCTGACCGTGAACGGCATCCCGTGCGACGCCGCCCACATCAAGAACGAGAGATACCCGTTGTTCCGCTACATCTGGTCGGTGGTGCCGACCGCCGGAGCGAGCCGCCAGGTCGAGAACTTCCTCGACTGGGTCCGGACCAGCAAGGGCGCGGGCAAGATCATCGGCAAGTCCGGCGCAGTTCCCGCGTTCAACAGGCACTAAACGAGAAAGGCCGGGACTCCCGACCTGATGGACGACGCTGAGATCCCCTACGCGGCCGAGCCGCGAGTCGATCAGGACCGGCGCGCCGAGCTGCTGCTCGGCGCGCTGGTCTGCACGCTCGTGCTGGTGCTGCTGGCGATGCTCGCGTTCGTGTTGCACGAGGCGTGGCCATCGTTCTCGCACAACGGCCTGGGCTGGTTCGGCACGGGCGGGAGCGTCGATGATCAGATCCAGTCGATCTTCACATCGGGCGATCTGCACGCCACCCCGCAGTGGCTGTTCCACGCGTGGCCGCTGATCTGGAGCACGATCCTCACCACGTTCGGGGCGGTGCTGATCGCGTTCGTGTGCGCGCTGTTCATCTCCGTGTTCGTCGTCGAGTTCGCTCCGGACCCGCTCCGTCGCGTGCTCGAGCCGGTGGTCCGGTTGCTCGCCAGCGTCCCCTCCGTGATCTACGGCCTGGTCGCCGTGCTCGTGCTCGTGCCGCTGATCGGAAACCACCTGATCACCCAGCACGAGAAGGCATCAGTCACACCCGTGATCTCGCTGACCGGCTACAGCCTGCTGGCTGCGGTGCTGGTCCTCACGGTGATGATCGCCCCGATCATGATCGCGATCTTCTGCGAGGGGCTGCGCTCGGTGCCCCGCGGGTGGATCGAAGGGTCGCTGGCGCTGGGGGTCAATCGCTGGCGGACGTTCTGGAAGGTCGCGGTCCGCACGGCGCGCCCGGCGATGGTCGCCGGCACCGTGCTAGCGGTGGCCCGGGCCCTCGGGGAGTCGGTGATGCTGAGCATGGTCTCCGGGACGGTCGGCTTCTCGCCCAATCCCGCGGACGGGTTGATCTTCCTGTTCGAGCCCTCGCGGGGGTTAGCGGCGACGATCCTCCAGAACAACGACGAGCTCAGCTCACCGCCGATGAAGCACACTCTGTACGCGATCGCGGCTGTGCTGCTGTTCTCGGCGGTGATGCTGTCGCTGATCGGCTGGGCCGCCAAGCAGCCGATGAAGCGCTACTTCTACGCGGGGGCGAACGGATGAGCGCCGCCACCGCGCTGGCACCAAGGCCGGAGCCGCCGGCCGCGACGGCAAAGCCGAGGCGGCGCGAGACCACCTCCACCTGGCGGCTGACGGATCGCATGGGGCTCGCGTTCGCGTGGCTGCTGGGGCTCGTGTTCTGCGCGATCGCCGCCTCGATCGTGATCTACCTGCTGATCGAGGGCATCCGCTATGTCCGCCCGAGCCTGCTGGTCACGCACCCGACGGTCGGCTACACGGAGAACCAGACCGGCGGGTTCCTCGACCCGATGATCGGCACGCTGCTGGTCGCGGTCATCGCGATGGCGATCGCGATGCCGGTGGGGATCGCCACCGCGGTGTGGCTGAGCGAGTACGGCCGTCCGTCGGCGCTGGCCCGCGTCGCCGAATCGACTGTCGAGATGCTCGCCGGCACGCCGTCGATCGTGCTCGCGCTCTTCGGGACGCTGATCTTCGAGGCCCCGGCCCTCGGATTTCTCAGCCAGACCACGGGTGGCGTCGTCTTCGGCCGCTCGTTCTTCGCCGCCGGCGCGTTGCTGTCGCTGATCGCGCTGCCGCTCGTGGTGGCCACAGTCCGCGAGGGGCTCCAGTCGATCCCCGGCCACGTTCGCGAGGCCTCCTACGCGGTCGGCAAGACGAAGATCGCGACCACCCGCCGGGTGCTGCTGCCCGCCGCTCGCCCGTCGGTCATCACCGGCGCAATGCTCGGCGTCGGCCGCGTGATCGGCGACACCGCGATCATCCTCGTGCTCCTGGGCTCGACTCTCAACCTCGAAGGCGTGGGATCGGTTCCCGTGCTCGGCACCCTGCGCGGGACCGGCAGCACGCTGACCAGCTACATCTACTACAACGCTCCGACCGGCGATGGCAACCAGCCGGACAAGGCGTACGCAGCCGCGTTCGTGCTGCTGATGCTCGTGCTCGTCCTCAACGTCGTCGTCGATGTCTTCGCGCGCCGCGCCAAGAAGCTGCGATGGGGCTGAGCACGCCACCTCCCGTGCGCCGGCTAACCGGCCACGAACAACTGGTCCCCGCCGCGTCCCCGGAGCGCGCCGAGCGCTTCGCGGAGCCGGCAGCCGCGCCGGTCACGAACGGCAACGGCCACCATCCGCCCGCGCCATCGAGTCCGGTTGCCCCAGGCTCCGGCTTCGTCGCCGCTCCTCGCCGCGTGGCTCGCTCGGCGGTCGCGATCGATCGCATGCAGGTCGAGGACGTGTCGGTGTCCTACGGGCCGAAGCTTGCCGTCAACTCCGTGTCGCTGCCAATTCGCCAGGGCGAGGTGCTCGCGCTCATCGGCCCGTCGGGCTGCGGCAAGACGACGCTCCTGCGGTCGCTGAACCGGCTCACCGAGTTGACCAAGGGCACGAGCTTCAGGGGCCAGATCGTGCTCGACGGAGTGGACATCGCCGAGATGGAGCCGACGGCGCTGCGCCGGCGCGTGACGATGGTCTTCCAGCAGCCCAACCCGTTCCCGATGAGTGTGTTCGACAACGTCGCGTACGTCCTGCGCGAGCAGGCATCCCGCAGGCCGAAGCGCAAGAACCTGCGCGGCGCCGTCCAGGATGCACTCACGCGCGCTGGGCTCTACGACGAGGTGGCCGACAACCTCGACCATCCGGCCCTGAGGCTCTCAGGCGGCCAGCAGCAGCGATTGTGCATCGCCCGCGCGCTCGCCGCCGAGCCCGAGGTGCTGCTCCTCGACGAGCCGTGCTCGGCGCTCGATCCCCAGTCCACCAAGGTGATCGAGGAGCTGATCGTGCGGTTGCGCGACGAGGTCGCGGTCGTGATCGTCACCCACAACCTGCAGCAGGCCTACCGGGTCGCGGACTACGTCGGCTTCATGTACCTCGGGGAGCTCGTCGAGTACGGCAGCGCCCAGACGATGTTCGGCGCGGCGCGCGAGCAGCGCACCAGGGAGTACGTGAGCGGTGCGTTTGGTTAGAGCTGCACCAACCGTCCTCGCTGTCCTCGTCGCCGGCGCTCTGGCTGGTTGCGCGACGACTCAGCAGGAGGCGACCCGCCTACAGCTCAACAGCGCTCGGATCCGGGCGAGCCAGTTCGCGCTGCACGTCGGCCGTCGCAATCCCGACATCCGCGTCGCGGCAGTGGAGCTGCTCAAAGGCCGGGATGGGACAGCGGTCGTCGTACGAATGCGCAATCTCGCCGATCGCGTCCTGACGGACCTACCCGTCTCGGTCGGCGTGATCGCCCATCACGGGGTCAAGCGCTATCTGAACCGCAAGGCCGGGATCGATTACTTCGATTCGCATCTGTCCGCGATCGGACCCGATGCCGAGCTCACATGGGTCTTTACGTCGCGCGCCGCCGTGCCTGCACACGCCCGGCCATTTGCGTACGTCGGGACTCCTGTCCCGGGATTCTCGAGCGCCAGGACACTGCCTGAGATGACGGTCCAGCCGGAACCGCTGTCCGGCTCGCCAAACGTCGTCCGGCTGACCGTTCGCAACGACTCGGCGGTTCCTCAGTATCAGCTGCAGGTCTACGCCACGATCAGTGGCCGACGCGGTTACCTGGCCGCGGGAACAGCGACGATCGCCCATCTCGGCACCGGGGCGAGCACGAGCGTGCAGATGAAGCTGCTCGGCAGTGCGACCAAGGCGGAGCCAGCGCTTCAGGCGCCGCCGACGATCTTCGGATAGGAGGCAGAACGTGGAAGTCAGCGACATCGAGCAGACCCAGCCGGCGCCTGCAGCCGCGCGCGATACTGCCTCTCCGTACGAGCTGTGCGACGAGTGCGGGGCGCCGGTGGACAAAGCACAGCGCTACTGCGTCTCCTGCGGCGCGCGGCGCCGCAACGTCCGCGATCCAGCTGCCCGCCACCTCTCGGGCGCGGCATCGAAGGCACGCCGCACGCCACATGCGCAACGGGCCACCAGGAAGTCCTCGTCGAGCCTCGGTCTCGCCCTCGTGCTGGCCGTCATCCCGCTGGCAGTCGGGGTCGGCGTGCTGCTCGGCCGGTCGTCCACGAGCGGTGACGCCAAGCTGATCGCAGCGCTCAGGGCGCAGAAGCCCGAGGTCATCACGGCGGGCGGCGGCACCAGTGGAACCGCACAAGCACAGGCGCCGAGCAGCACCGCGACGACCGTGGCCGCCCTGACGAGCAACTTCCCGATCCAGACGGGCTACACGGTCGAGCTGGAGACGCTTCCGGCCCACAGGGCCACCGGGGCCGACGTCGGGAAGGCCGAGCAGGCGGCGCGGGCGAAGGGCGCCAAGTCGGTGGGCTTGATCCTCCAGAGCGACTTCAAGGTGACCCCGAGTCCGCCAGCCGGTGCCGCCGTGATCTATGCGGGCGTCTATCGGACGCGGAGCGAGGCCGAGCAGGCGCTGGCCAAGCTGAAGCGCCACTTCCCGAGCGCCAAGGTGATAGCCGTCGGCTCGTCCGCCACGGCGACCGCCTCCGGGAAGGTGCTGACCAAGACCGCCTACGGGTCAGCTCAGCAGATCACGGGCTTCAAGGCGACCCCCTCGCAGCTGGCTGCGGGCCAGCAGGCTGTCAACAAGGTCGCGAAGAAGATCGGCGGCAGCTACGTGAACTCGCAGCGCGGCCTTCCCGATCAGATCTCGGTGCCATGAGTCGGACTCTGTTCAAACGTCGCTCACAGCCGGCCACACCAGCCCAGCAGCCGCGCCAGGACTCCGATCTCGAAGCGCAGCGGGACAGGCTTACCGAACGTTTCGCGGTCATGCAGTCCGAGCTCGGAGGCCTGTTCTACGAGATGGCGATCCGCGACCACATCCGGATGGAGGTGCTCGTGCAGAAGGCGGCAGCACTCCAGCGCGTCGATTCCGAGCTCGGTCAACTCGAGCGGATGCTCGAGGAAGGCAATTCCGCGGTTGGCGGTAACTGCCCGGCGTGCGGCGCCGTCCACGCCCGTGGCGCCGCATTCTGTGCGCAGTGCGCGACACCCCTGACGGCGACGTGAGCTCCTGGCTGCGCTCAATTCGGCTGTCGCGGCTCCAGCTCGCCATCGTCGCGACGCTGTCGGCGCTGGCGACGGCCCTGATTGTCGCCGGGGCGCTCGGCCGGACGCCGGCTCAGACCGCGGCGCTCGCCGCGCTGCGCACGCGCCCCACCGTGATCCGCGCCGCAGGACCGGCTCCGGCGCGCCAAAAGGCCGCGGCGGCTCCACAGCCGACCGCGCAGCCGACGCCGGCCGCCCCGGCGCCGGCCGCCCCGGCGCCGGCCGCGCCGCAGCCCAGCCCAACCCAGGCGCAGCCGACGACTACCGGGGCCACCACGACGCAGACGACTACGACATCCACCACCCCCAGCTCGGCCCCGACCACCACAAAAACAAAGGCCTCCCGCGTCAAGCACGTGTTCGTGATCGCGCTGAGCACGCCGAGCTACGCGTCGGCGTTCGGGCACGGATCGCCGGCCCGCTACCTCAACGACGACCTGCGGCCGAAGGGAACCCTGCTGAGCGGGTACACCACGCTCGGCGGCGCTGAGCTGCCTGACTACCTGGCGATGATTGGCGGACAGGCGCCCAATCCGGATACCCGGGCGAACTGCCCGAGCTACGACGAGTTCCCCTCGAGCGCCAAGCCGAACAAGAGCGGAGAGGTCCCGGGCACGGGCTGCATCTATCCAAACACCGCGCTGACGATCGGCGACCAGGTGACGGCCTCGGGCCATGTCTGGAAGGCGTACATCGATGACATGGGCGCCACGGCGTGCGTGCACCCCAACTCGAATGCGCTCGACAACGCGCCGCTGCCAGGTGCCGGGACCGATTACGACACGCGCCACAACCCGTTCATCTACTTCCATTCGCTGCTCGATCTGGGCGACTGCGCCAGCGACGACGTGACGCTCGCAAAGCTTCCCGCCGCGCTCGCCTCCGCGTCAAAGACCCCGGCGTATGCGTTCATCACGCCGGGGGAATGTGAGGACGCCGCCCAGACCAGCTGCCCCGACGGGAGCTCCGCCGGCCTCGCGGGCGAGGACGCGTTCCTGAAGACGTGGGTGCCGAAGATCCTCCACGCGCCGGCGTTCAACAAGGACGGCGCGCTGATCATCGTGTTCGCGCATGCGTCCCCGGCGGCCGCCACCGGCGGCCCGGACGCCACAGACCCAGCGGGCCCGACGAGGACTGGCGCCCTGGTCATCTCCCGCTACGCCCGCCGCGACAGAACGGTCGCCAAGGCCTACAACCCGTATTCGCTGCTGCGCTCCGTCGAGGACATGCTCGGGCTGGAACTGCTCGCTCACGCCAAGCACGCGAAGTCGTTCGTTTCGGCCGCGCTGCCGGGCGCGTAGCCGCGCGATACAGTCCCGCCGGCAATGAGCGCCTCGAACGGCTCCTTCGATCTCAAGCACCGCAGCCGCGCGCTCACCACCGGCCCTGGACGCGCCCCCGCCCGCGCCTTCCTGAAGGGGATCGGCTTCGACGACGAGGCGATGAGCAAGCCGATCATCGCGGTCGCCAACACGTGGATCGAGACGATGCCGTGCAACTTCCATTTGCGGGCGCTCGCGGCCAAGGTCAAGGAGGGGATCCGCGAAGCCGGCGGCACTCCGATGGAGCTCAACACGATCGCGATCTCGGATGGGATCACGATGGGAACGCTGGGGATGAGGGCCTCGCTCGTCAGCCGCGAGGTGATCGCGGACTCGATCGAGCTCGTCGGCAACGCCCACCTGTTCGACGCGGTGATCGCGATCAGCGGCTGCGACAAGACGATCCCGGGCACCGTGATGGCGCTATGCCGGCTCAACGTCCCGAGCCTGATGCTCTACGGCGGCTCGATCCTGCCCGGCCATCTTCACGGCGAGCAGCTCACGATCCAGGAGGTGTTCGAGGCCGTCGGCGCCCACTCCGCGGGCAAGATCACCGATCAGCAACTGACCGAGATCGAGGACGTCGCGTCGCCGGGCGCCGGAGCCTGCGGCGGCCAGTTCACGGCGAACACGATGGCGATGGCGTTCGAGACGCTGGGAATCTCCCCGGCGGGGTTCTCGGGCGTCCCGGCCGTCGATTCTCACAAGGTCGAGGTCGCGAAGAGCGCCGGCGAGCTTGTGATGGACGTGCTCGCGCGAGGCGTGCGGCCGAGCGACATCATCACCAAAGACAGCCTCGAGAACGCAATCGCCGCCGTCGCATCCAGCGGCGGCTCGACCAACGGTGTCCTCCACCTGCTCGCGGTGGCCAGCGAGATGGGCGTCGAGCTGTCGATCGACGATTTCGACCGGATCAGCGAGCGCACGCCGCTGCTGTGTGACCTCAAGCCCGGCGGCCGATACGTCGCACCGGACCTCTACCGGGCCGGCGGAACGCCGCTGCTGATGAAGCGGCTCAAGGAGGCCGGCCTCCTGCACGAGGGGGCGATGACCGTCACCGGGCAGACGATCGGCGAGATCGCCGACGCCGCGCAGGAAACCGAGGGGCAGCAGGTCGTCAAGCCGCTCAGCGATCCGATCAAGGCGACGGGCGGGCTCGCGATCCTGCGCGGGAACCTCGCCCCCGACGGCTGCGTGGTCAAGCTCGCCGGCCACGAGCGGCGCAGGCAGTCGGGGCCAGCACGCGTGTTCGAGTCCGAGGAGGACGCGATGGAGGCCGTCACGACCGGTTCGATCAACGCGGGCGACATCGTCGTGATCCGCAACGAGGGACCCGCCGGCGGACCAGGGATGCGCGAGATGCTCGCGGTCACCGCCGCGCTCGTCGGCCAGGGGATCGGCGAGCACGTGGCGCTCCTCACCGACGGCCGGTTCTCGGGAGCCACCCACGGTCTGATGGCCGGCCACGTGGCGCCTGAGGCGGCCCGGGGCGGTCCGATCGCGGCGGTCCGCGACGGCGATGAGATCACGCTCGACGTCGACGCCCGCCGGCTCGACGTCGACCTCTCAGACGACGAGATCGCCGAGCGCGTCAAGGCGTACGAACCACCGGCGCGGCCGGACCCGGGGCCGGCACTGTCGAAGTACGCGCGGCTCGTCTCGAGCGCCGCCGACGGCGCCATCACGCGCTGAAGCGCTCCCGACGGCGGCACCATTTTTCCCAGCTAATAGGCAGGAAGCTGTGCATAACGGCTGAAATACCCCGAAACGTGCGGCCTTTGCGAGCGCACAACATTCCTGCGAAACCGGATCGCTAGCATTTTCGGGCTAGGAGACCCAGTGGTGCCAGTCTCACATCTCCGCCCTGAGGGCAAATGAAGCGCCGCCGACCCTACATCGCCGCGGGCGTTGTTCTGCTCGTCGTAGCGGTGCTGGCGGCCGGCGCCGTTGTCGTCTCGTCCTCGCGCGTGAGCCTGGGCTCTGACGCGAACGCCCTCGCAGCGATCGGTCTCCCAACCGGCGGCGGAAAGATCGAGAACGTGACCGTCACCACCGGGCCCCACAGCGCGTCCGTTCCGTTCGCGCTCCGAGGCGACGCGATCTGGCCCAACGAGTTGATCCCGGCCCACCAGGTGGTCTCGGTCGACGTCACGATCAAGCGCCCGGGCTGGATCTCGTGGCTCTCCGGCTCAACCCAGCACGTGCACCTCCAGCTGATGACGCCGGCGGCGAGCCTCCGCGCCCACTACCTCACGCTGCGCTCCGGCGCTCCGCTCCGACTCCACTTCAGGCAACCGATCCAGGTCATCTCATACGGCCAGCCCGGAGCCCTCCGACGGCACGTGCTGGCGACCCCGAGCGCGGTGGTCACGGTGCCCCGCGGCGCGGCGGCGGGGACGCTGGGCGTGGCGGCGGCGCCGCGTACCTGGGAGAGCGCGAAGGCCGCCCTGGTCAGCTGGTTCCCGGCCGGAGCGGCCGCGAGTGCGGTCGCGAACCCGGCCCCCGGCACTCAAATTCACCCGAACACCCCGATCAGCCTGACGTTCAACAAGACGGTCCAGCAGGTGCTCGGCAACAACCGTCCGCCGGTGACGCCGACCACCGCCGGGACCTGGCACACCGTCTCGAGCCACGTGATCGTGTTCAAGCCCGAGGCCTACGGCTACGGGCTCGGCACCAGCGTCCACGTTTCCCTGCCGAGCGGCGTGAGCGTTGTCGGCGGCACCGGCGGTGACCCCAGCTGGAGCGTGCCCGGAGGGTCGACACTGCGGCTTCAGCAGCTGCTGGCGATCATGGGCTACCTGCCCCTCAAGTTCAGCTATACCGGGCCTGGGGTCAAGCCGACGCCGGCGGCGGAGCTGAGCGCGGCGATCCACGCGCCGGCTGGCAAGTTCACCTGGAGCTATCCGAACACGCCCTCCGCGCTCACCGGCATGTGGCAGCCAGGTGCGTCGGGCGTGATGACCCAAGGCGCGCTGATGGCGTTCGAGAACGACAATGGGCTAGCGACCGTTGGACTCTCCAACCCGCTCGTGTGGAAGTACCTGATCCAGGACGCCCTGGCGGGCAAGCGCTCAGCTTTCGGCTACACGTTCGTGACGGTGAGCGAGGGCAGCCCCGAAAACGAGCAGACGTGGCACAACGGGAAAACGGTCGTCTCGGGTGCCGTCAACACGGGCATCCCAGCTGCGCCGACGGCACTGGGCACCTTCCCGGTGTTCGAGCATGCGCTGTCGGTGACGATGTCGGGCACCAACCCCGACGGCAGCCACTACACCGATCCCGGCGTCCCGTATGTCAGCTACTTCAACGGAGGCGACGCCCTGCACGGTTTCATCCGCGGGTCCTATGGTTTCCCCCAGAGCCTCGGGTGCGTCGAGATGCCGTACTCCGAGGCGTCTCAGGTCTATCCCTACACGCCGATCGGGACGCTCGTCCACGTCGAATAGCGTCCGGCGTCTGGAAGGTTGGCGCTGATTCGTGCCGAATAGCCTCAGCACTCTATGAGCGTGCACGCCCCAGAGGAGAATCAGACCGCATCGTGGACGGCCGCGCTGGAGGAGTTCGATCGCGACCTGCGCCGGCGCGCGGTGGCGGAGAAGACCCGCCACGCGTACGGGATCGACGTGGCCCAGTTTGCGGAGTGGGCGAGCGCTAGGGAGCTCGAGCCGGCCTCGATCACGGTCCGCGCACTGCGGCGATACGCGGCCAGCCTGTCCGAGCGTGGGCAGGCACCGTCGACCGTGGCCCGCAAGCTCGCCGCGCTCCGGGGCCTGTTCCGGGTCCAGGTCGAGCTCGGTGTACGCGCTGAGAACCCGGCCGAGCTGCTGAGCGCGCCGAAGCGCGCGCGCCGGCTGCCCCGTGTGCTGAAGGCGTCCGAGGTCGCGATCCTGCTCGACCGGATCCCGGCCACGACCGCGCTCGAGCTTCGCGATCGCGCGCTGTTCGAGCTGGCCTACGGGTCGGGGCTGCGAGCCGAAGAGCTCGTCTCGCTCGAGGTCGAGTCGGTGGGCTTCGACACCGAGACGGTGCGGGTCGAGGGCAAGGGCGGGAAGACGCGGCTGGTGCCCGCCGGCGAGCACGCGCTGCGGGCGATCGAGCGCTACATGGCCCGCGGGCGGCCCGCGCTCGTCACCGATGGGGCGAGCGCGCTGTTCCTCTCGAAGTCGGGCAGACGGCTCAGCACATCGGACGTCAGGCGGCGCCTGCGGACGTGGGCGCGGCACGCCGCGGGCCAGGCGCCGGCGCTGGCGGACGCCCATCCACACGCGCTCAGGCACTCATTCGCGACCCATCTACTCGACGGCGGAGCCGACCTGCGTGTCATCCAGGAGCTACTCGGCCACGCAACCATCTCGACTACTCAGGTCTACACTCGGGTAGAGTCGGCGCGGCTCCGATCAGCGTATGCCCGCGCCCATCCGCGGGCGTGAACCGGATTCTGGGAGCGAGAACTGGAAACAAACGTCAAAGCGGTCGAGCTTCAAGATCTGTGGAGGCGCTATAAGGCGTCGGGTGACGACCGCGCCCGCGAACGGCTCGTGATCGCCTATTCGCCGCTCGTGAAGTACGTCGCCGGCCGAATGAGCTCGGGCCTTCCCGCTCACGTAGAGGAGGCCGACCTGATCTCCTACGGGCTCACGGGCCTGATCTCCGCCATCGAACGGTTTGATCTGAGCAGAGAGATCAAGTTCGAGACCTACGCGATCACCCGGATCCGCGGGGCGATCATCGACGAGCTGCGGACGCTCGATTGGGTGCCGCGCTCGGTCCGGGCGCGGGCCCGGGAGATCGAGCGCGTCAACATGAAGCTCGAGGCCCGCTTCCAGCGTGCCCCCACCGACGAGGAGATGTCGAGGGAGCTCGCGATCACCGTCGAGGAATTCCAGGAGGCGCTGCTCCAGATCTCGAACTCGACGATCGTCGCGCTCGACGAGCTCTGGAACGTGTCGGACTCGACCGGCGACACCGTGTCGCTGCTCGATACGCTTCCTGATCGCGGAGCCCCCGACCCGCAGATGCTCGTCGACCAGTCCGAGCTGCGCGATCGGATCGCCGATGCGATCGCGGCCCTGCCGGAGCGCGAGAAGCTGGTTGTCGCCCTCTACTACTACGAGAATCTGACGCTCCGCGAGATCGGCGAGGTGCTCGGCGTGACCGAGTCGCGCGTCTCGCAGCTGCACACCAAGGCGGTGCTGCGGCTGCGCTCCAAGCTGGCCGGCGAGCTGGACTAGGAGGGGCCGCCTGCGGCGGCGTCCCTGGGGCCGTGCGACCCCGTCCGGACGGGGTTTGGAGGCCCCATGGACGCCGAGCGATAGCGAGGCCCGGTATCGTCGTTTTCCTAGACCAGCGACGGAGAGGAGAACGGTATGCACAAGGCCGCGGATCGCATCCGCAACGTGGCGCTCGTCGGCCACCGCGGTAGTGGCAAGACGTCACTGCACGAGGCGCTGCTGTTCCAGGCGGGGGCGGTCAACCGTCTTGGCAGCGTGGTGGACGGCACGACCTTGTCCGATGCGGATCCAGACGAGAAGTCACGGCAGATGTCGATCTCGGCAACGCTTGCCTCGTTTGAGTGGCAGGACCGCAAGGTCAACCTGCTCGACACTCCCGGCGACTCGAGCTTTATCGCCGACGCGCTCGGCACGCTGCGGGTCTGTGAGTCGGCCGTGTTCGTCCTCAACGCCGTGATGGGCGTCGAGGTTCACACGCAGCGGCTGTGGGCCCGGGCGGCCGAGCTCGATCTGGCCCGGCTGGTGTTCGTCAACATGCTCGACCGCGAGCGCGCCGATTTCTTCCGCACGCTCGACTCCCTGAAGACCGCGTTCGGCCAGCACGTCGTCGCCACCGAGATCCCGATCGGGTCAGAGCACGAGGTCTCCGGCGTGATCGACCTCGTCGACATGAAGGCCTACCGCTACGAAGGGGCGGACCGTGACAACTGCACGGCGATCCCGATCCCCGAGGAGCTCCAGGCGCAGGCCGAGGAGTATCGCGAGAAGCTGATGGACGAGGTGAGCGAATCTTCCGACGCGCTGATGGAACGCTACCTCGAGGGCGAGGAGATCTCCCACGAGGAGATCGTGGCCGCGCTAAAGGAGGGCACCAACCACGGCGCGCTGTTCCCCGTGACGTGCGGGATCGCGACGCAGAACCTCGGGACCAACCGGCTGCTCGACGCGATCGTCGAGGACCTCCCATCGCCGGTCAAGCATGGCGGCCTGCAGGTCGGTGAGCTTACGCTCGAGCCGGTTGAGGACAAGGAGATGTTCGCCTACGTCTTCAAGACCCGCGCGGACCCGTTTGCGGGGCGGATCAACATGTTCCGCGTCTATCAGGGCGTGATCAAGCAGGACTCGCAGGTGCTGAACACGCGCACCCATAACAAGGAGCGCGTCGGCCAGCTCGTGAGCTTTGAGGGACAAGGGGCCGGGCACGCCAACGAATTCGGTCCCGGCGACATCGGCGCGGTCGCCAAGCTCAAGGAGACCAAGGCCGGCGATTGGCTGGCCTCGCGCGACGAGCCGATCGAGATGCCGAGCGTCAAGCTGCCGGCCCCGGTGATGGCGTTCGCGGTCGAGCCCAAGAGCAAGGGCGACGAGGACAAGGTGTTCACAGCACTTCGACGCCTCCAGGAGGAGGACCCGACGATCGACCTCCATCGCGATCCGCAGACCGGCGAGCAGATCGTCGCCGGCCTCTCGCAGGTCCACGTCGAGGTGATCGTCGAGCGACTGAAGTCGCGGTTCGGCGCCGAGGTCAATCTGAAACCCCCGCGCGTGCCCTATCAGGAGACGATCCGCAAGTCCGCGAAGGCGCACGGGCGCCACAAGAAGCAGACCGGCGGCCGCGGCCAGTTCGGCGACTGCCACATCGAGATCCAGCCGCGCGAACCAGGCGAAGGGTTCGAGTTCGTCAACGCGATCAAGGGCGGCGTGATCCCGACCGGGTTCATCCCCGCGGTCGAGAAGGGCGTGATTGAGGCGATGCAGGAGGGTGTCGTCGCCGGCTACCCCGTGAAGGACGTCAGCGTCCGCCTCTACGACGGCTCCTACCACACCGTGGACTCATCGGAGATGGCGTTCAAGGTGGCGGGCTCGCAGGCAATGAAGCAGGCGATGGAGCTGGCGGGGCCCGTGCTGCTCGAGCCGATCATGGTGGCGACGGTGACCGTCCCCGAAGATGCCGTCGGCGACGTAATCGGCGATCTCAACTCCCGTCGCGGACGGCCGCTGGGGATGGAACCCGCAGGCGTCGGGATGACCGAGGTCAAGGCCGAGGTGCCGATGGCCGAGATGCTCTCCTACGCGCCCGACCTGCGCTCGATCACGGGTGGCCAGGGTGAGTTCACGATGGAGTTCCTGCGCTACGAGGAGGTCCCCGGACACCTCGCCGGCAAGATCGTCGACGAGGCGCGGAGCGAGAAAGAGGCGGTCAAGGCGTAGGCCGGCCGGCCGCCCGCGGCGGCGAGTCTGCACGTTTGCAGGCAAGATTCGCTGCCGCTGGTAGGCTCGGGAAATGACAACCAGGGACATCCGCCCGTCGACGGCGATCACGATCTGCGACGTCTGCGGGCGCACGCTGTTGCGCGGCGAGCGCGCCGAGGCGTACATACAGGGGGGCGCGCGGCGGTGGGTGTGTGAGCTTTGCAAGTCCCGTGCGCTGCACGAGGGATGGGTCCTTGAGGGGACCGTTCCGTCCTACGACGACTCGGGCGCCGGGTCTGAGCGCCGGCGCTCCCTGCTGGGCCGCCTCCGCGCCCGGCGCGACGCGCCGAGCAGCTCCGACACGCGCTCGGCCCGCGAGCTCGACGAGGAGCTCGACGCCGCCCAGGCGGCGTCCGGTGGCTGGTCCGATCCTGCCCCCGCGCCCGCCCCGCCGCCGTCCCGGCGTGGCTCGAAGCAGGTTCGCGGACCCGCCCGCGAGCCCCGCCACGTCCGTGCCATCCCGACCAGCGCGGAGCAGAAGACCGCGTCCGCGGTCGAGCTCTTCAACTCCTCGGAGCACACCCGTACGGTGTCGGGTGTCGCCCGTTCGCTCGGTCTGCCGACCGTGTCCGTCAGCCCGTCGGACGTGCGCCCGAGCCTCGTCAACCTGGTGGTCTCCTGGGAGCTCTGCTGGTATCGCTACGAGGTCGATCTGTCCGACGAGGTGCCCAGCATGCGCGTCGCGGGCCAGGGCTACGAGCTGGACGAGCTCACCGCCGAGGAGCGCCAGCCCAACGCCGTTTCCGACGACGGCGGGCTCCTCTCGCTCGGCCGTTGATATTTCTCTGGACGGGCGCTGGACGAAAGTCTGAATGCGCTCCGGCGGGCCGGGGAATAGCATCTTCAACGTGATCTACTGCGTCGTTCCCGAGCCCTTGGCCGATGAGCTGCTCGACAAGCTCACCGCGTATTACGCCGACGACCCCAACGTCACGGTGATCGTCGACCGGCGCAAGACCTCGCGCCGCGATCGCCCGGCGAGCGGTGGCGGCCAGCGCGAGGTACGCGATCGCAGGCGCCCGCGGGTCCTGGGGGAGATCCCAGAGCTGGCAAGCGATTGAGCGGCCCGGAGGCGGCGCCGCCGCGCCTGCTCGTGCACGTCGACGGTGGCGCGCGCGGCAACCCCGGTCCCGCTGCGATCGGAGTGGTCGTCTCCGAGCCCGGCGGCGAGGTCGTCGACGAGGTCGCCGAGCGGATCGGCGTCGCTACCAACAACGTGGCCGAGTACAAGGCGTTGCTGCGGGGCCTGCAGCGGGCGGCGGAGCTCGGGGCTCGCGAGGTGGACGTCGTCAACGACTCCGAGCTGGTGGCCAAGCAGCTCACCGGCGCCTATAAGGTCAAGCACCCGGCGATGAAGCCCCTGCACGAGGAGGCGATGAGCGCGCTGCGGGGTTTTGACCGATGGTCGATCCGCAGCGTGCCGCGGGCCCAGAATGCGCGGGCGGATGCGCTCGTGAATGTGGCCCTCGACGGGACGGCGTGAGCGCCGGCGGTATATAAAGCAGCGGATGAGCATTGATCCAGTCGTCAGGCGCCTCGTCGAGCGCCGGCCCAGACACCGGTTGGTGAGTTTTTATCTGGACCTCGATCCCGAGGAGTTCGCGATCCCGAAGGCCCGCGACTCGCAGGTCCACTCGCTGATCGACGGCGCGGCGCGAGAGGTTGAGGCGGACGACACGCTCGATCACGAGGATCGGGTCGGGCTGCGCGAGGACCTGGCCCGGCTGCGCGCGTACCTGACCTCCGATGAGCCGCCATTTCAGGACGCTCGGGCGCTGGCCGTGTTCGCCTCGGGGCGCGACGAGCTCTTCGAGGTGATCCGGATCCTCCAGCCGGTGCAGGGGCGCGTGGTGATCGCCGCGGCGCCGTACATCGAGCCGCTCATCGACGCGGCGCAGGCGCGCAGATGGTGCGTGGCGCTGGTCAGCGAGCAGAACGCCCGAGTCTTCACGGGGACGCCGGACACGCTCTCCCAACGCGAGCGGATCGGCCTGCGGGAGCAATTCGAGGAAGAGGATCTCCACCTCCGCGACGTCGCCGAGCGCCTGGAGCAGCGCTGGTTGAGCGAGCGGTTCGACCTGCTCGCCATCGGCGGCGAGCGCGAGGTCGTGCCGCGGTTCGAGGCGATGCTGAACCAGGACCTGCGCCGACGGCTGGTCGATCGGCGGGTCGAGGCCGACATCAACTACGCCAGTGACGATCAGGTGCGGGCGGCGGTGAGCCAGGTCGTCGAGGAGGAGGAGCGCGAGCACGAACGTTCGGCGCTCGATCGGCTCGCGGCGGGACTGGGATCGGGCGGCCGGGCTGCCGGCGGTCCGGAGGCGACGCTCGAGGCGCTGAACGAGCGGCGCGTGGAGGTCCTGTTGCTCGAGCGCGGGCTCGCGCGCCAGGGCGGCCGGTGCCCCAGCGACGGCATGCTGACCGTGGCCACGAGCGGGCCGTGCCCCGCCGATGGGACGGAGATCGAGGCGGTCGAGGACCTGGGCGAGGCCGCGGTCGAGGCGGCGCTGCTGCAGGACGCCGAGGTCATCTTCGTCCACCGCTACCCGGATCTCGGCCCTCACCAGGGCATGGCGGCGCTGCTGCGCTTCTAGTCTCGGGCCGCGATCGGCGGCGAGGGGAGTCGGGGCTGTCGACTCTCGGCCCGCGGGCGCTGCGCGCCCGCAGCCTTGCTTGGCGGGCGCCTCGGTAAAAGGCGGCAGGGAGGGGGTGAGGGGCGGTGGCGGGTCACCGGAGCCCGCCGTTGACCTGCTCCTGCTCCCAAACCCGCGGTTTCTGCCGGGAGTGTGCTGGGAGTGTGCTGGGAGCGTGTGGAGAGTGTCGCGGGGATGGTGCACAGTGCGCCAACACCGGCGCCGGATCCGGGCTGTGGCGCGTTGAGCACACTCTTCGTGCGTGGCACGCCCCGCCTAGCCATCCGGCCCGGAATTGGCGTGCCACGCATCATCGAAGGACGCGATCGCGGCGTGAGGTGTCGGGCGGCTCGGTACTCGCGACGCTAGTAAGCGCTCGGGGCGCCGAACATCTCGGGGAGGCGGGCCGCCAGCGCGAAGTCGCCCTCGAACGAGGCGCGATCGGCCATCAGCGGGACGGCCGGGTCGAGCGTCCCTGCCGCGATTCGGACGAAGTCGGCGAGGTTGAACCGGAGTCTCAGCGCCGCGTCGCCGCTGTCGCCGGGACGTGCGGTGGCGTGGCCATCGGCGACCTCGATCGTCCACATCATCGCCTCGGCATCGGTCGCCGGGCGCGCCAGCTCGTACACGAGCGAGCCCTGGAAGCCGCCCGCCGCCTCGGGCTCGAACGAGCGCGCCATCCCCGCGAAGATCGCCCGCTGGGCGAAGGCGGAGCCGAACCGTCGCTCCACGGTCGCGTCGCCGGCGCCGTCGACGAGGCGGCCCAGCACCTTCATCGCCGTTTCCCGGGTCGCCTGGCGGGCCTCCTCCAGCGCCAGATCCGACAGTTCCCGCGCGCCGCGTCGGCGCCGGCGGGCCCGCCTGGCCCGGGTCAGCTCGGCCTGCTCGTCGATCACGTAGCCGGAGTCGGGGGCGCTCGGTGGCTTGCGGCGCCCGAGCGCCTCCTCGATCGGCTTGGCCAGCCGCCGCGCCTTGGCCGCCTCGCGCTCGTCGCGGCCCTCGGCGAACCTCGGCATCACGTTCTCCGCGAACAGGTGCAGCGACTCGCAGATGTGCTCGTGGCGATTCGGCCCCGACTGCAACACGAAGATCACCTGGTCGACCCCGGCGTGCTCGTAGCGAGCGACCAGGTCCTCGACCTGCGCGGGCGTGCCGATCGCGCCGCGCAGCGACCCGAGCCCCTCCTGCAGGAGCCGGATGCCGAGGGGCGCCTGGTCCGGGCGGACGATGTGGCGCGCGAAGCCGGACTCAGCGCGGCGCTGCTGGAATTCGTGCCACACGTCCGTGACGCCGGGGGTGTGCGGCGCTAACCCGTAGTAGTGGCCGAGCGAATAGCCGAAGAAGTGCGCGCCGTCGATCCCGCGCTCGATCGCCTCGGCCTCGTCCTCCGCCACCATCATCGGCAGCACGACCGCGACGTTCGGGTTCACGGCGAAGCCGGCGGGCATGCATTCGGGTGAGCAGATCAGGTCGTAGTACTCGCCGACCCATTTGGCCGCATCCCCGGGCTCGACGAACGAGAACGACAGGGCGCCGATCCCGTTGCGGGCGGCGAGGTGGATCGTCTCGCGCCGGCTGCAGGCAACCCACACCGGCGGATGGGGCTTCTGCGCCGGTTTCGGGATCACGTTGCGCGGCGGCATCTGTACGAACTCACCGTCCATGCCCGTGAACGGCTCCTCGACCAGCATCCGGGTGATCGCGTCGACCTCCTCCTGCCACATCTCGCGCTTGCGCTCGCGGTCGACCAGGAAGCCACCGAGCTCGGCGCCGGAGCTCGACTCGCCTGTCCCGAAGTCGACGCGACCTTGGGAGATCAGGTCGAGCGTGGCGATCCGTTCGGCGACGCGCGCCGGATGGTTGACGGCCGGCATCACGTTGACGATCCCGTGGCCGAGCCTGATGCGACGCGTCCGCTGGGAGGCGGCGGCCAGGAACACCTCGGGGGCCGAGGAGTGCGAGTACTCCTCCAAAAAGTGATGCTCGACCTCCCACACGTAGTCGAACCCGAGCCGGTCGGCGAGCTCGACCTGCTCGAGCGCGTCGAGCAGGAGCTGTGCTTCGCTGCGCGTCGGTCCACGGCCGGGGGAGCTGGTGCTCGTAGAAGATCCCGAACCGCATGGGCGAAGCATGTCATGGCGCTTGTGCCAGGCGACGATGGAGATCTTGGGCCATCTACGCCCAAGATCTCCGTCGAGTAGATGAAGCGGGATTCCCGCCCGGCGTCGTCGTGGGCGCTAGGCTGCACGTCGTGATTGATCCACTGATCGAGCTCAGCGCCCGCCTCGAGGAGACCGCCGAGCAGCTACGCACCGGCGAGCTCGACCCCGACGCGGCCGTGGCCGTGATCGAGGAGTGCGCGCGGCTGGCCTCCGAAGCGAGCGCCAGCGTCGACGAGCGAACGCGCGCGGCGCTGGAACCACTGCCCGACCTTCCCGGTCAGCTGCCGCTGCCGTCGGCCTGACCGGTGCAGACGGTCGGCTCGGCGCCCGCGTACCCCGAGCGCCTGCGCGCCGAGATCGAGCGCTATCTCGAGGCCCTCAGGTTCTCGAGCGACGCGGCATCGGCAGGCCTCGAGGAGGCCATGCGGTACTCGCTGCTGGCCGGCGGGAAGCGGATCCGGCCTGTGCTCGCCGTGGCCACGGCCCACGCGATCGGCGTTGACTCGGAGACCGTGCTGCCGCTGGCCGCGGCGATTGAGCTGATCCACACTTACTCGCTGATCCACGACGACCTGCCGGCGATGGATGACGACGATCTGCGCCGGGGCCGTCCGACGTGCCACCGCGCCTACGGCGAGGACGTGGCTATCCTGGCCGGCGACGGGCTCTATGCGGAGGCGTTCAAGCTGTTGTTGACCGAGCAGCAGGGAGAGCCGGCCGACGTGCTCGCCGCCGCCGCCGAGCTGGCCGCTGCCACCGGCGTCGGTGGGATGGTCGGGGGCCAGTACCTCGATGTGGCGGGGACCGCGCCGGCCGGAGCCGACGGCCTGAGGCGGCTCCATGAACTAAAAACTGGACGATTGATAGCGGCCAGCGTCGAGTGCGTTCTGCTCCTAGCTGGGGCCGACAGACGTGGCACAATGACCTACTTCCGGACCTTTGCGAACGAGCTGGGCGTCCTCTTCCAGATCGTCGACGACATCCTCGACGTGATCGGATCCGAGGCAACGCTCGGTAAGCCGCAAGGCAGCGACGAGCGACTTGGAAAGCGGACCTACGTGACCGAGTTCGGATTGGACGGAGCCCGCAGTCTTGCCCATGAATCGCACGGCCGCGCCCGAGCTGCGCTGGCGCAAGCGGCGCCGGCCGGAGCCGAGCAGCTCGAGCAGATCACAGACTTCATTGCGACCCGGACCTACTGATGTCAGAACTCCTACAGCGGATTGACTCGCCACACGATCTTCACGAACTCAGCGACGACGAGCTCCAGGCCGTCGCGCAGGAGGTTCGCGAGCACATCATCGACACCGTGGGAGAGATCGGCGGTCATTTCGGCGCCAACCTCGGCGCCTGCGAGATCGCGGTGGCCCTCCACTCGCTGCTCGACTCCCCGCGGGACAAGATCCTGTGGGATGTCGGCCACCAGGCCTACCCGCACAAGGTGCTGACGGGACGGCGCGACCAGCTCCAGACGATCCGCAAGTACCAGGGATTGGCTCCGTTCTGCTCGATCCAAGAGTCGCCGCACGACGTGATGGGCGCCGGCCACGCCTCGACGGCCATCGGTTATGCGGTGGGGATCAAGGAGGCGATGCGTCGCGGTCACGGCGAGGATGGCAAGGTCGTCGCCGTCGTCGGCGACGGAGCGATGACGGGCGGCGTCGCGTTCGAGGCCGTCCACCAGGCCGGCGGAGAGGGAACCCCGATCGTCGTCCTGCTCAATGACAATGGGATGTCGATCGCTCCCAACGTCGGCGCACTGTCGCGGCAGCTCAACCGTATGCGGCTCAATCCGAAGCTCTGGCACGCTCGCGAGGGCTTCGAGGGCGGGCTGACCAAGCTCCCCGCCGGTATCGGCTCCGCTTTCGAGCGGTTCGGGCCGCACGTCAAGGAGTCGATCAAGGCGTTCTGGGCACCGGGCCTGTGGTGGGAGGAGCTCGACTTCGCCTACATGGGCGTGATCGACGGCCACGATGTCCGGGGCCTGCGCCGGGCGCTCCGCGAGGCGCTGGCCGCCGACCGTCCGGTCGTCGTTCACTGCGCCACCGTCAAGGGCAAGGGCTTCGCGCCCGCCGAGGAGGGCGGCCTCGAGGGGATGGAAAAGTGGCACGCCGCGAAGCCCAAGTCGATCGCGAACGGAGCGCCGGCCGCGAAGCCGCCCAGTTCCAAGACCTCGAAGCCCGCGCCGCCGCAGTACACGCAGGTGTTCGGCGAGGCGCTGGTGGCCGAGTGCCGTCGTGATGACCGGGTGATCGGGATAACGGCCGCGATGAACTCGGGCACCGGGCTGAACATCCTCCAGCGCCAGCTTCCCGACCGCTACTACGACGTCGGCATCGCCGAGCAGCAGGCGATCCTGTTCGCCGCTGGGCTGGCCCTCCAGGGGTGCAAGCCGGTCGCCGCCATCTACTCGACGTTCCTCCAGCGGGCCTACGACCAGATCGTCCACGACGTCTGCCTCCAGCGGCTGAACGTCGTGTTCGCGATGGATCGCGCCGGGCTCGTCGGAGACGACGGCCCGACCCATCACGGCGCCTTCGACATCGCCTACTTGCGCTGCCTGCCGAACATCGTGCTGATGGCGCCCCGCGACGAGGCGGTGCTCGTTCACATGCTGCGCACGGCCCTCCTGTACGGGGACGGGCCGATCGCGTTGCGGTACCCGCGCGGCTCGGGCCTTGGCGTTCCGCTGCCCGCCAAGCCGACCCCGATCGAGATCGGCACCGGCGAGATCCTCCGCGAGGGCAATCGGGTGGCGCTGCTCGGGTACGGCTCGGGCGTCGCCAAGGCGATCGAGGCCGCCGACCTCCTCGCCGAGAACGGGATCTCGGTGACCGTCGCCGACGCGCGCTTCGCCAAGCCGATCGACGCCGGCCTCGTCGCCCAGTTGGCCGCCGAACACGAGTTGCTCGTCACCGTGGAAGAGGGCGTTCTTGCCGGCGGCTTCGGCTCCGCCGTCTGGGAGACGCTGTCCGACGCGGGCATGACCCCGCGGATCCTCCGGGTTGGCCTGCCCGACCGCTACGTGACCCACGGGTCGCCGGCCCTGCTCCACGAGGAGGTGGGCTTCACCGGGAAGCGCATCGCCGAGCGGATCGAGGCGGCCATCGCCGAGAGGGAGGGCGTGGCGGGCTGAGGTAACACCTCCCTCCACACCAAAAGAACGACCCGCCGTGTGGGCGGGCCGTTCCGGGAGGAGAGATATTTGCGATTGATCGCTGCGAGGAAGAACTCGCTCTTCATGATGGCGGCGCCTTCGCGGCGAAACTGTGACTTCAGTCACATCTTTCGGGCGGGCGGGTGGATTCACGCCCCCGGCCGTGTTCACGTACCGTTCCCCGCGCGATGAAGCGCGTCCGGCTCGACAGCCTCCTATCCGACCGGGGACTGTTCGCGTCACGCTCGCGGGCGGCCGCCTCGGTCCTCGCCGGCGATGTGGTCCTGCTGCCCGACCGCCGCCGGGCCGAGAAGCCGGGCCAGATGGTTCGCGAGGACGTCGAGGTGGAACTGGTCAGCGCGCCGCCGTATGTCTCGCGCGGTGGGATCAAGCTGGCGAACGCGCTCGACGCCTGGGGCATCGACGTCACGGGCCGGAGCGCCCTGGACGTCGGCGCGTCGACAGGCGGCTTCACCGATTGCCTGCTCCAGCGGGGTGCCGCTCGTGTCAGCGCCGTGGACGTCGCCTACGGAGAGCTCGATTGGCGGCTTCGCTCGGATGAGCGGGTGACGGTGATCGAGCGGACCAACGCTCGGTCTCTGAGCCCGGACGACCTCCCGATTGCGCCCGACCTGATCGTGATCGATGTGTCGTTCATCTCGCTGGCGAAGGTCCTGCCCGCGGTGCTCCGGTGCGCGGCCGATCGCTACGACTGCCTGGCGCTGGTCAAGCCGCAGTTCGAGGTGGGGCGCGACGCGGTCGGGAAGGGCGGCGTGGTCCGCGATCCCGAGCTGCGCCGCGCCGCGCTGATCGATGTCGGCCTCGCCGCCGGGGCTCTCGGCGCGTCCGTGCTCGGCTACGCCAGTTCGGGGCTGCCCGGGCCGAAGGGCAATCGCGAGACGTTCGTGTGGCTGGCGGAGCCGGGGCGGCGTGGCGTCGAGCACCTCGAACTGGCCGCCCGGACGGTCGAGCCATGAACCCGGTCGGTCGCGCCTCGGTTTTCACCCACCGCCGCCCGGCGGAAACCGCGCCGGCGATGCAGACGCTGATGGCGCTCGCCCGCGACGCCGGCGCGGTGCTCCGGCTCAGTCCCGAGGAGACGGCCAAGCACGAGCTCGAGCCCGCGCCGGGGTTGGAGCTGGACGCCGAGGACCTGACCGGCGTGGATATCTGCTTCGCGCTCGGCGGCGACGGCACGATCCTCGGCGCGCTGAGAATGTACGCCGGGACGGGGATCCCGGTGTTCGGGGTCAACTTCGGCGAAATCGGGTTCCTCGCCACCGTCGACCGCGAGGAGGCGGACGACGGCTTCAGGCGGGCGTTCGCCGGCGAGTTCGACGTCCTGTCGCTCCCCGGCATCTCGCTTTCCGGGGGGTGGGGCCAGTGGCTCGCGATCAACGACATTTCGATGCACCGCCAGCAGGGCAACCGGGTCGCGGATCTCGAGTACACGGTCGGGTCGGACGAGATCGGCCGGGTTCGCTGTGACGGGCTGGTCGTCGCCACGCCGGCGGGCAGCACCGGTTACAACCTCGCCAATGGCGGACCCGTCCTGGCCTGGGGCGTGGAAGGGTTCGTCGTGTCGTTCATCGCGCCCCACTCGCTGACTGCCCGCGCGCTCGTCGTCGCGCCGCAAGACGTGCTGGTGATCACCAATCGATCGCGCGAGGAGCCCGTGGACGTGACCGTCGATGGGCGGCCGGTGTGCGCGCTGGCGGCGGGGGATCAGATCGAGGCGCGGTTCATGAACTCTCAGGGCGCGCTCGCCCAGGTCGCCGGGACGACGTTCTATGAGCGACTGCGTGAGAAGTTCGGGCGGCTGGCCTCGGCGCCGTAGCGCCCCGCCCGCGCCGGCGCGGCTGGGCGGACCGTTCGTGGGTGCGGATCTGTCGGAGGCGCCTGGTACACCCCGCGCATGCTTTACGAGCTGCGCGTCGAGAACCTCTTGCTGATGGAGCGCGCCGAGCTCCGGCTCGGCCCCGGCCTGAACGTCCTCACCGGGGAGACCGGTGCCGGCAAGACGCTGCTGGCGCACGCGCTCGATCTGCTGCTGGGCGGCCGCGCGCGCAGCGGCATCGTCCGCGCCGGCGCCCCCGAGGCGTATGTCGAAGGAGTGTTCGCGCGCCCGCCGGGGCTCGAACCGGAGCTTGAGGAGCGGATTCCGCCCGGCGCCGAAGAGGTGGTGCTCGCCCGGCGCGTGTGGCCGGACGGCCGCACCCGGGCGTACATCTGCGGCCGCTCCGCCAACGTGGGCGACCTCCGCGAGCTCGGCAGCCGCCTGCTCGCGTTCTACGGACAGCACGAGCACCGGAAGCTGATGGTCGCCACCGCGCAGCTCGATGTCCTTGATGGCTACGGCGGTCCGGCGCAGCTCGAGCTCCGCGAGCTCGTTGGCGCCACCTACGAGCAGGTGCGCGGCCTGCGCCGGCGCGTGGCCGAGCTCAAGGAGCTGGCCGGGGCCCGCGATCGCGAGCTCGACCTGCTCGCGTTCGAGCTGGATGAGATCGAGGCCGCCGGGCCGACCGAGGACGAGCAGGAGGAGCTGACCGCGGAGCGGGAGCGGCTGCGCCACCTCGAGGGCCTGCAGGCCGCGGCCGCCGCCGGCGCGCAGGCGCTGGCCTCCGATGACGACGACGGTCACGGGGGGTTGGCGATGGCGCTCGCCCAGGCCGTCACGCAGCTCGAGGCGGTCGCCGGCGTCGACCCCGAGCTCGCGCCACTGCTGGAGCGGCTTCAGGCCGTGCGCTACGAGGTTGAGGACCTCGGGAGCGAGTTGCGCCACTACTCGCTGGGGCTCGAGGGCGCGCCCGGGCGGCTCGAGGAGGTCGAGGATCGGCTCGCGGTGTTCGCGCGGCTGGAACGCAAGCACGGCGGCTCGATCGCTGAAGTCCTTCGACACGCCGAGCGCTGCCGGGAGCGCCGCGATCAGCTCGAACACGCCGATGTGGCGCTTGAGGAGGGCGAGCGCGAGCTCGGGGGAGCCGAGCAGGAGCTCGCCGAGCTCGCCGGAGAGCTGACCGGGAGGCGTCGCGAGGCGGCTCCGGCGCTAGCGGAGGCGGTCCGCGCGCGATTGGCCGAGCTGGCGATGGCGGACGCACAGTTCGAGGTTGAGCTACGTCCGCGGGAGGACGGCTGCGGGCCGCGCGGAACCGACACAGTCGAGCTGCTGATAGCGCCGAACCCGGGAATGCCGGCCGGGCCGTTACGCGAGATCGCATCGGGCGGCGAGCTGTCGCGGGTCATGCTGGCGCTGCTGAGCGTCGCCCACGGTGCCCACGAGTCCGCCGCAGGCGAAGGTGAGCCGGCGACGCCGCTGCTCGTGTTCGACGAGATCGACGCCGGGATCGGTGGGCACACCGCGCGCGCCGTCGGCGAGCACCTCCGCCACCTCGCCGAGGGGCGCCAGATCCTTTGCATCACTCATCTGCCGCAGGTCGCCGCGCTGGCGTCGCGCCACTTCACGATCGCGAAGGACACATCGGCGCTGCCCGCCAGGACGACGGTAGCGGCGCTCGACGGCGACGGCGTGGTCGACGAGCTCGTACGGATGCTGGGAGCTGGGGAGGGCGACGCCGCCGCCAGCCAGCACGCCCGGCAGCTTCTCGAGGCTGCCTAGCCACGACCTTCGTCGGGGTCGCGGTCCTGTCCGCGCCCGGCGCTACGGTCACGACGTTGACTACACTCAGGATTGATTGATGGCCCAAGACCCGCGACGCGCCACGACAAGCTCCCCGGGGGAGACACGCTTCATCTTCATCACGGGCGGGGTCGTCTCCTCGCTCGGTAAGGGAATCGCGGCCGCCTCGATCGGTCGATTGCTGGTGGCGCGCGGCCTCAGTGTCCAGCTGCAGAAGTTCGACCCGTACATCAATGTCGATCCGGGAACGATGTCGCCCTACCAGCACGGCGAGGTGTTCGTGACCGAGGACGGCGCCGAGACAGACCTCGATCTCGGCCATTACGAGCGGTTCACCGACGCGAACACGAGCCGGGCCTCGAACGTCACCGCCGGGGGCATCTACAACTCCGTGATTCGACGGGAACGGCGCGGCGACTACCTCGGCGCCACCGTCCAGGTCGTCCCCCACATCACCGACGAGATCAAGCACAGGATTCGCCTGATGGCGGAGTCGAGCGACGTCGACTTCGTGATCACCGAGATCGGCGGGACCGTCGGCGACATCGAATCGCTTCCGTTCCTCGAGGCGATCCGGCAGTTCCCCGTCGACGTCGGGCGCCGGCGGTGCATGTTCATCCACCTGACGCTCGTCCCGTACATCGGCCACGCCGGCGAGTTGAAGACCAAGCCGACCCAGCATTCGGTCAACGAGCTGCGCCGCATCGGTATCGCGCCCGACATGGTCGTGTGCCGCTCCGAGGCGGTGATCTCCGACGAGATCCGCCGGAAGATCGCCCTGTTCGCCAGCCTTCCGGTGGAAGCCGTGGTGTCGGCGTACGACGTCCCCGACATCTACCAGGTGCCGCTCGTGTTTCGTAACGAGGGGGTCGATGACTTCATCCTGCGTGAGCACTTCGGCCTGAGCGCGGAGGAGCCCGACCTGACCGGGTGGGAGGCGATCACCCGCCAGGCGAGCGAGGCGCGCCGTGCTGTGACGATCGCGCTCGTGGGCAAGTACGTCCAGCTCGAGGATGCCTATCTGTCCGTCGTCGAGGCGCTCAAACATTCGGGCGTCCACCACGGCTGCAGGATCGAGATCGACTGGGTCGATTCGGAGTCGGTCAGCGACCCGGAGATCGCCGCCAGGCTCCAGAGGGCGGACGGGATCCTGATCCCCGGAGGCTTCGGCGGACGGGGTTTTGAAGGCAAGATCCGGGCCGCCCAGATCGCCCGTGAGCACCAAATCCCGTACCTCGGGATCTGCCTCGGAATGCAGGTCGCGGTCAGTGAGTTCGCGCGTCATGTGGCCGGGATGGAGGGTGCCAATTCAACCGAGATGGATCCCGAGACGCCGTTCCCGGTGATCGACCTTCTGCCCGAGCAGAAGGAGATCGCCGACATGGGCGGGACGATGCGGCTGGGGGCGGATCCGGTCAAGCTCCACGACTCGACGGCCGTGCGCCGCCTGTACGACGAGCCCGTCGTGTACGAGCGCCACCGTCACCGCTACGAGGTCAACAACCATCTGCGCCGGCGTCTCGAAGCCGCCGGGCTGATCTGCTCGGGCACCTCTCCCGACGAGCGGCTCGTCGAGGTGATCGAGCTGGACCCAGACGCCCATCCATTCTTCGTCGCCTCGCAGTACCACCCGGAGTTCAAGTCGCGTCCCGAACGGCCGGCTCCGCTCTTCCGCGAGTTCGTGGGGGCAGCGCTCGCCCACGTGTCCGAGCCGGAGCTGGACACCTCGCCGGTGTCGCCAGCCACGGCTTCGTGAGGCGCGCCACCGACGCGCAGCGGCGCGAGCTGAACGACACGTTCGAGGCGCTGTGCCGAATCGAGAGTCCGTCGGGCCGCGAGCTCGCCTGCGCGCAGTGGATCGGCGCGGAGCTCGGGAGCCTCGGTCTGGCCGTCGAGGAGGATCGGGGGTACGGCGGATCCGACGCTCCCAACCTGCTGGCCCGCGTTCCCGGCGCCGACGAGCGGGCGATTCTCCTTTGCGCCCACATGGACACCGTCCCCCCGCTCGCTCCGATCGAGCCGGTGATCGTCGACGGTGGCTGGGAGAACGCCAACGAGGGGATCCTCGGCGCTGACAACAAGGCGGCGGTCGCGGTACTGCTGGAGCTGGCGCGCCACATGCTCCAGTCGCGGGAGGCGCCGCAGGTCGGGGTCGAGCTCCTGTTCACGGTTTCCGAGGAGGACGGATTGCATGGCGCCAAGGCGTTCGACGCCGGCCGGTTGCGCAGCCAGCTCGGATACGTGATGGACCACGCCTCTCCGATTGGCGAGATCGTGATCGCCTCCCCGACCCATCACCGGATCGTGGCCCACGTAGACGGGCGTGCCGCGCACGCCGGCATACGTCCGGAGGAAGGCCGAAGCGCGATCGCCGCCGCAGCCCGGGCGATCGCCGCGATGGAGCTCGGACGGCTCGACTCTGAAACGACCGCCAACGTTGGGATCATCCGCGGCGGCACCGCGACCAATGTCGTCCCCGAACGATGCGAGATCGAGGCCGAGGTCCGGTCGATCGACGAGGCCCGCGTCGAGCGGGTCGTGACCGAGCTGATCGACCATCTTCAGGACGGCGCCGACGTCACCGAGTGCGATCTCGACGTCACCGTGGAGCGGATGTTCAAGGGCTATCGCGTCAAGGGGCGCTCGCCCGAGATCGAGCTGGCCGAGCGCTCGCTGCGCTCTTGTGGGTACGACCCGACCCACATCGTCTCCGGCGGTGGCTCGGATGCCAACGCGTTGCGCGCGGCCGGATTCCCGTGCGCCAACCTGGCCAACGGCACCGAGCGCAACCACGAACCCGGCGAGCGCGTCAGCGTCGACGCACTCGAGGGCATGTTCGAGGTCGCGATCGCACTCGTCGAGGAGGCCGGCGCCGTGCCCGACGGAGCCATCGCGTGAGCGCGTTCGAGCAGATCGGAGCCAAGACGATCTGGGAGGGCAAGATCGTCCGCATCGGCGAGGAGCGATTCCGCCACGCCGACGGTGAGGAGGTGACCAGGGAGAAGGTCTGGCACCCCGGCGCGGTCGGAATCCTCGCGCTCGACGCGGAGAACGTGTGGCTCACGCGCCAGCCGCGCGAGGCGGTCAGGGCGACCGCCTCACTCGAGATCCCCGCCGGCAAGCTCGACGTGGCCGGCGAGTCTCCGCTCGACGCGGCCAAGCGCGAGCTCGCCGAGGAGATCGGCAAGCAGGCGGCACGGTGGGAGGCGATGCTCGCGTTCTACACCAGCCCCGGGTTCACCGATGAGCGGGTATGGCTGTTCCTCGCCACCGAGCTCTCGGACGTTCCCGACCGTCCCGCGGCGGACGACGACGAGCGGATCGAGATCGTTCCCTGGGCCCGCTCGAAGCTCGACGACGCCATCGCCGCCTGCGAGGACTCGAAATCTCTGATCGCCCTGCTGTGGCTGAAAGCTGGCAATGCCCCGGGGCCGGGAGGAGCGTCGTAGCCCAGCCCGAATAGGTCGCCATGGCCATCACCGAGGCGATCGCGCCGGCGCGACGGCTGACTGACCTGACGCTCGACTTCCTCGCGTACCTCGAGCTCGAGCGGGGCCTCTCTCGTAACACGCTCGAGGCCTACCGTTCCGACCTCCAGCAGTTCGGGCAGTTCCTCGACCGCTGCGGCTGTGATCCGCTCGAGGTTCAGCCGAGCGACCTGAACGCGTTCATCTCGGAGCTCGCTGACGGGCGGGAGGGCAAGCCGCCCGTCGCCGCGGCGACCCTCCAGCGCAAGATCGCCTGTCTGCGGTCGTTCTACCGCCACCTTCGCCGAGACCAGATCCTCGACCGCGATCCGACCGCCGACCTGCGATCACCCCGATCTCGTGGCCGGCTGCCGAAGGTCCTCAGCCGTGACGAGGTGCAGAGTCTGCTCGAGCAGCCGCGGGGGGACTCGCCGGCCGTCCTGCGCGACCGTGCCCTGCTCGAAACGATGTACGCGTGCGGGCTGCGGGCCTCCGAGGCGATTTCGTTGAAACTGTCCGATCTCGACCTCGAGGCGGGCATCCTGCGGGCTAGTGGCAAGGGGTCCAAGGAGCGGATCGTCCCGATCGGGAGCAAAGCGATCGAGACGTTGCGGGTCTATCTCGAGCGCGGTCGGCCGAAGCTCGTCGGTCTCAGCGACGAGCCAAGCGTGTTCGTGAACCTTCGCGGCGGCGGGCTGACGCGCCAGGGCCTCTACAAGATCGTCCAGCGTCACGCTCGCTCCGCCGGACTCGAGCGACGGATGAGCCCGCACACGCTGCGCCACACATTCGCCACCCACCTGCTCGCAGGCGGCTGCGACCTCCGGTCGCTGCAGGAGATGCTCGGGCATGCCGACATCGGCACGACGCAGGTCTACACGCACCTTTCCGCGGACCGTCTCCGCGACGTCTACTTCGACGCACATCCACGCGCCCAGATCGCCCGCGGGTCGTAGAGTCCCGGGCGTGGGCATCACGCACTTCGAGGAGGCTGAGCGGGAACAGGCCGAGATCGGCCACCTCGCAAGTGTCTGGACGTACCTCGGAGACGAGGCCGGATCCATCAAGATCGGCGTCAACCGGATCCAGGTGAAGGACGGGTACTGGGCGACGCCGGCCCACGAGCATGGGCGAGAGGAGGAGATCTTCTACGTGCTCGCCGGGCACGGACTCGTGTGGCTCGATGGCGGCACGGTGGAGATCGGCCAGGGCGACTGCATCGCCTGCCTCCCGAACGCCGGCGCCCACACTCTGCACAGCCTCGAAGGGCTCGACGTGCTCGCGTTCGGGTTGCGCTTCGAGGATGAAAGCCCGCGGTTCCCGCGCCAGGGACTCTCGAGGGTTGGCAATCGCGCCGTCGAGTCGATGCCCGGTTCGATCGACGGGATCCCAACTCAATGGATACGCGAGGCCAAGCTCGGGGCGCCGGAGCTTCCCGACCAGCCGGGTGAGCGCCCGGCGGAGGTCGTGAACGTCGATGCGGTGCAGTCGAGCACGATCGAGCGCTCGCGGGTCGCGAGGACCAGGCGCGACATCGGGCGGGCGGCGGGCACGGTCGATGCCGGCCTTCAGCACTTCGACGTCGTGCCCGGCAAGGAGGCCAATCCCCTGCACTGCCACTCGATGGAGGAGGAGCTGTTCGTTGTGCTGGGTGGCGACGGTTTCCTGTTGCTCGGCGAGGGCGAGATCCCAGTGAAAGAGGGGCACGTCGTGTCGAGGCCGGCCGGGACCGGCGTGGCGCACACGTTCCGAGCCGGTCAGGGCGGGCTGAGGTATCTGGCGTTCGGGACTCGGGAGCCGGGTGACATCTGCTTCTACCCGCGCTCGAACAAGGTGGCGTTTCGTGGCCTCGGCCTGGTGGGTCGGCTTGAGCAGCTCGACTACTGGGACGGGGAGGACTGAAGGCGCATCGCCACGTGCCCGGCTTTCGATACGCCGCGCTGGTGGCGATCGCCGCTTGCCTGATGGCCGTGCTTGCCGGCTGTGGCAATTCACGTACGACCGTCCCGAGCCTGACCACGCCGGCGCCGCCCGCCGGATTCCGGCCGCTGAGGTTCCCCGCCGCCGGGCTTTCGCTGCAGGCTCCGCGCAACTGGAACGTGACCGCGGGTCATGGCCGCCTCCTCACCACCGTGAGCTCCGGCGACGCCGTGGTCGCGCTGTGGCGGTTCCCCGCGAGCGGGCCTGCGCCGGTGAGCGGCGCCGCGCTCCGCCAGGCCGCGCAGCAGCTGGTCAGCGCCGCCCGGGCGCGCGACCCGGGGATGCGCGTGATCGCGTCCCAGGCGACACGGATCGGTGGGATCCCGGCGGTCGAGCTCGACGCTGTGGAGCAGATCGCCGGCCATTCGCGCCAGGTCCGCTCGAGCCATCTGTTCGAGCGGCGTGCCGAGGTCGTGCTCGAGGAGTACGCGCCGCCGGGGCTGTTCGCAGGCGTCGACCAAGCCGTGTTTCTCCCGTTGACGCGTTCGTTGCTCGTGACCAGGGCTTAGCTCAGCTGTGAGGCGCGCGTTTGTCGTCGTGCTCGATGCCTGCGGCGTCGGCGAGCTCGAGGATTCGGAGCGCTACGGAGATGCCGGAGCCAACACGCTCGGGCATCTGGCTCGTGCCGCGGGCGGTCTGCGCCTCCCGACGCTCGGGAGGTTGGGACTCGGCTCGATCCTCGAGCTCGACGGCGTGCCACCGGCCGAGCATCCCGCACTGCACGGGCGGCTCCACGCGCTTGGGCCAGGCAAGGACTCGACGGCCGGCCACTGGGAGCTGATGGGGGTCGTGATGGACAGACCAATGCCCACCTATCCACGCGGGTTCCCGGACGAGGTCGTCGGTCTAATCACCGCCGCCAGCGGGCGTGGAATTCTATGCAACCGCCCCTACAACGGCATCGAGGCGATCGAGCACTTCGGCGACGAGCAAGTGCGGACGGGCAAGCTGATCGTCTACACGAGCCAGGACTCGGTGCTGCAGATCGCGGCGCACGTCGACCAGGTCCGGCCCGAGGAGCTTTATGAGATCTGCAGCAGGGTGCGCGCAGGGCTGGGCGGGGAGCACCAGGTTGGGAGAGTGATTGCCCGTCCGTTCACCGGCGCGACAGGCGCCTACGAGCGCACCGACGGTCGCCGCGATTATTCGCTGGCGCCGCCGTCGCGCAGCTACCTTCAAGAGCTACAAGACGCGGGGGTCCCGGTTCACACGGTGGGCAAGGTGGGGCAGCTGTTCGTGGGCGCAGGGATCGACGTGCAGCACCCCGGCGCAACCAACAATCGGGCGCTGGCGGAGACCGAAAAGCTGGTCCGCTCGCTCGACTCCGGCCTGGTGTTCACGAACCTGATCGAGACCGATCAGGTCTACGGACACCGTCACGACGTCGAGGGCTTCCACCGGGCGCTGAGGGAGATCGACGACAAGGTGGCCGAGTGGATCGGGCTGCTCGGGCCCGGCGACCTGCTGGTGCTGACCGCGGATCACGGCTGCGACGTCACCGCGGCGCACACCGACCACACGCGCGAGCACGTGCCGCTGTTGGCGGCCTTCGATGGCGACGGCTCACGCCGCCACGACGGGCCGCTCGCCGACGTCGGCGCCAGTGCTGTGATGTGGCTCGCGGATCGAGACGTACCGGACCTTCCCGGGGAGTCGTTCATCTAGTGCCCATTCAAGGGTCGCAGGAGGGGCAATAAATGCCCGAGCTGCCCGAAGTCGAGACGATCCGGCGCCAGCTGGGGCCCGCGTTGGAAGGGCGGACGATCGTCGACGCGGCGATCCTGGATCATCGCTGGACGCGGCCGGACCCACCCGGTCCAACCGAGGAGCAGCTGCGCGGCGCCCGCATCGTGACGGTGGGGCGGGTCGGCAAGTACCTGGTCTGGGAGCTCTCGGACGATCGCCATCTGCTGATGCATCTGCGGATGACCGGGACGTTGCTGTTCGACCCCCAACCGGAGCCGATCCACACCCGGGTGCGGTTCGATCTCGACGACGGACATCGGCTCGTGTACGTCGATCCCCGTCGATTCGGGACCGGCCACCTCGTGTACGGAACGCCGGCCCGGGACGCCTACCTCGCGGCACGGCTTGGGGTCGAGCCGATGACCCCCGAGTTCACGACCAGCTATCTGCGGAGCGCCGCGCGCGGTCGCACGGCGCCGGTGAAGGCCTTTCTGCTCGACCAGCACCGGATCGCCGGCGTCGGCAACATCTACGCCGATGAGGCGCTGTTCCGGGCCGGGATCCATCCACTGCGTCCGGCCGGTCGGCTGACGGGTCGGCAGCTCGAGCGGCTGCGCGACGCCGTCGAGGAGGCCCTGCAGGCCGGGATCGACGCGAAGGGGGCGTCGATCGACGACTTTCGCCACGTCGACGGCGCCCGCGGCTCCTTCCAGGATCTGTTCCTCGTCCACCGTCGCGCCGGCGAGCCGTGCGTGAACTGCGGCGCGACCGTGGGCAAGATCGTGGTCGGGGGCCGCGGAACCTACGTGTGCGAACGGTGTCAGCCTCGGCCCCGAGCGCGGGGCAGGTAGCTAGGCGGCTACGAGCTCGGTGAGGCGCCCCGCGCGGTCGGCGGCGAGGAGCTCGTCGAACCCGCCCAGCGTCTCTCCCTCGATCACGATCTGGGGGAAGGTGAACATGCCGGTCTTGTGAGCCAGCTCTGCCCGACCGTCCGGGTCCTTTGCCAGATTGATTTCCCGATAGCTGATTCCGCGCTTGCCGAGCAGCATCTTCGCGCTCACGCAACGCGAGCAACGATCGGTCGTATAGAGAGTCACGATCCGCATGACTTCACAAAGTATAGCTTCGCTCTCGCGATGTCAGGGCCGCTGAAGACCCAGGCCATCGTGCTGCGCTCGATCCGCTACGGCGAGGCCGACCGGATCCTCCATCTGTACACGCCACGGCACGGCCGGCTGTCCGCGATCGCCAAAGGCGTGCGGCGGTCACGGAGCCGCTTCGGAGCCCGGCTCGAGCCGTTCTTCCACGTCGGGATCGTCCTCCACGAGGGCCGCGGCGAGCTGTTCACGGTGACCGGTGTCGACACCATCGCCGCCCACGGCCCGCTGCGCGACCATGCCGCAACGCTCGACGCCGCGGCGCGCGCCTGCGACGCGGTCGCGCGACTGTTCGAGACCGGCGACCCGCATCCGGAGGTGTTCCGGCTGCTCGCCAACGAGCTGGCGCTGCTCAGCTCCGATGCGGTCCACGCCCGGCCGGCGAACGGACTCGCCTTCCGGCTCAAGCTGCTCCTGGCCGCCGGCATCGTGCCCCAGCTGGCGTCGTGCGCCTCCTGTGGCGAGAACGAGCACCTCCAGGGATTCTCGGCCGCCGCCGGAGGGGTCGTGTGCGGATCGTGTGAGGCCGCTGCGTTCCCGCTGGCGCAGGAGAGCTACAAGTTCCTCGTCGGCGCGCTCGGGGAGCCGCTGGCGCAGGCCCCGGAGGCGTCGGAGCGGGCGCTCCGCCAGGCCGAGCGGGCTATCTCGGAGACAGCCGAACATCACGCGCACGTTCACCTGCGGCCACTGCTGCGCGCGGCCTGACCCGCGCCGGCGATCGCGCAGACTGCGACAACTTCGCGTCAGTCACCCTCGCCCGGCGGGTGGCACTGTCAGAATCGAATGACCGTGAGCGACCAACTCCTTGCCGCCTCGTCTGACCATGCCGCCGGACCGGTGGCGTCCGCGTTCGCGTCCCGGATCCGTGCCCGCGAGGAAGCCGAGCTCTCGCCGATGGCCACCCGCTCATATCCCGCCCGGCGGTTGCGTGCCGAACCGGACTGCGGGCTGCGGACGCCGTTTCAACGCGATCGCGACCGGATCGTGCACACCAAGGCGTTCCGGCGCCTCAAGCACAAGACCCAGGTGTTCGTCGCTCCGAGCGGCGACCACTACCGGACGCGGCTGACCCACACGCTGGAGGTGACCCAGGTTTCCCGCACGGTCGCCCGCGCCCTGCGGCTCAACGAGGACCTGGTCGAGGCGATCGGTCTCGGACACGACCTCGGCCATCCGCCGTTCGGGCACATCGGCGAGGAGGCGCTCGACCGCTGCCTGTCCGAGCGATTCGGCGCGCGGTTCCTCCACCACGAGCACTCGCTGCGCGTCGTCGACACGCTCGAGCGCGACGGCGAGGGGCTGAACCTGACGCTGCCGGTCCGCGACGGGATCCTCGGCCATTCCGGGCGCGCGGAAGAGCCTTCGACGCTCGAAGGCAGAATCGTGCGCCTCGTCGACCGGATCGCGTACATCAACCATGACATCGACGACGCCGTGCGCGCTGGCGTGCTCGCCACCGACGAGCTGCCCAGCGGGCCGATCGAGATCCTCGGCGACACGGGATCGCGACGGATCGACACCCTCGTCCACGATCTCGTCGAGCACTCCGACCAGGCGGGTGAGATCGTCCAGGGCCGGCGGGTTGGCGACGCCATGTCGGCGCTCCGCACCTTCATGTTCGAGCGCGTATACCTGGGACCGGCCGCGACCCGCGAGCACGCGAAGATCGACCTCGTGATCCGCTCGCTGTTCAACCACTACTGCGCTCACCCCGAGGACATCCCGGCCTCGATCCCCGACGGCGAGCTGGCCCGGCGGGTCACCGACTATCTGGCCGGGATGACCGACCGCTTCTGCATCCGCCAGTTCGAGACGCTGAGCGTCCCTGTGGCATTCGCGCAGTGACTCGCTACGCCGCCGACGCGAGAGACCGCGTGTTCGACGCCGTCGACATGCTCGCGCTCGTCACGACGCGCACCGACCTGCGGCGCGCCGGCGTGAACAGCTACTTCGGACTCTGTCCGTTCCACGACGAGCGGACCGGTTCGTTTCATGTGCGGCCTGAGGAGAAGCACTATCACTGCTTCGGCTGCCAGTCGTCGGGTGATCCGTTCACGTTCGTGATGGAGACCGAGGGGCTCGACTTCAAGGCTGCGCTCGAGTCCTTGGCCGACCGCTTCGGCGTCACGCTCGAGACCGAGGACGAGGACCCGGCGTCCCGCTCACGCCGCGAGCGCCGGGAGCGGCTGTATTCGCTGTTGGGGCGCGCGGCGACCTACTACGCCCGCTGCCTGTGGGAGTCCGACGAGGCGTCGGGCGCGCGCGACTACCTGCTCGGCCGCGGTTTGACGGCGGAGACGCTGAGGGAGTTCCGCGTCGGCTACGCGCCCAGCGCCTGGGACCGGATGCTCCGGGCGTCGCGGACGGCAGGGTTCAGCGAGGAGGAGCTCGTCGCGGCGGGGTTGGCGCAGCGATCGCACTCCAATCCCGACCAGATCTATGACCGGTTCCGGGAGCGGATCATGTTCCCGGCAGCGGACGCCCGCGGCCGCGTCCTCGGGTTCGGCGCCCGGGCGATGCGCGACAACCAGCCGCCGAAGTACCTGAACACCTCGGACGGCGAGCTCTACCACAAGCGCAGCCAGCTGTTCGGGATCGACCTGGCCCGCCGTGCCGCTGCTCGCGCCGGCCGGATGATTCTCGTCGAGGGCTATACCGACGTGCTCGCGCTCCATCAGGCCGGGATGCTCAACGCGGTCGGGATCATGGGGACCTCGTTGACCGAGGAGCAGATCGGGGAGCTCGAGCGGATCGTCCAGGTGCTCGACCTGTGCCTAGACGCCGACAGCGCCGGTCAGGACGCGATGCTCCGCGCGGCGCGGCTCGCCGAGCGGCGCCAGCCGCCGCTGGAGCTCCGCGTCGTTCCCCTGACGGCGGGGACCGATCCGGCCGAACTGGTCGAACGCGATGGGAGCGAGGCACTCCGCGCGCTCGTCGAGGGCTCGGTTCCGTTCGTCGTCTTCCACGTCGATCGGATCCTCGAGCGGGCCGATCTGCGCAGTGCCGAGGGGCGCGACAAGGCGCTTGACGAGCTCCGGCCCATTCTCTCTGAACTGCCGGCCAGCCTCGTGCGCGATGACCTGATCCGGCGCGTGGCCGGACGGCTCGAGCTGTCGGAGACGCGGCTGGCCTCGGTCGTAGCCGGCGCGGCGTCCGCTCCGAGCCTAGGTAACGGCAACGGTCATTCTCAGCCGACGCCCCCCGGCGTCTCGCCGCTCGACCGCGGCCGGCGGACGGAGCGGGCCTTCCTGGTCCTGTGTGTGGCCCTGCCCGAGGCCGGGGATGCGGCCCTGTCCGAGATCGATTCCGACGAGCTGCTCACGAGCGACCTGCTGCGGCGCGCCGCCCGCCACCTCGCCGGGAGGACGTCCTCGCCGCTGGCGGATCTACCGTCCCACGACGATGAGCTGGCGCGGGTCGTCGCCGACCTCGTGGCCCGCGCCGGTCGAGCCGGCCACGTAAACGGGGAGCGGCTCGAGCACGCCCGCCTCGTGCTCGAGCTCGCCCGGGTCGACCGGGCGATCGTGCGAGCGCGGGGGCGGGGGGCGGCCGGGACGAACGAGCTGGCGCACGAGCGCGAGCAGGTGCTGGAGGCCATCCGAGGGGTGGTGGCGCGGCTCGAGAAGGCGGTGTGAGCGTGGCGGGGCCGCCGGTGGGTCTGCCGCGGCCGCCGGAGGATCCGCGCCAGCAGCCCGAGGATCTGCCGCCACGTTCCCGCTGGACCTCGTTCGTCGGCGACCCGTCCGAGCCGAGGCCGCGAACGTTGCGCGAGGAGGGCAACCCGGCCCACCGAGCCCGCGTCGAGCATAATCGCGACACAATCCTCAGCACCTGACTTGTGAGGATGGTCACGCATTGCGAGCTGGGCGATCGACTCTCGGCCCGCGGGCGCTACACGCCCGCAGCTTTGCGTGGCGATCGGCTCGGTAAACGGCGCTGGGAAGGGGGTCATCAAGGCCGCCGGCGGCGGGCTCGCTTACCACTCACCAACTTAAGCCTTTTTCTCCCGGAGAGCGCGAGAAAAAGGCGTCAGTTGGGCGGCCCATAGTGCGATGGCGCGGGTGGACGTGGCGCGTCTGTGACGGAGGGTGTCGAGAGCGTCCCGGGGATGACGTATGGCGCGCCAACACCGGCGCGAGATCCGAGCCCTGGCGCACTGAGCACACTCCTCGTGCGTAACGCGCCGGGCCTCGCCATCCGGCGCGAGATCGGCGTGTTGTGCATCATCGAAAGGACGCGATCGCTCCCGCTCCCTTCCCCAGCGCCGTTTATCGGACCGCCCGCCAATTGGGGCGATCGCCCGAACGGAACGCCACCCCCATCGACTCCCCCGAGCCGAGGCGCGGAAATGTGTTCTTCTATGCTCCAACTGCCACGCCGGGTCGAGGCCTGATTACGGTCGATTCGGAGTGGCAGAAACGGTACGGTCCGGGGTAGCTCAATTGGCAGAGCATTCGGCTGTTAACCGAAGGGTTGTGGGTTCGAGTCCCACCCCCGGAGCTCAGACCGTTCTCTCAACCGCATTCCGATGAAGCTCTACGTCTGTTACGGAACCTGGAAGCCCGCGCCACGTCCGGGCGGACACCCCTGCGGCCGGGCGTACCACGCCCTCAAGGACGCCGGATACGACCCCAAGGTGGTCCGTGCCTACGGACTCGGGATGTTGCCGGACGCGTTCAACCAGACGAGCGGGCGCAGGGAGGTCAAGCGCCTGACCGGCAACAGCTGGGTTCCGGCGCTGGTCCTAGACGACGGCGCGACGGTTCAGGGCTCGGACAAGATCGTGGAGTGGGCGGAGGAGAACCCGGCCGGTCAGCCGGCCGCCGGGGCGGCTGCCGCCTCGAGCTGACGGGCGCCGGTGGGCACCGAGCCGGCAGAGGTCACGGTCGAGGATCTAAAGCTCTGGGAGGACCACGGGGCGATGTGGCGCCCGGTCGAGATCTCCGACGAGCTCGTGGTCGTCCAGCTGTGCAGCTGCTTTGGCGAGCCGATGGACATGGTCCAGGGCACCGCGCCCGAGCTCATCGAGTTCGTGCGCCGCCATCGCGACCAGCCGCTCTAGCCAGCTGCTCGACGAGCGCCGCGGCTCGCTCGGCGCCGTCGTTGACCGCCGCCCAGGCGCCGAGCTCCCGGGCGCGCGCCGCCAGCGATCGATCCGCCAGCGCCCGGCGCACCGCCAGCCGCACGGTCGCCGGGGTCAGGATCCGCCACGGCAGCCTGACCCCGACCCCCGCCCAGTCGATCCGGGCCGCGTTCTCGCCCATGTCGCCGCTGTGGGGCACTGCCAGCACCGGGCTGCCGGATGCGAGGGCGCGGGCGACGGTGCCGTGCCCGGCGTGCGAGATCACGAGCGAGCATCGGGGCATCGTCCGCGAATAGGAGATCCACTCGACGAGCCGTGCGTTCGCCGGCACGCGCACGGCCTCCCGGAGCGGCTTGCGATTGGTGGCGGCGAGCAGCCGGATCGGCTCGCCGTCGAGGCCCATCAGCGATGCGCGGAGCAGGCGGTGGTCGGGATCCTGCGCGGTCGAGGGCGCGACGAGCACGAGTGGCGCTTCGCCGGGCGGGGGCGAGACGTCGTGATAAGGCGGCTCCCACATCAGCGGACCGACGACGTGCACCCCTGGCGGCCAGGCCCGCGGATACTCGAGCTGCGGGAAGGTGCCGACGATGCAGAGCTCCGTGCTCAGTCCTCCGTGCAGACGCTCGGTCGGCGGCAGGCCGAGGCGCCGGCGCGTGTCGTTGAGCTCGTCTCGGCCCTGCCTGAGCCCCGCCTCGATCAGCGGCTGCAGCTGGCGCCAGACCGTTCGGCCCACCGCGGTGCGAGGTATCCGCGCGCCCAGCGCGTACGGAGGAAAACCGGGAGCGCCGACCGTGTAGAGGTGGGGGATGAGCGTCGCCACCGGCACCCCCTCCAGCTCCCCCGCCAGCGCCGGGGCAAGCGTGAGAATGTCGTGGACGACGATGTCGGGTTCGCACTCGCGCACGGCAGCGCGCGTCTCGGCCGTCGCCAGCACGACCGCCTGGTAGGGCTTGAGCGGCCGCTCGCGTGTCGGAAAGACCGGATATTCGGGTGCCGGGACGAACCTCATTCCCGCGGCCTCGACGTGGTCTCGCCACCGGCTCCAAGTCTCGAATGTCACCTCATGGCCGCGGCCGACCAGCCGTGAGCCCAGGGCGAGCATCGGGAACGCGTGGCCTGGATCGCCAAACGCTCCCAGGAAGATGCGCAGCCGCTGATCCGTCGGCGTCCCCGGGGGTGAAATCAGCCCGCGAGTTCGGCGATCGCGCGCAGCTGCGCGATCCGGTCGTCCACGGCGAAGGCCATCGGCGTGATCATCAACGTTCCAACGCCGGCGTCGCGGAACGCGGCCAGCCGGTCGCGGACGGCGTCGGGCGGGCCGCACAGCGCGACCATGTCGATCAGCTCGTCCGGAATCGCCTCGCCGGCCTCGGCCTTCTTGCCGTCCAGGTAGAGATCCTGGATCTCGCGCGCCGCGTCCTCGAACCCGTAGCGTTGGACGAGGTTGTTGTAGAAGTTCTGCTTGCGCGAACCCATGCCGCCGATGTACAGGGCCAGCACGGGGCGCATCAGGTTCCTGGCCAGCGCGCGGTCGTCCGATACGAACGCGCTCACGGTCGGCGCGATATCGAAGCCGTCGAGTGAACGGCCCGAGCGCGCCGCGCCCTCCTCGAGCAGCTTGCGGAACTCCGAGACGTACTCGGGCGAGAAGAAGGTCGGGATCCACCCGTCGGCGATCTCGCCCGCCAGCGCCGTGTTCTTCGGGCCAATCGCCGCGAGGTAGATCGGGATCCGCTCCTGCACGGGCGAGATCATCAGCTTCAGTGCCTTCCCAGGGCCATCGGGTAGCGGCAGCTCGATCGTCTCCCCGTGAAACTCGACGCGTTCCCGGTCGAGCGCCATACGGACGACCGCGACGTACTCTCGCGTGCGCTGAAGCTGATGGGCGAACCGCTGCCCATGCCAGCCCTCGGCCACCTGCGGCCCGGAAGATCCGAGCCCCAACATCATCCGCCCGCCCGAGATTTGATCGATCGTCGCCGCCGTCATCGCGGTCATCGTCGGGGTGCGGCCAGGCATCTGGAAGATCGCCGAGCCGAGCCGGATCTTCGTCGTCCGGCCGGCGAGCCAGGCGAGCACCGTGGCGGTGTCCGAGCCGTAGGCCTCCGCCGCCCACACCGAGTCGTAGCCGAGTCGCTCCGCCTCCTGAACGACCGCGAGCTGCTCCTCCGGACCCATGCCCATGCCCCAGTAGGCGACGTTGACTGCGAGCTTCATCTGCAAGGTTCCTTTCGCGCAAAGGAGATCGGTTGTGGGGCTCGACGACCGCCGATAGAGTGGCCGCCCGGTCCCCGGCAGGCGGTGAACCCTATGCGAACACGGCGTCACGCGACGATCCAGGATCTGCGACACGCGATCGACAGCCTTCCCCGGGATACGCGGGTCGCGATGCTCGACGGGGTCCGCCAGAACGAGATCATCGTCGGCGCCTACACCGCCCAAGGCGGCATCTGTCCGATGCTGGCCGCGCACCGCGCCGGCGGGCGTGCCAGCTGCATCTCGTTCGCGAAGGCGTGGGACGCGTTCGCGTTCCGTGACACCCGCACACGCCTGGCCCGGCGGGCGACCCGGCGCGAGCTGCTCGTGCTCACCTCCCATCTCGAGGCGAGCCTGCTCGACGACGATGGCGCGCTGCGCGACATGGCCGCCGCCATCGCCCAGCACGACGAGCTCGTACAGGCGCGGCCCACGGGCGACCGCCCAGGCGACCCGGACCGAAGCGCCGAGCTCGAGACCCGGCCGGGGTGGGCCTGGCTGCGGGTGATGCGCCGCTACGACGAATACGAGCGCGCGCTGGCGCTCGTCGAGTCCGAACGCCCCGGCGCGGCGGAGCCGGCGCTGATCGAGGCAGGTGCCCGCGAGCTCCAGCCGTCTCGCTGAGGGCTCACGTGGCGCTCACGATCACCGCCGGGCGCCGCGAGGTCGAGATCTCCAGGCCCGACAAGGAGCTGATCCCTCCGAACGTGACGAAGGCCGATCTGGCCCGCTACTACGCCCGGATCGCCGAGGTGATGCTTCCCCACATCGCCGGGCGCCCGCTCAACTTCGAGCGATATCCCGACGGCATCGAGGGCCACAAGATTTTCCAGCAGCACGCCAGCGGCCATTTCCCGGACTGGATCGAAGTGGTTGAGGTGCCGAAGGCGGGGGGGACCGTCAAGCACGTGGTCGCGTCCGAGCCGGCGACGCTCGTCTACCTGGCAAACCAGGCGTGCATCACCTTCCATAGCTGGGAGAGCCGCGCCGACAAGCTGAGCCGGCCCGACAAGATGGTGTTCGACCTCGACCCCAGCGTCCACCGTCCCGCGGCGATCCGCAAAGCGGCGGTGCTGATCGTCGACCTGCTCCACGAGTTCGGCCTGGAGCCATGGGCGATGACCTCAGGATCGCGCGGCTACCACGTCGTCGTCCCGCTGCAGCGGCGCGCCGAGTTCGACTACGTGCGGACCTTCTCACGCGACTTCGCCGCGGTGGCGGCCTCCCGCGAGCCGCGCGTGTTCACGATCGAACAGCGCAAGGCCAAGCGCGAAGGCAAGATCCTGATCGACTTCATGCGCAACGGCTACGCGCTCACGTCCGTCGCTCCGTACTCGGTCAGGGCTCGACCGAAGGCGCCCGTCGCGACGCCGCTGCACCTCGACGAGCTCTCTGAGAGCAGCACCCGTCCCGACCGGTGGACGGTGCGGACGGTGATCAAGCGCGTCGAGCAGGACGGCGATCCGTGGCAGCGATTCGAGAAGGGCGCCCAGACGCTCACCGCAGCCCGGCGGGCGGTCGACGACGCCCTGGCCGAACTCTGACGTCGCGATACTTCTTCTGCCGTGGAAGGTTCTGCGCAAGGCGCCGACGGCGCCGCTGAAGAGCGGCGGACGAGCCCTGTCGAGCTGCTCTGGGATCTGGTGTTCGTGTTCGCGATCACCCAGGTGACGACGCTTCTCGCCAACCACCTGAACTGGACGGGATTCTGGGAGTCGATGCTGGTCCTCGCCCTCGTGTGGTGGGCATGGTCGGCGTTCGTCTGGGCCGCAAACGCCGAGGCCACGGACTCGCCGACGCTCCGTCTTACGCTGCTGCTGGCGACCGTGTTCATCTTCGTCGCGGGTCTCGCCGTGCCCCGCGCGTGGGGCCGCGAGGCGACGCTGTTCGTCTGCGCCTATGCCGTCGTCCGCCTGCTCCATTTGGCCCTGTACGTGTACGAGTCGCGGCGCGGCAACGCCTCGTTGTCGGCGATCGCCGGCTTCGCGGTGACGGTCGTGATCGGGTTGGTGCTGCTGATCGCCGGGTCGTTCCTGCACGGCCTGCCGCGGGCCTTGCTGTGGGCCGGGGCCGTGGCGATCGACTACGCGGGGCCGGCGTGGTTGACCCGCGAACGGCTGCGCGGGCTCCAACGGGTGGCCGTCGCCCACTTCGCCGAGCGCTACAGCCTGTTCGTGATCATCTGTCTCGGGGAGTCGATCGTCACGATCGGCGTCGGGGCGGCCAGGGAACCGCTCGATGCCGGACTCGTCGCGGCGGTCACGCTCGGGTTGCTGATCACGATCGGTCTGTGGTGGACGTACTTCGACCGCTTCGCTCAGGTTGCCGAGGAACGGCTGCGCGAGCACGACGATCCCGTCCTCGCCGCCGCCGACTCATACAGCTATCTGCACCTCCTGCTGGTGGCCGGGATCATCATCTTCGCAGCGGGCGTCAAGTACGTGGTCCGGGCCGCGGACGACCCAGCTCCAGGACGCGCCTCGGCTGGCCCTGTGCGGCGGGGTCGCCCTGTACCTTGTCGGCCACATCGCGTTCCGGTGGCGGATGATTGGCGATATCGGCTATGGGAAGGCGGTCATCGCGGTCGCGCTACTGGTGCTGTTCGCCGTCGGCGGCGGGATCGCCGCGTGGGCGTTGACGGGCGCCGTGGCGTTGCTCCTGGCCGGGTTGTGCGCCGTCGAGTACGCGGCTGAGCGTGGGGGGGAGGCGACCCCCACCGAGGCCGCATGCCGCGCGCTTGTCTCCGCACGACGCTGGGTAGCCCCGGCTGAGAGGATTCATGCGATGACCACCCACCCGAGACTGGAACTGGCAGGGGCTATAGAGCCCGGATTCGACGAGGTGCTGACCCCGGACGCGCTCGAGTTCCTGGCAGAGCTCCAGACGCAGTTCGGCCCCCGCCGTTCTGAGCTGCTCGAAGCGCGCGCGCAAAGGCGCGAGCGGCTGGCCGGCGGCGAACTGCTCGATTTCCTCCCGGACACGCGCGAGATTCGTGAGGGCGATTGGCGGGTGTCGGCGGTTCCGATCGATCTGCAGCAGCGGTGGGTCGAGATCACGGGCCCGACGGACCGGAAGATGACGATCAACGCGCTCAACTCGGGGGCCGACGGGTTCATGGCCGACTTCGAGGACGCGAACTCTCCAACCTGGCGCAACATGGTCGAGGGCCACATCAACCTTCGCGATGCGATCGAGGGGACGATCACCTACGCGGGCTCCGACGGCCGCCACTACGAGCTCGGCGAGAACCCCGCGACGCTGCTGGTCCGTCCTCGCGGCTGGCACCTGCCGGAACGACACCTGCTCGTCGACGGGGAGCCGATCGCCGGCGGCCTGTTCGACTTCGGTCTCTACTTCTTCCATTGCGCGCCGCGGCTGCTGGCCCGCGGCTCCGGGCCCTATTTCTACCTGCCGAAGCTCGAGTCCCATCTCGAGGCCCGGCTTTGGAACGACGTGTTCTGCGCCGCGCAGGACATGGTCGGCGCTCCCCGCGGCACGATCAAGGCGACGGTCCTGATCGAGACGTTGCCGGCGGCGTTCGAGATGGACGAGATCCTCTACGAGCTGCGCGAGCACTCGGCCGGCCTCAACGCAGGCCGGTGGGACTACATCTTCTCCTCGATCAAGTGCTTCCCCGAGCGGCCGGAGATGGTCTTGCCCGATCGTGGGGACGTGAAGATGACGGTTCCGTTCATGCGCGCCTACACCGACCTGCTGGCCGCGACCTGCCACCGTCGTGGAGCCCACGCCATGGGTGGGATGGCGGCGCTGATCCCGTCACGCAGGGACGAAGAGGCGAACGCCAGGGCGCTCGACGGCGTGCGGGCCGACAAGGAACGCGAGGTGAACCAGGGCTACGACGGGACCTGGGTCGCCCACCCGGACCTGGTGCCGGTGGCACGCGAGGTGTTCGAGCAGGGCCTGCAGGGGGCGGCCAATCAGCTCGAGCGACAGCGAGATGACGTCGACGTCAGCGCCGCCGAGCTGCTCGATCTCGCCTCGACGCCGGGGCGCGCGACCGAGGCCGGACTGAGGACGAACGTCAACGTCGGCTTCCAGTACATCTCGTTCTGGCTCGGCGGACGCGGTGCCGCGGCGATCAACTCGCTGATGGAGGACGCCGCTACAGCCGAGATCTCGCGGACGCAGATCTGGCAGTGGATCCACCACCACGTTGAGCTCGAGGACGGCAGGACCGTCACGCCCGAGCTCGTTCGACGGATCCTCGACGAGGAGACCGCGAAGATCAGGGAGGACGTTGGCGAGGAGACGTGGCTGGCCGGACGCCCGGTGCAGACGCGAGAGCTGTTCGAGCGCGTCGCGCTATCGCCCGAGCTGGTGCAGTTCCTGACGATCCCCGCCTACGACTACCTCGATTAGTCGTGCGGATCGTCGTCACCGGCGCCACGGGCTTGATCGGACGAGCGCTCGTGAGCGCGGCTCAGGCGCGCGGAGACGCAATCGTGGCACTCTCCCGGGACCAGCGCCGGGCGAGCGAGACGCTCGGGGGCGAGGTCGAGGTCCACGCCTGGGCTGACCCAACCGCAGGTCCGCCTCCAGCGGCGGCACTGGCTGGCGCCGACGCGGTCGTGAACCTGATGGGGGAGGAGATCGCCCAGCGGTGGACCGAGGAGGCGAAGCGGCGGATTCGCGACTCCCGCGTGCTGGGCACGCGCTCGCTAGTCGAGGGAATGCTGGCGCTGGAGCACCGGCAGCGACCGCCGACGCTGGTCTCGCAGTCCGCCGTCGGTTACTACGGACCCGCCGGCGACGAGCAGCTCGACGAGCAGGCTCCAGCCGGGTCGGACTTCCTCGCGGAGATCGTCGTGGAATGGGAGCGAGAGGCGCTGTCGGCATCGCCGGCGTCGCGGGTGGCGGTCACACGCACTGGGGTCGTTCTCGCGTCGTCCGGTGGAGCGCTGGCGAAGATGCTCCCGTTCTTCCGCCTCGGATTGGGCGGCCCGGTGGCGGGCGGCCGCCAGTACGTGCCCTGGATCCACTTGGACGACGTCGTCGGCGGTCTGCTCTACTGCGTCGATAACGGAGAGGCCGACGGGCCGGTCAACCTAACGGCGCCGACCCCGGCCACGAACGCCGAACTCTCGCGCGCGCTCGGCCGGGCGCTTCACCGGCCCGCCTTTGTCCCCGTTCCGTCATTCGGCGTCCGGCTTCTGTACGGAGAGATGGCCGAGGTCGTGACCACCGGACAGCGGGCGATCCCGGCAAGGCTCCTGGCGCTCGGCTACAAGTTCCACTACGCCCAGCTCGAGAGCCGCCCTCAGCCGACGTGCTGTGAGGCCGCGCTCGCTCAGCCGCGGTTGGTCCGGGCGAGCTTGCGACGGCCGGTGGCGTCGAGGATCGCCTTTCGCAGTCTGACCGCGTTCGGCGTCACCTCGACGCACTCGTCGGCCCGGAGGAATTCGAGCGCCTGGTCGAGGGAGAGCTCCCGCTTGGGAACGAGCCGCACGAGCTCGTCGGCGGTCGACGAGCGCATGTTCGTCAGGTGCTTCTCCTTGCAGGCGTTGACGTCCAGGTCCTCGGCACGGCTGCTCTCGCCGACGATCATCCCCTCGTAGACCTCCTCACCAGGCGCGACGAACAGCGTCCCGCGCTCCTGGAGGTTGAACAGCGCGAACGCCGCAACCCTGCCAAGGCGATCGGAGACGAGGGAGCCCGTCGGCCGGGTCCGGAGCTCTCCGTGCCAGGGCTCCCAACGATCGAACACGTGGTGAACGAGACCCGTCCCTCGGGTCTCGGTGAGAAACTCGGTCCGAAAGCCGATCAGCCCGCGGGCGGGTACGAGGTACTCCATCCGGACCCAGCCGGTTCCGTGATTGACCATCTGCTCGAGCTGACCCTTGCGAAGCGCGAGCAGCTGCGTGATCACGCCGACGTACTCCTCCGGGGCGTCGACGCTCATCCGCTCGACCGGCTCGTGGATCGCGCCGTCGACGAGATTGGTGACGACCTGCGGCTTGCCTACCGTCAGCTCGAACCCCTCGCGGCGCATCAACTCAACGAGCACCGCCAGCGCCAGTTCGCCGCGGCCCTGGACCTCCCAGACCTCGGGGCGGTCGGTCGGCAGCACCCGCAGAGATACGTTGCCGACGAGCTCTCGGTCCAGCCGCGCCTTCAGCTGGCTCGCCGTCAGCTTCTCGCCGTCCTGCCCGGCCAGCGGCGAATCGTTGATTCCGACCGTCACCGACAGCGACGGCTCATCGACGGTGATCACGGGCAGCGGCCGCGGGTCGTCGGGGTCGGCAAGCGTCTCGCCGATCGTGATCTCGGGGATACCGGCGACCGAGATGATCTCGCCCGCCGAGGCTTCGTCAACCGGGACCCGATCGAGGGCCTCGGTGACGTACAGCTCGGCTACCCTGACCCGCTCGATGGTTCCCCCGGCTCGGCACCACGCGACCGTCTCGCCACGCCGGATCTGACCCTGCCGCACCCGGCAGATCGCGATCCGCCCGACGTACGGCGAGGCGTCGAGATTCGTGACGTGTGCCTGCAAGGGATGCCTGGGGTCATAGCGCGGAGCCGGGATGTGCTCGACGAGCAGCTCGAACAGAGGCCCGAGATCCTCCCCAGGGCGTGCAGCGTCGAGGGAGGCGCGCCCCTCCTTGGCGTTCGTGTACACGATCGGAAACTCGATCTGCGACTCGTCGGCGTCGAGATCGAGAAATAGCTCATAGACCTCGTCGACGACCTCGTCGATCCGCGCGTCCGGACGGTCCACCTTGTTGACGACGAGGATCACTGGCAGCCGCGCCTCGAGCGCCTTGCGCAGCACGAAGCGCGTCTGGGGCAGGGGTCCCTCGCTCGCGTCGACGAGCAGCAGGACCCCGTCGACCATCGTCAGGCCGCGCTCGACCTCCCCGCCGAAGTCCGCGTGCCCCGGGGTGTCGACGATGTTGAGCTTCACGTCGCCGTAGCGGACGGCCGTGTTCTTGGCCAGGATCGTGATCCCCTTCTCCCGCTCGAGGTCCATCGAGTCGAGCACCCGGTCTGCCACGTCCTGGCCGCTGCGGAATGCCCCGGACTGCCACAACAGCGCGTCGACCAACGTCGTCTTGCCGTGGTCGACGTGCGCCACGATCGCGATATTCCGGATGTCCTCGCGGAGTGCCATTGCCCCATCACCATAGACAGGCCGAACGTCGATGAGTTTGGTGGCCCGGCCGCGTCTATAGATATGAAAGCGACAGATTGGAGTGGACGATGTTCGCGAATACCATGGCGTTCAGCGGCTTCGCGGTCGACGATGTGCCGAAGGCACGCGAGTTCTACGAGGGGACGCTCGGCCTGAACACGACCGAGGAGAACGGGCTGCTGACCCTCCTCCTGGCGGGTGACCGCCCGACGATCGTCTACCCGAAGCCGGTACACGAGCCGGCGGACTACACGATCCTGAACTTCCCCGTCGACGACATCGAGGCTGCCGTCGATGAGCTCACGGCGCGCGGCGTGACCTTCGAGCGCTACGAGGGGCTCGCACAGGACGAGCGCGCGATCGCGCGCGGCGGCGGTCCCTACATCGCCTGGTTCAGGGACCCGGCCGGCAACATCCTGTCCGTGCTTCAGGAGCGGTAGACCAACGCCGGTTCAGCGCCGGCCTTGGCTCGGGCCCGCAGCGCCACCCTGCCAGCCCAGCCGCAACCGCGAGTTGTCGAACAGATAGACGACGCCGGCGTGGATGTCGAGCGACCGGTCGCCCTCGTAGTGATCGCTGATCACCAGGTCGGGGCGGCCGTCGCCGTTGAAGTCGCCCGTGTCCCACGTGAAGCCGAACAGCCCTGGGAACGTGGTGTCGGCGAGGACGTAGCGGCTGGCCGACGCCTCGACGTCGACGAGTTTGGGCTGGCTCGGGGAGCTCACGATCAGCCACATCCGTCCCCGCTGCTGGAGCTCGCCGCCGAGCGGCTCGAGGTAGTAAGGGTCGGCCAGCAGGACGTCGGCCCGGCCGTCGCCGTTGAAATCGGCGCCGTGATCGCTCGCGGGCTGGCCGAGCTGGCCGCGCTCGTCCCCGTAGTAGATGTGATCGAGGCTGGAGAACGGGAGCTGCGCCGGTAGGCCGCCGCGATGGCCGTAGAGGACGGCAGCGGCGCCCACGTGCGTCCAGACGCCGCCCAGCAGCGACTCGGTGTAGCGCGCGGTGAAGATCACGTCAGCGGTCCCGTCGCCATTGACATCCCCGGCCGGTCGGGCGCTCCCCAACCCCATGAAGCGCAGGTGGACGCCCCCTTGGTCGAGCCGGTCGGCGGTGACGGTCACGTCGGCGCTCGTCATGTCAATCGGCGCCGAGGCGGTGGGGTCGAGCCGGCGCGTGAAGACGTAGGCCTGGCCACCACCCGTGGGACCGGCGGCGGCCGCCGTGAAGGCGAGCGCGTCCCGTCCCGTGCCGGTGATGTCGCCGACGAACGAGGCGCTGAATCCGAGGCTCGAGTTGGTCGCCATCGGATCGGGATCCTGAAAGATGAGCGACTGGATCCCGCCGGCACGGCGGTCGATCCCGAGCCGGTAGGGGGCGTAGAACAGCGGCAGCTGACGGCTGCCGTAGATGAGGTACGCGCGGGCCCCGAGCTTGCTGGGCGGGGGGTCGTAGGGGTCATACGCCCCCATCACGATGTCCGACAGCCCATTGCCCGTGAAGTCGCCCGAGTCGAGCTCGTTGGACCAGGCCAGGTAGAGATGGTGGTCGAAGCCGCCTTCGAACCGGATTCCCGGAATGGTCCGGCCGATCGCCTGAGCCCGGACCTTGACCGTGCATCGGAACTGCTGGAAGAAGCCTCCGTAGATCAGATACACCGTGCCGCCGTTGGTGATCCTGTCGTGATCGGTGCTGTGGAACGCCGCGCTGACGAGCAGGTCGGGCCAGCCGTCGCCGTTGACGTCCCCGGCCGCCGCGATCGAGATCCCGAACTTCGCCCGGGACTGATCGCCGTAGAAGATGACGTTCGGGACCTGCGAGCGTGGGTTGATTCCCCGCCCGCGGTGGCCGTAGTAGACGTCGACCTCGCCGGCGTGCTCAATGCCGTCGACGTAGGCGTAATGATCGGAGATCGCCAGGTCGTCGGCGCCGTTGCCGCTGAAGTCGCCGATGTTGACGGGGGCCTCGCCGTAGTGCGAGAAGTTGAACGCGATCCGGTAGCGAGAGCCCTGGGCGTTGAAGATCGCGTTGGCGCTCGTCGCCCGGACGACCTTCGACGGCGGTACCGCGGTCAGGTTTCGCCACTGCGGTGGCCCGGCGGGTAACCGCCCGTTCGGGTAGTGGTCGATCAGAGGGTTGGGGCCGGGGACGTACGGCCGCGGTCGCGTGTGCACGATTTGACTGCGGACGCGAGTGCCGGGGAGGACCTTGCCCTGGGCCGAGTTCGGCACGCCGCGCGCGACACGGACGGCCAGGTTTCCGCCGTGATCGCAGCCGCGGTCGTCGGTCGCCGCGCTCGCCGGCGAGAAACCCGGCGTGGCGAACACGCAGGCGCCGTGGTCCGGCGCGGGGCGATCCTGCAGCAGCGCCGTGGATGTGCGAAAGCAGAGCTCGGCTTGCCGCCCGACGGTCACCGCGATCCGTTGTCCTCCGTCGCGGCGGGCCTGGAGCGCCCATTGGGCATCCATGTAGGCCAGCTGGCGAGCGGTGAGGGCGTGTATGGCGGCGGCCGCGGGCAGTCTGAGCGCGCGGTCCGAATGACCCCTGCGCTGGAGGCAGATCACCTGTGCCTCGGCTCGTGCGAGCGCGGTTCGGGTCGCGAGCAGTGGCCGGTCCGCGCGCCACCGCGCGTGCACGGCGCCGAGCACGGGGAGAGCCGTGCGCTCAGATGGGGCGTTGGCCATGAGCTGGAGCAGGGCGAGACGGACGGAGCGGCCGTCACGTCGCAGCGCGTGGAGCCCGCCGCAGTCCATGCGCCGTGCGTCTTGACTCCGGGCAGCCGCGCCGCCGTGAGACGCAGCCAGGCCGAGTGCCGCCGCGATCAAGATCGCGGCCGTCGGCATGCCCAACCGCCTACGCGTCGACCGTCCCATCCGCTACCCCCGTCGAATGTTGCGGCGCTACATGCTGCCCGTCCGGTGGCGCGGGCGCAACCCCCACCCCGCGCGAGGGGTCGGTGGTGGAGCCACCGGCCCCGGGGGCTCGGCCGCTCACGCCCACCTCGTTGCTGGGTGGGCGTGAGCGGTGCAACAGGTCAGTGCAGCAGTCGCAGGGTGTTATCTGCGTCGTCGACGAAGTACACGCCGGTGTGGCGGGCGGCGACCAATCCGAACAGCGCGCCGGCTCCGGTGGAGTCGACAGTCTTGGTTGCCACCTGGTTGCCGGACGGCGTCACCTCGACGAGGTTTCCGTCACCACCGTTCGCGGCGATCAGATCGCCGCCGGGGGCGAACGTCAGGCCCAGGGGGCCATTCAGTGCCAGGCCCATCGACACCGTCTGCCCCCCGCCGGGGAACGGGGTCATCCGGCGCATCGCGTTGGGAATCGCGGCGATCCGGCTGTTGACGGTGTCCGCGACATATAGCGTGCCGCGGTCGCCCGCGTCGTGGCCGAAGCCACCGCGGAACCCGTTTCCTGCCGCGATCGCCACGCCCGTCGGGCCGACGACGAGCGCCGATGGATCGGTCCGCTCGGCAAAACCGGTCCCAATCACGTTGATCGCGGTGGGGAAGGGCATCGAGCCGCGACGTAGGCGCAGCTCGATCCGCACCACGGTCCCGTGGTCGACCGTGGCCCCATTGGCCTTGACCGTGCCGTTGAGCACGTTCGCGACGAACAGCGTGGCGGACGAGCCGCGGTCCACCGCCGTCATGTCCCACGGTCCGTTGATCGGGCTGCCGGCGATCGTCTCGACCACTCGCCCGAAGCTGTTGAGGACCAGCAGGCAGCCGGCCTTTGCCGTTGCCGACGTGCCGTCCTCGGTCGGAAGGCTGCCGACGATCACGTATCCGTCTCGCAGGGCCACGAGCGCGGTCGACAGGCCGATCCCGCCCGGGCAGGGCCCAGGGAGCCTGGCGGCGTTGATCGCGGCGAACAGCCTGAGCGTGCCGCCCGGGGTGATCTCATCGATCGTAGTTCCGGTTCCCTGCGCGTTCATCGAGTTGTTGAAGTTGCTGACGAGAATGTCGCCTCGGACGAGTCTCCCGACCGACCTCGGCGCGAACACAATCCCGTACGGGTTTACGTCGCCGTTCGCCGGAACCGTCGTCGTGAGGCTGGTCACGGTGTTGAACTCGGTTCAGGAACGGCTGGTGACCATGCGCCGAAGCCGCGCTGGCGGCGACGCACGAGAGAACTGCGGTTACTGCCACTGCCGAGCTGACCGTCCGCAATCGAGCGATTGCGGCGTGGCGTCTGGTAGCCATGGCGGATGCTGCTCCTCTCACATTCGACAACCTTTCTGGCCATCAATGACGCCGAGGACGGAAGGATCCTTCCGGCCCAATACATAAAGATTCAGCGTTGTGCGGCCGGACCCTCAGCTCGCCGTGCTTCGCCGGCTCGCCAGCCTCAGCGGGAGCGCGCGCAGGCTGGCCGCCCACGCGGCCACGATCAGCGCGGCGCCAACCACGAGTGCGATCCATGTGCCCGTGTCATTGCCGGCCGGGCCGGCAGGGGCGCTGCGCGAGCTCACCTGCAACGTGTGGCCCGATGCCTTGGCCAGCCGCTGGATCGCGGTTACCGTCCCATCCACGAGCCCCGCATTTCCCGGGGGTCGCATCGACGCGAGCGCCGACTGCCCGGCTCCGGTCGGGTGACCGCCCTCGTATAGCCCGAACCCGTTCGGCATCACGACCAGCAAGGTTCCCCGGTACAGGATCGAAAGTTCCTGGCCGAGGAATTCGGCGTAGCTCTGTGGCTGGTGCCACAGCGCCCCGACCGAGCCGAGGTCTGACGGCGTCGCGATCATCGCGACGCGGATCTGGTACCCGCTTTTCTGAGCCGCGGTCTCGATCGCGCCGAGTTCGGACTGCTGCGTGGCCGTGGCTCCGGTGTCCTGCGGGAGGTACACGGTCTGCGTGGCCAGCACGTCGCTCGCCGGGTCACCGTCCGCCGCCGCGGCGGCGGGGAATGCGCTCAGGACCAACGCGATCAGTGAGATCGTCAGGGCGAGAACCTGTGTCCGACAGACAGGCGTGGAGTGGGGCAAGGTGCGCGTACAGTCAACCATCGAAAATGAGCCTCAGTACGGCGACGAAGTCTAGGATCAGCTGGCGGCGGTGGGTCGCGGGCGTAGCCATCGTGTTGGCGTTGATCGTGGTTGCCCTAGCCCCGAGCGCCGCCGAGGCGCACGGCCCGATAAACCCGTCGGCGAGCAGTTTCCTGGCCCGGCCGTCCCAGGTTCCTGCCGGGCTTGAGACGAAGGCCGTCGACGGCGATCTGCGACTGTGGCTCCAGGTCGATCCCAGCCTGGACGTCGTCGTCCTGGACTATCGCGGAGCGCCGTATGTCCGCTTCTCGCGCGCAGGCGTCCAGGTCAACCAGAACTCGGCGATGTACTACCTCAACCAGACGCCGGCCGAGGTTCCGCCGACGGGGTTGGGCCCGGCGACGCCGCCAAAGTGGCACCAGGTGAGTGGGGGACACGCCTACGAATGGCATGACGGACGGCTGCACGCGCTCGGGACGACGCTGATCGCGCCCGGGACGCGCTACCTGGGCCGCTGGGAGGTGCCAGTGAGGGTCGACGGCCGGGGCGCGGCGATCGCCGGGGGCCTCTATTACAAGCCCGATCCACCACTTGTGTGGTTCTGGCCGATCGTCGTCGTGCTGGCGTGCGTATTCGCCGCCCTCCGGCTACGACGGCCCGAGCTCGATTGGCGTGTCGCCCGAGCGCTTGCGTTCGTCGCGCTCGTGGCGTTCGCCGTCGCTGCGGTGGGCCAGGGTCTCCACGGCCGGCCCGGTGTTACGCCGTTCCAACTCGTCGTTCTGGCATTCGAGCTGGCATTCGTCGTGTGGGGACTGCGGTGGCTCCTGCTACGCAGGCAGGGATGGTTTGCGCTGTTCCTGATCGCGGGAGCCGCGATCTACGAGGGGGCCACGCTGATCGAGGTCCTACTCCGTGGGTTCGTACTGATCGCGCTTCCTGCGCTCGTCGCCAGGCTCGCCGTGGCCACGTGCCTGTGCGCCGGGATCGGCCTCGTGCCGATGGTGTTTCGTATCGCCCCACAACCCGGCTCCTCGGGGAGCGAAGAAGCGGCCGACGATCAGCTCGACTGGGAGGACGAGGGCCTGATGGCATGAGCCGTGCTCCCGGTTCCAACTACGACGGACTCCCGAGGGGCGCACTGGCGGCGGCGCTCCTGCTGGTGGCGGGGCTCGCATGCGTGGGGTGTGGCTCGGCGGAGCGCCGCCCGCCGGCGACGGCGCTACCCGCGGCGCTGGTCAGGGAGGCCCGCTCGATCGGGCGAGGCCCCCGTTTCCAGCCGCCGGCCCGCGGCGCGATCGTCGGGCCCTGCACGCGTGATCTCGGTCCACGGGTCGGCGTCCACGTGGAGTTGTTCGCGGCCAATCGCGTCGTCCTCGTCGCCTCGGGGATCGGTACCCGACCCCCACGCTCGTACTCCGAGGGCCGGATCTCGAAGGCAGGCTGCTACGGCGCTCTGGTAACCCTCGAACCGACCGGCGTCGTGCTCGTTCGACGAGGCGCTCGACTCCATCTGTCGGACCTGTTCCGGGCCTGGGGCCAGCCACTGTCGTCGCGATCGCTGGCCACGTTCTCGCCGTCACCGAAGAAGACGGTGAGGGTGTTCGTCGGTGGTCGGCCCTGGCGCGGTCGGCCTGGCGGCGTTCCGCTCAGCACCCACAGTGAGATCGTGCTGGAGGTCGGGCCCTACGTGCCGCCGCATTCGCGCTACACGTTCCCGCCCGGCGCCTGATCGACGAGCCCGCGCCGGCTCCGGCATAAATCTTCGGTTCGAGTGTCGATTTCGACCAGCCCCGTTTGTCTTATCCGCGACCATTCCAACAAGGAGGACGCGATGAAGTACATGCTCCTGATTCACCAAGGGACCACACCGCTGCCGGGCACGGCGCAGTGGGATTCGCTCTCGCAGGAGGAGCAGGGCGCGGTTTACGCCGACTACCGGGCGATCAACGAGACGCCGGGCGTCACGCCGGCGACCGTGCAGATGCAATCGCCCGAGACCGCGACGACGGTGCGGGTTCAGGACGGCAAGACGTTGACCACCGACGGCCCGTTCGTGGAGATGAAGGAGGCGCTCGGCGGCTACCTGTTCTATGAGGCCGACGATCTCGACGCGGCCATCGAGCTCGCCGCGCGGATTCCGGCGGCGAGGATGGGGGGCGCAATCGAGGTGCGCCCGCTGGTGGAGCGATAGCGATCCTCGAGCAGGCTTTCCGTGAGCAGTGGGGCCGGGTACTCGCTGCGTTGGTCGGCTTCCTCGGCGACTTCGACCTCGCCGAGGAAGCCACCCAGGAGGCGTTCGCAATCGCCGCCGAGCGCTGGCCCCGCGACGGAGTGCCGACGAACCCCGGCGCATGGCTGATAACCACCGCGCGTAACCGGGCGATCAACCGGATTCGCAGGGATCGCACGCTCGCAGCCAAGACCCGGTTGCTCGAGGTCCCGGAACCAACGGAGGACATGGTGGGCGGAACGACATTTCCAGACGAGCGACTCGAGCTCATCTTCACCTGCTGCCACCCCGCCCTCGCCACAGACGCCCAGGTCGCGCTCACCCTCCGGACCCTCGGGGGGCTGACGACCGTGGAGATCGCGCGGGCCTTCCTGGTGCCGGAGGCGACGATGGCGCAGCGGCTGGTCCGGGCCAAGCGCAAGATCAAGGACGCGGGGATCCCGTTCCGCGTGCCGCCCGACCACCTTCTTCCCGACCGTCTCGCGGCGGTGCTTGGAGTCGTGTACCTGATCTTCAACGAGGGGTACGGCGGCCGCAACGAACTGGCGAATGAGGCATTGCGGCTCGGGCGCGCGCTCGCCGAGCTGATGCCGGACGAACCGGAGGTGCACGGGCTGGTGGCGATGATGCTGCTGCTCGACGCGCGCCGGGAGGCGCGGTTCAAAGGCGGGGAGCTGGTGCTGCTCGCCGACCAGGATCGGTCGCTCTGGGATCAGGATCAGATCGCCGAGGGTCGGGCGGTGCTCGATCGAGCTCTGGCGCTACGGGGTCGCGGGCCCTACGTGGTGCAGGCGGCGATCGCCTCCTTGCACGCCGACGAACCGCGCGACTGGAGCGAGATCGCGGCTCTCTATGGCGAGCTGGCCCGTCTCACCGACTCTCCCGTCGTCGAGCTGAACCGGGCGATCGCCGTCGCCGAGCAACACGGTCCGGAAGCCGGGCTCGCGATCGTTGATGGCCTTGCGTTGGGGGATTTTCGCTATTTGCACTCCACGCGAGGCGAGTTCCTGCGGCGCATCGGTCGGACATCGGAGGCCCGCGCTGCCTTCGGGCGAGCGCTCGAGCTCGTCCACAACGACGCCGAGCGCCGCCTACTCGAGCAACGTCTGGCGGAACTCGAGATGAGGGCCACCTCAGCCCAGCAATGAGACCCCGGAGAGGCGCCGGCGCTAACGTGCTACGCGATATGAACCGTATTTCGCCGCATCGATGAGCCGGCGCGAACGAGTACGCCGTCGTCGGAAGCACCGCGGATCGGGGGGCCGGGCACTGATGATCGCTGTCGTCGTGTTCATCGCGGCGGTCGCGATCGGCGCGCTGGGCGTCGTGGGCTGGGTGGTCGACGTCGCCGATTCGGCTCCCAACCTGAGCGCGATCGTCCCGCGCATGCCCCACGGGCTGACCCGTATCTACGCCGCCGATGGCTCGCTGCTCGGCTATGTCCACGCCAACACCGTCTTCAGTTACGCCCCTCCGAACCGCATCCCGAACACGCTGAAGGAGGCGACGGTTGCGATCGAGGACCGGCGGTTCTGGCAGCACGGGGCACTCGACTATCAGGGCATCGTGCGTGCCGGGATCAAAGACGCCTTCGGTGGGCGCGATTCGCTGCAGGGAGCCTCCACGCTGACGATGCAGCTTGTGGACAACATGTGGATGCCCCACCGCTACGCAGCCAACCACAACCTCAAGTACAAGATCGTCCAGGCCAAGCTGGCCGAACAGCTCGAGGGCAAGCACTCAAAGTCGTGGATTCTTGATACCTACCTGAACGACGTTCCCTACGGGACCGTCAACGGCGAGACCGCCCAAGGGGTCGGCGCGGCGTCGGAGATGTTCTTCGACAAGCCGGTCTGGAAGCTCTCCCTCGCCCAGCAGGCGACGCTGGCCGGGCTGCCGCAGTCCCCGACGGACTACAACCCGCTGTATCGACCGGACCTCGCGATCGTGCGCCGCGACGAGGTGCTGCAGGCAATGGTCCAGAGCGACTACATCAGCGTGCAGCAGGCGATCCGAGCCGAGCGCTCGCCTCTTCATGCCAAGAACAGCGCGCTCTACACGCAGCGGCAGGAGCCGTACATCTTCGACTACGCGCTCTCGCAGCTGATCCAGCACTACGGGCTGAAGACCGTCCAGAACGAGGGGCTCAAGGTCTACACGACGATCGAGCCCAAGATGCAGCAGCTGGCGCGCAACGCGATCGTCGCCCATCAGCCCGGCGGCTCGGTACTCGACGACCAGCCCGCCGCCGGCCTGGCGACGGTCGACCCGTCAAACGGGCACATCGTCGCTCTCGGCTCCTCGGCCACGTACGGCCAGACGAACTTCGACTATCCCGTGCAGGCCCATCGCCAGCCCGGCTCCGCGTTCAAGGTGTTCGCCCTGATGACGCTGATCCACGACTACGACGGCGACCCGAACCAGACCTACTACACCTCCAAGCCGCTGCCGGCGGGATGGCTGCCGTCGAATCCCACCTGGTCGGTGCACACCGCCGAGGACACCTACCAGGGCACGATCAACATCACCAAGGCGACGATCCTCTCGGACAACACGGTGTTCGCGCAGCTGGTGGTCGACCTCGGCCCGCAGAAGATGGACGCGATCGCCCACCAGATGGGGATCACCACCCAGCTCGACGGACTGCCGGCGGAGGTGATCGGTGGCCTGACGATCGGCGTCACTCCGCTCGAGATGGCCGATGCCTACGCCACGCTGGCCAATGGCGGCTACCACTTCGCGCCCACGATCATCGATCACGTCGTGTTCCCGGACGGCAGCGTCGACAACAGCCTCGGCCACCCGCCGAAGACCAAGGTCTTCAGCTACGGGGAGACGTATGCGGCGATCCAGGTGCTGAAGGGCGTGATCAAGGAGGGCACCGGCACCGCTGCCAACTACGGCTGTCCTGCGGCCGGCAAGACCGGGACGGCGGAGAACTACGACAACGCCTGGTTCGTCGGGTTCACACCAAAGCTGTCAACCGCCGTGTGGGTCGGCTACCCGCAGGGCAACATCACGATGGCCAACGGGTTCGGAGGGACCCTCGCGGCGCCGATCTGGCACGACTTCATGGAGAGCGCCAGTGACGGCTACTGCGGTGACTGGGCACCGCCGGTGGTCCCATGGACCGGTACCCAGTTCTTCGGACCGCACGCGGCGACCAAGGTGGTCGGGCCGAACGGCAAGAGCTCAAACTCGGGGACGTCGACCAACCCCTCCGCCAATCCGACGCTCTTCGCGGCACCTCCACAGAAACCCCCAACCCCGGGTACGGGAAAGGGAAACGGCGGCAAGACCAGTAGCGGAGGGACGAACCCGTCCGGTGGCGGCGCCACACCCGGTCCCGGCGGACCGACCCCCAACGGTGGAGGCGGCGCCAACGGCGGGGGCGGGGGTAACTAGGGGTAGGCCGAGAACCTCTCGGCCGCAGCCGACGCGGCCGAGGGCTTCGACCGCGCGCTCCTCGTTTGGCGACTCGAAAGCACGGCCGCCGCGGTCCGCTTCACGGATGCAATGCTTGAGGAGGGAGCGCTGCCCGAGAGGTAGGGTTTGCGCTGGAGCATCGATCCAAGAGGAAGAACGCGTTGGCCCGGCTGCTGGACAAGGTCGCCCTCATCACGGGCGGCGAGAGTGGGATCGGACTCGCGACGGCGAGGCTGTTCGTCGCCGAGGGCGCGAAGGTCCAGATCGTCGGCATCGACGAGCCCAGGTTGACCGAAGCGGTCGAAGAGCTCGGTCGCGATGAAGCGTTTTCGTCCGTGGCCGACGTGACCGACGAAGCTGCCGTGGAGCGGGCTGTCGCCGACGGGGTCGATCGCTACGGGCGCTTCGACGTCGTCGTCAGCAACGCGGGCATCACCGGCCAGGTCGCTTCGCTTGTCGATTACCCCTCCGACGATTTCGCTCGCACGCTGGCCGTACACGTGCTCGGTGCGTTCCACGTGCTCAAGCACACGATCCCGCGGACCACCGACGGCGGCAGCATCATCATCACCTCGAGCGTCGTCGGCCTGATCGGCGCCCCTATGGTGTCGGCGTACATCGCCGCCAAACATGGCCAGGTCGGACTGATGCGTGCGGCCGCCAAAGAGCTCGCCCCGCGCCGCATCCGGGTCAACACCATGCACCCGGGCCCGACGTCGACCGCCTTCCAGGACTCGATCGAGACCCGCGCCACCGGCCTTCCTCAGGAGGACGCGGCGAAGGCGTTCGACGCGATGATCCCGCTCGGCCGTCATACGACGACCGAGGAGATTGCGCAGGGGATGCTGTACCTCGCCTCCGACGACAGCGCGATGGTCACCTCGCACACGTTCTCGATCGACGGCGGCATGAGCGGCTGAGGTATGGGGCCGGGGGGCAGCTACAGACAACCGCGCCCGATCACGGCGCCGGAGCTCCAGATGATCATCGAGGCCGAACGCAAAGACGCGTCGTTCCTCGTTTACCGCGACTCCGAGGAGACACTTCGGGTCGACTCAGTTTCCGATGAGTTCACGGTCGGCCGGAATCGAGAGGCCGAGCTCTGCATCCACTGGGATGATCAGGTGTCGGGTCTTCACGCCGAGCTCGAGCAGCTCGGGGGCGAGCTGACTCTGGTCGACGACGGGCTGTCCCGCAACGGCTCCTATGTCAATGGCGAGCGCGTTCGTGGTAGACGGAGGTTGCGTGACGGAGACCTGCTCCAGTTCGGCAGGACGGTCGTGCTCGTGCGCCGACCCACGGGCAGAGATCAGCGAGCCACGGAGCTCGCCATCCGGGCCGTCTCGGCCGTCGAGCTATCGGCGCGGCAGCGCGAGGTCCTGACCGCACTCTGCCGTCCGTTGTCGGACGCCAACTCGTTCGCCGCCCCGGCGACCAACCGCCAGATCGCCGACGAGCTGTTCCTCTCGATCCCCGCGGTCAAGCTCCATCTCCGCGCGCTGTTCGACAAATTCGGCGTCAGCGACCTACCGCAGAACGAAAAGCGTCTCGCGCTTGTCGGCCTCGCGCGGGTCAGCGGAGTGGTCAGCGACGGAGAACCGGCCGTCTGAAGGCGCCGACGGGGACGGCCGCGCCCCCTCGTCCTGGAGAACGCGACCGCCCGAACTCGCCCGCTTTCCGACGGTGTCTGGAAAGCCGCCCCCTGAGCGCCCCCAGTCCTTGACATCCTGCCCTGCCCTCGATCCGCTGCTTGCTGATCTACCGTGGATTGTCCCTGCGGCGATGGCTGCGTCCAAGTAGTCCAAGGGATAGACCGACGTGACCCTTGAGGCGCGCAGGCCGTGATCCGGCCCTAGACGATCGTCGTCCTCAGGCGACGCCACCTAAAGCCGCGCGAGCGGTGTGCCGATGAGGAGGTTTGATGAGGTTTGGGACCGCGACGGCCCCTGCGGCGTCGTCCGAGGGCAACTTTGAATATCCGCGCGGACTGATCGCGCCGACTCGGCGCGGCCGTTCCCATCGCCTGATCGGCGAGGTGATCGTCGATCTCGGCTTGGCCGAGCCGGAGACCGTCCAGGAGGCGGTCTCGCTCGCGCGTGAGCTACGCAGCACGACCGGACAGGTCATGATCGAACGCGGCGAGCTCCGTCACGACCAGCTTGCCCTCGCGCTTGCTGAGCGGTTGGGGATCGACTACGTCGACCTCTCGCTGTTCGACATAGACATGGGCGTCGTGAACCTCGTGCCGGCCGACGTGGCCAGGCGCTACCAGGCCATCCCGGTTGGCTTCCTTCCGGACGCGACGGTACTGCTGGCAATGGCTGATCCGACGAACGTCCTGACGCTCGACGAGATCTCGATGATCATGGGCACCAAGGTCACGGCGGCAGCGGCGGCGCGCGAGGACATCGCGGCGTTGATCAGCCGGCTGGGCCGTCTCGGCGATGCCGTTGTCGAGCTCGAAACCGTGGACGAGCTCGAGTCCGAGATCGAGCTAGCTCTGCTCGAAGGATCGGATGAGGAGGCGCCGGTCATAAAGCTGGTCCACTCGATCATTGCCCAAGCTGTCGATCAGGGCGCGTCCGACATCCACTGCGATCCCGAGCCCGGCGACATGCAGGTGCTGTTTCGGATCGATGGCCTGCTCAGGCCCGCCGCCACGGTCGCCCGGACGATGGCTTCCAGCGTGATCTCGCGGATCAAGGTCATGGCCAGTCTCGATATCTCCGAACGTCGAGTTCCCCAGGATGGACGGCTGGCGGTGACGATCGACGATCGTCGCGTCGACGTCCGCGTGGTCACGCTGCCGTTGGTCAACGGCGAGGGGGTCGTTATGCGCATCCTCGACACGGGCTCGGTGGTGCGCGACCTCGAGCTCCTGGGGATGCACGGCTCGGCCCGCGAGCGGTTCGTCAGGGCGGTCAGGCGGCCCTACGGCGCGGTGCTCGTCACGGGGCCCACCGGATCGGGCAAGTCCACCACTCTGTACAGCGCGCTCGGCATCGTCAATGACGGCCAGCGCAGCATCCTCACGATCGAGGACCCGGTCGAGTCGCGGATCCCGGGAATCAAGCAGATGCAAGTCTCGGCGAAGGCGGGGGTGACGTTCGCCAATGGTCTGCGCTCGATGCTCCGGGCCGACCCCGACGTGATCATGGTGGGAGAGATCCGCGACCGGGAGACGGCCGAGATCGCGATCCAGGCAGCGCTGACGGGCCACCTCGTGCTGTCCACGTTGCACACGCGCGACGCGTCGAGCGCGATCACCCGCCTGATCGAGATGGGAATCGAACCGTTCATGGTCGCCTCGGCGATCGACTGCGTGGTTGGGCAGCGCTTGGCCCGCACCCTCTGCGAGCCGTGCAAGCGCCACGCGGATCTGACGGACGCCGTTCGTGCCGACCACGGGCTCGAGGACGCCGAGGTGTTCGAGCCGGCAGGCTGCATCCGGTGCGGGTGGACCGGCTACCACGGTCGGGTCGGGCTCTACGAGGTATTGCCGATCAGCGAGGACATCCGGACGCTGGTGCTGGACCGGCGCGGCGCTGGGGAGATCTCAGCTGCCGGAATTGAGCTCGGTATGCATTCGATGCGCGAGGACGGCATCGAACGGGTCAGAGAGGGCCTGACCTCGCTGGTTGAGGTGAGCCGCGTCACCACGGCGCTGTGAGGACGACCGAGGCGCTCTGACCAGCTCGCAACCAGGCTGAGGGCGGGCACGCCCCTGGGTCGCCCTATCACGCGACCCAAGGGGCGTGGCTGACGCTATCCGCCGCAGCCAACCCAGGCGCTCGCGCCCTCGTGCTCGTAGATCACCTGAGCGCAGGCGTCCTGTCCCGCCGAAGTGGCGAGGCTGCAGCCGTAGGCGGCCGCCGTCGACGGGAGGATCTGGTAGCGGCCCGTGGCGCCCGAGGACGCATTGGTGTTATCGGAGCCGGTCGAGTAGTTGGTACCGGACTCTGACGCGCACGCCGGCAGACCACCGGTGCTGCTGGTCGTGTTGGCGCTGGTGGCCGCCGGTGCGGTGAACGAGCTGTGCGCGCTCACGGATGTGCTCAGTGGCGCAAGCATCCGCTCGAGCACCGCGATCGAGGAAATGACCTCGGCGTCAGTCGCTGATCGATTGGCCGCTACACCGTCTCTTACGATATTGCGGCCGGGCACACGGCTGCCGAGCCGCTGGGCGACCTGGTGATACGTCCGTTCATAGGCGCGAACGTGGTTTGGCGTCGGCGCCTTTGCCAAGGCCGCAGCCGGCGCAATGGCGGCGATCGCTGCGCTCGCGGGCAGCATGAACCGTTTCATCTTCAGTACTCCTTTACTTCGATTTCATCGTCGAACGGCGCCCTCCCGACCATCAGGAGCACGCTGGCTCCGGGCGCGTCTACGCCCGCTCACCGGTCCCTTCAACGGAGCCGCGCGTCGCCTTGCGGCGACCTGGATGGCGGCTCAACGGCGACTGACCTTAGCGTGATCCGAGCAGCGAACTGTGACCAAGCTCACACAAGCTCGCAGCTCCACGACGCATCAAGCGCCCCGCGCGCCGGCCTTGAAACCGCCCGCGTTAGGCGGTAACCAAGGGGGCGAGAGCGCGGTCGGTCCGCTCGATCCATGGCGTGGCGCGGAGATCCTCAAACAACGCCCTCGCCTCGCGCAGCGCAGCGGTCGCTTCGGTCGACCGGCCCAGGTCTACCAGCAGCAAGCCGCGGTCGAGCAGCGTCGTGGCGAGGGCGTACGGGTTCGCCGCGGATCGCAGCAGCTCGACCGATTGCGAGAGCGCCACCTCGGCATCGACCAACTCGCCGTCGCGCCGGTGCAGTAGGCCGCGGCACCGCTGCCGCTGGGCCTCGATGATTGCAATTCGGTGGATGCCCAGCTGTGTTGCCAACTCTTCCAGCGGTCCCGTCTCTTCCGCCTCTAGGAGGGTGTCGATCACGTCGCCGAGGTACAGCGCGATCGAAACCGTGGCAAAGCGCGCGAGGCGCGGCAGGATTGACACGAGAAGCTTGGCGGCCTCATCGAGCCGCCCGACGGCGCGAACGGCGACAGCGCGTGCCGTGATCTCCATCAACGCGATCTCTTGCCACTCAGTGGGCTCATCGGGCCGCGCGAGCCACGTCTTCACCCCGGGTGCATCGCCGCGTGCGGAGGCGATCAGCGGAACGCGTAGCGCCGCCTCTTCGGCGACGTCGTCCACGCCGCCGGCGGTCGTCGTATCGATCAGCACCAGGGCATCGTCCCAGGCACCACAGAAGGCGTTGACGCCGGCGCTCTGCGCGAGCAATCTCCGCTCCCAGGCGCGGTGACCACGCTCGCGGGCTAGCTCAAGTCCGCGGTCGAGCAATGCCAAGGCCTCGGAGCTTGACCCGGACGCGAGCTGGAAGTCGGCCAGGTTGTAGTACCCGCGCAGCGCGTGCTCGGTGAGGTCGGCGTCGAGCGCGACCTGGAGCCCCAACGTCATCATCGCGCCGCCCTCGGTCAAGCGGTCGTCGTGGTAGAGGGCGATCGCCTTCGTCATCGCGGCGCCCGAGATGACCTCGTACAACCGGTTAGGGTCGGCGATGCTCAGCGCCAACTCGGCCTCGTCACGCGCCCTCGCGTAATCGCCGACGAGAAATGCGATACGCGCGCGCCGCTCGGCGAGTTCCGCCAGCACCACCTCGTCACGGGACGATCGCCGTGCCTGATCGATCACGTCCGCGGCGGCTTCGAGCTGGTTCACCATGATCAGGACGTCGGCGAGCTGCGCCCGCGTGTGGGCGACATCGTCTGGCCGCCCGCTCGAGTCGAGCACGTCGATCGCTTCGATGAGCAGCGCCTGTGCGGCGGTGGTGTCGTCGGTCTGCGCGGCGGCCGCACCGGCGTCCGCGAGCAGCCGCGCGCGTTCGACCTCCTCATCGGCGAGCGTCGCCGCGCGTTCGAAATAGCCGCGGGCCTCGGTGCCGAGGGCGAGCGAGAGTGCGCGCCGGCCCGCCTCCGCCAGCGTTTGTCGCGCCGAAGCGCGGATCGCCTCCGCGTCGGCAGCATCTGGCTCGGCGTCAACCGCGCTCAGGTAGTGGTTGGCGAGGACCTCGGCGATCTCGGTGCTTTCGCTCCAGCTGGCTCGCAGATGTTCGGCGACGGCGAGATGCCGTGCCTTGCGATCCCGGCGTGAGAGCGTTGCCAGGGCAACCTGGCGCAGCAGCGCTTGCAGGAACACGTACTGACCGCGTTCCCCTTCGCGAACGTCGTCGATATATCGGATCACCTGTTTGGCGACGAGGCCCTCGAGCAGCCGCTGCACCTCTGAGGCCCCCTTGGCCGAGATCGCGCTTACCGCCGCCGGCGTGAACGACTGTCCGATGACCGCGGCGTCCTGGAGCAGCGCACGCTCGTTCGCATCGAGGTTGTCCAACCGGGCGGCGACGAGCGCGTGCAGGGTCTCGGGAACCTCGAGGTCGGTTATGTCGCCGGTGATCAGGTAGCGCGCGCCGTCCTGCCTGATCAAACCCTGATCGAGCAGCATGCGGACGGTCTCGACCGCGTACAGCGGAAACCCCTCGGCGCGCCGGCGGATCTGAGCCGCCAGCTGGTCGGGAAGCCCAGGAACCAGGCCGCGCAACAGCTCGGCCATCGGTCCGTCGGCCAGCGGCTCGAGGGTCACCGAGGGCGCCCAATTCGGCCGGACCGCGAGCAGCTCGGGCCGCCCGAACGCGAGAATGAAGATCGGGAACTCGCCCGACCATTCCAAGAGGTAGTCGACGAAGTCGAGCAGACCGCTGTCGGCCCACTGCAGGTCCTCAAACGCCAGAATCACGGGCTGGGTCGTCGCGAGCCTTTCGAAGAACAACCGCCAGCCTGAGAACAGATCGGCGCGATCAGGCGCGACGCGGTTCTCGAGGCCCAGCAGATGGGCGAGTCGTGGCTCGACCAATCGCCGCTCCCGCTCGTCGGTCACGTGGGCCTCGACAGTGGCGCGGAGCTTCGCTCGGGCCGACGCCGGTTCCTCCTCCTCCAAGATTCCAGCCCGGGCCCGGACCATATCCGCCAGCGCCCAGTACGCCACCCCCTCGCCATAGCTCAGGCAACGACCCTGATGCCACCATCGGGAGTCCTCGATCCCGTCGAGGTACTTGAAGAACTCCCATAACAGCCGGGATTTGCCGGACCCGGCCTCGCCGATCACGGTCACGAGCCGAGCGACGGCACGGGCCGCGCTTTCCTCGCCGGCCTCGACGATCACGCTCAGCTCGGCGTCGCGCCCCACCAGCGGGGCCTCGAGTCCAACGGCGCGCCGTGCGCCCCCGGCCCCGGCGACGACCCGCAGCGCGGTCCAGGCGTGGACCGGCTGCTCACGTCCCTTCACGCGATGAGTCCCGGCGTCCTCGTACGCGATCGCGGCCTCAGAGGAGCGCCGCGTCACGTCGTCGACCATCACGGCTCCGGGGGCCGCGATCGACTGCAGACGCGAGGCCGTGTTGACGGTGTCGCCGAGCACCATCCCCTCGCCCTCGGCGCCCAGCTCCACGGCGGCATTACCCGTGAGCACCCCGGCGCGGACGCGCAACTCGGGCATGCCCACCTCAGCGCCGAGTGCGGTCACCGTTCCGGTGAGCGCCAGAGCCGCGCGGACCGCGCGCTCGGCGTCGTCCTCCCGCGCCACCGGCGTGCCCCATACCGCCATCACTGCGTCGCCGATGAACTTCTCGACGGTCCCGCCGTAGCGCTCGATCAGCACCCGGCAGCGATCAAAGTAGCGGCTCAGGAGCTCGCGCACCTCCTCTGGGTCGCGATGCTCGGAGAGCGACGTGAACCCGACAAGGTCGGCGAACAGGACCGACACCAATCTCCGTTCGGAGACGTGCGGCGTAGGTGAAACGGGCGCCGCGGGCGATGTGATGGGGTCGTTGAGACCCGCACCGCAGGCGACGCAGAAACGATCCTCGGCGTCTCTGGCGGCGCCGCAGGCCGGGCATACGAGTGCCAGCGGCGCCCCACAGTCCGCACAGAACCGCGCGCCGGATCGGTTCTCGTTACCACACCCCCTACAGGTCATCGGCGCTGATCCTACTCGCGGCGCGCGAAGGTCCGCCTCAGCCTGGCTCACGGCTCAGGAGGAGCCGGCCGCCGAGCGCGGCGGCGATCAGCTCCGCCGTGTGCTCCGGCGTTGAGCAATCGTTGTCGACGGCGTGGGCCTCGAGGGCGCCGAGGTCGGAGAAGTCCTGCCACAGACGCTCAATGACGGCGCGGTCTGCGAGCCCTTCGCCGGTCCGGCGGGCGGCCCGCGACACGCACGTTTCCCGCGCTGCCCGAAGCACGACGTAGGCGACGGAGTGGCCCTCTGATTCCAGCCAGTCCTGGACCGGCCGCAGGAACCACCGGGGAAGGACGATCCCGTCAAGGATCGTGAAGTAACCGGCGCGCGCGTAGGCGCCGGCGGCATTCGCGACGATTCGCATAACGACTGTGTTCTGCGCGTGCGCCTGCGACTCCCACGGCTCTATGTAGCCGGAGCGGATGAAGCCGAAGAAGCGATCCGCCTCGAGGTGGGCCGCGTGCTCGAACCGGGTTGCCAGGGCGTGCGCAACCGTCGTCTTTCCCGATCCGGGTGGACCGGTGAGAACGAGTACCGGCAGATCATCGCCTTCGAGATCTCCGGATGGAAGCATCCCGTAAGGATCGCCGAGGACTCGTGCGCGTCGGCGCACGAGTCCTCGTTATTTGTGGCGGGCCAGGTAGGCCTTGGACTCGGAGGCCACGATCGAGATCAGGTTCCCCTGCGAGAGGTTGGCGTCCAGGAGATGGAGCCCCCACCCCGGAGTGGGAGCCGGCGTGGGCGTCTGGGCGCCATCGTTCGCGGTGACCTCGAGGACATGGGCGCCGTTTGAGTCCTCGCAGCGGGCCGTGTATGCGTGGCGCGAGGCCCAGTAGACCGTTGGCGGCGACGGCACGTTCCACCTCAGCACGGAGAGGCCCAGCGCGATCGTCGAACCGGGCGCGAACGGCGCGCTCGGCTGGATCGGGTCGAGCAGGCCGCTGCCGCCGGCGAGGTTGGCCGGATTGGTGCAGAGCACCTGATCGTCCTTCGGCGGCGTCCCCATGCCGAGGGCTGTCAACGCTCCGGGACGTCCGAACAGGCTGTCGCTTGGCACCGGCTGGTCGAACGTCGAGAACGCGATGACGCAACCGAGCTGGCTCGCGCGACGGCAAGCCGGGATGTGCTTGAAGTCACCGCCGATTCCGGTGTTGCCCTTCACCAGCACGTTGCCGCCCATCAGGATCGCGGACAGCAGACGCTTGCGAACTGCGGGCTTGCGATCGATCTCCTTGGCGATCACCGCCTCGAGCACGCCGGCCCCCTGCGAGTGGCCGATGAGCACGAAGCCCCGGCCGTGGTTGTAGTGTTCAGGTAGTACTCGAGCGCGTTGGCGACGTCGCTCACCCCAAGCGCCGAAGCGGCCGCAGAGGCTAGCCGGCCGCCGCGTCCCGCAACGCCTCCCATACCCGCTGGCCGTTCGCGGGCATGTCGATGTGGCGAACGCCAAGATGCGACACGGCATCGATCACCGCACTCTGCACCGCCGGCGTGGCGCCGATCGTTCCCGACTCGCCGATCCCCTTGGCGCCGAGCGGGTTGACCGGAGTCGGCGTCTGCATCTCGACAACCTCGAACATCGGCAGCTCGGTCGCTGCCGGCATGCAATAGGTGACCAGGTTCGCGTTCTGCGGGTTGCCATGCTCGTCGTAGCGAAGCTCCTCGAACAGCGCCTGCGCAATGCCGGCGGCCAGTCCACCGTGGACCTGACCCTCGGCGACCAACGGGTTGATCAGCGTGCCGGCGTCGTCGACGGCGATCATGCGCCGCAGGTGGGTCGAGCCCAGTCTCGGTGTCGACCTCGACCACCGCGACGTGGGCGCCGAACGGGAAGGTCGGCTGGACGGGCTCGAAATCCGCTTCCATGCTCAGCTCATCGATACGGCCGTCCTCGTCGAGCCGCGTTGCGAGATCCGCCCAGGCGAGCCCCGGCTCGGGGGCTCCGGCGACGTGGAAACGTCCCAGCTCGAGGTCGAGCACCATGTCCTGCGGGTTGGCCTCGAGTTCATTCGCCGCCAGCTCCTTGGCTCTCTCTACGAGGGTCTCGGACGCCTTGCCCGCCGCAGCGCCGCCGATTTGGGTCGACTTGGATCCGTAGGTTCCCGTCCCACGCGGGACGACGTCCGTGTCTCCCTCCAACACCGTGATCCTCTCGATCGGCAGACCGATCCGGTCGGCGACGATCTGGGCGAAGGTCGTCTCATGACCCTGTCCTTGGGAGAACGAGCCGCTGCGCACGATCGCCTCGCCGTCGGCGGTGATCGCCACGGCCCCGTACTCGGTCTCGTTGATGCCGTTTGTGATCTCGACGTACGTGCTGACACCGATTCCGAGTTGGAGGGCTACGCCGCTTTCCCGTCGTAGCGCCTGCTCGCGGCGCAGCTCGTCGTATCCGGCCTTCTCGAGCACGAGATCGAGCGCTCCGGCGTAATCGCCGCAGTCGTAATGAGCGCCCGCCGCGGTGGTCACCGGGAAGGCGTCGGCGGCGATGAAGTTGCGCCGCCGGACCTCGGCCGGATCGAGCGAGCACTCGGCCGCGAACAGGTCCATCGCGCGCTCGAGCATCTGCGTCGCCTCCGGACGGCCCGCGCCGCGCACCGGTCCCACCGGCGTCGTGTTCGTGACGACGGACCGGACATCGGCCTCGATCTTCGGGATCCGGTAGACGCCGCTGGACATCAGCGCGGTCAGGTTGGGCAGGAACGCACCGATTCCCGGATACGCACCGGCGTCCTGAAGGATCTTGAGCCGCAAGGCGGCGACCACGCCGTCCCGGCTGCCGCCGAGCTCGAAGTCGATCCGCTGAGCGCGGCCGTGGTGCATGGCGACGAGGTTCTCGCTGCGACTCTCGGTCCACCTCACCGTCTGGCCGGTGGCGCGAGCTAGCCAGCCCACGATCACGTCCTCGACGTCGAGCCCCTTTCCACCGAAGCCGCCGCCCACGTCGGGGGCGATCACCCGAACCTGGTCGGGCTCCAGTCCCAGCGCGAACCCAAGGACGGTCTTGTCGGTGTGCGGCGTCTGCGTTGAGAGCCATATCGTCAGCCGCCCGTCGTCGCCGAACTGGCCGATCGTCGACCGCGGCTCCACGGGCAACGCGGACAGGCGTTGACTCTCGACCGTCCCTGAGATGACGACCTCACAGCCGTCGAAGATGGCTGGGTCGGGTTCCTCCGCAGGAACGAGGATGCACGTGTTCGTGCCGAGACCCTCGAACACGAGAACCTCGTCGCGCGCCGCCTCGCGAGCATCGGTCACCACGGGCAGCGAGTCGTATTCGACGGCCACGAGCTCGGCGGCGTCGTAGGCCCCTTCGCGGGTCTCGCTGAGGACCGCGGCGACGATGTCCCCGACGAAGCGGACCTTCTCCGACGCGATGAACGGGCGGAACATCTGCGGGTCGATAGGGATGAACGGAGGGGGAGCGCTGACCGTCAGGTCCGTATCGGCCGCCGTGAACACCTGCGTGCCTGCCACCGCGAGTGCATCGGTGGCGTCGATTCCGACGATCCTTGCGTGGGCCTCGTAAGAGCGGACGAACTGGACGTGAAGGGCGCCCTCGGTCTGCTGGTCGTCGACGTAGTTCCCGGTGCCGGTCAGGAAGCGCGGGTCTTCGCGACGCCGAACCCGTTGCCCGATTACGTTGGCCATCCGCCTAGCACCTCCGTTTGCTTTGTCTGGACCCACCCGCGCATACCGGTTACGAGCCGATGCGGCGCAAATTAACCCTTGTTACGGCCAATACTGCCAGTCATTGCGCGCAGCAGTGTTTGACGCCGGGCGCGCGGCGTCGATCCTGCGCCCGATACCGTGCCCGCGGTGAGAGTCACTGCCGAGGCCGCGCGACGCTTCCTCGCCGCCCGGCAACTGCTCGCGCCGGCCAGGTCGTTGAGCGGGGGCCCTGATGCCGTGCGAGAGGTCTTCCGGCGGCTCGGTTCGATCCAGTTCGACCCGTTGGGGGTCGCGGGTCGCAACCACGACCTCGTCCTCCACGCGCGTGTCGCCGGCTACGACCCAGCCTGGTGTGAGGAGCTGCTGTACCAGCGCCGGGAACTGTTCGAGGCCTACAACAAGGGGTTGAGCCTGCTCCCGACCCCGGAGTTGCCGTGGTTCCGGGTTCCGTGGAGGCTGGACGCACCGAGCCACGAGAACCGCGTCCTCGCCGCGAACGCCGAGTTCGCCAAGCAGGTGCTCGAGCGAATCCGGGCTGAAGGTCCGCTCTCGACGCTCGACTTTGAGCGCGGGGCCACGGTCGAGTGGTTCTGGGCGCCTACGAGCGTGGCCCGCGCGGTGCTCGAGACCTACACGTTGATGGGCGTTCTGGGCCTTTCGAGACGCGAGGGTAACCGCCGCTACTACGACTTGGTCGAGCGGCTGTTCCCGGCGGAGTTGCTCGCCCACCGGGTGCCCCTGCGCGAGCAGGTCCGGCACAAGCTGCTCTCCCGCTACCGCGCGCATGGGCTGCTGGGCAAGAGCGGCTCGTCGGAGCTCTGGTTTGGGACGGGCAACGTGAAACCGGACCCAGATGTTCCAGACCATCCAACGAGGACGGAGCTGCGGGAGGAGCTGATCGCCGAAGGCGAACTCGTCCCGGTGGAGATCGAAGGCGTGCGAGGCGAGCGCTTCGTGCTGCGAGACGAGCTTGGGATGCTCTCGAAGCCGCCCGCCGCCTCGCGGTCGGTCGCGTTCCTCGCCCCGCTCGATCCGCTGGTCTGGGACCGCGCCTTTCTTCGCACGCTGTTCGACTTCGATTACATCTGGGAGGTGTACGTCCCGGAGCGCAAGCGCCGGTGGGGGTACTACGTCCTCCCGGTGCTGTTCGGCGATCGCCTGGTCGGCCGGATCGAGCCGAGGATCGATCGCGCCGCGGGGGTCATCCGGATACTCAGGGTGTGGTGGGAAGACGGCTTCGAACCGCGCCGGGCCGATGGCTTTGTCGACGCGATGCGGGAGGCGTTGAGGGCCTACCTCGACTTCGGCGCCGCCGGCCGACTCGAGTGGGCGACCGACCTCGGCACAGAGAAGCGCCGGTTCGGGGCCCTACCGTGAACGGCGATGAATCAGCCGCGCCGGGGCGGTCTTACTGTATGACGTCAACCAGGAGGTAACGATGCCCGGCCCCAAGATCGGTACGCAAGCGGAATGGCAGGAGGCGCGCGATGAACTGGCGAAGCTCGAGGCCGACTACGCCCAGCTCGGGCGAAGAGTGACCGATCAGCGGCGCGAGCTTCCCTGGGTTCCGGTGGAGAAGGAGTACGAGTTCGACACCGAGAGCGGGAAAAAGACGCTCGCCGAGCTGTTCGACGGCCGCTCGCAGCTGCTCGCGTACAACATCATGTTCGGTCCCGACTACGAGCTCGGCGCCTGCCCCGGGTGCACGAACCTTGGGGACGAGATCGACGGCACGCGCGTCCATTTGAACCATCGCGACGTGACGCTGATCTGCTTCTCGCGGGCGCCGATCGACCGACTGATCGCCTACAAAGAGCGGATGGGTTGGCAGTTCCCGTATGTGTCGACGTACGGGACCGAGTTCCCGTTCGACTTCGGGATCGCGCTCACGCCCGAGCAGGCGCAGTCGATTCCGCCGATCAAGGAGATGATCGACAACCCGCCTGAGGACCTCGAGGTCTGGTCACGACAGATAGGCGCCAAACTCGAGGACGGTCTACGTGAGGGCCCCAGCTTCATTGTCTTCGCCCGCGAGAACGGGACCGTGTACCACACCTACACGGTGATGGCGCCCGACCCGTTCGTCGCTCCGTACCACTCGTTCCTGCTCAAGCGAACGCCGAAGCCCGAGTCATCCGCGATGCGCGCCTGGCGCAAGGACGAATACCCGGACTGACGGCAACGAGGCGTCGCGCCGTCGTTGGACGCATGAAAACGCGGCGATTCATTGGGCCCTCGCTCCGCGCGGGACCATCCGGCCGACGATCGCCGCGACGACCGTGACCAGATAGATCTGACCGAGCAGCGCCTCGGTCACCGACATCGTGTGTCCGAGATTCGTGCGCGCCGTGTAGTCCCCGTAACCGACGGTCGTCATCGTCACGAAGCTGAAGTAGAGCGAGCGCGCCGATGTGGCGGCGGCGCCGTTGGCGAAGAAGGGGGCGCCACCGAGATTCTGGATCGCGGTGTACGTGAAGGCGAAGAACAGACCCACCAGCAGGTAGAGGCAGAGCACGCCGGCGACCACCGTGACGGTGACCGTGCCCGTGGTGCGGAGGTTTCGCAACAGCCCGATCACCACGGCCGGAGGCGCCACCAGGACGAGCAACCCGTTGGCGATCGCCGCGATGCCAGCGACGGTCTTGCCGCTGCCGGCCAGGGATGTGATCACCACGCCCACCACGATCACGGAAATGACCGCGGCCGCAACGACCAGACGCCGCTTCGGGACCTCGGCGGCGTACAGCGCGAGCATCAGCGTGCCGCCGACAAGGACGGTCTGGACCGCACGCTGGACATCCCCCGGCTCGGCAACGCCCTCGAACACGAACGAGGCGCTGAGCGCTAGGAGCAGCATCCCGAAGCGCTGGCGCGAGCCTTCCACCCCGCCATCAGTCGACTGGCTGGGAAAAAGCCTATAGGGCGCACCGTCCGGCATACGGGTCCCCGCTCAGCCCAGCAGGCCGATCAAACCCTTGACGATCAGGAGCGCGCCGATCGCGGCGAACCCGCGCACCGCGAACACGTGCCTGTGTCGGCTGACCCACGCCTTGGCTCGATCGATCGCCCGTGGCGTCCAGTCCGGGGCGATCAGGAAGCTGGCCAGCGGCACCTCGAGCAGCCACAACATCACCAGGTTGAAACCGATCACGATCAGCACGGTCGTGCTCGTCGAATAGTTCAGCTTGTGGATCTGATCCAGGCCCGCCAGGTAGGACGCGCCAGGGAGCGTGAGCAGCGCTCCGATCACGAACGTGGTCCGCGCAGAGCCCTTGCTCAGCTCCCGCTGCCACCGCGGCGGGCCCTTGTCGGGCTTCGCGGCTTTGCGCTCCCGCCGACGCTCGCTGAGACGTTCGTGGCGCCCGGTGTACAGAACGAACGCGACGGCCAGCGCGATCGCCCCCAGCGCGATGTCGACCGCCGGGCTGATCGTGTTCTCGGTCGTGTTGCTCGTGCTCGAGTTCGACAACGAGAACACGATCACCAGCCCGAGCGTGATGCTCGTCACGTACGCGCCGAGCAGATAGCCCAACATCAGCTTCGACGGACTCGGAAGCAGCAACATCACGGTCGTGGCGGCGACCAGCGTCGGGTTCAACGAAGCCGTCAGCGACAGAAGGACTACCTGGCTCACTGGCTTCGATCCGTCAGCGACCGAAGACGACGGTCGGGGTCAGCCATTGGCGAGCCTCCGGTTCTCTGTCTCGAGTGGGTGGGCGACATGCGAGTTTCCAGCATCGCTGGCGGTGGCCGCGATCTCGGCCCTGAGGGCCAGGATCACCCGGGTGATTGACCGCGGCCACGCACGCTAGCCTGGGGCCGCGTGAGCGTCATCATCCGATTAGGACGAGCATCGGTGCGCACTCTGGGGGTCTTCGCTGCGATGCTGGTGGATGCATCGCTGACGGTCAAGGGATCGTGGTCCGGCTGTAAGCCGTTCAAGGGCTGAGCTCGTGCGCGAGCCAGCGCGTTGTGGTTTCGCCTACGCTCGCGCCGGATGGGTCCTGCCGGTCGAGAATCGAGCTACCGGGCGATCGAGCGCCTGATCTCAACCTACGCCGAGCTAGTGGACGACGGCGATTTCGGCGCTGTCGGCCTGCTGCTGGCTGACGCGACGTTTACCGGCGGTGCCGGAGAGGTGAGAGGCGGCGATGCCATCGAGAAGATGCTCCGGGACAACGTGATCGTGTATGACGACGGCACACCCCGGACTAGGCATGTCACGACGAATCTCGCCATCGAGCTCGACGAAGAGGCCGGCACCGCGGTGTCGCGTGCCTACTTCACCGCGCTGCAGGCGCTGCCCGACCTCCCTCTGCAGCCGATCGTCAGCGGGCGCTACTACGACCGCTTCGAGCGGCGCGACGGACAATGGCGTTTCGTGGAGAGGCGCGTCCGAACCGACCTCGTGGGCGACGTGAGCCACCATCTACGTAGCTCCGCCTCAGAGCGGTAGTCCTCCTTCCCAGCGTTTGGCCGCTCTGGGCGCGCGTAATGACCGAGGCGGTTAGTGGTAGCGGTCGAAGTCGGCCGGCCAGGGCAGCGGGAACAGGTGCCGGTACGGCCGCGCGTCCGCGATCACGTTCGCGAAGGACGGGCGGTGCGCCAGCGCCCGGTAGTAGCGCGTCAGCTGTGGGTGCACGACCTCGCTCCACGGGTGAATAGCCAGCGCGTAGAACAGGCCGGGCGCGGCGGCGCAGTCGGCGATCGTGAACGCGTCGCCGGCCAGGAACTCGTGCTGGGCGAGCTGCGTCTCGAGCATGCCGTAGATCATGTCGAGTCGGCCGCGCGCGTTGGCGACGGCGCGCTCGTCGAAGCGCTCCTCGATCGTGTCGAAGACGATCGCCTGGACGGCGTCGGAGATGTACTGGTCGCAGAGGCGGTCCCATTTGCGGGCTTCCAGCGAAGGCACCAGCTGCGCGCCGGCGACGTACTCGATGATGATCGAGGTCTCGCCGATGATCTGGTCGCCGTCGCGTAGCACTGGGATCGATGCCGGCGGCCACAGCCTGGCGAGCTCAGTACGGTCGAAGTCACGCTGCTCCTCGAGGATCTCGTAGGCCACGCCCTGCTCGTTGAGCGCGACCAGGACCTTTTGGCAGTAGAGCGCGAAGGGGTGCTCGTAGAGCGTGAGCATCGGTCAGTCCTCCTGGGTGGGTTCACCCCGTGGTCGGAGCCGTCGACGGGTTCTCGACATCGAGGCCTAGCCGTTCGGCCGGTTTACTCGGTATCGAGTTCGGTGATGAGCCGATCGACTCGGCGGGCGATCTCGTCGCGGGTTGCGCGGACTTCGTCGATTGGCTGGCCTTTCGGGTCCGGGAGGTCCCAATCGATATAGCGCTTGCCGGGGATGAAGGGGCATTGATCGCCACATCCCATCGTGACGATGATGTCTGCCCACTCGGCGAGGTCGCGGGTGAGGAGCTGTGGTGTGCGATCGGTGAGATCGATGCCGAGCTCGTTCATGACTTCGATGACCTCGGGGTGCACGTGCTCGGCGGGTGTGGTCCCGGCTGAGCGAGCTTCGTGTCTGCCGTCGGCGGCTCGCTCGAATAGCCCCTGGCTCATCTGCGAGCGGCCGGCGTTATGCAGGCAGACGAACAGAACGCGCATCATCCCCAAGTGTATGCATTGACAGGCGTCAGTTCAATCGATATACGTGTATTGATGTCCGTCGATCTGGAGCTGGCGCCGAAGACCAAGCGCGCCGCGGGCGAGCGGTGCTGCGAGCCGGTGGTGTATCCCGATGTCGAGCGCGGAGAGGCGGTTCGGATGGCGGCGGTCGCGAAGGCGCTCGGCGATCCGGTCCGCCTGCAGCTCGTCGACGTGCTGCGCAAGCACGCCGGGAAGGTGTGCGTGTGTGAGCTGGTGCCTCTGTTCGACCTCGCTCAGCCGACCGTCTCCCACCATCTCAAAGTGCTGCGCGAGGCGGGGATCGTCGGCTCGGAGCGAGTGGGGCTGTGGGCCTACTACTTCGTGATCCCCGACGCGTTGAAGGAGCTGTCTGGATGGCTGAGCTGACCGATATCCGCGAGTCCGTCCGCGAGCGATACGCCGCCGCCGCCAATGCCGCTATGGAAGCGCAGGACGCCAATTCAGCGGCTGGGTGCTGCGGCTCGGAGGGGGTCAGCTGCAGTCCGGCCGACGCGACGGGCGTGTTCGGCCTAGCGCTCTACGAAGACACCGAAGGCGCCCCGGATGGCGCTATCAGCGCGTCGCTAGGCTGCGGGGTTCCGACCGCTGTGGCCGACCTGCACGAGGGTGAGACGGTGCTTGACCTCGGGTCTGGCGCCGGCGCCGACGTGCTTATCAGCGCCCGCCGCGTCGGACCGACCGGCAAGGCGATCGGCCTCGACATGACCGACGAGATGCTCGACCTCGCCCGTGGGAACGCGGCCGAAGCAGGGATCGAGAACGTCGAGTTCGTCAAGGGATACCTCGAGGAGCTTCCGCTCGGCGACGAGAGCGTCGACGTTGTCATCTCCAACTGCGTGATCAACCTCTCCGGCGACAAGCCCAAGGTCCTCGCCGAGGCTGCGCGGGTGCTGCGCCCGGGTGGCCGGTTCGCGGTCTCAGACGTGATCGCCGACCCTGATATGGACGAGGTGACAAGGGCGAACATGGCGGCGTGGACCGGCTGCATCGCCGGCGCGCTCACCGAGACGGAGTTCCGGGAGAGCCTCCTCGCCGCCGGCCTGCAGGACGTCGAGATCCGTGAGACCCACCGCGTGCACGAGCACGCCGCCGCGGCGATCGTCCGCGCCCGCAAGCCGCTCGACTAACGCGCCCGCCGGCCGCGGCAGCAACTCCCCTTAAGCGGCTGAGCGAGCATAGGCTGAGCACTGGGATGAAGGAGCGCCCGAGGGCACGATACGAGCGGTTGCCGGTCTCGCTGATCCTCACGGTGTCGATGATCGCCGCCGGTGTCGTCTACCCGGTCACCGATTCGGCGCTTCACCACACCTCGCCGATCATGATCGCGACGCTCCGTGCCCTTGTTGGCGGCCTGATCCTCGCGCTCGCGCTGCCGCTGCTGCGTAGCCACTTGCCACGGACCCGCAGGCTCTGGTCCTGGGCGTTCGCGATCGGGTTCGGGAACACGACGCTGACCCAGGTCGGGATCAGCGTCGGCACCGCCCGCGCCGGCGCCGCGGTCGCGTCGGTGCTGCTCAACTCCTCGCCGTTCTTCGTCGCGCTGATAGCCCGGTTCGCATTGGGTGAGCCGATCACCCGTTTACGGGCGATCGGGCTGGTGATTGGTTTCGGCGGGGTACTGCTCGTCGTCTTCGCCGACCCGGGCAACATCGCCCATGGCACCCAGCTGGCAATCGGATTCGCGCTCGCGCTGCTCGGCGCGCTTGGCTGGGCCGGCGGCGGGTTGGGGATGCGTGTGCTCACCCAGCGCGAGCCCGACCTTGATATCCCCGGCCACACCGCTGCCCAGTTCCTCGCCGGCGGCATCCCACTGATCCCGCTCGTCCTCCTCGACGGCGGCACCACCACCTGGAGCGACCCGACCCTGATCGCGCAACTCGCCTACCTGATCATCGGTGGCCAGGTGCTCGTCTACCTCGGCTTCAACGCCGCGCTCGCGCGCTGGCCGTCCACCCGCGTTTACGCCTGGACGTTCCTCGTCCCCGTCGTCGCCGTTCTTATCGACGCCGCCCAAGGAGCGCTCCCCGGCCCCTCCGCCACCGTCGGCATCGTCGTCGTGATCATCGGCGTCGCGATCGTCAACAACCCACGCGCAGAAGCATCCACCGCCGCCGAACTCCAGGGCCCACCCGCTCCCGCCAAGCCGTGAGCGGCTCCACAAATTCGCCTCGATGACGGTCGCGCGTCTCGCGGTTGTTCTTTGACTTCGTGCGGCTGGGGGCGTTACGTTCCGCGGTCGGGGCATGCGCGGCGGCGTTCCCATTTCCAAGACGCTGGAGTGACCAGTGTGTGGGGAGCGGCGGTTCGCGCGCAGGCCGACTGTTGGACTCCTAGAGAGGGAAGTTTGACGGGACGCTTTTCACGGTCAGTGGTACTGCTGGGCGTTGCTGTGGTGGTTCTGACGGGGGGTGCTACGTATGCGCTGGCCTCGTCTTCGGGTGGTGGCACGATCACTGTGTGCGTAAGCCACAAGCGCGGAACTTTGTATAAGGCGAAGACGTGCGCCAGGCATGACACGAAGCTGAGTTGGGGTAAGCAGGGGCCTTCCGGCCCGCCGGGGTTGACTGGCGCGACCGGCCCGTCTGGCCCGCAGGGTGATGATGGCGCGCAGGGAGCGACGGGCGCTACCGGGGCGAAGGGCGCGACCGGCGCCACGGGAGCGACCGGCGCCACGGGCGCGACCGGCGCCACGGGCGATACGGGCGCGACCGGCTCACAGGGGCCGGCCGGACCGCAGGGTCCGCCGGGTCCAGTCAATCAGGTGGCAGGGGCGGTTTTGTCCAACTGCACGCTGCAAAACGCGATATCAGCCGTCAGCGTGACCGCGGACGGGACGAACGGCTGCACGATCACATTCGCCGGTGGTCTTTTCTCGAACACGCCGATTCTCATCCTGACGGCCATCAACGGTTCCGGCGGCAACCCGACCGGGATCGTGGAAGAGGCCTCCGGGTCGAATTGGACTGCGAGCTACGCCTACGGATCGTCCCCAGCTCCCGTGGTCAACTTCATCGCCAGTCAGTTCGGCGGTTCCTGACTTTCGCGAGGGTGCGGGACCCGCGCGGCCCCGCACCCTCGAGTCGAGTCCACACCGAACGTCGCCAGCGATGCTGACGTCTGCTGGTTTGGCAAGACGATGCGGCACCCTCCGGCAGGAGCCGATGCCAGGCCGAGGGGCACTAGGCCCGGAGCGCCTCGGTCGGGCTGAGCCGCGCGGCCTTGGCGGCCGGGTACAGCCCGGCGAGCGCGCCGATCACGAAGCCGGCCGCGGGCGCCGCGATCAGCGCGTAGAGCGGCACGACGAAGGGCTCGTTCTTGGCCTGCGGCGTAGACCTCGGTGGCGCCGGCGCCGAGCAGCAGCCCGGCGACCCCGCCGAGCGCCGCGAGCAGCGCCGACTCGGCGAGGAACTGGGCCGCTGATGTGGCGGCGGGTGGCGCCGAGCGCGCGCCGCAGGCCGATCTCGCCGCGCCGCTCGAGCACCGAGATCACCATGATGTTCGCGATCCCGATCGCGCCGACCAGCAGCGCCACGGCGCCGAGGCCGAGCAGCAGCGTCGTGAACTGGCCCTTGGCGGCGGCGCGCGCCTCGAGCACGTCGGACGGGCGGCTGACCTCGACGCCGTCGGCGTTCTGCGGGTCGGCGGTGGGCGGCGAGCAGGTTCGCGACCTGCGTCGACGTCGTTGACGTCGGCGCGCACGTAGATCTCCGATGGGTTCGGCGGCAGCGCTGGAACATGCCGCTCCGCGACCGGCAGCGAGATGAAGACGGTGGAGTCGAGCGTCGGAGTCGAGCGAGCACCGGCTTCGAGGATCCCGACGACGGTGAACCAGGTGTTGCCGAGGTAGACCAGCACGTGGCCGCCGACGCTGCGTGATCTGCAGCACGCTCGCCGCCTGGGCGCCGAGCACGACCTCGGGGTAGCGGTCTGCTGACCGCGTCGAGGAAGTGGCCCGAGGCGATGCGTCGTGCCGACGCACCTGCGGCAGGTTGTCGCCGGCGGCGTCGACGCCGATCCCGCCGGTCTGCTCGCGCGGGCACGAACGGCGTGCGGTACACGTTCGCGTTGCGCGAGCTGGTAGACGGCGGCGTCGCTCTCGACGTTCCGCATGTGCTCGATCATCGGCACCGAGGTCTCGGGCAGCACCTCGTTGTCGCCGAGGAAGGTCTGTGCCGGGGGTGACGGTCAGCAGGTTGGTGCCGAGCGCGTCGATCTCGGCGAGCAGGTTCGCCTGCGCCGAGGCGGACACGCCGACGACCGCGACCATCGCGCCGATCCCGATCGCGATCCCGAGCGCCGACAGCGCGGCCCGCAGCCGGCGGGTGCGCAGGCCCTGGCAGCGCCGACGCCGAGCAGCTCGCGCGGGCGGCAGCCGCGCGGCGTCGATCGCTCGAGCGGCGGCGACGGCGTCGCGATCACGTCGTCATGCGCTCGTCCGCGACGATCTCGCCGTCGCGCATCTGCAGCCGCCGCGGGAAACGTGCGCGGCGATGCTGCTCGTCGTGGGTGATCAGCACGAGCGTCGCGCCGTCGGCGGCGAGCTCGTGCAGCAGCTCGACGACCTCGCTGCCCGACTTCGAGTCGAGGTTGCCGGTCGGCTCGTCGGCGAGGATGATCAGCGGCCGCTTGGCGATCGCGCGGGCGATCGCGACGCGCTGGCGCTCGCCGCCGGAGAGCTGCGGCGGGCGGTGCGTCGAGCCGGTGGCCGAGCCCGACGCGCTCAAGCGCCGCGCGGGCGGCCTCGCGGCGCTCGCTGCGCCGGCGGCGCCGGTGTAGAGCATCCCGTTGGCGACGTTGTCGAGCGCGCTCATCGACTCCTGGAGGTGGAAGGCCTGGAAGACGAAGCCCGATCTGGTGGGCGCGCAGCCCCGCGAGCTCGCCGTCGCGAGGCGCTGACGACGTCGTGGCCAGCGACGCGGACGTGGCCGCGCGGTGGGCCGCTCGAGCGTGCCCAGGATCGTGAGCATCGTCGTCTTGCCCGAGCCCGACGGGCCGACGACGGCGACCTGATCTCCGCCCGGGATCTCGACGCTGACGTCGTCGCAGCGCCGACGACGCCGCCCGGATATTCCTTGCTGCACCTGGCGCGAGCTCGATCGCCGTCATCCCTGCGAGTCGGTCACCTGCAGGCCCGGGGTAGATGCCCGGCCCGGAGATCTGGACGTAGCCGGCGGCGAACAGCCCGGTCGTGACCGGGATCAGCTTGTGCGGCGCGGTCGCCTCCTGCACCGCGTAGCTGCCGCCGCCGGTGGCCAGCAGCGCCGTGACCGGGACGGAGAGGACGTTGTTGCGCGACTGCCTGCACGAAGTTGACGCTGACCGACGCCTGGTCGAGACCCGCTCCGGCGTGGCGACCGGTGAGCACGATCGTCACCGGGACGGTTGAACCGGAGCTGCCCGAACCGTTAACGCCACCTCCCTGCTCGCCCGACCCGCTGTTGCCGGTGTAGCCGGTGTAGCCGCTCGAGCTCTGCGCGACCGGGCTCACCGCGGTGATCTTACCGTTGACGGTTGCACCGTTAGGCAGCTGCACGCTCACCTGCTCGCCCGAGCTTGGCCTCGCTCTGCTTGCTCGCGTCGAGATCGACGGTGACGACGAGACGAGTGGATGTGGTCTGCAGGATCGCGCTTGGGCTCGCGCCCTCGCTGGCCCACGGGCTCCCCGAGCTCGCCGGCGTGTTGCCGCTAGATGACTTGAGCCAGCAGCCCGGTTCGGGCTGCCCGCGCCCGCGCTGCCCGGGAGCGACTTCAGCTCCGCGATCTCGGCTTTCAGCAGCTCGATCTCTTCCTGAAGCGTGTGGGTCCGCTTCCGCACGCGATGCCCGTGCGGCTAGGGCGTGGTCGGCTACGCGCCCCGCAGGACCCTGTTATCCAAGCTCACGTACTCGGGCGCGACCGTCGCCCCCGCGTCGCTGCGTTGACGCCCGACGGGCTGCCGGAGCCCGCGCAGCCGGCGTAGCTGCCGAGAGTCGCCTCGAGGGTGGAGATGAGCTGGTAGCCGGGTAGGAAGACGACTTGGCCGAGCGCCAGCTTCCCGGTCTCGGACTCGCCCAGCGATGCCTGCAGATGATCGACGCCGGCCGTGGTAGCGGACTGCCATCGGTCGTCGATCACGATTCGGTCAGGGTCAAAGCCGAGGTCGACGAGGTTGCGATTCAGCTGCAAGATGTCCTCGCCCCGCTATAGCCAGGTACGAGATGACGATAAGCGGGCGTAGTGCCGTCGAGCAGGATCACAGGGTTGCCGTAGACCGTGAACAGAGTACCTCCGGGCTTGATCACCTGCCCGACGCTTGGCAGCCAGGTGATAGTGCCGCTCAGACGGTCGTAGACCGTGGGAGAGACGGCATAGCTGAGCGTGCCAGACTCACTGTCGGTCTCGACGAGATTGCTGGCGTTCGAACGGTAGTCGCGACAGAGCTTTGTAGCCTGCCGCGTCGCGCGGCTTGGAGGCCAACTCTCCGCTGAGCACCAGGCCCACGACGACGCCGACGATGACGAGCAGCACGAGCACAGACGGCTGGAACGGCGACCGACTCATCACTGGACGTGGTGGATCGCCTGCTCGACCTGAGCGAGAGTGATCGCACCGTGGGTCGCGCTCACGCACACCTTGGCGGCGGTGAGGAACGAGGGGGCTTGAAGATCCACGCCCGCGGCTCGGATCGTCTCGAGCGTGAGCTGCCCCTGTGTGGTCGGATCGGGGAAGTCGGGCACGACCGTGGCTGCGCAGGCAGTGTGCGAAGGCGAGAACGTACTGCTCGTGAGCGTGCTGTTCGGCGGCGTTCGCGGCGCCCCCGTTTTCGGAGAACGGGGAGGATGCCCTCTACAGGCGCTCTGAAAGCGGCTTTGAACCGAGGGGATCCGCCGACGCTCTCGGGGACCACCTGGCGGATCGACACGCTGTTCGCCGGCTTGTAGACGATCTGCGGATTGGGGAAGTTGGGGACGCCGTGTCGGCGAATGCATTCTGCGTACTTGTACGGCGGCGGCGGCGAAGGTCTGGAAAGACTCAGGGCTAATGTTGTTCGAGGGGTTATGTCTCGATGAGCCGCAGCCGGCGAGCGAGCAACACGACGCCGGCGGCGGCAAGACTGAGTTTAGAGGGAGAGAGATCGTGTAGGTATCTTCATGCTGGTAGCGGCACTTCTAGAGACCGGGTGGTGCCAGGACGGTGCCTGGCGCTGTGACCTCACTGACACCTCGGGTGAGCGATCCTGTAGAGCTTACGCGATGAGAGTTCTGGTAGTCGAAGATCACCGCCGACTGGCCACGGCGCTGGCCGAGGGCCTGCGCCGCGAGGGCATGGCCGTCGACCTCGCCTACGACGGCGCCGAGCGCTCTGCGCACGCGGCCGTGAACCAGCTACGACGTGGTCGTGCTCGACCGCGACCTCCCGGACGTGCACGGCGATCAGGTCTGCCGGCGCGCTGATCGCCGACGGCAGCGAGACACGCGTGCTGATGCTGACGGCGGCGAGCACGATCCGCGACCGCGTCGAGGGACTCGAGCTCGGCGCCGACGACTACCTCGGCAAGCCGTTCGAGTTCGCCGAGCTGGTGGCACGCGTGCGCGCGCTGGGACGACGCGCGGTGGCCGCGCGCTGCCGCCGGTGCTCGTGCACGGCGATCTCAGCCTCGACTCGGCGCGCCGGGTCGCCTTCCGCGGCGAGCGCCGGCTCGACGCTGAGCCCGAAGGAGTTCGCCGTGCTCGAATACCTGCTGGCCGCTGACGGACGAGTGCTCTCGGCCGAGGAGCTGCTCGCACGCGTGTGGGACGAGGCGGCGAACCCGTTCACGACGACCGTGAAGACGACGATCGGGCCGCCTGCGGGCGCAAGCTCGGCGAGCCGCCGCTGATCGAGACCGTGCGCGAGAGCGGTTACCGGATCTGATGGCCCAGCTGACGGCGGCGCTCGGCGCTCCCCGGCGGCACCGCGCGGCTGCGGCTGGCGCTGCTCTACGGCGGCGTGTTCCTGCTCCTGGGCACGATCCTCATCGCGATCATCTTCGGGTGCGGCGTCCGTCGGGTTCGACCATCGACGTCAGCGCCTCCGTACCGCACGCGCGGCTGTCCGGCGCTCCGCGGAGCGGGTCACGACGTGAGTCGTGCCGGCGATCGTCCACCAGCAGCACGTCCGCCGATCAACCAGCGACTGCTGGCCGTCTCCTGGATCGTGCTCGTGCTGACGGCGATCGCCGCGACGCGTGCTCGGGCTGGTTCATCGCCGGGCGCGTGCTGCGCCCGCTTGCGTCAGATCACGGCACCGCCCGCACGATCTCGGCCGGCAACCTCAGACGAGCGCCTGGCACTGACCGGCCGCGACGACGAGTTCAAGCGGCTCGGCGACACGCTCGACGATCTGCTCGCGCGGCTCGAGACGTCGTTCGAGGCGCAGCGGCGCTTCGTGGCCAACGCCTCGCACGAGCTGCGCACGCCGCTGACCGTCGACCGGACGCTGCTGCAGGTCGCGCTCGCCGACCCGAACGCGAGCGCCGAGCAGCTGCGGCGACCTGCGAGGAGCTGCTGGCCTCCGGCCGCGAGCAGGAGCGGCTGCTCGAGGCGCTGCTCACGCTGGCATCGAGCGAGCGTGGACTCGAGCAGCGCGAGCCGCTCGACCTCGCCGCTATCGCCGACCGTGCGCTGCTCGCGGCGGGCGCCGGCTCCGTGACGACTTCGCTCGCACCGGCACCGACCAGCGGAGACCCGGCGCTGATCGAGCGGCTGATCGCGAACCTGCTCGACAACGCGCTGCGCTACAACGACGAGCGAGGGATCGTGGAAATGAGCACCGGAAGCGACGACGAAGAGGCGTACGTGACCGTGTGCAACACCGGGTCCGCTCGTGCCGGACTCGGCGATTCAGCGACTGTTCGAACCTTTCCAGCGTTCGGCGAGCGCACCGCCGACGGCTGAAGGGCACCGCGGCCTCGGCCTGTCGATCGTTCGCGCGATCGCCAACGCCCACGAGGCGCGTGTCGATGCGCGCCCAGAGAAGAGGGCGGGCTGACGGTGACCGTCGCTTCGCGCCTCGCCTAAGTATAGTTGAGTGTGGTGATATTTGGTGCTTTTAGCTTGTATGCGTTGAGATATTAGTTGGTGTTGTGATTGGTTATGGTTTACGTACTATTGTTGCGTAGGGTTGTTAGATCACGGTTGATGATTTGAGAAGGGTGTTATAGGTTTTGTATGATTTTGTGGTGAGTTTGTTTGATGTATAAGTTTTTAGTTTTGTTAAGTGTTATTGTGATGTTGATGTGTGATATAGAGTGTTATTGTGAGAGTTGTATGTTGTGATTGTTGGGTGTGATTTGATTAGTTGTGTATTGATGTGTTAGTGTGTTTGTTGATTTTTTGATTAGTTTGAGTTTGAGTTATGATGTTGGGTTGTTGTGTTTGAGAGTTGTTTTAGTTTGTTAGTTGTTTGTATAGCTTTTAGGTGTTGTGTTAGATTTAGTTGTGTGTGAGTTTGTTGTTGTGTGTGATAGTTGGTTGTTGTTGTTTGTGATTGAGATTGGTTTGTTGTTTGAGAGTAGTTTGATTTGTTATTGTTGTGATTGTTGTTGTGTTAGTGAGATGAGATGTGAGAGTTGTTGTTGTTGGTTTAGGTTTTTTTTTTTTTTTTGTTTTTTTTTTTTTTTTTTTTTTTTTTTTTTTTTTTTTTTTTTTTTTTTTTTTTTTGTTTGTTGTTTTTTTTTTTTTTGTTTTTGTTTTTTTTTTTTTTGTTTTTGTTTTGTTTTTTTTTTTTTTTTTTTTTTGTGTTTTTTTTTTTTTTTTTTTTTTTTTTTTTTTTTTTTTTGGTTGCTAGATGTTTTGGCATTTTCTCACTTATAGTGTATGAGTGTTGTGTTTTTAGAGTTTAGAGTTGTTGGTTTGTTAGATCGTGTTGAGTTTGTTTGTGTTTCGTTGTGTAGTTTGTTAGTATAGTGTTTTGTGTGTTTCGTCGCAGAATGGTTTTGTGGCGGAGTTGCCGCAGCGGCAGAGGTAGATCGTGTTTTGTTCGGAGATGTCGTAGCGGTATGGCGGCGTCGATGACGTTGACGGGGCTCTGGATCTGGTAGGGGCTATTATCGGTGAGTGTGATCTCCATATTGGTCATGGTGCTACTGTAGCGCTTGATACGTCGAGGATCAGAAGTACGCTTGCTCGTGTGAGGAGAGAGAGCGCTCTTGGTAGTGATGTTTAGTGCTTGAGTGAGTGGTTGGTGGGTTTGAGTATCTCGTTTTTGTTTTGCTTAGAGATCGGGATCAGCTGGTTATGTAGAGGTGATTTTCGGCTGGTGATGGTAGTACGTGTTAGAGGGTTGGTTGGTTTATCGTTCGTTAGTATATCTCGAACTGCATCGGCGAGAAGCTGATTAGCGCTCTCGCGTTACCGGTCTCTGCGTAGAAGGTGTGCGACTCCTTGAGTTCGAACGTGTACGAGCTGCGTCAAGACAGTCGCGTGTGGTGACCCAGAATTCAGCTCGCTGTCGAGGACATAAAACTATTCGTTCTCCTCGGTTTGTACGTGCAGATGAGCTGACGCTGCCGGCAGAGATCTAGATTAGACCGTACGCGCCTAGTGTCCTCGCGACCGATCTTGACCGTTTGCAGCATCCCGAGCAGAAGAATGTCTCGCTCTCGTCGTTAGCCAGTGCGTAGCCTCTGTGCTCTGCTGGAAGTAGGTTCATCATTTGCTATTTTTCCCCGGTGAGTGATATAGTTTGTGATCGTCTATGAGCGAACAGTTGTTAAACGTACTATCTCACGAGGAAGGATCTGTGTCAAGCTCTTCGACGGAGCGGCTTCGCGCATAGCGGCTTTACTTAGAGAGCGCGCTCGCGTTGATCGATGTGCTCGGAACGAACTCGAGCACCAGGCCGGCCTCCCGCTGCGCTGGTAAGACGTCCTCGTCCAGCTCGAGGAATCGCCCCTAGGCATCCCGATGAGCGAGCTCGCGGGACGTATCCTGCACAGCAAAAGCGGCTTCACCCGCGTCGTCGACAAGATGGAGCAGGCTGGGCTGTCCGCCGCGTGCGCCCCGAACACGACCGGCGCACGATCCCATGTGCTCACCGACAAGGGCACCACCACGATGCAACGCGCTCGCCGCTACCACCGAGACGGAATCGAACGCCACTTCTCCCAACGCCTGACCGACAACGAGATCAAAGTCCTCACCCGCGCCTCGAGAAGGTCAGTACACACGTCCGCCCGCCCGCCCCGGCCGCATCCGCGGCTAACCCCAGCCCCCTCACAACAGGGCGATCGCGATAGGAACTGAGGCGACACTCTAGACTACGGCTCGCCAGACAGCTCCCCTGTGGCTGCTTGCAGCCGTCTCGATCGAGGTAACTGGACTATCTGATCAAGCTGCTCTGGGAACGTTGGCAGCGCCGCCTGACCGGCGGGCAGACCACGGTTCGTCGCCCAACCAACACCGAGATGGCTGCTTCGGTCTCTAAACGGGGAGGGGGTTGGCCGTCAGGTCGCGTCCCAGTACTGCTGTATATACGCCGGGTGCTGTCAGAGCGACGGCGTAGGTTCCCTCAAGTCCTGCAAGACGATGAAGGAGGCCTACGCCGTGAGACGCACGGTACCGCCGTCGGCGGAGATACAAGCGAGTATCGACAAGCTGCTGGACAAGGGGCTGGTCGATGATCCGCAGAAGATGTTGTCCGAGCTCGCGCGGCTCGGAGCGAGGTTGATCATCAGCGGGCGGTCGAGGAGGAGTTCGACTCGCTGGTTGGGTCGCGCCGTTATGAGCGTCGGTCTGAAGGGCCGCCGGGGAAGCGCAACGGGTTTCGTCCGCGACGTTGCAGACTGGGGAGGGCGAGCTGAGATCGAGATCCGCAGGTTCGCGAGACGGCGGCGTTTGTTGAGGTGAGGCAATAAGCGGTTGTGCGCAGATCGCTGAAGGCGATGATCGTTGGTGCGTTCGTGCGCGGCTGTCGTGCGTGACGTCGAGTCGCTGTGCGAAGAGGCCGGGCTAGGGAAGACCTCGAAGTCGACGTCGCCAGGATCGCTCAGAGCTGTACGAACGTTTCGAAGCGTTCTGTCGCCGCGACCTGTACGACGCCCTGATCGTGCTGTTCCTCGACGCGATCTACCTGCCGGTGCGTCCCAGCGGCGAAGGAAGGCGTAATAAGAGCCTGGGGGTTCACTGAGAACGGCGTAACGCGCGCTGGTTTGCGTGAGACTGGGGACGCGGGAGGCGAAGGACGACTGGCTCGAGCTCGGCCGCGACTGACCACCGAGGACTCGCAGGCACGCGGTTGATCGTCGCCGACGGTGCGCCCGAGCTGACCTGGCGATCGAGGAGCTGTGGCCGCGCGCCGACCGTCAGCACGCGCCGTTCACGCCTCAGCACCTACAAGCCAAGCTCCCCAAGTCAGAACACGACAGCGTCAGCTCGCCTACTGGTAAGGCGCTCAACGACGCGACCGGGGTCAAGGACGGCAAGCTCCGCCTCGAGGTCCTGATCTCAGAGCTCGAGCACGCCGGCTACGAGTCGCCGCCCGCTGCCTCGCGAGGACCCGACGCCTTGGTCGTGCACCTGCGCTACCCGCTCCGACACCGCGAACCGATGGCGATCGACGAATCTGCCGAACGCTCGCTCGGAGAGGTCGCGGCGCACCAAAGTGATCGGCCGTTTCCCCGGCGAGACCAGCTGCCTCAACTCGTCTGGGTGGTGCTTGATCTCTTCTTCAGCCACGCCAGCAATGGCGCCACCTTCACTGACCTCGACAGCCAACACCTCTACAGAATAAGTACAAGAACAGCTGAATCAGAAATATCTGCAACACAGGTGTTGCAAGAAGAAGTTCCTAAGTGTTCTGAACTCTCAGGCAGAAGATGAGACTTAAGACCAAATTGAGAACAAGCACAGCAACAAAGAGGTGAGGATAGAGAAAAGGGAATAAGGAAAAGAAAAGGGAGAGGAAAAGGAGAAAAAAAAAAAAAAAAAACCAGGACTCCGAGTGGCCCGGGCAGGATTCGAACCTGCGCGCGACGGATTATGAGTCCGCTGCTCTAACCACTGAGCTACCGGGCCGCGCGGTGAGCGAAGCTACCACCGCGTGCGGGTGGCAGGGGCGTGCGCCGGGGGGCTGAGGTAGGCTGCCAGGCGAGATGTTCATCACGGCGGACTCCCTCGGCCAGACGCTGGCCCTGCTTGCGACGTTCCTGGGGATCGGGATCCTCGTGAACGTCCTGATCGTCTACATCCTCGCCCAGGTGTTCGCCGAGCGAAAGCAGAATCAGGAGCGCCGCGCCCACCTCAGGGAGTAGAAATCGGGTCACAGGGCAAGGTGTGCTGAAGGAAGCCCGCCCGGCGGCGTCGAATGAGACCGCTGCCGATGAAGGAATCCTCGTCAACGACGGTCGCGCCGGAGACGCCCCATGGCCACCAGGCGCTGTCGGCGTATATTCGTGCCCGCTTCGACGAGTTTTCGCGCTCGCAGAAGGACGTAGCCCAGTACATCGTCGACCACCTCGACGAGGCCGCGTTCCAGACCGCAGAGGAGCTCGCCCGCCGTGCCTGCACGTCCTCGAGCACCGTCGTCAGGTTCTCGCAGGCTCTCGGGTTCGAGGGGTTCCCCGAGCTTCAGCAAGCGGCCCGCGACGAATACCGGCGGCGGCCCCCGGGCGTCAACGGCGGTATCGGTGCCGCGGCGCCGCTGTTCTCGCTTGACCACACCGAGTTTGAGGCGGCGCTTGCCGCCGACCACGTCAACGTCGAGGACACGGCCCACAAGCTCTCGCGGTCCGACGTCGAGGCCGCGATCGATGCGATCGTGTCGGCCGACAAGGTGCTGATCGCCGGCACCGACCAGATGGCGTTCTTCGCCAGCTACCTTCGCCACCTCCTGATGCTCCTCGACCTGCGGGCCGAGATCGTCGCCAGCCCGTCGCAGGAGGCGCTCGGCCGTCTCAGCCGGATCGATGAACAGACGCTGGTGATCGGCCTGTCGGCGGGGCGGCCACATCCGCTGATCACCCGGACGATGAAGCTCGCCCGTCACCGCAAGGCGCCGACGATGGCGATCACCGACGCCACGCTTTCCGAGGTCGCGCGTCTGGCTCGCATCCGGCTCTACTACTCGTCGAATACCCCCGCGTTCGTGCGCTCGCATACGGCATTGCTGGCCCTCATCCAGGCGCTCGCCTACGGCGTCTACGCCCGCGACGCGCAGCAGTACGACGTCCGCATCAAGGCGTTCCGCCTGAAGTAAGTCGGCTGGCCGAGGCGGCTGCCGGCCGTCTCAGCGGGCGCTCACGACCAGCGCCTGTATCGCCCGCCCGACGCGTCCTCGCTCGTCGTAGAGGACGCTTTCAGCCATCCCGATCCCATTCGGGGCCAGGGTCGTCCGCGCGTCGAGGCAAATCCACTCGCCGACCGGTCCGCGGTCGATGTAGAGAGTCAGGTCCGGGTTGATGAACGCGTACCGGCCCCACGGAAGCGCAGCGCCGATGCCGTTGCCGAAGTCTCCAGCCGCGCTCAGGCGCTGCAGTGGCGAGGGCTCTTCGCCGGCAACGAGCGGAACCTGCAGCCGGAACCAGGCGGTGGCGGGACCGACGTCGTGAAAGCGGCCGGCGATGAACCGGACGTCCATCGCGTCGGTCGCGAACATCGGGCGATGCGGCGGCTGAAAGTCGTTCTCATAGCCACGGGCCGGTCCGGCCGGCGGGGAGAGATCGGGGGTGCGCGGAATGGCCGGATCTGCCGGCAGGACCTGCAGCGCCCGGGCGCGGACCAGCTCGACGCCGTCTGCGCCGGTGATCGAGCCCTCCATCAGCTGCACCCGTCGCCCAGGCCTCGTCACCTCGGCCGAGACCGACAGGGGGTCGTCGACGGGGACGGGGCGCAGGAGCTCGTAGGTCACGCGGGCCACGATCAGCCCCTCGGCGACCGGCAGCTGTTCGAACGCCCGCATCAGCAGGGCGGCGGGCGCGCCGCCGTGCTGGGCGCGGGGGTCCCATGGGCCGCGGGCCAGCTCCGTTCCGACAAACCGTCCATCTTGCAGCACAAAGACCGACCTCTCAGTCACTGCGGCACAACCTACCGCCCAGCTACACTCGGGACCCGATGGCCGAGGAAAACGGAACCCCGCGCGACGAGGCGACATTTACCGTCAAAGCCGGTCTTGCCGAGATGCTCAAGGGCGGCGTGATCATGGACGTGGTCACGCCGGAGCAGGCGAAGATCGCCGAGGATGCAGGCGCCGCAGCCGTGATGGCGCTCGAGCGCGTCCCCGCCGACATCCGGCGCGACGGAGGCGTGGCGCGGATGAGCGACCCGGTGATGATCAAGGGCATCCAGGAGGCAGTGACGATCCCGGTGATGGCCAAGGCCCGGATCGGGCACTTCGCCGAGGCACAGGTCCTCGAGGCGCTCGAGGTCGACTACATCGACGAATCCGAGGTGCTCACGCCCGCCGACGAGGCCAACCACGTGGACAAGTGGGCCTTCAGGGTGCCGTTCGTGTGTGGCGCCACGAACCTCGGCGAAGCTCTCCGCCGGATCGGCGAGGGGGCCGCGATGATCCGTTCCAAGGGCGAGGCCGGCACCGGCGACATCGTCGAGGCGGTCCGACACCTGCGCCTAATTAGCTCCCAGATCAGGCGGTTGACGACGCTCGACCACAACGAGCTGGCGACGGCGGCGAAGGAGCTCGCCGCGCCTCTGCATCTCGTCCGGCGTGTCGCCGAAGACGGTCGCCTGCCGGTTGTGCTCTTCTGCGCCGGCGGGATCGCGACGCCGGCCGATGCGTCGCTGGTGATGCAACTCGGCGCCGAGGGCGTGTTCGTCGGTTCGGGGATCTTCAAGTCCGAGGATCCGGAACGGCGGGCCCTGGCGATCGTCGAGGCGACGACGCACTACAACGACCCGGCCCGCGTCGCAGCCGCTTCGACCGGACTCGGTCAACCGATGATCAGCCTCGAGACGTCCAAGCTCGAGGCTGAGCAGCTGCTGGCACCCCGCGGCTGGTAGGCAAACAGTGCCCGGATCTGGGCTGCCGCAGCGCGTGGGCATCCTCGCGCTCCAGGGCGATTTCGAGGCTCACGCCAAGATCCTCCGAGCGCTCGGAGCCGAGCCGAAGGAGGTCCGCGTCGCAGCTGATCTCGACGGGCTCGACGGGCTGATCATCCCCGGCGGAGAGTCGACGGTGATGACATTGGGGATCGAACGCGAGGGGCTGGCCGGACCGTTGCTCGAGCTCATCCGCACCGGCATCCCGGTGCTGGGGACGTGCGCCGGCATGATCATGCTCGACCGCGACCACCTCGGCGTTCTCGACATCACCGCCGAGCGCAACGCGTTCGGGCGCCAGCTACGGTCGTTCGAGGCTGACCTGGATCTCGACGGGCTGCCCGGAGCTCCGGTCCACGCGGTGTTCATCCGAGCGCCGTGGGTCGCCAGGCTCGGCGATGGCGTCGAGGTGCTCGCAGAGGTCGATGGACACCCGGTCGCGGTGCGGCAGGGCAACGTCGTCGCAGTCGCGTTTCACCCCGAATTGGCTGGTGAAACCCGGCTGCACGAGCTGGCCCTGGGTCTTCAGTCGACGCCGGCGGGCTCGCGCTCGTTGTAGGTCCTGAACTCGCGCTCGAACGCGTCCCAGTCGAACGTCGGCATCCCGTCGGGTTCCGGCGGTGGCTGCTCGTCGACGGGCTCCTCGCCTCCCGGCGGATCCTCTGAATCGGTACCCCGAGACAGCCAGGCGGCGAACGCGCAGACGATGATTCCGGCCGCGTAGACGACGGCCGCGAGCATCGGATGGTGAGTCACCGACGCCAGCCCGCCGGCCGCGTACAGCCCGAGCGCGGAGGCGACCAGCCGACGCAGCTCGGCGCCGGGAATCGCACGACGCGGGGCGTGGGCGTACAGGCTGATCAAGATCGCCGCTGCCAGTGCGATCGTCAGCACCACCTTCCAAGCCAGTGATGGAGTAACCATCATCGCCTGCGGCGATGATCGACCGATTGTCCGGAGAAATCAAGACCTCCGGACCGGATCTGGGCGAAAGCTAGACGACCAGTCCGTGGCGCATCGTGTTCTCGGTCAGCGCCCGGGGCTCGACGAAATGGAGCAGATAATCCGGGCCCCCGGCCTTCGTCCCGGTGCCCGACAGGCGGTTCCCGCCGAACGGCTGACGGCCGACCATGGCGCCGGTGATCCCGCGGTTCACGTAGAGGTTTCCAACGGGTGTGCGCTCGCGGACGTAACGGACGGTCGCCGGGTCGCGCGCGAACAACCCGCCGGTGAGCGCGAACGGAAGGCCGTCGACGATCTCGCATCCGTGCTCGACGTCGCGGATCCGCTCGATCGCCAGCACCGGCCCGAAGATCTCTTCGTCGAGCACGGGCGAGCTGGGCTCGAGGTCGGCGGCGACCGTCGGCGGGCAGAACCAGCCTCGGTCGGGGACGCTCTCGGCCCGTGCCACAACCGTTCCCTGGCTTTCGGCGAGGGCGGCGTACCGCGCGACGCGCTCCTGCGCCGCGCGCTCGATCACCGGCGGCACCTCCGTCCCGAGATCGCTCGCCTGGCCCACCACGAGCACTCGGGTGGCGCCGGCGACCCGCTCGATCAGCTGATCGGCGATCGCCTCGTGCACGAGCACTCGAGCCGCCGCGGAGCACTTCTGGCCGGCATAGATGAACGCCGAGGAGACGATCGCCGGGACCGCCTCATCGAGGTCAGCGTCGGCGTCGACGATCACGCAGTTCTTGCCCCCGAGCTCGGCGACGACGCGCTTGATGTGCTTCTGGCCGGGCGCCATCTCGGTGGCGGCGCGGATGATCTCGAGGCCGACGGGCTGCGAGCCCGTGAACGCGATCGTCGACACCTCGGGCCGGCGGACCAGCGCCGCGCCGACGTCGCCCTCGCCGGGTAGCAACGAGATCGCCGCCGGCGGAACGCCGCCTGCGCGGAGCGCCTGCACGATCCGCAACGCGCAGCCGGGCGACTGCTCGGCGGGCTTGAGCACAACCGTGTTGCCCGCCGCCAGCGCCCCGGCCGTCATTCCGCAGGCGATTGCGATCGGGAAGTTCCAAGGCGCGATGACCGCCGTCACGCCACGGGGCACATATCGCAGCTCGTTGCGTTCACCGGGCACCTGGAGGATCGGTCGGCCCCGGTCGAGCTCGAGCCCGGCGCGGGCGTAGTACTCGAGGAAGTCGATCGCCTCGCACACGTCGCCATCGGCCTCGGGCCATGGCTTCGCGCACTCGCGGACCTCGAGCGCGGCCAGCTCGAGCCGGCGCTCACGCATCCAGGCGGCGGCTCCGAGCAGCGCGGCCGCCCGTTCCTCGCTGGATCGGTCGCTCCAGTCGCGGAAACCGCGGTCCGCTTCCGCGATCGCGCCATCGAGGTCCTGCTCGCTCGCCACCGTGGCCCGCGCGACGAGGCGATCGGGGTCGCCCGGATCGGTCGAATCGATCGCGGCGCCGTTGGCCGTGCGCAGATCGGAGCCCACGATCACCGGCACCTCGAGTGGCAGCGTCCGATCGACGGCCGCCAGCGCATCGGCCAGCTGCGCACGGACGGCAGAGCGGCGCAGCTCCAGGATCGGCTCGTTGGCGAATAGAGGCAGGGCGTTCACCCCACCTACTCTAGTGTCGCGATTCGGGGCGTTAGGGGGGCGCCAGCAACGTCTCGAGCGGCACGCCGCGCGCCTGCTCGTAGAGGAACGACTCGTTGCTCGTATTCTCGAGTAGTCGCCGCACCAGGTAGGCCATTCCCGCCACCAGGTCGCCGACGGGGCAGTACGTGCGGACGCGATGTCCGCGGGTTGCCAGAGCCGTCTGGAGCTCATCGCCGAGGCCGCGCAGGACCTGGAGCTCAAGGTCGCGATCCTCGCCGCCGGCCAGCCGGTTGAAGGCGATCGCGTGCGAGACCGAGCGGAGGTTGTGCGAGGCGACGGCGACGCGGACCCAGGGGCGGGCTTCGAGCAGCCGGCGCGTCAGCGCTTCGAAGTTGCGGTCGCAATCGGCCTTGACCTCGAACACCGGCGCCGGCCAACCGTGCTGGCGCGCTTCGACGAGCTCGTGGTCCCAGTAGGCGCCCTTCACGAGACGGACCTGAAGCGGCGGCGTGCGCGCTGAAGGGGCGGCCCACTCGAGCAGCCGGTCGAGTTGCTCCGGGGAGTCGCGCAGGTAGGCCTGCAGCACGACGCCCGCTGACGGTCCGGTCGCGAACTCCTCCTCCGAGAGGATCTCGAGTACCAGCTCGAGCACCGCCTCCCGGGAGTCCAGCGACTCCATGTCGATGTGGATATGGGCGCCGAGATCCCGCGCTCGGGCGAGCAGTGGCCGCAGACGTGCGGCCGCATCGCGGCGCCCGATTTCGGGAGCATCGGGTCGAAGCATCGGCGTTAGCGCCGAGACCTTGACGGAGACGTTCGCGCGCGGGAGCGGCCCGACGCTGTCGTTCTCGAGGATCGGGCGGCTCGGCCAGCGCCGGGCGGCCGTCGCAAGCTCCTCCAGGGCCCCGAGGCAACGCTTTGCGTAACGGTCGGCCTCGGCCGCCGTCACGGTGGCCTCGCCCAGCAGGTCGACAGAGCTGGCGACGCCGTGGTCCCACAGTCCACGGAGCACGCCCAGCGCCGCGCGCGGATCCTCGCCGACGATGAATCGATGAGCCATGTGCCTGACGCCACCCGCCGCGGCCACGCCCAGGGCCGTACGCCCAGCCTTCGTGTTGCCGAGCTTCATCGCCGCTGAGACCGGCGCTGGCGCCTCCGGAACCTCCTCCAAGAACGACGTCAGATGCCGCGCGAGATCGTCCAGCGAACGGCACGCCGGGACCACATCGACGAACCGGAACAGAGCCGCCCGCAGCTCCGCGTCGCTCGAGGCCAGCTCCATCGCTCGGGAATCGAGCGCTCGCACGGGATGGCGGGCGGTGGACGGGAACGCCGCGGCCAGATCGGCGCCGATCTGCTGGATCTGACGCTCGAGCGTGTCGGCCCCGGTGGTCATCGCCCGCTACCGGCGTGGGCGGCCATCGCCGCTTCAGGTGGGGTCGCTCGCTCGATCGTCTCCCAGCTCACGTCTCGCGCCCGTTCGGCCTCGTCCTTGGCGCCGCCGCCGCGCAGGCCGAACAGCCGCTTTGCGTACAGCAGATAGATGACGACCGCCAGGTTGATGATGAAGCCGATGATCTTCAACGCGGATCGCCTGTTGACGATCTCATAGATCTCCAGCGGCAGCAGGATCGTGGTGGCCAGGAACGTCAGATACTCGGCCCAGCGCTTTGTCAGCCACAGGCCGACGGCCTCGATTCCCTCGAGCAGCCCGTAGCCCAGCAGGGCGACGCCGACCAGGCGCAGCGTGCCCGAACGCAGCGAGAACAGCTTGTCGAGTTCGTGCAGGATCCCGACGTGCCCCGAGTTCTGGACCGGTCCACCCGCGACGCCGCCCTGAAGGTCGGTGAGGATCCGGTAGTAGGCGTCGCGCAGGCTGCTCTCGTGGCTGGCGAACAGCAGCACGGCGAGGCCGAGCAAGACGAGGATCGTGAAGTGGATCGCGCGGTCGATCGCGATCAGCCTCAGCACGACCTTGTCGCGCAAGGCCTTACCGCGCAGTGGGACTCGGATCTCGTCGCGGTTCGGAGGGTGAGCAGCGACGGGCGCCGGCGGGACCGGGAGGACCACCCAGCTGTCGCAGCGCAGACAGCGGTGCCAGCGGAGATCGCCGTATTCGCGGACGATCAGGGCATCCTGAGGCCGGACCTCGGCAGCGTCGAGACCAAAGAGCGCATGCCCCTCGAATCCACAAGCGATGAGCTCCCAGTCGATCTTGCGCCTCGGCCTCGGATCGTTCGTGCCGGGTGGCCGGGGGCGCTGCGCCTCGGGTCGCTCCATCGGTGCAACCGTACCGCCCGCCAGGCGGGCGCAAACGACTATTGGAGAATGTTCACCGCGCGGGAGATGATCAGGCCGATCGTCACCAGCGAGACGAGCGACTGGATCCCCATGATGCTCTTCGCCGTGCGTGACAACGGCATCGTGTCGGTCGGGCTGAGGGCCAGCGCGTTGGTTAGAGAGACGTACAGATAGTCGATGAACTCCGGGCGCCAGTTCTCCGGCTGGACGCGGTCATCGGTCATCTGCGGGAACAGGAAGTCCGGCGGACCATCGCATCCGGAGGCGCGCTTGCCGGCGCCACCGCGATCGGTCTCCCAGTACCAGAGGCCGAAGATGATCACGTTGGTGAGCCAGATCAGCGCCCCGGCGAAGATCAGGCCGCGGCCGTTCCTGACACTGTGATGGAGCAGTTCGTGGGTGAGTAGTGAGAGCGAGGTGATATTCGCTGCGCTCACCAGGGCGGTCAGGGAGAGCGCCAGGCGCCGGCGGACTCGGTGCTCGCCCTCGAGTTCACGCGGCGAGGCGAACATCAGCACGACGAGCAGCACGGCCTCGAGCGCCGGCAACAGCCACCGCGGACCCGCCGTCACGCGCTTCGGGAGCAGCAGTTGGAGGCCGATCGCGAACACAATCGCGATCAGCGCCGGCCACAGCGGCTCCTTTTGGCGGGGGGGTGGGTAAGGCCTCCCGCAGACCGCGAGCCCGCCTGGCTGCTGATCGACTTCCTGCACTGACGGGATAGTGGCACCCGGCTCGGCCGTCGGGCGGCACCGCAAGTGCGGCAGGATCTAGGCCGAGGATGCCCGAACACCACGGTATGAGACTCGGCGCCGCCTTCCTGTCCGCCCTGATCGCGTTGACGATCGCCGCCTGCGGCGGCTCGAGCAATTCCGCCGCGACGAGCACGACGCAGGACGCCCCCACAACGAGCTCCACGACGGCCCCCGCGAGCACGACCACCACAGCACCAGCGAGCACCACGACCGTTGTCACCAGCACGGTGTCGACGACGACGACGACGGCGGCCGGTCCGCCGCCATGCGTGGCAGCGGATCTCTCGGTGTCATACCTCGGCCAGGAGGGCGCCACCGGCCACGGGGAGCTCGGCTTCGCGCTGCGTAACACGAGCTCTCGCACCTGCCATACGTATGGCTATCCGGGCGTGCTGTTCCTCGACAAGGGCGGCGGGGCGCTGCCGACGGAGTCGACCCGTACAACCCACGATTTCTTTGGCGCGGCGCCGGAGGTCGCGCTCGTGATCACCCCAGGATCCAGCGTCTCCTTCCGCCTGGGCGTCACCCACGGCGTGACCGGGACCGCTGACTGCACGACCGCGTACGGCCTCCAGGTGATCGCACCCGACGACACGAAGACCCTGGTGACGACGATCCCCGGCGGAGCCTACGAGTGCCGGACAGCCACGGTCTCTCCGCTCAGACCAGGGGATTCCGCGTATCCCTGATCAGCTTGGACGAGGGGCGCCTGCCGGCTTCGGCCACGGATGGCCGTGCTCGAGGATGCGACTGATGTCGGTCGCGGGCAGGGCCGGCGAGAAGTGGAATCCCTGGGCGAACTCGCATCCGATCCGCTCGAGCTCGCTCGCCTGGAGCGCGGTTTCAACGCCCTCTGCGATCACCCTCAACGACAGCGCGCGGGCCATCGAGACGATCGCCTCGCTGATTACCGTGTTCTGTTTGGCGGACCCGAGTCCCTCGACGAACGAGCGGTCGATCTTGAGCATGTCGAGCGGCAGACGGGTCAGATACGAGAGCGAGCAGTAGCCGGTGCCGAAGTCGTCGAGGACGAGGTGGACGCCGATCGATTTCAGTTCGCGCAGCGTTTCGGTCACCGAATCACCGTCCCTCAGGAGCAGGCCCTCGGTGATCTCAAGGCTGAGCGACGCGGGATCCAGGCCGGTTGCGCGGAGCACCCCGCCGACGAGCTCGGTGAGGCTCCCCTTGGCGAATTGGGCCGCCGACAGGTTCACGGAGATCCCGAGCGGAGCGGAGTCTGGCCACGCGTGGTGCCACTTGGCGGCATCTCGGCACGCATGCTCTAGCACCCACCGTCCGATCTGCTCGATGAGCCCGCCCTCCTCCGCCACCGGGATGAATTCGCTCGGCTCGATCAGACCGCGCTCGGGATGATCCCAGCGGACGAGCGCCTCGACGCCGATCATCGTGTGGTCGCGCACCGACACCACCGGCTGGTAGGCGAGCCGCAGTTCCTCGTGCTCGAGCGCGTGGCGGAGATCGTGCTCGACCCGCAGGCGGTTGATCGCCCGGCCTCGCATCGCCTCGTCGAACAGCTCGTAACGGGCGCTGCCGCGCTCCTTGGCGCGATACATGGCGGCGTCGGCGTCACGGATCAGCTCCGCCGGCAGCTCGCCGCCTCTGGCGATTGCGATCCCGATGCTGGTCGTGATGAAGTGCTCGCTGCCGGCGAGCACGAACGGACGCGTGAAGACGGACGCGATCCGCTCGGCCATCTCGATGGCGTCGCGTTCGTTCCCGACGTCCTCGAGCAGAATCCCGAACTCATCGCCTCCGAACCGGGCCACGGTGTCGCTGGCCCGGACTGCTCGCTTCAGCCGAGGTGCCGCCGCGGCCAGCAACTCGTCGCCGATCTGATGTCCGAGGCTGTCGTTGATCAGCTTGAAGCGGTCGAGGTCGAGGAACAGGATCGCCGCGAGACCACCGCGCCGCTCTAGGCGCGAGAGGGCGTGTTCCAGCCGGTCGAGGAACAGCACCCTGTTGGGCAGGCCCGTGAGCGGGTCGTGGAGCGCGCGGTGGCGGATGCGGTCCTCGATCGCCTGGCGCTCCAGAGCGTCGGCGAGGACGTTCGCCAGCGCCTGGAGAAAATCGACGTCTCCCGTGGTGTAGCTCCGAGGACGAGTCGACTGGACGCCCAGCACCCCGAGCGGCCCCGCCGGGCCATCGATCGTCACCGACGCGCCGCTCTGGACGCCAAGCTCGCTCAGCATCCTGGACTGCTCGAACCTGGTCTCGGTTGACCAGTCGGACACGATCACCGGAGCGCGACCGAGGATCGTGTACCCGGTCTGCGATTTGCTCCCGATCGGCGAGCGGAACTTGCCCACGGCTCCATGGGGCCAGCCGACGCCGGCTCGCAAGATGAAGCAGTGGTCGTCGCGGATGAGCTCCAGGACCCCGGCGATCTCGACCTCGAGCAGCGTCGCCACGCACCCGACGGCCTCCTGCATCAGCTCGTGCGGGCTCGCCCCTTCGAGCGCGTGCTCTCCGAGCCGCGCGACGGCTGCCTGCTGGGCTGCGCTGCGGGCCAACTCTGCCTCGGCCTGCTTCTGCTCGCTGATGTCGGAGAGGACCCCGTGCCACCGCTCCGTCCCGTCGCTGTCCTCGACCAGCACGGCATCGTCGCGGATCCACACGAGGTCGCCTTTGCGGTCCAGCATCCGGTACTCGACCGCGCCGTCGTTCGGCGTCCCGCCGACGTGGTCGCTCTCCATCTTGATCACGCGTTGCCGATCGTCGGGGTGCAGCCGCTGAGCCCATAGGCGAGGATTGGCGAGCCATTCGTCGGGGGAATAGCCGAGGATCGCCCGGATCTGGGGGCTCACGTAGTGCCACACGCCGTCATCGCCCGAGTCCGCGACGTACACGATCGCGGGGACCTGCTCGAGCAACTCGGGATAGTTGGGGGTGACCTGGCCTGGCCGCTCCGGTCCCGGAAGCGGGGTTGGATCGACGTGGGCGCGGTCTATATGGCGCGCCATTTCCGAGTCTTTATCGGCATTTGCGAGCAATGCCGCGAGTTCAGAAGGCGGATTCTTACCGGTCTCTAACGAGCCGCCGGTTCGAGCGACTGGAACCGGATAACGCCGTCGCTGTCGGTCTGCCGGGCCTGCCCGTCCCTGATCAGCAGGTCGAGGTGCCCGAGGACCTCGGAGAGGGTCAGATATGCCTGTGTGACCGCGACGTTGCCCCAGATCGCGAGCGCGATCTCGTAGGCCGTCATCGGGCCGGCCGCGATGATTGTCAACACCTTCCGCGCTCGCCGGTCGTGCATCCGCATCCGCTCGTCGATCAGCGAGGCGTGTCCGACGATCGGATCTCCGTGGCCCGGGAGCACGAGCTCGATCGGAAGCTCACGCGTGGCGCGCAGCGATTCGACGTAGTTGAGCAGCGCCGGCGGCCGCACGCTCGTCGCGTCACCGGTCAGCGGCCGCGACATCACCGGATTTGAGGAGATCTTCGCGAGCAGATGATCGCCGCCGATCAGCATCCGCCGGTCCTCGTCAAAGAAGATCGTGTCCGATGGGCTGTGGCCCGGGCGGTGCAGGACGCGGAACCGGCGGTCGCGCAACTCGAGCGTGTCGCCGTCACGGAGCGGCCGTGTGATCTGACCGCTGGACCCGAACACCCGGAAGGCGGAGCCGACCGAGCCGAGCACGGTCGCCAGGTCCTCGGGGACCCCGTGCATTCGCATGATCGCCTGCGCGAACTCGTCATCCGCGGCGGCGCTGACGCTGAAGTTCGCGAGGTACCCGGTGAGCTCGTGGAACGCCGCAACGTCCGCTCCCGAGCGCCGCGCCAAGATCTCGAGCAGCCCCAGGTGGTCGACGTGCTGGTGGGTGAGCACGATCAGCTCGAGCTCCTCGATCGTCCGGCCGTGACCCGCGAGTGCCTGTTCGAGCTCGTCGAGCGACTTGCCCGAGTTCGGGCCGGTGTCGACGAGCGTCAGCGGCTCGTCTTCGATCAGGTAGCAGTTGACGCGGCCGACGGCGAACGGCGTCGGGATCGCGAGCCGGTGGATGCCCTCGCGAGCAGCAAGTGCCAGCGAGTCGTCGGGGGTCGGCGCTGCTGAGGCGTCCGACTCCGGGAGCGTCACGCCTGGATCACGGCGAGCACCTCATCGCGCCGTCGCTCCATGTCCTCCCTTGAGCTCAGCGACTCGAGGCACAACCGCAGGAGAGGCTCGGTGTTCGACGACCGGACGTTGAAATGCCAGTCCTCGTATTCCACCGAGAGGCCATCGAGCCGATACTGATGCGCGTCGGCGTAGCGCGCCGAGAGCTCCTCGATCTTCGCGTCCTGATCGGCGACCTCCGTGTTGATTTCGCCGGAGATGAAGTAGCGCGATCGGTACGGCGCGAGCAGCTCGGACATCGACGTCCGGCGCTCGGATAGCAGCTCGAGGATCAGGAGTGCCGGAATCGTCCCCGAGTCAGCGCAGTAGAAGTCGTGGAAGTAGTAGTGGCCGGAGACCTCACCGCCGAACACCGCGTTCTCCTCGCGCATCCTCGTCTTGAAGAACGCATGTCCGACGCGGTTCATCAGCGCCCGCCCGCCGGCGCGCTCGACCACGTCCGCGACGGCCCGGCTCGCCCGAACGTCGTACAGGATCGTGGCGCCCGGGTTCTTCGCCAGCATCGACTCGGCGAGCAGCGCGGTCAGGAAATCGCCGTCCACGAAAGCACCCTGCTCGTCGATGAAGAAGCACCGGTCGGCGTCGCCGTCCCATGCGATGCCCAGGTCGGCCCCGCGTTCCACGACCTCTCGCACGATGAACTCGCGGTTCTGGGGCAGCAGTGGATTGGGCTCGTGGTCGGGAAAGCTGCCGTCGGGTTCCCAATAGGCCTCGATCAGATCGAGCCCGAGACCACTCAACAGCGGCCCGACCATCGGCCCGGCCATGCCGTTTCCGCCGTCGGCCACGACCCGCAGCGGATTGACCACGCCCGGCTCGATGAATCTGAGCGCGGCGCGCTGGAAGCCCTTTTCGACGTCGACCTTCTCCACGGTTCCGCCGCCCGGGGGATCGCCGAGACCCTCCTCGATCTTTGTCCTGACGTCGCCGATCCCGGCATCCCCCGAGAGGGCGATCGCGCCTCGTTTTACGAGCTTGGCCCCGGTGTAGCCCTTGGGGTTGTGCGAGGCGGTGCACATCAGACCACCGTCGAGCTCGCGCGAGCCGACCAGGTAATAGAGCATCTCCGTCGCGACGCGCCCGGCGTCGAGCACGGTCGCGCCCTCGCTGCGCATGCCGTCACAGTAGGCCGCGGCGAGCTCGGGAGCGCTCAGACGCATGTCGTGAGCGAGCCCCAGCCGCAGCTCTGCGGTCGGCTTGCCCTCGAGGCCGGCGATCACGCGTGTGAACGCCCGGCCGATCGCCACCGCGCCGTCGGCGTCGATCTCGTCGGGGTACAGCCCTCGGATGTCGTACGCCTTGAAGATCGCGGGGTTGTCGATCACGTTCATCCTTCCGCGCAGCGTATCTAGACTTGGAGTCGATGTCCGGTCACTCGAAATGGCACTCGATCAAGCACAAGAAGGCCGTGGTCGACGCACGCCGCGGCCAGCACTTCACAAAGCTCGCCCGAGCGGTGACCGTCGCGGCCCGCGAGGGCGGAGGCGATGCGGACGGGAACCCCGCGCTAGCGCTGGCGATACAGAAGGCGCGCGATGCCTCGATGCCGAAGGACAACATCGAGCGCGCGATCGCAAAGGGAACGGGCGAAGGTGTCGATGCCGACCAGATCGAGACCGTCGTCTATGAGGCGTACGGTCCCGGCGGGGTCGCGCTGCTGATCGACGCGTTCACCGACAACCGGAATCGGACGGGCGCCGATGTGCGTCACATCCTCGCCAAGCATGGCGGGAATCTCGGCGAGCCGGGATCGGTGGCGTACCTGTTCGACAAGCGCGGGGTGATCGTCATTGACGCCAGCCGCTACGACGAGGACGACATGATGGGCGCGATCGACGCGGGCGCCGAGGACATCTCGCTCGATGACGACGTGTACGAGGTGATCACAGAACCCGCCGACCTGGGTCGGGTCCGCGATGCGCTCACGGAGGCCGGCATCGAGATCGAGAGCGCCGACGTGGTGCAGCGTCCGAAGACGCGGATTCCGGTTGACGAGGGCGACGCGGCCAAGCTGATTAAGCTGATCGACGCGCTCGAGGAGTCTGACGACGTCGACGCCGTCCATGCGAACTTCGACGTCGACGCCTCGGTGCTCGAGCGGATCGCGGGCTGATCAAACTCTTACGCACGACCGCAGATCGCCCGCTACTCTCACCGGCTTCGATGACGAAACGTTTCCTTGCAACATCTGCCACAGCGCTGCTCGCGATCGGGCTGGCCGCGTGCGGGAGCAGCTCCAAGGCGCCGGGCGTACAGCCCGCGCCCTCCGGCAGGCTCGACCGAGGCGGCGATCACCACACCGTCGACGACATCGACCACGCCGAGCACGACGACCACCACCGTCACGACGCCGGCGCCTCCATCGCCGCTCTCGAAGAAGCCCGTCGTCACGATCCCGACCACGCCGGCGCCCAAGACGCTCATCGTCAAGGACCTGATCACGGGGACCGGCAAGACCGCGACGCCGGGCAGCACCGTCACGGTCAACTACGTCGGCGTGCTCTACAAGGGAGGCAAGGAGTTCGACTCCTCCTGGAGCCGACACCAGACCTTCAGCACCGCCCTGACCAACGGCAACGTGATCACGGGCTGGGTCAAGGGCATCCCGGGCATGAAGGTCGGCGGCCGGCGCGAGCTGATCATCCCGCCGAGCCTCGGCTACGGGAAGGCCGGAAGCCCCCCGACGATCCCGGCTAACGCGACGCTCGTCTTCGTCGTCGATCTGCTCTCGGTGTCCTAGGCCCGTCTTCGACGTCACTGGTTCCGAGCCTGCGCGCCCGGTACAGGGCCAGCGGCTCGCTCACGCCCTTGAGCCTGTGGCGGCCGGCGAACGACCACTCGAACTGCTCGCGTGCGGCGTCCCTGACGGCCTCGGTGCAGAGGACGCTCCCGGGACGTGCGATGCCGGTCACCCGGCTCGACAGGTTGACTGAGTGTCCGTAGTAGTCGCCGCTGTGCAGCGTCGCGGGACCGCTGGCGATCCCAGCCCGCAGCGCCGGCAGCTCAGCCGCCTCGACCGCCTCGACCAGCGACAGCGCCGCGTCAACCAACGGCGGGATCTCGGGGCTGACGAACATCGCGGCGTCGCCGATCGTCTTGACCAGACGCACCGGTGCCACGGACGTCTCGGCCGCCAGCTCGGAGAGCCGGGCGGCGACCGTGCCCAGCCCCTCGACGCCGACCTCCCCGCCGAGGCGGGTGAAGCCGACGAGGTCCGCGAAGCATACGCCGAGCTCCTGGGCGTCCGGGATCTCCCCGGACTCGCGCTCGGCGCGTCCGAGCACGCCGCGGCTGACGGCCTCGCGCAGCTGCCCGTTGAACACCGCCACCAGCACTGGAGTGAGCGCCGGGGTCAGCTGCTCGGCGAGCGTCCTGAATCGCAGCGCCACGTCCTCCTCGGTGTCGCCGCGCTCGAGGAACGTGTTGGCGAAGATCGCGGTGATCGTCGCGGCGAGCCTCGACATGCCCTCGCCGAGGACTCGCGTGATCTGGGCGATCGCCTCCTCGCTGAACCCGGCGTCGAGGAACAGCTTGACCGACTTCGCGGCCTCGATCTCCTCGGCGGTGAAGACGGGGTCCTCGGGGCCGACCTCCGGCAGGCCGCTCAGCCGCCGGATGCGGAGCGTCACATTTGCCGGGACCCCGGTCTCCCGCTCGATCTCTCGCGCGCTCCTGTCGCCACCGAGCGCTCGCTCCACCGGTAGCAGGGCGAGCCGCTCCTCGGCGACGGCCTCCTTCAGCTCGTCGATCCCAACGCCCTCGCCGGCGAGCTGTTCGAGGAGCCGTTCGCGCGCTGCCCGCTCCTCGCCCTCCAGCCCCTCTAGCAGTCCTGCGGCTTCGAAGTCCATCCGGGCATCCTCTCTCACGGCTGCGACGTTCGCTAGCATCGCCGTTCCTCGCGGTTGCCGGAACACCGGCACCGCCTCAGTCGACTGCGAACCACGCTCACATGCTTTCGATCCTGATGCCCGTCTATAACGAGCGCGAGCGCGTCGAACGCGCCATTGCCGAGGTGCTCGCGACCGAGCTGCCCTCCGAGTTCGAGCTGATCGTCGTCGACGACGGCTCAACCGACGGCACGCGCGAGATCCTGCGCGGCGCGGAGTGGGACGGCCGCGTCCGCCTGTTCGAGCATCCGGAGAACCGGGGCAAGGGCGCCGCCGTTCAGACGGCGCTGGCGCAGGCCCGAGGGAACTTCGCGGCGATCTTCGACGCCGACCTGGAGTACGACCCCGCCGACCTGGGGCTGCTGATGCCGCCTTTGCTCGAGGGCCGCACCAACGCGAGCTTCGGCGTCCGCGCGTTCGACGGGTACACCAGCCATTCGTTCCTGTTCGTTCTGGGGAACAAGGGCGTCACGCTGGCGTGCAACATCCTCTTCAACGTGTATCTACACGACATCATGACCTGCCACAAGATGATCCGTACCGACGTCTTCCGAGGCCTTCCGCTCACCTCCGCCGGCTTTTCGATCGAGCCCGAGATCACGGCGCGGCTGGTCCAGCGGGGCGAGCGGATCTTCGAGGTCCCGGTCCACTACCGGGCGCGCGCGACGGACGAGGGCAAGAAGCTCACGGCCGTCGACGGCTTCCGCGTCCTCGGCACGCTGTTGCGCTGCCGGTTCTCGGCCGCGTGAGCACACTGGCGAGCAAGCCGAGGCTCGCCCCGCGGTCGCGGCCAACCGTCTCGAGTGTCTGGGCGGAATATCCGTTCGCGGTCTCGGTCGTCGTGTCGCTCGCCGTGGCGGCGCTGTCTGCCGCCGCGCTCCCGACGGTCCCCAGTTACGACCCCTGGTCGTGGATCGTGTGGGGCCGCGAGGTGTTCGACCCCCACCTCAGCTTCTTCGTCGGAGGTGGGCCGTCGTGGAAGCCGTTGCCGGTCATCTTCACCGCCTTCTTCGGCCCGTTTGGCAACTCTGCCCCGACGCTCTGGGTGATCACGGCCCGCGCCGGCGGCGTGCTGGCGCTGATCGCCGCGTACCGGCTCGGCTCGCAGCTCGTCCGCCACGGGCGCGAGGCGAGCGGCGCGGGTGACTCGGTCGCCTCGTGGGAGCCGATCGCCGCGGGTCTCCTCGCGGCCGCCGGGGTTCTGCTCACCCAGGACTGGTTCTACTACATGTTCCGCGGCACCTCCGAGCCGATGCTCGTCGGCCTCTCGCTGTGGGCGGTGGACCGGCATCTCGCCGGTCGCTACCGCCTTGCCTTCGTGCTCGGCGTCGCCGCCTCGCTGATCCGGCCCGAGTGGTGGCCGTTCATCTTCCTCTACGGGATCTGGCTATACCGGCGCCAACCCGGCCCCTGGATGGCGGTGCTGATCCTCGCCGGCTGGTTTTCGATCCCGTTCTTCTGGTTCGTGCCGCCGTGGATCAGCACGGGCCAGCCGCTGCTGGCAGCGACCCACGCCCAGGAGTACAACGGCCAGCTCGGGTCAGATCCGTTCCTCGAGGTGAACCGGCGCGGGGCGGACCTGCAGGTCGTGCCCTCGCTCGTGTTCGCGTTGGCCGCGGTAGCGATCGCCTGGCGTGAGCGCGACCGCCTGATCCTCGGCCTCGGCGCCGCCGCGCTGGCGTGGTGGGTGCTGGTGGTGGCGATGACGCTGGACGGGTACCCCGGACTCGAGCGGTTCTTCCTGCCGGCCGCCGCGATCATCTCCGTGCTGGGCGGGGTCGGACTTGTGCGCGTGGCTGGGGTCGCCGGGTCGGGCCTGGGCGGCCGGACGTCGGCGCCGTGGCTCTCCGCGACTCTGGCCGTCGCGCTGATCGCGATCTCGATTCCGTTCACGATCAGCCGGATCAACGCGGCCCGTGCGGCAAAGCCGACCGCTGCCCAGGCGGTCACGCGCCTGAACCAGCTCAGCGCCGCCGTCGCCGCGGTGGGCGGCCACGACGGGGTGTTCCCGTGCCGCTCGAGCTTCGCCGCCGTGAACCACTCGGTCCAGACGGCCCTGGCCTTCAAGCTGCACGTGACGCTCGAGCGGGTCGGGACCTCGATGCACGATCAGGGCGTGATGTTCGTCGGCCCACACGACTCGATCGATGGAGGACCGGCGGCGATCGATCCCCGTCTGAACCGCAGGCAGCTGATCGCCACGGTCGGATCGTGGCGCGTCTACCGCATGTGGACGTCGGGCCTGCCCACGGCCTGCGTCGGCCGGTAGGCGTCCCAGCTCGGCCCGGTCGAGCGCGTACACCCGGCGGGGGAGGCGTCCGGCCTCGCACGGAGAATCCCGTCGACATGATTGTCCTCGGCATCGACCCGGGCACCGCCAGCACGGGCTTTGGCGTGGTCGAAAGCGTCGGCTCGCGCCTGCGCCTGATGGCCGACGGCGTGATTTCCACGCGTCCGGGCGTCGCGCTTGAACGCCGTCTTGCCGAGATCCACGCCAGGGTCGGGGAGTTGCTCGACAGCCACGAGCCTGAGGCGATCGCGATCGAGGAGCTGTACTTCGGCGCCAACGCCCGTACGGCGTTTGCCGTCGGTCAGGCCCGCGGCGTCGTGCTGCTGGCCGCCGGCCAGCGCTCCGTGCCCTCCCGCTCCTACACGCCCCAGCAGGTCAAGGGCGCGGTCTGTGGCAATGGCCGCGCCGGCAAGGACCAGGTGGCGCGGATGGTGGCCCGGCTGCTCGGCCTCGATGCCCCGCCGAGCCCCGATCATGCCTCCGACGCACTCGCGGTCGCGATCTGCGACCTCAACCGGGCACCGCTGGCGCGGGCGGTGGCGCGCGCATGATCGCCCTCATCTCCGGCAAGGTGGCCGTGCGCCGGGCCGACCACGTGGTGGTCGATTGCAACGGGGTCGGCTATCGGATGGCGATCTCCGCGCAGACTTTGCGCCGGGTTCCCGCCATCGGTGAAGAGCTCGTCCTGCACACCCACCTTGTTATGCGCGACGACGCGATCCAGCTCTACGGGTTCGCCACCGAGGAGGAGCGCGAGCTGTTCCTGATGCTTTTGGGAGTCCAGTCGGTCGGTCCGAAGGTCGCGCTCGCCGTCCTCTCCGGGGGCCCGCCCCGGGAGCTGCTGAAGGCGCTGGCGCTCGGCGACTCCGCTCGGTTTCAGGCGGTCCCCGGGATTGGAAAGCGGACGGCCGAGCGGATCATCGTCGAGCTGCGCGAGAAGGTCGGAGCGACGTTGCCCGAGCAGGCGATCTCGATCACCCGCAGCGATGACCCGCGCGCGCTCGCCCGGGAGGGACTGCTCGGACTCGGCTACAGCGCCCTGGAAGCAGACGAGCTGCTCGACGGCGCCGACGGGGACCGCCCGGAGGATCTGATCGCCCATGCGCTGAGGACGGCCCGCCGATGAGCACCCGGGTGCAGGTGCCCGAAGCTCTGCCCGAGGACGAGTTCGACCGGTCGCTGCGGCCGCGCCGGCTCGAGGACTTCGTCGGCCAGGAGCCGCTCAAGGACCAGCTGGCGGTCTCGATCGCGGCGGCTTCGGCGCGCGGGGAGGCACTCGACCACGTGCTTCTCGCCGGTCCACCCGGTCTCGGCAAGACATCGCTGGCCCAGATCCTGGCCGCGGAGCTCGACGTGGCGTTTGTGCAGACGGCCGGGCCCGCGCTGGAGCGCAAGGGGGACGTGGCGGCATTTTTGACCGCGCTCGAGCCCCGGTCGGTGTTCTTCGTCGACGAGATCCACCGTCTGCCCCGGGCGCTCGAGGAGACGTTCTATCCCGCGATGGAGGACCGTTGCCTGCCGATCACGGTCGGCCAGGGCGCTGGGGCTCGGGTGGTGACGCTTGAGCTGCCGCCGTTCACCCTGATCGGCGCGACCACCCGGACCGGGCTGCTCACGACCCCGCTGCGCGACCGCTTCGGCATCCAGCACCGACTCGAGCACTACGGCCCGGAGGACCTCGCGCAGATCGTCCGCCGCTCGGCTCGGCTGCTTGGAGTGGTGATCGACGACGCCGGCGCGGTCGCGATCGCGCGGCGCAGTCGCGGTACGCCGCGGGTCGCCAACCGCCTGCTCAAGCGCGTGCGCGACTACGCCGAGGTCCGCGAGAGCGGCGTCGTCACGGAGCGCGTGGCGGGCGAGGCGCTGGATCTACTCGAGGTCGACCACCAGGGCCTCGACCGGCTCGATCGCGAGATTCTGCGCGCGATCTGCGAGAAGTTCGGTGGCGGTCCGGTCGGCCTGTCGACCCTGGCCGTCGCGGTCGGCGAAGAAGCCGACACGATCGAAGACGTGTACGAGCCGTATCTCCTCCAGCAGGGATTGATCGAGCGAACCCCCCGGGGCCGGGCGGCAACCAAGCGCGCATATGAGCACTTAGGGCTCGGGCGAGCCGGACCGATGACTCTTCTGTAGCTCTTAAGCGATCCGGGCATATTCACTTTGCTGTGCCCAGACCGGGGGGAACCCGGCGAAACCCCTGGCTATCCTGAACCAACCTCCCATGGCACACGAGCACTACTTCATCTGCCCTCATTGCGGCAACCGATCGATGGCCCAATCGCGCAACGAAGGGTTTCGCAACGACGTCCGAGGCTGCGACAAATGTGGCTTCGCCTACCTGATCGAACTGCTCGACGACTACTACCCGGCGCCGAACGCGGCGTTCTTCGCCTGCGACAAGGACGCGCGGATCGTCGACTGCGGGCGCGGCTCCTTCGAGCTGACAGGGGTCAAGACCGAGCAGGCGATCGGGCGGAGCGTGAACGAGGTGCTCGGCCTACGCTTCGAGGATGGGACCGATCACGTTGGCACCGCGCTCGAATGGGAGGTGCGCGTCCAGGGCAAGGCGGTCGAGGTGAACGCCGAAAATGACATCCCCGCCAAGGCCGTCGCCGACATCTTCCCCGCCTATGACGATGATGACGGCGGCGTTCTCGTGGTTCTCACTCCGACAAACCATCACTCGTCGTAGCATCCATAGGCGCCGATGACCGATCGCCAGCGATACGGCTTCGTTCTAATCCTCGTCCTCGGGCTGCTTGCGGCATCCGTCGTCATCCTGACGCAGTTCCCGACGCGACTCGGACTCGACCTCAAGGGCGGCACGCAGCTCGTCTACCAGGGGACGCCGACCCCGCAGACCCCCCATGTAACGCAGGACGCGCTCAACCGGGCGGTCAACATCATGCGCGACCGGGTCGACCAGCTCGGCGTCGCCGAGCCCGAGATCCAGACCTCGGGCGACAACGAGATCACGGTCGGGCTCCCGGATGTGCAGGACACATCGCGCGCCGAGAAGCTGGTCGGCTCGACAGCCCAGCTCGACTTCTACGACTGGGAGGCCAACGTCCTCACGCCGAGCGGCAAGCCCGCCGCGGCCGGGCTACAGACCCAGGATCCGGCCTCGCTGACGCTGAGCTGCGGGTCGTCGCAATGTCAGGGAAACAGCAGTCCCGGATTCGCCGGGGGCGGGAGTATGTCGCTCTACGACGCGGTCAAGCTGGCGTCCAAGCAGCCGCCTGTGACCTCGGCCAACAGCTCGCACCTCGGCAACCAGTACTACATGTTCGGGGCGCCGGGCAGCAGCGCGTGCGAGATCGCCGCCAAGTTCTACGGCGTCCCGCTCCAGGTCGGCCAGCACTGCTACCTCTCCGGTCCGGACGACAACGCGTCGGACCTGGCCTCTGGCCTCCCGCCCGGCGTAACTGCTGCCGAGGGCGAGACGCTCATCGTGCCGCCAGGGACCGTCGTGCTCCAGGCCGCCGATGCGAGCTCCTCACATCAGACGCAGTTCAACAGTCCCGACGCCCAGTTCTACGTCCTCAAGGACAAAGTGACGCTGACGGGCAATGAGATCACCAACCCGCAGCAGAGCACCGACCAGTCGGGTACCCCGGACGTAACGTTCGGCTTCACCTCGAAGGGGAACACGGCGTTCCAGAACGTCACCGGCCAGATCGCCCACCGCGGCGAGCTCGACAGCATCGGCCAGACGTCCCTCACCCAGCACTTCGCCGTCGCGCTCGACGGCAAGCTGATCACGGTTCCACAGATCGACTACCACCAGTACCCGGACGGGATCATCGGGGGCAACGGAGCTGAGATCACCGGTGGCTTCACCAACCAGACAGCGCAGGACCTCGCGACTCAGCTACGCCTGGGCGCGCTGCCGATCAACCTGAAGCTGATCTCGGAATCCCAGGTGTCGGCGACGCTCGGCAAGCAGGCACTCAACGAGGGCCTCCTCGCCGGCGCGATCGGTCTGCTGGTCGTGGCCGTCTTCCTGCTCCTCTACTACCGGATCCTCGGCCTGATCGCGGTCGCAGGACTCGCCGTTTACTCCCTCTACTTCTACGCACTGATCAAGCTGATCCCGGTCACGCTGACGCTGCCGGGAATCGCCGGTCTGATCCTCACCATCGGAGTGGCCGCCGACGCGAACGTCGTCATCTTCGAACGTGTCAAAGAGGAGATACGCGGCGGCAGATCGATTCGCCAGGGGATCGCGATCGGTTACCGCAAGGGCCTGACGGCGATCATCGACGCCAACGTGGTCACGATCATGACCGCGTTCATCCTGTTCGTGCTCGCCACATCGGAGGTCCAGGGATTCGCGTTCACGCTCGGGATCGGCACGTTCGTGTCGCTGTTCACGGCCGTGATGGCGACGCAGGCCATTCTGATGACGATGAGCGGGTCCCGCATGATCGCGCGGCCGTCGGCGCTCGGGGCGGGCGGCAAGAAGCACGTGTGGAAGTTCGACTTCATGGGTGCCTCCCGGTACTTCTTCTCGATGTCCGGGGTGATCCTGTTGATCGGCGCGCTGGCGATCGGTGGCAAGGGCCTGAACCTCGGTATCGACTTCACCTCGGGGACGCGGATCACCGCCAGCCTCGAGCATCAAGCGAGCCAGGGCGCAGGTCAGTTCGATCATGAACGCGGCCGGGGCATCCAACGCGACGATCCAGAAGGTCACCAACAAGGAACTCGGCCCCTACGTCTGGCAGATCTCCTCCAAGGAGCTCCAGCCCGGTGGCGTCCAGGACGTGAAGACCGCGTTGAACAGCAAATTCGGGCTGAAGCCCGGGACGTTCAGCTCGACCTCGGTCGGGCCGACGTTCGGTAAGACCGTCGCCAACAGCGCCGTCGTCGCGATCATCGCCTCGCTGCTGGTGATCTCCGTCTACGTGGCGTTGCGGTTCGAATGGAAGTTCGCGATCCCGGTGCTGATCGCGCTGATGCACGACCTATTGATCACGAGCGGCGTCTACGCCCTGACCGGCCGGGTGGTGACGACAGCGACGGTGGCCGCGCTGCTGACCATCTTGGGCTACTCGCTCTACGACACGATCATCGTCTTCGACCGCGTTCGCGAGAACGTTCCACGAATGCCGCGGGCTGCGTTCTCGCAGATCGTCAACCGCTCGATGTCAGAGGTGCTGACCCGGTCGATCGTGACGACGTCATGCACCCTGATGCCCATCCTGGCGCTGCTGCTGTTCGGCGGCGGGGAGCTGAGGGACTTCGCCTTCGCGCTCCTGATCGGCGTCGCGTCCGGTGCCTATTCGTCGATCTTCATCGCCTCGCCGGTGCTGACGCACTGGAAGGAGCGCGAGCCGCAGTACCGCGCTCGCCGGAAGCGGATCGAGGATGAGCTGGGCATGGTCCCGGCCTACGCGGCGAGTGGCGCCGATGTCGAGCCGGTTGCGAAGCGTCCGCGCCGGCCGGGCCGCGTCACCACGCCGGAGCCAGACACAGTCTCTGCGGCCGAGTTCGAGCAGATGAAACGTGACATCCAGGAGGAGGAGCGCGAGCGCCCCGGCCGCACGTCGACGCTGACCAAGCGACTCGCTCACACCGCCGAGACGGAGACACCCCCGGCGCCCAAACCGTCACGCCGTACAGCTGACGGCGCCACGCGCACCGCCCGCGCGCCGCATCCGGCGCCCAAGGGCGACGGCGACGTCGCCGTTCAGCCGGCCAGCGACGTCGCGCCGATGCCGGCGCCCGACATCGCCGAGAACGAGGGAATGGTCCCCGAGCAGAAGGACAAGCGCCCGGCGAAGAGCCGCTCCCGCAACCGCCGCCACGGGAGGCGCAGGTAAGCCATGGGCATGCTCGCTTGGGTGATGATGGGCCTCGCCATCTGGCACTTCACGATCTGGCTTCCCGACCACTTCTGGGGCGGGATCGTCGGCGCCTTCATCGGAGCACTGTTCGGCGCCGTGCTGTTCGGCCTCATCGTCAACGGCTTCCACATCCCGGGTCGCCACGCCACCGATCTGGCTACGGCGCTCGAGGCGATCCCCGGCGCGCTGATCGGCATCGCCATCGTGTACTTCGATGGCGTGCGGCGCGAGCGCGCCAAGCAGCTCCAGACCGTCGGCCTGAGCTGATCGCGGCGCCGGTGGCGGCCGCCGGCGGCCACACCTGAGCCGCCCGGTGGCGCGGGGCCCCGCGCCGGCTGGGTCCAACTTTGGCGTTCTGTCCCGGGGGTGGGACGCAAGCGCCAAAGTTCGTCGCGCCACGTCACGTTCTCCGCGCCAATAAGCGCCGATCCCCCGGGATCCGTCGGGGCCCGCCCGTACGCTGCCGACCATGTCCGAGGCCGTGGCACTGCCAGCCCAAGTCCCGCCGGCGCCTGCACACCCGTTGCAGCTCGTCGAGCTGCCCGCCCGGCGCCACGGACCGCCCGACGCCCCGCCTCGATCTCCCCACCTACGATCTCGGCGCCGCCCTCGTCCTCGAACGGGAGCTGGGCATCAGCCACGTCGTCTCGCAGCTCCTCGTCCGCCGTGGCCTTGCCGACCCGGCGCTGGCGAGGGCCTTCCTCGAGGCTCGCGAACGGCACGACTGGAGCGAGTTTGCGGGCATTGAGCGGGCGAAGGCACTGATCGAGCGCCACATCGCGGCCGGGAGCCGGATCACCGTGCACGGCGACTACGACGTCGACGGCGTCTGCGCCACCGCGATCATGGTCGCCGCGCTGCGGTCCCTCGGCGCGAACGTGGGGTGGTTCCTGCCCGATCGGATCGAAGACGGCTACGGCCTGGCGGTGGCGACCGTCGAGCGGCTCGCGTCTCGTGGAACGAGCCTCTTGATCACGGTGGACTGTGGGATCACAGCCGTCGACGAAGTCGCGGCCGCCCGGGCGGCGGGGCTGGACGTGGTCGTCAGCGACCACCACGCGCCGCGCGCCGACGAGCTGCTCCCCGATTGCCCGATCGTCCATCCCGGCGTGTGCGGCTATCCGTGCGCCGAGCTGTGCGGAACCGGCGTCGCCTTCAAGCTCGCACAGGCGCTCGACGCGCCTGGCGTCGAGGATGAGATCGAGCTTGTCGCGCTGGCCACGGTGGCGGATCTGATGCCGCTCCAGGGCGAGAATCGCCGGCTCGTGCGCGAGGGGCTTGCGGCCCTCGCGGGCACCGCGAGACCCGGCCTCCGAGCACTGATGAGCGTCGCTCGGGTCGACCCGAGCGCGATCAACGCCCAGGCCCTCGGCTTCCGCCTGGCGCCCAGGATCAACGCCGCCGGCCGGATCCGGCGAGCCGATGCCGGACTCGAGCTGCTCCTCACAGACGACCCCGAGCGTGCGCGGGAGATCGCGGTTGAACTGGATGCGGTCAACGCCGAGCGCCGGGCCGTCGAACAGCGAATCACGTGGGAGGCGGAGAGTCAGGTGGCGGAGCTCGGTCCGCGATCCGCGTATGTCCTGTGGGCGGAGGACTGGCATCCCGGCGTGATCGGCATCGTCGCCTCGCGCGTCGTCGAGCGTCACCATCGACCGGCGATCCTGATCGCGATCGACGCAGACGGAAGCGGCCACGGTTCGGGGCGAAGCATCCCCGGCTTCGACCTGCTCGGCGCCCTTCACGCTGCGTCCGGCCACCTCGACCGCTACGGCGGACATCGGGCTGCGGCCGGCCTCACCGTCCACGGTGCCCGGCTCGACGCGCTGCGAGCCGCGATCGAGGCGCACGCGGCCGAGGTGTTGACACCGGAGCTGCTGCAGCCGGTGGAGCGGGTCGATGCGGTCGTCTCGGGCGCTGAGCTCGGCCTGGATCTCGCCGAGGAGCTCGAGCTCCTCGAGCCGTGCGGCGCCGCCAATCCCGGGCCGAGGCTACTCGTGCCCGGCGCCCGATTCGACAACGTGCGCACGATGGGGGAGGGGCGCCACGCTCGGTTCTCGGTCAGCTCCGGTGGCGCGCGAGCGGCCGGGGTGGCGTTCGGGTGTGACGGCCGACTCGACGTCGAGCCGGGCCAGCCAGCCGACGCCACCTTCCGGCTCGAGCGCAACGTTTGGAACGGGGCCGTCGAGCCGCGGCTCGTCCTCAGGCACGCTCAGCCGTGCGCGCCAGGGCCGATCGAGGTTCTGGGGGAGGGCGGCGAGTACGTGCACCGGGTCATTGATCAGCTTGAAGGTCCGCTGCCGCCCCTCACAGCGCCAGCGCCCGCGGGCGGCCGAGATCCCGAGCCCGTGGCCCCCGCCTGTCGCACTGTCCTCGATCGCCGTGCGATCAGTCCGCTGGTGGTCCTGGCCGACGTTCTCGCCACGGGTGAGCCGGTGCTGGCGGTCTGCGCTGATGTCGCTCGCCGGCAACCGGGACTGAGCGCCCGGGTTGGCGGTTTTGCGCTCGTCTGCCACCACGCCCTTGAGCTGGACCCGAGACTGGTCGATCCATTTGTCCATGTCGTCGTACTCGACCCGCCATCCGGCACGCGCGGAGAGGCTCTGCTTCGCGCAGGTACCGGGTTCACGCATTTGTGCTGGAGTGAGGCTGAGCTACGCTTTGCACAGCAGATGCACGAGCTGGAGTACGGCCTTCGCGCTTCGCTCGTGGCTTTCTACCGGAGCCTTCGGCACCGGGAGAGGGTGGCTGGTAAGGAGCTCGAGCACCTGCTCCGTGGTGACGGAACACACGGTCGCTCGGCACGCCTCGCGGCCCGTTTGGTCAGAGTCCTCGCGGAGTTGGAGCTCGTCAGCCTCGACCGGGATCTGCCGGCCCTGGCGGTCGCGGGTGGTGAGCGCACGGCGCTCGAGCGCTCGCCGGCCTACAGGGCGTACGCAGCACGATACGAGGATGGCCGGCGATACCTGAGCAGCGGAAATCTCCAACGAAGCGCCTGAGCCGTGGGTCCAAGGAACACACCGGCGATGGCGCAGCCGGCCCGCAGGACGGGAACGGCGAACAGGCCGCGCCTCAGGCTTCGACGCTGATCGCTCCCAGGCCGCCGGTAGACCGCCTCGATGGCTCCGACAAGCGCGGCGCGGTCGAGCGGGCCGAGCTGACGGCGCCCGAGCGACGCCTGCTCGGGGATCTGTTCGCGATCGTCGAGGAGCACGCCGAGCACGCGGCGGTCGCGGTCGATCGAGACCGGGTTGAGGAGGCGTTCGTCTACGCCTGCCTGCACCACGCCGATCAGCGCCGTAAGACCGGCGAGGACTTCATCACCCACCCGGTCGGCGTGGCCAAGATCTGCGCCGGCATGCGGCTCGACACCGAGACGCTGTGCGCGGCGCTGCTGCACGACACCGTCGAGGACACCAGCGCCTCACTGGATGAGGTCCAAGAGGCCTTCGGCGAGGAGATCGCCGGCCTTGTCGACGGGGTCACGAAGTTGACCGGGCTGACCTTCCAGTCGCGTGACGAGGCGCAGGCCGAGAACTACCGCAAGATGATGGTGGCGATGGCCACGGACATCCGGGTCATCCTGATCAAGCTTGCCGACCGGCTGCACAACATGCGCACGATCGCGGCGATGCCCAAGCAGAAGCAGCTCGACAAGGCGCGCGAGACGCTCGATATCTACGCGCCGATCGCCCACCGGCTCGGTATCCACGCGATCAAGTGGGAGCTCGAGGATCTCGCGTTCCAGACGCTGCACCCGCGCAAGTACAACGAGATCAAGGGCCTCGTCGCCCAGCAGCGCGCCGAGCGCGAGCGCTACGTCAACAAGGCGGGCGCCTACCTGGCCAAGGAGCTCGACGAGCTCGGGGTCGAGGCGGAGATCTCGGGCCGCGCCAAGCACTTCTACTCGATCTACTCGAAGATGACCAAGAAGGGCCGCGAGTTCAACGAGATCTATGACCTGACCGCGATGCGGGTGATCGTGGGCTCGGTCAAGGACTGCTACGGAGCCGTCGGCGTGATCCACTCGCTGTGGAAGCCACTGCCGGGTCGCTTCAAGGACTTCATCGCGATGCCCAAGTTCAACATGTACCAGTCGCTCCACACGACGGTCATTGGGCCCGAGGGCAGGCCGCTCGAGATCCAGATCCGCACGCGCGAGATGCACGACATGGCCGAGTTCGGGGTCGCCGCCCACTGGATGTACAAGGAGGATCCGAACAAGGGTGGGTCGGCGTCGATCCGCGACCCCGACGGCAAGCTCAAGTGGCTCCGGTCGCTCCTCGACTGGCAACAGGATCTGTCCGACCCGGGCGAGTACATGGAGACGCTCAAGGTCGACCTGTTCGAGGACGAGGTGTTCGTCTTCACACCCAAGGGCGAGGTCAAGTCGCTGGCCGCCGGCGCCACCCCGCTGGACTTCGCCTACGAGATCCACACCGATGTCGGCCACCGCTGCGTCGGCGCCAAGGTCAACGGCAAGATCGTGCCGCTGTCCTACCAGCTGCGTTCCGGCGACATCGTGGAGGTCCTGACCTCGAAGCGCGAGCGCGGCCCATCGCGCGACTGGCTGGCGCTGGTCAAGACCACGCGGGCTCGCAACAAGATCAAGGCCTGGTTCAAGGCGGAGTCGCGCCGCGACACCGAACACACGGGTCGCGAGCTCCTCCAGGAGCACCTGAAGAAGCAGGGTCTGCCTGCCCAGAAGCTGGTGGGCTCGCCGCTGCTGGCCGACGTGATCCGCGAGATGGGCTTCCGCAAGGGCGAGGACTTCTACATCGCGCTGGGTGGCGCGAAGATCTCGCCGAAGGTCGTCGTCAACAAGGTGATGCAGCGCCTCAAGCAGGGCGAGGCCGCGGAGTCGGAGCCGACTGCCGCCGACGACCTGCTCAAGACCCGCCGGCGCCGGTCGCGCCCGACGACCTCGTCGTCGCGCTATGGGATCGTCGTCGACGGCATCGACGAGGTGATGTTGCGGATGGCGAAATGCTGCCGGCCGGTTCCGGGAGACCCGATCGTCGGCTACATCTCGCTGGGACGCGGCATCACGATCCACCGCGAGGATTGTCCGAACGTGGCCGTGCTCAAGAAGGACCCGGAGCGATTCACGCCGGTCTCGTGGGACGGTGACGCCGAGACCTCGTTCCGCGTCGAGATCGAGGTGGATGGCTGGGATCGCCACCGCCTCCTCGAGGACATGTCGCGGACGTTCGCCGAGGCCGGCATCAACATCCTCGAGGCGCGCTGCACCGTCAACCACCCAATGGTCAAGAACCGGTTCGTGGTTGAGGTGGGGGACACCCGTGCGCTCGATCAGGCGATCAACCGGCTACGCAACATCGACGCCGTATTCGACGCGTTCCGCGTCACGCCGGGCGCGGCCTGAGCCTGATCATCCGAGCTCCCGGCCGTGGCGCTGGGTCGGCGCCACCCTCACCCTGGCCACCCGCGCCTGTGGCTGCTTTACGATCACGACCGCCTCGCCGGTGCGCAGCGTCTTGATCTCGTTGGGGTCGACGATGAACCGCTCGACCTGCCGGCGCGTGCCACGGCTTCCGCTGTGACCGCCAAACAGCCCGCCACCGATCTGGCGCGTCTCCTCCCATTGCTTCACGGTCCCCGCCATCTGCGCGACCGTGTGCGCGGACGCGGGCACATCCTGCCGGTGGGCGATCTTCACGGCGGTGTTGCCGAGGACCTGGTCGCGTAGACCGCGCGCGGCGCGGTCGAGGTCGGCGAGCTCCTGCGTGGCCAGCAGAACACTGACCCCGGCCTCGCGGCCGCGGGCCAGCAGCGCGATCACGTTGTCCGCCCCCAACGCGGAGAACTCGTCGATTCCGATGATCGCCGGCCCGGCCCTCGCCTCGGCGGCACCGGTCGTCAGGTTGTGGCCGGCCGCGGTCACGAGATCCTGAACGACGAGCGTCCCGATCTGGGCCGCGAGCTTGCCGTAGGTGCTCGAATTCATGCTGAAGAGGACGATCTCGTCGCCGGCGAGGGCCGTGCGCATGTCGATCAGCCGACCGCCCGGCGCCTGCGACGGGGACAGAAACCGGCCCGTGTGCGACTCGCTGATGATGGCCAGCCGAGTGCCGAGACCACGGATCGCGCTCAACTGATCGGGCGAGAGCGAGCCGAGATAATCCTGGACTCGCGCCGAGTGATCTCGCGGCAGCCCGCGAAGCAACACGGCCAGCCGTCGTGGATCCATCGCGCTCACGACCTCGTCGAGCGTCGCGGCCCGCCCGGGGTGAGCGGCGTGGAGCACACCGAGGGCGGCCTGCAGGTATCGCTCGGCCGCGCGCTGGTAGTGCGGTTCGGTGAACCGCTCGGTCGCGATCAGCTTGTCCTTCAGCTCGGTCGCGTTGCCGTGGTGGAGCGGATTCCACACGCCCGGCCCGTCGGGTGTCCACTGACGGAACGGGCGCCCGCTCGCCGCCGCGGCACTCGCCAACTCGCGCGCGAACGACGGCGACCCCTTCATGTCGATCGCCACGATCGGACGCCCGCGCTTGATGTGATCGCACAGGATCGTCAGCAGCGTCGTCGATTTTCCGGCGCCGCTGGCGCCGAGGATCAGGCCGTGGGCCGACAGCTGGCGGTCATCGAGGGTTACCTCACGACCCCGGCTGTCTGAGCCGAGCGCGGTCCCGTCAACCGTCCGTCCCGCCGCCGCGCGCCGTGCGCGACTGCGCCGCGCCAACCGGGCTGACACCACAGCCCCGGCGACCGTGCCGCCTGCAACCATCCACCCTGGCGCCAGCGAAGCCGGTGACAGCAGGAACGCCGCGACCACGATCAGCATCACGTATGACCGCCACCGCCGGTTCGGGGCGGCCGTCATCGCTCGGCCTCGACGGCAGGTCGGGCGCGCTCACGACTCGCGACCAGCTCGGCACTGCCCCGACCTGAGCCTCCCGGCCAGCGAACCGGCTGGACGTGGACCATCTCCGAGATCCCGATCTGGCGCGCGGATAGCTGGATCGCCCGTCCCACCACAGGACGGTCGACGAGATACAGGACCGCGTCGATGCGCGAGTCGACGGCGTACCCGGACAGGATCCTCTCGCGGCGGGCCCGTCCCTTCCCAGTCAGCTCGAGTTCGACCGCCACACGCTGCCCGCCCTCCAGGACGAACATCAGATCCGGGTAATGGAGGCGTGGCTTGCCCGCCGGCCCAATGCCGCCGAGCCGCACGCCCACCGGCTCGGCCGCCCGGTCAACAACAGCGTCGAGCGAGCGGAGCCGTCGCTCCGAGATCAGCTCCCGCACCGGGCCGAACGCGCCCCCGCGAGCCGCGAGCCACAGCCACGCCACGCCAACGTCGTGCCGGTAACAGCGCAGGTCGAGTCGCGGCTGACGGTAGCCGGAGCCGACCGCCGCGAGTCCCTTGCCCGTGATCTGGTAGCAGCTGGGCTGGCGATGGAAGATCGCCTCCTGGCGCACGAAGCCGCCGGCGGCGAGCGCCCGCAGCCGCCCGCCGGCGGCATCCGACGAAGTGTCGAGCAGCGCAGCGACGTGCGTCGCCAGCACGAGCCGGTGCTCGGCGGCGAAGCCAAGCAGCTCGAGGTCGCGCTCGGTGACGCGAGTTCCCATGGTCAGCAGAGGCGGCGAGCGCCGCCTTCTCACCCCCCGTGACGACTGCTCACAAACCTGGGTGCGGGAGCGAGCTCGTGTTCACAACCTCAAAGTCGTGACCCGTGAGCCGATCGAGCAGGTGCAGCGCGTCGTTGTTCCAGTGCCGGTTGGGCGCGCCGGAGATGTACCACGGCGACCCGTTGTCGGCGAGGATCATGCCGTAGGTCTTCAGCGCCTGGGCGACGATCCGGGCCTGGCGGGGAAGCCCCGAGATGTTCACCGACGCCTTCAGCCGCACGCGCAGCCCCATCGGCGGGAGGTTCGGCCCGCTGCACGTCGACGCCTTGTGGCGGGCTGGGTACACGTACGCCGCCGCCGTGCACGGAGCGGTGAACCGCAGGGCGTGATCGATCGAGCCGCGCGCGACCTCGTCGTAGCGGGCGAGGCCAGGCAGGATCGGGAGTCCCGCGGCGTCGGCGGACGTCCACCCGGCGGGGCGAAGATGGTCTGAGCGCAGGTTGAAGATCGCTCCCGACCCGGCGCGCCACCGGCGGCCGCTCTGCTCGGGATAGGCGGCGAACAGCTCGTAGTCCTTGCACGTGCTGCGGTCGACAAGGATCGCGTGCCTGTCGCCCGTCGACTGCCGGCCGCCCTCGATCGCCACGCCTCGCGGAATCGGATACGGGCCCTTGTTCGATTCGCTCGCGTACTGGAAGCTCACGTGCACGCGCCGGGTCCGGTTCGACACGACCGTGATCGGGATCCCGATCGGCTCGCCGTTATAGAGACCGGATCCGAAGTCTGGGTGGACCGGTTCGTTCAGCCCGATTGTGGCGATCAGCTTGTCCGAGTCGCTCGCGACGGGCAGTCCGGCGACCGGTTGGTTCCACGGATTGTCGGCGGGAAAGATCGGGCAGTGAGAAGCGCTCGGGAGCGGATGCGCGGTGCCCAGCGAGGGCACGATGACAAGCGCGAGACAGGAAACGATGAACGCCAGCCGTCGCATGAGCGGGCGATCATAGGGCGCGCCTACGCCGGAACCGCCAACCGATGGACTAAGAGACGACGGCGATCCCGCCGGGCTTCAGCCCGAAGACCGCCTCTGGCGCCTCGCCGATGTAGTCGCCGTCGACCTGCAGCGGCAGCGGTCGCTCATCGAGCGAGCGAACCCGCAGCTCGGTGATGCCACTGAACGCGCGGACCTTTCGGTGGCGCGTCACGCTCGCGCGCTTCGACAGCGCGCGCCAGATGATCGTCGGGATGTCGATCGGCGACGCCCGGGTCAGAATCACCCCGGCGAGATCGCCGCTGTCGAGCGTGGCGCCGTCGCCCATGTGCACCGGCCGGTTTCCGAAATACGTGTATGGCGAGGCGTTCTGGACGATCGTGCTGACGCCCTGCACGCACTCGCCGACGACGTCTGCCTCCAGCCGCAGCGGCTTGAACAGGTAGCGGCGGTTGAACGTCCTGATCCCCGTCCAGGTGTAGTACCACTCGCCGAGCCGGGCCTTCATCCGAGGATGGGCATCGACCTGCTCGACCACGCTCGCGTCGAGGCCGGCGCCCGCCGAGAACAGGAAGTACCGGTCGTTGACGAAGCCGACGTCGAGGCGCCGGGGTCGCCAGTCATCCGCCATCTGCAGCAGGTGCTCCGTCGCGTCGACGACGTCTGTCGGGATTCCGAGCATCCGGCAATAGACGTTCGTGCGGCCGCCGGGGAGGCAGCTCAGCGGCGTGTCGGTGCCGATGAGTCCGTTGGCGGCTTCGTTGACGGTCCCGTCGCCGCCGAAGGCGACGACCACGTCATAGCCGCTGCGCGCCGCCTCACGGGTCAACTCGGTCGCGTGGTCACGCGCCTCGGTGTCGATCGCGTCGACCAGGTAGCTGCCGCGGAGCGCGTAGATGACGAGGTTCTTCAAGCGGTCGGACACCGTCGTCGCGTACGGGTTGACGATGATCAGCATCCGCTTCGTCGGGGCGGTGCGGCCCAGCGCCAGGGTCGCCTCCAGGCGTGCGAGCGGGTCGGTCGAGGTAGCGCCCATGGCGGGATTGTGAACACCGCGTTGCCAAAGTCGTTACGCCGCTGAAGATTCTTCGTGGATCCGCTTGGGGCGTGGGTATACTTCGGGGCACATAGCTGTACCTCATCAAGAGGGGTGGAGGGAATGGCCCTGCGAAGCCCCGGCAACCTCCCGAAAGGGAAAGGTGCCAATTCCAACAGGCTCCAACAACAAGCCTGGGAGATGTGGAAAGGGCGGTTTCAGGACCTCCGACCACAGACCCCGGCGGAGGTTTTTCTACATATGCCGCCAGAGTCTCTTCGTTGCAAGGAATGTAAGACCACCTACGCGCTGGATGCGCGGTACGTCTGCGAGCGTTGCTTCGGCCCGCTCGAGGTCGTGTACTCCTCACGCTCGGACGCCGATCCCGCGGCGCTGCGCCGCCGGATCCAGGCCGGGCCGCACTCGCTGTGGCGCTACGGCGACTTCCTGCCCGTGCAGTCCCCGCCCCGCGGGGCCCTTCCGGCGGGCTATACGCCGCTGCTGCGCGCCGACCGGCTCGCCGAGCGCCTCGGGCTGCGTGAGGTGTGGATCAAGAACGACGCCGCGAACCCGACCCATTCGTTCAAGGATCGCGTCGTCTCGATCGCCCTCGCCCGGGCGCGCGAGCTCGGGTTCGAGACGGTCGCGTGTGCATCGACAGGAAACCTGGCCAACGCGGTCGCCGCCCATGCCGCCGCCGCGGGCCTCGAGTCCTACGTGTTCATCCCCTCGGACCTCGAGGAGCAGAAGGTGCTCGCCACCGGGATCTACGGGACGAACCTGGTCTCCGTGAAGGGCAACTACGACGACGTCAACCGCCTGTGCACGGAGGTCTCGGGCGAGCACGAGTGGGCGTTCGTGAACATCAACATGCGTCCCTATTACGCCGAGGGATCCAAGACGCTCGCATTCGAGACCGTCGAGCAGCTCGGTTGGGAGCTGCCGGATCGGGTGGTGGCGCCGATCGCCTCAGGGTCGTTGTTCACGAAGATCGCGCGCGGCTTCGAGGAGTGGATCGAGCTCGGGCTCGTCGAAGGGAATCTGCCGACTTTCAACGGCGCCCAGGCGCTCGGGTGCTCGCCGGTGGCGGCCGCATTCGAGGCTGGCCGCGACTTCTGCCAGCCGGTCAAGCCGAACACGATCGCCAAGTCGCTGGCGATCGGGAACCCGGCCGACGGGCCCTACGCGCTCGATCTGGCGCGACGCAGCGGTGGCGCGATCGACTCGGTCACCGACGATGAGATCCGCGAGGGGATCAAGCTGCTGGCAAGGACGACGGGCATCTTCACGGAGACCGCTGGCGGCGTCACCGTCGCGGTCCTTCAGAAGCTCGCCCAGCGCGGTGACATCGATCCGGCCGAGCGGGTCGTCACGTACATCACCGGCGAGGGGCTGAAGACCATCGACTGCGCCCGCGGCACGTTCGAGCGGCTCGAGATCGAGCCCACGCTGGAGGCGTTCGAGCGGGCCAGCGATCGTGTTGGCGTCCCCGCTTGATATGACTCCGGGCGCGATGGCCGTCAACGTCAAGATCCCCAGCCAGCTGCGCGCCGCGACCGACGGCGAATCGACGGCCGAGGTCGAAGGCGCCACCGTCGGCGAGGTGCTCGACTCGCTGTACGAGCGCTACGGCGAGCTCCGCAGCCGGATCGCCGAGGACGGCGGGTTGCGGCGGTTCGTGAACGTGTACGTGGGCGGCGAGGACATCCGGTTCCTCGACGGCCTCGACACGCCCGTGCGCGACGGCGACGAGGTCACGATCCTCCCGGCGGTCGCGGGCGGCTGAAGGTGGTGTTCGGGGGCCCGCATGCGCGCCCCCGCCGATTTCCGGGCCGCTAACGTCTACAGCATCGCCAGGAAGGCGTGAGCACGAGCGTGTCCGAGTCAGAACGACAGAAGATGGGCCCTCGCAGGCGGGGGCTCCTTGCCGCAGCGGTGGCGCTGCTGGCGCTGGCGCCGATCGTCGTCGGCGTCATCATCACGTCCTCGCCGGTCCGTGCCCATGCGGACAGCGGGCTGGCCTTCAGCCAGCCGCTGCCAAGCTCTTCGAACGCGCCGCCGAAGTCGACCGTGCCAGGTGGGCGCGGTTTCCTCGTCGCGCTCGTCAAGCACCCGACGACGATGCGGGTCGCGCCGGGCGGGCCGAAGCTGGCCAAGCTTCCGACACGGACCTCATTTGGATCGCCACAGGCGCTGTGGGTCACTGAGCAGCGCGGACCATGGCTCGGCGTCGTCAGCTCGCTTGCCGGCAACGGCCGCATCGGCTGGATCCAGCGATCGGACACGACGCTGGGCCGCGTCAGCTGGGAGCTGAAGGTGTCGCTGTCGGCCCGGCGCCTGACGGTCCTCGACAACGGCAAACCCGTCCAGCATTACACGGTCGCGATCGGGCGCCCGAGCGCCCCGACCCCAACGGGTCGCTTCGCCGTCACCGACCGGCTGCTGACCGGCGACCCCAGCGGGCCCTACGGTTGCTGCATCCTCGCCCTCTCCGCCGAGTCGCCGCACGCGATCCAGGGCTGGAGTGGGGGCAACCGGATCGCGATCCACTCAACGCCGGAGAGCTCGACGATCGGGGAGCCGGTCAGCCACGGTTGCGTGCGCGTGACGCTCGCCGACGGCCGCTGGCTGCTGGCTCACATCCCGCTCGGCACGCCGGCGGTCATAACCGCCTAGCCGGCTGCGGCGGTTCGATGATGCGCAGCACGCCAATCTCGTGGCGGATGGCGAGGCCTGGCGCGTTGTGCACGAGGAGCTTGCTCAGTGCGCCAGGGCTCGGATCTTGCGCCGGTATTGGCGCGCCATACACCACCGCCGTGACCGTCTCGCGACGTGCTGGCCCAAAGTCGCCACATGGACCGGCAGGAGCGCCCGAATTGCGCCCGGCGCCGCAAGCCCGCGGCCGCCAATCGTTTCCACACCCGGCGCCGGGGTAGCCAAAGAGCAGGACCTGGCTACCCCGAACCGAAGGAGATGATGTGAATGGCTAAAGAACTCGATGGCAAGCGAGTGGCCTTTCTGTTCACGGAAGGAGTTGAGCAGGTCGAGTTGACCGAGCCGCTCGAAGCGGTGAGGAAGGCCGGCGCCGACGTCGACCTTGTCTCGCTCGAGCAGGGCGAGGTGCAGATGTTCAACCATCTCGACAAGGGCGACACGATCGAGGCAGAGCATGCGGTCGCGGACGTCGACGCCTCGGACTACGACGGGCTCGTAATCCCGGGCGGCGTGGCGAATCCGGACGCGCTGCGGATGGAGGACGACGCGGTCGAATTCGTCCGCGCGTTCTTCGAGCAGGACAAACCGACAGGGATCATCTGCCATGGCCCCTGGATGCTCGTCGAGGCAGACGTCGCGAAGGGCCGCACGGTCACCTCGTGGCCCAGCCTGCAGACAGATCTGCGCAACGCAGGGGCCAAGTGGGTGGACGAGGAAGTCGTCGTCGACAACGGGCTCGTCACGAGCCGCAAGCCCGATGACCTGCCGGCGTTCTGCGCCAAGATCATCGAGGAGTTCGCCGAGGGCCGCCACGAGCACCGCGTCGGCTCGGGCGCCAGCGCAAGCGCCTAGTTGGGGCGGGCGGGCGCCCGGCGACTGTCCGGGCGCCCGGCGCCCGCCTCGAGCGCCCGCCGCTCCGGCCACAAGCTCGCTCAGGCGTCGAGCTGCGCCACCCCTCGGTGTACGTCGGGAACTGAGGCATCGTGTCGCGGAGCACCAAGCGCGGGATCTGCGCCTTGATCGCCAGTTCGGCGTAGTGGATCCACTCGGCGGCGAGCGGGGGCGATCCTCGGTCATCCCGACCCCAGCCACCTCCGGATCGGTGAACACCACGCGTGGAACGGCGGTGTAGTCGGCGCGCCGATTCTCACCGCCGATGCCAGCGACGACGATCTGGGCCTAGTACTCGCGGTTTCGCGCATTTTGCCTCGGGTAGCCCGTGATCTAGAGATGACAGCTACCGCCGCTGAGCGAAGGTCCGCCAATGACCCCCGGGACGAGTCTGAGCCCGAGCGGCTCGACCGCAACACGAGCGAGCTCGTGCAGGAGATGCGCGTCGCGTCCGTCGGCATCCAGGTTCTGCTGGCGTTTCTGCTCGTGGTGCCATTCCAGACGGGCTGGAAGAACGTCACCGCGTTCGACAAGTACGAGTACTTCGTGACGCTGCTGTGCATCGCGACGGCCGCCGTGCTGCTGATCGCGCCGTCGATCCACCACCGGCTGCTGTTCCGACAGCACGAGAAGGAGTACGTCGTCGAGCTCGGCAACAGGCTCGTGATCGTCTCGGCAGTGTTCCTGACGCTCGGCTTCACCGGGATCCTGGTGCTGCTCTCACACGTGATCTTCGGCGGCGTCGCGGCGGTGATCGTCGGCGCGTTCGCCGCAGTCCTGATCGCCACGCTGTGGTTCGGGATCCCGCTCAACCATCTACGCAAATCGCAAGACAGGAGGTCGTGATGCCGCCACGTGGCGTCAAGAAAGGGACCAAGCGAGCTCGGCAATACGAGCACATCAAGGAGAGCCAGCGCGAGCAAGGCTCGAGCGAGGCGCGCGCCGAGGAGATCGCGGCGCGGACGGTCAACAAGGAGCGGGCACGGGCGGGCGAGTCTCGCCAGAGGTCGCGGACCTCGACGCAGGACATCTCGTCCTCGCGCCGCGGCGGGCTGCGCTCAGGGACCAACCGGACGAAGGGGCGCACCCGCGATCAGCTCTACACCGAGGCGAAGAAGCTCGGGATCGAGGGCCGCTCGAACATGAACAAGGCCCAACTCCAGCGGGCCGTCGATCGCCGTAAGTAGTCCGCGCGGTGGCGGGGGCGCCGGCCGCCGGCCGCCGCGTCGGCATCTAGCCGAACAGCGGGAGTCGCCGCCGGCGCGCCAGCGCGTCCATGCCGACCTGGATCGAGGACTGGACCTCCTCGTACTTTTCCTCGACGTACCTCTTGTCCTCGGCGAGCGCCGGGTCGGGGTCGAGCTCGATCGGGCTTTGGAACGCCGTGCGGATCTTCGTCGGGAGGGGCAGCTCGGGAAGGAGCGCAGGCGAGACGCCCCACGGCGCCTGGAGGGCGATCGGGAACGTCTTCAGCCGCGCGATTCTGTCCAGCTGCAGCACCTGGGCCAACCGTCTGCCGGTGGCGAGTACCGGCATCGAGTCCGGGCCGCCGACGGTCGCGATCGGGACGATCGGGACGCGGCTGCGGATCGCGAGTTTGATGAAGCCGGTGCGCCCGGCGAGGATCGCCTCGTCGCGCTTGGTCCACGGACGGAGCGAGTCGATCTCGCCGCCCGGCCACAGCGCGACGTCGTGTCCAGCCGCCAGCGCCGCCGTGATGCTGTCCGGGGCGGCCGGCAACACGCCCATCCGGCGGAAGTACGAGCCGAAGCCCGGGGTTGCCATCAGCGCGTCGTGCGCCGTCCCGTGCAGCTTTCGCAACTCGCCGAAGTGGCGCCACCATTGCACGCCTACGGTCCACGCATCCCAGACGAACGGGGCGCCGGAGTGGATCCCGATCAACAGCGCCGGCGGCGGAGGGATCCGCTCCCAACCCTCCAGCTCCATTCGGAACCAGTAGTCCATCAGCGGGTTCCAGAAGTACTTCTGGAGCTCCATGAACCGCCAGTCCGGGCCGTCGAGCGTCCACTCCGAAGCGCGGTCGGAGACCCACGCGGCAGCGCCGTCCAGCTCCGCCCGGCGGGCTTCGACCTTCTCCTTGGCCTCCAGGGCGTGGCGCTTGCGGGCTTCGGCCGTGGCGTGGCGGCCGTTCGCGGTGGCCCGCCGCGCCGCGCCGTTCTTGCGTCGCTCGCGTTTTACTTGTGCGTCGTCCACGTTTTCGCTCTCCCTCCAGGGCAGTTCGTCCCAAACAAAGTGCCTACCCAGCTTGCGCCGATCGCAACAACCGGCGCCAGGGCTCGGTGTGACCGCTAGGCCGCAGACCGGCGGTAGCCGGTGGTCAGCTCGGCGCCGCGCTGGCGCCACTCGGGCTCGACATCGAACGTCCGGCGGATCCGGCGCTCGCGGAGGTACTTGAGGACGGGCCCGTAGCTGAAGCGGGCGGCGCTCGAGTAGATCCGGCTGGCGCCGTCGGCGTCCATGAACGGCATGTACTTGTCGGGAAAGCCCGGCATCGTGCAGGCCATGCAGATGCCGCCGACGTTCGGGCAGCCGCCGATCCCGTTCACCCACCCTCGGATCGGCACGTTGCACTTGACGACCGGACCCTTGCAGCCGAGCTTGACCAGGCAGCGGCCGTCACCGTGCTCCGCCGAGAACTGGCCGTGCTCGGCGAGTCCGGCCCGGTTGCAGCTCTCGTGGGCCGTGCGGCCGAAGATGCGCTGCGGGCGGCCCTGCTCGTCGAGCTCGATCGGCGGGCCGATTCCCGCCAGGTGGAGGACCAGGCACAGCAGCGTCTCGGTGATGTTGTCGGGCTGGACCGGACAGCCCGGGATGTTCACGATCGGGATCCCGCGGCGGGAGCTCCAGTCCCGCCCGAGGTAGTCGCGCAGGCCCATCGCGCCCGTCGGGTTGTTGCGCATCCCCGGGATCCCGCCGTACGCCGCGCACGTCCCGATTGCGACGACGGCCTCGGCCTTGGGCGCGAGGCGGTCGATCCAGGTGCAGCTCGAGATCGGATCGCGCGTCTCAGCGTCGACGCCGAACGCGGCCCAATACCCCTCGCCGTTGATCTCCTCGTTGGGGACGGACCCCTCGAGCACGAGCACGAACGGGTCGAGCTTCCCGTCGGCGGCGTCGAACCAGGCCCGCATGAACTCGTCCCCGGTTTCGTACGCGAACACGGGGTTGTAGATGATCACCGGAGGCATCTGGGGGAAGCACCCGCGCAGAAGGTCCTCCAGGCTGGGGTGGGTGGCAGCCGTCATCGCGAACGAGTCCCCGTCGCAGCCGAGCCCGCTTGTCAGCCACAGGACGCTGACCGGCCGGTCCCTGCGGTCCCGGGGTGACCCGTCCGCGTCTTCGTGGGTGTGCCCTGGTCCCTGCACTCCGGCTAAGCGATCTGGCGCTTTCCTGCCCGAGCCTGCCGGGTCCGTTCCGCGATCGAGCTCGTCCGCTCGATCAAGGCCTCGAGGTGGTCTTCGAGCGTTCCGTGCAGGTGGAGATCGCACGCGCTCCCGGTGACCAGCCCGCTGTGGGAGAGACGCGCCAGCGCGTGTGAAACCGACGGTCGCTCGGCGGCGACCAGCTGGCCGAGCAGCCGGTGCGTGAGCGGAAGCGTCAGGCGAATCCCGGTTGGCTCGACCCGCCCCCACCGCGTCGCCAGGTGCCACATCAACAGCGACAGGCGGACCTCGAGCCGCGGCTGGCAGACGATCGCCCTGAGCGCGTCGGCATCGGCGACCCGTCTGCCGGCACGACGCAGCAGCGCCGTCCCGATCTGCGGCCACGGCCGGACGCGCTCGGAGAACTCGTCGTCGAGCAACCCGAACCGGGTGGGCCACAGCGCTCGCCACGCATCGGAGGACTCGACCAACTCCTCGGCGCGCGGAAACGGTGGCTGCAGCAGGTCACCGGCACCGGTCAGCTCGCACGCCGTCCGGTCGCCGATCCTGGTCTCGAACGCGATCAGTCCGTCGAGAATCAGCAGCCCCGGACCCCGTCCCACCGCGGCGAACAACGGCCCCAGGTCGCACGGCCCGACCTCCGCGCTCAGCACCCTGACGGTGGCAACCTGGCGGGCGGCGACGCGCATCCGGATGTCGAACTCCTGCGCAAGATCGTCGTCCGCATCGAGCAGGTAGGTGTAGAGCGACGCGGATTCCGGCGCTCGTCTAGCAGGACCGGTGGCCGGCGGCCACCGTATCGGTCCGGTCCGGGAGTTGTCAGATCCGACAGGCATCAAAACCCTCTCCGCTTCTCCGGCCGGGAGCATTCCCGAAAAGCTCCGACACGTCGAGTCTATGGGTTCCGAGCCCTGATTTCACACCTGTAATCACAGTTACAGAGCCAGCAAGTAACCGGCATTACCTCTCTGCTCGGCTCCAATCCACAGCGTGGTAGAACGACCGCGTGTGCTTGGCGATCCCTGGGCAGGTGATCGAGATCGTCGACGAGGCCAACAGCCTGGCCAAGGTCGACGTCGCGGGGGTTCGCCGCAACGTCAACATCGGATTGCTCGACGGTGGGGTGGGACCCGGTGACTGGGTTCTGATCCACGTCGGCTTCGCGATCTCTCAGGTTGACGAGGAGGAGGCCCGCGCCACCCGCGATCTGCTCGTGCGGATGGGAGCGGACTACGAGCAGGAGCTCGAGGAGCTGAAGGCGAGCGTCATCGAATGACGATCGCCCCCACATCGGACGATATCTGTGGCTCTCAGCACTGCATCACCTGCGGCGATGACGGGGATCCGATGACGGTGCTCCGAGTCGACGAGGAGCGCGGCCTGGCGTTGTGCGGGGCCGAGGACGGCGAGCGGGCGACGGTCGAGATCGCGCTGGTGGAGCCGGTGGCGGCGGGCGACAGGCTGCTCGTTCACGCCGGAACTGCGATCGCGCGGCTGGAGCCGGAGCCGGCATGAAGTTCGTCGACGAGTTCCGCGACGCCGAGCTCGGCCGTGCGTTGGCCGGAGAGATCCTGTCGCTGGTTGAGCCCGGACGTCACTACAAGTTCATGGAGGTCTGCGGCGGTCACACCCACTCGATCTACAAGTACGGCGTCGACGACCTGTTGCCGGCCAACGTCGAGCTCGTCCACGGACCCGGATGCCCGGTATGCGTGATCCCGATGGGCCGGGTCGACGACGGGATCGCGCTGGCCCACGAACCCGGCGTGATCTTCACCTGCTTTGGCGACATGATGCGCATCCCGGGTTCGAACGGCAGCCTGCTCGACGCCAAGGCCGCCGGCGCCGACGTGCGGATGGTCTACTCGCCGCTCGACGCGCTGCGGATCGCCAAGCAGAACCCCGACCGCGAGGTCGTGTTCTTCGCGATCGGGTTCGAGACCACGGCACCTTCGACGGCGCTGACCCTCAAGCGGGCGCGGGCCGAGGGGCTCGCGAACTTCTCGTGTATGTGCAGCCACGTCACGATCGTCCCGCCCCTGCGAGCGCTGCTCGAATCGCCCGACCTGCGCCTCGACGGATTCATCGGGCCCGGACACGTCTCCACGGTGGTGGGTGCGCGGCCCTTCGAGTTCATCCCCGCGGACTACGGCAAGCCGGTGGTGATCGCCGGGTTCGAGCCACTCGACATCCTCCAGGCGATCGCGATGATCCTCCGCCAGCTTGGCGACGGCCAGTGCGAGGTCGAGAACCAGTACAAGCGCGTGGTTCCCTACGACGGCAACCTGCGGGCGCTCGAGGTGATGGCCGAGGTGTTCGAGCTCCGTCCTCACTTCGAGTGGCGCGGCCTGGGCTTCATCTCCCACAGCGGGCTGAAGCTCTCGGAGGCCTACGCGGAGCTCGACGCCGAGCAGCGCTTCAGCGTGCCCGGCGTGCGCGTCGCCGACCCGAAGGCATGCCAGTGCGGCGAAGTGCTCAAGGGCGTGATCAAGCCGTGGGAGTGCAAGGTGTTCGGCACCGCCTGCACGCCGGAGCGGCCGATCGGCACCTGCATGGTCTCCTCGGAGGGGGCGTGCGCGGCGTACTACAACTTCGGACGCTTCGCCCGCGAGCGGGAGGTCGTGTGACGGCCGATCAGACCGTGATCTCGGACCGGGAGCAGAAGATCCTCGGGATCATCGAGACCGCGCGCAGCAAGCGGGCGAAGTTCCGCGACGCCCAGATCACGATGGCCCACGGCGCCGGCGGCAAGGCCACCCAGGGGTTGATCGAGGGTCTGCTCGTACCCGCCTTCGGCACAAGCGCGCTCGAGGAGATGGCTGACGCGGGGGCCGTCGCGCTCGGCGACGCCGAGCTCGTGATGACGACCGATTCCTACGTGGTCAAGCCTTTACGGTTCCCGGGCGGGTCGATCGGCGAGTTGGCCGTCAACGGCACCGTCAACGACCTGGCCGTGTCGGGGTCCCGGCCGGTCGCGCTCTCGCTGTCGCTGATCCTCGAAGAGGGGCTGCCCGCGGACGACCTCCGCGCGGAGGTCGAGGCGATCGCGGCTGCCGCGCGGGCGGCTCGTGTCGAGATCGTCACCGGCGACACGAAGGTCGTCGAACGGGGCCACGCCGACGGGATGTACATATGCACGACGGGAGTCGGGCGCCGCGACCCCCGAGCGACGCTGTCGCCGGCGAACCTGCGCCCGGGCGACCAGATCCTGCTCTCAGGCCCCGTCGGCGAGCACGGCACGGCGATCATGCTCGCGCGGGGCGAGTTCGAGCTGGACGCCTCGATCGAGTCCGACACGCGGCCGTTGTGGCCGGCGGTCGATGCCCTGCTCGACGCCGCCGGGCCGGCGGTCCGCTGCATGCGGGACGCGACCCGGGGCGGAGTCGCCTCGGTCCTGAACGAGCTCGCGCGCGCCTCGTCGGTGGCGATGATCGTCCGTGAGGGCGACGTCCCGGTCGATCCGGCGGTCGCGGGCGCGGCCGAGATCCTCGGGATCGACCCGATGTACGTGGCCAACGAGGGCAAGATGGTGGTGTTCGTGGCGGCGGAGGCCGCGGAGGAGGCGCTGGCGGCGCTTCGCGGCGTCGAAGGCTGCGAGCGGGCGACCGAGATCGGCGAGGTCCGGACAGAGCCTCCGGGGATGGTGCTGGTACAGACGAGTTTCGGCGGCCGGCGGGTCATGGACCAGTTGGTCGGGGACCCCTTACCGCGGATTTGTTGAGCGAGAGGAGACGCGATGGCGACGATGGCGAGCCCCTATGCGAAGCAGAAGGAGACGGAGGCGGTCACCGCCCACGTCCTCTGGATGACCACCGGTCTCAGCTGCGAGGGCGACTCGGTGGCGATGACGTCCGCGACCAACCCCAGCCTGGAGGACATCATCCTGCAGGCGATCCCGGGGATGCCGAAGGTCGTCGTCCACAACCAGGTCGTCGCCTACGAGGTCGGACAGGAATATGCCCAGGCGTGGTTCGACGCCGAGGAGGGCAAGCTCGACCCGTTCGTATTGGTGATCGAGGGCTCGCTTGGGAACGAGGAGATCAACGGCGACGGCTATTGGACCGCGTTCGCGGTGAACCCGTCAACGGGACAGCCGATCACGATGAACGAGTGGCTCGACCGGCTCGCTCCGAAGGCCGCAGCGGTCGTCGCCGTGGGCACGTGCGCGACCTACGGCGGGATCCCGGCGATGAAGAACAACCCGACCGGGGCGATGGGCGTACCGGACTATCTTGGGGTGGGGGTGGAAGTCGAAGGCAGGGCTCCCGATCGTGTGCATCCCGGGCTGCCCCGCGCAGCCGGACAACATGACCGAGACGCTGCTGTACCTGGCGCTCCATCTCGCCGGGCTCGCCCCGGCGCCCGAGCTGGACGAGGCGCTACGGCCCAAGTGGCTGTTCGGCCGGACCGTGCGCGAAAGTTGCAACCGCGCCGGGTTCGCCGAGCAGGGTGACTTCGCGACTGAGTACGGCTCGGACCACCGCTGCCTGGTCAAGCTCGGCTGCAGGGGGCCGGTGGTCAAGTGCAACGTGCCCGTTCGCGGCTGGGTCAACGGCGTCGGCGGCTGCCCGAACGTGGGCGGCATCTGCATGGCCTGCACGATGCCCGGCTTCCCCGACAAGTACATGCCCTTCATGGACGAGGACAAGTGGGGTGCGGCCGCTCAGGGCATCATCCAGTTCTCCTACGGACCGATCGTTCGCTACATGCGCCAGCGACACATCAAGAACAAGTACGACAAGGAGCCGGAATGGCGGCGGCCCGGGAAGCAGCTGCTGTCCGGCTACGCCAAGCGGTGGTGAGGGAACCCTCAGAGAAGGCCGAATTTTCAACCGTTTTCACGCACAAGGCAGATTGAGGAGACGCGCAGATGGCGACAGAGACTCCCTCGAAGCAGAAGGTCGTGGTCAAGGAGATGTCGTGGGATCCGATCACACGGATCGTCGGCAGCCTCGGCATCCACACCGAGATCGACTTCTCCAACCAGCAGGTGCTCAAGTGCTACAGCACCTCGATGATCTTCCGCGGCTTCGACATCTTCATGAAGGGGATCGATCCGCGCGATGCCCACTTCATCACGAGCCGGATCTGCGGCATCTGCGGGGATAACCACTGCACGTGCTCATGCCTGAACCAGAACATGGCCTACGGCGTCAAGCCGCCGGCGCTCGGCGACCTCGCCTTCAACCTGGCCGAGACCGCCGACTACATCTTCGACCACGCGATCTTCAACGACTGCATGGCGAACGTGGATTTCTGCGAGCAGATGGTCAAGGAGACCAACCCGTCGCTCCTCGCCAAGGCCGAGAGCACGGCGGCGCCGGGCCAGGACATCCACGGCTACAAGACGATCGCCGACATCATGCGGGCGCTCAACCCGTTCACCGGCGAGTTCTACCTTGAGACGCTCCATGTCGCTCGGTACACGCGGGAGATGTACTGCCTGTTCGGCGGCCGCCACACCCACCCCTCGACGATCATGCCCGGCGGGTGCTCCGCCGACATTACCCACCAGACGTGCACCGACTACTACGTGCGGCTGATGCGCTACTTCGACTACGTCAAGCGCAGCGTGCCGATGCACGACGACCTGTACGACTTCTTCCTGCAAGAGCTGCCCGGATACGACATGGTCGGCTTCCGCGAGACCAACCTCGTCAACTGGGGCTCGTTCGACGACCCTGATTACGTCGACTACGACTACCGCCACATGACCGAGTGGGGGCGCAAGCGCTACATCACCCCCGGCGTCGCCATCGGAGGCGAGCTGATCTCGACCGACCTCGTCGAGATCAACCTGATGATCAGGATCCTGCTCGGCTCCTCGTATTTCGACTCCTGGGAGAACGAGCCGACGTTCGTCACCCACGACCCACTCGGCAACCCGGTCGATAAGAACCATCCGTGGAACAAGGTCACGCTGCCGCGGCCACAGAAGCGCGACTTCACCGACAAGTACACGTGGGTCGTCTCCCCGCGGATCTACGACAAGCGCACCGACACCCACGTCTGCTGTGACACAGGTGGTGGGCCGTTCGCCCGTCAGTGGTGCACGGCGAAGGCGGGGCTCGTCGACTTCGGTTACGCGAAGGCCACGGGTGACTCGATCCAGATGGTCCTCCCGCGCTCGCCGAACCTGCCCGAGATGGAGCTCGAATGGAAGGTGCCGGAGAAGTCCAATGCGATCGAGCGTGACCGCGCCCGGACCTATCACCAGGCGTACAGCGCCTTGATCTCGCTTCACAACCTCGAGCGGGCGATAAAGGAGGTGCAGGCGGGCCGCACTAAGAGCTGGAACAACTTCAAGGTTCCGGAGAGCGCGGTCAGCTGTGGGTTCCACGAGGCGGCGCGCGGCGTACTGTCACATCACATGGTGATTCGCGAGGGCAAGATCGCCAACTACCAGCCATACCCGCCGACCCCCTGGAACGCGAGCCCAAGGGACGTGTACGGGACTCCAGGGCCGTACGAGGACGCCGTGCAGAACACGCCGATCTTCGAGGAGAACGGACCGGAGAACTTCAAGGGCGTCGACATCATGCGGGCCGTGCGCTCATTCGATCCGTGCTTGCCGTGCGGCGTGCACATGTACACCGGCGGTGGCAAGGTAAAAAAGGTGATGCACACGCCCACGGCGCTGGCATAGCGATGGACACGGCTCCCACCGTTCCGGCGGAGGACCGGCCCGAAGCTCTCCTGGAACGTGTGCAGGAGCTACAGGACCGGCTCGACTCCGTCGGCGACAGCACCACCCGCAACCTCGCCGAGGAGCTCGTCTCGGCCGTCGTGCAGATGTACGGGGCGGGCCTGGAGGGGATCCTCGAGCGCCTGCTCGCCGGTGGCGAGGCGGGGGTGCAGATCGCCGTGTCGCTGACCGAGGATCCGTTCCTGGCCACGCTGCTCTTGATCCATGACCTGCACCCGGTGCCGCTCGAGGCTCGGGTGCAGGAGGCGCTTGACTCCGTCAGGCCCTACATGGAGTCGCACGGCGGCAACGTCGAGCTGCTCTCGCTCGAAAACGGGATCGCACGGATTCACCTGCGCGGGAGCTGTTCCGACTGCTCGGCATCGGCGGTGACGCTGGAGTTGGCGATCAAACAGGCGCTGGAGCAGGCGGCGCCTGACCTGGAAGGGCTCGAGGTCGAGGGCGTGGCGCCACAGACGATGGACGGCCAGGGTTTGCCGATGATCACCGGCTCCGCGCCGAGGGGAATGGAGCTCCCAGTCGTGATGTCCGGTTCGCCGCCCCCGCCGTCGTGGTTCGACGTGGAGTCGATGGGGGAGTTGGCCGACGGTCAGGTCGTTCCGGTCGCGGTTGCCGGCAACGAGCTGATGATCGCCAACGTCGACGGGACCCTGCTCGCCTACCGCGACACGTGCGCCGGGTGTGGCGCGTCGCTCCACGACGGCGATCTGCACTCCGGGGCGCTGTCGTGCCGGCGGTGCGAGCGCTCGTTCTTCCTCCCGCGGGCGGGGCGCTCGATGGATGACGAGGGGCTCCAGCTCGAGCCGATCCCTCTGCTGCGAGAGCGCAATCGGGTGAAGGTAGCGCTTGCGGCATGAGCGCTAACGGGGTTGGGCGCCGGCTGACCGCTGACGCGCTCGCCGCTCGAAAGCGCGCTCAGATCGTGTCCGGTCTGCGGACGATGGCGCGTACGCCGGCGGCGCGCGCGGCGCCGAACGGGGCCGCAGGCGCGACGGAGACGTGTGACCTGTGCGGGATCGCGATCCCCGAGGACCACCGCCACCTTCTGCACCTCGTGGAGCGCCGGATCGTGTGCACGTGCGAGGCCTGCTGGGGGATGCGCGCCGGCGAGGGCGACTACCGTCCGACCGGGCAGCGGACCCTGTGGCTCTCCGAGCTGGAAGTTCCCGACGATCTGTGGGCGAGCTTCCAGATTCCGATCGGGCTCGCGTTCTTCATGCGATCGACGGTCACCGAGTGCGTGGTGGCGATGTATCCGAGCCCGGCCGGGGCGACCGAGTCCGAGCTCCATTTCGAATCCTGGAGCCGGATGCTCGAGCTCAACCCGGGCCTGGCGCGGATGGAGCCCGACATCGAGGGCCTGATCGTCAACCGCCTGGCCGCTCCGGCGGCGTATGTGATCGCGCCGATCGACCGCTGCTACGAGCTCACTGGAACCGTGAAGGCGAGCTGGGAAGGGATCTCGGGCGGGCGAGGGGTCGAGGAGGCGGTCGGCCGCTTCTTTGAAACACTCCGCGGCGAGGCGGTTCCCGCTTGAGCGTGCGGCCAGTTGATTCGGAGCAGTCCGGACCCTTGGTCCCGGAACCGGAGTTCGCGGTGCTCGGCGCCCGTCCCGTGCGTCACGCGGCCACGCCGATGTTCACCCTCGATCTCCAGGTCAGCGAGACCAGCGGCCGGCAGATCTACATGATCGCGCTGACCATCCAGCTGATGATCGAGCCCGCGCGCCGTCGCTACGACGACGCGACCCGCGAGCGGCTGTTCGAGCTGTTCGGTTCCCCGGAGCGGTGGGCGGTGACCACGCGGAGCCTCGTCTTCTCACGGCTCGACGTGCTCGTGCCCGCGTTTACCGGGATGACCACCGTGGGCGTCCCGATCGCCTGCAACTACGACATGGAGCTCGCTGCCACCAAGTATCTGCACTCGCTCCCCGACGGTGAGGCCCCGCTGGCTCTGCACTTCAACGGGATGATCTACTACCCCGGCCACGACGGCGAGCTGCAGATGGTGCTCGTCCCGTGGACGAAGTCGATCGACTTCCGGATGCCGGTCTCGGTGTGGCAGCAGACGATCGAGCACTACTACCCGAACACGGCGTGGCTGGCGGTCCGCACGCAGACGCTCGAGGCCCTGCAACGGGAGAAGCTCCGCCGTGGACTGGCCACGCTCGACGCGTGCGTCGCCGAGCTGCTCGACGAGGCGCCCAATGAGTGATCAGCTCGAGGCGCTCATCGACTCGCTGCTGTTCGAGGGGTACGCGCTCTACCCCTACACGCCGGGCGCGGTCAAGAATGCGACGCCGACGCCGTTCGGGATCGTGTATCCGCCGGTGTATGCGTCGACGCTCGCCAGCACGTTCGATCACCTGGAGCTGCGCTGCGTGCTCGAGGCGCCGCCCGACGGCGTGCTCCGCGCAGAGGTTCGGTCGCTGATTGCCGGCGGTGAGCGTCACCGCGCCACGGCAGCGCGAGTTGGGCTCCCCGGCGCGATGGTGGGCGCGCTGGGTGCGGCTCCGGCCGAGAAGGAGTGCCGGGTGCAGGGAGAGGCGGGCGCGCCCGTCGTCGTGGGCATGACGCTGTCCACGAGCGAGCTCGACGACGGCACCTACGAGGTTGCGCTCAGGGTCGAGAACCGGACCGTGGCCCGCAGCGGGCTGGACCGCGCCGGCGCTCTCGGGCGCTCGCTGATCTCGACGCACCCGATCCTCCACGTGAGCGGAGGGAGGTTCATCTCCCCGCTCGAGCGTCACTGCCCGAGCGTCAACACGTTCCCGGTGCTGGCCAGCCCGGCCGACGACGTGGTGGTGGGCGCCACGATCGTCCTTCCTGACCACCCGCAGATCGCTCCAGAGAGCCGGGGATCGCTCTTCGATGGCACCGAGATCGAGGAGGCGCTCCTCCTGCATGTGCAGGCGCTCAGCGACGCCGAGCGCGAGGAGATCGAGCGCCAGGACCCCGCCGTTCGCGAGATGATCGCCCGCGCTGCCGCCGCGACGCCTGAGGAGATCGTGGCGTTGCACGGCCGGGTCACGCTGCGCGACCCGGAGACCAACGAACCCCCGACCGAGCCTCCGGGCCTGCTCGATCCCCGCGCCGGCGAGGAGCAGGTCGACGTCGGTTCGAAGACCTTCCGCCGCGGCGGCAAGGTCGTAGTCAAGCCGGGCCCGGACGCGGACCTTCACGCCCGCATGCTCGACGGACGCACCGCGACGATCGAGCGGATCTTCACCGACTACGACGGAAAGACCCACCTGGCGCTGACGATCGACGACGATCCGGGACAGGATCTGATGCGGGACACCGGCCGTTACCTGTATTTCTTTGCCGACGAGGTCGAGGTGATCGAACGATGAGCTCAGAACGGCTGCGGAGCATCCTCATCGCCGGGGTCGGGAACGCCTGGCTGCGAGACGACGGATTCGGCGGCGAGGTGGCGCGGGCACTGTCCGAGCGCGACCTCCCGCCCGGCGTGTCGGTGATGGACGCCGGGACGGGCGGGCTCGATCTCGCCTACGAGGTGATGCGCGGGTACGACGCGCTCGTGATCGTCGACGTCAGCCGCCAGGGTGGCGAGCCTGGAACCCTGTACGTGATGGAGCCCGACGAGGATTCGGTGCAGGGAGCGATCGAGGACGGCGAGACGATCAATCCGCACGGCATGGATCCTCAGACCGTGCTGCGGTTCGTGAAGTCGGTCGGGGCCTGGCCCGGGAAGGTTGTCGTGATCGCCTGCGAGCCTGCCGACGTCGAGGAGATGGGGTGGGGGCTCTCCGACGACGTCCGCGAGGCGGTCGATCGGGCGGTCGATCTCGTTGTCGAGACGATCGGCGACATGCTCGCGGAGCCAGTCGCCGAGTAGCCATGCACGAGCTCTCGCTCTCGAGCGCTGTCCTCGCCACCACCCTTAAACACGCTGACGGACGGCGCGTATCAGCGATCAACCTCCGGATCGGGCGTCTGCGCCAGGTGATCCCCGATTCGCTCGAGTTCTACTTCGAGTTCGTCTCACGCGAGACGGTCTGCGAGGGCGCGCGGCTCGAGATGGAAGTGATCGACGCGCGGCTGCGATGCCGTCCGTGCGGGACCGAGTGGGCGATCGAGATCCCCGCCTTCCGCTGTCCCACATGTGGCGGCAGCGGGGTCGAGGTCGCAAGCGGCGACGAGTTCGAAGTTGAATCGATCGAGGTCGAGGAGGCCGAATGCATCGCACAAAGGTGAGGGTCGTCGAGGACGCGCTCGACGCGAACAACACGATCGCGACCGCCAACCGTGCCGACTTCGACCAGGCCGGAGTGAAGGTCGTCAACTTCATGAGCGCGCCAGGTGCGGGCAAGACGAGCCTGCTCGAGCGCGTCGTCCACGACCTCCCCGGCGTGAGAGTGGGAGTGCTCGAGGGCGACGTCCAGGGCTCGCTGGACGCCGACCGTCTGGCCAGCCTCCACGTTCCGGTCACGCAGCTCAACACTGATCCGAGCTTCGGCGGCGAATGCCACCTCGACGCCAACATGGTCCGATCGGCGGTCCCGTCGCTGCCGCTCGAGGAGATCGATCTGCTGATCATCGAGAACGTCGGCAACTTGGTGTGTCCTGCCGAGTTCAAGGTCGGCGAAGATGCCCGGGTTATGGTCTGCTCGGTGACCGAGGGCGAGGACAAGCCGCTCAAGTATCCGTTGATGTTCCGCACCTGCGAGCTGGTGTTGATCAACAAGGTCGACCTGCTCCCGCACCTCGACTTCGATCTCGACCTCCTGCTCTACAACATCGACCAGGTCCACCCCGATGTGGACAGGACGGTGCTCAGCGCTCGCACCGGCGAGGGGATCGAGGCGTGGCGAGATTGGCTGGTGGCGATCGCGGCACGCGAGGAGATACCTGCGTGAGTGAAGCGGCGCTCGCCGCCGATCCCGCCCGCCGGCTCGAGGTGCTGCTCGCCCAGCGCACCGAGGCGAACCGGAGCTTCTTCGATGCGAACGCCGAACGACTCGCCCGCCTCTGCCACCTGATGGCCGAGCGCTTCGCTCGCGGCGGCCGCCTGGTAGCGCTCGGGAGCTCGCCGGCGGCGCGCTCCGACGCTCGCCACGTCGCGGTCGAGTTCGTCCACCCGGTGATCGTCGGCAAGCGGGCCCTTCCGGCGCTCGGACTCACGGGCGAGGGAGCTGAGCTGGCGGTGCAGCTCGAGCTGCTCGCCCGCCAGGACGACATCGTGGTCGCTTTCGGGGTGGAGGAGGATGGGGGCGCGGCCGCTCGCGCGCTCGAACGCGCCAGCGCCCGCGGCTGCCTGACCGTCGCGTTCTCGCCGACGGGCGCCGAGCACGAGTTCGAGCCGCCGACGCCGGACCCGTTCATCCGTCAGGAGCTCGTGGAGACCCTCTATCACGTGCTCTGGGAGCTCGTACACGTGTTCTTCGAGCACCGCGGCCTCCTCGCGGGACGCGACCCCCGGCGCGTTCACGACGCAGGCCCATCGAGCTTCCTGTACCCGTTTCTGGCCGAGCAGGAGAGCCAGCTCGAGCCGGTCGTCGACGACGTCCGCCGCTCGATCCTGATGAAGGCGGGAGAGATCGGAGAGCTGCGAACGCAGACCCTGATCGACAATCGGGAAGCACTGCTGGAGGCCGCCGGGACGCTCCGCGCCACCTTCGAGGCGGGCGGCAAGGTGCTGACGCTCGGAAACGGCGGCTCCGCGACCGACGCGATGGACGCCGTCGCGGACTTCTCGGCCATAGGTCCGGGCTGGCAACGGCGGGCCGCGATCGACCTGACGGCCGATCCGTCGATCCTGACGGCGATCGCCAACGACATCGGGACCGACGCGATCTTCTCCCGCCAGGTGATCGCCTACGGGTTGGCAGGCGACATCGTTCTCGCGCTGTCGACCTCGGGCAATTCGGCGAACGTGATCGAGGCGCTCGGCCAGGCCCGCCGCCAGAAGCTCGGGACGATCGCGATGGTCGGCTACGACGGCGGTCGGGTTTTGACCGAGGAGCTGGCGGACCAGGTGATCATCACTCGCTCCGAGTACATCCCCCGGATCCAGGAGGCGCAGGCCAGCGCCTACCACGTGCTCCGAGAGCTCGTGGGGTGAGGACTCGTGGGTCTGGTCTCCTCGGCCGCTGACCTCCGGCGGGCTCGGGTCAGGGTCACGGGGACGGTCCAGGGAGTCGGCTTCCGTCCCTACGTCCACCGCCTGGCCGGCGAGCTGGGATTGAGCGGCTTCGTGCTCAACGACGCCCGGGGCGTGCTGCTGGAGGTCGAGGGCCGGGGCGCCGCCGTCGGCGAGTTCCTGGCGCGGCTGGGCGGCGAGGCTCCGCCGCTCGCGGTGCTCGAGCGGGTCCGGGTCGACGATCTGGATCCGGCCGGCGGCGATCGCTTCGAGATCCGCGCTAGCCCTCGCGGCGACGAGGCCGATGCGCCGGTGACGGCCGACGCCGCCACCTGCGCGGACTGCCTGCGAGAGCTGCTCGACCCAGCGGACCGGCGCTACCGCTATCCGTTCACCAACTGCACCAACTGCGGACCGCGGTTCACGATCGTCCGCGGGATTCCGTACGACCGGCCGTACACGACGATGGCCGGGTTTCAGATGTGTGCTCGCTGCCGCCGCGAGTACGAAGATCCGAGCGATCGGCGGTTTCACGCCCAGCCGAACGCGTGCCCGGAGTGCGGACCCGCCGTGGCGCTGCTCGATCCCGACGGGGGGACGGTAGATCGGGGTGGCGCGCGCGATCTTCTCGAGCGGGCGGCGTGGGCGCTGCGGGACGGCGCGATCCTCGCGGTCAAGGGAATCGGCGGGTTCCATCTCGCGTGCCGGGCGGACGACGAGCTCGTGGTCGGCACGCTGCGCTCGCGCAAGCACCGCGAGGACAAGCCGTTCGCGCTGATGGCGCGGTCGGTCGACGAGGCTCGCGCGCTGATCACCTTCGACAACCACGAGCTGGAGCTGCTCCGCTCCCCGGCGCGGCCGATCGTCCTCGCGCCACGCCAGCCTGGCGCTCGCGTGGCGGACTCCGTGGCACCGGGCGCCGAGGAGCTCGGGGTGATGCTCGCGTACTCGCCGCTTCACCACTTGCTGCTGGCGGACGCGGGGACGACGCTCGTGATGACGAGCGGCAACGTGTCCGATGAGCCGATTGCCTACGAGGACGACGACGCTCTACAGCGGCTGTCAGGCCTCGCCGACCTGTTCCTGGTCCATGACCGTCCGATCGAGACACGGACCGACGACTCGGTGGTGCGAGCGCATCCCGTCGCCGGGAAGGAGCGATCGGCGTTCCTGCGCCGGTCGCGGGGATACGTGCCCGCCAGCCTGATCCTCGCCGGCGGGACGGAGGGCCACGTGCTCGCGTGCGGCGCGGAGCTGAAGAACACCTTCTGCCTGGCCAAAGGGGAGCGCGCGTGGGTCAGCCACCACATCGGCGACCTTCAGAACTACGAGACGCTGCGCTCGTTCACGGTCGGGATCGAGCACTTCAAGCGCCTGTTCGGCGTGCGACCGATCGCCGTCGCCCACGATCTCCACCCCGAGTATCTCTCGACCAAGTACGCCCTCGAGCAACATGACCTCGAGCCGATCGGGGTTCAGCATCACCATGCCCACCTGGCGGCCTGCCTCGCCGAGCACGGGGTCGACGGGCCCGCGATCGGCGTGATCTTCGATGGGACCGGGTACGGGACCGACGGCACCGCGTGGGGGGGAGAGTTGCTGTACGGCGACCTCGCGGCATTCCGCCGCGTGGGCACCCTGCTCCCCGTCCGGCTGCCCGGCGGCGAGCGCGCGATCCGCCAGCCCTGGCGGATGGCATGCGCCTGGCTTCACGCCTCCGGTGGCCTGGCGGCTGAGCCTCCGGAGAGCCTCGCAGGGGACGTCACGGCCACGGCGTGGCGGCAGGTCTCGGTCCTGATCGAACGCGGAATGGCGTCGCCCGTGACGAGCAGCATGGGGCGGCTGTTTGACGCAGTGGCGGCCCTGTGTGGGATCCGCGCCGCCGTCAACTACGAGGGGCAGGCGGCGATCGAGCTCGAGCGCGCCTGCGACCCGGGGGAGCACGGCCGCTACCTGCTGAATGTCGTTCCGGGTGAGGAGAGGGTTCTTATGCTCGATCCCCGCGAGGCGATCCGGGAGCTTGCGGCCGATGTGCGTGACGGGACGCCGGTCGGTGTGATCGCGAGCCGCTTCCATGAGACGATCGCCGCCGCGGCGATCGAGGCGTCGGTCCGCGTGGCCAGCGAAGCACGGGACGGAACTGGTCGTGCTGTCGGGCGGGGTGTTCCAGAACCGGCGGCTGCTCTCGCTGGTGGGCGACGGCCTGGCCGCGGCGTCTTTGCACGTGCTGATCCCGGAGAAGCTCCCGGTCAACGATGGCGGCATCTCCTACGGCCAGGCCGCCGTCGCCGCTAGGCTGCTGTCGGCTCAACGATGACGGATTCTCGATCAGCAGCTCGAACAGGTTCTCGCCCAGCAGGTGTTCAGCGGGACCGCCAACGTCCCGTTCGGCGAGATGACCCGCGATCAGATCCGGGAGCGCGCCGACGAGCTCGGGTCTGCCGTCGGCTGGGGTCCGACCGCGCGCGTCGCCGGCGTGGCCACCGCTTGGCGCGAGCTCGCGATGGCGATGGAACGCGCGGACGCGGGGAAGGTCGCTGACCTCGACCCTGACGTCGTGCTCGAGATCGCGCCGCGGCTGTGGGTGGTCCCGCCCGGCGGGAGCCTGCTGCAGGGGCCTTAGCTTCCCGCTGGGCCGAACGTCGAGCGCATCGAGCGGGCGAAGCGCCTAGCCCGATCGGTGCCGCGCCGGCCGGCCCAGGGGTGCGGGCCCTTGGCCCACGGATGCCAGCCCAGGTTGCCGTAGTGCTCTCGGAGCACCGCCTTCAGCTCGCCTCGATGGTGCCCGCACGCGTAGCGGTGTGGGCCGTAGACGCCCCGGCCGTGCCACGTCAGCCAGTTGCCGGGATCCGCGTCGACGTACTCACCGTGGCGGAGATCGAGCAGCTGGTGCTCGAGGGCGACCTGCGTCTCCGGGTCTGGATGCGCGCCGCACACCTCGCAGGTGAAGACGACCTTGACCGGCATCGGTTCATTGTCGCGCGCGACGCCGAGCACAGCGAGGGCACGTTCCGACGATGGCGAAATGGGTGAACCGCGCCTCGTAGCCGAACAGCTCGCCGATCCGCTCGCGAACCGGGTCGAGCTGCTCGGGGTCGAGCGCGCGCACCTCGCGGCAGTGCTCGCAGAACAGGTACTCCCGCTCGCCCCGCCCGACGAGCAGGTACAGCCCGGCGCCGTGCCCGAAGTGGACGTGGCGGACGAGGCCGTGGCGTTCGAGCGTTTCGAGGTTGCGATACGTCGAGGCCAGATCGAGCTCGGAGCTGGCCGCGATGCGCTCGGCGGACAGCGGGCCGTCGGCCGCGAACAGCGCCTCGAGCACCAGCCTCCGCGCACTGGAGAGCCGCAGCCCTCGGCCCCGGAGGGCGTCGACCGCCTGCCCCATATCGGCGAACGCCAGCGTTGGAACGTCCGGAGCAACGGTCATTGGTTGCTCTCCGCCACGTGCGCGCTCCACCGCTCCTCGATCCGCCCGAACCGCCAGACCGCGAGCGCGATCGCCCAGGTGGCGAGAAACATGCCGACGATGATGAAGCCGAGCGTGTTGATGTCGATGTTCTCCCACCACGCCCAGAACGATCCCTGTGCGCCCGCCTCCTGCGCGAGGAGCCCGACGATCTCGATCGTCCCGATCACCAGCGCCACCGCGACCGACAGGCCCGTGATCGTGAGGTTGTAGAAGACCTTGCGGACTGGCTTGGAGAACGCCCAGCCGTAGGCGAAGTTCATGAACGACCCATCGATCGTGTCCAGCAGCGACATCCCGGCGGCGAACAGGATCGGCAGGCACAGGATCGCGTAAAACGGGAGGCCGGCCCCGGCGGCTCCCGCGGCCAGAAACAGCAGCGCGACTTCCGTCGCCGTGTCGAACCCGAGCCCGAACAGCAGCCCCACCGGGTACATCTGCCAGGGCTTGCTGACGGCCCGCGAGAAGCGGCCGAGGAAGCGGTTCATCAACCCTCGCGAGTCCAGCTGGCGCTCGAGCTCCTGCTCGTCGTAGCGCCCCTGCCGCATCTCGCGGAACACCTTGACGATTCCCCACAGGATCACGAGGTTGAGCGCCGCGATCACGTACAGGAACGTGCCCGAGACGCCGGTTCCGATCGAGTTGGTCGCGCTGTGGAGTGTCGAGCCGCTGTCGGTCAGCTGCCCGCCGAGCGCCCTGATCCCGATCGCGAACAGGAACGCGAGGGCGAACACGATCGTCGAGTGGCCGAGCGAGAAGAAGAACCCGACGCTCATCGGCCGCCGCCCCTCGGCCATCAGCTTGCGGGTGGTGTTGTCGATCGCGGCGATGTGGTCGGCGTCGAACGCGTGGCGCAGGCCGAGCGTGTATGCGGTGATTCCGGTCCCGACCGCGAACGCCCCGGAAGCCCCCAGGCGGTAGTGATGTGGCGCCACGACGGCGATCAGCAGGAAAAAGCCGATCACGTGCAGTCCGAGGACAACCGCGGCCATGAGCGCCACGGTGCGCCATTGGCCTGCATCCAGGGAGTCCCTGACGCGCCTCGATCGAGCGACGATCCCGGCTGGTTTCGCCACATCTCGACGCTATGTCGAGGCGCTCGCTATTGCAAGGTAATCGCGATTACGGCGTGCTCGGGATTACGCGCGGGTGGTTGGCGTCGTGGTTGCGAGCCGGACGGCCCACTTTCACGCCAGACCCGTCTCGCCGAGCCGCTCAAGCAGCTCCCCAACGGACTCGAAGATCGCCACCGCCCCCGCCTGGCGCAGCTCGTCCACCCCGAACCCGCCTGTCCTGACCGCGATCGTCGGCACCCCGGCGTTGCGGGCGGCTTGGATGTCCCACGGGGTGTCGCCGATCATCACGGCCTCGAAAGCCTCCCCGCCAGCGCGGTCGAGCGCCGACCGGACCAGGTCGGGCTCCGGCTTTGTCTCCTCCACGTCGGCCGACGTCGTCCACGCGTCCGTCAGTTCCCGCGCGTGGAGCAGATCGAGATAGTGGTCGACCTCGTCGGCCTTCGCGGAGCTGGCGAGCACGACCGAGTGACCGCGCCGCTTAAGGTCCTCGATCAGCTCGCGGGAACCCTCCATCGGGGAAACCTCGGCGATCAGCTCCATGTACAGGACCTTCTCCGCGACCCGGATCTGATCGCCCTTCTCATGCTCGGTCCGATCGTCGGTTAGCGCGGCGACCATTTGGTCCCCGCCCATCCCGATATGGCGGTGGATCCGCCAGACGGGCAGGTCGATGCCGCTCTGACGGAACGCTCGGTACCAGGCAACGGCGTGGTGGTAGTTGGTGTCGACGAGTGTCCCGTCGATATCGAGGATCGCGACTGCCATGACGGTCTCTGCTACCCGGCAGCCGTGGACCCGACACATGGAAGAAGGCCGACGAGCTCGAGGAGCACGCCGAGGACCGGACGAGAGGACCCAAGGATTCGCCAACGGCTCTCGGGGGCTGCTTTGGCGATCATTACCATCGGCCGATGCTCGAGGCCGCGGCGATCGTTCTGGCCGGCGGGCGGTCCTCCCGCATGGGTTCGCCGAAAGCGGAGCTCGAGTGGCACGGATCGACTTTGCTCCGACGGGTCAGTGGTCTCCTCGCCAGGGCCGTCGACGGACCGGTGGTCGCGGTGGGTGCGGCCGGGCAGCGCTTGCCGCCACTCGGCCCGGCGATTGAGCTCGCGAGCGATGCGCTACAGGGGCGGGGGCCGATGCAGGGGATCGCGGCCGGCATGGCCGCGATCGGAGACCGCGCTGATATCGCTTACGTTTCCTCGACCGACGTCCCGCTGTTACACCCGGCGTTCGTGCGGTGCGTGGTCGGCGCGCTCACCGATGAGGTCGATGTCGTCCTCCCCGAGGTCCGTGGTTATCGCCAGCCGCTCGCGGCCGCCTACAGGCTCGCGCTGCTTGACACCATCGAGGGGCTGATCGGGTCTGATCGCCTGCGACCCGCCTACCTGTTCGAGCGCTGCCGGGTCCTGCGCCTGAATGAGGCGGAGATGCTCAGCGACTCCGCTCTCTCCCGTCTCGACCCCGATCTCGCCTCGGTGACCAATCTCAACGAGCCGGCTGACTATCGGCTGGCGCTGGCGCTGCCGGGGCCCGAGATCGAGGTGCAGCGCCCCGGCAATCTGCCGGCCGACGGCGGGCCGTGGCTCGAGGCAGCGCGCGCCTGGACTCTCGGCGAGCTCGCGGACAGGATCGGCATGGCCCTCGACGACCACATCGTCGCCACGCTCAACACAAAGAAGATCGGTCGCGACGCTGAGCTCCCGCTGGTGAGAGGCGACACAGTCGCCTTCGCCCGCTGAGCCCGCGCCGCCGTGGAGCATCTCGGCGGCTGTGACACCGCCGAGATGGTCCTGCGGATCCGGGAGCTACGACGTCTTGCGCTCGAGGTCCGCGACCTCGTCGGCCTTCTCGTCGGCCCGCTCCTGAGTTTCGGCGAGCTCTTCCTTGGCCTCGCCTTTGCGCTCTTCCTGGCGGCCCTCGCGGCGCAGCGACGCGTCGTCGGTGAGGTCGCCGGCTGCCTTCTTGACACGCCCGCTGACTTTGTCGGTGATGCCCACTGTTAGTCCTCTCAGGTTGTTTGCACTAAAAGCGCTACCCGACGTCAGGTCGTGCAAACGGGCGGGTCGGACCTCTTAGGTCGTCGTCCCCCCGGGTAGAAACCGGTGCGTGAGCGATCCCGACCGATATCCGCCGATCGGCGACTACGGCCTGATCGGCGACTGTCAGAGCGCGGCGCTGGTGTCTCGCCGCGGGTCGATCGACTGGTGCTGCCTGCCTCGATTCGACGCCGGCAGCGCGTTCGGTCGGCTGCTCGACCACGAGCGAGGCGGCCATTGCTCGATCGTGCCGACCGAGCGCGGGTCGTGGCGGTACCAACGCTCCTACGTGGACGACACGTTGGTCCTGCAGACGACGGTGGATGGACCCGAGGGTCAGGCGACGGTGACGGACTGCTTCATCGTCGCGGACGAGCCACGCCCCAGCGCCGAGCGGAAGATCCTGCGGGTGCTGGACGGCCGGCGTGGCTCGATCGAGTTCGAGGTGAGGGTGGCGCCGCGGTTCGACTACGGCCAGGTGAGACCGTGGATCCGGCGCCACGGCCACCATCTCCACAGCGTCACCGGCGGAAACGATTCGCTGATCGTGTGGTGCGATCAGGAACTCGAGGAGGACCCGGAGCACGAACTGGTCGGGCGAATCGCGGTCGGAGTAGGCGACCGCGTCCGCCTGCTGATCCGCTACTGCCTGCCCGAGCTCGTCGACGCCCACGGCCCCATCGATGCCGATCCGAAGGAGCTCGATGCCCAGCTCGAGCATACGATCGGCTGGTGGCGCGAGTGGGCGGGGGGCGTCAGCCTAGGCGGGCGCGATGAGCCTGCGGCTCGCCGTTCAGCGCTCACGCTCAAGGCGCTTAGCTACGTTCCCACCGGGGCCGTCGTGGCCGCGCCCACCACCTCGCTGCCCGAGGCGATGGGCGAGTCGCGCAACTGGGACTACCGATTTGCGTGGGTCAGAGACTCGAGCTTCAGCTCCCGCGCGTTTGCCGAGCTCGGGTGCGAGGACGAGGCCGATGCGTTCCGCGCGTTCATCATGCGCTCTGCCGCTGGGCACGCCGACGATCTGCAGGTTCTGTACGGAGTCGGGGGTGAGCGCAGGCTCGAGGGCCGCCTTGTGGAGGGGCTCGAGGGCTACCGGTCATCCTCGCCGGTCCGCGTCGGGAACGATGCGACGGGCCAGCGTCAATTCGACGCCTACGGCGAGCTGGTCAACCTGACGTGGCGCTGGCACCGGCGCGGCCACTCTCCCGACGACGACGACTGGCGCTTTCTGCAGTCGCTGATCGACCACGCATCGGAGCAGTGGTCGCGGCCCGACAGGGGGATCTGGGAGTGGCCCGGCAGGCCGGACCACTTCGTCCACTCGAAGGTGTTGTGCTGGTCGGCGCTTGACCGCGGCCTGCGACTTGCCGACGAGTGCATGCGGCGCGCTCCGACCCGCCGGTGGAAGCGGGCGCGGGATGAGATCCGCGAGGCGGTCGAGGAGCGTGGCTATGACCGCAAGCGAGGCGTGTTCGTGCAGGCGTTCGGCCGCAAGCAGATGGACGCGGCGCTGTTGCTGCTGCCGACCGTCGAGTTCGTCGACTGGCGCGACGAGCGCATGCTCCGCACGACCGAAGCCGTGCGCGACGAGCTGTCGGCGGGCGAGGGCTTGCTGTACCGCTACCGGCGCTCGGACGGGCTTCCGGGCCGTGAGGGAGCATTTCTGTGCTGTTCGTTCTGGCTCGCGGAGTGCCTGACCCACCAAGGGGAGTTCGACGAAGCCCGGGCGGTGTTCGATAAGGCGATCGCCACAGGCAACGACCTCGGCCTCTTCTCCGAGGAGATCGATCCGGGCAACGGCGAACTGCTCGGGAACTTCCCTCAAGCGCTCACGCACCTCGCCCACATCGATGCCGCGGTGGCGCTGGCCGGCGCCCAGCGCGCTCTGTGATCGCTCCGAGATCGCTGATTACGGCGAGTCGGTGCGGGTAGCCCAGTGATAAGGGCTGACAACGAAAGGAACTGAACGCGTATGAGCCAGACCGTCGGTGACTACCTCCTCGAGCGTCTTGCCACCTGGGGGGTCAAGCGCATCTACGGCTATCCGGGCGACGGGATCAACGGGATTCTGGGCGCGTTCAGCCGCTCGAGCAACGGACAGCGGCCCGAGTTCATCCAGACCCGCCATGAGGAGATGGCGGCGTTCATGGCGTGCGCGCATGCGAAGTTCACCGGCGAGGCCGGCGTTTGCATGGCGACCTCGGGCCCGGGCGCAGTTCACCTGCTCAACGGTCTCTACGACGCCAAGCTCGATCACCATCCCGTGGTCGCGATCGTCGGTCAGCAGGCGCGGGCGGGGATCGGCGGCAACTATCAGCAGGAGATCGACCTGACCTCGCTGTTCAAGGACGTCGCCCATGAGTTCGTGGAGATCGCGATGAGTCCCGTTCAGGTCCGCCACCTGATCGACCGCGCGTTCCGAATCGCACTCGACGAGCGCACCGTCACCGCAATCATCATCCCCAACGACGTGCAGGATGCCGCGGCGGTCCCTGAGCCCCCGCACAAGCACGGGACCGTGCACTCGGGACCCGGCTATCGAGCGCCGCGAGTGATCCCGACCGACCACGACCTCGATCAGGCGGCCGACGTGCTCAACTCCGGTGAGCGGGTGGCCATGCTCATCGGCCAGGGCGCCATGCACGCTGCCGACGAGGTCACCCAGGTGGCCGAGACGCTCGGCGCCGGCGTGGCCAAGGCGCTGCTCGGCAAGGCGGTGCTGCCTGACGACCTCCCGTTCGTGACCGGCTCGATCGGCCTGCTGGGAACGAAACCGAGCTGGACTCTCATGCAGGACTGCGACACGCTGCTGATGGTCGGCTCGAGCTTCCCGTACTCCGAGTTCCTGCCCGAGGAGGGCCAGGCCCGAGGCGTCCAGATCGACATCGACGGCAAGATGCTCGGCATCCGCTATCCGATGGAGGTCAACCTCGTCGGCGACAGCGCCGAGACGCTGCGCGCGCTCCTACCCCGGCTGAACCGCAACGAGGACCGCTCCTGGCGAGAGATGCTCGAAGGCGAGATCGCGGAGTGGTGGAACCTGATGGATCACCGCGCCCATCTGAGCGCCGACCCGATCAACCCCCAACTGGTCTTCCACGAGCTCTCAAAGCGGCTGCCTGATGGAGCCATCATCAGCTCCGATTCGGGGTCGTCAGCAAACTGGTACGCCCGTGACGTGAGGCTGCGAAAGGGCATGATGGCGTCGCTGTCCGGAACGCTGGCAACGATGGGGCCCGGCGTGCCGTATGCGATTGCGGCGAAGTTCGCCCATCCGCAGCGCCCCGTGTTCGCGCTGGTCGGAGACGGCGCGATGCAGATGAACGGCATCAACGAGCTGATCACGATCGCCAAGTACCGCGACCGATGGCCAGACCAGCGGCTGGTCATCCTGGTGCTCAACAACCGCGACCTAAACCAGGTCACGTGGGAGCAGCGGGCGATGGAGGGCGACGCGAAATTCGAGGGCTCGCAGGACCTTCCCGATTTCCCGTATGCCAGCTACGCCGAGTTGCTCGGCCTCAAGGGGATCCGCGTCGATTCCCCAGACCGCGTCGGACCGGGGTGGGATGAGGCTCTCGCATCCGACCGTCCCGTGGTCTACGAGGCGATCACCGACCCCGCGGTACCGCCGTTGCCGCCGCACATTACGATCGAGCAGGCCAAGAACCTGAGTTCCGCGCTGCTCGCCGGCGACCCCGACGCCCGGGAGATCGTCAAGCAGTCGTTCAAGCAGAAGATGCAGGAGTTCGTCCCCGGGCGATGAGCAGCGGCCAGACCACCTACTCACAACCCGCGGCTGGGCAGCGGTCGCCTGGCGCCACCGAGACTCCGGTCGAGAAGCTGGAAGTCGCCGCGTACACGATCCCCACGGACGCGCCCGAGGCCGACGGGACGCTGTCGTGGGAGTCGACGACGATCGTCGTCGTGCACGCGCACGCCGCTGGCGCGAAGGGGGCTCGGCTACACGTACGGCGACGTCTCGACGGCGAAGCTGATCGAATCCAAGCTGGCCGCGATCGTCCATGGTGCGGACGTGATGTCGCCGCAGGCGGCGTGGGCGGCGATGGTCCGGGAGATCCGCAACCTCGGTCGCCCCGGGATCAGCTCGATGGCGATCGCCGCCGTCGATCTTGCGCTCTGGGACCTCAAGGCGCGACTGCTTGGCCTGCCCCTGTGCAAGCTGCTCGGGATGGCCCGGGATCGCGTCCCGATCTACGGCTCGGGCGGGTTCACGGCGTATACCATCGACCGGCTCCAGGAGCAGCTCGCCGGCTGGGCGGAGCGGGGCATTCCTCGCGTGAAGATGAAGGTCGGATCGGCGCCGGTGAATGACCCTGACCGGGTGGGCAGCGCCCGCCAGGCGATCGGGCCCGACACCGAGCTGTTCGTCGACGCCAACGGCGCCTACTCGCGCCAGCAGGCGCTGGATCTGGCCGGCCGTTTCCGGTCCGAGTCGGGGGTCAGCTGGTTCGAGGAGCCGGTGTCCTCCGATGACCTGCAGGGCCTGCGATTGGTGCGCGACAACTCGCCCGCTGGAATGCAGATCGCCGCCGGCGAGTACGGCTATGACGCGCCCTACTTCGAGCGGATGCTCGGCGCAGGGGCGATCGATGTCCTCCAGGCCGACGTCACTCGGTGTGCCGGGATCACGGAGCTCTTCCGGGTGGACGCCATGTGCCGCGCACGGTCGATGCCGCTGTCGCTCCACTGCGGGCCGTCGATCCATCTCCATCCCGGACTCGCGCTCGAGCAGCTGGTCCATCTCGAGTACTTCCACGACCACGTCCGGATCGAGCACCTGCTGTTTGACGGCGTCGTCAACCCCCGCGAGGGAGCGCTCTGCCCCGAGCTCGGCCGCCCCGGCAACGGGCTCGAGCTCAAGCGCGCGGATGCGGAACGCTATGCGCCTTAGCGGACGGGCTCCCGTTCGGCGCAAGACGAGCACCGAGCGCGTCGCCAGTCGGTGGTGGCGCAACGTCAGCCACGGCCGCGCGCAGCGGACGCTCGCCGGTGCCACCGCGTTCAGCGCCCTTCCGCTCGGACTCGAGATCTACTTCGAGCACTTCCGGGGGTCGTTCGGCGACAAGTGGATGTGGACGCCGGTGGCGCTGTCTCCGGCCCTGACGATCGCCGGCATCGCCGGCGTCCGCTCCGAGCGCGCGGCCAGGACGTGGCTACCCGCGCTGTCTGCGCTGTACTGCCTCGACGGTGTGATCGGGGTCGTGACGCACATACGCGGCGTGGCCCGTAAGCCCGGCGGCTTCCAGGAGCCGCTCTTCAACATCGTGATGGGCCCGCCGCTGCTCGCGCCCGGGTCGCTGGCGCTGGTCGGGGGGATGGGCCTCGCGGCGGCCGTGCTCGGACGCGAGCAGTGATGGATCGCCGAGACTTCCGCGAGGCGGGCCACCTCCCGAACCTCCGCGAAGATCGCCGGCCGGCCTCGCCGGAGGAGCTGCCGCGCCAGCGCAACGGCGTCACGCCGCAGATGCATGGGCGCTATCCCGACTACAACGTGCTCGACGAGGTCGACCACTGGGACGAGGTGACCCGTCGCGTCGTGCTCGAGCGCGTCGAGCAGGTGCCGCCGATCCGCTTCTTCACGTCCGGTGAGGCTCGGACGCTCGGCGCGTTCTGCGACGTCGTGATGGCCCAGGACCGCGAACCGCGAATCCCGGTCCTGAACATGGTCGACGCGAAGCTGTTCGCCGGCGAGCTCGACGGCTTCGTGTTCGCGGACATGCCCGACGACCGAGAGACTTGGCGGCGGGTTGCACTCGGGCTGGACGCGGCGGCGCGAGCGCACGGCGCCGAGGACTTCGCAAGCGCTCCACACGAGATCCAATCGCGGGTGGTCGAGGTGTTCTCGAAGGGAGAGCTCCACGGTGAGGCGTGGGACGAGCTGCCGCCGGCCCGCGCCTGGAGCGTCGTGATGCGAGCGGTGCTCGCGAGCTTCTACTCGCACCCGTGGGCGTGGAACGAGATCGGCTTCGGCGGACCCGCCTATCCGCGCGGCTACGCCCGGCTCGGCGCCGGTCAGCGGGAGAGCTGGGAGGGGGCGCCGGCGTTCGAGCTCGACCCCGTCGAGGACACACGCGATCGTGGGGTGGAGGGGAGATGAGCACGCACGGGTTGCGGACGATGCTCCGGGGCGGCCTCCGCCCCCCCGACAACGACTCGGCGTTCCTGCTCGATGTGCACCGCCGTGCCGTCCCGCGCGCGCGGATGGCCCGCTACGACGACGATTTCGAGGTCGACCTGGCGATCGTCGGCGCCGGAGCGGGCGGCGCCACGCTGGCGCAGCGGCTCGCTCGGCGTGGGTGGAAGATCGTCGTGTTCGACGTCGGGCCGTTCTGGGACCCCGATCGGGACTGGGTGTCCGACGAGGCGGGGTCGCACAAGCTCTACTGGACCGACGCGCGCGTGACCGGAGGTGAGGACCCCGTCGAGCTCGGCAAGAACAACTCAGGCAAAGGGGTCGGCGGCTCGATGGTCCACTACGCCGGCTACTGCCCGCGCTTTCACCCCTCCGACTTTGAGGTCCGCACGCGGGATGGCGTCGGCGAGGATTGGCCGATCGTTTACGCCGAGCTGAAGCCACATTACGAGCGCCTCGAGCTCGAGCTGCCGGTCGCGGGCGACTACTGGCCGTGGGGCGACCCGCATCGCTATCCGCACACGGCGCACCCGATCGCCGGCGGCGCCGAGGCCGCCTGGGCAGGTGCCCGCAAGCTCGGCATCGAGGTACGGGTCGGGCCCGTCGGGATCACCAACGGGAGCTTTGGGAATCGCCCCCACTGCATCTACCGAGGGTTCTGCCTGCAGGGCTGCAAGGTCAATGCGAAGGCTTCGCCGCTGATCACGCACATCCCGGACGCGATCGAGCATCGTGCCGAGATCCGCGATCGCTCGATGGTCACCCGGGTCGAGGTCGAGGAGTCCAGCGGACGGGTGACGGGCGTCCGCTACCTGCACGGCGACCGGGAGCGGTTCCAGCGTGCCGCCGCCGTGGCGATCGCCGGCTACTCGATCGAGACCCCCAGGCTGCTCCTGAACTCGACCAGCCGTGCGTTCCCCCAGGGACTTGCCAACGGCAACGACCAGGTCGGCCGGTGCGTGATGGTCCAGGGCGCGACCCAGGTCGCCGGCCGATTCCCGGAGGAGATGCGGATGTACAAGGCGCCGCCGCCGGAGATCTCCTCGGAGCACTTCTACGAAACCGATCCGGCGCGCGGGTTCGCCCGTGGCTTCTCAATCCAGACGGTCGGCCCACTCCCGATCGAGTGGGCGCAGCACGTGCTCGCCGAGGGCCATTGGGGTCCTGCGCTGCGCGAGTACATGCGCGACTACAACCACTGGTACACGCTCGGCGTGCTGTGCGAGCTGCTACCGCTCCAGGAGAATCGCGTGACGGTCGCGTCGGAGGTCACCGACCAGAACGGGATCCCGGTGGCGCGGATGGACTACCGGCAATGCGACAACGACCGGGCCAACATCGCGTTCGCGAAGCGGACGCTCCACGACATCTTCGAGGCGGCGGGCGCCCAGGACGTGCTCGTGATCGATCGCTATGCCCACCTCGTCGGCGGGTGCCGAATGGGGTCTGACCCGGAACGAAGCGTCGTCGACTCCGACCATCGCGCCTGGGAGGTGCCGAACCTGTTCATCACCGACGGCAGCGTGATGCCGACACAGGGGTCGGCTAACCCGGCGCTGACGATCATGGCGCTCGCCTCGCGGCTCGCCGAGCGGCTGGATCTCAAGCGTGTCGGTGGGCCACGGTCGCGACGGCAGCGCCGAGCGCTGCCGCGGCGGCCAACCCTGAGCCGATCCGATGGCGGCTGAGCTACGCCTGCTCGGCTGCGTCGCACCGCGCTGGGGCCCTCGCTCAGCGGGAGCTGACGCGTCCTAGCAGGAAGCCGGCGAGGAAGGCCGCACTTGCGGCGAGCGGGAGTGGATTCTTCTTCGCCGTCCTCGCCACCTGCTCGGCACCTGCAGTTGCGCTCTCCGGCGCCGTGGTCTTGATCTTCGCCGTGATCTCATCTTTCTTATGTTGCGCGGCTCCCTTCGCCGAGCTGACGCGCTCCTTCGCCTGAGCCTTCACGTCGGTCTTGCGGGCGAGTGCCTCGACGGTCTCGCCCAGTTCCTCACGGCTCTGCTCGAGCTCGTGACGAAGCTCCTCGGGCGATTTGTCCTGACCGGCGGCCTGGCTGACGCTGTCGCTCATCTCCGTCCCTCCCGCGCGCGCTGCTTTGCCCATTCCACGTCCTCCTTCACACTCTCGGTTGCCTGCTCGGGAGCAAGCGGAATCGCCTGCCGAACCTTCGTCCTGCCCTGAAGCGCCAGCGCGCCCGCGATCGCGGCCAGCGCGGCGCCGACGATCAGCGCCGCCACCCATGCCGTGACCGCGGTGGCCAGCGCCAGCACCGCAGCCGCGGTCAGCGCCCCAGCCGAATACAGGCCGAAGATGCCGGCCCCACCGAACATTCCGGCCCCGACCCCGGCACGCCTGCCCTTAGAAACCAGCTCGGCCTTCGCCAGCTCGACCTCCTGGCGCGCGAGCCGAGATGTCTGAACAGAGAGCTGCTTGACGAGCTCCGCGACCGGCAGGTCACTGTTCGGTGTCTCACGTGCTTTTACCGACGAGCCTGCGTGCTCGCCCTGAACCTGCGCCATTGCGGGCCTCCCTTTCATTGCTTAGTCGTCCGGATTGCCGGTCGTCGCGTTCTTGACCAAATTCACGACCGCCGTTCGCGCCTCGACGTTCACGGCAAGAAACACGCTGGCGCCGAGCGCGGTCACGGCCGTCAGCCTGCGCCAGAACCGGCGCTTGCGCCGCGGCGGAGGAACGGTCATCGCGGTCCATAAGAGGTCCGCCGAGGCGCCGAGCGCGGCGTGCAGTCGCCGGCGCAGCTTCTTGTCGGACACGGCCTGCCGGGCGGTCTTGCCGCGGGCCCATTGGTAGGACTCGCGACTCGCGTCGAGGGCGCGCCGTGCCGCCTCGCGCACGTCCTCGTCGTCGAAGAATTGGCGGGCGTAGGGCGCAATCACGCTCAACCGCTCACTTACGGTCATACGACCTACCTCCAAAAATCGGGACGTTCGTCCCAGCTAACGGGACTCCTGACCAGCTAGCTACCCCATCGAGGGTCTTCCAATCGACGGGCTCAGACACGCGGTCGAGCGGGCCGAGAACCCGACTGCTCCCCGCAACCGCGTGACGCACGTTTGACCGGCGGGGCGACGGGCATCTCGACAGTATCGAGTCTTTGTTCCCAGTTACGCTCGAGGTCCCGGCCGATCGAGACGCACCGCGAACGGCGCGCCACCACGTCCGTTCGAGCCTGGCGGGACGGCTCCCGCCGCCATTGGCTGACGACGTGGGACTGATCGTGAGCGAACTCGTCACCAACAGCGTGCGACACACCGAAGCCGGCTCCGAACAAACGATTGGGGTTGATGTGTCGATAGCGGAGGGCCGGCTGCACCTCACAGTCACCGACTCAGGCGCAGCCTCCGCGCCCCGTCTCATCGGCCTCGACCTCAACCAGCCAGCGGGCATGGGTCTCTTTTTCGTCGACCGGCTGTCCACGGCCTGGGGAGTCGAACGAGACGTCGCCGGTCGCACCACGGTCTGGTGTGAATTCGCTCTCGGAGACGAGCCCGCCATTTGAATTCGGGGTCAACACAGGGCCCGATCTCCCGTCGGCGGCTGATTACGACCGCTCGCGATAGGGCATTACCGCGGTGCACTCGGAAAGGAGCGGCCATGAAGATCGGATACTTCCTCTCGAGCGAGGAATGGGGGCCGCGTGATCTGGTCGCGCAGGCGGTCAAGGCCCAGGAGGCGGGGTTCGAGGGCCTGTGGATCTCAGATCACTATCACCCGTGGAACGACGAGCAGGGTCACAGCCCGTTCGTGTGGTCGACGATCGGGGCGATCGCGCAGGCGACGGACGGGATGAAGGTCACGACTGCCGTCACGTGCCCGACGATCCGCATCCATCCGGGCATCGTCGCGCAGGCCGCTGCGACGTCCGCGATCCTGCTCGACGGCAATTTCTGCCTCGGCCTGGGGAGCGGAGAGGCTCTGAACGAGCACATCTTTGGAGACCACTGGCCCGAGGCGGACGAGCGTCTGGAGATGCTCGAGGAGGCGGTCGGGGTGATCCGCACCCTGTGGGAGGGAGGCGTCCACAGCCATCGCGGCCGCCATTACCGGGTTGAGCACGCCCGCGTCTACGACCTCCCCGAGACACGCCCGCCGATTGTGATTTCGGGGTTCGGTCAGAAGGCGGTCGAGCTGGCCGCGCGGGTCGGGGACGGGTACTGCACGGTCGGTCCCGACGGAGAGTCAGTCGAGCTGTTCCGCTCGCGATCGAACAACGGCACATTCGTGCAGGGCGGAGTGAAGGTCTGCTGGGACGAAGACGAGAACAGAGCACGCGAGACCGTGCACCGCCTGTGGCCGAACGACGCGCTTCCCGGTGAGCTTGCCCAGATCCTTCCGACGCCCGCGCACTTCGAACAGGCCAGCGAGCTGGTCACACAGGAGATGCTCGCCTCGGAGGTTCCCTGCGGGCCCGATGTCGACCGGCACGTCGAGACGATCAATGCCTACAAGCATGCTGGCTTCGACGAGCTCTACGTCAACCAGATCGGTCCCGAGCAGGACGCGTTCTTCGCGGCCTACCGGGAACACGTGCTGCCGCGTGTGAGGTGATGCGCCGGCTCGCGGTAGCAGCGGTCGGGTTCGCGCTCGGCGCGGCGTTCTACCTGCTGCTCGTGGACACGACCAGCGAGGTCGAACTGTTCGTGATGGTCGGCGTGGGGATGCTCGCAGCGGGGGCGTTCGTCGTCTCCCGCGAACAGGCGTTCACCGAAGCGCTGATCAGTCCTCGCTGGCTCGCGGGCAGCTGGCGGATCGTTGCAAGCGTCGCGACCCACGTCGTATTTCTCTGCCGAGAGGCGCTCTTGCAGCTCGTACAGGGCAAGGCGTCGCGGGGGGTATTCCGCGCCGTCCCATTTGATGCCGGCAGCGAGGAAGATCCGCGCGACGCCGGCCGCCGGGCCGTTGCTGAGGCACTTGGGTCGCTCGCGCCGAACACGATCGTGGTCGGCGTCGATCCCGGCCGAGACCTGCTGCTCGTCCACCAGCTCCATCGTCAGGGCGGTCGCGAGCAACTGGATGTGCTGGGACTCGGATGAACGAGTGGGAGATCGCGGCGCTCGTCCTGGCCGTCGGGATCGTGCCGTGCCTCGGCGTCTGCTTTCTGGCCGGCGCGACTCACGCGCTGGCCGCACTCGAGGTCGCGAGCACTCTGTTGACGACCACGCTCATGCTCCTTTCCGAGGGGTATCACCGACAGCCGTTCATTGACCTTGCCCTGATCTTCGCGCTGCTATCGCTGATCGGCGCGCTCGTGTTCGCGCGGCTCATGGAGCGGGATCTGTGAGCGCGGGCGAGGTGATTGCGACCGTGGTCCTCGGCTGCGGCACGATGCTTGAGCTGTTCGCGGTGATCGGGATGGTGCTGATGCGTGACGTCTACGACCGCCTTCACTACGTCGGGCTCGCTGGGTACGGAGCCCTGCTGGTCGGGATTGCGATCGTCGCGCACGAGTCGTTCTCGCTGATCGGGGACAAGGCACTGGCGTCCGGGGTGCTGCTGGTGCTGCTCGGCCCCGTCGTGGTCCACACCACCGCGCGGAGCTTTCGCACCCGGGAGCGAGGCGACTGGCGTGAGGGGATCGAGCAGGAACAGGAGGGCTGAGCGGTGACCGCGCTCCAGTTCGCTGCGCTGGTGCTGGTGGCGCTCGCCGGCGGCGCTGTGGTGCTCACGCTCGAGCCGCTGCGCCAGGCGCTCGAGCTTTCGATCTTCGGGCTGACGCTGACCTTCCTGTTCTTCACCTTCCAGGCGCCGGATGTGGCGCTCTCCGAGATCGTCGTCTCGTCGATCGCGATGCCGCTGATCATCCTCGCGGCGCTGCGCAAGATCCACGCACAGGAGCGCTCCCGCAGAGACAGGGAACGGGACGAGTGAGCCGCAAGGTCAGGCTCGGGCTGTTCGCACTCGCCGGTCCCGGCCTCGCCGCCGTGTTGTTGATCGGACTACACGGACTGCCGGCATTCGGCCACTACCACGGCATCTACGGCCTCCTGCTCGACCGTATCGAGCCCAAACTGCGCCGGGCGACGGACATCGTCACCGCTCTGAACTTCGACATCCGAGCGTTTGACACGCTCGGCGAGGAGTTCATCCTGTTCGCCTCGGTCGCGGGCGTCGCGCTGCTGCTGCGCCAGATGCGAGACGAGGAGCAGGGCGACGTGAGCATCGAAGACCACCGCTTCGCCGGAGCCAGCGACGGGCTGCGGGTGACCTCGCTGATCCTCATCCCGTTGCTGGTGGCGCTCGGCGCCTATGTCATCCTCCATGGCGCGCTCACTCCGGGCGGAGGCTTCCAGGGCGGGATCGTGCTGGCGGCTGGGCCCCTCGCAGTCCTACTCGCCGGGCGCTATCTGTCACTGAAACGGATCGCGCCGCACTGGGCGCTCGAGTCGCTCGATGCAATCGGCGCCGCGGCATATGTGATGATCGGCCTCGCCGGTCTGATCCTCGCCTCGGTGTACCTGAAGAACTTCCTTCCGCTCGGCACGCCGGGCGAGCTGCTGTCCGCGGGGATGATGCCGCTCAACAGTCTGGCGGTCGGACTCGAGGTGACCGGCGCGTTCCTGCTCACGTGGACGCAGTTCCTCGATCAGGATCTGCTCGTCGAGTCCGCCGGCTGAGTCGATGAGCTTCCTCCCGTACGTGGTCGCGGTGTGGCTGTTCGTGATCGGACTCTGGGGTGTCGTGTCGAGCCGGAACCTAGTGCGCACGGTCCTGAGCCTCACCGTGGTCCAGTCCGCCACCTACCTGGTGCTGCTCGGCATCGGCTATCGGACGGGCGGCAAGGCCCCGATCATCGCGGACATCCCCACCAGCTCGAAGCTCGTCGACCCAGTGGTGCAGGTGCTGGTCCTGACCGACGTGGTGATCGAGGCGACGGTCACGGCCCTGTTGCTGGCGCTCGTGGTCCAGGCGGATAAGCGGTTCGGGAGCGTCGATCCGGGCGAGCTGCGCGCCCTCAGGGACTAGGGCCGCCATGACTCACCTGGCCGCGCTCCCGGTCGTGATCCCGTTCCTTGCGGGACCGTTGCTCGTCGCCGTCGGATTCTTCTCGCCCCGATGGTTCAACGACGGTGTCGGGGCAATCACCGCGATCGCGGTCACGGCCATCTGCGTCTTGCTGGCGGTCCACGCGTGGCGAGAGCCGTTCGCCTACTGGGTCGGTGGCTATCAGCCCAAGCGAGGCGTGGCGATCGGGATCTCGCTGTCGATCGATCCGATCGGGGCGGGGATGGCGGCCTTCGCGGGGGTGCTGGTAACCGCGGCGCTGATCTACTCGCTACGGTACTTCGACGCCATTGACGGGCTGTTCCACGGGCTGATGGTCCTGTTCATGGCCGGGATGGTTGGCTTCTGCCTTACCGGCGACCTGTTCAGCCTGGTCGTGTTCTTCGAGCTGATGAGCGTCGTCGCCTACGCGCTCACCGCCTACAGGATCGAGGAGCGTGCGCCGATCCAGGGGGCGATCAACTTCGCGATCACCAACAGCGTCGCCGGCTACGCGATGCTCATCGGCGTCGCGATGCTGTACGCCCGCACCGGCGCGCTCAATATGACGCAGATCGGCGCCGCACTGAACGGCCACCCGGTCGATCCGCTGGTGATCGTGGCGATGGTGCTGCTGTTCGTCGGCTTCCTGACCAAGGCGGCGGTCGTGCCGCTGCACTTCTGGCTGGCGGACGCGCACGCGGTCGCGCCCGTGCCGGTGTGCGTGCTGTTCTCCGGCGTGATGGTGGAGCTCGGCGTGTACGCCGTGGCCCGGCTCTACTGGCAGGTGTTCGCCGGTCCTCTCGCTCCACATGTCGCCTCAACGCGGGCGATCTTCATAGCGCTCGGCGTCGTGACCGCGTTGCTCGGCGCCTGGATGTGCACGATGCAGCGCCACATCAAGCGGCTGCTGGCGTTCTCCACGATCAGCCACGTCGGGCTGTTTGTTTGCGGGATTGCGCTGCTCATCCCGAAGGGCGTCGCCGGCGTCGCCGTATACGTCGTCGGGCACGGATTCACCAAGGCCGCGCTGTTCATGTGCGCCGGCGTGCTGCTGCACCGTTTCGCGACGATCGACGAGTACGACCTGCACGGCCGCGGTAGAGAGATTCCGCTCGTTGGTGTGTTGATGGCGATCGGTGCCCTGCTGCTGGCTGCGGCGCCCCCATTCACCGCGTTCGCCGGCAAGTCGCTACTCGAAAGCGCTTCCTCGGAGGCCGGCTACGGCTGGCTCGTGATTGTGTTTGTGATCGTCTCGGCACTGACCGGCGGCGCCGTCCTGCGCGTCACCGGCAGGGTGTTTCTCGGTTGGGGCCCATCCGAAGGCCCGGATCCGACCCAGGCGCGCGCCGCCGAGGAAAGGGTCGACGAGGAACGCGGACCGCGCGCGCACACGCCGGCAACGATGGTCGTGGTCCCGGCCGTGCTGATCGGCCTCGCGGCCGTCGCGGGGCTCCTTCCGGGAGCGGTGCCGGGCGTCGAGCGGGCCGCCGCCCGGTTCGCCGATCACGGAGCGTATGCCCAGTGGGTGCTCGGGTCAGGACACGTGAGCTGGCCCAAGCCGGCTCCGAGCCACGTCGAGGGGATGGACGTTCTCTACTCGCTGCTCGCTGTGGGCGGCGCGGTCGGCGTCGCGGCGCTGGGCCTGTTTGGACGATCACTTCGTGAATCGCTCCCGCGGGCGGTCCGACACCCCGCTAGGGACGCTCTGCGTGGATTGCGCCACCTCCATTCAGGGCATATCGGCGACTACATCGCCTGGTGGACCGCCGGCGCCGGCTTGCTCGGAGGGGCATGCCTGCTCGCGCTCACATGACTCGTTGCCCGAGGAGCTGAGGGTCCGGCCGTTGAGGCGATGAACACTGCCGGGGAAAGCAAGCGTCCGCTCTCGGGACGGGCCCCAGGAGCCGGGTTTCTCTCCTGACGCAGGCACCGGCGAGTGACACAGCGCCCCACAGGGTCCCGATCACCGGACGCTTAGCTCTCAGTGGTCATGGTCCGGACCGTCCGGCTTCATCACCGGAGTTCGGGGGTAGGAAAAGCGGACGTCCAACCAAGTCTCCGTAGCCCTCACTCCGATCGCGCCGGCGCTGGTGAACACCCGCCAGGAGTACGACCGCGTGTTCGCGATCTACGTGCCGATCGCGATCGCTGTGTTCGCGGTGATCGTGTTGGTGGTGGGATTCGCGGTCTTCCGCTATCGACACCGTCCCGCAGCCAGGGCGGCTCGCTGGCACGAGAACAATCCGCTTGAAGGCGCGTACGCGGCGTTTCTGGCGGTCGTCGTCGCGTTTCTGCTGTACGTAACCTTCACCGCCGAGCATCAGGTGGACGCGGTCTCGGCCAGGGAGCGGCCGAGCCTCACGATCGATGTGACCGGCGCCAAGTGGGAGTGGCAGTTCGCTCTTCCCGCCTACGGATTCGGCGTCCGTAGCGGGACCGTGGGCCGCCAGGAGCTCGTTGTGCCGACGGACGAGGCGATCCGATTCAACCTTGTTTCGGTCGACGTGATCCATTCGTTCTGGATCCCGGCGCTGCGCTACAAGCGGGATCTGATTCCCGGCGCCACCGAATCAGTGACGCTGATGTTCCCTACAGCCGGCGTGTTCGCGGGGCAGTGCGCCGAGTTCTGCGGTCTGCGCCACGCCGACATGGTATTCACTGTCCACGCGGTCAGCCGGGCCCAGTTCGAAGCCTGGGCCCAAAGTCGGGGAAGGGTCTCCGCGTAATGGGAACCGGCAGCGCTGTGGCGCCGACCCCGCTGAGGGTGCCAGGTCTGCTCGGAGCTGTGACGAGCACTGATCACAAGCGGGTCGGCCTCAACCTCGGGATCTGCTCGCTGGCGTTCTTCCTGCTCGGGGGGGTGTTCGCCCTGCTGATGCGGGCGCAGCTCGCCCAACCCAACGAGCACTTCGTCTCGGATGACACCTACAACGCGCTGTTCACGATGCACGGCTCGACGATGATCTACCTGTTCGTCACGCCGATGGCGATCGCGCTGGCGCTGTATCTCGTGCCGCTGCAAATCGGCGCGGTATCCGTGGCGGCGCCGAGAGCCGCGCTGGCTGGGTTCTGGATCTGGCTCTGCGGAGGGGTGATCATGCAGGCCGGATGGTTCACCGCGACCGGTCCCGGAAGGGACGGCTGGAGCGCGTACGCACCGCTCTCGAACGGCGTCAATACGCCGGGAGTCGGACAGGACCTGTGGGTGATTGCGGTGATCCTCGCGGCGGGTGGGATGCTCATGATGAGCGCGTGTGTGGTCGGGAGTATCGCCCGCCGCCGCGTGACCGGAATGTCGCTGTTGCGGATGCCCGTGTTCACATGGACCGCCCTCGTCAGCGTCCTCATGGTGGTCGGCGCCTTCCCGGTCCTGATCGTGACGATGGCGCTTCTGTACATCGATCGGCACGGGGGCCACATCTACACCGGTTTCAACGGCGTCATCGACTACCAGGACCTGTTCTGGTTCTTCGGTCATCCGGTCGTGTACGTGATGTTCTTCCCGTACCTCGGCGCCGCGGCCGAGGCGGTCGCGGTGAGTGCACACAAGCGGTGGTTCGGGTATGTCGCGTTCGTCGCCTCGATGATGATGTTCGCGGCGCTGTCGATGAGCGTGTGGGCGCACCACATGTTCGTCACCGGCGGCGTCACCAATCAGTACTTCGCGTTCACCTCGACGGCCCTCGTGATCCCTGCGGGGATCGAGTACTTCGACATGATCGCGACGTTGATCGGCGGCTCGATCGTGCTCCGTACGTCGATGCTGTTCGCGCTGACGTTCTTCGTTCAGTTCCTGATCGGAGGCCTCAGCGGCGTGTTCGTCGCGTCGCCGGTGCTCGACTATCAGGCCTACGGGTCGTACTTCATCGTCGCCCACTTCCATTACACGCTGTTCGCCGGCAGCATCTTCGGGTTCTTCGCCGGCGTCTACCACTGGTTCCCGAAGCTCACCGGCGCGATGCTGCGCGAGCGGCTGGGGAAGCTCCAGCTGGTCGTGATGGTGATCGGGACCAACCTGACGTTCTTCCCGATGTTCTTCCTCGGACAGGACGGCATGCCGCGCCGGGTTTCTCGCTACCCGACGCACCCGAGCTGGGGGACGCTCAACCTGATCGAGACGATTGGCGCCGGGATCATCGCCCTCGGAGTGCTGACGTTCCTCGTCAACGTGTGGATCTCGCTGCGGGTGCGCGAGCCGGCCGGCGATGACCCGTGGCTGGGGCACACGCTCGAGTGGGCGACCACCTCGCCGCCCCCGGCGCACAACTTCACCCGCCCGCTACCACCGATCCGCTCCTACGCACCGTTGCTTGACCTCCGTGAGGAGGCCGTAGATCGCGCACACGAAGGGGCCCCGGCATGAGGGGCGGGGCGATCCCGCTGCTCGCCTGGGGGATGCTGCTGGCGATCCTAGGGGCGATCAACTGGATCTGGACCGGCGACGCGATTCAGGTCGGAACGTTCGCCTTCGCCGTGCTCGCAGTATGGGCCGGCGCCGGACTGCTGATCGCGCTGGCGGGCCGCGTTGCCCTGAAGCGCGGGACGCCAGAGCCGTCGCCGGGGCCGGAGGCGGTTCCGCAGGCGAGTCTCGGCGCCGTTCTCGCCGCCCTGGCCGTGTCCTCGATCCTGTTCGGCTTCGTGTTCGGGACCTTCCCGATCTACTTCGGCGCGGGGCTGCTGATCGTCTCGATCGGACGGCTCACGATCGAGCGCCGCGCCGAGCTCCGGACGCGCCGCCGTGTGGCCCGGGAGCGCCGATCGTGAAGGACCCGTCGCTGCTGTCGTTGCTGACTGGCCACTGGCAGCTCGACTTGGGGCTGAACGTTCAGGCGGCGCTGGTCGCGTGCCTGTACCTGTTGGGGACACGCCGGACCCGCCAGCGGTGGCCGTGGCGCCGGACCGCCTCGTTCCTCGCCGGCGTCGCCACCGTCCTGGTGGCGCTCGAGTCGGGGCTGGACACGTTCGACGACCGCCTGCTCTCCGTTCATATGGTCCAGCACCTGGCGTTGCTGACGGTCGCGCCGCTGCTGTTGCTGGCGGGCAGGCCGGCTCTGCTCGCACTCCGGGCGCTGCCCGTGCGCGAGCGCCGCGTCCTCGCCCGAGCCCTGGTCCGAGCGCGGAGCTTCACCGGCCCGCTCTGGTGTCTGGGGGTCTTTACGGCGGTGGTCCTGGCCACGCATGTGCCGGCGTTCTACGACGCGACGCTGCGGCATCCCCCACTGCACGACGCCGAGCATCTCGCTTACCTGATCGCCGGATCGCTGATGTGGTGGCCGCTGCTCGACGGCGATCCGGCCCCGTCGCAGAGGTTGAGCGGGCTCGGACGTCTCGTCTACCTGCTCGCCGCGATGGCCCCGATGGCGCTGATCGGCGCGTATCTCAACCGGCACCCGACGCTGGTGTACCTGGCGTACGGACCACTAGCCCACGCGCTCGGCGTCTCGGCGATCGTCGATCAGCAGCAAGCCGGCGCGATCATGTGGGTCGCCGGTAGCACGATCATGGTCGCGGTTGGATTGTGGGCAGTGCTTGCGGCGATGGTGGCCGAGGAGCGGCGGCTGCAGGCTCGCGAAGCACACGGCGCGCAGGGTGGTGCGGCCATCGGGGGAGAGTCGTGATACGGCTCGCACGCCGATGGCTGACGCGCCGGTCGCGGATCCCCCCGATCTTGCGGGCGAGTGCAGCCCTGATTCTCGGAGCGCTCGCGATCGTCGGCTTCGCGGCGCCACCCTCGTCCGGCCAGACTACGTCCGGGGGTCCGCCGACCTCGCTCCCGGCGGCTCCCGACAAATCCCCCGACCCACCAGGGCTGGGCGCGCCCACCAAGCGATTCCCGACCTCCCCGGCGCTCGTCGCCGAGGGGTTCAACCTGTATGAGAACTCCTGCTCTTCCTGCCACGGGATCGCGCTGCAGGGCCAGCGCGGCGTCGCGCCGTCGCTGATCGGCGTGGGCCCGGGACCGGTCGACTTCTACCTGTCTACCGGGCGAATGCCGCTGCAAGACCCCCGCGATGAGCCGGTCCGAGCCACACCCCTGTTCAACCGTCCCCAGATCGACGCGCTGATCGCGTATATCAGCAAGTTTGGCGGCCCCTTGGCCCCGACGGCGGACCCGTCGAACGGCAACCTGTCGCTCGGCTTCCAGCAGTTCACGCTCAACTGCGCGGGCTGCCACCAGATCGTCGCCCGCGGAGGAATCACGATCGGAGCTCAGGTGCCGGAGCTTCAGGACGCGACTGCCCAGCAGATCGCCGAGGCGGTCCGCATGGGCCCGTATCTGATGCCCCATTTCGACTCTGGGCAGATCGATCAGCATCAGCTCGACTCGATCGCCCGTTACGTTCTGTGGAGCCGCCACCCGGACAACGCCGGCGGTTGGGGGATCTACAACATCGGCCCGATCCCGGAAGGGATCGTGGCCTGGTTCGTGGCACTCGCGGCGATGGTGATAGTGGCGCGGCTGATCGGCGAGCGCCTGGCATGAAGGAGGCCGTCTCATGACCCCGGAAGACTCCAAGCCGGTGTCCCGGCTGGCCAAGCTGGTGGGCGTGCTGGTGGCCCTACGCGCCGCTTGGCGCGTCGCGGGTTCTGGCAAGCCCCCAGCCCCGCTGTCACGTGAGTCCGAGTCCGATGCCGATCCGGCCAGGCGCACCGTCCCTGCGAATCGCCGGGCCGAGTCGCTCGTCGCAGCGCTGTTGCTCGCCGCGGCGTTCTGCGGCTTCGCGTTCACCGCGATTTACGTGATCCTCAGCGGCGACACCCAGCTTCTCGGACTCTCAATGGGGCTGTCGCTGCTGTTCGCGGCCGCCGGCGCGATCGTTGCCGGCAAGTTCGTCGTCCCCCAGGAGACCGCTGTCGAGCAGCGCGGGGTGCTTCTTGACGAGCGGGCGACCGAGGAAGCCGTGGAGCTAATCGAGAGTGGGGGAGAGGGCATCTCCCGTCGAGTGCTGCTGACCGGCGCCGGCGGCCTGGCGGGGGCCGCGCTCGTGACCGCCGCGGCGACTCCCATCGCGTCGCTGGGGCCGAAGCTCGCCGGAATCCATCAGACGCCCTGGCATCGAGGTGTTCGGCTGATCGACGAGCAGGGTCGGCCCTACCTCGCGTCGGACGTCCAGGTCGGCTCGATGTACACCGCGCTGCCCGAGGGCGGTGATCCCGAGGCGTTCGGCGCGGGTTTGATCGTGGTCCGGCTGCTCGCCGGCCAGCTCCACCTCCCGGTGGCGCGCCGCGCGTGGGCGCCCGGCGGCGTGCTCGCCTACTCGAAGATCTGCCCGCACGCCGGGTGCGCGATCTCGCTGTACCGCTATCCGACGTTCGAATCCACAAGCACGGGGCCGGCGTTCACGTGTCCATGCCACTACTCGACGTTTTCGCCCGGCGACGGCGGTCGGCTTCTGTTCGGCCCGGCTGGCCGGTCGTTGCCACAGCTGCCGCTGATGATCGACCCGGATGGCTACCTCGAGGCCGCGGGGCCGTTCCGCGAGGACATCGGGCCCTCCTGGTGGAACGTCCACCGCTCCGAATCGTGAAGTTCGTCGATCGCATCGTGCACCGGCGGTTCGTGCGCATGATGCGCTCGACCGAGCAGCGGCTTGGTGCGGCGAGCGGGATCAGGGCGACTCTGCGCTACGTGTTCCCCGACCACTGGTCGTTTCTGCTCGGCGAGATCTCCCTGTACTCGTTCATCGTCCTTGTCGGAACCGGGATCTTCCTGACGCTCTACTACATACCGAGCGACGCCCAGGTCACCTACCACGGGTCCTACGCACTGCTTCAGGGACAGCAGATGTCGGAGGCCTACCGATCGATGCTGAACCTCAGTTTCGCGGTGCCGGCAGGGCTGCTCTTCCGTCAGGTGCACCACTGGGCAGCCGACGTGTTCATCGCTTCGATCGTCCTGCACCTGATGCGCGTCTTCTTCACCGGCGCCTACCGCAAACCGCGCGATTTCAACTACTACATCGGGCTGACGATGCTGATGCTGGCGATCCTCGAGGGATTCGCCGGCTACTCGCTGGGCGACGACCTGCTGTCCGGAATGGGGCTGGCGATCGCGTACTCAGTCGCCCTGTCGATCCCGTTCGTCGGGGCTCAGCTCGCGTACCTGGTGTTCGGGGGGCCGTTCCCGGGCTCGAGCAGCTTCCTCCCGCGCCTGGAGATCATCCATGTGCTGCTGATCCCGGCGGCGCTCGCGGTGTTGATCACGGCGCACCTGGCGATGATCATGCGCCAGCACCACTCGCAGTTCCCCGGCCCCGGCAGGCGCGAACGGAACGTCGTCGGCACGCCGATGTGGCCCGCGTACGCGCTGCGGTCGATCGGCCTGCTGCTCGCCGTCGCGGCGATCCTATTCATATGCGGGGGGTTAATCCAGATCAACCCCGTGTGGCTATGGGGGCCATACCACCCCTACCTCTCGGAGAACGGCGCCCAACCCGACTGGTACATCGGCTGGCTGATTGGGGCGTTGCGGCTGATGCCGAACTGGGAGCTCGCGACCGGCAACCACACGCTCATCCCCAACCCGTTCTGGGGCGGTGTGCTGTTCCCGCTGGTGGTGTTCGGAGTGATGTTCTGCTGGCCGGCTCTCGAGCGGCGCATCACCGGCGACCGCCTCCGCCACGACCTGCTCGATCGTCCACGCGACCGGCCGATCCGGACAGCCGTCGGCGCAGCATTCCTCAGCTGGGTCGTGATCATCTTCGCGATCGGGTCGACCGACCAGCTGTTCGTCCGGCTCGACATCTCCTACAAGGCCCAGATCGAGTTCTGGCGGTTCGGCGTGTGGGTGATCCCGATCGTCGTGTTCTTCATTACCCGCAGCGTCTGCCGTTCCCTTCGACGCAGCGACGCCCATCCGCTCCGGGATTGGCAGGGAACGGTCATCACGCGCCGAGGCGACGGCGCGGTCGAGGTGATTGCGCAGAGCCCCGACCGGACCGAATCAGTGCCGACCGAGCCACCGACGGGCACCGTGCCGGGCCACGAATAGGCGAACACATGAGAGAACGAGCATCGATGGGCCTCAGCGATAGCGGGTCGGCGCGCGTGGGTGATAATCATCACCCTGTCGTATGCCGCTCGTGCGGCGCGATCATCGACGTTGACTGTGTCGTCGGTGAACCGCCCTGCCTGATGCCTACCGGCACTGAATGGGTACTCCAGTCACACCTACATGTGGGTCAACGCCAGCGGTGAGAAGTTCTGAGTCAAGTCCACTTCAAGACCGATCAGGGAATTGAGTGGCTGACAGAGGAGGAGGCCGACCGGCTCGCCTCAACCCGTTCGATCTCACCAAGGTGTGGCCGCACATCGACTACCCGCTGGTCAAGGTCGGGACGATGACGCTCAACCGCAACCTGACGGACTTCCACACCGAGATGGAGCAGGCGGCGTTCGAGCCCCACAACCTAGTGCCGTGATCGGGCTGAGCCCCGAGGCACGCGGGTTCTCCTACGCCGATGCGCACCGGGCGCGGCTCGGTGTCAACTATGGGCACGCAAACACTTCCCGGCGCATCGCGTCGTCGCGGGGCGGACCCGACGAACGTCCCGGCGCTTCCTAGGGCCGTCCGCGCCGCCTTCTCCGACCACTCACTCATCAGTAGTAATGGCGCCGGCCACCCACAGCCCGACCCATGGATCCCAGCACGGCCAAGGCGAGACCGACGATCAACAGGATGATGCCGATCGACCACAGTATCGCCACGTTCGCGATGAACCCAACGATCAGCAGGACTATGCCCAAGACAATCATGTCTTCGCCGCCTCTGTAGAACCATTCAGATGGATATTCGGAGCAACCACCAGCTGCGGCGCTCCACGTAGGGGTTCTTCCCGGTTTCGGAGTGTTTGATGCGGGTCGGGTTGACGACGAGCGGGGCGCCTGTAACAACAGCGCCCCGCCAGTTACTGCGAGTAACGCGACGCCCTGCGTAAGCCGTCCGAACTCATTACGCATCCGGCTCGCACACATCGTCAGAGGTTCGTGCGTGAAGGCACGGGGTAGCACGTTAGCTGTACCGGAATCAGGAGGCAACCAATGGCCACAGTCGCGTCCACCGCCGGCGAGCTCGGCACCATCGAGACCAACATTCCCGCAAGGCTTGACCGCCTTCCCTGGTCGCGTTGGCACTGGAGGATTATCGTCGGGCTGGGCACTGTGTGGATCCTCGACGGTCTCGAGGTCACGGTCGTCGGGTCGATTGCCGGCGCGATCTCGGCTAAGGGCAGCGGCATCAACATCTCGTCCGCCGAGGTCGCCGGCTGGGCGGCGTCGATGTACGTCGCTGGCGCATGCGTCGGGGCGCTGCTGTTCGGTCAGCTCACCGACCGCTTCGGGCGCAAGAAGCTGTTCATGATCACGCTCGGGGTGTATCTCGTCGCGACGGTTGCCACGGCGTTCGCATGGACGCCGCTGTTCTTCTTCGCCTGCCGCTTCGTTACCGGGATGGGCATCGGTGGCGAGTACAGCGCGATCAACTCTGCGATCGATGAGCTGATCCCCGCCAACCATCGCGGGCGTGTCGACATCTTCATCAACGGGACCTACTGGGCGGGCGCTGCCGTCGGTGCGCTGCTGTCGGTGGCCGCTCTCCACATTTTCTCCCCGCTGCTCAGTTGGCGTGTGTGCTTCGGGCTCGGGTTCGTCCTCGGAACGGCGATCCTGATCGTCCGCCGCCATGTGCCTGAGAGCCCGCGCTGGCTGTTCATCCACGGGTTCGAGGATGAGGCCGAGAAGATCACACTACAAATTGAGCGCGAGGTCGAAGAGAGCACCGGCAAGCCGCTCGGTGATCCCGATCCAGACGACAACATTGCGATCCAGCAGCGCAAGACGATCAGCGTGCTCGAGATCGCACGGACGGTGGTCAAGACGTACCCGAAACGCACCGTGCTCGGGCTCGCGCTGTTCATCGGACAGGCATTTCTCTACAACTCGATCCTTTTCGGCTACGCCACCCTGCTGAGCACGTTCTTTCACGTCGCGACGGCGAATGCGCCCTACTATCTCGTCGCGTTCGCGGCGGGGAACCTGCTCGGGCCGCTCGTGCTCGGCGGTCTGTTCGACTCCGTCGGCCGCCGGCCGATGATCGCGGGGACGTACATCCTGTCCGGCGTACTGCTCCTTGTGACGGGCTACATGTTCGAGCAGCACCAATTGAGTGCCGCGACGCTGACGGTCGCGTGGTCGGTCGTGTTCTTCTTTGCCTCGGCCGGAGTGAGCGCGGCGTACCTCACCGTCTCAGAGATCTTCCCGTTGGAGACTCGCGCGCTGTGCATCGCGCTGTTCTACGCGGTCGGCACCGGTATCGGCGGGATCATCGGCCCGCAGCTGTTCGCACCAATGGTCGCTACCGGCAACGCGTCGGAGGTGTTCAAAGCGCTAGCGATCGGAGCGGTCTTGATGATCATCGGTGGCGTGACTGAGGTCGTGTTCGGCATCGACGCGGAGCGGCGGGGGCTCGAGTCCATCGCGAAGCCGCTAACCGCGGTCGAGGCAACCGCCCACGACCGCGACGCGCGCGCGGGCGCACCTGTTCGCCATCGGTCGCCTCGCACCGCTCCGCAGGCCCGTTGAGTAGGCTTGCGGCGCACGAGGGGGGATCTCGCGGAACGCCATGACCCGTGGGCGCTCCCTCACAGGCGTGTCGTGCGCGCCTCCGTCGCGGCTCGCCGAGCGGCTGGGTCTCAAGCGTGTCGGTGGGCCACGGTCGCGGCGGCAGCGCCGAGCGCTGCCGCGGCGGCCAACCCTGAGCCGATCCGGTGGCGGCTGAGCCACGCCTGCTCGCTGCGCGGGTGGGCCTGGCCGTCGAAGATCCCGTGTGCGCCCTCGTCGTGGTCTGAGTCGAGTGGCTCAAACAGATTGTGGGGGCGATGGCGGCTGACTCCCTGGTCGGTCTGCTGGCCGTCGACGGCGGTCCTCGCCAGGTAGCGCTCGGCGAGCCACGGCGCGAGCTTGTTGCCGATGATCGTGTACACCGTCGGGAGGCCGACGTACAGCTCGCGCCGGCGGTGGTGAGCCGCCCAGTAGATCGCGCGCGCCGCCACCTCGGGCTCGAAGATCGGTGGCACCGGCATCGGGTGGCGGGGCATCTTGCTCAGGCAATGGCTGAACTGCGGGGTGTTGAGCCCTGGGAGCTGGACCATCGTCACATGCACCGCGCTGCCCCGGTGGCGTAGCTCGCAGCGCAGCGATTCGAACGAGCCCTTGATCGCGTGCTTGGCGCCGCAGTAGGGCGCCTGCAACGGGATCCCGCGGTAGGCGAGCGCCGAGCCGACCTGCACGATCGTGCCGCGATCCCGCGGCAGCATCCGCTCGAGCGCCACCTTGGTCCCCCACACGGTGCCGAGGTAGGTGACCCGCGTCGCCCGCTCATACTCTTCGGCGGTTACGTCGTCGAAGAACGAGAAGACCGTGGTCATGGCGTTGTTGACCCACACGTCGATCGGCCCGAGGCGGTCCTCGATCATGGCCCCAGCCTTCTCCACGGCCTCGAAATCGGAGATGTCGGCGGGGCACGGGCACGCGGTCCCGCCGAGCTCGGTGACCTCCCGCGCCGTGGCCTCCAAGCCCTCGCGGCCACGGGCGATCAGCCCGACGGCAGCGCCGTGCTTGGCGAACTCGCGGGCGACGGCGCGGCCGATCCCTCCCGACGCTCCCGTCACAACTACTACCTCTCGCTCAGCCACCTCGCCACCTTTCTGAGATCTGCGACCAGTTCGCCCATCGCGACGTGGCGCTCCGCATCCGTTTGCGAGCGCAGGATCGACGACGGGTGCGCGGTCAGCGTGACCAGCTCGGCGAGCTCGGACTCCATCGGCTCGCCGCGGTCGCGTCCGACCCGTACCTTCGACCCGAGAAGCGCCTGCCCGGCGGTCGCCCCGAGGCAGACCAGCGCGGCTGGCCCGACCATGGCGATCTCGGCCTGGAGCCACGGCAGGCAGGCGGAGACCTGCCAGCGATCGGGTTTTTGATGGATCCGGCGCTTGCCTCGGGCCTTGTAGCGAAAGTGCTTGACGACATTCGTGATGTACACCTGATCTGTGGCAATCCCGGCCTCACCGAGCGCCCGATCGAGCACCTTGCCCGCCGGGCCCACGAACGGATGGCCCTCGATGTCCTCACGGTCCCCGGGCTGCTCGCCGACCAGCATCAACGGCGCGTGCTGGGCGCCCTCGCCCATCACCGCCTGCGTGGCGCCCTCCCACAAGTCACAGGCACGGCACCCCCGGATCGCCTCGCGCATGTCCGCGGGCGTTGGACGCGGGGGGACTGGTGGCGGCGGGTGGCTTGGTTGCTTGGCGAGCGAGCTCATCGGGCAGTGAAACTCCTACCCCTGGCATGAGACGGATACGCATCGGCTGCTCAGGATGGATGTACGACGACTGGCGCGGCCGCCTGTACCCGCAGCGCGAGCCGAAACGTCGGTGGCTCGAGCTGTACGCCGAGCGGTTCGACACGGTGGAGGTCAACTCGACGTTCTACCGGCTGGCCCGCCGCGAGGCCGTCGCCGGGTGGGTGAGGCAGACGCCGCCGGGGTTCCTGTTCGCGCTCAAGGCGAGCCGCTACCTGACGCACATCAGACGGCTGGCCGGGCTCGGCGACGGGATCCGGCGGTTCTACGAGCCGCTCGAGCCCCTGGTCGATGCGGGCAAGCTCGGGCCCGTGCTCTGGCAGCTGCCCGAGAACTTCCACCGCGACGACCAGCGGCTGGAGGACTGGCTCGGGGCGCTGCCGGAGGGGATGCATACGATCGAGTTCCGGCACGAGAGCTGGTTCGTGCCCGAGGTGTACGCGGCCCTGCGTGCCCACGACGTCGCACTGACGATCGGTGATCACCCGAAGCGGCCGTTTCAGTCGGATGAAGCGACCTCATCGTGGCGGTTCGTGCGCTTCCACTACGGCGCCCGCGGGCGCGGCGGGAACTATTCCGCGACCGAGCTCGAGCAGTGGGCCCGCCGCATCGCCCAGTGGCGCCGGCGCACGGACGTGTACGCGTACTTCAACAACGACTGGAACGGATTCGCGCCGACCAACGCGCTGGACCTGCGGGCGCGGGTGGATTCAGGCTGAGCCCGCGGAGTGGTTGCTAGAGCGGGTAGCCGGGTAGGCGAACCGTTGTGCGGATGATCATCTCGCCACCCACGCCCGACCCTCAGCCGCCCACGCCGGTCCCGCCAGGGCCGGCCCCGACGCCGCAGCCAGATCCGCAGCCGCCCGCGCCCACGCCCGACCCAAACCCACTGCCGCCGGACCCCAACCCGCCGTCGATCTGACCGCGGCCTACTTCGAGTACATCGACTCGAACAGGTCCTGATAGTTCTCGTTTATGACGTTGCGCTTGACCTTGAGGGTTGGCGTCAGCTCGCCAGACTCGATCGACAGGTCGTGATCGAGGATCGTGAACTTCTTGATCTGTTCGACTTGCGCGTAGTTGGAGTTGGCGCGATCCAGCTCCTTTTGGACGAGCGCTCGCACTTCGTCGGTCTTGGCCAGCTCCGGCGACGTCGTCAGGGAGGCCCTGGTTCTTGGCCCACGGGCCGATCTCCTCCTCGTCCAGGGTGATCAGCGCGACTGGATAGGGCTTGCGATCTCCGTACATGACCGCCTGAGAGATGAACCGCGACTGCTTCAGGTCGTTTTCGATATTCGAGGGAGTCAGGTTCTTACCGCCGGCCGTGATGATGATGTCCTTCTTGCGGCCGGTGATCTTGAGATAACCCTCATCGTCGATCGCGCCCAGATCGCCTGTGTGGACCCACCCGTCGATCAGCGTCTCTTCTGTCGCCTCGGTGTTCTTCCAATACTCGAGGAACACGTTCGGGCCGCGCATCAGGATCTCGCCGTCATCCTCGGTCCGCAGCTCGACTCCCGGCATCGCGCGTCCGACGGTGCCGAACTTGAAGTGATCAAGCGTGCCTACCGTCCCGACCGCTGAGGTCTCGGTCATTCCCCAGCCCTCGAGCACGGGCACGCCGGCCGAGTAGAAGAACTCCAGGATCTCGGGTGCGATCGGCGCCGCACCGCTCACGGCCTGGCGGACCTCGCCGCCGAACAGCTGCCGGACCCGCTCGAACACGTCCCTGTCAGCCTGTTCGAACGGCTCCAGGAGCTCGACGGGCACCTCCTCGCCACGCTCGCGGCGCCGGCGCACCTCGACCCCCAGCTTGATCGCCCGGTCGAGCCGCTGCTGCTCCTCCTCGCTTGACGCTTCCCTCATGCCCATCGCTGCCGCGTAAAGCTTCTCGAAGATCCGCGGCACCGAGGGGAGGTACGTCGGCTTGGTCTCGATCAGCTCGGGGAGGATCTCCCTCGTGTTGCCGCCGAAGTAGATGATCGATGTGCCCTGGTCATAGGAGGCCAGCTGGGCGGTCAAGGCGAACACGTGCGCCAACGGCAGGTATAGATACGTCCTCTCCCCGGGGAGGACGAAGTCAAGCTCCTGCACCATCTTGCACACCGACATCGCGTTCCCGTGGGTGAGCACGACGCCCTTCGGCGGACCCGTCGTCCCAGACGTGTAGACGATCGTGTACGGATCGTTCGGGTCGACCTCATTCCTGACGGGCGCTGAGCTCCTGTGGGTCGCGGGCCGCGGCCCCGTTCCCGAAGCTCGTCGAGCGTCGGCTCGCCACCGCCCGGCTCGATCCCGATCACGTGCTGGAGCTCGTCAAGCTCGCCGCGGACCTGATCGATTTTCGCCTTCTGGACGTCGTTCTCGCAGAACGCGGCCCGCGCCCCGGAGTTGCCGAGCACCCACTTGCATTCGTTTGGAGCATTGGTCGGGTAGACCGGGACGACAACGCCGCCGGCCGCCGTGATCGCGTAGCTCGCCAGCGTCCACTCCCAGCGCGTGTCAGCGAGAACCGACACCCGGTCGCCGACCCCGATCCCGAGATCCACGAGGCCAAGGGCTACCTCCTGAATCGCGTCCACCGCTTCTGCGTACGTGAGCTCGTTCCACTCGCCGTCCCGCTTGTAGCGAACGGCGTTGCGCTCGCCAAACCGCTCGCGGGCGGATGCCGGCAGGGCCGAAACGGTCGAAACGGTCGACGTTTGCATGGATGAGGCATCGGTCATGCGTATCTCTCCTTCTCGACTACGGTGATCGGCTCGGTGCTTGTGGCAACTGCGGAGCGGTGATGGCCCGATCGCCGTGAAACCTGCGATCGTCCTGAACCGTGACTGCGAGCATCTGCCAGCGGATCGGGCACGGAGGAGCGAGCGCGCTGGCGCCCGCCAACACGCTCGAATCGTTTGATGCGGCGCTAGAGATCGGCGTGGACATGGTTGAGTTCGACGTTCGTGCGTGGCGCGGTGAGCTGGTCCTTGCGCACACCATCCTCGATGCCAGGCAAGATCGCAACCTCACGTTGGATCAGGCCCTCGATCATCTCTCCAGCCGCCGATTCCGCGACGTCGAGCTCAACGTCGACCTCAAGCGGCTGGGTTGCGAGCCCGCCGTGCTCGGCGCGCTGAGTCGCGCCGGAGTTCTCGACCGGACGCTCATCTCGTGCCAGGTGGCCGGCGTTCTCGACCGGGTTCGCGCCCTCGACCCGGGTGCCCGCACGGGCATCTCGATCGGGGGACGCGTCGCGCGGCTCAGCCGGCGCTGGCGAGATTGGCGGTTGCAGGTGCTGGCCGGTCTGGCCGCGCGACGATGGCAGGCCGTGATGGCTCAGCACCGGCTCGTGGACGAGGCGCTGCTCGGGGAGGTCGTCGCCCGCAACGGGCGGCTGTATGCGTGGACGGTGAACCAACGCCCAGCCATCGACGGGCTCCGTACGCTCGGGGTCCATGGCATCGTCACCGCCGATCCGCGTTTGTTCTCTTAGCGACGGCCGATCGCACCAGCGCCCGACTACACGATCTGCGACGAGCCGTTGCTAAATTTCCGTCCGCGTCGCTGCTCTGAAAGGGTATGCGGGCGTGTCATCACACTGGGACGGACGACTTGGCTTCGGACCGCCCAATATCCAACTCCTCACAGGTTGTCTCTTGATCCGCTCAGTGAACTCGCTGGCGCTGGAAAAGTCCTCCGATTCTGGTGGTCGACGTGACTGAGCCCGGGGCTCCCGATGCGCCAATCCCGGGCCAGCTCCAGATCGAGAGCGCCTCGCATGGGGACACGATAGTGCTGTCGTTACGCGGCGAGCTCGACCTCACCTCGGCGCTGGTCTTCGAGCGCGAACTGCGCGCCGCAGAGGAGACGGGCCCGCGGCGAATCGTCATCGACTTGAGCGGACTCGAGTTCATGGACAGCACAGGGCTGCGCGCACTGCTGCTCGCGCGCGACCGTGCGCAGTCCGACGGCCACGAGCTCGCGCTGCGGCGCGGACCACGACAGGTCCAGCGCGTCCTCGAGCTCACCAAGACGGCAGAGGCGTTCGAGTTCGAGGACTGACGGCCGGTCGCGGGATCTCGTTGGACGAGACCGAGCGATTGGCTACCATCACGACCGTTGCTGGGTCTGGAACCAAGCAAGGTGGGCGTGGGGCGGCGCTCACGAGGTGCCAGGACGGTGGGCCTCCTGGCGATGCTCGCGACCTCACTTGCGTTCGTGTCAGCGGCCCAGGCCCACGTGGCGACCAAGGTCGTGCGATACCACGGCTACTCGCTCACCGTGCCCTCGTCTTGGCCCGTGTTCCGGCTCGCGGTCAGGCCGTCGACGTGCGTGCGCTTCAACCGGCACGCCGTCTATCTGGGGGCACCGAGCGCCGAGCAACAGTGTCCTCCGGCGGCGGCTGGCCGCACCGAGGCGATCCTCGTCGAACCAACTCGTTGGAGCCGGGTCCGCGCAGCGCCCCCGTCGGTGCTTCCCGGCGCCCAGCGGGCGGCCGCCGAGATCGCGGTGCCCGGCCACGGCGTGGCGGTCCTCGGCACGTGGGCGAACGACCCGGCGGTGATCGAGCGAGCCCTCGGGCTCCGATCGCTCAGCGCAGTGCGCGCTGATTCGGTCAAAGCCTCGACGTCCGGAGCCCACGCCCCGCGGGCAAACGCCACGACCGCCGGGACATACACCGGACTCGGCTTTGACGCGTGCTCGGCGCCGAGCACGGCGAACGATGTCGGCGTGGGCTTCGTCGCCCTACCACGCGGTCGGCATCTACATCGGCGGCACCAACGTCGCCTGCTCCCAGCCCAACCTGAGCGCCGCTTGGGTGAGCCAGGAGACGGCAGCGGGTTGGCACCTGATCCCCACGTACGTCGGCCTTCAGGCCGGTAGCGCGTGCAGCGGCTGCGGCACGATCAACCCGAGGAGCGCGGCGTCGGAAGGGATCCGCCGCCGCCAGCGACGCGGTGACGCAGGCCGGCGCACTCGGGATCGCGCCGGGGAACCCGATCTACTACGACATGGAGGGCTATCCGACCGGCTCCTCGACGACCCCAGTGGTGCTCAAGTTCCTCTCGGCGTGGACCCAGGAGCTGCATGCCCTCGGGTACCAGTCCGGCGTCTACAGCTCCGGAGATTCCGGGATTCGCGACCTTGCCAACGCCGAGGGAACGTCGTTTGTCGAGCCCGACGACATCTGGATCGCCCGCTGGAACGGCCAGCAGAACACGAGCGACCCGGTCGTGCCGGCGGAGGACTGGGCCAACCATCAGCGGATTCATCAGTACGCCGGCGGTCACAACGCCACGTACGGCGGTCACACGCTAAACATCGACAGCAACTATCTCGACGGCGCGACGGCCGGTGGGAGCTGTGACGGTCAGGTCCCGGATGGAACGTTCGTGTCGATCGCCGGCACCGGGGCCGTCTACCGGATGGCCGGCGGGGCGCCGCTGTTCGTGAGCGACTGGACCACGGTCGGCGGCCCACAACCCGTCACAGTTCTCACCGCGCAGCAGTTCCAGTCGCTGTGCCCGGTCCCGGTCAACGGCACATTCTTGATGACCTCGACCGGAGCGGTGTACCGAGTGGCGGGCGGAGCGCCGCTCAGCATCCCCAACTGGGCCGTGTTCGCCGGCGTCCAGCCTTACATCGCGATCGATGAGTGGGATCTCGCCAACCTCGGCAACCCAATCACGCACCTGGAGCCGGTCCCGGCGAACGGGACCGTCGTCCAAGGGTTGCCGTCTGGCAAATACTGGACCTTCTCGCGCGGACGGCGCATGTTCGGCGGCGCTCGGACCGCGGCCGTCGCCGTTGCCGACGCCGGCTTGGCGCCATTCCGGACGGTGCCGTGCCTCGTGCCCAAGCTCGCGCAGCTGACCTTCCCGCAGGCTAAGAGCGCCCTGGCCAAGGCCGATTGCCGGCTGGGCAAGGTCGGCCGGCCACGCCATTGGCCCCGTTTCCACAAGCTGCGAGTGTTCTGGCAGATCCCGATCGGCGGTCGCAGGCATGCCGCCGGCTGGCTTGTCGGTATCAAGATGAGATGACGATCCGCCGGGGGGCACTGTTGGCGCTGGGGGCCGTCGCGATCGCGATGATCGTGTCCGCGCTCGCCTCCCGGCCCGGGACCGCTGAAGGGAGGGCGCGGGCTTCAGCCGCACACCGTTCCGTGATCTGGCGCGAGAACCAGAAGGCGGGGAACTGGGGATGGCTCGCCCCCGCGGCCCCGAACGGCGCGATCGAGGGTTACGGCTCCCAGCTGAGCGTGGTCGCAGGACAGACCGTCGAGCTCCACGTCCGGACCGATCCCGCCGCCCCGTACCGGGTCGCGGTCTACCGGCTCGGGTGGTACGGGGGCGCGGGCGCCCGGCTCGTCTCGTGTGAGCCGAGCTGTCCCGGCAAGCGCCAGGGCAAGAACCGGCGCGGCCGCGCGCGGCCGACCCCGCCAATGAACCCGACCACGGGCGAGCTCGCGGCGAGCTGGCCGGTGACCGACCGGATCCGCACCCGGCGCAACTGGGTGAGCGGCGAGTACCTCGCGCAGCTCGTGATCGCGCGCGGCCGCAACCGCGGTCTGGCCCGGTGGATCCCGTTCGTCGTGCGCCCCGCTCACTCGGACCCCAACTCGATCCTGGTCGAGGTCCCGGTCGACACGTGGGAGGCCTACAACAGCTGGGGCGGGAAGAGCCTGTACGACTTCAACAGCTCGCATGGAGTCGCCGCCGTGAAGGTCTCGTTCAACCGTCCCTGGGCCTACGGCGAACCGAACCTCACGTTCCCCGTCGGGTTCGAGTACAGCCTGCTCCAGTTCATGGAGCGCAACGGCTTCCCGCTCGAGTATGCGACCGACGTCGACATCGACGAGCACCCGCAGCTGCTGCTGGAGCACCCGCTGACGATCGCTCTCGGCCACGGTGAATATTGGTCGCAGGGGATTCGGAACGCGTGGGACGCGGCCCGCGACGCCGGCAAGAATCTGGCGTTCCTGGGCGCGGACACCGGCTACTGGCAGATCCGCTACGAAGACTCGTACCGCACGATCGTGGAGTACCGATCGAGCACCCTCGATCCCGACCCGATCCCATCGGACAAGACGAACGCGTTCCGCATCCTCGACCCGCCACGCCCCGAATGCCAGCTGGAGGGAGTCGAGTTCCAGTCGGGTGGGATCTATCCGCCACTGATCAACTCCTACACGGTGCTCGCCAGCGGCAATCCGTGGCTGACGGCCGCCGGGCTGAAGCCCGGCGACGTCCTTCCGAACTCCGTGCGCGACGAGTGGGACTCGCTGAGGCCGGGCTGCGTGACGCCAGCGCCGACGGTCCTCTTGCGATACGCCGGCACCTATCCGGCGGAGGCAACCGTGATGCAGACGCCTGCTGGCGGCCGCGTCTTCGCCTTGGGCACCGACGGCTTCGGGGGGCTCGTCGACGGTTTTCGCCAGGTCCACTGCTCGGTCAACGTCAGCGCCGAAAAGTTCCTGCGCGCCGCGCTCGTCGACCTCGGCCGCGTGGCGCCCGGGTCGCTGCCGGCGATGCCGCCGGCGTGCGTGAACCGTCCGCGGCAGTAGGGGTGGCCCCCCGTCGGTATCGCTACCAACGGGGGACCGGGCACGCACCTGTGGGGTTGTCGGCCAAAGGCGCGCGGGTGGTGAGCCGTCCTCGCGGTCCCCAGACGCGCTGACAAGCAGGCGCGACCGCGAGGGCGAGGGGTGAAACTCTCTGCCGTGCGGGCCGTTGAGGGAATGGGGGCCACCACCCATCTCTGGGCCCCGATGGCGGTGGTCGAGGGCCTCCCGAACGCTCTCGAATTGATCAGGACCGAAATCTAATCAAGACAATTGACTTAGTGAGGTATGATGCTCCGAGCGGTCGATCCATCGCCCCCCAAGACACGTGGTGGTTGACCTCTCCGTCCAGGCTGACGCCTCACGGAAGGGGCTTCTTTGTTCCCCGATCCTGGGCGTACATGTGGCAGGCGAAGACCCCCGCAGTCGATCGCGGGGGTCTTCGCGCATCTCTGGCGCTACGCCAGCGCCTTGGCCTTGAGAGAGTCGAACTCGGCCTGATCGATCGTGCCGCTGTCAAGCAACTCCTTGGCCTTCTGGATCTGCTCGGCCGGGTTGCCCGTGCCGGCGGCCTTGCGGACGTAGTCGTCGAATTGCTCTTGCGAGGCCTGGGCGTCCTTCGTCCTGCGCTCGGCCATCCCGTCGTGGTTGGCGATCAGGTAGACGAGAACACCGATCCACGGGATGAGGACGACGAAGATCGTCCAGGCGGCCTTGCCCCAGCCCGAGATGTCGTGGCGGCGAAAGACGTCGATGAGCACCGTGATCGCGATCCAGATGAAAATCACCCACGCGAAGAAGATGAGCATCGACCACAGGACGCCCAGGAATGGGTACGACGTAGCGATAACCATGCGGTTTGACTCTCCGAATCTGTTGTTTAGGTCAGCATGCGCCTCGGTAGCGCGACACCCTCACCGTGGCCAGGACGTCGGACCCCGAGTCCAGGCCTGCATCACACCACAGCGGGATGACGCACGCCGAGGATCTTATAGCTCAGACAGGAGGGAAAAGGGTCGCCGACCGTTCACACGGAAGGGCCCTTGTAGCGCGCCCGGCAGGATTTGAACCTGCGACCTTTCGCTCCGGAGGCGAACGCTCTATCCCCTGAGCTACGGGCGCTCTGCGGTGGGGGACCAAGCTTACCGGTCGAATTGGAGGCGATCCGTCCACTCCGTCAAGATCGCGAAACCGCGCATGGAGATCGCCATCATCGCCGACACACACATGCCTCGAGGACACCGGCGCCTGCCGAACGCCTGCGTCGAGCGGCTGAAGGGCGCGGATCTGATCGTCCACGCCGGCGATTTCTCCCGCCTGTCCGTGCTCAATGAGCTCGAGTCCTACGGCCGCCTCGTGGCCGTGCACGGGAACGTCGACGACTCAGAGCTGCGGGAGCTGTTGCCCGAGCGGCTTACGATCGAGGAGGGCGGCGTTCGAATCGGCGTTGTCCACGATGCGGGCCCGGCGGGCCGGCGCATCGAGCGGCTGCGCGCGTGGTTTCCCGGGTACGGACGCCGTGATCTTCGGCCACTCGCACATCCCGCTGCACGAGGCGGCCGGCGACGGCTTTCAGATCTTCAATCCCGGCAGCGCAACCGAGCGCCGCCGCGCCTCGCAACACACGATGGGGCTGGCGCACGTGCGCGAGAACGCCGTCACGTTCGGGCTGATCGGACTCGACTGACAGACTGCCTCGCCGATGGACCTCTCGATCTTCTTCGCCGGCACCGCCGGCTCGATCCCGACGGCACGCCGCGGTCTCCCGGCGCTACTCGTTCGCCACGGTGGCGACCGGATCCTGTTCGACTGCGGCGAGGGGACCCAGCGTCAGCTCGTCAGCTCGGTCGGCCTCGCCGACCTCGACGAGATCTTCCTGACCCATTTCCACACCGACCACTGGCTCGGGCTACCCGGGATGCTCAAGACGTTCGACCTGCGCGGCCGCGACCGACCGCTGGCGATCCACGGTCCGCCGGGGCTGCGCGACGTGCTCGTGTTCGCGCTCCGGGCCTTCGGCCGGGTCCGGTTCCAGCTCGAGCTGGTCGAGCTCGCGACCGGGGATGTCCTCGAGCGCGACGGCTACAGGATCGCGCCGGTTCCCGTCTCGCATCGTGGCTCGGCATTCGGATACGTCCTCTTCGAGGACGCGCGGCCGGGGGCGTTCGACCCGGAGACTGCGCAGCGCCTTGGCCTGACCCCCGGGCCGGAGTTCGGTCGGCTACAGCGCGGAGAAATCGTCAACGGCGTCAGCCCCGACCAGGTGCTCGGTCCCGCACGTCCCGGCCGGAAGATCGTCATCTCGGGAGACACGATGCCGTGCGAGACCGTGCGCCTCGCGGCCGACCGTGCCGACGTGCTCGTGCACGAGGCGACTTTCGCGCACGACGAGCAGGAACGCGCCGCCGAGACCGGTCACTCGACGGCCGAACAGGCGGCAACGATCGCGCGGGACGCGGGGGTCTCGATGCTCGCGCTCACGCACATCTCGACGCGCTATCCGGTTGGGCTGCTGCGCGACGAGGCACGCGCGATCTTCGCCCCGACCGTGCTGCCCCGCGACTTCGACACGATCGAGATCCCGTTTGCGGAACGCGGCCAGCCGCAGCTCATCCGGTGGAGCGAGGCCGAGGAGGGCGCGCGACAGGCCTCGCAAGAGGCCGAGGAACCCGCGACGGCGAGCTGAGCAGAACCCGCGCCTAGCCGCTCGGTATAGGGCGGGGGGGCGGGGAGGGCGGGGAAGGGCGGGATCGCCGCTTTCGTGTCTTCTGGAACCTGGGTAACGCGACAACATCGGCGACGGGCGCGAGCCCTGTCGTGCTGCCCATGATTGACACGAGAGCGTCACGGGTTCGTGTCGGCCGGCGCCACCGGTGATGCATGGCGCGCCAATGTCGGTTCGGGACGGGAACCGGGGCGTGTTGTGCTTAACAGTCGTGCATAGCGCGCCATGGCTCGTCGTTCCGGCCGGTGGTGGCGCGCTATGCACCATCGACCGGGCGGCTCCGCGCCGATCCCGCCCCTTTCCCTGCCCAATTACCGAGCCGGCCGCTCGCAACGGCTGCTAGCGCGCAGCACCGGCGGGCTGAGAGTCGACGGCCCCAGTTCGCACGACGGGCGACCGAAACCGCCGACGGCGCAGCGACAGGCGCGGCCCCGCCACCGATCGCCACCGCCCCCAAGGATCCATAATCCCGCCGCCACCGGTGCTAGGCTGATCCGAGTCGGCCCCTTTAACCCGGTCCCGTGAGGCCAGGAAGGAGCACGTTGTCAGTCCCTACGGTCGTACTCGACCGCGACGATATGCGCCGCACGCTCGTGCGGATCGCTCACGAGATCGTCGAGAAGAACCCGGACGGAAACGTCGCACTTGTAGGCATCCAGCGGCGCGGCGCGCATCTGGCGCAGCGCCTCCACGCTCTCACCAGCGAACTGCTCGAGCCAACCGTGCCGCTCGGGTTCGTGGACATCTCCTTCTACCGGGACGATCTGGCGATCCGCCCCAGCGCCCCGATCGTCCACGCCACGCACCTCGACTTCCCGGTCGAGAAACTGACGATCGTGATCGTCGACGACGTCGTGTACACGGGGCGCACGGTCCGAGCCGCGATCGACGAGGTCTTCGACTACGGCCGTCCGGCCCGGGTCCAGCTGGCGACGCTGGTCGACCGCGGCCACCGCGAACTCCCGATCCGCCCCGACTACGTCGGCAAGAACATCCCGACCTCGCAGGAGCAGCGGGTCAACGTGCGCGTCGAGGAGATCGACGGCCACGACGAGGTGACAATCACCCCGGCCACCGAGCCGCCCCGGCGAGCGGAGGCGGCATGAACGGCAACGGAGTCCGGATCGGCCGGCACCTGATCTCGATCGACGACCTGGATCGCGCCGGGATCGAGCGGATCCTCGACCGCGCCGAGTCGTTTGCCGAGGTCTCCGGCCGCGAGATCAAGAAGGTGCCGGCGCTCAGAGGCCGTACGGTCGTCAACCTCTTCTACGAGGCGAGCACCCGGACGAGCTCGAGCTTCGACCTCGCCGCCAAGCGACTCAGCGCCGACGTCGTCAGCATCCGGTCGGCCGGCTCGAGCGTCGACAAGGGCGAGTCGCTGAAGGACACCGTCCAGACGCTGTCGGCCTACGAGCCGGCCGCGATCGTGATCCGCTCGCCCCACGCCGGCGCCGCCCAGCTCGTCGCCGGCTGGACCGAGGCGAGCGTCGTAAACGCCGGCGACGGCAAGCACGAGCACCCGACCCAGGCGCTGCTAGACGTGTTCACGCTGCGCCGTCGGCTGGGCTCGCTCGACGGCGCGAACATCTGGATCGTCGGCGACGTCCTGCACTCCCGGGTGGCGCGGTCGAACATCCTCGCCTTCGGGCGGATGGGGGCGACCGTCACCGTCGCCGGACCGCCGACCCTGATCCCGCGTGACATCGAGTCGCTCGGTTGCAGCGCCAGCGCCACGATCGACCGCCTCGACGAGGCCGACGTCGTGTACGTGCTGCGGATGCAGCACGAGCGGATGCACGAGTCCTTCGTGCCCTCGCTGCGCGAGTACGCGACCCGATACCAGATCAACCTCGCGCGGCTGTCACGGCGCCAGTTGCTCATGCATCCCGGCCCGGTGAACCGGGGCGTCGAGCTGTCCGCCGATGCGATCGACTCTCCTCAGGCAATGATCGGCGAACAGGTGAAGGCAGGTGTGGCGGTGCGAATGGCGGTCCTCTACGAGCTGCTCGTCGGCTCGCCGATCCTGGCGGCGGTTGCGTGAGCGAGAACCGTGTCTACGCGCGCGAGCGACGTCCTGCCGAGGTGCTGATCCAGGGTGCCCACGTGCTCGATCCGCGGACCGGCATCGACGAGCCGAGCGACATCCTCATCCGTGAAGGCAGGATCGCGGAGCTCGGCGCGCCCGGTTCGCTGCCACAGCCACCAGACGGCGAGTTGGTCGACGCTACCGGGAAGCACGCGTTCCCCGGCTTCTTCGACCCCCACGTCCACCTGCGGACACCCGGACAGGAGTACAAGGAGGACCTACAGAGCGCCACCTCGGCGGCGGCCGCCGGCGGGTTCTGCGGAGTGATCGCGATGCCCAACACCGATCCGGTCCTCGACCAGGCCGCAGTCCTCGGCTCGCTGATCGACGCCGCCAAGCGCGAGGCCAGGGTCCCGGTCGGGGCGCTCGGGTCGATCACCCGCGGCCTCGAGGGCCACGAGCTGACCGAGATGGCCGAGCTCCGCGACGCGGGTGCCCTCGGCTTCACCGACGACGGCAAGCCGGTGGTCTCAGCCGGCTTGCTTCGCAAGGCGCTCCAGTACCAGCGGCTGTGCGGCGGGGTGGTGGCGCTGCACGAGGAGGATCCGGCGCTGTCGGGCGAGGGCGTGATGCACGAAGGGGCCGTCTCGGCCCGGCTCGGAATGGCGGGCATCCCGTCGATCTCGGAGTCGACGATGATCGCCCGCGACGGCGCACTCGCCCAATACGAGGACGCGCGCGTGCACTTCCAGCACCTCTCGTGCGTCGAGAGCGTCGCCGCCCTGCAGGCGGCCAAGGCAGCCGGCGCGAGGGTCAGCGCCGAGGCGACCCCGCACCACCTGACGCTCACCGATGACCTCGTCCGCACGCTCGACAGCCGGTTCAAGATGAACCCGCCGCTGCGCACCGAGCGCGATCGCAAGGCGCTCGTCGATGGGGTCAGGTCGGGCCTGATCGACTGCATCGCCACCGACCACGCGCCCCACGCCATCCACGAGAAGGAGGTTCCCTTCGAGCAGGCCGCGATGGGAACCACCGGCCTTGAGACATCGTTTGCCGCGGTCTACACCGAGCTCGTGGTGAGCGGCGAGCTCGACCTGGCGATCGTCGTCGAGCGGATGAGCGCGGGCGCGGCGCTGTATGACCTGCCGACGCCGCTGATCGCGGTCGACGAGCCCGCGAACCTCTGCCTCGTCGATCTCGAGGCCTTGTGGGAGGTCGGCGCCGGCGGTTACGTGAGCCGCTCCTCCAACTGCTGCTTCCACGGCCGCTCCCTGCTCAGCCGCGTCGTGTTCACGATCGCGGGCGGCGCGGTCGTCTTCCGGGAGCGGATGCTCACGGAGGCGGGAGCGCTCAGCACCACATGAGCGGCTACGTCCTGCTCGAGGACGGAACCCGGTTTGACGGCGTCGCCTGTGGGGCCGACGCCCACGCGACCGGCGAGGTCGTGTTCACGACCTCCATGTCCGGCTACCAGGAGGCGATGACCGACCCCAGCTACGCCGGCCAGCTGATCACGTTCACCTATCCCCAGATCGGGAACTACGGGGTCTCCGAGGCCGCGATGGAGTCCGACCGGATCTACGCCGGCGCCGCGATCATGCGCGCCGCCGTGGACCGTGAGGACGCGCCGAGCGCCGAGCGGGGGTGGCTGTCGTGGCTGACCGACTGCGGCATCCCGGCGATCACCGAGCTCGACACGCGCGCGCTCGTCCGCCATATTCGCGACGAGGGCGCGATGCGCGGGGGTGTGTTCCCAGCGTCGATCCCGACCGGCCGCGCCCGCGAGCTGATCGAGGCCGAGCCGCCGATGACCGGCCGCGACCTCGCCAAGGACGTGACCCCGGCCGAGCGGGTAATCCTCGAATCCGATGGGGGCCCCCGGATCGCGATGATCGACACCGGCGTGAAGCTGTCGATCATCCGCAACCTCCGCCAGCGCGGCGCCACGGTCGAGCTCCACCCGTGCACCGCGACCGCCGAGCAGCTCCTCGAGAACAACCCCGATGCCGTGTTCCTGGCCAACGGCCCCGGCGATCCGGCCGCGCTCGGCTACGTCGTCGCCACGGTCCGTGAGCTCGTCGGCAAGCGGCCCGTGTACGGCATCTGCCTGGGACACCAGCTGCTGTGCCGCGCGGTCGGCCTCGAGACCTACAAGCTCCCGTTCGGCCACCACGGCGCCAACCACCCCGTCAAGGACCTGACCACGGGCCGGACCGAGATCACCAGCCAGAACCACGGGTTCGCGGTGCTCGGACCGAACGGCGCCAAGACGATCGACGACGACGAGCCGGTGCGCTGGGAGACCGACTTCGGCGCCGCCGAGCTGACGCACATCAACCTCTACGACCGCACCGTCGAGGGCCTCACCCTCCGCGACGTGACAGGCGCCACTGTCCAGTACCACCCCGAGGCGGGTCCCGGACCGCACGACTCCCTGTACCTCTTCGACCGATTTTTAGAGGGCGCCCTCCGGGCGCCCCGTGGTGTCGCTTCGGACTCTCGCCATGCCGCGTAGGGACGACATCCACAAGATCCTCCTGATCGGGTCGGGGCCGATCGTGATCGGGCAGGCGGCCGAGTTCGACTACTCGGGCACGCAGGCGTGCAAGGTGCTGATGGAGGAGGGGTACGAGGTCGTGCTCGTCAACTCCAACCCGGCGACGATCATGACCGACCCCGACGTCGCCACCCGGACCTACATCGAACCGTTGCTGCCGGGTCCGGTCGCCGAGGTGATCGCGCGCGAGAAGCCCGACGCGGTGCTGCCGACGCTGGGCGGACAGACCGCGCTGAACCTGGCCAAGGCGCTACACGAGGACGGGACGCTTCAGGCCCACGGGGTGGAGCTGATCGGCGCCAACTACGACGCGATCGACCGCGCCGAGGACCGCGAGCGCTTCCGCGAGACGATGACGGCCGCCGGCCTGCGGGTCCCACGCAGCGCGATCGCCCACAGCATCGCCGACGCCGACGCCGCGATCGCGGACATCGGGCTGCCGCTGATCGTCCGTCCGGCGTTCACGCTCGGCGGCCGGGGCGGCGGGATCGTCCGCGACGAGTCGCAGGTGGAGAGGGTCGTTGGGCGGGGGTTGGCGGCGTCGCCGATCGGACAGGTGCTGCTGGAGGAGTCGGTCCTCGGGTGGGGCGAGTTCGAGCTCGAGGTGATGCGGGATCACTCCGACAACGTGGTGATCGTGTGCTCGATCGAGAACCTCGATCCGATGGGCGTGCACACCGGCGACAGCGTATGCGTGGCGCCACAACAAACACTCACCGACAAGCAGTACCAGAAGCTCCGCGACCAGGCGATCGCCGTGATCCGGGCGGTCGGGGTCGAGACCGGCGGCTCCAACGTCCAGTTCGCGGTCAACTCGGCGACGGACGAGATCGTCGTGATCGAGATGAACCCGAGGGTGTCCCGCTCGAGCGCGCTGGCCAGCAAGGCGACGGGCTTCCCGATCGCCAAGATCGCGGCCCGCCTCGCCGTCGGCTACACGCTCCAGGAGATCCCCAACGACATCACCAGGGCGACGCCGGCGAGCTTCGAGCCGGCGATCGACTATTGCGTCGTCAAGTGGCCGCGGTTCGCTTTCGAGAAGTTCCCCGGCGCCGAGCCGGAGCTGACCACCCACATGAAATCGGTGGGGGAGGTGATGGCGATCGGCCGGACGTTCAAGCAGGCGTTCGCCAAGGCGATGCGCTCCCGCGAGCTCGACGTCAATCCGAGCTTCCCCGACGGCGAGCCCGAGCTGCTGGCGATGGTCGAGGAGGCCGGCGCCGAGCGGTTCGATCAGCTGCTTGAGGCGCTGCGACGCGGGGTTTCCATCGACGAGCTCGGCCGCCGCACGAGCATCGATCCGTGGTTCCTCCACGAGCTCGGCGAGTTGGCCGCTGACCCGGAGGCGCCGTTTGCCGGCGAGCGGACGTTCAAGTCGGTCGACACCTGCGCCGCCGAGTTTCCGGCGCGGACGCCGTACTACTACTCGGGGTGGGAGCGCACGGGCCCGGGTGGTCCCACGCACGAGGTCAGCCGCGGCGAGCGCGCGAGCGTCGTGATCCTCGGGTCGGGGCCGAACCGGATCGGCCAGGGGATCGAGTTCGACTACTGCTGCGTCCACGCCGCCCACACCGTCCGCGAGTCCGGGCGCGACGCGGTGATGATCAACTGCAACCCGGAGACCGTCTCGACCGACTACGACACCTCGGACCGCCTGTACTTCGAGCCGCTCACGCTGGAGGACGTGCTCGCCGTATGCGAGATGGAGCGTCCCGAGGGGGTGGTCGTGCAGTTCGGCGGCCAGACCCCGCTCAAGCTCGCCGCCGGCCTGCACGCGGCCGGGATCAAGATTCTCGGTACCAGCATCGAATCGATCGATCTCGCCGAGGATCGCTCGCAATTCGGCGAGCTGCTGGGCCGGCTCGGTTATCGGGCTCCCGCGTTCGCCACCGCCCGCTCCCCCGAGGAGGCGCTCGCTCGTGCGCCGGGCGTCGGGTTCCCGCTGCTGGTGCGCCCGAGCTACGTGCTCGGCGGCCGCGCGATGGAGATCGTCTACAGCGTCGCCGGCCTCCAGGAGTACCTCGACCGGGTCGGGGCCGAGCCTGGCCGGACGATCTATCTCGACCGGTTCCTCGAGGATTCGATCGAGCTCGACGTCGACGCGCTGTCGGACGGCACCGACGTGTGGATCGCCGCGATCATGCAGCACGTCGAGGAGGCTGGGATTCATTCCGGCGACTCGGCCTGCGTGCTGCCGCCCCACACGCTCGGCGAGCAGATGCTGGCGCAGGTCAAGGCCCAGACCGAGGGGATCGCCAAGGCGCTCGGCGTCGTCGGACTGCTCAACGTCCAGTTCGCGATCCACGGCGACGAGCGGCTCCACGTGATCGAGGCCAACCCGCGAGCATCGCGGACGGTGCCGTTCGTTTCGAAGGCGATCGGGATGCCGGTTGCGAAGCTGGCGTGCCGGATCATGTTGGGCGAGCGGATCGCCGATCTCGACCTCCCCGCGGACACCAGCAACGATCACGTGTGTGTGAAGGAGGTCGTGCTCCCGTTCGACCGTTTCGCCGGCGCGGACTCGCTGCTCGGTCCGGAGATGCGCTCGACCGGCGAGGTGATGGGCATCGCCCGCGACTTCCCGACCGCGTTCGCCAAGGCCCAGTCGGCCGCCGGGGCCCGACTGCCGAGCGCCGGGACCGCGTTCATCACCGTCGCCGACGGCGACAAGCCCGCCGCGACCGGCGTGGCCACGCTGCTCCACGACCTCGGCTTCAAGATCATCGCCACCCGCGGCACGGCCCAGGCGATCCGCAAGATGGGGATCCCGGCCGAGCCGATCAACAAGATCGGCGAGGGCTCGCCCCACGTCGTCGACTGGATCGAACGGGGCGAGGTAGATCTCGTCATCAACACCCCGGTCGGGACCGGCGCGCGCACCGACGGCTACGAGATCCGCACAGCGGCGGTGGCGCGCGGGATCCCGTGCATCACGACGATGGCCGGCGGGATGGCCGCGGCCCGCGCTATCGGGGCCGAGCGCCGCGGCGACGCCGCCGGCGTGATCTCGCTCCAGGAACTCCACGGCAAACGGCTCACCGAGGTCACGTGAGCGAGCGCGTCACGGCTCCGTTCGGCCGGCGCGCAGCCCCAATCACCGCGCGCGAGGAGTACGGCGCCTATGTCGTCATCCGTTGTGCCGACCCATACGGCCCGAGGCCGCAGGCCGGACAGTTCTACATGCTCACCGCTGCCAGCCGGTGGGGAGGGGGGGAGGCCGAGCGACCGTTCCTCCCGCGGGCTTTCAGCGTCCTGCGGGCCCCGGCCGGCACCCACGAGCTCCAGTTCCTGCTCGAGGACGTCGGGCCCGGGACCAACCGTCTGTGCGAGCTCGGGCCCGGTGACGATCTGCTGATCGTCGGCCCGCTCGGATCGGGGTTCGCCCCCCCGCGCGAGGGACGGCGGCCGGTGCTCGCCGGCGGGGGGGTCGGGATCGCGCCGCTGGCGATTCTGCAGGACGAGCTCGCGGCGCCGGCGCCGACGATCCTTGGTTTCCGCGACGCTGCCCGGGCCGCCGCGGCGGCGCTGCTCGGCGATCCTGACGTCGCCACTGACGATGGCAGCGTCGGCCACCACGGCCTCGTCACCGAACTGCTCGCCGAGGCGCTCGACGACGATCCCGACAGCGAGGTCTACGCGTGCGGTCCGCCGGCGATGCTCGAGTCGGTCCGGGCGCTATGCGCGGAGCGTGCGGTTCCCGCGCAGCTCGCGTTGGAGTCGGGAATGGCGTGCGGCTTCGGCGCGTGCTTCGGATGCGTCGTCCCCACGCGCGCCGGCTACGTGCGCCTGTGCGTCGACGGCCCGGTGCTCGACGCCGAGATCCTGGAGAGCGCCGCCGTGGCGGGAGCCGGACATTGACCACGACGTTCTGCGGCATCGAGCTGGCGCATCCGGTGATCAACGCCTCCGGGACGTTCGACGCGATCGCCGCCGAGCGGGTGTTCGGCGAGCAACTGATCGAGCGCTTCCCGTTCTCGGCGTTCGTCTCCAAGACGGTCACGCTCGAGCCGCGCCAGGGCAATCCACCACCACGCCTGTGGGAACTCGCCGGCGGCATGATCAACTCGATCGGGCTGCCCAACAACGGGCTCCAGGAGTACCTGGCCAAGGACTTGCCGAAGCTGGCGAAGCTCCCGGTGCCACTGATCGTCAACGTGATGGGGTTCAGTCGCGATGAGGTCGCCGAGCTGGTGAGCGCCTTCGCCGAGCGCGACGAAGTGGCGGCGCTCGAGCTGAACGTCTCCTGTCCAAACGTCGAGACGGGGATGGTCATGGGCGCCGACCCGCGCGAGCTGGCGCTGTTGCTCGAGCGCGTCCGGCCGATCACCGACAAGCCGCTGATCGTCAAGTTGACCCCGAACGCCTCGGACGTCGCCGCCGTCGCCCGCGCCGCCGAGCAGGCGGGCGCGAGCGCCCTGTCTCTCATCAACACGATCCGCGGGATGGCTCTGCACCCGCGGACGGGCGAGCCGTGGCTCGGGGGCGAGACCGGTGGCGTGTCCGGCCCGGCTGTCCGCGCCGTGGCCCTCGCCCAGGTCCGGGCGGTGGCGGGCGAGGTCGCGATTCCCGTCGTCGGGATGGGCGGGGTCCAGAGCGGCCGGGATGCCTGCGATCTGATGCGCGTCGGCGCAGACATCATCGCGGTGGGAACCGAAAGCTTCCGCGACCCGGCGGCCGGCGTTCGGATCGCCTCCGAGTTGCACGAACTGCGTACTGACGAAGAGAATTCACACGGCGGTGACACCTGCTCGCCCCAAACGGCGGGCTTTCGTAGCGCTGGGCGCTAGCAGAGCCCAAAACCCCCTGCAAACGCAGGTTATTCCCCGAACCATCCTCGACAATGCTCGACCTCAGGCTGAGGTCTAGTCGAATTGGGCGGATTTGGCTTGATCGGGTCGCCCCAAGATGTATAGTCGCCGCCCATGCCGCCGGTCACCGAAACGCCCACGAAGTTCGTCGCGGCGCCGGAACGTTCTCTCAGGCAACGCATGGAGGCGCTCCAGCGCGCGAACGACATCCGTAGTCGCCGAGCGCAACTTAAGCGCGATCTCAAGGCTGGCCGCCAGCCGATCCACGAGCTGTTGCTCGAGCCCCCGGACTACCTGGAGACGGCGAAGGTATTCGACCTCCTGCTCGCCGTGCCCAAGTACGGCCGAGTGAAGGTGAACAAGATCCTGTCGCAGTGCAGGATCTCGCCGAGCAAGACGATCGGCGGCCTTTCCGAGCGCCAGCGTCGGGAGTTGGTCGCGCTGATGCGCCGACGCTGACCCTCAGCGTCGGCGCGTGCCGGTGGCCACAAGCCCAAAGGTCTTTGTGATCACCGGACCCTCCGGCGTGGGGAAGGGCACGCTGATCCGGGGTGTGATGGAACGGATTCCCGAGCTGGAGCTGTCGGTGTCGGCGACGACCCGCGCGCCGCGGCCGGGCGAGCGCGACGGCCACGACTACCACTTCCTCACGCCCGAGGAATTCGACCGGCGGATTGCCGAGGGCGACTTCGTCGAGCACGCCACGTACTCGGGGAACCGTTACGGGACGCTCCGCTCCGAGCTCGAGCGCTGCCTGCGGGCCGGGGTTCCGGTCGTGCTCGAGATCGAGGTCCAGGGCGCCCGTCAGGTCCGCGAGGCGATGCCCGAGGCCACCGCCGTGTTCATCGCCCCGCCCTCGCTCGACGCGCTCCGTGCCCGCCTGGTCGGTCGCGGCACCGACAGCGCCGAACAGGTCGACGAGCGGCTGCGCACGGCCGAGGGCGAGCTGACGACGCGGCCCGAGTTCACCCATGTCGTCGTCAACGACCGCCTCGAGGACGCCACCGAGCGACTGGCCGCGATCGTCCGGGGCGCCCTGGAGCGCTGACGTTCGCCGGTGCGCACCCGGGCTCGGTGGCTCTCGACTGACCCACCCGGGATCCACGCCCGCCGAGCGCGATCCCGGCCTTCGGTGGTGCACAGTGCGCCAATCCCGTGCCGAACCCCGAGCTGTGGCGCGCCATGCACGAAGAGTGTGCTCAACAGGCCACGGCTCGCGACATGCGCCGGTATTGGCGCGTTGTGCATCATCCCGAGCGCAAATCGGGGGTCGAGACCGCGCGCACCCCCTCCTCAGCAAAGCACTTGCGCGACCACCGGCTCTGAGTCGACCAACCCGCCTCGCAAGCCGCCGCAGGGACGCTAACCTTGGGGGCCCCTAAGAAACGGAACCGTTCAATGATCTCACCGAGAATCGACAAGCTGCTCGAGCACGTCGACTCCGACTATGCGAGTGTGATCGTCGCCGCCAAGCGCGCGCGGCAGATCAACTCGTACTACCACAACCTTGGCGAGGGCACGTTTGACGAGTTCCCGCCTCCGATGGTCGAGACGCGCTCGAAGAACTATCTGACGATTGCGCTCGAGGAAGTCGCGCAGGGCAAGCTGAAGTACCACTACCGGTAGGACGTCGTGTCCCGGTTGCTCCTCGGGGTGAGCGGCGGGATTGCGGCCTACAAGGCGCTCGAGACGGCGAGGCTGGCGGTCAGGGCAGGCCATGCCGTGCGCGTGATCCAGACCCCGACGAGCGAGCGGTTCGTCGGTCGGGCGTCGTTTGAGGGGATCACGGGCGCGCCAGTGCTGATCGGCGAGTTCGACGCCGACCCGGCCCGCGGCGCATATCCGGGCGAGCCTGTCCCTGAGCGAGCGCCGATCAGTCACCTCGCGCTGGTGGAGCGGGCGGACCTGTTCCTGATCGCCCCCGCCAGCGCGAACACGATCGCCAAGCTGGCGAGCGGCCATGCCGACAACCTCCTGACCACGGCCGCGTTGGCAGCGGCGTGCCCCGTGGCCGTGGCGCCGGCGATGAACAACCGGATGTATCTGCATCCGGCGACGCAGGCCAACCTCGAGTGCCTGGCGGCGCGCGGTGTCACGGTCATCGCGCCCGGCGAGGGCGAGCTCGCCTCGTTCGGCGAGCACGGAATCGGGCGCCTGGCAGAGCCCGCGCAGCTCCTGGCCACAGTCGAGACGCTGTTGACGGCGCCGACGTGGGCGGGGGTGCACGTACTGGTCACGGCCGGGGGCACCCGCGAGCCGATCGACAGCGTGCGCTTCATCGGCAATCGCTCCTCGGGCCGGATGGGGTACGCGCTGGCGGGCGAGGCGGCGCGAAGGGGCGCCACGGTCACGGTCGTGGCCGCCAACGTGGCGCTCGAGCCGCCGCCCGGCGTCGAGGTGATCGCAGTCGGGACCGCGGCTGAGCTTGGCGACGTAAGTGAGGAGAGGTTCGATGACTGCGACGTGTTGCTGATGGCGGCGGCCGTGGCCGACTTCCGTCCGGCCGCGCCCGCCGAGGACAAACTCAAGAAGGACGCCGGCGTGCCGACGATTGAGCTCGAGCCGACTGCCGACGTCCTGAGCGGACTGGCGGCGCGTCGCCGGAGCGGCCAGGTGCTCGTCGGCTTTGCCGCGGAGCACGGCCATGACGCCGTCACCTACGGGCGCGGGAAGCTCGAGCGCAAGGATCTCGACGTGGTCGTCGTCAACGACATCTCGCTGTCGGGCGTGGGGTTCGACGCGCCCGAGAATGAGGTAACCGTCTTATTCAGAGACGGTGGCGAGCGGCTTGTTTCGCGTACAAGTAAGAAACAGGTCGCCAAAGTCGTCCTTGACGAAGTAGAGCGTCTGAGAAGATTGTTAGAGGAGGAAGGTGGAACCGCCAGAGCAAGCGCCCACAGCGCCACACGAATCTGAAGCGCTCGCCGCGATCGCGCGGCGCATCGCGGCGAATATCGCCCGCGCCGTTCAGGTTCGCGCGGAGACGCTCGAACACCTGATGGTCGTCCTGCTGGCCGAGGGCCACGTACTGGTGGAGGACTATCCGGGGGTTGGCAAGACGGCGCTGGCGCGCGCCCTGGCCCGCTCGGTCGATTGTCAATACGCGCGTGTGCAATGCACCTCGGACCTGCTGCCGGCCGACGTCGTCGGCACCAACGTCTACGACCAACGCGAACAGCGATTCGAGTTCCGGCCGGGGCCGGTGTTCGCGAACATCGTGCTCGTCGACGAGATCAACAGGGCCTCGCCGAAGACCCAGTCGGGCCTGCTCGAGTGCATGCAGGAACGGCGGGTCACCGTCGACGTCCACACGCACGAGCTGGCGCGGCCGTTCCTGGTGCTGGCCACCCAGAATCCGATCGAGTACGAGGGCACGTACCCGCTCCCCGAGGCGCAGGTGGACCGGTTCATGGCCCGGATCTCGCTGGGTTACCCGGACCGCGCGGCCGAGGCCGGCATGCTGGCCGACCACGAGAGCGGCGACCGCGTGCTGACGCTGACGCCGGTCGCCACGGCGGCGGAGGTGCTCGCCGCCCAGGACGCGGCGGCCCGCGTCCAGGCGTCCGAGGCGCTTCGCGACTACGTCGTCAGGCTCCTGTGGCGGACTCGCGAGGATCCGCGCGTCGAACTCGGCGCCAGCCCAAGGGCTGGCCTGATGCTGCTGCGGGCGGCGAAGGCCCAGGCGATGATGCGGGGCCGCGATCATGCGTTGCCCGACGACGTTCAGGCGCTCGCGGTCCCGGTGCTGGCGCACCGGCTGCTGCTCGCGCCCGAATGCCTGCGGAGCGCGGCCGGCGATGTGATCGTCGACGCGGTCGCATCGGTGCGGGCACTGTGAAGGGATAGGGCGGGCCGTGAAACGGGCGATCGGTGTGGCGCTCGCCGGCGTGGTGCTCACCCTGGTCGCGCTGACATTCGACGCGGCGCCACTGTTCATCCCGGGCATCGCCTTCGTGGTGATCGGCCTCGGCGCCCCCGCCTGGGTGTGGCTGGCCTCTCGGCCAGCGACGGTCACGCGGAAGCTGCAGGTCGACCGGGTGGTCGAATTGGAGCCGCTCGAGGCGATGATCGAGGTGCGCCGAGGAGTCCTCGGACTGCCGGGCGCCGAGCTCCATGATCCGCTCGCCTCGGGTCCGATCGTGCTCGGGGTGCCGATGTCGCTGATCCAGGGAGGCCGAGTGGCCGACGTCCGGATCGTCACGAGCTTCACGCGCCGGGGCCTGCACCGGCTCGAGCCCCCGTCACTGCTGGTGCAGGACCCGCTCGAACTCTCGAGCATGATCAAGACTGCCGACGGGCCCGTGCAGGAGCTGCTCGTGCTCCCCCACACCGAACGGGTCCGTTGGGGGGCAGGGGGACGCGGTCGCCCGCCGCAGCGCAGCGAGGGCCGCTCGCTCGCCGAGCCGATGGCCGCGGTCGATGTCGATGGCCTGCGCCCCTACCGCCCGGGCACCCCCGCCTCGCGGATCCACTGGCCGGCGCTGGCCCGCGGCGCCGGGTTGCTCGAGCGGCGCCTGCGCGCCGACCGCGACACTCGTCCGCTCGTCCTGCTCGACGCTCGCGGCCGGGCCCGAGAGGACCAGCTCGACGCCGCCGTCCGCGCCGCGGCATCGCTGACGCTCGAGCTGGCTCGGCTGGGCGGTTGCCGGCTGCTGCTCCCGGGCGAGCGGCGTGCGCTTGGGATCGAGCCGGACCTGGCGAGCTGGCCCACGGCACACGCCCGACTGGCACTGGTCGAGGGCGGCCCAGAGACGCGCCCGCCGCTGCTCGACGGCGCCGCGCGGCTCGGGCCGGTGTTCTACGTCGCCGTACAGCCGCTCGACCGGTTGCCGCCCTCGCTCGCGGTCGGGCCCGGTTCGCTCGTGATCGTGCTGCCGAAGGACCTGGAGACGCTGCCACCCGGCCGTCCGAGCTTCGAGGTGACCGGTTGCCAGGGATTCGCGGTCCGGTCACGCGCGCGCTCGCGTGAGGAGACCGCTGCGTGAGCGCCGGCGCCGACGTCGCCGTCCTCGTTCCGTCGGGCAGCGCGCGCTCTCATTCGCGCCGCGCCGCCACCGTCCGGGCGGACCGCCCGGTGGTCCGGCTGGTCGCGTTCGGAGCGCTCGGGCTGTACGGAATCCTGAGGTGGGCCACGTTGATGACGCCGGCTCCGGTGTGGCGGCTTCTCGGCCTGCTCGTCCTCTCCCTGGCCATCGTCGGCGCAGGAACGGCGCTCCGGGGGCGGAGCCGGCTCGCGATCGCGCTGCTGGCGGTGCTCTCGTTGCTGGCGGCGTTCGCCCTCGCCGGGGTGCCGTTGTCGTGGGTCAGGCACTTCCGGATCGCCGTGACCGCCAACGGCATCAGCGAGGGCCTGTCCGGTCTGCCGCGGGCGCTGCTGCCCTACCTCGGCATCAACCAGTGGATCCGGACGGTGATGGTGCTCGGCGCTGGGGTGCTGCTGCTCGACGCGGCCCTGATCGTCGCGCTGGCCCCGCGCGAGCTGAGCGACGGGCGGCGCGCCGCGGCGGCGACGGCGCTGATCGCGCTGGCGGTCGTTCCCTCGACGCTCGTCCGCCCCGAGCTTCCCTACCTGCAGGGCCTGATCCTGTTCCTGCTCGTGGCGGCCTTCATGTGGGGCGATCGGATCCGGCAGGGCGACCTCGTCACCGCATCGCTGCTCGCGCTACTGGCGGGGGCGGCGGCGATGGTCGCCGCTCCGAGGCTCGACACCCACAAACCGTGGCTCAACTACCAGGCGCTCGCGAGCAACCTGGCCCCGGCGCACCCCGAGTCGTTTGACTGGACCCAGCGCTACGGGCCGCTGCACTGGCCTCAACACGGCAAGGAGGTGCTCGAGGTCCAGGCACGCCATCGCCGACTACTGGAAGGCCGAGGACCTCGACGTGTTCGACGGGCGCGGCTGGGTCGCGCAGAGCGTCCAGGCGCCGGACGCGCAGGGCACGATCGCCCCCGCCAACCTGCAGCAGTGGACCCAGACGCTGCACGTGACGATCCGGGGGATGAACACCACGAACGTCATCGCCGCGGGTGTGAGCCGGATCTCCGACCCACGTCACGAGCTTGGTCTCGGGCCTCAGCGAGGGGACGTGGGTTGACCCAACCGGGCTGGGCCCGGGCGACAGCTACGACGTCTCGGCCTACGACCCCCACCCGGCCCCGGCCCAGCTGGCTGCCGCCGGCACCAACTACCCGGGAGCGCTGCTGCCGAGCTACCTCTCGCTGGTGATCCCCGCCAACCCTGGGTTCGTGAACCAGCAGGGGGCGCTGCCGGTGGTGCCCTCCTACCAGCAGGTGTTCTTCGCCCCGTTCGGATCGCGCCTCGCTGTCGCCTACAGCCCCAGCACCCCGAACCCGGCGGTCGCGTTGGCGGCATCTCCGTACGCCCGCGCCTATGCGTTGGCCCGGCGGCTGGCCCGGCACGCCGCGACGCCGTACGCGTACGCGATGAACGTCAAGCGCTACCTCGACTCGGGCGCGTACGCCTACGACCAGAATGTGGCGTCGAGCCGCTATCCGCTCGAGACGTTTCTGTTCGACACCAAGCACGGCTACTGCCAGCAGTTCGCCGGCTCGATGGCGCTGCTGCTGCGGATGGGCGGCGTCCCGGCCCGGGTGGCTGCCGGGTTCGCGACGGGCCAGTACAACAGCGCGACCAAGAGCTACGTCGTCGCCGACACCGACGCCCACGCGTGGGTGGAGGCGTGGTTCCCGAGCTACGGCTGGGTCCGGTTCGACCCGACGCCGGCGATCGCGCCTGCGCTCGGCGGCCACATCCCGCTGTCGGTGGTTCAGGGTTCGACGAAGGGCTCGGGTGCGACTCCGGCCTCGCACGGTCTCAAGAGCGTCACCGGCCGCGCGACTGTCAGCACGCATCCGCACAGCGGCGGCATCCCCGTGGCGCCGCTGATCGCGCTGGCGGTCGTGCTCGCGCTCGTGGGGCTGGCGATTCGGATGACGGTCCGTCTGCAGGACCCGACGAACGATCAGCTGCTCGCCGAGCTCGAGCGAGCGTTCGCCCGGTCAGGCCGGCAGATGCCCGCCGGGACCACGTTGGCAGGGCTCGAGCAGCGGCTGAGCAGCTCCCCGCAGGCCGGGGAGTATGTGCGCACGCTCCGGCTCGCCCGTTTCGCGGGTGGCTCCGGATTGCCGTCCGGCTCGCAGCGGCGGGCACTTCGAACCCAGCTCCGGACGGGTTTCGGGCTGATCGGGGCCGTCCGGGCGCTGTGGGCTCTGCCGCCCAGGTTTCGCCTGCGGCTTCTACGCTGGAGCGCCCGCGGCGAGGCCTAAACTTCGTCTCATGGACGACTTGTACGACCTCTTTCGGCGCGGCACGGAGCTGCTCGAAGCAGGGCATCACCACCAGGCGACGATTCCGCTTTCTCGCGCGCGCGACCTCGCCCCCGACAAGACGTCGATCCGCGAGGCACTCGGTCGCGCCCTGTTCCACTCGCAGCGCTACGAGCAGGCTGCCGCGGAGTTCGAGGCCGTGATCGAGCGCGCGCCGACCAACGACTACGCACTGTTCTGCCTCGGACGTTCGCTGCAGATGCTGGGCCGCCACGCCGAGGCGCGTAAGCCCCTGGCGCTGGCCGCGTGCCTGCAACCGGGCCGCCGCGACTACCGCGTGTACCGGGACCGCGCGCGAGCCGCCGCCGCCAAATCCTGATTCTGGTTGGTGGCGCATGCGCCACCTGGTGCTAACCTCAGGTCTACAGCTTTCGCGCCGGGACGTTTCCCGGAGTAGCACCGGAAGTGGGCGCACGCCCGCTTTTTTTATGACGTTGATACGGAGGAGACAGTTGAGTGCACTTCATGCAGAGATCGAGGATCGGCTGGCAAAAGCCGAACCGGAGGTCGAGGTGCTGCTCGCCGAGGTCGTCTCACGCACCACGCTGCGCCTCTACATCGACCACCCGGATGGGGTGACTCTGGCCCTGTGCGAACGCGTCTCAGCCCTGCTTGGCGACTACCGCGAGCGCTACGTGCTCGAGGTCTCGTCGCCCGGCCAGGACCGACCGCTCACCAAGCCGCAGCACTACAGCCGGTTTCTCGGCCGCCACGCCCGCGTCCGTCTGCGCGAGGCCAAGGATGGCCACAAAAGCGTGACCGGCGAGCTCGTGGGTGCCTCCGAGGAGGAAATCACGATCGCCGCCGGGGACGGGATCGTGACGATCCCCTACGCGCAGATCGCCCGCTCCAACCTCGTTCCTGGAGACTGAAGCCATGTCACGTGAGATCGTAGAGGCCGTACGGGGACTCGCGGCTGAGAAGAACATCTCCCAAGAGAAGCTGATGGAGGCGCTCGAGGATGCCCTTCTGTCGGCGTACAAGAAGACCCCGGGCTCGGCCCCGTACGCGAAGGTAGAGATGGATCGCGACAGCTGCGACTTCAAGGTCTGGGAGCTGAAGATCCCGCCAGAGCTCGAAGAGCAGCTGCTGGTCGAGGCCACCACCGACCAGCAGCCGAGCGTCGACCCGGAGACCGGCGAGATGCGCGAGCCGCCCGAGCCCGAGATCGACCTTGAGAAGCTCAAGGAGTACGAGGACCAGATCGAGACCGAAGATGTCACCCCGCATGACTTCGGCCGGATCGCGGCGCAGACGGCCAAGCAGGTAATCCTCCAGCGGATCCGCGAGGCCGAGCGCGACATGATGTTCGAGGAGTACCGCGATCGCGTCGGGGAGCTGATCACCGGCATCGTCCAGCAGTCGGATTCGCGTTACACGCTCGTGCAGCTGCGCGAGCGCGTCGAGGCGCTGCTGCCGAAGTCAGAGCAGGTCGACGGCGAGCGCTACGACCACTCGCAGCGGATCAAGGCCGTGATCAAGGACGTCTCGAACTCGACCAAGGGTCCGAGCATCATCGTTTCACGCCGAGATCCCGAGCTCATCAAGTCGTTGTTCGAGCTCGAGGTCCCCGAGATCGCCGACGGGCTCGTCGAGATCACGGGCGTCGCCCGCGAGCCCGGCTACCGGTCGAAGATCGCCGTCGTCTCGCACGTCGACGGCGTCGACCCTGTGGGCGCCTGCGTGGGGCCGCGTGGCTCCCGCGTGCGGATGGTCGTCTCCGAGCTGCGCGGCGAGAAGATCGACATCATCCCGTACAACGACGAACCCGCGCGGTTCGTCGCCAAGGCGCTCTCTCCGGCGCGTGTCCGAGAGGTCCTCGTGGACGATGCCGGCAAGCAGGCGACGGTGATCGTGCCCGATGACCAGCTCTCGCTGGCGATCGGCCGCGAAGGCCAGAACGCCCGCCTCGCGGCGCGGCTCACCGGCTGGCGGATCGACATCCGCTCGGAGACCGAATTCGCCGCCGAGGAGGCCGAGCACGGCTACGACGAGGACGAGGCGCAGGGTCGCTGCGCGGCGATCCTCTCCAACGGGCGACGGTGTCCAAACGCCGCGCTGCCGGGCTCGCGCTACTGCGGCATCGACGCCCACCAGGCGCTTGCCAACAAGGACACCGATCTCCTCGATGCGCCGTCGCCGTCGCCGGAGGCCAACAACGGCTCGGCCGACAGCGTGGCCGACGCCGACGCGGGGTCAGAGACCGACCAGAACACGGCCTCCTAGGACGTACACTGGCAGGCCGATGAACAAGCGCGTCCACGAGATCGCAAAGGAACAAGGGGTCCCCGCCAAGGAAATCCTCGCCAAGCTGAAGGCCGCGGGGATCGACGTCAAGGCAGTGTCCTCGAGCGTCGACGAGGGCGCCGCGCTGCGCGTGCTCGCAAACGGCGAGGGTCCCGCGTCCCAGCAGGCCCCGGCGGCCCGCGACCGCGGCCAAGCAGCCGGCCGAGCGCTCGCGCGCCGACGCGCCGCCAGAGCAGGCCGCCAACGGCGAGCGCCCCGATGGCGGGGCCCCGGCCGACGGTGACGGCGCGCCGCAGCGGTCTGAGCACAAGCGGCCGACCCGCGACTCCCTCCAGGGCGAGCGCGCCCCCGGGACCGCCGGCGGGCGCCGCCGCGTGGTGATCGATTCCCAGGCTTCGCGCCGAGCCCCGGGTGGCGGTCCGCCGCAATCGAATCAGCCGCCCCGTCGCCAGCGCCGTGGCCGTCGCCGGCGCGGCGTCTACGACGAAGAGGCCGAGGCCCGTCCGTCGCGGACGGCGCCGTCCGGCCCCGACTCGATCCAGATCAACTCCGGCTCGACCGTCAAGGACGTGGCCGAGTATCTCGCCGTGCCGGTTCCCGAGGTTATGAAGAAGCTGATGGAGCTCGGGGAGCTCAAGACGCTGACGACGACCCTCACGGACGAGGCGATTCAGGTGCTCGCCGCCGAGCTCGGCAAGGAGGTCCAGATCGTCCACTCCGAGGACGAGACCGTCGTCGAGCCGGTCTTCGACGACGCCGAGGAGGAGCTGGTCGAACGGCCGCCGGTGGTCACGATCATGGGCCACGTGGACCACGGCAAGACGTCGTTGCTCGACGCGATCCGCGAGACCGAGGTCGCCGCCGGCGAGGCGGGCGGCATCACCCAGCACATCGGCGCCTACCAGGTCCACCACGACGGCAAGTCGATCACCTTCCTCGACACGCCGGGCCACGAGGCGTTCACCGCGATGCGCGCGCGCGGCGCCAAGGTGACCGACATCGCCGTGATCGTCGTCGCCGCCGACGACGGCGTCAAGCCGCAGACCCAGGAGGCCGTCGACCACGCCAAGGACGCCGACGTGCAGATGATCGTCGCGGTCAACAAGATCGACAAGGAGGGCGCCCAGCCCGATCGCGTCCGCACCGAGATGGCGGGGCTCGGGCTGCAACCGGTCGAGTGGAGCGGCGACATCGACTTCGTCGACGTCTCGGCGAAGACCAAGGAGGGGCTCGGCACGCTCCTCGACACGATCGTCACCCAGGCCGAGCTCCAGGAGCTGCGCGCGAACCCCGACGCCGCTGCATCGGGGACCGTGATCGAGTCGAAGCTGGACCCGGGTCGCGGCCCGGTCGTGACGATCCTCATCGGCCGCGGCACGCTCGAGGTCGGCGACGCGGTCGTCGCCGGCGCACACTGGGGCCGCGTACGCGCGATGAACGACTTCCTCGGCAACCGGATCGCGCAGGCGCTGCCCGGGGAGCCGGTCGAGATCCTCGGCTTCGACGGCGTTCCGCAGGCCGGCGAGCGCGTCCGGGTCGTCGAGCACGAGCGCCGCGCGCGCCAGCTCGCCGGCGAGCGCGCGACCCGGCTCAAGACTGAATCGCTCGCCCGCCGCAGCGGCAAGCGCGTCTCGCTCGAGGACATCTTCAAGGCCGGACTGCAGGAGCTGAACCTCGTGCTCAAGGCCGACGTGGCGGGCTCGCTCGAGGCGATCGAGGACGAGATCGCCAAGCTCCCGCAGGACGAGGTGTCGGTCGGCGTGATCCGCAGTGCGGTCGGCGCCGTGACCGAGTCCGACGTGATGCTGGCCGCTGCCTCCGACGCGGTGATCCTGTCGTTCAACGTTCGTCCCGTCGGCGACGCTCGCGCGGCCGCCGAACGCGAGGGCGTCGAGATCCGGCACTACTCGGTGATCTACCGCGCGATCGAGGACCTCCGCAGCGCGATGCAGGGCCTGCTCACGCCCGACGAGGTCGAGGAGACGCTCGGCTCGGCCGAGGTGCGCCAGCTGTTCCGCGCTTCGCGCGTGGGCACAATCGCGGGCTCGCACGTGACCGAGGGCAAGATCACCCGCGGCTCGAAGGTGCGGCTGATCCGCGACGGCACCGTCGTCTACGACGGCGAGGTCGCGAGCCTCCGGCGCTTCAACGAGGACGTCCGCGAGGTCGCCGCCGGCTTCGACTGCGGCATCGTGCTCAGGGACTTCGCCGACATCAAGGAAGGCGACGTCCTCGAGGCGTATGCCACCCGACAGGTCGAGCGCGAGCTGACCTAGGATCACGCGATGTCTTCCGAGAGCGGCTACATAGCCGTGCTCGTGATCCACCTCCACTTTCCCGAGGCCGGAAGCCTTAAGAGCAAACGGAAGGAGCTCTCATCCATCAAGGCGCAACTGCACGGACGGCTCGGCCTTGCCGTGTCCGAGACCGCTTATGCCGACAAGTGGCAGCGGGCGACGTTGACCGGCGCGCTGACGGGGGGCTCGCTCGCGACGCTGTCCTCGGCGGTGGCCAAAGTGGAGCGCTGGCTCGACGGACGCTGCCCCGACGGCGTGCGTGTGGAACGAGTATTTGCCTCGGTGGAGGATCTCCACGACGTGTTCTCAAGATTCGGCGCGGAGGGATAGGATGGCCCCTGGACGCATGCGGCGCGTCGACGAGGCAGTTCGCGCTGTCCTCAGCGACACGATTGCCAGCGATCTCCAGGATCCACGCGTGGGATTCGTGACAGTCACTGGAGTCAAGACAAGCCCAGACCTACGCCACGCACGCGTGTACGTAAGCGTGCTCGGCGACGAACGGACGCGCGCGGCGAGCCTCGAGGGGCTGCGGTCGGCGCACGGCTTCCTGCAGGGCGCGATCGCGTCCGAGCTGACGCTCAAGCACACGCCGATGCTGACCTTCGAGTACGACGAATCCGTCGATCGCGGGATGCGGATCACGGAGCTGCTCGACCAAGTCAATCCCGTGGAAGGCTCAGATGGCTGAGAACGGAGATCGTTCAGCCCGCTCCCACCTGCTCGAGGAGCTGCGCAGAGCCGAGAAGCTGATCGTCGTCACGCACGAGAACCCCGACGGCGACGCCCTCGGGTCGCTGATCGCGATGCAGGAGATCCTCACCGCGCTCGGCAAGGAGTGCGTGATGTTCATCGATGCCGGCGAGTTCCCGCTGCCTCACGAGTATCGGTTCTTCCCGCTTGACGGGCTGGTCAGCGCGCCGCCGGCGGACCTCGACCAGCGCACGATCGTGTTTCTCGACTGCGGCAGCCTGGATCGCAACCCCGCCGAGGCCTTCCAGCGGCCCGGCGCTCACATCCTCAACATCGACCATCACCACGACAACACCCGGTTCGGGACCGTCAACCTCGTCGTCCCCGAGGCTTCGTGCACGGCCGAGATCGTGTGGGACCTGATGCACGGGCTCGAGGTCACGCCGTCGCTGACGACGGCTGAGGCGCTGTACGTCGGGCTGATCACGGACACCGGGCGGTTCATGTATGAGAACACGGGCATCCGCGCCCACCTGATGGCGGCCGAGCTGATCGAAGCCGGCGTCGACGTCCACGGTATTTATCGGTGCGTCTACGAGGACGTGCCGTACGGCAAGCTGGCGCTGCTCGCCCGCGGGCTGGCGAACATCCACCGCTTCGACGACGGGCGGTTGACCGTGACCGCGCTGAGCACGCAGGACTTCACCGAGTCGGGCGCGGAGGAGAGCTATTCCGAGGGCGTGATCGACTATCTGCGCTCGGTGCAGGGGACAGCGGTCGCAGCCCTGATCCGCGACCGGATGGGCGACACCGACGGCGGCCGGCCGAAAAAGGTCTCGCTGCGAGCGAGCGATGAGCGGGTCGACGTCTCGAGGATCGCGCGCGAGCAGGGCGGCGGCGGCCACCGCCAGGCCGCTGGGTTCAGCACCGCGATGACGTGGGACGAGCTCGTCGCGTTCCTGCGCGAGGAAGTCGCGGAGCAGCTAGCCGCCGTGTAGTGAACGCCTCGGGGGTCATCCTCTACGACAAGCCCGCCGGTGTCACCTCGCACGACGTCGTCGCCGGCGTCCGGCGATGGCTCGGGCGGGGGGTAAAGGTCGGCCACTCCGGGACGCTCGATCCGTTCGCGACGGGTCTGTTGCTGGTCCTGGTCGGTCGGGCGACGCGGGTGCAGCGGTTCCTGATGGCGCTGCCCAAGAGCTATGAGGCGACGGCCAGGTTCGGCGCCGTATCGAGCACCGGCGATCCCGAAGGCGAGATCGTGGAGACCGGCGTCGTCCCGGACGGCGAGCTGACCCTTCCGACCGGCGTGATCTGGCAGCGGCCGCCGGCGTACTCCGCCGTCAAGGTCGGCGGGCGGCGCGCCTACGCGCTCGCGCGAGCCGGAATCGACGTCAAGTTGTCCGAACGTGAGGTTGAGGTCTACCGCTTCGAGGAGCTCGAGCGACGCGGCGACACCCGGCGATTCGCGATCGAATGCTCCTCGGGAACCTACGTCCGGACGCTGATCAGCGAGCTCGGCGACGCCTACTGCGAGCGGCTGCGCCGGCTGCGGATCGGGTGCTTCGACGTGGCCGATGCCGCGCCCGAGCTCGTTGTCCCCCTGGACGACGCGCTCGGCTTCATCGCCGAGGTTCGGCTCGGTCCCGACGACGCGCGCCGGGCGAGCCATGGCGCCGCGGTCGAGGGCACCGCTCCCGCGGTGGTCAGGCTGACCGACGAGCGCGGGCTGATCGCGCTTGCCGAGCCGCTCGCCGACGGGACGCTGAAGCCGGTCGTCGGGCTGCGCGAAGGCTAGGCTTCGCCGCCAATGCGGGTCATGACGCTCATGGAGGCCGAGCCGCGCCCGCGGCGGATGGCGGTCGGCGAGTTCGACGGCGTCCACCTCGGCCATCGCGAAGTGATCTCCGGCAACGACGCGGTCCTCACGTTCGAGCCGCACCCGCTCCGCGTCGTCCGGCCCGAGGCGGCACCGAAGCTGCTCACCAGCCTCGACGTCAAGGCCGAGCTGATCGCCGGGCTCGGGGTGCAGGAGCTGATCGTCATCCCGTTCGACGACGGCTTCGCCAGCCAGACCCCCCAGGAGTTCATCGACCACGTGCTCGTCGAGCGGCTGGCTGCTACCCGGGTGTCCGTCGGCGAGAACTTCCGATTCGGGCACCGGGCGGCCGGCGACACGGCGCAGCTCGCGAACGATCCGCGGTTCGGGACGCGGATCGTCCCGCTCGTCGAGGTCGACGGCGAGATCGTCTCCTCCAGTCACATCCGCGGACTGGTGCTCGCCGGCGAGGTGGAGGCCGCGGCCCGCTTCCTTGGGGCTCCCTTTCGGGTCCGTGGCGAGGTCGTTGTCGGCGACCGTCGCGGGCGCGAGCTGGGGTTCCCGACCGCGAACATCGTCCCCGACGAGGGGCTCGTGTGCCCCGGCCACGGTGTGTACGTGGCCCGCGCCGGCGGCGCGTGCGCCGCGGTCAGCGTCGGCGTGCGCCCGACGTTCGGCACCGGCCGCGCGGTCCTGATCGAGTCCTACCTGCTCGACCGCGACGTCGATCTCTACGGTAAGACGCTCACGGTCGAGTTTCTAAGCCGCCTGCGCGGCGAGCGGCGGTTCGATACGGTCGAGGCGCTGGTCGAGCAAATGCACCGCGATGTCGCTCGCACGCGCGAGCTGTGTGACTAGTGCTCGTCGTGTTGTGAGCGGCACTAGCTCTGCTAGCCTCAGCCGCCGCATGTCTTTGACCAAGGAACGTAAGCAAGAGCTGGTCGAGAAGTTCGGCGACAGCCAGACCGACACCGGCAAGGCCGAGGTCCAGATCGCGCTGCTCACCGAGCGGATCAACATGCTGACCGATCATCTCCGCGCGCACGGGAAGGATCACCACTCGCGCCGCGGCCTGCTGATGCTCGTCGGACGGCGCCGCAGGTTCCTGAAGTACCTGCAGCATGCCGATCTGGAGCGCTACCGCGCGCTCATCCGCGAGCTCGGCCTCCGTCGGTGAGCACCGCCGAGCAGGCGCCGAGCATCCTCGAACCCGGAACCCGCGTCCCGGACTTCACGTTGAGGCGTGGGGACGGTAGCGAATTCACGCGCGCGGACCTCGAAGGCCAGACGACCGTCCTGGTCTTTTACCCGTTCGCGTTCAGCCCGGTCTGTACTGACCAGCTGAACCTCTACGAGGAGGTCCTTGACGACTTCAGCTCGCGCGGCGCCACGCTGTATGCCGTCTCGTGCGACGCGACCTACTCGCAAACCGCGTTTCGGGAGAAGCTGGGGGTGACGATCGAGCAGCTGTCGGACTTCGAGCCAAAGGGGGCCGCGTGCCGCGCGTTCGGCGTCTATCACCCGCTCGGGTTCCCTCAGCGAGCGCTCGTGATCGTCGGCCCCGACGCCGTCGTCAAGTGGAGCTACCAGGCGGCTTCTCCCGGCGAGCTCCCCGGCGCGAACCTGATCTTCGACGGCCTGGGGGCCTGACGGTCCCGTTACGCCCGGACGTGGCGATGGGGGGACCCCGGCGCCCTGTCGCCGATCTGCGCTCGGCCCCGGTCCCGCCGGCCGCCGCCGACGACCACATCCGAGGCGCCGAGGCCGCGCCGCTGGTGATCGAGTACGCCGACTTCGAATGCCCGTACTGCGCGGCCCTGACTGTCCGGCTCGACGGGCGGCCGGTGCGCCGGGTGTTCCGGCACTTCCCGGTGCGCTCAAGTCACCCGCGCGCGTGGGCCGCGGCCTGCGCCGCCGAGGCGGCCGCGCTTCAGGGCCGCTTCTGGGACATGCACGACTCGCTGTTCGCCGATCAGGGGCGGCTCGAGGATCCACACCTCTGGGATCGGGCGCGAGAGCTCGGGCTCGATCTCGACCGCTTCGACGCCGACCGCCGCAGTCAGGAGGTGCTCGACCGAGTCAAGCGCGACTTCACCTCCGGGGTACGGGCGGGCGTGGTCACCACGCCGACGGTGTTCGCCGGTGGAAGTCTCTACGCGGGCCAGATCGACCTCGACGTGCTCGAGCGCCCGAGCGGCTAGAGACCAGCGCCAGCGTTCGACTGACTACAGAGCAGCTCGAGCGTCCGGGCGGTCGGGCGCTTCCCTCACCGGCGACCAGTTGCGAGGCGGCAGCGCCTCCTCGGGCGCGAAGCACGGCAAGTGCAGCGCGAAGATCGAGCCCTGACTGGTGTTCTCGACGGTGCAGTACCCGCCGTGCCTCTTGGCGATGGCATCGACGATCGCCAGCCCCAGACCGACGCCGCCGGCGGTGCGCGTCCGCGCTGCGTCGGCGCGGGCGAAGCGGTCGAAGATCCGGTGCAGCGCCTCGTCGGGCACGCCGCAGCCCTCATCCCGCACCTCGATCGCCAGCTGCCAGGCGCCGTCGTAGCGCGCCCGCAGCTCGATCTCAGCGTGCTCCCACGTGTACTTGACCGCGTTCTCGAGCAGTGCGTCGAGCGCGGTGCGCAGCCGCTCGGGGTCGACGCGCAGCCGGCCGGCGACCAGCGGTCCGAGCCGCCATGTGCGGGGCGCCACCTCCGACCAGCGCATGAAGACGTCCTCCAGAAATGGCTCCACGTCGATCTCGGCGAGCTGGAGGAAGTTCGTCTGGTCGGCGGTCGCGAGAACCAGGAGGCGATCCACAATCGCGTCGATCCGCGCGAGCTCGTCGAGCGCCACCTCGATCTCCGCCGCCTCCGCGGCGTGCGGCGAGACGAGCTCTAGGTGGCCGCGGGCGATCGTCACCGGCGTGCGCAGCTCGTGCGAGGCATCGTGGATGAAGCGTTCCTGGCGCCGGAGCATCGAGCGGCTCTGCTCGGCGCGCCCCTCGGCGAGCCGCTGTGCCTCCACCCGGCGCCGCGCGTGCCACACGACGGTCAGGAACAGCATCGCCATCAGTGGAACCCGGGCCAGCTTCTCTGCCGCCTGTTGTCCATCGAGGACCTGGTCGATGTGCGGCAAACCGGTCAGCGCCAGCGTCGCCACCAGAACGACCAGCGTCGGCCCGAGCGGCCAGACGCGGATCCCGTAAAGGAGGGTCAGGCTGATCCAGGTCAGGTAGAACGGGACGGTCCCCCAATCGGGCCAGACCAGCATCGCGGCGTAGTTCGCGACCGCGAATGACACCCACAGCAACTCCAGTCGGTAGCGCATCAACAGGGCGCGCGCGTCGGAGAGGGCCATCGGACCGCGGCGAACCCACGCCTCCGTGTCAGGCAGCCGCGCGGTAGCCCGCATTGCGCACCGTCTCGATCGGCGCATCCGGTCCCAACCGCCGGCGCAGGCGCCGGACGCAGACGTCGACGACGTTCGATCCCGGGTCGAAGTCGTACCCCCATACTTCTGCGAGTAGACGCTCCCGGCTGACCACCTGTCCGACATGCTGCATCAGGAAGTGCAGCAGGCGGAACTCACGGTCGGACAGGTCGGCGAGCTTGTCGCCGACGCGGGCCTGACGGCGAGCAAGATCGAGCACCAGGGTGCCGACGCGGATCATCGTTCCGTCATCGGCCACGCGCGCGCGTCGAAGCTGAACCCGGGCTCGCGCCAGTAGCTCGTCGAGCGAGAACGGTTTCGCGACGTAATCGACGGCACCCAGCTCGAAGCTCTGCAGCTTGATCGGAAGATCGCTGCGCGCCGACAGGATCAGGACCGGGAGATCCGACTTCTCGCGGTGGAGCTCCCGAAGGGCGTCTAGACCGCTGCGACCCGGCAGCATCAGGTCGAGGATCACTAGGTCGTAATGGCCCACAAGGGCACGCGCGAGCCCCAGCTCGCCGTCGCCTACCACATCCACACCGAATCCCTCTGCCTCGAAGGCTCGGGCGAGAAACGCCCGGATCCGTGCCTCATCCTCGACAACCAGGATTCGCACCGCTCTTTCCCCCTCTCCGGGATAGAACGACCGCAAGAACATAGCCAATCCGCGGATGACTTGTAAATGACATCGCTGTCATCTACATCTCACCGTGGCTCGGGAAACCTACAACACGACCCGCATCTGCGCCAGCTTCTGGAGCGGGTCCCTGGAGGGCGGCGTGCACCGCCAACCGCGCCAAAGGTCCAGCTCGATACGCACTAATCAGCATCCGATGCGGGAGCTGATCGTACTTGTGGCTTGGCTCTCCCTCTCGCTTGACGGTCTGGTGCCCATGGGCTATAAGTCCGGGCCGCGGAAAGGCAGGCAGTCGGGCCGTCGCCGTTCGCAGGCTAGGCGGCGCCGGGATCGCGGGCAATTAGAGGAACGTGTTCTCATCGTGACCACCAGTCCTTGGGCGACACAGACTGCTTCGAACAGCGCGCCGTGGACCATCCGGGGTCTGATCGCCGCTCACAAGCCGGCTTCACTGTTCATCGCAGCGCTGTGCGCCGTCACCCTTGCAATTTTTGTGCTGATCGCGCTCGGCCCCAAGGCCGGGGGGGCGAGCGATAGCACCACGTGTGCGCAATGGGGCTCGACCAACGTGAACGGACAGGACGCCTACGCGAGGCTGTACGTCAGGGAGCACGGGCCGGTCTCACCACGCTGGGGGCCTTCACCGGGGGGCGTAATCAACGCGATCAACGCCGGCTGCTATGAGGCGTTCGGTGAGGACGTCTCAGACACGGCGACCGTCGTGCAGGCGATCTCGCGCAGCTTCTGAGGACCAGAACCGGCCAGAGGGTTCCGGTGAGCGGCACGCGCGCGTCTCGTCCGCGACGGGCGCTTCCGCGCACCCCTCTCCACTCGACCCAGAGATACCTGCGGAGGTCGGACGTCATCCCTCCGGAGATGACCTGCAGATGACAGGTTGATGACATCGCCGTCATCTGCGCCGCTGCCGCCGCTGCGCGAGGTATAACACCCCGCCGAGAGGACGGAGCGAGAGTGAGCGGAGCTGGAAAGCGCATAGCGGCTATTACGGTGGCCGCAGCAATCGTTTGCATCGTGATCGGGCTCTACATCGGCCTGTACCTCGTCAACGTGCCGGGCTCGGTGGCCGCTACGCAGACGGCATCGGGGCCTCAGCTGTACCTCGCGACCGTACCGGCCGCGGCGCTGAACGATTCGCACCCCACCTGGGTTTCCTACTACGTGGTCAACGCCAGCTCGCAGGACTGGCAGCACAAGACGACGTACGTGCTGCCGGCGAACACGCTCGTGCGCGTGACGATCTTCAACTACGACAGCGCCTCGGCGCTGCGCAATAACTGGTTCGGCCAGGCCACCGGAACGGTCGGCGGCGTGATGACGCTCAACGGCAAGACGACACAGGGGATCGTCCCCGATAACGCCTCGCACGTCTTTTCGATCCCGCAGATCGGTCTGTCGGTGCCGCTCTTGGGCGTATCCGACAACGCCAAGAACCCCTGCAGCAACGCGCCCTGCAGTCTCTCGAACGACCACACGGTCACCTCATTCACGTTCCGCACGCCTGGCAAGGGCCTGTACCGCTGGCAGTGCTTCGTGCCGTGCGCCGCCGGATACATCACCGGCTTCGGTGGCCCTATGCAGACCGTCGGCTACATGGACGGCTTCATCAAGGTCGTATGAGCGAGCCGACGGGACGCTGAGCATGGACGAGACCAACCACTTCCGCAGGGTTGCGCTGCTGTGGCTGCTCGCCAGCGTGATCATGACCCCGATCGTGATCTTCGTGCTGGGCCCGGGCCTTCCGCCCGGTAACGGAACCGTCGAGTCGTCCGGGCAGGTCACCGACAACACCGTGCTGCTGGCCACGGCCACGCCGGTGGCGCTCGGGGTGCTCGTCTACCTGGGGTACGTGCTGTGGGCGTTTCGCGAGCGCAACCCCGAGGTGGTGCTCGATGGGCCGCCGATTCGCGGCAACTCGAGCGTGCAGTTCTGGTGGCTGATCGCCACCACGACGCTCGTGCTGTTCCTGGCTGGCTATGGAACCATCAGGCTGCTGGCCGACGGAGCCGGTGGCGGTCAGGGCCCGAACCCACTCGCGGTTCCCGCTACGCCCGCGGGCGGGAAGCTCGTGGTCCAGGTGGTCGCGCAGCAGTGGCAGTTCAACTACCGATTCCCGGGCTATGGCGGGGTCGAGACCAACCAGATCGAGCTGCCCGCGAACACGCTGGTGCAGTTCAACGTGACCTCGCTCGACGTAATCCACTCGTTCTGGGCGTATGACCTCGGCGTAAAGGCAGACGCGAACCCGGGCGTCAACAACGTCGCCTACGTGACGACGAAAGGACCGCTCACCTTCCAAGTGCGCTGCGCCGAGCTGTGCGGCGTGTGGCACGGCTACATGTTCGACAGAGGCTACGTGGTTCCTAAAGCGCAGTTCGCCGCTTGGATCGCCCAGCAGAGGATCAAGTTCGCGCCGGCGACCAAGACCCTGCCGCCGTACTCGAAGACCTACTTCCCAGTGCCGCTGAGGAGGGCAGGATGAGCGCAATTGCAGTGCCGGCGACCGCCCGGCCCACCGGCTGGCGAAGGCTGATCGGCTTCAACATGCTGACCGGGATCCTGTTGGGGATCGGAGGCTGGTACCTCGGCCACTGGATCGGCGACCGGTTCACCGGCCAGGGCCTCGCGTACTACTCGGCACAGGCGGGCGAGAACGACATCGCGATCATGCTCGGCTACCTCCTCGGCGTGGTCGGCTTCCTCGTCGGACTGGGCTTTGCCAACTACCCGCTCAAGCGGATGCTCGGGCACCCTCCGTCGCTGGCCGAGAACGAATCCGAGGAGCAGGGGCTCTTCCGGTACTTCACGCTGTCGACCGACCACAAGGTCGTCGCCAAGCAGTACATGGTCGGGATCGGGGTGTTCTTCTTCGTCGCCGGACTGAACGCGATGCTGATCAGGACCGAGCTGCTTCAGCCCAACGTACACGTGTTCGGCGCCAACCAGTACCTGACGCTGGTCGGCATGCACGGGTCGATGATGATGGGGACCATGACCTCGGGCCTGCTGGGGCCGTTTGCCACATTCCTGGTGCCGTTGATGATCGGCTCGCGGCGGATGGCGTTCTCGCGAGTCTCGGCGTTCTCGTTCTGGCTACTGATGGCCGGCGAGGTGATCTTGCTCACGACGATCCTCTTCGGCGGCTTCCAGACCGGCTGGACGGGCTACCAGCCGCTCGGGGCACAGGGGACCGCCGGCTACGACGCATACATCGGCTTCTTCGCGCTGGTCGGCCTGTCGATGACGTTGTTCGGATTCAACCTGGTCGTGACGATCACCACGATGCGCTCGCCGGGCATGACCTGGACGCGGCTGCCGATCTTCGTGTGGGGGGCGTACACGACTGCGTGGCTGATGGTGCTGGCGGCGCCGATGCTGATCGCTGCCCTGCTGATGGCGACGATGGACCGAACCGTGCAGACCGCGTTCTACATTCCCGGGCAGGGCGGCAGCGCATACCTGTTCCAGAACCTGTTCTGGGTGTTCGGCCACCCGGAGGTGTACATCCTGGCGCTGCCCGGCATGGGGATCGTGCTCGAGTTGATCCCGGTGTTCTCACGAAAACCGCTGTGGGGCTACCGGCTGGCCGTGGCGGGGATGCTCGGCATCGCGTTCCTGAGCTGGTTCGTGTGGCAGCACCACCTGTTCGTGTCGGGCATCAACGCCGACCTGCGGCCGTTCTACATGCTCTCCACCGAGCTCATCTCACTACCGACAGGGTTCATCTTCCTGTGCGCGATGGGGACGCTGTGGCGCGGGCGAATACGGCTGACCGTGCCGATGCTGTTCTGCTTAGGGTGGATCTTCAACTTCCTGTGGGGCGGGATCTCGGGCGTGTTCAACTCCGACGTCCCCAGCGACATCACCACGCACGGCAGCTTCTTCGTGATGGCGCACTTCCACTACACGATCATGGGCGGCCTGATCTTCGCGTTCTTCGCCGCGATCTACTACTGGGTCCCGAAGATGTATGGGTGGAAGCTCAACGAGCGCCTGGGCAAGATCCACTTCTGGACGCTGTTCATCGCCTTCAACTCGACCTTCGCGCCGCTGTTCGCGCTCGGCTTCATGGGAATGCCACGCCGGGTGGTCACCTACAACCCGGCATGGCAGGGACTGAATATCTGGGTGTCGGTCTCGGCCTACTTCATCGGGCTCTCGATGCTCGTGTTCCTGTTCAACGTCGTGTGGTCGCTGCTGATTAAGCGCGAGCCGGCCGAGGTCAACCCGTGGCACGCCAAGAGCATCGAGTGGGAGCTGCCCACGCCGGTGCCCGTACACGACTTTGATCGGATCCCCGTGTTTGACCACGACCCGTATCCGTACGGCGAGCCGGCGCCGGCGAGGGCGCCGCTGATCGCGCCCGCGGGGGGGAGTGCCTAACTCATGGAAGCCTCCGCTCCCACCGCCGATCACATCGAACCCGAGCCCCCGGAGTGGCAGCCCCGCGCGATCTGGTTCGGCGGGCGCCTGTTGTGCGGCGCGATCTCTTTCTTCTTCGCCGCGTTCGTGTTCGCCTTCTTCTACCTGCAGGCGCTCGACCTGAACCACAACTGGAAGATCGGCCACGTCGTCCCCGACGGGGGCATCGGCATCGCGATCGCGGCCCTCTTCCTATTCAGCGCGATCATCTACCGGCTGGCGGCGAGGCGTCCGGTCGGCGACTCGATGGCGGCGGGGATAATCGCCGTCCTCATGGGGCTCGCTGCGGTTGTGCTCCAGTTCATCGAATACACCGTTCTCGATTTCGGCGCCTCCCAGGGCGGCTATGCCGCGGTGTTCTTCGGATGGACGGCGACGTACGCGATCGCTGCGCTGATGGGCCTGTACTGGATTGAGATACAGGTGGCGACCCTGTGGCGCGTGCGGCGGGAAGGCAAGATGCGCGAAACCGAAGTGCCCACGAGTGAGACCACGCTGCTCCTAACCGGGATCGAGGCCTCCTCGTTCTACTGGGCGTACTTCGTCGCGATCGGCGTGCTCGCCTACATCGTCCTGTACCTCGTCGACTGACCATGCCCTGGACGGCTTGGTCGCTGGACCCGTCGCTGCTATACGTGGCGCTGGCCGCGGGGTTGTACGTGGTCGGCAGCCGGGGGCGGGGTCGGCCGCAGCCCCTGCAGGCGCTCGCTTTCTTCGCGAGCCTGCTGACCATCGTCATCGCCCTCGACTCGCCGATCGACTACTACGCCGACCAGCTCTTCTGGGTGCACATGCTGCAGCACGTCCTGCTGCTCACCGTCGCGCCACCACTGATGCTGCTCGGGAGGCCGTGGCCGAGAATGTGGCGCGCGCTGCCGCTCGAGCCGCGGACGAAGATTGCGCGGACGGTCGTCCGTTCGCGCTGGGTGGCGCCGGTCCGCGCGCTCGCGCGGCCGCTCCCGGCCTGGATCCTGTTCAACGTCACGTTCCTTGGCTGGCACATCCCCGCTGCGTATGACGCCACCCTGACATCGGGGGTGATCCACGCGATAGAGCACGCCATGTTCTTCTTCTTCGGCCTTCTGTTCTGGGCGCGCGTGATCGATCCCGGGCCGCTGCGCCCGCGTCTGGTCTGGCCGGCCCGGATCGCCTATGCGGCCGGCGCCATGATCGTGGGCTGGCTGCTGGCCATCACACTGGTCATCGTGCCGCACCCGATCTACGGCTACTACGCGGCGCTCCAGGTCCGGCCCGGGGGGATCAGCGCCCTGACCGATCAGCAGCTCGCCGCCGGCGTGATGTGGGTCCCCGGGTCGCTCGCGTACACGATCACGTTCATCATCGGCTTCTATCGGTGGCTGGAGCCGGACCGCTCGCCTGGCCCAGCCCCGGCGGCGTTCACGACCTGAGGAGGAGACAGACTTGCCGTTGCTTCCCATCGCAGACTTCCTCGCCGGCGCGCTGCTGACGCTGCTGCTGCCCGTTACGCTTCTGGTCGCGCTGGTGTTGTGGTACTGGTGGTACTCGGTACGCGTGCACGACGCCAAGCGGTCCGAACCCGCCACCGCGCCGGCTGCGGCGAATCCCGGGCCCACCGTCCACGAGACGCTCCCGCCGGAGCCCGGCGAGTAATGAAGGCGGGCGCGGGCACCCTGTGGGCCTCGCGGCCTGCGACGCTGCGACCCGCCAGGATCGCCGCGTCGCTGTTCGTCGTCGTACTGTGGGCGTGGGCGTGGGATTCGGCCTGCACCGGCTCAGGGCCAGTACGGCCAAGACACCCGCAATCGCCTCCACGCGCTTCGGCATGCACGGCGAGGCGGCCTGGGCCGCCGGAACACAGCCCGCACCGACGATCGACACCTTGCGCGACCAAACCGGGACCTTGTTCTCACTGGCGTCGCTTCGCGGCCGATCGGTCGCGATCGTGTTCTTCGACTCGCGCTGCCACCAGGAATGCCCGCTCGAGGGGCGGGCGCTGGCGGCGGCCGAGCGGGCGCTCCCGCCCGCCCAGCGGCCGGTGCTGGTGGCCGTCAGCGTCAACCCGCTCGACACGCCGGCAAGTGCGTCGAAGGCTGCGAGAGCGTGGGGACTCGCCTCGGTGGCGCCGTGGCATTGGCTGATGGGCACACGCAAGCAACTGGCGCCAGTGTGGGCGTCATACCACATCTACGTCTCGCCGCACCCGGTGGATGGGGACATCGTCCACACCGAGGCCGTCTATCTGGTCGACCGGCGCGGCTACATGCGGTCGGGCTACATGTATCCGTTCCTCTCCCGCTACGTGACCGGCGACCTGCATACGCTCGCCAGGAGCACGGGAGCCTGAGGATGGCGGTCAGCGATTTCGTCGAGGTGCTGCCCGGCACCGTGCCCGTGCGTGTCGGACGCGCGAGCGGAACGTGGCGCGACTACCTGACGCTGACGAAGCCCAGGATCATGTCACTGCTGGTCCTAACCGCCGTGTGCGCGATGGTGGCGGCGGCCGGTGGCGCGCCCGCGCCCGTGCCGCTGGCCGCGTTGGTCATCGGAGGCGCCTTGGCGTGCGGCGGAGCGAGCGCGCTGAACCACGTGCTCGACCGCGACATCGACCGGCTGATGGGGCCGCGCACCGCCTCGCGGCCGGTGGCAGCCGGCCGGATCTCCCCTGCGCGCGCGACCACCTTCGGTCTGGTTCTGTCGGCGCTCGCCTTTGCCGTGCTTGCCGTGTTCGCGAATCCGCTGGCCGCCGCATTGTCGCTCGGCGGCGGAGCGTTCTACGTCGTCGTCTACACGTGCTGGCTCAAGCGGAGCACCGCGCAGAATATTGTGATCGGTGGCGGCGCCGGCGCGATGCCGGCGCTCGCGGGCTGGGCGGCGGCGCATGGCAGTCTCGGGCTCGGGGCCGGCTTCCTGTTCCTGATCGTGCTGCTGTGGACGCCGCCACACTTCTGGGCGCTGGCGCTGCTGCTCGTTCGCCACTACGCCGCGGCAGAGGTGCCGATGATGCCAGTGGTACGCGGGCCGTGGGCCACCGCCCGACTGGTGTTCTGGTACTCGATCGTGCTCGTGGCGGTCACGCTGGTGCCGGGGGCGATCGGCACGTTCGGGCTGGTGTATCTCATCGGAGCCGCGAGTTTGGGAGGGGCGCTGTGCGTCCTCGCCTGGCGGCTCTGGCGCGACAGATCGCCTGCGCGCGCCGCCCTGCTTTTCCATTTCTCGCTGCTATACCTCGCGCTGCTGTTCGTCGCCGTCGCGATCGATGCGGCCGTGCGCTGAATCCGCCGGCAATCGAGATGATGGCCGACTGAGCCGCGCGAGTCAGCGCGGCCCTCCCGGGTGGATCTGGCGCTGCACGGATCACAACACGGCGGTAGCCATCACCGCGAGCCGCGGCGGCCGTGCGCAGATTCAGCACGATCAACGTCATTGTCATGCTGCGCCACTACCCCGACATGGCAGTGGGACACCATGACAGAGCGAGTAGTCGGGCAGCACATGCAGATTGGCGGTGGGCGTGTTCTTGTGGCCGAGCGCAGCCGCTCCGTCCGGCAGGTGGTCGCGGCGTACCTGCGACGGGACGGATTCCAGGTTCTGGAGGCGTCCAGCGGCCTCGAGGCCCTGCTCATGCTGCGCCGCGGGACGGTGGACCTCGCGCTGGTCGATCCGATGCTTCCCGAGATCGACGGCCTGGAGCTGGTACGCCGCGTCCGGCGTGAGTCGACGGTACCGATCATCATGTTGACGGCCAGCCGGGACGAGGCGGCGCGCATTGCGGCGCTTGAGGCGGGCGCCGACGACTACGTGATCAAGCCGCTTTCGATGCGCGAGGTGACCGCTCGTATGCGTGCGCAGTTGCGGCGTGCCCGGGGCTTCACGTCCCAGCAGACGGTTCTGCGGACCGGGGAGCTCGAGCTCGACCTCGACGCGCGACGCTGCTCCGCCGGCGGACGTGAGGTGGACCTCACCCGCCGCGAGTTCGATCTGCTCGCAGCGCTGCTGCGCTACCCGGGACGCATCCACACCCGCGAGCAGCTGCTGGAGCTCATCTGGGGCACCGATGCGATCAGCCCCAAGACGGTGGACGTTCATGTGGCGGCGCTTCGGCGCAAGCTCGGCTCCGCGATCACCATCACCACCCTGCGCGGCCTGGGCTATCGGCTCGATCCCTCCGCATCGCCCGCATCGACGCAGCAGCAGAACCTACATCGCTCTTAGACAACTCCGAGGTTGGGCTTGCACGACGCGGGCAGAGTTCCGACTACTCCGTCAACCCGAGAAGAGCAAGAGGTCCAAGAATGCCGACCATCATGATCATCCTGAACATCGTTCTCATTACGGGCATCGTGGTTGCGATAGTTGGGCTGTGTGCCTGGGGAGTCATCTCCGACCGTCCGTTTGCGACATATCTGACAAACCGTGATATCGCGCGAGCGCAGCGCCCGCCGGCTCTCGAGCGCCGTCGTCTCTCGCCCCAGCAGTCCGGCTATCGCGGGCGGGGCAGACGAGCGATCGATGTCGGCGCGTAGCCGGCTCGACCGACCACTCAGAGACGCAGGCCGCGTTCGCGGGCGGAAGTCCGCGGACGCGGTCGTCGTCGGGGCGACCTGAGAGGCTCTAGCCCCGCTGGGCGGCGCGCTGAGGCTGGGTAGCAGGCTCGTCGGTGTCGGCCCGGCGGAATGCCCGCTGGAGGTCGCTGAGCGTGGCCGAGCGGCCTCGCAGCGGCTGCGCGCTGGGAGTTGCGCTCAAGGCCACCCGCACGAGATCGAACTGGCGCTCGGCGACCTCGGAGTCGAGGCCCTGAAACGCGCTGGCCGCCTCACAGAGCCCCTTGACAAGCATCATGATGTCCAGCGCACCGACGTCGGTACGGACCGCGCCAGCCTTCTGGGCGTGGGCGACGAGCTCCTCGAGCACGCCGATCAACTCCGTGTAGGCCGCGCTGATGTCGGGGTTGGCCAGGAACGTGTCCGCGACCGCCTCGAACAGAGCCCGGTCCACCTGCTGGCGGCCCGCGATCTCGCGCAGGAACTGGAACAGTGCCTCGCCCGGATCGGGTGCCCGGAGCAGTTCCCGCCCGCTTACGATCGCCTCGTTCATCCGCTCCACGACTATCGCTGCGATCAGATGCTCCTTCGACCGGAAGTTGCGAAACAGCGTGGCGCGCCCGACGTCGGCGCGCTCGGCGATCTCGCCGACGCCGACGTCGAGCCCGCGCTCGCAGAACAGGCTCTCGGCCGCATCCAGCAGCCGGCGCCGGTTTCGCTCGGCATCAGCCCGTAGGGGCCTGTCCTCTGAATCCATTGCGTCCATATTGTCCTATGCCGAGGAGCTGGATGACTCCAGCGCCAGTTCGGGCTGGGTCGACGCCCTCGCCGGCGAGGGGCCGGACGGCGAGGTCAGGTCGAGCGCGACGTCCCGCACGTGACGCGGGCGAAGCATCGTGGCCAGGATCAGTGCGCCGGCGCCGAGCATGATCGCGGCCGCGGCGAAGGCCACGTCGTACCCCGACACCTTCGCGGCTAACACGCCTGAATGGCTGTGGAGCGCATTGATTGTGCGGCTCGCCGCAAGTGTCGAGAGGATCGCCAGCCCGAGCGAGCCCCCAACCTGCTGCGCGGTGTTGAACAGGCCCGAGGCCAGCCCGGCGTCCTCCTCGCGGACGCCACCGGTGCCGAGCAGCGTGATCGGCACGAACGTCAGGCCGACCCCGATGCTCATCGGCAGCAGCCCAGCCAGCAGGTCAACGAGATACGTGCCGTGGACCGGTAGCCGGGTCAGCCAGGCCAGCCCGGCGGCCGCGATCGAGATCCCGGCGATGGCCACGTTGCGCACGCCGAAGCGGCGGATCAGCTGCTGAGCGAGCCCGGCGCCGATCACGATTCCGGCTGTCACCGGCAGGAACGCGAGCCCGGCGCGCAGCGGACTGTAGCCCAGGATCTCCTGGACGTACAGGGAGGCGAAGAAGAACATCCCGAACAACCCGGACCCCACCAGCAGCAGCACCGTGTCCGCCACCGCCAGCGTCCGCACCTTGAAGATGCTCAGCCGTACCAGTGGCGCGACGCTCCGGCGCTCGATCGCGACGAACAGCGCCAGCAGCCCGGCGCCGAGTGCGAGCGTGCCGATCGTCCGCGCCGATCCCCAGCCGTAGGGCTGGGCCTCGACGATCCCGTACACGAGGACGACGAGCCCGCTGGTGACGGTCACCGCGCCAGCGAGGTCGAACGAGCGGTGTGCTCCCTCGACGCGCGACTCGGGGACGAACCGCAACGTCATCGCCAGCGTGGCGAGGCCGACGGGCACATTCACGATGAAGATCCAGGGCCAGGAGACGAGGTCGGTCAGCACCCCGCCGAGCAGCAGGCCGACGGCGCCGCCACCGGCCGCGATCGCGCTCCACACGCCCAGGGCGCGGGTGCGCTCCTCGGTTTCGGTGAAGGTTGTGGTGATGATCGACAGCGCTGCGGGGGAGACGAGCGCGGCGCCGAGCCCCTGGAGGGCCCTTCCAGCGATCAGCATCCCCGGCGATTGCGCGAGGCCGTTGAGCAGCGACGCCGCCGAGAACAGTGCGATGCCGGCGGTGAACAGGCGCCTGCGCCCAAGCAGGTCAGCCGCCCGTCCACCCAGCAGCAGGAAGCCGCCGAAGATCAGCGCGTAGGCGTTGACTACCCACTGGAGATTGGAGGGGGAGAAGTGGAGACTCCGCTGGATCGAGGGCAGGGCAACGTTCACGATCGTCGCGTCGAGGACGACCATGAACTGCGCCATGCAGGCGATCACCAGCACGATCCAACGGTTTGAAGGGGGTGATTCCAGGCTCATTCGCCGCTCCTGATTCCCGGGGCTGTGTAAACTGGACTGCGCGGTCCGGTTAAGGTATCAGATAAGCGGACCGTCCGGTCCGGTTAGCGGCGCAAATTTATCTGAATGGCGTCACATGGAGAGGCTGGCCGCGAAACGGGCCGTATATTCGCGTTTCGCAGCCAGGCTCATCGGCCCCCCAATCCCCACCCTTAATGCGCTCGCCGGGCCGCCGCCTATCCGGGGCAGCCGCGCCGGCGCCGATCACCCGCGCCGCCACCCACCCGGCCACCCGCCACCGCCACGACGCCCACCCAAAAACCGCCCACAAAGCCCACAAACGGGGTCCGCGAGCCCTGGCTCACCTGCCCAATCCCGCTACCATCAGAGGCGTTCGGAACAAAAACAGAGAAACGAAGCACTTCGCCGACCGAAGGGCGGAGCAAGAAGGGAATTGAATATGTCTGACGCCGTTACGCGCGTCTCCGTCGAGATCGAGGGCAACGAGATCTCGTTCGAGACCGGCAAGTTGGCCAAGCAGGCCTCCGGCGCCGTCGTCGTCCGAAGTGGCGACACCGTAGTCCTCTGCACCGCGACCGCGGGCAACCTCAGGGACGTCGACTTCCTGCCGCTGACGGTCGACGTGGAAGAGCGGATGTACGCCGCCGGGAAGATCCCCGGCTCTTTCTTCAAGCGCGAGGGTCGCGCGGGGGAGAAGGCAACGCTGACCGCCAGGCTGATCGACCGCCCGATTCGCCCGCTGTTCCCCAAGGGATGGCGGTTTGAGACCCAGCTCGTGGCGCTGCCGATCTCGGTGGACCACGTCAATCCGTACGACATGCTGGCGATGAACGGCGCCTCCGCGGCGCTGATGCTCTCCCACATCCCGTTCCCGACGCCGGTCGGCGCGGTCCGGATTGGCAAGATCGACGGGAACTTCGTGGTCAACCCGAGCGAGGAGGACCTCCTCGAGAACACCGACCTCGACCTGATCGTCGCCGGAACCGATGAGGCGATCCTGATGGTTGAGGCCGGCGCGAACGAGATCCCCGAGGCGGAGATCCTGGACGCGCTCGACATCGCGCACGAGGAGATCAAGAAGCTTTGCCAGATCCAGCGGCAGCTCGCCGAGCAGGCGGGTAAGCCGAAGATCGAGGTAGAGGTGCCGCAGGCCGACGCGGGCCTGTACGAGGAGATCAAGGCCTCGCACGGTGCCGCGCTCGAAGCCGCCACCCAGGTCGAGGACAAGCTCGAGCGCCAGGACGCGACGAAGGCCGTCGAGGAGCAGATCCTGGCCCAGTACGCCGGCGACCCAGAGTCCGCGGGCTACGCCGAGCGGCGGGCCGCTGCCCAGCTGTCCTTCGACAAGCTCGAGAAGACGCTGATCCGCGAGCGGATCGCCGTCCAGAAGAAGCGCCCGGACGGGCGCACCTCAGAGGAGATCCGCCCCATCAGCATCGAGGTCAGCGTGGCGCCCCGCACGCACGGGTCAGCGCTGTTCACGCGGGGCCAGACGCAGGCGCTCAGCGTCGTCGCGCTCGGCACCACCCGCGAGGAGATGCGGCTCGACACGCTCGGGCTCGAGACGTCCAAGCGCTACTTCCACCACTACAACTTCCCGCCGTTCTCGGTCGGGGAGGCGGGCTTCATGCGGGGCCCGAAGCGCCGCGACATCGGCCACGGTGCGCTCGCGGAGCGGGCGCTGGTGCCGATGATCCCGAGCCAGGAGGAGTTCCCGTACACGATCCGAGTCGTCTCGGACATCCTCGAGTCCAACGGCTCGAGCTCGATGGCCAGCGTGTGCGGCTCGACGCTGTCGCTGATGGACGCGGGCGTCCCGATCAAGCGCTCGGTCGCGGGAATCGCGATGGGACTGATCAAGGAGGGCGAGGACTACATCATCCTCACCGACATCGCCGGCGTCGAAGACCACCTTGGCGACATGGACTTCAAGGTGGCCGGGACCGATCGCGGGATCACCGCGCTGCAGATGGACATCAAGATCAGCGGTGTCACTTTCGACATCCTGCGCGACGCGCTGTCGCAGGCCCAGGTCGCGCGTAACTTCATCCTGGGCGAGATGGCCAAGGTGATCGACGCGCCGCGAGCCGAGCTCTCCAAGCACGCGCCGCGGATCTCGACGATCCAGATCGACCCCGAGAAGATCGGACTGCTGATCGGCAAGGGCGGCGAGACGATCCGCGCCCTGCAGGAGGAGTTCGAGGCGCAGATCGACGTCAACGACGAGGGCCAGGTGCTGGTCTACGCGGCCGACGGCGAGCGCGGCGACGCGCTGGTCGACCGGATCCGTGCGATGACCAAAGAGGTCGAGGTCGGCGACGAGTTCTCCGGCAAGGTCGTCAAGACGACCGCGTTCGGTGCCTTCGTCGAGCTCTCCAAGGGCACCGACGGGCTCCTGCACATCTCCAACGTGGCCCCGGGTCGCCGGATCGACACGGTCGAGGAGGTGCTCAACAAGGGTGACGACGTCGAAGTCCGCGTCGTCGAGGTCGACCGCGAGCGTGGCCGCATCGGCCTGCGGCTCGCGAGCGATCCGGACGTAGCGGGCAAGACCGTCGAGGAGCTGGCCGCGGTCGGCACCGGCGACAGCGGTCCGCCGCGCCGCGATCGCGGAGGCCGTGATCGCGATAACCGCGGCCGCGATGGCCGTGGCCGCGATGGCCGCGATGGCCGCGATGGCCGCGATCGCGACCGGGACCGCGGACGGGTGCGCGATCGGGATCCCGATCGGCCGCGCTCGTAATCGCCTCGTGAAGCAGCAACACCGGCTGACGACGCTCGAGTCGGGCGTCAGGATCGTGACGGAGGCAATGCCCTCCGTCCGGTCCGTGTCGCTGGGGTTGTGGATCGGGACCGGGTCCCGCGCCGAGACGGACGCGGAGGCGGGACTCTCCCACCTGCTCGAGCACCTGCTGTTCAAGGGCTCCTCGAAGTACTCCTCGCTCGAGATCGATCAGATCTTCGATGGGATGGGGGCCGAGCTGAACGCGGGCACCGGCAAGGAGACGACGTCGGTCTTCGCGCGCGTGATCGACCAGCATCTCGTCGATGCGTTCGACGTGATGGCGGACATGGTGTTCCGCCCGTCCCTGAACGACGTCGACTCTGAGCGGGCGGTGATCCTCGAGGAGATCGCGATGTACGAGGACGATCCCCAGGAGAAGGTGTTCGACGTGCTCGGCCGGGCCGTGTTCGGAGACCATCCGCTCGGCCGCGCGATCATCGGTCGGGCGCAGGTGATCGCGAACACCCCGGTGTCCGAGATCGCGAGCTTCCACGCCATCCGCTACCGCCCCTCGAACGTGGTGATCGCGGCCGCAGGTGCGGTCGACCACGACCAGCTGGTGGCGCTCGCCGCCGAGCGCGTCCCCGATGCCGTGGTGGCCAGTGCCCTTGTCGAGATCGATCCTCCGACCCCCAGCGCCGGTCGCCGCCTGTTCGAGCGCAAGGACACCGAGCAGTACCACGTGTGCCTCGGCGGTCCAGGGCTCTCGCGACACGACGATCGTCGCTTTGCCCTCCGGGTGCTCGACACGATCTTCGGCGGCACATCTTCCTCGCGGCTGTTCCAGGAGATTCGCGAGCGCCGCGGTCTCGCCTACGCCGTCTACTCGTTTACCAGCGGGTACCAGGACAGCGGCCAGGTCGGTCTCTACGTGGGGACCCGTCCGGACAACATCGCCGAGGCGATGTCGGTCGTGGCCACAGAGCTCAGCCGCATGCGCGACGAGCCGGCCACCTATGACGAGCTGGCGCGCGCGAAGGAGAACCTCAAAGGGCGCGTCGTCCTCTCGCTCGAATCGACCGGCGCCCGGATGAACAGACTCGGCTCGGAGATCCTCGCCGGGGGGGAGCTGCTGTCGCTCGACGAGCTCGTCGAGCGGATCGAGGCGGTGACGATCGACGATCTCGCCGGGCTGGTGCAGGAGCTCTGGGCCCCCGAACGCCTCTCGAGCGTGGGGATCGGCCCGAGCGAGGAACGGTTCGACGACGCGGTGAGCGCGATCACGGCGGCAGGCGTGGTGTGATCCGCGTCGCCGTTGCTGGCGCTGCGGGTCGGATGGGCGCGACCGTGTGCCGCGCGGTCGAGCAGGCGCCGGATATGGAGCTGTGCGCCCTTGCGGACCCCACGCTGGGCAGCTCGGTGGCGGAGGCGCTCGCGGCCAAGCCAGACGTGCTCGTCGACTTCACGATCCCTTCGACCGCTGTCGAGAACGCGAAGCAAGCGGTGAGTGCAGGTGTCCACGTCGTGATCGGGACGACCGGGTTCAATCCGCTCGAGCTCCAGGCGTCGACGGGCGCGAACATTTTCATCGCCCCCAACTTCGCGATCGGCGCCGTCCTCATGATGCAGTTCGCACAGCAGGCCGCTCGGCACATGGCCAAGGCCGAGATCATCGAGCTCCATCACGACAGTAAGGTCGATGCCCCCAGCGGCACCGCTGCCCGGACTGCCGCTCTGATGTCCGCAGCCGCCGGGAACGAGCTCGAGATCCCGATCCATTCCGTGCGGCTCCCCGGACTGGTCGCGCACCAGGAGGTGATCTTCGGCGACGTCGGGCAGACGCTGACGATCCGCCACGATTCGACCGACAGGGAGTCGTTCATGCCCGGAGTGCTTTTGGCGATCCGGCGCGTGGGGGGTCTGCCCGAGCCGCTGACGATCGGGCTCGAAGCACTGCTCGCCTGAGACCTCCTCGTCTCAGCGGCGAATCAAACCGGCAGCGCTGCGGATCGCCACGGTGACCGTGGCCTGGACGACGCCGACGTACCAGTCGGCAATCTGTTCGCGGGGCACGTCTGGATGAGCGAGCCACCAATTCGCCAAAGACTCCCCGGCGCCCACCGTGGCGTGGGCGATCGCGTCCGACGCTTGCGGCTCGAGCTCGGCGCGAGCGGAGACGGCGTCCTCGATCATGCGGCGCACGGCGGTCGCGATCCGGCCCCGCAACTCCGCGACCCGCTCGGCCACCGGCCGGGTGGAGGCCATCTCCCGGAACAGCACCGTCCAGCCGTCGCGATGCTCCTCGACGAACGCCAGGAACTCGAGGATGCGCGAACGAAGGGCGGCCAGTGGCGCGTCGTCGGGCGCGGCGGCCGAGACCAGCCGGTCGAGCAGCTCACGGCCGGTCCGGTCGATGTAGGCGATATACAGTCCCTCCTTGGAGCCGAAGTACGTGTACAGCATCGGCTTCGAGATGTCCGCCAGCGCAGCGATCTCGTCCATCGAGGACGAGTAATAGTCGCCCCGGGCAAACACCTGGCCAGCGACGTCGAGGATCAACCGCTCGCGCGTCTCGCGCGGCATCCCGCGGGTGCCTGGCTTCTTCTGGCGACGTCCGGCACCGTCGCCTGAACCAGCGGTGCCTGGGGGCACGACCACGTTAGGGAATGTACCCAGCTGGATATTACTCAGCGGTAGATGTTCGCCGAGATGCGGATTTAGATGCCAGAAAAGGGAGCCGCCCCCAATGTCCATCCGGTCCAGCGGCGCGTTCTGCGCGTCCTGAGCGCCCTCAGCAGCCCGCTGCTGCCGGACGACTACCTGGAGATGATCAACCCGCTGTGGTCGACGCGAGAGCTCCGCGGGCGCATCGAGCAGGTCAGGCGCGAGACCGAGCAGGCGGCCACGATCCTGATCAAGCCCGGGTACCGGTGGCCCGGCCATAGGCCCGGCCAGTTCGTCCGCATCGGCGTCGACATCGACGGGGTCCGCCATTGGCGCGCCTATTCCCTGACATCGGACCCGGACCGCGAGGACGGCCTTATCAGCATCACCCCCAAGAGGGTCGAGGAGGGAGCGGTTTCGCCATACCTCGTTGGCCAGGCCAAACCGGGCACGATCGTCTCGCTCAGCAAGATCGAGGGTCACTTCGTGCTCCCCGACAAGCCGCCGACCAAGCTGCTGTTCATCAGCGCCGGTAGCGGGATCACTCCGATCATGAGCATGCTCCGCCACCTCGACCACGAGGACCAGCTGAACGACGCTGTGTTGCTGCACTCGGCCCGACACCCGAACGAGGTGATCTTCCGGGACGAGCTTCGGGGCCTCGCCGACCGCCGGCGGGGATTCACTTTGCGCGAGCAGTTGACCCACGAAGCAGGGCGGATGGGTCCGGCCGACCTCGACCGCGTGTGCCCCGACTGGCGTGAGCGCGAGGTCTACCTCTCAGGCCCCAACGAGATGCTCGACGCCTTCACCGAGCACTTCAAGCGCGACGCGGACTGCGACCGCCTCCACATGGAGCGCTTCCAGCCGAAGCTCGGCCTCGGCCTCGGCCAAGGCGGCGAAGGCGGGGGCGGCGCGATCAAGTTCCTGAAGTCCGAGCGCGAGGCCGAATCGGACGGCCACGCGCCGATCCTGGTTGCCGGCGAGGAAGCGGGGCTCGAGTTGCCGTTCGGATGCCGGGAGGGCATCTGCCACACCTGCGTGGGCGAGCTTCGCTCCGGTCGGGTTCGCGACCTTCGGAACGGACAGGTCTACGGACAGGACGGGGAGATGATCCGGACGTGCATCAGCGCACCGGAGGGACCGGTCGAAATCGAGTTGTAGGAATCCACGAACGAGCTAGGAGACACGTATGGCGACCGCCACTCATGACGGAGACCGCACGAACGGCCGGGTCGCGTTCGACGAGCCCCAAAGCCCGTTGCAGCGACTGACCCCGGAGCAAATCGAGGAGATCGGCAGGCAGTTCGACGAGCTTCACGAGCAGGTCAGGGCCGACCTCGGCGACCGTGACGCGCGGTATATCCGCTCGATGATCGCGCTCCAGCGCCGCCTGGCGCTGATCGCCCGGGCCGAGCTGATCGCCTCCCGGTGGCGGATCCCATGGGCGCTTGGCGCGGCCACGCTCGGAGCGGCGAAGATCCTCGAGAACATGGAGATCGGTCACAACGTCCTACACGGACAGTGGGACTGGATGAACGATCCCGTGATCAATTCGCGGGCGTGGGATTGGGACACGGCCTCGACGGCCGAGGCGTGGCGTCACTCGCACAACTACGTCCACCACACGTACACCAACATCCTCGGCAAGGACCGGGACCTCGGCTACGAGATCATGCGGGTAGATCCGCATCAGCAGTGGTACCCGTTCTATCTGCTCCAGCCGATCTACAACGTCGTGCTGATGATGCTGTTCGAGTGGGGGGTGGCCGTCCACGACCTTGACTTCGAGGCCATCCGAAAGGGTGAGAAGAGCATGGCGCGGGTGCGCACGGAGCTGAAGGGCATCGCCGGCAAGGCACGGAGCCAGATCCAGAAGGACTACGTGGCCTGGCCGCTGATCAGCGGCCTCGTCATGACGGCAATCGAGGCGGGGGTCTTCACCATGAAGACGACGACGAACGGCCCTGGTCGCGGCCCCAGGCTGCAGGCGAAGCGAGCCGCCCGCAAGCTCCGCCACAAACGGCCTTGGGGCGGCCCGCTTGGCATGCGGTCTCGCCACCGGCCGGACCGCCCGCATCTCGTCCCGCTGCGCGGCGAGGTGCTCCGGCAGCTGATCGACCGGCGTTCGTTTCGCGAGCCGTTCATGCGAACGCTGACGGCTGACGTGGCCGCCAACGTCATCCGTAACGTGTGGTCCTACGCGATCATCTTCTGCGGCCATTTCCCAGATCAGACGTACACGTTCACCGAGCAGGAGGTCACGGACGAGACCCGCGGCGGGTGGTATGTCCGTCAGTTGACCGGTGCCGCGAACATCGACGGTGGCCCGCTGTTCCACATCCTCAGTGGCAACCTTGGCTATCAGGTCGAGCATCACCTCTTCCCTGACATGCCGAGTACGCGTTATGGCGAGATCGCGCCGAAGGTGCGCGAGATCTGCATCCGGTACGGCTTGCCGTACAACAGCGGGCCGTTCCACAAGCAGCTCGGCTCGGTCCAGCGGACGATCTTGCGGCTCGCGTTCCCTGGAGGGAAGGTCCGGCCCAAGCCCGGCGGCTACAACGGGCCCCTGGTCAGGGGCAAGGGCGAGAGCGACGCGCAGAAGATCGCCGCGGCGACCGCCAACTGAAAACACCGGGGCACAACCTTTCGGCACACTAAATTTGCGTCCAGTTGTCCACTCGGCCATGTTTGTGCACAGGGGCGGGAGGTATGTTCTAAGCGCTAACGTTTTTCTTACCCCAGAGGACTGACGTGGCCTGGAAACTGAACGTACTGGTTGTCGCAAACGTGACGGCGACGTCGACGGAGCTGGTCGACGCCCTCGCCTCGCGCGCGGCGCGCGAGCCGATCAGCTACATGCTCGTAGTTCCCGCCACGACGTTCGGTGGCGGGCGGGCAGCCGCCACCGACACGCTGTCGGCGGCGCTGGAGAGGCTTCGTGAGGCGGGGCTCGAGGCGGAAGGTGAGGTGGGCGCCCCGGACCCGATCGTCGCCGTCACCGACGCCTGGGATCCGAAGCGCTACGACCAGATCATCGTTTCCACGCTGCCGAGCAAGTTCTCCAAATGGCTGCACGCCGGGCTTCCCGAGCGGATCGAGAAGCTGACCGGTGCCCCAGTGGCGCACGTCGTCTCTCAGCCGCCGAAGCCGGCCGTGACGACCACGCCTCCGCCGCGCCACGAGGACCTTGGCGGAGTCATGCGGCCGTTCTCGGTCCTCGGCTGGGGTGGCCAGCAGAAGCAGTAGCTGCGCGCCGCGCCGGGCCGACCGGTGCGATAATCAGATTGGATGTCCGTGAATCTCGGCTCGATCATGACCGCGATGGTCACGCCGTTCGACACGGCAGGGCGCGTCGACGAAGAGGCCGCGGTCCGCTTGATGTACCACCTTGCGGAGCACGGCTCCGACGGTCTCGTCGTGTGCGGCACCACCGGCGAGGCCTCGGCGCTGGAAGATGACGAGCACCTGCGCATGATCCGGCTCGCCGTCGAGGAGATGAAGGGCCGCTGCACGGTCGTCGCCGGAGTCGGATCCAACAACACCCGCCACGCCGTGAGGCTGACCGAGCGGGCGACCGCGCTCGGCGCCGACGCGCTGCTGTCGGTAAATCCGTACTACAACCGTCCGAGCCGCCGCGGGATCGTCCGCCACTTTCAGGAGGTGGTTCGCGCCACCGACCTGCCGATCCTCCTCTACAACATCCCCCAGCGGACCGGTTCGGACATGTCCAACGACCTGCTCGCCGAGCTGGGTCAGCTAGACAACATCGTCGGCGTCAAGCAGGCCAACGCCGCGAACCTGGCGAAGATCGACGGCCTGCAGATCTACGCCGGCAACGACGACCTGTTCGCCGACGTCCTGGACCTCGGCGAGCCAGGCGGCATCCTCGTCGCTAGCCACATCTTCGGCGAGGAGATGCACCGGATGGTCGACGAGCCGGAGAGCCGGCGCGAGATCGATGCGAGCCTGAGCGACGTCTACCGCGACATGGCGATCGCGCCGCTGGCTTGCACCGTCAAGGCGGCGCTCGCGCTCCTGGGTCTCGACGTCGGCGCCCCTCGCCTTCCCTACGTGGAGCTCGACGAGGAGGAGACCGCGACCGTGCGGGAGCTGCTCGAGCGCCACGGCATGCTCGCGACCGCCGCGTGAGCAGCACACTTCGGGTCCTCCCGCTCGGCGGGCTGGGCGAGATCGGAAAGAACATGACGGTCTTCGAATACGAAGGCCGGATCGTCGTCGTCGATACCGGGCTGCGATTCCCGACCGCCGAGATGCTCGGGATCGATCTCGTGCTGCCGGACTTCAGTTATCTGCGCGATCGGGCGCAGGACATCGAGGCGATCGTCATCACCCACGGACACGAGGATCATCTCGGCGCGCTCCCGTGGGTTCTGCGCGAGCTGGGCGCCGACGCGCCGGTCGTGTACGGCGGCCCGCTAACGATCGCGATGGCCCGGTCAAAGCTCGACGAGCACAGGCTCCGGGACGCCGAGCTCGAGGATGTCGATCCAGGCGAGGAGATCGAGGCCGGCCCGTTCACGGTCGAGCTGATCCACATGACCCACTCGATCCCCGACTCGTGCGCGGTTGCGCTGAGCACCGAGCTCGGGACCGTGCTCGTCACCGGCGACTACAAGTTCGACCAGACGCCGGTCGACGGCCCGCCGGCCGACGTCTCCCGGCTCGCCGAGCTCGGCCGCGACGAGCTGCTGCTTCTGTGCGGCGATTCGACCAACGCCGACCGGCCCGGGTTCTCGCCCTCCGAGCGGGACGTCGGACCGCACCTCGAGGAGGTGTTCGCGCGCGCCGAAGGACGGATCATCGTGACGAGCTTCGCCTCGAACATCCATCGCGTCCAGCAGGTGATCGACGCGGCGGCTGCCCTCGGGCGCAAGGTCTCGCTCGTCGGCCGCTCGATGCGCAAGAACGTCAACATCGGCCGGTCGCTCGGCCACATCGATCTGCCGGAGGGGATCCTGATCCAGCCGCAAGAGGTCGAGGACTGGCCCGAGCACAAGGTGGTGGTGATCTCGACCGGGTCGCAGGGAGAGCCGCTCTCCGCGCTCAGGCGGATGGCCCACAACGACCACCGCGCGATCAAGCTGCGCAGCGGCGACACTGTCGTCTTCTCGGCGACGCCCATCCCGGGCAACGAACGGGCCGTAGGGGAGACGGTCGACCGTCTTTATCACATCGGTTGCAACGTGATCACGCCTCGCGAGGCGCCGATTCACGCTTCGGGACACGGCTATGCCGAGGAGCTCAAGCTGATGCTGAATCTCGTGAAGCCTCGTTACGTCCTGCCGGTCCACGGCGACTACAAGCGGATCCAGCTGCATGCGCAGCTGGCGGACGCGGTCGGAATCGACCCCGACGACGTGTTCAGGGGCGAGAACGGCCTACCACTCGAGATCGATGAGCGCGGCGCCAGGTTCGGCGAACCCGAGCAGTCGGGAATGATCTTCGTCGACGGCGTCGACATCGGCGACCCGGCGGACGTCGCGCTGCGGGATCGGCGGATGTTGTCGGCCGACGGGATCTTCATCGTCGTCGCCACCGTCTCCGAGCAGAACGGCGACCCGGTGGCGCCGACGGAGGTGATCTTCCGAGGTGTCCCGTTCGCGGAGCAGGCCGACGGCTTGGTGGAGGAGATCCGTCTCGAGGTCGACCGCTCGCTCGCCAACGCCGCGCGCGACGGGATCCGCCAGATCGACCTACTCCAGCAGTCCTTGCACGACGATCTCGCCGCGTTCGTCTACGACCGGTTGCGCCGCCGCCCGATGGTGCTGCCGGTCGTCGTCGAGGTCTGAGCCGCGGGCTGCACGTCCGGCGGCGAGCCTCCGTTCGAGCCGTCGGCGGTCTGCTTGTAGGCCGGAATCCGGATCACGAACCGCGTCCCGGTGCCGTGGTTCGGGCGCTCGAGTGAGACCGTACCGCCGCCCAGCTCGGCGACCGCGCGGACGATCGAGAGCCCAAGTCCCGAGCCTCGGCCACCGTCGCCGCCACCGCGGACGAACCGTTCGAACACGCGCCACTCGATCTCCGGAGGGATTCCCGGACCGTCATCCTCGACGGTCAACGTCGCGTAGCCGTTCTCGGTCGCCGTCTGCGCCACGATGTGCGTCCCGGGCGTGGTGTGGCGGAGCGCGTTCTCGATCAGGTTGAGCGCCAGTCGGTGAAGGTCGTCCCTGACGCCCTGCACGTACGCCGGCTCGGCACGGATCGAGAGTTCGTGGTCGACCGCCATCGGCCCGACTTCGGCGGCGGCGTCTGTGAGGATCTCGGCGAGATCCACCAGCCGACGGGGCTGCTCGCGCCGCGCGTCGGCCCGCGCCAGCAGCAGCAGGTCACCGACCAGACGGCGCATCCGACGCGTCGAACGCAGCGCGGCCTGTGCGGACTCGGCCTGCTCGCCCTCGAGCTCCTCGGCGAGCAGCTCGAGGTTCGCGAGCACGCTCGTAAGCGGCGTTCTCAGCTCGTGAGAGGCATCGGCGACGAACTCCCGCTGCCGTTCGAGCATCGTCTCGGTCTCGCCGCGGGCATCGTCGAGCGCGCCGAGCATGCCCTCCAACGTTCGCGCGAGCTCGTTGATCTCGTCGTTGGCCTGCACCGGGGGCAGGTGACGGCTCGGGTCGCGGGTGCGTTCGATCTCCCGCGCGGCGTCGGTGAGCTCGGCGATCGGCCCCATCGCTCGCTGGGCCATCCACAGCCCGGCGAGCAGAGCGAGGATGGTGCCGCCGAGCACGCCCAGAATCAACAGAATCCGCACCCGGGCGATCGTCTCGTCGAGGTCCGAGATGGGGCGTGCGTAGAGGAGCTCCAGTTGTCCGATCGGCTGGGCGCTCAGCTCTCGGACCGCGACCCGGTAGCCGTCCTCGGTCAGCAGCTTGTGCGTCTGGACCGGTGCGGTACGCAACGTCCCGGTGGCGATCGGCGACTTCGTTCCCCGGATCTTCAGCTGCGTGCACAGAAGCTCGCCCGTGTTCGCGTCAAAGATCCGGATCTGCGCCTGCTCCGGGGTCGCGTAGTCGTTCAGTCGAACCGGGGCGGCCTTGCAGTTGACGTTGCCGTCGACGAACTCGAGCTTGCGATTCAGCTCGGACTGGAGCTGGTCCGCCGAGAATCCAACCTCGTCGTTGAATTGCTTGACCACCTGGCGCTCGGTGAGCACGCCAAGGATCGCGGCGAACGAAGCGAGGATGACCAGCGTCAGCACCGCCGAGCCGCCGGCCAGCCGCCAGCGGATCGGCAGCCGCCTATACGCGGAGAACGTAGCCCGCGCCGCGGATCGTGTGTAGGAGCCGAGGCTCTCCATCCGCTTCAAGCTTCCTCCGGAGGTTCGAGACGAATACCTCGATCGTGTTCGTCATTGAGAATGGGTCATAACCCCAGACCTCGTCAAGTAGCCGCTGACGCGAGATCACGATCCGCTCGTTGCGCATCAGGTACTCGAGCAGCTCGAACTCCCGCTGGGTCAGGTCCATCGCTCGTTCGCCGCGCCATACCTCGTGCGTGTCGGGGTTCAGTTTCAGGTCGCCTACCGTAAGAGTCGCCTGGCCTCGCGGAGGACGGCGCCGCAATAGGGCACGCATCCTCGCGAGGAGCTCCTGGCGCTCGAACGGCTTGACGAGGTAGTCATCGGCACCGGCATCGAGTCCCTCGACGCGCGACTCGACGGCATCGCGGGCCGTGAGCACGAGAATCGGAACGTCATCGCTCTCACGCAGCATCCGCGCCACCTCGATGCCGTCGAGCCGTGGCAATCCGAGGTCGAGGATCACGAGGTCCGGGAGGAAGCCGTGAGCGAGGTCGAGCGCGCTGATTCCGTCGCCGGCGATCTTGACGTCGTAACCCTCCATCCGCAGCGAGCGCTGAAGGACCTGCGCGATCGCATCGTCGTCCTCGACGACCAGAACCCGTGGTGAGCGTTCGAAATCAACCATTGCCCTCGCCACAGATGGTATTTCACGAAATTGGGCGCTCGAACGGATATTTACTACGCCTTGATGCGCGGCAGGAGGCGGCTCGCGGCCGTCGAAGCCAGTGGGTCGTACGACATGGCCGCCACTGCCCGCTCGAAGAAGGCCCGAAAGAAGCCGCCGCCGAAGCGCGCCAAGCGCTCGCTGCTCGCGAGCCGGCGCTTTGAGCTGCCTAGACCTGTCCTGGAGCCCCAGCACGTCGACATCATCGCCCTGGCGCTGATCGCGATCGGCGTCTTCCTTGGCGGGGTTGCCTACCTGCACTGGTCCGGCGGCGCGCTCGGCGACGGAGCCGTGAAGGGGACGCGCTTCGTGTTCGGGGCTCTGGGCTACGCGGTCCCGGCGGCCCTCGTCGCTGCCGGCGGGCTGATTCTCGCCCGGGAGATCCGCCCGCCCGCCCGCCCGATGCGGACCGGGACGCTATGCCTCACGGCCGCGATCACGCTGGCCTTTGCGGCGGGCACGCTCGGTCTCGGCCCGGGGCCGCTTCACGGCAGCGAGTTCTGGCGCGCCAGCGCGTTCGAGTCCCGAGGCGGCATCGTCGGCCAGGGGGAGCTGTGGGTCTCCTCGCATCTGATCTCGACGCTCGGCGCGAGCATCCTGGCGGCCTTCCTGTTCGCGGCTGGGCTGATCCTCGTAACCGGCGCGACGCTGGCGGGAGTGATCCGCGCCACCGGTGCCGGGATGGCCGGGACGAGCCGTGCCTTGCGCCGCTCGACGGAGGAGATCGCGGCGAGCGTCCGTCGCCCCTCGACCGAGGCGGCGAGGGGAATGAGCGCGATGAGCGCCCGCCCGGAGCCGCACGACGACGGCGAGCCCGTACTGCCGCCGGAGCTCGACACGGCCGAGCTCGTGGTTCGGGCCACGCACGTTGAGGCTCCGCCGATCGAGGCGATCGACGAGCCCGACGCCGACGAGGAGACCGTCGCGGTCCGGGAAGCCGAGACAGCCGAGCCGGGCGGCCAGCCGTCCGCTGAGATTCCGGCGGTCGACCCGGCGCTTCTCACTCCCCAGGGCCGCTACCGCTCGAGCGTCACCGACGATCCCGATTTCCAATGGCGGATCCCCGGCTCGCGCTTCCTGGTCCGTTCGACGGGGGAGGCGGCCAAGCCAGATACCGAGGGTCAGGAGCGCGTGGCGAGGACGCTGGTCGAGACGCTCGGCCACTTCGGGATCGAGGCGAAGGTGATCGGGCGGGTCACCGGGCCGCACATCACGCGCTACGAGCTCCGTCTGGCGCCGGGGACGAAGGTCGGCAAGGTCGCCCAGCTGAAGGACGATCTGGCCTACGCGCTGGCCGCGACAGACATCCGCATCCTCGCCCCGATCCCCGGAAAGCAGGCGGTCGGTGTCGAGGTGCCCAACTCCCGCCGGCGGATCGTCCACCTCGGCGACGTCTTCCAGCAGCCTCCGCCGGAGTGGTCGCCGCTGGCCGTGTGGCTCGGGAAGGACATCGCCGGCCGCGCCATCGGCGCGGACCTGGCGAAGATGCCCCACCTGCTGGTGGCCGGCACCACCGGCGCGGGCAAGTCTGCGTGCGTGAACGCGATGCTCGCCTCGATCCTGCTGCGCGCGACGCCCCACGAGGTGAGGCTGGTGCTCGTCGATCCCAAGCAGGTCGAGCTCAACCACTACGAGTCGATCCCGCACCTGCTGACGCCGGTCATCACCAGCCCGCGGATGGCCGCCAACGCCCTCCAGAACCTCGTCAAGGAGATGGAGCAGCGCTACGGGACGATGTCGCTGGCCCGGACCCGCAATCTGCCCGAGCTCAACCGCTCGCGCGAGAAGCGCGGGGAGCCGCCGCTTCCCTACATCGTGTGCGTGATCGACGAGCTCGCCGACCTGATGATGGTCGCGCCCGCCGACGTCGAGGAGTCGATCATCCGCCTGGCCCAGAAGGCCCGCGCCGTCGGCATCCACCTCGTGCTGGCCACGCAGTCGCCCCGAGTCGACGTGATCACGGGGATGATCAAGGCCAACGTGCCTTCGAGGATCGCGTTCGCGGTGTCGAGCCAGACGGACTCGCGTGTGATCCTCGACCAAAACGGCGCCGAGTCGCTGCTCGGACAGGGCGACATGCTGTTCTCGCCGGTCGGGTCCAGCAAGCTACAGCGCATCCAGGGGGCCTACATCGACGAGGACCAGATCGCCGAGCTGACCGAGGCCTGGCGGATCCAGGGCAAGCCGGAGTTCCAGGAGGAGCTGCTCGAGGAGGTGGAGTCCGCGGATGGCGACTCCGACGACGCCGAGTTTCACCGTGACGAGGATCCGCTGCTCGAGGAGGCGATCGGTCTGGTCGCGCAGATGGGCACCGCGTCGACATCGATGCTCCAGCGCCGGCTGCGGCTCGGTTACACGCGCGCCGGGCGGCTGATCGACATGCTCGAGCGGCGGGGGATCATCTCAGGCTACGAGGGGTCCAAGCCACGGCAGGTGCTGATCACCGAAGCCGACGTGCCCCGGATCCTGGTACACCTGGCTGAGGCGAGCGGAGGCGCGGGAGCCGCCGTCGGCGGTGGCCCGGCCGCCTCGCTGGAGCCCGAAGACGCTGACGGAATCTAGGCACACCAAGGCGCCGGTTAGCAGCAGATTTCAAGGGACCACGAGCCCGTTTCGATTACCGGACCGTCGGTAGCCTTCGGACCAGTGGCCGACATCGGCGCGACACTGCGAGAGGCGCGTCTTCGCGCGCGAATCGACATCGGCGAGGTCGAGACGCGAACGAAGATCCGCGCCAAATATCTCCGGGCGATCGAGAACGAGGAGTGGGATCTGCTCCCCGGTCCCGTGTATGCCAAGAGCTTCCTGCGCACCTACGGGGACTATCTCGGGCTCGACAGCCGGATGCTGGTCGACGAGTTCAGGCGCCAGTACGAGGGCCCCTCCGATCACGACACGCGGCCGATCTCGCCGCGAACCCGCGACCGCGACCGCGACCGCGGTGCGCGCGGGCCCCTGTTGCCGCCCTGGGCGCTGATCGGCCTCGTGCTGGTGGCGATCGTGGTGGCGCTGTACTTCGTCGGGAGCTTCACCGGGGGCAAGCCGAAGCCGTCGACGACGACCGGAACCCAAGCCTCCAAGCCGCCCCACACTCGCCACCACCGCCAACGGCCACCGCCTTCGAAGCCGACGACCGTCAAGCTTCAGCTCGTGCCCACCGGACCCGTATATGTCTGCCTCGTCAACGGCGCCGGCGCCAAGCTGATCAACGAGCAGACTTTCAGCGTCGGCCAGACGATCCCCACCCAGACCGCGCCGAAGCTGCTGTTAACGCTCGGCAACGCCTCGGTCCAGATGAAGGTCAACGGCCACACGGTCCCTGTTAGGCCGTCGGCGAGCGCGATTCGGCTGATGATCGACCCGAGCGGGACCCATTCGATACCACTCTCGACGCCGCCCACCTGCCCGTGACACCACGTGCCGGCATCCTGATCACGGGCACTGAGGTGCTGACGGGGATCATCAGCGACCGCAACGGCCCCTGGCTCTCGGAGCGGCTGCGCGACATCGGCGTCGACGCTGCGATGATCCAGATCGTCGGCGACCGTCCCGATGACCTGCTCGCGGCGCTCGAGTTCATGGAGCGAGCGGGGATGGCGCTGATCGTCACCAGCGGCGGTCTCGGACCGACCGCAGACGATCTGACGGCGGAGGTCGTGGGCCGCTTCGCCGCCCGCGAGATGGTCCTCGATCCGCGGCTCGAAGAGCGGATCGCGGAGATCCTGCGCCCGATGATGAGGCGCTGGCCCGGTCTCGACCCTGATGCCATCAGGGCGTCCAATCGCAAGCAGGCAGTGATCCCAGATGGCGCCACCGTGCTGGATCCTGTGGGCACGGCGCCAGGTCTCGTGGTGCCGCTCGCCGATCGCGAAGGTCCCACGGTCGTCGTGCTCCCCGGCCCTCCGCGCGAGCTTCAGCCGATGTGGGAGACGGCCAGCAAGACCGAGGCGTTTCGCCACGCGATCGCCGGCGCGACCACGTATCGCACCGGGATCGTGCGCCTGTTCGGGATCCCCGAGTCCGAGATCGCGAACACGCTTCGGGCGGCGGAGGCCGACGGGCTGGCCCTCGACGAACTCGAGATCACCACCTGCCTTCGCCGCGGTGAGATCGAGGTCGCGACCCGCTACGAGCCGGCGGCCGAGGAGGCCTACGACGCGCTGATCGCCTTCATCGCCGAGCGGCACTCCGACACCCTGTTCTCGGCCGACGGCGCCACCGTCGACGAGCAGGTCGCGGGCTTGCTGCACGGCCACACCGTCGCGGTCGCGGAGTCATGCACCGGCGGGCTCATGGCCGCCCGGCTGACCGATCGGCCCGGTTCCTCGGAGTACTTCGCCGGCGGAATCGTGGCCTACTCGAACGAGGCCAAGGCCGAGATCGTGGGCGTCGATCGAGCGCTGATCGAGCGGTACGGGGCGGTCTCGACCGAGGTGGCTGAGGCGCTCGCCTCGGGTGCGGCCGAGCGGTTCAGGGCCGATATCGGCATCGGCGTGACCGGCATCGCCGGTCCCGGCGGCGGGACGGAGGAGAAACCCGTCGGGCTGGTCTGCTTCTCGGTGTTCTCCTCCGACGGCGCCCTGATCACCCGAAGCACCCGGCTCCCCGGCAACCGCGCGGACATCCGCGATCGCTCCACGACCGTCGCCATGCACCTGTTGCGCAGGCTGCTGCTGGGCGAGTCTGACGAGCCGGGCGCGCCTGGACGGCCTGCGAGCGAGGCCGACGGTGCGGCCTCGCCGGCAGGGAAGAGCACCCGGTCCGGAAGTTCGTGAACGGCGAGCGCGTTCGCCTGTTCGTCGCGCTCGAGCTCCCCGACGACGTCCGCGAGGCACTGGTCGAATGGCGCCGGCGTGCCATCGGGAACGTTCGCGGGCTGCGCCTGGTCGCTCCCGAGTCGCTGCACGTCACCTTGTGCTTCCTCGGCTGGCGGTTCACCCCAGAGATCGACGCGATCGTGGCCGCATGCGCCGACGTCCCGATCCAGCCGCCGGCACGACTATTTGTCGCGGACGCGATCTGGCTGCCGCCACGGCGCCCAGGTGTGCTTGCGGTCAAGCTCGACGACGCTGACGACGCGCTCGGCGGTATCCAGTCTGCATTCTCCGAGGCGCTCGAGTCGGCGGGGTTTTACACGCCAGAGAAGCGGCCCTTCCTGCCCCACGTGACCGTCGGGCGGGTGGCCCGTGGCGCGCGGGTCCGGGCCGTTCCGCTGCCGGCCCCGCAGAGGATCGAGTTCGATGGTTCGACGGTGGCGCTGTTCCGGTCGCGGCCGATGGCCGGGGGGTCGAGATATGAGGCGCTGGCGACGGTGGCGCTGGGGTGAGAGGCGATGCGATAGAGGAGGGCCGGCACGGTCCGGGCGTCGTGCCTGGGAGGAGGTCGGTCCTCTGGATCGAAAAGCTTGGTAGGCGCGCGCGGTAGCCGCCGCGCGGCGCCACCGGACAACCTGCACAGCAAGACAATTCCGTCCGCGAAGGCCGGGGGTGACGTGCTGCCCAGGAACGAGGCGAATGGCCAGGACCGCCACCGGCCCGGAGCGTCGCTCCGGCGCAAACGGTGATGCACGGTGCGCCAAACCCGCGCTGAGAGCCGAGGCGCGGCGCGCTGTGCACGAGGAGTGTGCTTGGCGCGCCAGGCCTCGCCGCTGGCACTGGTGTTGGCGTGCTGTTCATCATCCCGACCGCAAATCGGCGCCGGAGCCGCTCCGAGCGCCCCGCCCCCCGAGATGCCGGAGATAAGGGCGCCGGAGTCGCCCCGAGCGTTCTCCCCTCGATGCCGCCACGCCGCCACCCACCTCATAATCGCCACACACTTTTTCGCCTTCCGTGACGAACGCGTCTTGTTCGGTCACAGGCCCCGGACTTAGCGTCTGGTTCCGTCCGCCGCCCGTCCTACCGTGGTGGGTTCAAAGCGCATGAGACAAGGAGCCGTACGCAGATGAGCGAGCAAGAGAAAGCCGGGACGAAGTCTGCCGCGCGCTCCGGCGCATCGCCGGACGCGAAGTCCGATGCCAAGCGCCAAGCTGCGCTTCACGGAGCGCTCAGTCAGATCGAGCGCCAGTTCGGCAAGGGCACGGTCATGCGGATGGGCGATCCCGGCGCTCGGGTGGCCGTTGACGCGATCCCCACCGGCGCGCTCGCGCTGGACATCGCGCTCGGGATCGGAGGAGTCCCGCGTGGGCGGATCATCGAGATCTTCGGTCCTGAGTCCTCGGGTAAGACGACGCTCGTCTACCACGTGATCGCCGAGGCGCAGAAGCTCGGTGGCGTGTGCGCGTTCATCGACGCCGAGCACGCGATGGACCCGCTGTACGCACGCGAGATCGGTGTCGACATCGACGAGCTGCTCGTTTCGCAGCCCGACTACGGCGAGCAGGCGCTGGAGGTCGTCGACATGCTGATCCGCTCCGGGGCGGTCGACGTGATCGCGGTCGACTCGGTCGCCGCGCTGACGCCCCGGGCCGAGCTCGAGGGCCAGATGGGCGACCAGTCGGTCGGCGCCCAGGCCCGCATGATGTCCCAGGCGATGCGCAAGCTGGCCGGCAACCTCAACCGCACGCAGACGCTGTGCGTGTTCACCAACCAGATCCGGGAGAAGGTGGGCGTCATGTTCGGCTCCCCGGAGACCCAGCCCGGCGGACGGGCGCTGAAGTTCTACGCCTCACAGCGGCTCGACATCCGCCGCATCGAGACGCTCAAGGACGGGGCGGAGGCGGTCGGGAACCGGGTCAAGGTCAAGGTCGTCAAGAACAAGGTGGCGGCTCCGTTCAAGCAGGCGGAGTTCGACATCGAGTTCGGCAGAGGGATCTCGACTTCCGGCTGCTTGCTCGACTACGGGATCGAGCACAAGATCGTGACCAAGTCGGGCTCGTTCTTCTCCTACGGCGAGGAGCGGCTGGGACAGGGTCGTGGCAACGCCAAGGCGTTCCTCGACGAACATCAGGACATCGCCGGTGAGATCGAGAGCAAGATCTACGAGGCGCTTGGTCTCAGCCGGGATCTCGTGAAGCCGATCGAGTCGCGTGACCGGCAGTCAAACGGCCAGTCGGACAACGGCGCGGATAGCGAATGGCCGGCGATGGAGGCGGTGGAGGCGGTGGAGGCAGTTGGAGGCCGAGCAGCCTGAGACAGCTGCGGATGGTGCCGTCGGCGCCGGGGATCGCCACGAGCGCGCGCTCGCGCTCGCGTACAGCTACCTGAACCGCCGCGACCGCACGGTCTCGGAGATGCAGCGCCACCTGCAGGCTCGTGGCTGCGGCGTCGAGGAAACCGAGGCGGCGATCGAATCGCTGGCCGAGCACGGCTACCTGGACGACGTCCGCTACGCCCGCCTGTTCGCTGAGGACAAACGCGATCTCGAGCAGTGGGGGTCAGAGCGGATCCAGCGGAAGCTGCTCGAGCGAGGGATAGATCGCGACGTGGTCGAGCAGGCTCTCGCCTCCGGCGCCCGCGAGGACGAAATCAATCGTGCGGTGGCGTTGCTGCAGCGCCGTTTCCCATTGCCGCCCCGTGATCGCCCCGAGCGCGAACGGGCGCTGGGGGTGTTGCTCCGGAAGGGCTATGAGACAGAGCTGGCACTCGACGCTTTGGCGGCGCATGCCAATTGCGCAGATTCGCCCCCGGTACTAGGATGCCAGTAGCGAGCGAACGGCCTGCGGGCCGCAAAACACCAGCAAATCTTGCAGATATTGGATTTCCGGACTCAACGTTGACGGCGAATAGCAAAAGGCCGGCTCGGTCTCACCTGCCGAGTGTGCGCCCACCACGAAAATCGATAGAAAGTGCCACCTAGCCGCCGCCTGAGAGGCGACACGGTCGCCTGATCCGGCATCCGTTCGTGCAGTTCGCACGGGCCGTCGGTCGCTCCCAGAACTGAAGCAGTGTGCAGGTCCCGTACCCCGGGGCCGCCAGGAGAGGAACGACCATGGATATCATCGGTGCCGCAGCGCTGATAGCGGTGGGAATAGTGCTCGCCGCGGTCGTCTATGCGGTTGTAACCGGTCGGGTGGGGCACTCGGGGGTAGCTGTAGCGCCCCCTGAGGCCTCGGGTAGCTCAACGGCGCCACACGACCCCGAGCTTCCTGAGCGCACCGCGGCGCTCGCCCGCCGGGAAGACCATCTCGCACGCCGCGAGGCGGAGTTAGACAAAGAACGCGAGGCAATCGCCGCAACCCGGCAGGAGCTCGAACGGACACTCGAGCAGGTCTCCGGCCTATCCGCGGCGCGCGCCAAGCAGCTGCTGCTCAAAGAGGTCGAGGACCAGGCCAAGCACGACGCTGCGCGGCGCATCCGCCAGATCGAGGAGGAGACCAAGCGCGAGGCCGAGCGGCGCGTGCGAAACATCCTCTCGGTGTGCATGCAGCGCCTCGCCGCCGGCCACGCGGCCGAGACGACCGTGTCGGTCGTCCAGCTTCAAGCCGACGACATGAAGGGGCGGATCATCGGCCGGGAGGGACGCAACATTCGCGCGCTGGAGAACCTCACCGGCGTCGACTTCATCATCGACGACACGCCGGGCGCGGTCGTCCTGTCGGGCTTCGACGGCGTCCGGCGGGAGATCGCGCGACTGACGCTCGAGAAGCTGCTCCAAGACGGACGGATTCATCCGGCCCGTATCGAGGAGATGTACTACCAGGCCAAGTCCGAGCTAGAGAGCCACATCGTCGAGCTCGGCGAGGCGGGCGTGTTCGAGGCGAAAGTTCAGGGCCTCGATCCGGAGCTGATCAAATTGCTGGGGCGGCTGAAATTCCGCACCAGCTACGGCCAGAACGTGCTCGCTCACTCGATCGAGGTCTCGCAGCTGGCGGCGATGATGGCCGCGGAGCTGGGCGCGAGCCCGAAGACGGCCCGCCGGGCGGCGTTGCTGCACGACATCGGCAAGGCGGTCACCCACGAGATCGAAGGACCTCATGCGCTCGTCGGCGGGGAGCTCGCGCGCAAGCACGGCGAGCCCGAAGCCGTCGCCCACGCGATGGAGGCACACCACAACGAGGTCGAACCCCAGACGATCGAGGCCGTGATCGTCCAGGCCGCCGACGCTCTGTCGGGCGCGCGGCCGGGAGCGCGGGGAGAGTCGCTGGAGCAGTACGTCAAGCGTCTGCGCGACCTGGAGCAGATCGCCACGCGCCACGAGGGCGTCGACAAGGTCTACGCGATGCAGGCGGGGCGCGAGATCCGTGTGATGGTTGCGCCGGGCGCGATTGACGACGACGCGGCTACGTTGCTCTCCTATGAGATCGCGCGCGAGATCGAGAAGGAGCTCGAGTACCCGGGTCAGATCAAGGTGACGGTTATCCGCGAGTCGCGGGCGGTCGAGTACGCGCGCTGATTGAACAATTCCCCGCTCCAGAGAACGACCTCGTACTCGACCACGGTTACGTCAACCCGAAACTAGTGGTGATGGTGGGGAAAATGGGACGTCCACACCCCGAACTCGGGGATCAGGACAATCGCCAGCACCAGGCCGGCCACGATCGCGCCGGCGATGGAGATCACGCGCCCGGCTCCACCCGCTGACCCGCCCGAGGGGCTACGAGGGGCGGCGTGCAGAGCGCCTCGGAAGTAGTCGCGCACGTGACCGAGGATGTGTACGCCGACGAACACGGCCCAGACGATGAAGCTGACCTTATGGATCAGCAGGAATGAGCCACGGTTGGCCGGACCGACGAACAACAGCACGATTCCCGAGACGAACACCGCCACCGTCGTCAGCACGATGACCGGCGCCATCAGTCGCAACGCCAGCTCCGGCGGACCCTTGCTCCGGTAGACGGGATCGCGCGTGTAGTAGCGGACGAACCGGTAACCGGTCGAGGCCATCTTCAGGGCGACGGGACCGAGCAGCAGAAGGCCGACGAACAGGTGGACGGAGATCAGCTGGCGGATCCGGAGGATCGTCGCCGCGATCACGACGAATAGCACGATCAGGAGTCAACCCGGTGATCGCCGTGAGTTGTTCGTTTCCCTCGCTGCCGCCGGCGGTCAGCGATCGGAGCCACCCGCCGGATTTGTCGTTGACGCGCGGCTGGGCTGCCGCATCGTCCGTGCTCGCGCTCGTGTGCACGGCACAAAGTCTGGCCTGCCGGACTCAACGACCGTTCAGCGCTCGATGAGAAACCTCTTCGCCGGCGACCCGGCCGCGGCAACGACCTATCATCGCGACCCATGCGCTCCCAGGCCGATGTCTGACGTAATCCTTGTAATTGAGGACGAGCCGGGGATCGTCGACTTCCTCGAGCGCGGTCTTTCGGCGCACGGGTTCGAGGTCGAGGCCGCCCTGGATGGCCTCAGCGGCACCAGCAAGGCGCTGAGCGAGCGGATCGATCTCGTCGTGCTCGACATGATGCTGCCGGGTCGCAGCGGCCTCGAGCTCCTGGCCGAGCTCCGAGAGGTCAGACCGGCGCTGCCGGTGATCGCGCTGACCGCGCGGGGCGAGATCGAGGATCGGGTCGCTGGACTCGACGCCGGCGCTGTCGACTATCTGACGAAGCCCTTCTCGCTGAGCGAGCTCGCAGCCAGGATTCGGGCGCAGCTTCGAGTCCTCGCCCAGGCGCCGGCGACGACGCTCCACGGCGACGGGATCGAGGTCGACCTCCTGACCCGAGAGGTCCGGCGAGGCGAGGAGCTGATCCGCCTGTCGACGACCGAGTTTGAGCTGCTCGTCTATCTGCTCCAAAATCGGGGCCGAGTGCTCTCACGCGAGCAGATCCTGCGAGCGGTGTGGGGCTATGAATACGACCCCGGGACAAACGTCGTCGACGTCTACGTCGGATATCTCCGGCGCAAGCTCAGAGACAGCAACGGCAAGACCCCAATCGCAACGATCAGATCGGTCGGCTACCGCTTCAATGCAAGCGATTAGGTCGCGGTGGCCGACCAGCCTGCGCTGGCGGCTGACCGCGTGGGTGGCCGGGGTGATGATCGTCTCGGCCGCGGTCGTGTTCGCCGTCGTCTACGCCAATACGGGCAACCAGCTGCGGTCGCAGATCGATCATGACCTGCGCGGCGACACGACGCAGCTGTCGGAATTCCTGCGCCCGCTCGCCGGTCAGCCGACGAACGTGATCACGGCAGCTGCCGACCGCTACTTCAGCAACCAGCCTTACAGCGCGACCTCGACGCTGCTGTTCGTTCTCATCCCCGGTGGCGCGACGGCCAGCAACCATCCCGAGGTGTTCGGCGGTCCTCCGGACAACGGCGAGACCGCGGCCAAGCAATCCCGGGAGAATGTCCTCGGCGCGAGCCTCAAGGTGCCGCGGATGGGCTTTTCGACGCAGCCGGTCCCCGACGTCGGCCAGGCACGGATGCTCGAGCGACCACTCACCGTCGGCGGCATCAACGTGATCGCCGGGGCGGGCGAGCCCTTGCAGACGGTCGAGCGGGCCCAGCACGGAATTGCCGATGCGTTCGTCCTCGCGGGGGCGGTCACGCTCGCGCTCGCGCTCATCGCGTCCTACCTGGTCGGCGGACAGGTGACAGCGCCGCTGCGGCGGATGGCCGGAGTCGCGGCGCGGGTCGAAGCGGGCGAGCTCGAACCGCGGATGGACGACGCGCCGGCCCAGGGCCGGGAGCTACAGGTGCTGGCGGACTCGTTCAATCACATGCTCGACCGATTGGCCGAGGCGTTCGCGGCTCAGCGCGCGTTCGTGGCCGACGCTTCTCACGAGCTGCGTACGCCGTTGACGGTAATCCGTGGCCAGCTCGAGGTGCTGGCCGCCGAAGAGAATCCGTCGGAGGATGAGGTCCGGCGGGTCGAGCGCCTCGTCCAGGCGGAGATCACCCGGATCAGCCGGCTCGTCGACGATCTGTTGGTGTTGGCCCAGTCGGGGCAGACCAACTTCCTGCGCACAGAGCCGATCCAGCTGCAGCCGTTCGTCCAGGACCTGTGGGACGGCATGAGCTTGATCGATGACCGTCGGTTTGAACTCGGTCTCGTCCCGGCGGGATCGCTAGATGCCGACCCGGACCGCCTCGCGCAGGCGATCAGGAACCTCGCGCGCAACTCGGTTGACCACACCGCGACCGGTTCGGGGTTGGTTGCGCTCGACGTGGAGCGGGTCGGCTCGGACCGGATTCGGTTCGCCGTGATCGACGACGGCCCGGGCATACCGCCCGCCGAACGAGAGCGCGTGTTCGAGCGCTTTCACCGAGTCGATCCGGCACGGTCGCGCTTGGACGGCGGAGCCGGGCTGGGACTCGCGATCGTCCTCGCGATTGCTGAGGCCCACGGCGGCCAGGTGCGCGCCACCGACTCGCCCAACGGCCATGGAGCGCGCGTGGAGCTCGTACTACCGGGTTTCAGGCCGAGCTGAGCGCGTCCGCACGTCGCACGAGCACCGCTACCCTTCGACCACCGATGAAGCGCTACCACGTCACCACGTTCGGGTGTCAAATGAACCAGCACGACTCCGAGCGGATCAAGGGGATGCTCGAGTCGCTCGGCTACGCCGAGGCCCCGACGCGGCCCGATGCCGACCTGATCCTGTTCAACACCTGCTCGATCCGCGAGAACGCGGACAATCGGTTCGTCGCCCACCTCGGCGAGGCCAAGCGCCTGAAGGCCGAACATCCAGAGCGGATCGTTGGGGTCGGCGGCTGCTGGGCGCAGTCGGTCAAGGAGGAGGTATTCGCGCGGTTTCCGTTCGTCGACGTCGCGTTCGGACCGGGTCAGGTCCACAAACTCGCCGAGTTCCTGACCAGCGACTCGATCTCAGCCCAGGGGTTCTTCGAGTTCGAGGGGTTCACCGGGCACCTGCCGGCCAAGCGCGAGCGTGACTACCAGGCGTGGGTCCAGATAAGTGTCGGGTGCAACTGCGTGTGCTCGTACTGCATCGTTCCCTCGACCCGTGGCCGTGAGGTCAGCCGCTCGCCCGATGAGCTCGTAGAGGAGGTGCAGAGGCTGGCCGCAGACGGTGTCGTCGAGGTCACGCTGCTCGGTCAGAACGTCAACTCCTACGGCCGCGACCTGGGGCGCGAGAGCGGCGTGACGTTCGCAGACCTTCTGGCGAGGATCGACGCGATCGACGGGATCGAACGGATCCGCTACACGAGCCCGCATCCGAAGGACATGCGCGAGGACGTGATCCGCGCCCACGCCGAGCTGTCATCGGTGTGCGAGCACATCCACCTGCCGCTTCAGTCCGGGTCGAGCGCCGTTCTGAAGCGGATGCGCCGCACGTACACGCGTGAGCGTTATCTCGACCGGGTTGCGCTGATCCGCGAGCATCTGCCCGACTGCGCGTTGACCACCGACATAATCGTCGGGTTCCCCGGGGAAACCGAGGCGGACTTCGTCGAAGACGCTCGAGGTCGCTGAGGCCGTCGGATATGACGGCGCGTTCACGTTCGTCTACTCGCCTCGGCGTGGGACCGAGGCCGCGACGCTCCCCGACCAGGTGCCGCACGAGCTCCAGGTGGCGCGGATGGAGCGATTGGTCGCCGTGATCCAGCGTCGCGCGCGCGAGCGCGCCCAGCGGTTCATCGGTCGCACTCTCGACGTGCTCGTCGAGGGGCCGTCTCGCACCGACTCGGCCCGGCTCAGAGGACGCTCGCGGCACAACAAGGTCGTCAACTTCAGCGGCGCGGCCGCTCCCGGTGAGCTGGTCGAGGTCGAGGTCACGGGGGCTACGAGCCAGACGCTTTCGGGTCTCCAGTCGCTGGTGCCGCGCGCGCCCGTCTGACGCTGTGGTCTTCCGGGGGCCGTACATCCGTTGATTGGCCCTCGAATATTCGTTGAGTTGCCGCTTGCTCTCCATCGCGTCCCGCGCGCGCGCCGATGGAGTGGGGGTGAGGGCTTTGGCAAACGGCAGCGCCGTGGCAGCGGCCCGTGGCTCCTTGGCCGAGATTCCGGCTTTGGCGTTGATCGCTGCCGACGGCGAGCTCGAAAGGAGCACGGACGATTACGAGCAGAACTACCGCTCTGCGGCGGATGCGCTCGGCCGCGACAAGCGGGTTGAGGAGGTTCTGAACGGGGAGATCGAGCGATCGAACTTCGTTCTCAAGGGCGTCGCCGTCAACGTCGAGGCGGTGATCGACCCGCGGGGCGCCCTGATGGCGCTAGCGATGGTCCACCCGGCCTCGTCCGAGCCCCCGCCAGATGCCAAGCCTAATCCGCTGCTCGGCGCGCGGTTCGACGATAGTCCGGCACTGGTTTGGCTGAAGGATCTCGAGGGCCACTACCTTCAAGCCAACAGCCGCTACGCCGAGCTCCTGAACACGAGTGAGGAGCAGCTACTCGGCAAGACCGATGAGGAGATGCCTCCGGGCGCGGTGGTAGACGGCCCGCGGATCCTCGAGGGCGGATCACGAACATCCGAGCCGTTGCAGTTCGAGTACACGGTGGCGTCCTTCGAAGGCCGGCCGCCGCTGGCCGCGCTGCGGTTTGCGGTCCGCGACCGCGCCGGCGAACCCGTCGCGGTATGTGGACTCGCCGCTCCGCTGGATGACGCGTCGACGGCGCGGAACGAGTGCGCGCGTCTGATGAAGATCGAGCGCTGGAGTCGGATCGATCCGGTGCTCATCCGAGCCGAGATCCTCGACGAGTGGGGCGTCGTACCTGTCGCCGAACGGCAGCTGGTCCCGGCCGATCCATCCGATCCGCGCGCGCAGGACGCGCAGGCGTTTGCCGAGTCCCAGGCGATGATCGCCGAGCGCGAGAAGCTGTCAGCCGAGCGCGATGCCGCGCTGGCTGAGCGGGATGCGGCGCTCGAGGCGGTACGCGACGCCGAGCGGGCTGACATCGCCCTGCAGGAAACCCGTGAAGAGCTCGAGCGGATGCAGACGGTCCTGGAGGAGCAGCACCAGCGGGCCGACGGAGCGGAGGCGGCGGCCGAGCAGGAGCGCGAGCGTCTGCGGCTCGAGCTCGAGCGAGCGGAGACGGCGGAAACGGGACTTCGAGATGCGGTGGAGGAGCTCGAGCGGTTCGGCAGCGTGCTCGAACAGGCCAGCCGGGTCGAGGCAGCCGCCAAGCAGGAGATCGTCCGGCTGGAGGAGGAGCTCGAGCGGATCCGGACCAACGGCCTCCAAGAGCGTGAGCGGATCGAGCTGGCCGAGGCAGCGCTCACCCAAGCGCAGGCCGAGCTGGAGCGCGCGCAGGCGGGATTGAATGAACACGCGGAGCGGGCGGACCTTGCCGAGGCCGAGGTCCAGAGCGAGCGCGAGGAGACCGAGCGCGCCCTGGCCGAGGCTCGGCAGGAGAGCGAGCGGCTGCAGGGCGAGCTGGAGATGGCGCAGGCGCAGCTCGAGCGGGAACTGGCGAACGCGACGGCGTCGTCTGACGCGCGCGTATCGGAAGCTCAGGCGCGAGCGGGGGAGGCTGAGAGCGGGTTTGCAGAGGCCAGCGGCGAACTGCAGCGTTTGCAGGCGGAGCTCGAGCAGGGGCGTGAGCGGTGGGCGGCCGCCGAGGCCGACGTCCTGCGCGAGCGCGAAGAACTTCAGCGCGTTCAGGCGGACGTTGACCAGCAGCAGGTGGTGATCGCAGACCTCGAGGCCGAGGTCGGGCGCCAGCGCGAGGAGACCGAGCGCGCCCTGGCGGAGGCTCGGGAGGAGAGTGAGCGGCTCCAGGGCGAGTTGGAGACGGCGCGGGCCGAGCTCGAGCAGGAGCTCGCGAATGCGCACGCATCCTCCAACGCCTTGGTGTCCGAGGCCCGGGAACGGGCCGAAGGGGCCGAGAGCGCCCTCGCGCAGGCAACCGATGAGCTCGAGCGGGCGCAGGCAGCGCTGGCGCAGGCAACGCTCGCCGGCCAGGAAGAGGCTGAGCGGCTGCTCGTGGAGCTGGAGAAAGCGCGGGCCGAGCTCGAGCACGAGCTCGCGAACGCGACGGCGTCGTCTGACGCGCTGGTGTCCGAAGCCCGGGCGCGAGCGACAGCGGCGGAGAGCGCGCTGGCGGATGCGACCGGCGAGCTCGAGCGCCTCCAGGTGTCGCTCCGGGAGGAGCGCGAGCGGGCTGAGCAGGCGGTCGCCGAGGCTCAGCAGGAAAGCGAGCAGCTGCGAGGCGAGTTGGAGACCGCGCGGGCCGAGCTCGAGCACGAGCTCGCGAACGCGACGGCTTCGTCTGACGCGCGCGTCTCGGAAGCACGGGCGCGGGCCGAGGAGGCCGAGAGCGCTCTTGCGCAGGCCACCGCCGGGCTCGCGCAGATCCAGGCCGAGGTGGATCAGGAACGCGAGCGCTGGCAGGTTGCAGAGGCCGAGGTCCAGCAGGAGCGCGAGCAGGCCGAGACGGCGGCCGCGACCGCGCAACAGGAGATTGAGCGGCTGGAGAACGAGCTCGAGCGCATCGAGGCCGGACTGACGGAGCAAGGTGAGCGGGCGGAGCTGGCCGAGGCCGAGGCAGAGCGCCAGCGTGAGCGCGCGGAGCAGGCCCAAGCGGCAGCGCAGGAGGAGACCGACCAGCTGCGGGGCGAGCTCCAGCAGGCGCTGGCCGAGCTCGAACGCGAGCTCGAAAAGGCCACGGCGAGCGGCGAGGCTGTCGCCTCCGAGGAGCGCCAGCGGGCTGAGCGAGCCGAGGCCGCCATCCGCGAGATCGACGAGCACCTCTCGCAGGCCCAGGCCGCACTCCAGGAGCAGCGCGAGCGGGCCGAGGCGGCGGAAGCCGACATCGAGCGCGAGCGCGAGGATGCCGGGCAGGCGCGTGCCGAGGTCGAAAAGCAGCAGCTGCGGCTACTCGAGATGGAGGGCGAGGTCGAGCGTCAGCGTGACCGTGCCGGGGAGGTCCTGGCGGCCGTCCGGCAGGACACGGAGGATCTGCGCGCCCAACTCGAGCGGGCGCAGGCGGAGCTCGAGACCGAGCGTGAGGCCGCGGCGGCATCGGGAGAGGCGATGGTTGCCGAGCAGCGGGTGCGGGCAGACCAGGCCGAGACGGCATTGCAGGAGACCCGTGAAGAACTCGAGCGCGTGCGGGCCACGCTCGATGAGGAGAGTGAGCGGATCGAGGCCACGGCCGAGGAGCAGCGCGCGCGGCTCCAGGAGGCCGAGGAAGAGGCGGAGCGCCAGCGTGAGCGTGCGGACCGGGCGATCGCGGAGGCGCAGGAAGAGACGGCCCAGCTCCAGGCGGAGACGGCCCAGCTCCAGGGGGAGACGACCCGCCTTCAGCAGGAACTCGAGCAGACGCGCGCCACCGCCGAGCGCGAGCGCGCGGAAGCGGTGGAGACCGCCGAGCGTGAGGAGAGCGAACGCGTTAGGGAAGCGCGAGAGGAGCTCGAGCGCGTGCAGACCTCACTCGAGCAGGAGCGCGAGGCGGCCGCAGCCGCTCTGGCGGAGAAGGATCAGCTGGTGGCCGAGCATCAGGAGGCAATTGCCGAGCTCGAGCGCGAGCGGGCCGCGATCGAACAGGAAACCGAGCGTCGCACTCAGATCGAAGCGGAGCTTAAGCAGCTTGCAGAGAGGAGCGATCAGGCCGTCGCCGACGCCGAACGCGAGCGCGAACGCCTGCAGGCGGCCGCGCAGCAGGAGCGCGACGCGGCCGAGCGCGAGCTCATCGAAGTTCGCGAGCAGCTCGAGCGCGAACGGGCCGAGGCCGCTGCCGCGGCGGCGACGGTCGCCGAGGAACAGCAGCGGGCCGAGCAGATCGAGCGCGAGCTCGAGGCTGCGCGCGCCGAACTGTCACAGGCCCAGGAGGAGCTCGGAGACGCTCGTACAACCGCGCCGGTGCCGACGAACGGCCCGCGCTGGACCCCTGCCGCCCAGCGGGAGCTCGCCCAGGCGATGGCCGGCTCTTCGGACTGGCGCGCCGGCCTGACCGATGTGATCAAGATCGTCGGCGCGCACGGGGGCTGGGACACGGTTGCAGCCTGGTGTCCGGACGGCCACGACGAGCTCCGCTGCGTCGCGATGTGGACCAACGAGCAGGCGGACTTCCGGACCTTCGAGACTTCGACCTGGCAGCGGGGTGAGCCGAACGCCGACGGCGAGCTGTCGCGGGCGCTGGCGGCGTCCTCGACGACCGCGCTGGGAACTCTTGAGGACAGCGCAGACGCGCGTATGAAGCAGGCCGTCGCCGCGGGAATGCGCTGCGGTGTGCTCGTGCCGGTCCGCGAGGGTATTCAGCCGCTGGCCGTGATCGAGCTGCTCAGCACCGTCGCGGTGGAGCCGAGCGAGGACCTGACAACCTCGCTCGAGGCCGTGGCGTTCCAGCTCGGCCACTTCGCCCATCTTCTGCGGATTGGCGCGACGCCGCAGTGGCGCCTCGGCAAGCTGACGCGATAGCGCCGGCCTCGGTCTAACCGTCAAGCCGGCCGCCGCGGAAGGCGCGTCCGGCGAATATGCGAACATACGTTCGATGCGATGGAGCAACCTGAGCACGGAGGTTGGGGAGGAGGAGCGGGCTCGGCTGCCCGGCTATCGAGAGGAGGCCGTGGTACGCCATTTCGATGTGCCGGAGGCGGTTCAGACGAGGTTCTATGAGGTCCGGGCGAAATCGATCCTCAACAAGGTGCCGGAGGCGTCGCAGATGCCGTTTCGATGGACGATCAATCCCTACCGGGGTTGCACACACGCCTGCCGCTACTGCTTCGCGCGGCCGACGCACAAGTACCTCGACTTCAATGCCGGCCGGGACTTCGAACGCGAGATCGTGGTCAAGGTCAACGCGCCGGAGTTGCTGCGAACGGAACTGGCGCGCCGCTCATGGGGAGGCGAGCACGTTGCGCTGGGGACCAACACGGATCCGTACCAGTGGGTCGAGCGGCGCTACGAGCTGATGCCGGGCATCTGGGAGGCGATGCGAGACGCCGCCAATCCGTGCTCGATCCTGACGAAGTCCCCGCTGCTGCTCCGGGACCTACCACTGATGAAGGAGATCTCGGAGCGGACCGAGTTCGCCGCCGCGCTGTCGGTACCGACGATCGACGAGAAAGCCTGGCGCGCGACCGAGCCTCATACGCCCAATCCCCGCGCCCGGCTGGAGGCGGTGGGCGAGCTCACGCGGTCCGGGATCAGGACGGGGGTCCTGATCGCACCTCTGATGCCGGGCATCAACGACTCCCCGGAGCAGGTGGCGAAGATCCTCGAGCTGGCGTCCGAGGCGGGTGCCGCGTACGTGACGCCGATCACCCTGCACCTGAGGGCGGAGGTGAAGGACGTGTTCCTGAGCTGGCTGAAGGCCGAGCGCCCAGAGTTGATGCCGCTGTACAAGCGGCTCTATCGCGGCGCTTATGCGCCACCTGAGGAGCGCAAGCGGCTCGCCGCCCTCGCAAAGGGCGTGGATCTCCCGCCGGCTCAACGGATGCGGGGCCGAACCGAGGCGGCCCCGCCTCGCGCGGCACCATTGCAGCCGTCGATCCAGGAGCGCCTGTTCTGAGTCGACGTGAAACCGAGGCTCCTGGTCGGTGGTAGGTATGCGGGGCCTTCGCGCGGGAAGATCGTTCGAGAGGCCAGATAGTGCGCAATGATTCAAACCCACCCCCGATGCTCCGCAACCGCCTGAAGAACTCAAAGGACCTGCACCTCGAGCGGATGTTCGAGACGCGCAGCGACGCGTGGGAGAAGGTCGGGCTCGCCGCCCAGGTCAGCCAGCGAGTCGTGCGCCGCGCCCGGCGGCAGATATTCGTGCTGCTCCCGGCGATCGTCGGGGTCCTCCTGCTCTACCACTACCGCGTCGACATCCTCGGAAAGCACACCGAGCATCGGTGGGACACGGTGATCCAGTGGGTCGTCGTGATCGCACTGCTGACACTCGGGTGGGCGCTCGCCCGCGACATCGGTCGGGCCGCTGGGCCGACGTTCTTTCGCCGCATGGACCCGGCCACGGCCGGAACCGTCGGCTTCCTGATTCGCCTGGCCACAATGGGGATCACGCTGGTGATCGCGCTCAGCGTAGCCGGCGTGAACGCCGCAGGACTGGTCGCCGGAAGCGCGTTCACGGCCATCATCCTCGGGCTCGCGGCGCAGCAGACGCTCGGCAATCTGATCGCCGGCATGGTGCTGTTGACCGCCCGGCCGTTCCGCGTCGGCGAGCGGATTCGTCTCCAAGCGGGTGCCCTGGGCGGTCAGCTCGAAGGCGTGGTCAGCTCACTGGGGTTGCTGTACACCACGATCGCCCAAGGCGAGGACCGGATCCTGGTCCCGAACAACGGCGTCCTCTCCGCGGTGATCGTCCCGCTGCGCGAGCCCAAGTCCGTGGACGTCAAGGTGCGGCTCACCTCCGGCGTGCGGCCGAGTCAGGTGCAGACGCTGCTCGACGACCAGATCACCACGCCGATCCGAAACCCCGCAGTCGTGCTGCTCGAGGAGCTCGACGGCGAAGACCTGATCGTCCGCATCCAGGCGACGCCCGAGCGGTCCGCCGACGGCGCGAAGCTGGCGGACGAGATCATCGCTGTGCTCGCGAGCGTGACCGGCGAGCACGCAGCGCGTCAATGGCGGCCACGACTCACACCGCGATCCCGACTCGCGCGGCGATCGCGACTCGCGCGGCCGCGACGGCGACTCGCGCGCGCCGCCACCGACCCACGCCCCGCCACCGACCCATCGAGCACCTCCGAGTCCGACCCCGGGACAGAGCGCTACAGGACTCAGCGCTTGTCGCGCTGACGATCGGCCATCCGCGCCGCGATTCGCTCGTTGCCCATCCGCCGGCTTACTGTCTCGGCCAGCTGCGGCGCGATCGAGGCGAACGCCGTCCCCAGCCGGACCGCCGGCGGCGCCACGTCGATCTCGGCCCGGTTGCGCTCAATCGCGCGGATCACGGCCGAGGAGACGTCGGCCGGAGTGCGCGTCCCGACGTAGAACGGCAGCGCGATGCCGGCGTCGGCGAACATCCCGGCGCCGCGGATGAAGCCGGGCAGCACCAGCGACACGCCGACGCCGTGCGGGCGCATATCGGCGCGGAGTCCGAGGGCGAATCCCCGCAGTCCGAACTTCGTCGCGGAATAGATCGAGGACGCCGGCTGGGCCGTCTTACCTGACAGCGAGGAGATGAACACGATGTGGCCGCGGCGCCGGGCGGCCATCGACGGCGCGAGCCCCCGGGCCAGCGCGATCGGCGCCCGCAGGTTGACCTCGAGCATCCGGTCTATCTGCTCCTCGGTCAGCTCGGTGAACCTCCCGCTGGCCGGCACGCCGGCGTTCGCGATGAGGATGTCCACCTCGCCGACCTCGCCGATCAGCCGGTCGGTCTCATCCCGATCCGACAGGTCGCAGGCGATCACACGCGCCCCGAGCTCACGGGCCAGCGACTCGAGCGCGTCGACTCGGCGGCCCGTAAGCACGAGGCTCGCGCCCCGGGCCGAGAATTCCCTGGCGATCGCATCGCCGAGCCCGCCCGTGGCGCCCGTCACCAGCACGCTGCCGCGGACGATGCTCACGGCGGCGAGTGTAGTTGCGTCCCGTCGCGGGTCGATGCTCGGCGTTACTTGGGAAACAGCGCCAGCGTGGCGGTGAAGCCGTGCAGGAAGCTGCGCCCGCCGACCGGGCCGATCTCTCCGGCGGCGAAGAACCCGGCCGAGGGGGCTCCTCCGAGCTCGCGCTGCACCATCGCGGCGTCGTGATCGCCGGGCCCGAACATGGCGCTGCCGCGGCCGTTGCAGGAGAACACGAGGGCGCCCGCCGGCGGGTCACCTCGCATCGCGGCCACCCGGGTGCGGAGCGCCCGGCGGAGGTCCTCGTCGGCTGAACGAGCGTCGCGGGCGTGCAGCCTGATCACCTGTCCCGCTCGCACGGCAGCCCCGACAACGAGATGGCCGGAGTCCGGGTCCGCGCTGAGCAGACCGCGGACTAGGAAGTCGCCCTGCTCGTACTCGGGCTGGCCGCTGTCGATCACGATCCCGATCAGAAGTCCGGCAGAGATCAGCGTCTGCTCGCGAGGGCCGAGCTCGGCGATGATCTGCTCGACGGTCTCGAGCGCCGGGCGACTGGCGAGCTCGTAGATGACGTTGCCCTCGGCGGCCGTGATCGTCACCTCCCGGCCGAGCGGGGCGGCTCCCTGCGAAACGCAGGGGAGGACCTCGACGCCGTCGCATCGCACGCCGACAGCGCCGTCCGCGTACACCTCCTCACCGAGGAACAATGCGCCGGTCCCCTCACGCGTCCGAGCGCTCGACAGCCCACCGAGCACCGGCGTTGCCGGCGCGACCGTGGACAGCTCGCGGAGGACTCCCTCGGTGGGGAACGTGTACGGATCGGGCAGCAGGATCGCTGCGCTTGCGCCGTCGAGCTCTGGCAGTCCGTCGATCACGCCGTTCTCGCCCAAGCTGGCATGAAACGGGGTGACGGTGCCGGTGCCGTCGAACGTCGCCATCCACACCGTCACGGCCGTTCCCGACTCGAGCTCGCGGTCCTCGCTGAGGACGCCTCCGGCGCCACATCCGATCAGCGCCTGTGGCTCGATCACGGACTTGACTCCCGCCAGCGTCGCCTCCGGGGCCGCCAGGTGGGCACCGCTGGCAAACACCACGGCCAGGTCGGGCTCCGCGCCACCGAGGACTGCCGCGGCCGCGCCCGCTGCCTGCATCCCCGCCTCGAGTGGATCGTGCTCGGTGGAGACCGCGGCTCCGACCCGAGAGCTCACGAACGTCCTTCCGCTGCCATCACTGCACGATACTCCGCGCCATGTCCCGGTCGGAGGTGATCGCTCTGTTCGGACCGACCGGGGTTGGGAAGACCGCGGTCGCCATCTCGCTCGCGCGCAGACTGCGTCAGAGAGGAGAGGATCCTGTGGCTGTGTCGGCGGACGCCCTTCAGGTGTACGCCGGGCTCGAGACGCTGACCGGCGCCGCCGGTCCCGCCGAGCGAGCGGCGCTGGAGCACCGGTTGCTGTCGTTCCTCCCGATCGATGCCACGTTCAGCGCCGGGCAGTACGCGGAGCTGGCCCATGCCGAAATCGACGGACTGCTGGCGCAGCGACGGCTCCCGATCGTCGTCGGCGGTACGGGGCTCTACCTGCGCGCCGCCCTGACCGAGCTGAGCCTCCGTCCCGCGCCGGCGGAAGGGGTTCGGGAACGGTGGCTGGGCGAGCTCGAGGCCCGAGGTCCGCAGGCGCTGCACGCGACCCTGGTGCGGCGGGCGCCATGGGCCGCCGCCGAGATTGATCCAGGCGACCGTCAGCGGATCGTCCGGGCGCTCGAGCTGTTCGACGCCGGCGAGCTGGAACCGCCCGAGGGGGAGTCCGAGCTGTGGACCGACACGGTCCGGCGCCCAACGTTGCTGGTCGGGCTGGTGATGGAGCGCGAGCAGCTCTACGCCCGGATCGACGCGCGCGTGGACCGGATGGTCGACGCCGGCGCCGCTGCGGAGGTCAGCCGCGCCAACGTCGCCGGCGCGTCGATCACCGCGCGCAAGGCCCTGGGTTTCAACGAGCTCCTGACCGGCGACGTCGAGGCGATGAAGCGACGCACCCGCAACTACGCTCGCCGTCAGCTGACCTGGATGCGCAAGCTGTCGTCGGTCCGCGTACTCGACGTCACCGGACGCGACCCGGACGACGTCGCTGAGGAGATCGAGCAGCTGTGGCTCAAGGAAGCGGCGTGAACGGGTACATCAGGACGGCCGCCACGACTACGGTGAAGGCCCACACCGCGATCGCCCTGCGCGACACGCCGCTGCGGGCGATCAGGTCCGCGACCACTAGATAGATGCCGGGCATCACGATCACCATGTAGTACAGGTAGCTCGTCCGCTGCCAGAACAGGCTCAACAGCTCGAACGGCACGAACGTGCCAATGAACCACGCGAGGCCCACGGTCGCCACGGGGCTGGGGCGCGGGGCCACGCGGCGGACCCGCCGCGGGAGCGAACGAGCCATGCCGAGCGCAACCAGCAGCAATCCGGGAAGCGCGAGCAGCAGGATCGGCGGGCTGATCATGCCCAGGAAGTGGGCCTGAGGATGGATGCCGGTCAATCCGGGCGCCGGCTGGGCCGGGTTGATGTTGAGGTACACGATCGGCTTGTAGTCGCCCAGCCACTGCCACGGATAGGAGGCGATCCCGCTCGGGCCGTGCGGGCTGGCCAGCGAGCTGGCGTAGGAGAACATGTGGGACAGGTGTGCGAATGGCCCGCCGGCGATCGTCGTCCGCGTGGCCGTGTTGTACGGCGGTGCGACCTGATCCAGCAGGGCGAGTCCGGCAATGAAGACGACAGCGGACGTCGCCGTGCAGGTGGCCAGCGACTGCCACCGTCCGTGACGCCATTTTGCGTAACGCCGGTCGGCGTAGCCCTCGGGGGTCGGCGTCAGCGAGCGCAGGACCTCCAGGACCGCCAGCGCGAGCAGCACGTACGGAGCCACCAGCTTCATGCACGCGCCGATTCCGATCGTGACTCCGGCGGCCAGCGGTCGCCCGCGTAGATAGAACGTCGCGCCCCAGATCATGGCCGCCAACGCGTATATGTCGAGCGTTGCGATCCGTCCGTGGACGATCAGGAGGTTGTCGGCGGCCATCAGCGCGCTCGCTCCAAGCGCCACCCAGCGGCCGCCGCCGGCGGCGCGAGCAAGCGCAAAACATCCGAGCAGCGCCAGCGACCCGAACACGATGCTGCCGATGCGCCACGCGAACGGGTCATCGCCGAACAGCTCGATCGCCCCCGCCATGATGACCTTCGCCAGCTGTGGGTGTTCTGAATTGGGATCGGACCCCAGGGGGGCGGTGGCGTAGGGGGAGCCGGGCGGCGGATGGATCCCGGCGATCACCCGGGCCGCGTTGACGTAATAGCGCTCGTCGAACACGAGCACTCGGTCCGACGCCGAGCGGCACGGCTTCCGGCACGGCTCGGCCAACCAGGCGAGGCGGACAGCCAGCGAGACCACGGACAGCACGGCGAGCAGCACGAGCGGATCTCGCAAGCGCGCGGCCATTCGGCCGACCCTACTAGTGCTCACCTAGACTGCCCGCGCGTGGAGTTCGAGAAATGGCACGCACTCGGCAACGACTACATGATCGTCGAGGCGGCCACGCTTCCGTTTGAGCTGACGCCGGCGCGCGTCCGGGCGATCTGCGCCCCCCACACGGGCGTGTTCGCAGACGGGATCCTGTTGCTCTCAGAGCCCGACGAGCCCGGTTACGTCGCCCGGCTGCGGATCTTCAACCCGGACGGCTCCGAGGCGGAGCTCTCCGGCAACGGCAGCCGCCAAGCCGTGCTCTACCTCCGGCGCCGTGGCTGGACCGACGCGAGCACGTTCTCGATCCACACGATCGCCGGCGAGATCCGGGCGACGATCACATCCGAGGCCACCTGCACGATCGACATGGGCAGGGCCCGTGTGCGGAGCGCCGACTATCCGTCCGGGGCCGAGGACGGTCGGGGCGAGCTGACCGCAGACGGGCGGCGGTGGCGCTTTCAGCACGTGCAGGTCGGCAACCCGCAGTGCGCGATCCGCATCGGCGAGGAACGCGAGCTCGACGCGCTGGACCTTACGGCGATCGGCCCCGAGGTCGTCGAACATGAGCTGTTCCCGAACCGCACGAACGCCTCCTGGTTCGTCGAGCTCGGCCCGCGTCGTTTGCGGGCGCGGATCTTCGAACGGGGGGCGGGGGAGACCACGGCGAGCGGCACGGGCGCAACCGGCGCTGCGGTGGCCTACGTCCTCGACGGTGGCGGCTCGCCGGTCACCGTCGCGCTCGACGGCGGAGAGCTTGAGGTCGAGGTGGGGGAGGACATGCACATCAACCTCACCGGCTGGGCAGTCCCGGTATTCCACGGGGCGCTGGCCGATGAGTTCGTAAAGGAGCTGAATGCGACCGAGTAGGCGTCTTAGCCAGATACCGCCGTACCTGTTTGCCGAGCTGGAGCGCAAGGTATCGGCCAAGCGCGCCGCCGGCGTCGACGTGATCAGCCTCGGGATCGGCGATCCGGACACGCCGACGTTCGCGCCGATCGTCGCGGCCGCCCAACGCGCCGTGGCCGATCCCAGCACCCACACGTACCCCTCGAACCGCGGCCGTGCCGAGTTCCGCGAGGCCGTGGCGCGGTTCTACCAGCGCCGCTTCGGCGTGAGCCTCGACCCGGAGACCGAGGTGATGCCTGCGATCGGTGCGAAGGAGTGCATCTTCAACCTCAACCTCGCGTTCCTCGATCCCGGCGACGTCGCCCTTGCGTCCGATCCGGGCTATCCGGTCTACACCAGCGGCCCCCTCCTCGCTGGCGCGGAGCCCGTGCTGATGCCGCTGGTACCCGAGCTCGCGTTCGCCCCGGATCTGGGCGCGATCTCCGCCGAACACCTCGAGCGTGCGCGGCTGATGTTCTTCAACTACCCCAACAACCCCACTGGGGCGATCCTCCCCGACGGCCTGTTCGAGGACGTCGTCGAGCTGGCCGGGCGGGCGGACTTCCTCGCCGTCCACGACAACGCGTACAGCGAGATCACGTTCGACGGCTACGTCGCGCCGTCATTCCTGGCCACGCCCGGAGCTAGAGAGATCGGCGTCGAGGTCTTCTCGCTCTCGAAGGGCTACAACATGACCGGCTGGCGGTGTGCGGCGATCGTCGGCAACGCCGAGGTGATCGCCCAATACTGGCGCTTGAAGTCCAACATCGACTCCGGGCTGTTCGAAGCCGTCCAGCTCGCGGGAGCCGAGGCTCTCTCACCCGAGATCGACGCCGACGTGCGCGCGATGAACGAGATTTACGCCCGTCGCCGTGATCTGGTCTGTGACGCGCTCGCGCAGGCCGGCGTGCACGTCACGCCTCCGAAGGGCACGATCTACATCTGGGCCCCAATCCCCGACGGTTTTGAGTCGGCGGCTGCCTACTGCGAACATGTTCTCGAGGAGGCGGCTGTCGTCATATCTCCGGGCGGCGCCTACGGCGCGAGCGGCGAGGGGTTCTTCCGGATCTCGCTGACGACGCCGGACGATCGCCTGCTCGAAGCGGTCGAGCGACTTCGCCAGCTTTAGTGACGGATGGCTCCTGCAGCGCGGGTACCATCCTCGTAGTGCAAAGAAGCCGCAACGGTCGCTCAAGGACGTCGTCTTACACCGCCGATGGTCAGCGGCAGCGTGGGCGAGCGCGTCAGCGTGCGTACCTCGTCGCCGCACTTCCGGACCGCGACCACGATGATCTCGCCGAGCTCCACGAACTGCTGCGGACGGCGGGGGTCGCCGGCGTCGGCGAGCTGATCCAGCGCCGTCAGCGCCCTCACGCGAACACCTACCTCGGCCCGGGCAAGCTCGAGGAGCTGAAGGCCGACCTGGCGCGCGCAGACGCCAACCTCGTCGCCTGCGACGATGAGCTCTCGCCCCGCCAGGAGCGCAACCTCGAGGCCGCGCTCGGCGTCCCGGTGATCGACCGGACGGCGATCATCCTCGACATCTTCGCCTCGCATGCTCACACGGCCGAGGGCAAGCTCCAAGTCGAGCTCGCGCAGCTCGAGTACAACCTCGCGCGGATGCGCGGGCTGTGGTCGCACCTCGAGCGCCTCGGCGCGGGCCGTATCGACGGCGGTATCGGCACCAGGGGCCCGGGCGAGACCCAGATCGAGACCGACCGCCGTCTGGCCCGCGACCGGATCTCGGCGCTGAAGCGAAAGCTGGTCCATGTGCAGGCGAGCCGCTCGGTGATGCGGGCCGAACGCGAGCGGGCGCATCTGCCCACTGTGGCGCTGGCCGGCTACACCAACGCGGGCAAATCGACCCTGCTGAACGCGCTCACCGGCGCCTCGGCGGGTGTCGGAGATCGCCTGTTCCACACGCTCGACCCGACCACGCGGGTCCTGCGTGCTGGTGGCCGCGACTACCTGCTGACCGACACTGTCGGCTTCATCCGCAAGCTTCCCCACCAGCTGGTCGACGCATTCGGCGCGACGCTCGAGGAAACGCGCCTGGCGGACATGATCCTCCACGTCGTCGACGCCTCGGTCGAGGAGGACGAGCTGCTCGAGATGACCCGCGCGGTAGAGGACGTCCTGCATGAGATCGGCGCTGACGAGGCCCGTCGGCTGCTGGTGCTCGGCAAGGCCGACAACATCGGTGCCGAGCGGCGGGCCGAGCTGGAGAACCGCCACCCAGATGCGGTGCTCGTCTCATCGCACACCGGAGAGGGACTGGGCGAGTTGATTGAGCGGATCGAGGACGAGTTTGCCCGCACCCTCCAAGAGGTCGAACTGCTGATCCCGTTCGACGAGGGCGGGCGGCTGGCTGAGCTGCACGAGCTCGCAGGCGACCTCGAGCGCGAGGAGACGCCGGGCGGCGTCCGCGTCGTCGCGCGCCTCCCGGCGAGCGTGGCCGCCCGTTACGAGCGCTTCACGCTGCAGCCGCACGGCTGATGAGCCTTAGGGTGATGCGCCTCGACGAGCGCGCGACGCTCCCGCGCCGGGCGTATGGCGGCGATGCCGGACTCGATCTCCACGCCCTGGAGGGCTGTGTGCTCGCCCCCGGTGAGCGCGCCGCGGTCCGGACCGGCATCGCGGTCGAGATCCCCGCGGGCGAGGCGGGACTCGTGCTCCCCCGCTCGGGACTCGCCGCGCGCCACGGTCTCGCGCTCGTCAACGCGCCGGGGCTGATCGACGCCGGGTATCGCGGCGAGATCCGCGTGCTCCTGCTCAACACCGACCGCTCGGAGCCCATCGAGATCGCCGCCGGCGACCGGATCGCGCAGCTCGTGCTGGTCAAGGTGCAGACGCCCGAGGTGGTCGAGGTCGACGCGCTCGCGGTCTCCGATCGCGGCGCCGGCGGGTTCGGCTCGAGCGGCAGCTGAGCTTCGCCGGCGCGGCCGGCCCGCCCTCACGAGCCCAGCGGGACGAGTCCATGGGCCTGCAGGAACTGCTTGGCGACCACGGCTGGGTCCTGCTGGTAGACCCCGACCTGGTCGTTGAGATCGCGCATCGTGGTCGTTGTCAGCAGCCTGCTGACTTTGTTGATTGTCGTTGCAAACGCGGGTCCCTCGGCGGCCAGCACCTTGGCGGGCACGACCGGCACCGCCTGTCCCCATCCGAACACGTTCCGAGGATCGCGCAGTAGCCGGTACTCGCCGGCGTCGAGCTGCCCGTCCGTGGTGTTGACCCAGGCGGCCTGGACAGCTCCCTGGTCCAGTGCCTGGTAGCCGGCCCCCACCTCCAGCGGCTGGAATGAGGCAGGGACGAACCCGTACGCCTGCTCGAGCGTCCCCAGGCCGCCGGGGCCTTGCTGAAACTGTGGCGGCGCCCCGAGCGACAGCTTCGTGGCGACCTTGCGCAGATCGGCGATCGTGTGCAGGCCGTGCGCGACCGCGTAGGCGATGGTCACGGCGATCCCGTCCGTGTCGCTGAACGGCGTCGGCTGGAGCAGTGTCAGACCATGCAGTCGCGCGTAGTGGCGCGCTCCCCGGGCCGCCGCGGCCTCGGTGGCGAACCCATGCCGGTAACCGGCGACGCTCGTGTTCCAGGTGCCGAGGTACTCGGGATACATGTCGAGCCGCCCGCTGTAAAGCGCTTGCAGCGTGACCTCGGTCGGTCCGATGTTGCGATTGAGCTGGACGTTGTAGCCCTGGGCGCTCAGTGCCTGTGCGTACAGCTCACCGAGCAGGAACTGCTCGCTGAAGTTCTTGTCGCCGATGATCACCTGCGGCTTGCCGGTGCCAGGCAGGGCAGGGGCGGTCGTCGTCGTACTGGGCGGTGCGTCGGCCGTGGGGTCGTGCTCGCCCCCGCCGCAGGCTCCGAGGCCGAGCGCGACAAGGACAAGCCCGCCGGCCAAGACGTTCTTTGTCATGCGGGATCTGACGCCTCTTGAGGGTCTCGATGCCGGGCTCGCGGCAATCCTAGAGCTACTACAGGCCGGCAGCACGCCGGGCGTCGGCGTGGGCGGCGGCTTCGAGGCCGTCGTCGAGCTCTGGCAATGGCTCGGGAACGCCGAGCGCCGTGGCGATCAGCCAATCCGCAAACCAGGCGTTCTTCGGGAGCAGCGGCCCGTGCAGGTAGGTGCCGATCACGTTCCCGGCGATCACGCCCTCGCGGCTGTCGCTGCCGTTGTTGCCGTATCCCTTGAGCACCTTTCCGAGCGGACGAGCTCCCGGCCCAAGGTAGGTGCGCCCACCGTGGTTCTCGAATCCGGCCAGGACGTTGGGGCGCCCGGGCTCGAGCTCGACCTCGATCGCGACGTTGCCGATCAGCCGCGGCCCGTCCCCTCGGACCGTATGGAGGTCGACGAGCCCGGCACCGGGGAGCGACTCGTCCTTCAACTGATAGCTGTGCCCAAGGAGCTGGTACCCGCCGCACACTGCCAGGATGACGCCGCCGCGGTCGGCGACGGCGTGGAGTGCGTCCCGCTTAACCTCGGCCAGGTCGAGCGCGCACAACCGCTGGTCGCGGTCCTGCCCGCCGCCGATGTAGTAGAGGTCGGCGGCCTGTGGATCGAGCTCGTCGCCGAGCCCGCTCGCCTGGACAGAGAAACCGATGCCGCGCCACTGGCAGCGGCGCTCGAGCAGCAGCAGGTTGCCGCGGTCGGCGTAGATGTTCATCAGGTCGGGATACAGCGCGCAGACGCGGAGCTCACGCTCAGCCACGGAGGATCACCACCTCGCTGCCGACGTGTTCCTCGGTGGGCGGCACCGACCTTGTCTCGATCGGGTTCAGGCCGGCAGCAGTTGCCTCCTGCTCGAGCTCGTCTTCGGTCAGACGGTCGAGGTGGATGAGGTCGATGGCGACGGATCTGGTGCCATCGACAGTGACGGTCTCGCGCCGCCGCTCGAGCACGTAGCCGTCGCGCTCGGCACGGACCGCGGTCGGATGGCTCGCATAGACGATGCCGTCGAGCTCACAGATGTCCGGCAGCGGGGGAGGCGACCCGACGGAGACGTCGAACAGCTCGAGCTCCTCGCTGATCGCTATCGCGACCACGCCGCCCTCGAGCAGATGTCGTTTGGCCTGCTCCAGGAACCGCCTGCGACCGTCCGCCCCGCCGAGGAGCTGAATCGTCTGCATGGGCACCAGGCACACGGCAAATCTGGCTTCGAGTCCGAACTCGCGAGCGTCGGCGAGCTCGGTCACGACATCGAGATCGCCGGCGCGGTGTGCGAGCTCAGCGAGCAGCTCGGGGTCGCGGTCAAGCGCGGTCAGGCGATGCCCGTGGCGAGCCAGGTCGAGCGTGACCCGGCCGGTCCCGGCGCCGATGTCGAGCACGGGATCGCCGTAGTCGCGGACCACCGATCGCCACAGCTCGAGATCCTCGGTATAGCGGCCGCACTCGAGGTCGTGCCAGATCACGCTCATCGCGGCACGGCCACGCTCGGCTCCCAGAATTGGCCCGTGACGCCGCGGGCGGCGAGCTCGTCGCGGAGCTCGAGCAGCGCCGTGTAGGTCGGCAATGCGTACAGCCGGCCGCTCGGAGTTCCGGCCACGGCTGCGTCGAGCGCGGCTGGCAGATCCGGCACGACGTGCAGGCGGTCGGTGGCGACGCCGGCGTACTTCAGCCTCAGCGCGAGCTCCGCAGCGCGGGTGCCCGCGCAGGTCACGTGGCGGACCCGTGGGGCGAGGACCTCGAAGTCGGCGTCCCATACCCAGGAGACGTCCTTGCCGTCGGCGATCCGGTCGTTCAGCACCGCGAGCACGTCGAGCTCCGAATGCTCGAGCGTCAGCGTCCGGAGGATCTCGTTGGCCCCGGCGGGGTTCTTGACGAGCAGGATCGACAGCTCGACATCCCCGATCCGGACGCGCTCGGCTCGCCCGAAAGCGGCGGTCACGGCCGCCAGGCCTTCGACGACATGCTCGAGTCCAATCCCAAGATCGAGGCAGAGCGCGGCGGCTCCCAGCGCGTTGTAGACGTTGTAGAGGCCGGGGAGCGGCAGCCTTACCTCGGCCGTGCCGGATAGGGTGCGCAACCTGAAACTGGCGCCGCGGGTGCCGTCGAGCACGATCTGCTCGGCGGCGACCGTAGGGGTGGGCCGTCGCTGATCGCAGTTTGGGCACCGGTAGACCCCGAGGTGGCCGAGATAGATCGCGTCGTAGACGTACGCGGCACCGCACCGCCGGCAGTGCTTGGAGTCCGATGCGTGCTGCATCTCCGGCATCGCCACCGACGGATCCTCGACACCGAAGTAGGTAACCGTCGGCCGCCCGCGGCCGAGATCGGCGATCAGGGGATCGTCCGCGTTCAAAGCCAGCCGGGCCTGGCCGGGCAATGTCGAGACGACCTCGGCCCAGCGCTCGGCGATCGTCTCGAGCTCGCCATAGCGGTCGAGCTGATCGCGGAACAGGTTGCAGAGCAGGACGGCCCGCGGGTCCAGTTCGGGCGTCACCCGGTCGAGCCAGAACTCGTCCAGCTCGAACAATCCCATTTCGCCGGCGATCTTCCCCCCGGAGCGGGCAGCGTCGAGCAACGTCGAGGCGACGCCCCCGGCCATGTTCGCTCCGGCGCGGTTGTAAACAAGCGGGACGCCCGCCCGCTCGAGCACCGAGGCGGTCATCGCCGCCGTGGTGGTCTTCCCGTTGGTGGCGGAGATCACGGCCGACCCGAGCGGCAGCCGGGCGGCGAGTTCGGAGATCGCGTGGGGCTCGAGACGCATCAGCACCTTGCCCGGGAGCGATGTGCCGCCCCCACGGCCGGCTCGACGCGCGAGCTCTCCGACCGCTCGCGCTGCTCCGATCTTCATCGACAGGACGGTCATGGCGCGATCACGCTGACCGCGTTGGGCAGCACGCGGATGGTCGTCGGCAGCTCGGCGATCGGGTCTCCGTCGGCGAACACGGTGAAGGGGCGATCGGCGCTGATGCTCACGGCCGCCGCGCGCATCACCTGGACGGCGGGCTGGCGTACGTGAGTGCCCTTGAACACGGTCGGGAGCAGGCGGAGGAATCTGAGCTTCGAGACCTGGCCGACGATCACGACGTCGAGCATGCCGTCCTCGAGCGAGGCGTCCGGCGCGAGCAACATCCCACCTCCGTAGGCCTTCGAGTTAGCAGCGGCGATCGTATAACCGGTGACACTGCGCGGCGCCTCGCCATCGATCGTTACCTCGAACCGGGCCGGACGCCATGACAGCAGCGCCCGGAGCGCGCCGTACGCGTACACGAGGTTGCCCCGCACCAAGCGGGTCTCGTTGGCGATCCGGTTGGCCTCGGAGTCGAACCCGCAGCTGGCGATCCCGATGAACGTCCGCGTGCCGGCGAGGCCGAGGTCGATCTTGCGGATCGTGCCCGACGCAAGGACATCGCACGCCGCGTTCGGCTCGAGCGGGATTCCGAGAGTGCGCGCGAAGTCATTGCCGCGGCCACCGGGCAGCACCCCGAGCACGCCGTCCGTCTGCCGCAGTCCCTCGGCGACCGCGCCGATCAGCCCGTCGCCACCGAACGCGACGGCGGTCTCGCCCGCGGCGGCCGCCACGGCCGCGAGCTCCCGGGCGTGGACGAGGCTGCGCGTCAGCTCGACGTGATAGTCGATCTTCAGCCGGGCGAGGGTCTGCCGCACGCCTTCGAGGGACCGCCCCGTGCGGCCGCCGCCGGCCGAGGGATTGGCGATCAACGACAGCTTCACGGCGCCAGCGTAAGCGCGTTCAGGTCCTCGGCGATCATCACTGGGGCGGGGTCCTCGGCCTGCTCGGCCTCCCGGCGAGTGCTGACGCCCGTCAAGACGATCGCGGCGTCGAGCCCTGCCGCGGACGCGCCGGCCAGGTCGGAATCGAGGCCATCGCCGATGACCAGTGTCCTGCCTGGGCCGAGGCGGTCGAGCGCCGTGTAGAAGATCTGGGGATCGGGCTTTCCGACCGCGCGCGCCGTGCGCTCGGTCGCATACTCGAGCGCGGCCACGATCGAGCCGGTGCCCGGTCTGATTCCGTCGCCGTCGGGGTAGGTGCGATCTCTTCCGGCGGCGATCATCTCGGCACCGGCGATCACGGCCTGGGTGGCAACACGCAGCTCATCGAACCCGAGTTCGTCGTGGCCGGCGACAACCACGATTTCCGCTTCGGCCTCGGCATCGGTGCCGTTGACGATGCGCTGCCCGGAATCGGCGACGTGACGGAAGATCGCCTGCGACCCGATCACATAGGTGGCCGCTCCGGTCCCGCGCTCGGCCAGGAGATGCTGGATCGACGCGCCTACGGTCACAACTTCCTCGAGCGAGGCCCTCAATCCGAGCGACCACAGCTTGCGCACATAGTCCTCGGGGGAGCGCCGAGCATCGTTGGTGAGGAACATCAGCCCCTTGCCGGCCGCGCGGATCTCGGCGATCGCGTCAGGCGCTCCGCGTGTCAACGTGTCTCCGACCCACACGCACCCATCGAGGTCGAGGACCACATGCTCGTATCGATCGATCAGAGGGGATAGGGGCATCGGTTGACCCGGCGCTTGGGAGTCAGAACAGGGACGGCTGGGCTTCGACGGGGGCGGCGAGGCACTCGAGCCCGTCGTAGCGGGCGTCGTTGACGGCGGGACCCACCGGCCGCACCGCCGTGCCCGAGGGGGAGAGTCCGTGGAGGAGCTCGCGGAGATGGTCGGTCCCGCTCGAGCGCTCGAGCCACCGCGCCTCGGCCTCGGGCGCAAGGATGATCGGCATCCGGTCGTGCAGGTGTGCGATTGCCGAGTTGGCCTCCGTCGTCAGGATCGTGCACGTCCGCAACGTGCTGCCGTCGTCGCTGTGCCAGATTGACCACAGGCCGGCGAACGCGAACAGCGCGCCGTCCTCGCGGGTGATGTGGAACCCCTGCTTCGGTCCCGCCGGGACAGGGCGCCATTCGTAGAACCCGTCGGCGATGATCAGGCACCGGAACCGCTCCAGAGCTCGGCTGTACGCCGGCCGCTCGGCCACCGTTTCGACCCGCGCATTGATCATCTTCAGACCGGTGTCCGGCTTCTTGGCCCACGACGGGACGAGCCCCCACCGCAGCAGATCGCCCCGGGGATGGCCTTCCCGATCAGTGGTGACGGCCAGCACCTCGTCGCCGGGGGCGACGTTGAAGCGGCGCCTGACCTCGATCGATTCGCCGACCGGAAATCGCGCCCGGACGGAGGCCGGGTCAGGCGTGGCGAGCGTATACCGACCGCACACGGCGCGTCTGGTGCTTTCAGCGCGACCGGGCCGCGATCTGCTCGGCCCGGTCGGCCTGGGCTCGCTTCTGTCGTCGGCGGCCCAGGAAGGCGAACACGCCGAGCACAATCGCGACGAGCACGACACCGTAGAAGATCCCGAGGTCGAGCGAGATTCCGCCGAAGGGCAGCGCGATCAGGTTCACGATCCCGAATCCAAGGGCGAGGATCGCCACGACCAGGACGATGATGATCACGATGCCGCGGATCCGTGCGAACAGGCCGGCGCTCTTCGGCGGGGCGATCAGGCCCATGAACTGCAGTCCGCGCAGCTGGCGGTTCGTCGGCGCCTCGACACCGAGGCGCTCGGTCGCCTTCTTCAGGTCAGCAGGGCGCCGTTCGGCGAGGGCGAGCGATGCGTCGGCCATCCGTCGCAGCTGCAGCCGCTCCTGGGGGCGGGCGGCGGCGATCGCGCGCTGGAAATGAGCACGCGAGGCCTTGGCGTCATAACGCTCCGCGGCGCGAGCACCGAGGATCGCCTGGGCCGCGGCCTTGAACTTGGTCTCGGACTCGAGCTCCTCGTCAGAGCGGCTCTCCAGCTGCTGCATCGCCGCAAGCTGGCTACGCTGCTCGACCCGCATCATCCGTTGCTGCTTTGGCATCCGAAGTGGAGTCTAGTAGCGCGTCAGCGGCGTGGCTTGATGACCAGTACGCGCTGGGCTGTCAGATACTTCCCGGCGTCGGAAGAGCTCGGCGGCGGCGGGCGGAAAACGTCAATGTGACGGCCACCGATCGCCCCGCCGGTGTCCTGGGCGACGAACCATCCGCCATGGCCGTCGTTGCGGTAGGACGGGACATAGACGCGGCTCCCGAGCGGGATCACCGAGGGGTCGACGGCGATCGACTGGTAGTAGTGCAGCGGCAGGGCGGCTCCGGCCGCAAACGTCACGTTCTTGAGCGGCATGTACTTGCGCCCGGTCCCAGCCGACCAGCCGCCGGCGGCGAGCGGGAACGTCACCGCACCCGAGCGGGTGCGCCAGTACCCGCCGGCGCGCCAGTACGGAGCGCCGGCCGACCAGCCGTCGAAGGGCGAGGTCGGTGCCCCGCTCGCGGTCACCCAGCCGCCGTTCCCGAGCGAATCGATGTGGTAGATGTGGCCGTCCAGCCCGATGCCCTCGCCGTTCATCGAGACGCCGGTCGCGGAGTAGAGCCAGTCGATCCGGTGCTCGCCGGTGAGTCCGGGCGTCCTCACCATCTTGCCGACGAACCAGCTCTCGGGCGCGGGCCAGTACTCGGTGACGGTGACGCCGCGCAGCCATGTGCCACGGGTCTTCTTCGACGGCGGCTTCGGGATCCGTTTCGGCTGGCTCACCGGCGCGAGGCCGCCGCCGCCGCTCGGGAGCCTGGTCGTGCGGCGGGTCGCCGCCGTGGCGCTGACGGCCCAGGTCAGAGCGCCGACGAGCAGCAGCGCCAGGCACCCCAGCACTGCCGGGGCGGGACGGCCTCTGGCATCGCTGTGAGGGTCGCCCATCATCAGGGGAAGTTCTTGTTCGCCGCGGGCGGCCCTCCGAATGAGCGGTACCTTGCGAGGATCGCCCGGCGACGCGGGACGCGGACAGGGTAACCACTGCGTTGGTCGGTTCGGCGCCGGGGCCCCACCGGGTGTACATAACGTGGTGCGTTGAGAACCCGCAAACCTGTCCCTTGGCCACATCCGGACCTCAGCGAGGGGACGGTGAGCCTGCGCCGGTGGGAGCCTGCGGACCTGCCCGTCCTGCGAGCGGCCGCGGCCGATCCTGAGATCCGGAGGTTCCGGTACTCGCTGCCGGCCACGGATGCGGAGGCCGAGCGGTGGCTGGCAGAGCTCGAGCCCGCCCGTCAGGCCGGGGAGCGGCTGGAGCTGGCGATCGCAGTCACGGGCAGCCACGACGCGGTCGGCTCGATCAGCCTGGGCGATATCGAGCCTGGGACTGCGATGATCCGGTACTGGCTACTGCCCGATGCGCGCGGACGCGGGACCGCCGCGGGCGCGCTGCGGCTGTTCGCCGGCTGGGCGATCGACGCCCTTCAGATCGGCCACCTCGTGCTCCTGATCGAGTCCGACAACGAGTCGTCGTGCCGGCTCGCCGAACGGTGCGGGTTCGTCCGCGAGGCCCATCTGCGGTCGTACTTCAAGGCCGGCGACGGCGACCGCCGCGACCTGCTCGTGTACGGGCTGCTGCCAGGCGAGCTGCGATAGCTGTAGATCGGCCTCTCGTGAAAGCGGAAGCGCGCGGTGGTTCCCGTCAGCGAAGCCCCTAGGATGATCCTCCCGATGCTCGTGACGACGATCCCCGCTGTGACCGCGTTCTTGGCCATCGCGTCGGTCGCCGCGGCGGCGGATTCGCCGCCGACCGCGCCTGTTCCGCCGTGGGATTCCTTCCACGGTCAAATCACGTCCGCCACGGGGAAGCTCACAGAGGACCGGGACGCGGTCCAGATAGAGCTGCTGAGAACCGACGGTGGCGATCCGAAGGCGGTGAAGATTACGCTCGCAGGGCGGCGGTGCCAGCACCGCAGACGCTGCTCCCGGGTCGACGGGACGTTGAGAGGGACGATGATCCCGCGCGCTTCCCGGCCAGACGCGGGAGAGCAGTTCGCGCTCAGGCTGAAGGGGAATGTCCGACCGCTCGGGCACGTCACCGCCCGGGGAACCGCTCACGGCACAGGCTTTATCACCTACGGCTACGAGAGCCTGCATCTGACGCTGACCGACGCGTCCGCGAGCGTCACGATCGACGCGCAAAGCGGCCGCGTCCCGGGCTTCACGAGTCCGTAGCGGGCTGGCCCTCACGGCGCCTAACGCGGGGCGCCTAACGCGGATCTCGACATTCGCGCCGTTTGTTCAACTTGAGCCTACGGGCACTCAGGGGCTGCCGCCCATCCGATCCATGAGGCTGCCGACAGACAGTCCGAGCTTGAAACATGCCGCGGCGTCTCGCTCAGTGTCGATCGGATCCGGAAGGTGGCTGAGCAGTTCCTCGATTTGTTCCTGGGGATAACCCGCCCTCCGCAATGCCCGTTCCGCTTCGGCGTGCGAAACCAAATGACTCTTCTGCATCAAGGTGGATGTTAGGCATCGCCGCGCGAGCGCTTTGTCGCCACACGCTTCCACCGGCCTCGTGCGCCGAAATCGAGCGTCCGGTCCCGCTCGTGCCTCGAACGTGTGTTCGTGGTCGGGCTAGACTTCATTGGGTGTCATTCGTCGTCCAACCCTCGCTGTTTGGCTCCTGCGGCAAGCTCGGCGTCGCGGAGCTCGGCGACGCCGTCGAGCGCCGGCCGCTATCCGACGGCGCCTGGGTTGACCTGCGGCCGGGCTTCATCACCGCGGCCGACGAGCTGTTCGATGCGCTGCTCAGCACCGTGCCGTGGCACGAGGAGCGGATGCACATCTACGACAGCACCGTGCGGGTCCCACGACTCCTGGCCGGCTACCCGCAGGGTGAAACGCTGCCCCATTCGGTGCTCGACGAGGCACGCTCGGCGCTGAACGCCCATTACGCCGAGGAGCTCGGCCAGCCGTTCGTCAGCGCCGGGCTCTGCCTATACCGCGACGGTAGCGACAGCGTCGCCTGGCACGGGGACCGCATCGCCCGCGAAAGCCCGCGCGACACGATGGTGGCGATCGTCTCACTCGGCGCCAGCCGGCCGTTCGGGCTACGGCCGAAGTCAGGCGGCCCGGGACTGCGGCTCCAAGTCGGCCACGGGGACTTACTTGTGATGGGCGGAAGCTGCCAGCGGACCTGGCTCCACGGCATTCCCAAAGTTGCCAGCTGTCTGGGCGCGCGGATCAGCATCCAATTCCGCCCGGGCTGGGCAACGACCTAGGCAAGCCGGCCAAGCGAAGCGGCGCCCGATTTCGCTGCGACTGGTCTACATAAGATCGATTATCGAGCGTTCGTTCCAGTAGAAGCCGATCGGGATCACTCGCGGGAAGCCGTCTGATCACCTCGCCCCAACACCCTGCGATCGACATACTCCCCCCGCATGACCGCCACCGGCGCCGACGCCGTCCAGCCCTCTGCCGTCGACGAACAGGAGTTCGCCGCCCTCAAGGACGAGATCCGCGCCTATATCGACGACGCCGGCGCCCGCTGGGCCGAGCGGATCGAGCGCGAGCGCGCGGTGCCGCCCGAGCTGTGGGACGACCTCCGCGACCGCGGATATCTGCGGCTGACGGCGCCGGTGCAGTACGGCGGCCGCGGGATCCCGCTGAGCCGTTACCTGGAGCTGCTCGAGCTCCTTTCGAAGTCGCACGGCTCGCTGCGGATGATCGTGCACGTCTGCAACGGGATCTGGCGGCCGATCGTGGCCCACGCCACGCCCGAGCAGCGCGAGCGCTTCGTAAACCCGCTCGTCGCCGGAGAGATCAAGGTCGCGTTCGCGCTGACCGAGCCGACCGCCGGCACCGGGGCCGACCTGCGCACCAGCGTCGTGCGCGAGGGCGATACCTACTACGTCACCGGCGAGAAGCACCTGATCACGTTCGGGACGATCGCCGACTACCTCCTGCTGATCGCCCGCACCGAGGGCACGAAGGGCGCCGAGGGCACGCTCGCGCTGATGATCGCGCCCCATGGCGAGGGAGTGCAAGCGCGCGTGATGCCCGAGTCGATGGGTGTGCTCGGGACCGATCACGCCCATCTCGTATTCGACCACGCGCCGGTTCCCGTCGCCAACCGCCTCGGGGCCGAGGGCGCGGGGCTCGAGGTCGCGCTCGGCGGTTTCCTGGCGCCCGGTCGGATCTCGCTGGCGATGACCTGCGTCGGACTCGCCCAGCGGGCGCTCGAGCTTGCCGTCTCCTACGCCAAGACCCGCGAGACGTTCGGCCGCAAGCTCGCCGAGCGCCAGGCGATCGCATTCAAGCTCGCCGAGATGGCGACCGACATCGAGGCGGCGCGGGCGCTGGTGACCCGGGCCGCATGGGCCTGGGAGAGCGATCGGGACGCCGTCGGGGAGTCATCGATGGCCAAGCTGTTCGCCGGCGACATGCTCCAGCGCGTGACCGACGCAGCGCTCGACATCCACGGCGGGATCGGCTACTTCTCGCCCACGGAGATCGAGCGCGTGTATCGGGACGCCCGCGCCCAGCGGTTCGAGGAGGGTACGGCCGAGGTCCAGAAGATGACGATCGCCCGAGAGCTGCTGCGCCGGTGAGCGATCCACAACCGGCCGGCTCCCCGGTGCCGTCGGCTCGCGACGGCTTCGACGGCAAGATCGCGCTGATCACCGGTGCCTCGCGCGGAATCGGCCGGGCACTGGCGCTGGCGCTCGCGGCGCGCGGAGCCACGCCGATCATCAACTATCGCCGCAACGAGGAGGCGGCGCGCGACACCGTCGCCGAAGCCGAGCGCCTCGGCGGCACCGCGGTGGCGATCCGCGCCGACGTCGAGCACGTCGAGGAGATCGAGGCGATGTTCGAGCAGGTCAAGGATCGCTTCGGCAGGCTCGACTTCTTCATCTCCAATGCCTCGGCCAGCAACTTCCGCCCGATCGACGAGCTGACGCCCGAGCACCTCGCGCGGACGTTCAATCTCAACGTCCGCGCGTTCGTGCTCGGAACCCAGCGGTCGGCGCGGCTGATGGACCGCGGCGGCCGGATCGTCGTCCTCTCGAGCTACGGCAGCCTGCGGACGTTTCCGACCTACGCGAATCTGGGCTCGGCCAAGGCAGCGCTCGAGGCGTGGGCCCGCTACATGGCCGTCGAGCTGGCGCCCCGGGGCATCAATGTCAATGCGCTCAATCCCGGGATCGTCGAGTCCGACTCCTCGGCGTACTTCTACGGCACGGGACGGGTGGCGTCGCTCGACACGGTCATCCCGAAGATCCCCAAGCAGCGGTTGGCCTCGGTTCAGGAGGTCGCCGACTGTGCCCTGTTCCTGCTATCCCCGGCCTCGGAATACGTCACCGGCACGGTGCTCGTCGTCGACGGCGGGCTGACCGCGGTTGCACCCCCCTTCCCGTCCGATCTGCCCGCAAGCTGATACCTTCGCGCCCGTGGTCAGCGGCGACGGTGAGGCGGTAGCGGTTCCGAGCCAATTGCGCACGGGAACGATGCGTTATGTCGAGTTGGACGTCGAGAGCATCGTGCTGCGCGAAGGCCCTGAGCCAGACACCCCTCCGGGCTATGCGCGGGTGCGGGTCCTGGCCTGCGGCGTGTGCGCCACCGACCTCCACCTGCTCCGCGGGATGGTCCTGCCGCCCGGTGCCTCGTACCCGATCCGTCCGGGACACGAGGTTGCGGGAATCGTCGAGCACGTAAACGCCGACGACGCGCGGATCGCCGAGGGCGACCTCGTGGTCCTCCATCCGCTCGCGTCGTGTGGTGAGTGCCCGGCATGCATGCGTGGAGAGGACCAGCGGTGCGCGGCATTGCGCACGCTCGGCGTCCAGGATCCGGGTGGCTTCGCCGAATTCGTCGTGTGGCCGGCATCGCGGATGCTGCCGGCGAACGGGATCGCCCCCGCCGCGGCCGCGCTCCTCGCGGACGCTGCCGCCACCGCCCACAACGCGTTCCGGGCCACAAACCTCCCGCAGGGCGGCGCCCTGTGCGTATTCGGTGCCGGCGGCCTGGGCATGGGTGCGCTCGCGGTCGCGCGGGCGCTCGACCCCGACGCGCGACTTGCCGCCGTCGTCCGCAGCGAGGCGAGCGCGGAACGGCTAAAGGCCCTCGGCGTGGAGGTTCACGTGGGGCTCGAGGGCGCCGGAAGGGCGCTGCGCCGCAAGCTCGGCGCGATGGACGCCGTGATCGACTTCAGCGACCAGGCCGGGGCTGCCGCCGAGGGTGTCGCGCTCCTGCGGCGAGGCGGACGGCTCGTTCTCGGCTCGATCGTGGACGCACCCCTGGAGCTGGGCATCTCGAGCACGTTCATGGCCCGCGAGCTGCAAGTCGTGGGCGTGTACGTCTCGAATCTCGAAGATCTGGCTGCGGTGGTCGAACTGGCGCGGAACGGGCGGCTCGACGCCGAGGCGTGGGTGTCGCACCGGCTGCCGCTCGAGGAGTTCGAGCGGGCGGTCGAGATCGCCCAGACCCGACCCCCGGGCACGGTTCGGGTCGTGGTCGAGTGCGCGGCTCAGTGATCACAGTCGACTGGCGGCGCTCCTCCGGATCGCAGGGCGCAGGACTGCCCCGATAGCCGTCGCAACTTCTCCGCTCAGACGGGTATACAGATTGCGGACAACCTTTGAGGAGGCAGGGATGAATCGCACTCTGAAGCTGCTCGTTGCGCTGGTCGCGGCGTTCGCGGTTACCGCGGCGGTGGCGAGCGCAGCGTCGTCGCCGGCGGTTTCGACTGAATCCGCAGGCTCGGTCGGTTCTACGAGCGCCGTGTTGCGCGGCTCCATCAAGCCCAACGGCGCGAAGACCGGCTACCAGTTCACGTGGGGTCTGACGACCTCCTACGGCACCGTCTCCCGGACCCGGTCCGCGGGCAGCAACGCCACGCACAGCGTCGGAGTCTCGTTGGCGCTGCACCATCTACTTCCGGGGACCGTCTACCACTACCGGCTGATCGCCGAGAACCGGTTCGGAGGGTCGATCGGCGCCGACCGGGCGTTCAAGACCAAGGGCAATCCGCCCCCATACGCCGCGACGGGCCCCATCTCGCAGGTCAACTCGGACGGCGCCACCGTCACCGCCGTCATCAACCCGAATCACGAGAAGACGGCCTGGTACTTCCAGTACGGGCCGAGCACGACCTACACCTCCAGGACGTTCTCCGAGACGGTGGCAGCGGGCGGCGCGCCCGTGACCGTGTCAGCGCAGTTGCCGGGCCTGCAGTCAGGGACGATCTTCCACTACCGGATCGTGGCAGTGAACCGCGGGATCACCGAGTTGGGTGCCGACGCGACATTCATGACCTACCCGAGCCACCCTCCGCTCGCGCGCGTCCGGGCCAGGACGACGCCACGTCACGCCCGCCATCGGCCGTTCGTGTTCACGACCTCCGGGCGGCTCGTCCCGCCGAGCACGACCCCGAGTCGGTTCGCGTGCTCGCAGAATGTGCAGATCCGCTTCTACCTCGGTAGGCATCGCGTCGCGCGGACGTTCGCTCCCGTCCAGGCGAACTGCACGTTCTCAGCCCAAACCGTGTTCAGGCACCGCCCGGGCCGTCGCCATCCAGCCCGGCTCCGCGTGATCGTCCAGTTCCTCGGCAACGGGTACCTGGCGCGCAACCGAGCGCGGATGGAGCACGTCAACCTCGGCTAGAGGAGAGGAAGCCGGCCGCCGGGCCCGCCACCTAGGGGCGGGCCTGCGGTCGGTCGCGCAGCCGATATACGAGGCGTAGGCCCGACCAGATCTCGTCGATCGCGCAGACCTTGTTGTCAACGAGCCCGGCCGCCAGGCCGAGTTCGCGGACTGCGTTGTCGGTTAGGTCGGTGTGCACGCCGGAGGCTCGCTTGGGCCACGCGATCCAGAGGCCGCCGTCCGGCGCGAGCGCCCTCTTCAGCGTGGGCAGCCGGCGCTCGAGGTCGCGGCGAGTCGAAAAGAACGCCACGACCACGTCGAGCGGGCCGCGCGCTCGGCTGCGGATCTCGACGCCGCGCGGGAGCTCGCCCAGCGTGACGTCGAATCCGGCCGGCCCGCCGATCACGCCGACCCGCGAATCGGGGTTGATCCCGAGCTTCCGAACCAACGGGGTGCCGGAAACGTCTGTTGAGGCTGCGTTGGTCACGGCCTCCGCGGAGGCTAGCGAGCGGCGTCCCACGAACTCTTCGCCCGTGTCCGGGCACTCAGCGCAACAAGCATCCACCGAAAGAGGACGGCCCGGAGGCTCGTTGTGTGTTAAGTGTGGGGCTTAACGACTGGGGACGCAGTGGGGCGCTTCACGACGGCGCTTAGCACGCGCAACAAGGAAATCAGGGCACCCGAGAGGGAGTCGGATCACCGGCGCCGGTACGGAGGGCCGTGGTTCTCGGCTGCAAGTGCCCTGCCACTCGGCGAGGGAAGGCTTTACTCGCCCGGGATACTGGGCCAGATTCATGGCAGCGGCTGTGCGACGGCCACGGCGACTCGCTGCGTTGACGGCGCTCCTCCTGCGAACACCAAGGGAATACGTGGCCCTGTCGCGATCGTGTACCGGGCAAGCTCTTGACCGGTACTTCAACAAACGTCGGTTCGGAATTCTCCCCGCGAACCGGCTCTGCCGAGGCGTGCTGCTCCTCCCGGAAAAGCATGCGGATTACTGCGCGGGCGCCGTCGCCAAGCGCTGAGGACCAACCTCCGACGTGCCGCGGCGGCCGGGATCAACTGCGAGACCACCAAAGACGAGTCTCGCGCCTTCGATGACCTCTTGGAGCTCGAGGGCCGCCGTCGAGGCGCCTCGTGGGCCAAGCGCGAATCGGATGGTTGGCCGGCGGCCCTCGCACGGCAGGAACTGACGGTCATCGTCGCGCGCGACAGATACGGTCGCCCGCTCGCGATGGCGGGAGTCGTGATCGACGACAAGGTCTGCCTCATCGAGGGTGCGCGGGCGATCTGCCACGAGGCGAGGTGGGCGCTTCACGACCACCTCGTTCGAATCCTGATCGCTCGGGGCGTTAAGTACCTTCTGGCTGAGGGCGGAGGGCCGTTTGGGGCCCTGGGGTTCGAGACCAATGTGCAGCACTATCAGCACCTGCTCGGCTATGAGCTGCGGCATGTCAGTCCGTCGTCGGCGCCTCCAACGACACCCAGGCGGGGCATAGTCCCCTTGGTGCCGACGCACAGGCGACGTCTGGTCGCCTCGGTGGCCTTGGCGGTGGCGGCGACCGCATCGATCGTTGTCCCGCGAGCCGTAGCGAGCACGCCGGTACTCCGTTCGGTCGCTCCCGCCGTCCGGACACAGGCTCACGCCACCTCCGCCTCGGCCGCCACCGCGGCGATGATCTTCGACAGCTGGCTCCCCTGCCAGGCCACCGGGGAGCGCCCGGGCTCGTCGAGCACCAGCCGCGCGCCTGGGATCGCGGCCGCGTAGGCCTCGCCGACCTCCTGCGGGTGCCCGGGGTCCATGTCGTCATTGCTGGCGACGACCGTCACCGGCACCGCGATCGCACCGAGTTCATCGAGCGTCCGGAACGGTCGCGACCGCGGGACTGCGCTGAGCGCGTCGGCCACCGCCTCTGGATGCTCATGCAGAGCCAGTCGCTGCCGGATCACCTTCAGCACCGTCTCCCGCATGTCCGCGGGCACGTCGGGCTCTCCGTACGCCGCGACGAAGCCCTCGACGCCCCCTTCCCGCAGGCCCTGTGCGAGCGCGTCCCATTGCGCCAGGCGCGCGGGGTCGTCGTTTGTCGCCGGGTCGTACGCAGGTGTTATGACAACCAAGCCCCCCACGCGCTCGGGGACGTTCAAGGCGAGCCACAGGCTCGTGTGCGCGCCCATCGACGCGCCGGCGAGAACGGCTCGGCGCACTCCGAGCGATTCGAGCACCGCTTCGAGGTCGGCTCCCAACTCCTCGTAGCCGTAGGCGGCCGGATCCGGGGCCGGCGAGGACTGGCCGTGGCCGCGGGCGTCGTAGGCGATCGCCCGGTGCCCGGACCGCTCCAGTGACCTCGAGCCCATGACCACGTAGCGCCTCGTCGCCGTGAGGCCGTGGAGGAGCACGACGGGGGCCCCCTCGCCATCGTCGTCGACGGCGAGTCGGACCCCGGCTCCATCGATCATCTGCTCGGCCACAGGGCTTGTTCTAGCCGATCGGGCGAGCTGACGCCCTGGCTAACATCAATGGGTATGGACGTCACCGACAGCACCTTCCAGTCAGCGGTCATCGAGCGATCGCACACCCTGCCCGTGGTTGTCGACTTCTGGGCCGAGTGGTGCGGCCCGTGCCGTCAGCTCGGGCCCGTGATCGAGCGAGCTGTCGCGCAGCGCGCCGGCAAGATCGAGCTGGCCAAGATCGACGTCGACGCGAACCCGATGGTCGCGCGGACGTTCCGGATCCAAAGCATCCCCGCGGTGATGGCCTTCCGCGACGGGACGGTTGCCTCCGAGTTCGTCGGCGCCCAGCCACCGGCGGCGGTCGACCGGTTCCTCGACTCGCTCTTGCCTTCAGAGGCCGACGCGCTGGTCGCCAAGGGCGACGAGCAGTCGCTGAGGCGAGCGCTGGAGCTCGAGCCCCGCCGGGCCGATGCGGCCGTGCCACTCGCGCGGATGCTGTACGCCCGCGGCAGCAGCGACGAGGCCCTCGAGCTGGTCCAGGAGATTCCCGGGAGCTTTGCGCGCCGACGGACTCGCCGCCCGGATCGCGCTCGAAAGCGCTCCCCAGGCCGACGGGTCTCCAAACCTCCAGGAGGCATTTGCCGCGTTGGACGCCGGTGACGAGGAGCGTGCGCTCGATCTCCTGCTCGACGCGCTTCCCAGCGCCGACGGCTCCAAGGACGACATCCGCCGCGTCGTCGTCGGGATCCTCGACGAACTCGGCGTCGAGCATCCGCTGGCCCGCGAGTCGCGCCGCCGGCTCGCCAACGCGCTCTACTGAGCCGGTCTTCACACCGCCAGCGTCAGCTGCTCCCTTGGGTTCTCGACGGTGGGCTGCAATCCCGCCACCCGGACGCCCAGTAACCGAACCGGCCGTGACGGGGCAAACCGCCGCAGCAGGTCCCGCGCCACCGGGCCCACGCGGTCGGCCGAGCTGACCGGATCGGCCAGCGTCCGCGCTCGCGTGTGGGTCGAGAAGTCGTCGAGCCGGATCTTGATGCCGATCGTCCGGCCGCAGCGGCACTGGTCGGTGAGCGTCGCGCACAGGCGCCGGGCGAGGCCGTCGAGGATCTGCTCGAGCCGGCCGCGGTCGGCGATGTCGTAGTCGAAGGTGATCTCACGCGATTCGGAGACCACCTTGCGCTCCTCGGTCACCGGCGAGTCGTCCTCGAACCGGGCGCGACGCTGGAGCTCCGCTGCGAACCTGGCCCCGAATCGTTGCCCCAACGCGTGCGGCGACGCGGCCGCGAGCTCGGCGAGACTCGTGATGCCAAAGCCACGAAGCCGCTCCACCGTCTTCGGTCCGATCCCGGGGACGAGACCGCACGGCGAGCTTCCGAACCGCGAGCACGCCTGCTCGCGCGTCAGGACGACGAAGCCGCGGGGCTTCTCGGCGTCCGACGCCACCTTCGCCACGAGCTTGCTTGGACCGATCCCGATCGAGCAGCGGAGGCCGGTCTCCCGTTCGATCTCGCTCGCGACCAGCCGCATCGCCGCGTGCGGCGCCGGGAGCCCGGTCAGCTCGAGGTAGGCCTCATCGAGCCCGATGACCTCCACCGTGGTCACATGCGACCGTACGATCCCCATCACCTCCCGTGAGGCCTCGCGGTAGTAGACGAAGTCCGGGGGCAGGAAGACGCCGTCGGGGCACAGTCGCCTGGCTCGCCCGGCCGGCAGTGCCGATCCGACGCCGAACCGGCGCGCCTCGTAGGAGGCGGTCATGACGACCGAGCGCGGTCCAGTGCCGGCGACGATCACGGGGAGCCCTCGGAGCTCGGGGCGGCGGCGCAGCTCGACGGACACGTAGAACGCGTCCATGTCGAGATGGGCGACGCAACGGTCCGCCATCAAACGAACAGTAGGTCACCGGCCAGACGGCGTCAGCCGCCCAGCCGGTCCCACAGTTGTCCCTACGAGGTCGACCAGACGGTGCCGACGCCGCCGAAACCAAGCGCGCCGGCCGTGTTCTGGTTCAGGTCCCACGTGCGGCCACCGACGTACGGGCCACGATCGTCGACCACCGCGGTCACGGTGTGCCCGCCGTAGTGGAACGCGACCCTGGTACCGCACGGCAGGGCCTTGTTGGCCACCCCGAGACCGGCGTGAAAGCCGCAAGCCGTATTGCCGGCGTCGTCGTACCAGGAGGCCATGCTCTGATTGAAGATCGTGACCTTGCCGGCACGCCCGAGGGCGTGCGTGTTCAGGTGATCGCCTCGGAACTGCACCCGCAGCTGCTGCCCACGGACGCCACCGGCGCCGTAGGACGGCCTGTAACGGATGTGGAAGCCGCCGCGAGAGCTCGTGCGAGCCGAGCCCAGGACGTGCCAGCGCGCGGCGTGAGCGGCCCTCGAGTCGCACCTTGCGGCCGCGAACGCCCGGGAGCAGCCTCCCGCGCACCTCGGCCGTCTGGCCGCCGAGAACCTCCATCGACCGGGGCCGGAGGTCAAACTCCGAGGCCACCGAGACGTGTCGAGGCGAGCTCGGGGCGACCGACGTGGCGCTCGGGACGGCGGCCCGCGGGGCCTGACCGGCGACGGAGACCACGGCGCGGAGCAAACCCGTCTGGTGGAGCGGCCTGACGAACCGGAAGCGACGGTCGGTTCCGATCCGGGTCGAGCTGACCGCCTGCCAGCGGGTGGCGCCGGCGCGCGCAAACTCGAGCGCGACCATCTGGCCCGGGGCACCCGACGGCACTGATCCGGTGACCGTCACGCGGTGGCCGTAGCCAACATGGGCGGAGTTCACGCCGATTTGGACTTCGCTCTGAGCATCTGCTTGCCCCACGGTGAGCGCGACCGCGGAGCCGGGAACCGTCAACATCAAAGCCCCGGCGGCCATATGGGCCTTCCGGGAGTTGCGCAGAACGCGCATGGACGTCATGTCCTGGTCCTCCTGTTGGTCATCGACCGGACGCCTACGGGGTTAGCTGTCGGGCTCGCGATACGTTCAGCAACGAGCACTGCGCACGCTGAGACCGCTTCGCTACAACCGCAGGCCGGCTAGTAACCGGGCGGTCGATTCGCCCCGGCCGGGTGAAAGAACTGCTACCCGGCAGCGGGTCCCCCGTTCGCCCTCGCACCGTGCAAGGACGACTCGGCAGGCCGAAGTACGACCGAAGCAGGTTGGCATCGCCGATCCCGGAGTTGTGTGATGTACATCACACAACTCGGACGTTTGTGCTACTGCAACCGCGTTACGGCCCTCGTGCAACCGCGCTACCGGGCCACTCGAGGGTCCGGGCACCCCAAAACGCCCTGCGGGCCCCCGAAAGCGACGTGCAGCGTACGGCAAACGCGGCCCTGCAAGAATCTGAGCCGTGGCAAACCAGGACCGCCTCACAGGGCTCGACAGCTCGTTTTTGCATCTCGAGCGAGACGCGGCGCACATGCACGTGGCCGGCTGCATGGTGTTCGAGGGCACGGCGCCGGCATACGACGACCTCGTCGCCGAGATCGTCTCACGGCTGCACCTCGTGCCGCGCTACCGGCAGCGGCTCGCGTTCGTACCGCTGAATCAGGGCCGGCCGGTGTGGGTCGACGACCCTCATTTCAACGTCACCTTCCACGTGCGCCACACGGCGCTGCCCCGTCCCGGAGGCGATCAGGAGCTCAAACGGCTGTGTGGCCGGGTCTTCTCGCAGGCGCTCGACCGCGCTCGGCCGCTGTGGGAGTTGTGGCTCGTCGAAGGGCTTTCCGATGATCGGTTCGCCATGCTTACGAAGACACACCACGCGCTCGTCGACGGGATCTCAGGCGTCGACATCGCGACGGTCCTGTTCGACAGCTCGCCGGATCCGATGCCGGTCGCTCCGCCCGATCAGGAGTGGGTCTCGAAGCCGCTGCCGAGCAGCGCGCAGCTGCTCGCGGATGCGCTGCTCGAGCGCGCCACCGTGCCGGGCGAGATCGTCCGCGGCGCCCGCGCGACGGTTCGCGGTCCCCGCCAGGTCGCCCGCAAGGCCGGCGACGCGCTCCTGGGCGTCGGCGCGATGGCATGGACGGGGTTGAACGCCGCGCCTCCCAGTCCGTTCAACGTCCGGATCGGGCCGCACCGCCGGTTCACGTGGGTCCGCGGCGATCTCTCCCAGTTCAAGGCGATCAAGAACACGGTCGGCGGCACGGTCAACGATGTCGTGCTCGCAGTCGTCAGCGGCGCGCTCGGCCACTACATGCGCATCCACGGCGATTCGACCGACGTCGCCCTGAAGGCGATGATCCCCGTCTCAGTCCGGGCCGATGTCGAGCGCGGCGCACTCGGCAACCGCGTCGCCGCGATGTGGGCTTCGCTGCCCGTCGGCATCACCGATCCAGTCAAGCGGTTGCGGCAGATCAGCTCGTCGATGAAGGACCTCAAGGAGTCAGGACAGGCGGTCGGGGCGCAGGTCCTCACCGAGCTCACGGGCTTCGCCCCGCCCACGATCATGGCGCAGGCCGCGCGGCTGCAGGCCCGCCAGCGCCTGTTCAATCTGGTCGTCACCAACGTGCCCGGCCCGCAGGTGCCGCTCTACATGCTCGGGCGCGAGCTGGAGGCCCTGTACCCAATGGTGCCGCTGGCGGAGAACACGGCGCTCGGGATCGCGATCATGAGCTACAACGGCCAGTTCAACTTCGGGCTGGTTTCCGACTTCGACGCGCTCGCCGACCTCGAGGTCCTGGCGGACGAGCTCCGGCATTCGATCGACGAGCTGGCGACCGCCGCCGGGGTCGGTAGCAGCGACGGAGTCCCCGCCGAGGCGCCCACCGCGCCCATCGGCGCCCTCCCCAACCCCGAGTGAAGCTCACAACTGCTCTCGAGCGCGTGGCGATCGTGGTCGCCTCGCTCGCCCTGTCGTTCGGGCTGATCGCGCTCCTGTCCGGCTTCTTCGCCGGACGCGATCAAGCCGGAGTGTCCGGTACCGCCGCGCAGCTGGGCGCCCCGTACCGCGACCAGGGCGATGCTCACCTGAGCGCCGGGCAACCCCATCCTGCCTACGACTCCAACCCGCCCACCAGCGGCCCGCACGTTCCTGAGCCGGTGACTCGAGACATGGCCGAGCTCAACAACGATCAGCTGCTCCAGGCACTCGAGCAGGGCAACGTCGTCGTCATGTACGGCACGCGAACGCCGCCCGGAGGGCTCGAGGCCTTCGCCCGCGATGTGGCCGGTCCATTCACGCCGTCCCTGGCCGCCGCCGGCCAGGCGGTGATCCTCGCGCGCCGCCCCGGGATCAGAGGATTGGTCGGCCTGGCCTGGGCCCACCTCGTCTCGGTGAGCGCTGCTGAGGACCCGCTGCTGAAGTCGTTCACGCAATATTGGCTTGGGAGGGGCGCTCCCGGCTCCCGGGGAGCCTAGAACAGGCCCCCCGGCTAGCTCGGAATCTCGCGGACGGCCACCGTCATCCGCGTCAGCACGCAGAGATTGCCGTCGTCGTCGAAGATCTCCACCTCCCATACCCACGTCGTCCGTCCCTTGTGACGGCGGGTGGCCTTTGCGTGGATCGTCCCCTCAGTGATCGGGCGCAGGAAGCTGGTCTGGTTCGAGAGCCCCATCGCCAGCTTGCCCTCGGGATAGACGGCGACTCCGGTTCCGAAGGAGGCGAGGCTCTCGGCGATCGAGGCATACACGCCACCGTGCACAAGCCCCTGCGGTTGCTTGAGCTCGTCGCGCACGACGACCGTGCCCGAGGCGATCTCGTCGGTCAGCTCGGTCAGCTCGAGGCCGATCAGGCCGTTGAAACCTTGGTTGACCTGGAATGGAAGCGCGGGATGGGTCACGAGCGCCAGATTATTAGTTCTACGGAGCGCTCCATTCCCTCGCGGGCTTCTCTACGCTACGTCGCCCGATGGGATCTCTCGACAGCCTGCCCGCCGATCAGCGGGCCGTCCTGCAGCTTGTGCTCCAGCGTGGGCGCAGCTATGACGACATCGCGAAGCTCCTCTCGATCGACCGCGCCGCCGTCCGGCAGCGGGCGTTGGGGGCGCTCGATGCGCTGGGCCCGGAGACGGGAGTCCCGGCGGAGAGCCGTGCGCTGATCACCGACTACCTTCTGGGGCAACTTCCGCCGAGTGTCAGCGAGACCACGCGCGACCGGCTCGCGGAGTCCCCCGCCGACCGTGCGTGGGCGCGCGTGGTGGCCTCTGAGCTGACGCCGATGGCGACCGGTCCGCTCCCCGAGATTCCCGTCGAGGCGACTCGCTCGGAGCCGGTCGCCGCGCCCGTCGCCGTCGCCGCGCACGACGACGGCGACGACGTCGCGTCTCGGAGTGGACTTCCCCGTGGTGGTCCCCCGCCCGAACGGCGCAGCTCGCGCCGCGGGGGCGCGCTGGTGCTCGGGCTGGCTGCGCTGGCGGTTGTGGTCGCCGTCGTGCTGATCATCGTCCTCAGCGGCGGTTCATCTAACAATCCGAGCACGCAGGCGAGCACGACGCCGCCGACGACCACGACGGCGGCCGGGACCACCGGAACAAGCACGTCCGGTTCCACCACTTCGACGACAGCCACCAAGGTGATCGCGCAGATCAACCTGACGCCGCCGGAGAGCTCGAGCAAGGCCGCCGGGATCGCCGAGATCCTCCAGCAGGGCACGACCCACGGGATCGCGATCGTCGCGCAGGGCGTTACGCCGAACACCAAGCACGATGCCTATGCCGTGTGGCTGTACAACTCCGCCGCGGACTCCCAACTCCTCGGCTTCGTCAATCCAGGAGTCGCCGCCAACGGGCGCCTCTCGACCGCGGGAGCCCTGCCCTCCGGCGCGGGTCGGTTCAAGGAGCTCGTGGTCACGCTCGAGACGCAGGCAAAGCCCAAGCAGCCCGGCACGATCGTCCTCCAGGGTCAGCTGACCGGCCTCAGCTGACGCGGAACCCTCAGCCGAAGATCCGCTCCAGTCCGTCGAGCGCCTCGTCTAGCTTCTTCGCCGTGGCGCGTCGGAGCATGAACCCGCCGGTCCGCGAATAGCCCTTGAGCTTCTGGCGCTGGGCGATCGTGACCCGCGTCCCGGCGCCGTCCGGCTCGAGCGCGACCTCGGTGACCGACTCGATCAGAACCCGCTCGAACGGCGAGCCGACGACCTCCTGCTCCCACGCCCGCCCATAGGGCGGCTCGGAGCTGAGTAGGCGGAAGTCCATCCGCACCGACCGGCCCTTCTTCGTCTTGAACACCTGGGTCCACCGGTCCGCCTCGACGCCCTCCATTCGCTCCACCCCGGGCCACCAGCGCGGCATGTGATGCGGATCCTCGAGCACCGCCCACACCTCCTGCGGCGGGGCCGGGATCGTGCGGGTCCGGCGAGCGAGGGCCATCAGCTCTCGTACTCGATCGTTGCGTGAACATCGAACGGCGCCAGGCGGGCCCGACCGCCGAGGAACGAGAGCTCGACGAGGAACGCACACGCTGCGATCTCGGCACCGAGCCCCGACACCAGCTCGGCCAGGGCGCCGGCGGTCCCACCGGTCGCGAGCAGATCGTCGTGGATCAGCACGCGGGCCCCGCCGGCGAGCGCGTCGGCGTGGAGCTCCAGCGAATCCACCCCGTACTCCAGCGCGTACTCCGCGCTGACGGTCTCGTGAGGCAGCTTGCCAGGCTTGCGCGCCGGCACGAACCCGGCGCCCAGCGCCCGCGCCAGCGCGCCGCCGAGGATGAACCCGCGAGCCTCGGCGGCGACCACGAACTCGACCCCCAGCGGTCGCGCGAAATCGGCCAGTTCGGCGACGGCCGCGTCGAGCGCCCCGGGGTCGAGCAGCAATGGCGTGATGTCCTTGAAGACGATCCCCGGTCGCGGAAAGTCGGGGATGTCGCGGATGAACGCGCGCAGGTCCACCGTCGGAACGAGACTAGGTCGTGATCTTGCGCAGATCGCGGATCAGCAACAGGTGCTTGAGGTGCGTCGTCACCGAGGCGAGGTTCTCGAGTGCCTCGATCGCCTCCTTGCGCCGCTGAGGGTTACGCGAGCGAAGAGCGGGCGCCAGGATGCTCTGCAGCAGCTGAGCCTCGCGGTCGGCGGAGCTCCGGAAGACCCGGAGGTTGCGCCCCCCGACCCCGTATCGGGCCAGCTCGGACACCGCTCGCACGATCTCGCGCTCGGTCTCGTCGAAGTAGCGGACACCACCGCGCATCTCACCCTTGATCACGCCGAAGTCGACGAGCTCGCGGATCAGCTGCGGGTCGGCGCCGGTCTCCTCGACCACGTCCTCCAGCGAGTACAGCGCGCCCGGGTCACGAACCGTGACCGTCGCGCGGCGCAGCGAGCGCGGTTCGCCGGGCGGGGCCACCTCCCGGTCCGTGCGCCCGCCGGCGAGCTCCTGGCGGATCACACGCAACGGCAGGAACTCATCGCGCTGGAGGCGGAGGATTGTCCGCAGGCGCTGGACGTCGGCCTGGGTGTAGAGGCGGTAGCCGCCCTGCGTACGACGCGGCGAGACCAGCTTCTGGTCCTCCAGATAGCGGATCTTCGAGATCGAGATGTCGGGGAACTCCTGGCCCAGCGCCTTGCAGACCGCCCCGATCGTGACGGCCTTGCGGGGCGGAGCGGCGACGTCGCCCGGAGGATCGGGCAGCTGGACGTCGGGAGAGCGTGTCTCGGAGATGGCCATCAGCGGCTGAGGTAGGCGAGTTTGTATTTCCCGACCTGGAGCTCGTCCCCGTCGGTCAGCTTGTGAGACTCGATCCGGCTGCGGTTGACGTACGTCCCGTTCAGTGAGCCGCAGTCGTCCAGGTGGTAGTCCGTGCCCCGGCGGACGAGGATCGCGTGGTCGCGGGACACGGTCACGTCGTCGAGGAAGATGTCGCTGTCGGGACGCCGGCCCACCGTGAGCCGGTCCTTCTCGAGCGGGAAGCTCTCACCGGCCCTACCCCCGCCCGAGCGGATGACCAGCGCCGCGCCTCGTGCCACCACCTCGCCAAGCTCTATCTCCTCTATGTCGCCGGTCTCGCCGACCGTGTACGTGGCCGTCGTCGCTCCTGTCGGAGGCTCGGACTGCGCCAGGAAAGCGCCACACCGCTGGCAGTAGTTCGCGCCCTCGGCGTTGGCGAATCCGCACTCTGGGCAGTGCTGGGCCAAGGCCTCCGGTGCCGCCTATTCCGGATCGGCGGCGGGCACCCGACCCGCCAGGATGTCGGTCAGCTGCTGGACGTCCGCCCCGGAGATCACGAGCTCGCCGCTCTCGTCCTTCTTGCGCAGGCGGTTGACGAGCTCGGCGCGAAGGATGTCGATCTTCCCGTGGAGGATCCGCCGCTTGTAGGAGATCTCCATCTCCTCCTCGGTCAGCTGCTTGATGAGGTCCTTGAGCTCCTGGTCAGTCAGCGAGCCGAGGTCAGGAAACGTCGTGTCCATGCGTTGAGCTCCTCCGGATACGGCAGGTTCGAGGGCGAGGAAGGGCGAGTATACCCCGCAATCTCAGAGGGTCAATCTGAGCTTGAGAGTTTGCGTCCACGAAGCTCCTGAACCCCCCGCCGAACGTACAGAACACTCGCCAGCAGCGACAGCGCCAGCCCGACGTAGAGCAGGATCAGGGCGAGCCAGTGGACGCCGCACATCGCGAAAAACGGCGCCCCCATCGTCGGCGCCACGCCCAGCCTTCCGGCCCAGTTGATCTTGAGCTCGAGGCCGTGGCGGATCCCGTACCGGCTCAGCCCGAGCATGAACAGCTCCCGCAGCACGACGAGCGCGATCGCCCACCGCGGCAGCAGCTGGAAGTGCCACACCACGATCATCCCGGAGATCACCAGCAGCCGGTCGACGATCGGGTCCAGCAGCGCCCCGAGGCGGCTGTACTGGCCCGTCAGCCGGGCCGTGAAGCCGTCGAGGTAGTCGGCCCAGCCGATCACGGCGAACAGCACCGCCGCCAGCGCATCGACTCCGTCGTCGCTGGACAGGGCGACGATCAGGAACACGGGGATCAGCGCCAGGCGGATGAAACCGATCGCGTTCGGGACGGTCCACGGATTGAGCGGCTGGCTTGAGAGCGTGGCCGTGGGCGGCGGCCCCGAGCGGTCGATCCCAAATAGCCGTCGCTTCGTGGTCGGGGTTATGGCAGTCCCCGCCAGATCTCCGCGATCGCCTCGACGGCCCCGTCGATCGGCACCGTCCGCGACTCGCGCCCACGACGAACCTGCACCTCGATTTCGCCGGCGGCGAGCGTCCGGCGCCCCACGGTCACCCGCACCGGGCATCCGAGCAGCTCAGCGTCGGCGAACTTCTCTCCGGGACCGGCGTCTCGGTCGTCGTAGAGGACATCCAGTCCGGCCTCCCGCAGCTCTTCGTACAGGCGCTCGGACAGCACGAACTCCTCGGTTCCCTCCCGCCCGAGCACGACCAGCTCGACGTCGAACGGCGCGATGCTCCGCGGCCACGAGATCCCGTGTTCGTCGGCGTACTGCTCGACGGCGGCCGCGGCCGCCCGCGCCGGTCCGAACCCGTAGGAGCCCATCCAGACCGGCTGCTCCTTCCCGTTCTCGTCGAGGTACTTGGCACCGAGCGGCACCGAGTAGCGGGTCCCGAGCTTGAAGATGTTGCCGACCTCGATCGCGGTCTCGATCCGGATCGGGGAGCCGTTCACGGTGTCGCCGGCGGCCACAGTGCGCACGTCGACGGTCTCATACGGGAAGTCGCGGCCGGGTTCGACGCCTCGCAGGTGGGCGTCGAGGCGGTTGGCGCCGGTCACGTAGCCGCCCGGCGCCACGGCCTCGTCGAGCAGGATCGGCATCTGGGCGCCCACCGGGCCGATGAACCCGGGGGGCCCGAGCCGCTCGGCGACTTCCTCGGGTCGAGCTGCGCGGAACTCGCCGCCGAGGGCCAGGCCAAGCTTGACCTCGTTGACCCGGTGATCGCCGCGCACCATGACGAGCTTCCACTGATCGCCGTCGACTATCACCGGATAGGCCTTCAACAGGGCGCCGGGCGGAACCTCGAGCGCCGTCGCCACGGCGTCGATCGTCGTCATCTCGGGGGTGTGGACCTCGACCGGCTCGGGGAGCGGCGCCGGCAGCTCGACGGGCTGGGCGTCGGCCGTGGCGACCTCCACGTTGGCGGCGTAACCCGGCGCCAGCGCCACGTCGTTCTCGCCCGCCGCGCACGGCGCCATGTACTCGTGGGCCCCGAGACCCTCCCATCACCCCCACGTCCGCCTCGACCCTGTACCACTCGAGCCCGCAGCGGTCGAGCATCCGGTCATACGCCACGACATGTTTCTCGTAGGCGACGTCCAGCCCCTCCCGGTCGCGGTCGAATGTGTAGGAGTCCTTCATGATGAACTCTCGAGTGCGCAGCACGCCCGCGCGGGGCCGCGCCTCGTCGCGCTCCTTGACCTGGAAGTGGTAGAGGATCAGCGGGAGGTCGCGGTAGGAGCGGACCGCGGCGGCGACGATCGTGGTCACGATCTCCTCGTGGCTCAAAGCCAGCACCAAGTCCGCTCCTCGACGGTCCTTGAGCTTGAACAGTTCGTCGATGCCGTAGCGGCCGGTTCGCCGCCACACGTCGGCCGGGTGCAATACCGGCATCAGCATCTCCTCGCCGCCGATCGCGTTCATCTCCTCGCGCACGATCTGCTCGACCCGCCGCTGAACGCGCCAGCCCGCCGGCAGCCACGACCACAGCCCCGCGCCGAGCTGCCGGACGAGTCCGGCCCTCACCATCAGCTTGTGCGAGATCGCCTCGGCGTCGGCAGGCGCCTCACGCTCGGTCGGAAGGAAGTATTCGGACAGACGGGTCATCGTGGGCGCGAAAGCCTACTGGCGGCCATCTGATACAAGAAGCTACCGACCGAACGTCCGAAAGCGAGGAGCTAGCCGATGGCCTACTCAGTCCCCGATCTCCCCTACGACTACAACGCGCTCGAGCCGACGATCGACGACGAGACGATGCACCTGCATCACGACAAGCACCACCAGGCTTACGTGACCCAGGTGAACGCCGCGCTCGAGGGCACCGAATGGGCTGACGAGCCGATCGAGAAGGTCCTCCAAAACCTCGGCCAGATCCCCGAGGACAAGCGGAACGCCGTCCGCAACAACGGTGGCGGCCATTACAACCACTCGCTGTTCTGGGAGTGGATGTCACCCAGCGGCGGCGGTGCCCCCGACGGCGCCCTGGCCGACGCGATCAACTCCGCGTTCGGCTCGTTTGACGACTTCAAGGCCCAGTTCAAGGACGGCGGGGTCAAGCGCTTCGGCTCGGGGTGGTCGTGGCTCGTGCACGACGGGTCCGGCCTGGCCCTCCTCTCGACCGCCAACCAGGACAACCCGATCAGCGACGGCAAGACCCCGCTGCTGGGAGTCGATGTCTGGGAGCACGCCTACTACCTGAAGTACAACAACCGGCGCCCCGACTACATCGATGCGTGGTGGAACGTCGTCAACTGGCCGAAGGTGGCCGAGCTGTTCGGGAACGCCTCGTAAGGGGCTCTGCCTCGCGGGCAAAGCGGGCGGCGCTGTGTATCGCCATCGGGGGCGCGCAAGCGCGCCCCCGACCGCCCCGCTACGCCCGCGTGAACCGGCGCCCGGCGACGGGCGAGAGCTCCTCGTCGAGCTGGACCGGCGCCGACTCCTCGGCGCGTGCCGCCGCCGCCTCCATCGCCGCGATCCGCTCCGGCGTCATCGCGGTGGCGTCCTCGTTCTCTGACAGCCACGCGCGGGCCTCGGCGGCGCGTGCCTCGTCGCGGACGACGTTCTTCCCGGCCGCGTAGTAGCGGTCGATCTCGGCGAACAGCTCGTCCACGAGCTGTTCGGTGGGCACCTTCTTCAGCGGCTCGCCCCGCGAGTAGATCATTCCCATGTCCTTCGCGCCGGTGATGCCGAAGTCGGCGTGGCGGGCCTCGCCGATCCCGTTGACGGCGCAGCCGAGCACGGACACCTCGATCGGATCCTCGTAGGCCTCCAGCCGGCGTTCGACCTCGGCGACGACGCTGTCCATGTCGAACTGGAGGCGGCCGCACGTCGGGCAGGCGATCAGCACCGGACCGCGCTCGCGGAGCTTCAACGCCTTGAGGATCTCCCACGCCACCTTGACCTCCTCCTCGGCGTGGAACGTCGAGAGCGAGATCCGGATCGTGTCGCCGATCCCGTCGGCCAGCAGCGTGCCCAGGCCGACGGCCGACTTCAGCGATCCCGACCATTTCGTCCCCGCCTCGGTCACGCCGAGATGGAGTGGGTACGGGATCCGCTCGGACAGGAGCCGGTTGGCGGCAATCGTGTTCGGCACCGACGTCGACTTCATCGAAACCTTGAAGTTGCGGAAGTCGAGCCGCTCCATCAGCTCGACGGTCTCGACCGCCGCCGAGACGAGGGCTTCGACTGGGTCGTCGTATTCGAGCTGGCGCAGGTGGGCCGGCAACGACCCCGAGTTGACGCCGACTCGCAGTGGCGTCCCCAGCTCGGTCGCTCGGGCTGTCACCTTTGCGACCTTGTCCGGCCCGCCGATGTTGCCGGGATTCAGGCGCACGCAGTGCGCGCCGGCGTCGAGCGCCTTCAGCGCGAGCGTGTAGTTGAAGTGGATGTCAGCGATCACCGGAATCGGCGATTCGCGGACGATCGTCGCCAGCGCCTCGACATCCTGGTCGCGGGGAACGGCGACCCGGACGATGTCCGCACCGGCCTCAGCGACCCGCCGGATCTGGCCCATCGTCGCCTGCAGGTCGGCGGTCTCCGTCTTCGTCATCGTCTGCACCGCGACCGGCGCGCCGCCGCCGATTGGCACCGCGCCCACGTGGATCTGGCGCTCTGAAGCCATGTGCTCAGTGTAGAGCCACCCCTGCCGGACCCTGTTTCTGGAGCGTTACGAGTACGCCTCGGCGAGCGCGGGCGCCACGACCTCCGGAGCGGCGATCTCCCGCGCCCGCGCGATCGCACGCTCCCCAGCGGTCCCGTCTCCGCGTAGGCGGCCGATGGCGGCCGCCATCGCGGGCGGGTCATTTGGCGCCACGAGCCACTCCCCGGGCACCAACTCCGGGAGCGCTCCGACGCGCGAGGCCACGACCGGGAGTCCCGCCGCCATCGCCTCGGCGGCTGCGAGGCCGAAGCTCTCGGCCGAGCGCGACGGCACCAGCGCCACTGCCGCGCGCTCGCGTGCCCGGGACAGCTCGAGCTCGGCCAGATGGCCGCGAAAGCTGACGTCGGGGAACTCCCGCGTGAGTCGGGCGCGCTCGGGCCCGTCGCCGGCGACGACCAGCGGGACCCCGGCGATTCGGCACGATTCGACCGCGATGTCGATTCCCTTCTCGGGAGACAGCCGCGACGTCACCAGGGCGTAGGTCCCGGCCGGGGCGAGCGACAGGGACCCGAACTCGCGCACGACCTGCGGGACGATATAGGCGCCTGGGACCGGCGCTCCCAGCGCATGCAGGCGATCGAGGGCGAACCGGCTGGGGACCACGAACGCGTCGACCTGCGCCGCCAGCCGTCGCTGCCACAGCGCCAGCCCGGCTCCGTACGCCAGCGCTTCCGCGCGCGAACCCCGACAACCCAGCAGCACGCCGGGGAGTGTGTTGCGTCCGTGGCACCGGGTGCACTCACGGTCCCGCGTGAAGCACACGCCGACCGCGCACACGAGCCGGTATTGGTGCAGGTGGAGCACGACCTTCGCGCCGGCCTGCCGGGCGGCCGCGAGCGCCTTCCAGCCGAAGCTTGGGTTCAGATTGTGGGCGTGGACGACGCGGGCGCGGGTCCGCCTGACCGCCTGGGCCACCTCCTCGGGACGCAGGCCGCCCCCGAGCATCCCCGCGGCCGCCTCGGGGCGCCCGAGCAGCGAGGAGTCTCGTTCGAGCAGCTCCGCGTCGTCGCCCAGGCGCTCGCGCACCAGCCACATGAGGTCATCGACGGCCCGCTCCTCCCCGCCCGTCGTCCGGTACCGGTTGTGCAGGAACAGGATCACCGGCGAAACCTGAGCCCTTCGTAGATCTCGGTCCAGGCGCGGGCGATTGGCACGTAGCCAAACCGCCGCCGAGCGCGATCGGCGAGTGCATCGGGATCGACTTCCCCGAGCCGGTCAAGCGCCCCGGCGATGGCGCGCGCCAGGCCCTCTACGTCCCGGGGCGGGGCGAGCGCGCGCGGGTCCTGCACGAGCTCGGGAACGTCCCCGACCGTGGTGGCGACGGCCGGCAGCCCGCTCGCCATCGCCTCGATCAGCACGCACGGCAGGTTCTCGAACAGGCTCGGCAGCACGAACAGATCCGCCGCGCGCATCAGCTGAGCGACCTCCGCCTTCGGCTGCTCGCCGTGAAAACGGACCGCATCGGCCAGCCCCAGCCGTCGTGCCCGGTCGGCGAGCGCGCCGCGGAGCTCGCCCTCCCCCACGATGTCGAGCGTCAGTTCGCGCTCGCCGCGTAGCCTCGCCATCGCCTCGAGCAGGAACGAGTGGCCCTTCTTCTCGGTCAGCGTCCCGACGGTCAGCAGCCGCTCCGCGGGCCGATCCGCGTGACGCTCGCGCGCCGGATGGAACGCGTCGGTATCGACCACGTTGTCGACCACGCGCACGCGGGCCCGCGGCGAGAGCGCGCGGACGTGGAGCGCTAGATCGTGGCTGACAGGCGCCACCAGGTCCGCGTAGCGAAACGCCAGCCGCGCCGTGAACCGGTCGTAACCGGTGATCAGCCCCCGCTGAAAGCCCGTGTAGTGCTCACTGATCACGACGGGCGCACCGCTTAGGCGACCCAAGCGCCAGCGCCGGCAGCCCGGCCGAGTAGACGTGCGCGTGGACGATCTCGGGCCGCCAGCCCTCACGTCGGAGACGGCCAAGTGCCGACAGCAGGCCGGCGAGCTGCGTCGCCATCGCCGCCGGGCGCAGCGCGGGCCGGCGATAGGAGATGCGCACCGTCCTCAGCCCGTCCTCGACCCCATCGCGCAGCTCGAACGCCTGTAAGCCGGTGCCTCTCACCGCGTCCGAGGCGAGCACCACGACGTCGTGGTCGCGGGCCAGGGCGTGGGCGTGCTCGCGGCAGAAGACGCCGAGAACGGGTCGATCGGGCCACGGATACCACTTTGGAACCACGAGTACGCGCATTCAGCGTGCGCCGGCCGCTCGCCTGGTGCGCACGGCTGTGGTCAGCCGTCCGGCCGACTGTGCGCCCATGATCGCCCCTTGCGGGCAGGCGTACCGAACCATGTGCCACGCGCACCCCGCAAGGTCGCGAGCCTCGCGGGTGACGCTCGGAGCGATTCCACGGCGCTCATTGCTCAGTCGCGCCGCCTGGCCACGCCGGTACGCGGCGCGCGCCAGCGACAGCAGGTCGGCGTCCTCGGCGACGCGGCGGTGGTCGACCCCAGCGTCGGCCACGTACGCGATCCGTCCCCCCGCCGCGCGCAGCCGCAGAAGCCACTCTTCCTCATCGCCGTGGTTTGCGATCGATTCGTCGAACGGCCCAACGAGCTCGAAGGCCGTCCGGCGGATGGCCATGTTCGCCCCCCAGACGAGGTCGGCCTCGCGGTCCTGGGGCCCGAGGTCGAGCGTCGTGATCGGTGGCCTCTCCCGGCCGCAGGAGGACGGCGATCGGCCCTCGAACCGCGCCCGGATCGGGCCCCCGAACGCCTCGAACTCCGGGTGGTTGACCGCGCCGTCGCGGACCGCTCGCAGCCAGTGCGCGGGCGCGAACACGTCGTCGTCAAGGAATGCGATCACCGGCGCGGCGGACGCGGACACGCCCGCGTTGCGCGCCGCGTTCAGCCCCATCGCCCGCGACTGCCCGAGATATCGATGTCGAGCTCGCTCGACCACCGCCGCGGTGTCGTCGGTCGAGCCGTCGTCGACCACCAGCACCTCGTAGCCGGCGTCGAACTCCTGGGCGGCGAGCGAGGCCAGGGCGACCTCGAGATACCGGGCGCGGTTGCGCGTCGGGATCACGATCGAGATCGAGGGGGTTTCCATGGCACCGTCAGGCTAGGTCACGCCGGAGTGTGACTGGCACGGCGTGAGTGGGCTCGTGCTCGCCGGGGCACCGGGCCAGACTTGCACATCCGGAGGCACGTCTTCGCCGGCGAGCACGAGCAGCGGCGGGCGTAGCGTGAGGCGCGGGACCGGCGAGGTGAAGCAGATCAGCGTGTAGTGCTTGGTGTCGATCCGGCCGGAGTACGTGAATCCCGCCGGAGCCGCCGGCGTCGGCTTGCGGCTGTACGGCTCATCGACGCGGGGGACCGGGCGGATCACCACGACCTCGCGCAGGCGCCACCCGGTCTGCGGCATCGACTGTGCGCCCGGGCGGTAGAGGGCCATCGGCTGATCGCCGAGGTTGGGGGTGACGACGGCCTCGCTCGAACTCAGCGGCCCCAGCGCTTTTGCCGCATCGCGATAGTCGGGCCTCTGCACCGCCGGGTTGACCGCCCCGTCGAGCGTGATGGCGAGCATCAGGGCGGCGCCGACGCTCGCCCCCACGAGGCCTGCACCGGGGGCTCTCCGGGCCCCCAGGATGATGCCCGCGCCGCTCAGCAGCACCGGCACCGCGGCCATCACATTCTTGGAGATCAGGTAGTGGAGCCCAGCGAGGTCGAGGAGGAACGGCATCACGATCGCCGCGACAGCGGTGCCCACAGCGAGGATCGCGCCCCGCCGCTCGCGGTCCCGCAGCCGCGGCCACGCGTACACCATTGCTGCGCCGACGATCACCGCGACGATCACTAGCTGCCAGTTGTGCGACGGGTCGATCTCGCCGGTCACGAGCTTCTTCGTGACCTCCTTGATGCGGCTCCCGAACGTCAGGTTGGCGATCCACTCGGTCCGGTGGTCCGCCTGGCGAAGCGCGAGCGGCAGCAGGGCGAACCCCACGAGCAGCACCGCGCCCGACGCGATCACCGCGCCGGGCCGCCGGGTCGCCGCCACCAGCCACACCGCCTCGGCGATCACCAGGAACCCGGCGAAGTAGTGGCTGCAGATCGCCGCCGCGGACGCGAGCGCCCAGAGGATCAGCCGGGATCGGTCAGGGCGCTCGAGCGCGCGGACGAACGTCCATAAGGACAGCGCGCCGAGCAGCGCCAGCAGCGCGTACGTCCGTGCCTCCTGCGAATACCAGACGAGCAGCGGGTCAACGGCGACGAACAGCGCGGCGTACAGGCCCGCCCGGAACGAGCCAAACCGCTTGCCGATGAAGAACGCGACCGGTATGACCAGAGATCCGAACAGAGCCGACAGCGAGCGGATTCCGACCTCGTCAAGACCGAATACCTTGCCCCACAGCCAGGCGAGGATGTAGTACAGCGGCGGCGAGGACTCGGTCCGCGGGATCGTACGGAGCATGTGGCCGAACGAGCCGTTGACGACGATCCCGACCGTGAACGATTCGTCGAAGTCGAAGCTCTGGACCCCGAGCGTCGCGAACCGGATCGCCGTTCCGAGCGCGATCACTGCGATCAGCAGCGCGACCTCGCTCCGTCGCGCGTCTCGCATCTTGCTACAGGCTCCGGCGACGGCGGAGCGACAGGACTCCGAGCGTGGCGGCCGCCAGCACCAGCACGACCAGCAAGACGATCAGCGGGGTCGGCAGAAATGAGCTGCTCGACGAGCCGCCGCCTGCGGGTGCATTGCGATGGAGCTTGCCTTCCTCCGCCAGCAACGCCCGCTCGATCACGTCGTGGCAGTCGCTGTACTCCGCGACCTCGGCGGGCATCGTGTTCAGCGCGTCCTGGAGCACGGGAACGCTGTAGGTGCGGGTCAGCGACAGGTGCTTGTAGCAGTCGGCGATCACCTGGGCGCCGTGTTGCGGCCCCGGCAGGCGCGGCGCAGACAGGCTCGCGGCGGCGCGACGAGCGCACTGATCAGCACGATCAATCGATAACGGCGAATGTTCGGGCGCAAGACTGAAAGAGGTCCCGGGGAGGGTTGGCGACACTAGCAACTGCAGGCGATTCTCAGGCCGGGTGCCACTTGGGGAGTGGCGACTCGCTAGCTTCAGGGCCGCTCCTGTGCCCCGCCTGAGCCCGCATTTCCGGCGAATCCGCGCGCCTGTCCTCGGCGTGCTGCTTGTGCTGCTGGCGGCACTGGTGGGAGGCTGCGGTGGCGGCTCCTCCGCTCCACCCGACGCCGTCTCGAAGTCCCGGACGGCGCCGTTGGAGTCGATCTTCCAGGCCGACAACCAGCTCCTGTCCGATCCGGCGGGCACGCTCGCGCAGCTCCACCGGCTCGGGGTGGCCCGGATTCGCGTGTTCGTCCCCTGGGGCGCGCTGGGGGCGCGGACGCCGATCGCGCCCGACGCTCTTTCGCACAGGGCCCCGGCGAACTTCAACGCCTCGGATCCGGGCGCTTACCCGGCCGCCGGATGGGCCCCGTACGACGCGATCGTGCGCGATGCCGGCGCCCGCGGGATCGCCGTGTACTTCACGGTCGCGGGTCCGGCGCCGGTCTGGGCCACACAGCCCGGCGAGCCGCCGGGGACGGCGAGCGCGCCCAGCCCGATCGGCGCGTGGAAGCCGTCGGCGTCGGATTTCGGCGCATTCATGCGCGCGGTCGGCACTCGCTACAGCGGCCACTATCCGGATCCGCTGCACCCGGGGCAGGAGCTCCCCCGCGTGAGCTTCTGGGGGATCTGGAACGAACCGAATCTCGGCATCTACATCGCCCCCCAGGCGATCGATAGCGGCAAGCTCGAGGTCTCTCCCGTGTACTACCGCCGGATCGTCGACGCGGCATGGTCCGCGCTGCAGGCGACGGGGCACGGACACGACACGATCCTGATCGGAGAGCTCGCCCCCGACGGTGCCACCGTCGGCCCCGTCCCCGGGGACTTCGACATGATGGCGCCGCTGCGCTTCCTCAGGGCGCTCTACTGCGTGGACTCCGCCTATCACCAGTTGCGTGGCCTCGCCGCGTCCCAGCGCGGCTGTCCCACGACCGCGGCCAGCTCGGCGCGGTTCGTCGCTGAGCACCCCGGGCTGTTTCACGCCAGTGGTGTCGCCGACCACCCCTACTCGCAGGGGCTGCCGCCAAACCAGCCGCCACCGCTCGAACCCGACTACGCCGAGTTCGCCGACATCCCCAACCTGGAGACGACGCTCGACCGGCTCCAGCAGGCGTACGGCTCGAGCACGCGCTTTCCGATCTACTCGACCGAGTTCGGCGAGCAGACAGATCCTCCCGAAAAGCTGATCAGGGCCCTGCCCCCGGTGACCGCGGCCTACTACATGAACTGGGCCGAATACCTCACCTGGCTCAATCCGCGGATCCGCTCCTACGATCAATATCTACTCGTCGACGCGGCGAACGGGACATTCTCGACGGCGCTCGAGTTCGCGAGCGGGGTGCCAAAGGCCACGTACGCGGCGTATCGGATGCCCCTGTACCTGCCGGTGAGCACGGCCCGCCCCGGACAGGGGCTCGAGGTCTGGGGCTGCGTCCGCCCCGCCCATTACGCCCAGCTCTCGACCGGCCGGGCTCAGCATGTCGAGATCCAGTTCGAGCCCGCGTCGGGCGCTCACTTCACGACGCGTCCGCGCCGTGCCGCTGACGGGCCCATCGTGCTACTTCGACGTCGTCGAGCGATTCCCCGGGCAGCGGGACCGTGCAGGCTCCGCTGGTCCTACCCCCACGGCCCTGTGATCTACAGCCGCGACGGTGCGCGTCGCGATGCAACTGGCTGGCGCTTGGCGCTGGAGCGATGCGGGAGGTCGTGTCGATATCTCGGCCCGCGCGATCTCGTGCCGGTGGCGCGCTGTGGCGTGCTGATCACGAGTGAGCGTGCACGGTGTGCCTGAGCTCGGACGTTGCGCCGATAGCGTGCGCTATCCACCGTCTTTTTGACGATCTCGCCGCGCTCCCGTGTCTGTGTCGCGAGTAGCCGACTGGGAGTCGACAGCCACGACGCCCGTCGGCTCGAACCGCGCAACTTCCGCCGACAGTCGACGTTTCCTATGGCATGCGGGTTCCTCGACGCGCGCTGATCGTCGATACTCGCCTGTCTCGGCTGTGCGGCGCTCCACCTGCTCGGCGCGCCGGCGCCCGCGGCCGCCTCGCCACAGCAGGTGGCCATCATCGAGGACGACATCCACATGCTCAGGGATCCGGTGGCGACGCTGCGCACCTTTCGCTCGCTCGGCGCCGGCATCGTCCGCGTGTTCGTCAACTGGGCGGCGATCGCGCCGGATTGGACCTCGACCCTGGAGCCCACCGGGTTCGACGCCTCCGATCCGGCTGCCTATCCGGCCGGGGCCTGGGACCGCTACGACGCGATCGTCCGCGCCGCCAATCGCGTGGGGCTGAGAATCGACTTTGTCGTCACCGGCGGCTCACCACGGTGGGCCGACGGCCCCGGGATCCCGAGTCAGGCCGCCACCAACCCGAATCGCGCCTGGTACCCCTCGGCGGCCAAGTACGGAGCGTTCTTCCACGCCGTCGCGATGCGCTACAGCGGCAATTACCCAGACCCCCAGAATCCTGGGCAGACGCTCCCGCGGGTCAGCTTCTGGTCGATCTGGAACGAGCCCAATTTCGGCGAGGACCTCGGGCCGCAGGCGATCGATGGCTCGTCGATCTTCGTCGCCCCGGCCATGTATCGAAGCCTCGTGAACGCGGGCTGGAACGCCCTACAGGCGACCGGCCACGGTCACGACACGATCCTGATCGGCGAGCTCGCCGCGCGGGGCCTTGTCGGCACAACCCGATGCCGCGCACCCGGAAGGGCTCCCCGGCGACTTCTCGCAGACCAAGCCGCTGCCGTTCCTGCGCATGTTGTACTGCGTCGATCCGAACTACCACGAGCTCCGAGGCTCCGCGGCGAGAACCCTCGGTTGTCCGACCACGGCTGCGGGCTCGGAGGCGTTCCGCACACAGAACGCCGCCCTGTTCGGAGCGACCGGCGTCGGCGATCACCCGTACGCGGGTGATGAGCCCCCGACGAAGGACACCTCCAGGGACCCAAGCTTCGCCACGTTGCCGAAGCTGCCGGGTCTCGAAGCCGAGCTCGACAGGTTGCAGCGGATCTACGGCTCGCACCGGCGCCTCCCGATCTACAACGACGAGTTCGGGTACATCACCAATCCGCCCAACCGCGACCGGTTCGTCTCTCCGGCGCTGGCCGCGTATTACCTCAACTGGGCGGAGTACCTGACCTGGCGTAACGCGCGCGTCGCCTCCACCGGTCAGTACCTCCTGTTCGACCCGGTTCCGACGAGGCTCGCGCCCGGAGGCGGGTTTGCCAGCGGACTGCTGACGTGGTGGGGCAAACGCAAGCCGTCCTATGCGGCCTACCGGCTGCCGATCTATCTGCCGCGAACCGCGGAACGCCGCGGACGCGCGCTCCTGGTCTGGGGGTGCGTGCGCCCAGCGCACTACGCCGCGATCGACACCTCGGCACCGCAGTACGTGCGCATACAGTTCCGGCGCCTCGCTCGCGGCCCGTTCACGACCGTCAGGCAGGTCAGGATCACGAACCCCCGCGGTTACTTCGAGACGCGCGTCAGCTTCCCGATCAGCGGCACCGTAAGGCTGAGCTGGAGCTACCCCGCGAACGACCCGCTGTTGCCGGACGGGACGATCTCCAGCCGGGTGCAGGCGATCACCGTCCGCTAGCTGGTGTACATCGCCTCGATCTCGGCCTCGTACTTGGCCGAGATCGGCCTGCGCTTGAGCTTCATCGTCGGCGTCAGCTCGTCCCCGCCCGGAACCCAGTCGCCCGGCACGATCGTGAACTTCTTGATCTGCTCAACGCGGGCGAGGTGACTGTTCGCCTCGTCGACGCCGGCCTGAACCGCCTGCACCATCTCCGGCTCGGTGGCCAGCTCCTCGAGCGACTTGCCCTCGAGTCCGTGCTGGGCGCCCCACTGCGGGGCGAAGTCCGCGTCGAGCACGATCAGCGCGGTGTTGTACGGCCGCCGGTCGCCGATGCAGAAGGCCTGGCCGATCAGCGGGCTGCCCGTCTTGATCGCCGCCTCGATGTTCGCCGGCGACATGTTCTTGCCCGCCGAGTTGATGATCAGCTCCTTCTTGCGGTCGACGATCTTGAGGTAGCCGTCCTCGTCGACAGTCCCGATGTCGCCGGTGTGCAGCCAGCCGTCGGGGTCGATCGCCTCTGCCGTCTTCTCGGGCTGATTGCGATAGCCGAGCATCACGAACGATCCCCTGATCAGCACCTCGCCATCGTCGGCGATCATCAGCTCGGCCCCGGGCGACGGCGGCCCGACCGTCCCGATCTTGACCTCACCCGGCCTGTTGCAGGTGCCAAACCCGCACGTCTCCGACATCCCCCACAGCTCGGCCAGCTCGATCCCGAGCGCGTGGAAGAACTCGAGCACCTCGACCGGCGTGGGCGCGGCGCCAACGTTCACTGCGACGACCTGATCGAGGCCGAGCATGGCTCGCACCTTCGAGAACATCGCCTCGTCGGCCTGGGCGACCCGCGCCTCGAGTTCCTCGGGAACGGGCTCGCCGCGCTGCTTGAGGCGGACCCGCTCGGTCGCCGCCTGAATTGCGTCCTGGATCGGTTTGCGCTGTTCCTCGGGCTGGGCGGCCTGCATCGCCTCCAGCCCGGCCTTCAGCTTCTCCCAGATCCGCGGGACGGCGAAGAACCAAGTGGGATGGACCTGCGGCAGGTATGAGAGGACCTCGCGCGGGTTCGGGCAGGTCGTAATCGATCCCGCGTAGATCGCCGGGAGGTAGTGGTGCGCCATCCGCTCGGCTATGTGGGCCGCCGGGAGCCACGAGATCAGCCGTCCGCCCGGCTCGAGCGGGATGATCTCCTCGGTCGCCTTGGCCGCAGCCATGACGTTCCGGTGTGAGAGTTGCACGCCCTTGGGCGGCCCCGTCGTGCCAGAGGTGTAGATCAGCGTCACGTGGTCGTCGGGGCGGATCGCGGCGGCGGCCCCCTGCACATCGAACGCCGGGTTGGACCCTTCGACGTCCGCCAGCGACAAGATGCCCGGCTGCGCGTCCCCGTCCACGAGGATCAGATGCTCGAGCTCGGGCAGGTCGTTGCGCACTTCGAGCATCACCGGCAGATAGGCCTGCTCGACGAACGCCACCTTGGTCGCGGCGTCGGTGCAGAGATAGCGAATCTCCTCGGCCGGATACGTGACGTAGATCGAGAATGGCGTCGCTCCGAGCATCGCGGCCGCCAGGTCGACGATGTGGAACTCGGGACGGTTGCCGAGCATGATCGCGACGGTGTCCCCCCGGCCGACACCGAGCTTCGCGAGGCCCCCGGCGAGCGCATCGACGCGCTCCAGCAACTCCGACCAGGTCAGGGACACGGTGTCGTCCGGTGTCCGGACCGCGACGACGTCCGGATTGTTCGCAGCCGTGCGCCGCAGCGCCTCGGTCATCGTCGGGGCATCGGCCGAGCGCCCGACGGACGCCGCGATCGTGCTGCTCTCCATTCTCTCCTCCGCGTCCTTGGTAGATCCGTGCTGGGAGGAACGCTATCGCAGCGCCCGCGAGCGCTAATGGGGAACGTTGAAACCGCTGCCGCTGAGCGTCGAGATGTCGTTGCTGAGGCCGATCGCGAAGATCAGCAGGATCAACACGAAGCCGACCACGCCGGCGCGCTCCATCACCTCGAACGGAATCCGACGGCCGCGGATCTTCTCGGCCACGCGCCCAGAACACGTGTCCTCCGTCCAGGGGCAGGAACGGGAACAGGTTGATGATCCCCAGCGACAGCGAGATCAGCGCCAGCACCGACAAAGCGCGAGTGTGGTGCTCGTCGCGAACGACTGCTGGGTGATCTTGTAGCCCCCGACGACGCTGTTGAGCTTCTTGCGCTCCTGGGGCTCGAAGATCTTCGCGATCGTCGAGACCGTCTGCGTGGTCACCCCCCACAGCCCGCTCACCGTCAGCGATGCGGCGTGGACGGGCCCGACGGACTGCGCGTCGAGCCGAACTCGAATCCCACAAGCGGACGGTGATCGGCGGCGCTGTAGCGAGGCCGGAGCTCGAACGTGAGCAGCGTCCCGTTGCGAGTCGACGACGATCTTCGCCGGCGTCTTCGCGACGCAGCCGTTGACCTGCGGCCCGGCGCACCGGTGGGTCGCGAGCTGATCTGCGCAGCGCGTTGGCGCTGCCCGTGACGCCCGTCGACCGAAACGAGCTTGTCGCCGCTGTGGAGCACCCCGACGGCAGGCGTACCCTTCTCGACCGCGGCGACCTGCTTCGAAGCGCCGACGACCTCGCCGTTGGAGAGGAACAGGACCCACACGATCCCGAACGCGAGCAGCAGGTTGACCGCCGGCCCGGCCAGAATCACGAAGATCCGCTTCCACACCGGCTGGTTGTAATAGGCGCGCCGTTGATTTCGTCCACCTGGCGCGTCGAGTTCGGCAATCTCTGCCCGCAACTCCCTTTCCTCAGCCGCCAGATCTCCGCGCGCTCCGAGGGTCGTGGGTATCGAGGAGGCCTCGAGGTCGACCTAGCTTGCGCTGCAGCCGTTCCCTTGCCTCATCGAGTGCGAACGGCCTCAGCGAGACTGCTCGTGCGGGTTCATCCCGGTGATCTTCACGTAGCCGCCGAGGGGGATCGCCGCGATCCCGTACACGGTCTCGCCCCGGCGCACACTTCCAGAGCATCGGTCCGAAGAACAGCGAGAACTGCTCGACTCGCATGCCGACGGCCTTCGCCGCGGTGAAATGGCCGGCCTCATGCAGGATGATCAGCGCCGCGATGCCTAGGAATGCGAGCAGATAGGACATCTGGTGCACTTAGTGTGGCAGGGCACTTCCGGGGCTTAGGAGGTTCTTACGCAGTCGCCCGCGCCGCGACGAGTTCCCCGGCCAGTCTGCGTGCATCGGCGTCCGCCTCTCCGAGGGACTCGAATGAATGGACTTGCTTGCTAGGAAGTGTTTCGAGCGTTTCCTCGATGACTTCAGCGATTTCCAGGAACTTCAACCGTCCGCCGAGGAACGCGTGGACGGCGACCTCGTTCGCGGCGTTCAGCGTGCACGGTGCCGTTCCCCCGGCGAGCGCGGCTTCGCGCGCCAGGCGCAGGCACCGGAACGTCTGATCATCGACCGGCTCGAATGTGAGCGCGCCGACCTCGAGGAGGTCCAGCGGCTTCACCGGGACGTCGACCCGCTCCGGGTAGCTGAGCGCGTAGGAGATCGGCACCCGCATGTCCGGGTAGCCGAGGTGGGCGAGCGTCGCGCCGTCACACAGCTGGATCAGGCTGTGGATCAGCGATTGCGGATGGACGACGACGTCGATCCTCTCGTAGGCGACACCGAACAGATGGTGGGCTTCGATCACCTCGAGTCCTTTGTTCATCAGCGTCGCCGAGTCGATCGTGATCTTGCCGCCCATCTCCCAGGTCGGGTGGGCCAGCGCCTGGTCGACCGTCACGTCCTCCAGCTCCGCCGCGTTGCGACCCCGGAAGGGCCCCCCCGAGGCCGTGATGATCAGCCGCTCGACGGTTCCCGGCCGCTCGGAGCCGAGCAGCTGGTACAGCGCCGAATGCTCGGAATCGACCGGGATGATCGCGGCGCCGGTCGCCTCGGCCAGCGCCATCACCAGCTCGCCGCCGACGACCAGCGACTCCTTGTTGGCGAGCGCCAGATCGATCCCCTCGCCGAGCGTCGCCACCGTCGGAACCAGCCCCGCCGAGCCGACAATCCCGTTGAGGACCATGTCGCACTCGCTCTCGGTGATCAACCTGACCAGACCGTCCGGGCCGCCCAGGACCTGGCCCTCGGTCCACGCCTCGGCCGCCCGCGCCGCAGCGTCGGCGTCGGCCAGCGCGAGCCGCCGGACTCCGTACCTGTGCGCCTGCTCCAGCAGTGGCTCCCATGCGGTGCCGGCGCTGAGGCCGACGACCTGCAGCTCGCCGTTGCTCCGCGCGACCACGTCGAGCGCCTGAACTCCGATCGAGCCCGTGGAGCCGAGGATCACCAGCCGGCGTGGCACGGCTCGATTGTAGGTCGCGCGCCCGGGCCCACTCTTGGCGTGCCGGGCCCGGTCGGCCAGGCCATCAGTGCATCACGCCGACCCACACGTAGTAGCCGGCCACGACCGTGAAGATCACCGCGTCCAGGCGGTCGAGCGCGCCGCCGTGCGCTCCGAACAGCGTGCCCGCGTCCTTCTGCCCCGCGTTGCGCTTGACAAGCGACTCGAACAGGTCCCCGATCGGGCCGAGCACGGCGACGGTGATTCCGAGCAGGAGCGCGTCGCCGGCGTGCAGCCAGGTCTGATACAGCGCCGCGAAGAACACGGCGAGGACCGCGATCAGCATCCCGCAGAACAGGCCTTCGACCGTCTTGTTCGGCGAGATCTGCGGGGCCAGGGGTCGTCGCCCGAACATCCTCCCGCCGATGTAGGCGGCGGTGTCCCCGAGGAACGTCCCGATCAGGACGTCGAGGAGGATCCCGTTGCCATGCGGCAGTTGCCGGAGCAGCACTGAGTGCGCGAAGGCCAGGCCGATCCAGAAGACGCCGAGCAGGGTGCCCGCCACAGCGACAGTGGCGCCGGTGGGATGCGGACGGGCGATCACGAACAGGACGAGCACCGGCAGCGTCGCCACCGCCACCTCCATCACGACCCGGATCGAGCCGTAGCGGGCAGCGAGCACCATCGCCGCGAGCGATGCGAAGCCGACCGCCGGCACCGGCTTCCACCGCGCCAGCAGCTGGTAGAGCTCGTGCATGCACACCCACCCGATCACGATCATGAAGACGGCGAACGGCAGGCCGCCGAAGTCGATGAACAGGATCGCCACGATCGCGGCGGGGACCGCGACGATGATCCGCGCCAGGAGATCCGATCGTCCGCTCGGCGGGCGCTCACGCGCGTGGCGCTGCTGCGGCTCGGACTGCGGACGTACGTATTCCGGGTTCGAGCGCCGGCGCCCCTGCGTCATCGCTAGCGCCCTCCGAAGCGGCGCCTGCGCGCGGTGAACTCCTCCAGGCTCTCTTCGAACGCCTGGCGTGAGAAGTCGGGCCACAGCTCATCGCGGAACACGAGCTCGGCGTATGCCCCTTGCCACAGAAGGTAGTTGGAGATCCGCTGCTCGCCGCTGGTGCGGATGATCAGGTCAGGGTCGTGCATCTCGGGTGCGTAAAGGTGATCACGGAATTCGTGCTCGTCGTTCCCGGTAAAGGTTCGCGCTGCGTCAATGATCTCCGCTCTGCCCCCGTAGTTGAACGCGACGAACAACGTGATCCTCGTGTTCTCGCGCGTCACGCCCTCGGCCCACTCCATCCGTTCCACCAGCCGCTCTGGCACGGGCGGGGTCCGGCGGCCGATGAACCGGATCCGGACGCCCTCGGCGTGCAGCTCCGGGGTCTCCGCCTCGATCCGGCGGTCGAACATCGCCATCAATCCCGCGACCTCCGCCGGCGATCGCCGCCAGTTTTCGGTCGAGAACGAGTAGACCGTCAACTCCTTGATGCCGAGATCGACAGCGTCGCTCAATCTGGCCTTGACGGCGTCCGCGCCGGCCTCGTGCCCGGCGATGACCGGGAGGCCGCGCTGCTCCGCCCAACGGCCATTGCCATCGGTGATGATCGCGACATAGCGGGCCTTCTCCTCGGCCACGCTAAACCTCGAGGATCTCTTCTTCCTTCTGCTTGAGCGCTTCGTCGAGCTCGGTGATCCGCCCGTCGGTGACCTTCTGCAGCTCGACCTCGGCGCGGTGCTCGTCGTCGGAGCCCGCCTCGCCGGCCTCCTTGAGCTCACGCAGATCGTGCATCACGTCCCGGCGGATGTTCCGGATCGCCACGCGGCCCTCCTCGGCGATGTTGCGGACGACCTTGACGAGCTGCCGGCGACGCTCCTCGGTCAGCTCGGGGATGCCGAGCCGGATCAGATTGCCGTCGTTGTTCGGCGTCAACCCGACGTCCGACTCGAGGATCGCGCGCTCGATCGCCTTGATCGAGCTCTTGTCGTAGGGCTGGATCGTCAGCAGCCGCGCCTCGGGCGCGCTGATCGTGGCGAGCTGCCTGAGCGGCGTCACCGTTCCGTAGTAGTCGACCGCGATCCGGTCCAGCAACGCCGGGCTCGCCCGCCCGGTGCGGACCGAGCTGAACTCGTGGCGCATCGCCTCCACCGACTTCGCCATCCGCTCCCGCGCGTCCACCAGCAGACCGTCGATCAGCTCCGGATCCGTCATGTTCTTACCAACGTGCCCACTCTCTCGCCGGACACTATCTTGTCGATGTTGCGCCCGTCGGCCATGTTGAAGACGACGATCGGCAGATTGTTGTCCATGCACAGGGCAAACGCGGTCGAGTCCATCACCTGGAGGCCGCGCGTGAGGGCGTCCTTATGGGTGATTTCGGGAATGAACTCGGCGTTCGGGTCCTTCGCCGGATCGGCGCTGTAGACGCCTTCGACCCCGTTTTTGGCCATCAATACCACCTCGGCGTGGAGCTCCGCGGCCCGCAGCGCCGCGGCCGTGTCGGTGGTGAAGAACGGGTTGCCGGTGCCGGCGGCGAAGATCACGATCCGGCCCTTCTCCAGGTGGCGCATGGCGCGGCGCCGGATGTAGGGCTCCGCAACTTCGGAGATCGTGATCGCGGACTGGACTCGCGTCGCGATGCCGACCTTCTCGAGCGCATCCTGGAGCGCGAGCGCGTTGAGCACGGTCGCGAGCATCCCCATGTAGTCGCCCGTCGCCCGGTCCATCCCCCGGGCCGCCGCCGCCAGCCCGCGGTAGATGTTGCCGCCGCCGACGACGATCGCCACCTCCACCCCACGGCGGTGCACGGCCGCGACCTCGTACGCGATCGCCTGCACGCGCGCAGGGTCGGTCCCGTAGTCCAGCTCGCCCATCAGCGCCTCGCCTGACAGCTTGAGCAGGACGCGCTCGTAGACGGGCGCTGTGGCCGAGTCTCCGTCCACGGCTGCTAGCCGCCCACTGCGAACCGCGCGAACCGCCGGATAACGACGTTCTCGCGGGTCTCACTGGAGATCTCGGCGCGCAGCTGCTCGATCGTCTTGCCTCCGTGCTTGTCCTCGTTGACGTGCTTCTGACGGAGCAGCACGACATCGTCGAGCCACTTGTCGAGCTTGCCGGCGACGATCTTCTCGCGCACGTTTTCCGGCCGGTCGGCGGCCTGCTCGACCGCGATCCGCTCCTCGCGCTCGCGATCCTCGGCCGGGACCTCGTCCTCGCTGACCGCGATCGGCGCCGCGGCCGCGATGTGGAGCGCGAGGTCACGTGCGAACTCGATGAACTTCTCGTTGCGGGCGACGAAGTCCGTCTGGCAGTCGACCTCGACCAGCACGCCGATCTTGTTCCCGGAGTGGATGTAGCTCTGGACCACTCCTTCGCCCACCTCGGCATCGGCGCGCTTGGCCGCCTGAGCGGCACCTTTTACCCGAAGGATCTCCTCGGCCTTGTCGAAGTCACCGCCGGCCTCGCTGAGCGCCTCACGGCACGCGAGCACGCCCGCCCCCGTCCGGTCGCGGAGTGCCTTCACGTCCTTGGCGCTGACGTCCGTCATGCCTGCTCCTCGGTGCTCTCCGAAGCCTCGGCAGTCGGGGCCTCTTCGGCTGGCGGCGCCTCTTCGGCGGGCGCTGGGGCCTCTTCGGCGGGCGCTGGCGCCTCTTCGGCCGCTGGCGCCTCTTCGGCTGGCGCTGGCGCCTCTTCGGCGGGGGCCGGGGCCTCGGCGGCCGGCGTCGGCGCTCTTCCGCCGCTGGCGCCTCTTCCGCCGGGGCTACCGCTGGGGCCTCCTCGGCTGCTGGGGGCGCCTCGGCCGCTGGGGGCGCGTCGGGTGCCACCGCGGCCTCTGCCGCCGGGGCTTGCTCGGCTGGCGGCTCGGGGGCCGCAGCGGGTGCCGCTGGCGGCGCCTGTGCCTCGGCCGCCTGGGCGGCTTCGGCCTGAGCTGCGGCTGCAGCGGCGGCCTCGGCCTCGGCGCGCGCCCGCTCCTCGGCCTCCTGACGGGCGCGCTCCTCGGCCTCCTGACGGGCCTGCTCCTCGGCCTCCTGGCGAGCGCGCTCCTCGGCCTCGCGCCGCTCCCGCTCGAGCCGGGCGGCTTCCTCTTCGGCCCGGAAGACGCCGTGGCCCTCGGCGACGACATCGCCGATCGCCCTGGTGATGGCCGAGCACGAGCGGATCGCATCGTCGTTGCCCGGGATCACGTAATCGATCCCATCGGGATCGCAGTTGGTGTCGACCAGCCCGATGATCGGGATCCGCAGCCGCTGCGCCTCACGAACCGCGATCGCCTCGGTCTTGAGGTCGATCACGAACACGGCGTCGGGGACGCGCTGCATGTTCTTGACGCCGTCCAGGTTGGCGCGGAGCTTCGCGAGGTCCGCCAGGGCGGACATCCGCTCGCGCGTGGGGAGCAGCTGGAGCTGACCCTCCGTCTCGTACCGCTCGAGATCGTGCAGCCGCTTGATCCGCAGCGAGATCGTCTGGAAGTTAGTCAGCAGGCCGCCCAACCAGCGGTGGTTGACGTATGGCATTTCGGCCGCATCGGCGGTCTCCTGGATCGCGTCACGGGCCTGCTTCTTGGTCCCGACGAACAGGATCGTCCCGCCGCGGCGGGCTACGTCGGAGGCGAAATTGCGTGCGTTCTGCAGCAGCGCCTCAGTCTGCAGAAGATCGATGATGTAGATGCCGTCCCGCTCGCCGTAGATGAACCGGCGCATCTTGGGGTTCCAACGCCGCGTCTGGTGGCCGAAATGAACACCGGCCTCCAGCAGCTCCATGATTCCAACTTGAGCCACTTCGTACTCCCTTTTATCTGTGTGGGCAAAGCCCGCACGCCGGTTGTTTCGCGAACCTTGGCTCGATCGCCGAGGCAGGGCGCGATCCGCACGCGCGGGGTCGTTTATCAATGAACTTCACGAAAAAGTTTACGCAAGTATTGAGGAGGCGCTACGTTTCGGTTGTAGCGGGCCCATCACCCTTCCCCTACCTTCGGTGATGGTCCGCCACGCGGGCCGAACCTCCCTTCCCCTACCTCCGGTGGCTCGGTTCGCAACATTCGGCGGGGCGGCTTTGGACGGGCCGCCCCGTCGACTACTTTCTGGTCGGTGAACGGGGACCCGTTTCCGGGCCGGCGCCCGCCCGGGCGCCGGGGTAGGGATGCGTGGGCGCCAGACCGCCCAACTGCGCCTTTTGGTCCCGGAAAGCGGGAGAAAAAGGCTTCGGTGAGAGGGTGAGGGGCCGCCGGGCGCGAGGGCCGCGACTGAAGCCCAACCTCCCTCTGTCCCCAGCCGGTGTTCGCCCGTCAAAGCAGCCCAACTCGCCCGGCCCCCGCCTATTCCTCCCGCCCCGCCACCGCCAGCGCCACCTCCAAATCCGCCGGCAGCGGCGAGCGCACGTCCACCGCCTCCGCCGTGATCGGATGCTCGAACGCCAGCCGAGCGGCGTGCAGGAACTGTCGCTCCAGCCCGTAGAGCCCGGCCGACCCGTACTGCGGGTCGCCGCACACGGGATAGCCGATCGCCGCCATGTGAACTCGGATCTGGTGGGTCCGGCCGGTGTCGAGCACGACCCGGAGCAGGGCGGCATGCGGTAGCAGCTGCTCGATCTCGTAGTGCGTGCGCGCCTCACGGGGCTGGTCGGTGTCGATCGACATCAACATCCGGTCGCGCCGATGACGGCCGATCGGAGCGTCGATCGTTCCGGTCCGCGCCGGCGGATGGCCCTCGACGAGCGCGAGATATTCGCGGTGCAGCCGCCTGGCGGCGAGCAGCGCCTTCAGCTTCCGGTGCACGTCGTCGCGCTTGGCCACGACCAGCAGCCCCGAGGTGTCCCGGTCGAGCCGATGGACGATCCCCGCTCGCCAGGGCTCCTCCCCTCCGCCCGCTCCGCGGTGAGCCAGCGCCTGCGCCAGCGTGCCGGTCCGATGACCGCGCGCCGGATGGACGACAACTCCCGCCGGCTTGTCGACGACGAGCAGGTATTCGTCCTCCCAGGCGATGACCACATCGGCCAGTGCCCCCGCGCTCGCCGGCGCCGCTGCATCCGGCGGGGACCCCGCGCCGTCAGTGACCGGCGGTCAGTGCCCCGAGCATCTCGATGCGCTCACCCGGCTTGACGACGTGGCGCTTGCAGCCGGGGACGGCCGTCGACCAGGACTCGCTTGGCGTCGATCAGGATCTGGGCTCGAGCGCGTGAACCGACTCGGTCGGCGAGGAACCGGTCGAGCCGTGTGCCCGCGGCCTCGTCGGGGACCTCCAGCTCGACGCGCGAGCCGGGGGGACTCTCATCGACCATCCGCCGGCTTGACCTCCACCACCCACAGGAGCGCGAGGACTCCGAACGTGATCGACATGTCGGCGACGTTGAACGCCGGCCAGTGGGGCAGCTTGATGAAGTCGGTGACGGCGCCGTTGAGGATCCGATCGAGCAGGTTTCCGAGGGCACCCCCGACAAGCAGACCGGTCGGGATCCACAGGTACGGCCGGGTCGGGTGCCGCACGAAATAAGTGAGCAGCACCGCCAGTGCCGCGAACGTGAATAGGAGCACAAGCGCCCCGCCGCCCGACAGGAAACCGAACGCCACGCCGGTGTTCCGCACGTGGACGAGCTGGACGCCGGGCAGGAACTTGTGCTGATCGCCGACGGTGATCCCCGATCTCACGAGGCGCTTGGTCAGCTGATCGATCGCCAGCACGGCAACCACCAGCAACCCGGCTCGCAGGAAGGCGCGGGAGCGAACGTCGGACGGTGAGGTCGCCGTGGCCTGAGTCACCATCGTGGGACGTTGAGCCGTCAGCCGCGGATCGCGTTGACGACGATCGTGTCGAGGAAGTACAGGAGGATGATCCCGATCATCGGGCTGAGATCGAACATCCCGATCGGCGGTATGAACCGGCGGAAGATCCGTAGATAGGGCTCGCACACATCGCGCAGGAAGTTGAGCAGGGCGTCGGACCATCGTGAGTACGGCAACCGCACGCCGAACGAGAGCAGCAGGTTGAGCAGGATGTACGCGAAGATCAGCAGGATGTAGACGAGGAACAGCGCCGACACGTAGTGGGCGATGGTGTCGCGGGTGCTCGCCAGGATCATCATCTGCGATCGCTCCTGGTCCAGGACGGCGTCCATCGCGTCCTGAAATGCGGTGCGCACGCCTCCGCGCTCGAGCGCCGCAAGTCCTCGGGCCGTGGACCCTGCCGGCGAGGTCACCTCGCGCCGGACTGCGAGCGTGTCGTAGTCGCGCGTCGCGAGCAGCGCGGCGGTCCCGGACATCGTCTCCGCGGTCAGCCGCGAGGCGAGGTTCGGCTTCAAGCCGTTGCGCACAGCCGCGTCGACCTGCGCCTCTGCCAGCAGCGCGACGTACGCGGGACCGACGCTCATCACCGCTGCCGCCACCTCGATCAACTGCTCTTCGACACGCACGACGATGCCGAGCCGCTCGAACAACCCGATGACCCGTGCTTCGATCTCCGTGTCCACGCCGTCGGCCGGCGCGTAACAGATGATCCCGTGACGAACGGCTACGGGCGTGTTGGGCATCAAGCGGAACACATGGGCTCCGGGGTAGGCCTTCTGGAGGTTCCCCACGGAGACGCCGCCCAGCACAGAGGCCACGATCGAGACCTTGTCTCCGATCTCCCTGGAGACCTCCACGAACTGCCGCGGCTTGTGGCACAGGACCACGACATCGGCGTGCTCGGCCACCTCAGCGTTGGAGCGCAGCGCCTCGCCGCCGAGCTCGGCGACCAGCGCCCGGGCACGGCCCGACCCGGAATCGCTGGCGAGAACGGGCTCTCCCCACCCCAGCGCGAGCGCGCGAGCCATGTTGCCAGCACCGATCAGGCCGACTTGCATGGAATGAAATCTACCTTGGCGGTGACTCCCGACCCGGCGAGTCCTGCGCGATCCGCCGTGCGGAACGTTACGACTGGTTGAAGAACCCCTTCTCAACCAGCCGCGCGCGCTCCTCAGCCGACACCTCGACGTTCTGCGGCGTGAGCAAGAAGACCTTGTCGGCGATCCGCTGCATCCCGCCGTCCAGTGCGTAGGTCAAACCGCTCGAGAAATCGATGAGGCGCTTCGAGAGGTCAGTGTCGGTGCCCTGCAGGTTCAGGATCACCGGGATCGACTCCTTGAACTTGTCGGCGACGTCCTGCACGTCATTGAAGCTCTTCGGCGCGACGACGTGGACGCGGACGTCACCGCCGCGCCCGTTCCCTCGCCCGCCGACCGGCCGCAGGGTGGTCGTGCGGCGGTCGGGGCCCGGATCGTCGGCGAAGATGTCGTCGATCTCATCGCGTCTGCGCCGGGCGCCCAGCCGGCGAACGTTCGGCCGTTCGCGGTAGGTGTCCTGGAGCTCCACCTCCGGCTCCTGGTAGGGCTCGACCTCCTCCTCGTACGCGTCGTCCTCGGCCAAGCCGAAATAGACGAGCGTGCGGTGCCAGGTGTCACGGAAGGCCATGGTCTTCGGGAGGTTCGCTTCAGCTCCAGATTTCCCTCCCAGGATTATGACGCGCCGCGGCCGTGCTAGGTGTAGAGGCTTGTGCCAAGACGCACAATCGTCGCGCCCTCCTGCACCGCGACGAGGTAGTCCTGACTCGTTCCCATCGACAGTTGACGGAGGTGGTGCTGCTCGGCCAACTCGCGGAGCGCCGCGAAATACCGGCGGCTCGCTTCGGGCTTCTCGGCGAACGGCGGCATGCTCATCAGCCCGACGACCTTGACCGGGCAGCGGTCGATGAAGGCCGGGAGCTCCTTCGGCGCGACGCCGCTCTTGCTCGCTTCGCCGGCGACATTGACCTCGACCAGCACCTCGAACTCGGGTGGCGCGTGCCGTCCAAGCTGGCCCAGCGCGGAGTCGCTCGCCACCGACTCGATGTACCTCACGTAGGGAATCACTTGGCGCACCTTGCGACTCTGGAGCGCCCCGATGAAGTCCCACGTAAAGCGGCCGGGGTAAGCGTCGGCCTTGGCGGCGAGATCCTGGGCCCGGTTCTCGCCGAGCAGCGTGATTCCGGCCTCGGCCAACACGCCGAGTTCCTCCAGCGGAACGTATTTGACGGCGGCGAGGATCTCGATCTCGGCGGGATCGCGTCCCGTGTCGGCGATCTCCGAGCGGATTCGCTCGAGGTTCTCGGTGATCCGCTCGGGCCGCAGCCCGTGGATCAGCTCAGCCACGCGATTCCCGCCTGGCGCCCGGTGCGGCCGTGGTCGCGACGGTGCGAGAAGAACAGCGACTCCTCGGAGCAGATCGTGCACAGCGCGACGTCGTGGATTACCTCGACGCCTGCTCGCTCGAGCTCGATCCGCGCGATCTCCTTCAGATCGAGGTTGCCTGCGTTGCGGACGTCCGTGCCGTGTTGCTCGAATACGGCGTGCACCTCCTCGCCGACCTCGTAGCAGCAGGGTCCCGCGCCGGGGCCGATCGCCGCCGCGAGCTCGCCCTCGGCCCCCAGCTGGCGGATAGCGGCCACGCCTTCCCCGATCACGCCAGCGGCGAGACCGCGCCACCCGGCGTGGACCATCGCCACGGCTCCGTGGCCGGCGATCGCGATCGGCAGGCAGTCCGCGGTCAGAACGAGACCCGCGACCCCGCGCGTGGCCGTCGCCTGGCCGTCGGACCGTGGCGGCTCCTCGCCGTAGCCGGTCGGGCCGGCCGCCCGCGCGACGACCGCGCCGTGGACTTGGCGGCCGTGGGCGAACGCCACTCCCAACTGCTCCGCGATCAGGGTGCGGTTTCGGTTCACCGTGGTGAGGTCGTCGTCGGTCAGTCGCCCCAGGTTGAGGCTCGCGTATGGACCGTCGGAGAAGCCGCCGCGGCGGGTCGTAAACGTGGCGCTGGCGCCGGGCAGGTCGATCGCGATGTGCTCGCGGCGGACGTAGAACGGCAGGGGCAGCTTCATCTGGTCAAGAGCTCCAGGTCTACGATCGGCTCGCGTTGTGCGTACTCGAAATGCGCACGTCCGTCGGCGACGAGGGTCTCGCTGTGGGCCCAACCCCCCACCCTCCGGGCCTTCTCATATACGTGCAGACGCATCGAGGCGGTTTCGCTGTTGTAGCAGTAGGCGAGCTCGCCGTCGGGGTCGTGGTACGTCACTCCGACCAGCTGCTGTCGATCAGCGTCGACCTCGCCGATCAGCTTCCGGCGTCCGTCGATCGCCTCGAATCGCCACCCGGTCAGGGCGAACGTGCTGCCGTTGGCCAAGACTCGGACGGGCGAGGTCGAGTTGAAGTCCTCGCCGGCGATCCGTCCGACAACAGGGGTGTTGGGGCCGACCTCGCGGCCGAACCTGGCCACGAACACGGACACGGCATCGACGAACGTGTCCGGCACCGGATCACCCTCGAGGGTACGGAAGTCGTTGCAGTGGACCCAGGCCCAATTCCGAGCGTGCTTCGAACCCCAGATGTGAGCCTGGCCACCGCGCGCCGCCGAGATCCCGAGCGTTGCGCCGGGCAGGGTGACGGTTCCGTCGATCGATAGATCCCCGTGGGGAAGGACCAGCACGCTCTGCGCTACTCCGGCTCGCCGGAGCAGCGGGTGGACGTGCTCGTATGACCCGCTTCTCGGCGTCCACCGCAGGTCCCAGGCGACGTCGTCAAATCCGCCGCTCATGCCGAAATCGGTCAGCACGGCCCCGTCGATCCGGAGCTCAAACGGGTCTGAGCGTCCGGCCAGCTGATCGATCGGCAGCGTCGCCTTGCGAGCGAAAGTCGGCGACCGCCCGGCCCTCGGGTCGGTCGCCAGCAGCCACAGCGCGCACGTCGCGTCCGCGCCCGTGCCTGGCCAGGGGCGCGACCATTGTGTACCTGATCCACAGGCCGACGCCGGAGCGAGGGTCGGTCAGCGTCAGGTAGTAGACCTCGTAGTGGCCCGGGTCGCCGTGCCACTGAAGCTCGTTCGGCTTGGCCAGCATTTGCAGCGGAGGCTATCCACTGCCTCGCGCCGCCCGCAGGGCACGCTCGAGTTCATCGTCGCGGCCGCTGAGGGCGCCGTCGAGCTTGGCCGCGAGCGCCGCGCGCAGCCCCGCCCCGACGGCCGGCCCCTCGGGTACCCCGGCAGCGACCAGATCCCGCCCATCGATCTCCAGCTGCACGTGCCGGAGCCGCTCGAGCCACGCCCGCGCCTTCTCGATCGGGCCGAGCGCCCCGGCGATGGCGACGAGCTCTGGGGAGGCGGCAGACAGTGCGTCGGCGATCTGAGAGGGAGTGGTCGCCGCGTCGAGCGCCTCGGCCACCGCTTCGGCCCGGAGGGCTGCGGCAGAGATCACGTCGCGGTCATGGGCCTCGAACGCGAGCCCGTCGAGCAGTTCGCCGAGCGCCGCAGCCGGGACGCCGCGTGCCGCCAGGCCAAGGACGACAAGGTCGCTCCGACCGTCGTTCGGGAGCAGCTCAATGGCCCGCTGGGCTAGCTCCGGGTCGGTGAGCCCGAACCGCGGGTCGATCGAGCGGTCGAGCTCCAGCGTGTGGAGCGTCTGAAAGAAACCGACCGGATCGCGCTCCCGCGCTCCGAGCCTCAGCTCAGCGCCGATCCGTGGTCCGCTAACGGTCCTCAGAGCGCCGGAGCGGGCCGCCGCGAGCGCCAGCTCGAGCGTGTGTTCCTCGACCGCAAATCCCAGGCGGCTCGCGTACCGGGCGAGCCGCAACAGACGTGTCGGGTCGTCGATGAAGCTCCGGTCGTGGAAGACCCTCAGGAGGTCGGCTCCCAGGTCCTCGAGTGCGCCCGGAGCCGGCGTCAGCTCGCCGGCCGCGGCTCCCGCCAGGGCCATCGCGATCGCGTTGACGGTGAAGTCCCGTCGTAGGAGGTCCTGCCTGATATCCGCCGGGGCGACGTCCGGCAACGCGCCCGGATGCGCGTACGTTTCGGTCCGCGCCCGAGCGAAGTCGTAGGTGTAGCCGTCGAGCTTGACGGTGGAGGTCCCGAACCGGTCGTGGATCCGCGCCCGGCCGAGGCGCCCGGCAAGCGCGGCGGCGTCTCCGTCGACCACGAGGTCGAGCTCGTGCGGCCGCCGGCCGAGCAGGAGGTCCCGGACAGCTCCGCCGACCAGGTAGACGCCCTCGACGTCGGCCAGCGCCCCCAGCAGCGGGCCGGCGGCCGGGAGCGCCTTGACCCGCTCGATCAGCCGCGATGGCGGCGGAATATCCACACCGGGATCTTCGCGCGCGGGGCCGACGGGCGTGTTGGGGGCTGTCCGGGGGGCTCGTGGCTAGCATGCGGGTCATGCCGAGCTCCGGTTCGCGGCGCCTGCTGCGGGTTGGTCTCGTTGCCGTCGCGGTCCTGTTGCTGGTAGCCGCAGGCGCCGTGGCGTTCGTCCTCCTGCACACGCCCGGCAACGTCTCACATCCCAATCTGTCGTTCACGCTGCCGCCGACCACGTCGACGACCGTCGCTCCACCGCCGAAGAAGAAGGTCGTCGTCAACGACTTCGAGTGGCCGCGATACGGCTACGACGCGGCCCGGACGAGGTTCTTCCCGGGCGCCCAGCGGGTTCACCCTCCCTTCCGCGTCGGCTGGCGTTACGAGGATCACGCCCTCCTCGAGTTCCCGCCGGTGATCTACCAGAACACGCTGTATCAGCTGGACGACGACGCGTCGATCAAGGCGATCAACAAACTGAACGGACACCTGATCTGGCAGCACAAGATCGGCACGCTGGCGGCGGCCTCGCCCGCTCTCGGCGTCAAGCAGCACCTCCTGTTCGTCCCGATCCTCTCGAAGGCCAGCCACAGCCCCGGCAACGGCAGTCTGGACGCGATTTCGATGAAGAGCGGCCGGATCGTCTGGTCGCACCCCGTGCCCGCGGGGACGGAGTCATCGCCGATGGCGTGGGGAGCCTCGGTGTACTTCGGCGATCAGAGCGGAACGGTGTACTCGCTACGGGCCCGTGACGGGCACGTGTTCTGGACCTACCACGCGAGCGGGGCCGTGAAGGGCGGCCCGGCGCTGGCCAACGGGATCCTGTACTTCGGCGACTACGCCGGGCGCGCCTACGCCTTGAACGCGAACTCTGGTCACCAAATCTGGGCGGTCAGCACGGACGGCGCGCACTTCGGGTTCGGCTCGGGCAACTTCTACTCCACGCCGGCGGTGGCCTTCGGGCGCGTCTACATGGGCAACACCGACGGCCGCGTGTACTCCTTCGCCGCTCGCACTGGGCAGTTGGCGTGGGCGACCGCAACCGGTGCCTATGTATATGCATCGCCCGCGGTGGCCGACCTGGCCGGAATCGGGCCGACCGTCTACATCGGCTCCTACGACGGCGGCTTCTACGCTTTCAACGCGCAGTCGGGGGCGATCCGCTGGAGGCACCCGGTCGGGAACAGGATCTCCGGGTCGGCGACGATCGTCGACGGCGTCGTCTATTTCTCGGCGCTCGGCTCGCGGACTACGCAGGGCCTGAATGCGCGCACCGGGCAGCAGATGTTCTCGTTTCCGGACGGCGCTTTCAACCCCGTCGTCGCGGACGACGGCGCGATCTACCTGAGCGGTTATTCGATGCTTTACCAACTGCTTCCAAGGACGCCCGCGCCGCGCCCTCGGGCCCATACGGCGGCCGCAGGTGCACACCGCCGCGCGGCGCGTAAGATACGGGCGCGAGCGGCACGGACCGCGCGACATAAGGACCACAGTTAGCGGCGCAAGCAATTGCCCACGGAACATGCGTTCGGGCGTTCTTGCTATTGTCTGCTGCCTATGCGTTGTCGTAGTGGAAGTCATTGTCAGCAGCCGGCCATCAAGGGCCGTCGGTTCTGTGCGGAGCACGCGGCAGAGCTCGATCGCATGCGCGAGGAGCTCAAGGATGCTGCCGCAGCTCGCATCGGGCGGGGCCGTCCCAAGCGGTCGTCGACGTGCTGCCGCCCCGGCTGCTACGAACCCCGCGTTCCGCCCGCCGCGTATTGCGATGCATGCTCCGCGGCCGGATATGTGGAAGAGGCCGCTTAGCGCGGCCGACTCACAGCTGGGTCAAATAAACCGAACTGCATTGTTGCCGGAAACGGCCGGGGATCTCCGCGGCGCTGCTCCGTCTGCGCTCCCCGGGGCCGCGCGCCGCGGCACCGGCTGTGCGCTGATGCCGCGGCTGCGGACGCTTTCTGACCCTCAGCCCAGGAACGAATGAAACCCGCCGAGCGCGCTCGGGAGCTTCGGCGTGAACGGCTTGAACTGGAACGACCTGCCTGTGTCGAACCCAGCCTTGCCCGCGGCCGTCTTATCGGCGAACGGCGTCAGTGCCGCCACCGCCTGGGAGATCTTCGTCCACCGAAGCGTGCGCTCGTAGCCGTTGTTGTTGGGCGGGTCGACGCTCTCGGCCTTGCCCTGGACGCCGGTGATCGTCTCGATCGGCCCGCCATTTTTGACGGCCACGTCGGGACCGAGCACCCGCGCGAGCGTGCGATGGTCGCTTTCGATGCCCATGATCCTCGCCGCCGTGACGCGGAGATCCGGGTTGCTGAAGCGGCGTACGCCGACCAGATACGCGGCGATGAACGCGTCCTCGAGCGTCACCAGGACGTCGAGGGTCGTCTGGCTGTCGGAGAACATCTTCGGCGGGTAGTAGAACGTCGTGAACGGCGAGGGCTTCTTGGTGACGCTCATCTCGAGGAGGTAGTGGGACATCTCCTCCTGGAGCGCCGCCTCGAGGTAGCCCTGATCATCGGACGGTAGTCCCGCGAAGAGCGGCGCGTTGTCGATGATGTTGCTGTAGGTGGTCACGGCGAGCGCCTCGGCAATCTGCGCCGCCTCGAGGATCGCCAGGTCGCCCTTCGTCACGCCATGCTTGCGCTTCGCGTCGGCCAGGCTCGGAAGCAGCGCCTCCAGTGCCGAGGCGCCGACGAGCACGCCGGCGCCCGTGGCGGCCGTCCGGCTCAGGAACTGCCGCCGGTCGCTGGCGGTTTCTTTCTGTTCTGCGGGCATAACGGTCTCCTGTCGGGGTGTGTGGTCTTGCGCCGCTATACGGATCTCGTCGCCACCCGGATCACCTTTCCGTTTAGTCCCTGGTGATCCGCTCTGCCATGGGCTCCGTACCGGTAGTGATCTCCTACGCCCAACCTGATCGAATCCACGAACTCGCCCCATGTTCAAAAACGCCCGTCGCTCCCGTCCTGTTGACCTCCGATCCCTCGCGGACGAAGATCTGATGCAGCTCGTCCACGATGGTGAGATCCGCGCCTTCGAGGTGATCTTCGACAGGCACGCCGGCGTGGCGTTCTCGCTTGCGTACCGGATGTGCGGCCGGCGAGCGATGGCCGAGGACATCGTGCAGGAGGCGTTCCTGTCGCTGTGGCGCACCGGCGCCCGTTACGACCGAGCTCGCGGGAGCGTGCGGTCATGGGTACTGAGCGCTGTCCACAACAGGGCCGTTGACGCGTTCCGTCGCGAGGTCGTCAGGGACCGGCAGGCAGTCTCGGACGAGGGGATCGCCGAGCGGCTCCGGGCCCCGGACCAGACCGATGTCGAGGTCGAGCGCCGGGACGACGCGAGCCAGGTTCGTAAGGCGCTCTCGGAGCTTCCCTCCGACCAGCGTCAGGTCATCGAGCTCGCTTACTTCGGCGGCTTCTCACACAGCCAGATCGCCGAGGTCCTCCATCTGCCGCCGGGAACGGTGAAGGGCAGGATGCGGCTGGGCCTGGCCAAGATGCGCGTCGCATTTGGTGAGTCTTCAGAGGTCGTGCTATGACGGCAGGGGAGCAGCAATGAGTGCCGGAGATCGGATATCCGAACGTCACGACTGCGGCGGGGACGCCGCGGCATACGTGCTCGGCGCGCTGGAGCCGGCGGAGGCCGAGGCGTTCCGCGCCCACCTGGCCACGTGCATCATCTGCCGCGACGAGGTTGCCGCGCTCCAGCCCGTCGTCGACGCGCTGCCGATGGCGGCCAGGCAGTACGACGCGCCGGGCGGCCTGCGCCGGCGGGTGCTGGCGGCCGCAGGCGCGGAGCGGCCCGCGCCCACTTCGGCCAGCCCGCAGGGGCGGCGGGTGACGGGATTCCGGCTGCCGCGACCGGCGCTGGCCGGAGCCCTGGCGGTCGTGCTCGCGTTTGCGATCGTCGGCGTCGTGCACCTGGCGTCCGCGGGATCGAGTGGCGTCCGGGTGATCCCCGCCCGCGTAACCGCGCTCGACGCCAGCGCTCAGCTCCGCGTCACCGACGGCCGCGCCGAGCTCGTCGTCCGCCATTTCCCGCCTCCTCCGGCCGGCCACATCTACGAGGTCTGGTTGCAGCGAGGGACCGCCGCCCCATCCCCGACCAAGACACTGTTCAGCGTCACCTCCAGCGGCGCGGGCAACATCGGGCTCCCCGAGAACATGAGCGGGGTCAGCTCTGTGCTTGTCACGCCCGAGCCTGCAGGCGGCAGCCCGGCGCCGACCCACTCGCCGGTGATCGTCGCTCCGCTCACCTGACGCCAGCGCGTCGTCTCGTGACCGGTCTACGAGCGCCCCAGCTCTACCCCTGCCTCACTGGGATCCCGGCGGCAGCCAGGTGCTCCTTCACCGCCGCCACCGTGTGGTGGCCGTAGTGGAAGATCGACGCGCACAGCACGGCGTCGGCGCCGGCGTTGATCGCGTCGGTCAGGTCCTCGAGCTCGCCCGCCCCACCCGAAGCGATCACCGGCACTCCAACGAGCTCGGCGACGGCGGTGGTCAGGTTCAGGTCGTAGCCGGCGTTGGTGCCGTCGCGGTCCATGCTGGTGAGGAGGATCTCGCCGGCGCCACGTTCCACGCCCTCCTTCGCCCACGCGACGGCATCCCGCCCGGTCGGGGTGCGGCCCCCGGCCAGGTAGGCCTCCCATCCCCCATCCGGCGTCGCTTTCGCGTCGATCGCCAGGACCACGCACTGGGTGCCGAATGTCCGCGCCAGCTCATCGAGTAGCTCGGGCCGCGCCAGCGCCGCGGAGTTGATCGAGATCTTGTCGGCGCCGGCGTCGAGGACGGCCTGAGCGTCCGCCACCGAACGGATCCCACCCCCGATCGTGAACGGGACGAACACGTCGTCGGCTGTCCGCCTGGCCAGTTCCACCACGGTCTCGCGCTTGTCCGAGGTGGCGGTGATGTCCAGGAACACCAGCTCATCTGCGCCCGCGGCGTCGTAGCGGCAGGCCAGCTCGACCGGGTCGCCGGCGTCTCGCAGGTCGACGAACCCGACGCCCTTTACGACCCGGCCCCGATCGACGTCCAGACACGGGATCACCCGCTTGTAGTGCATCAGCGGTCGAGCACCCTCTGGGCGTCACCGACGGTGAACCGGTCCTCGTACAGCGCCTTGCCGACGATTACGCCGCTGAGGTTCACCTGGCGCAGGTCGACCAGAGCCTGGATGTCGTCGAGCGAGGAGATCCCGCCCGAGTAGATGAAGCTGCCTCGGACGACGTCGGCGATGCGGCGGGCGCCGTCGAGGTCGGGGCCGCCGAGCATCCCGTCCCGATCGATGCTCGAGAACACGAATCGATGCACGCCGCGCCCGCTGAGGCGCTCGACCACAGACTCCATCGGGATCTCGGTCTGCTCACTCCACCCCGACGCGGCGAGCAGTCCGTTGCGAGCGTCGACGGAGACGACCAGACGCTCACCGAACTCCGTGACGGCCTCGTCGAGGAAGTCGACGTCCGTGTACGCGGCGGTTCCGATCACGGCGCGCGTGGCGCCGGCTTCGAACACCTGCCTGACAGCTTCGATCGTCCGCAGGCCGCCACCGACCTGTACGGCGACATCGAGTTCGCCCGCGATCCGCTCGACGTGCTCGAGGTTCGCCGGCGCGCCCGCCCGCGCTCCGTCCAGATCGACCACGTGGAGATTGCGAGCGCCACCGTCGACCCACCGCCGCGCGGCGTCGAGCGGGTCGGCGTCGTACACCGTCTTGGCGTCGAAATCGCCCTGGGCCAGCCTCACGGTCTTCCCGTCGAGGATGTCGATCGCCGGCAGCAGGATCATGCCCGGGCCGGCTCTCCTCGCGCCGTTGACCGTTCGGCGCACAGCGCGGTGAAGTTGGCGAGCATCTGCAGGCCGTGCAGCGAAGACTTCTCGGGATGGAACTGCACGCCGAACACCGACCCGTGGGCGACGACTGTCGAAAACCGTTCGCCGTACTCGGCGGTCGCGACCACGACCTCCCCATCGGCGGGGCGCACGGCAAAGGAATGCACGTGGTAGAAGGGGCACCCGCGCTCGGGAAGTTCCGCGGTCAGCGGGGATGGTCGGTCGAACCGGGCATCGTTCCAGCCGATGTGGGGGACGCGCAGGCGCCCGGTTCGGAGCGGGCTGACGACGCCGCGGATCAGTCCCAGCCCGTCGGTCTCGCCGAGTTCTTCGGAACGGTCGAACAGCAACTGCATGCCGAGGCAGATCCCCAGCAGCGGCGTGCGCTGATCGACGCGCTCGCGGAGCAGGTCGATCAGCCCCAGCTCCCGTAGCCGACTCATCGCCAGCGGGAACGCGCCGACACCCGGGACTACGAGGCCGTCGGCTTGCAGCAGCGTGTCGTGGTCGCTGGAAAGGGTGGTCCGGGCCCCGACGTGCTCGAGCGCCTTCTCCACCGAGCGCCGGTTGCCCATTCCATAATCGACAACCGCGATCAGCGGCGCCTGCTGCCGGGTCATGTAAGCGTGCCCTTGGTGCTCGGCACGCCGTCCTCGCTGGGGTCCAGGGCGACCGCGGACCGCAGTGTTCGTGCCAGCGCCTTGAACGTCGCCTCGATCACGTGGTGCGCGTTCGTCCCGGTTTCGACGGTCAAGTGCAGGGTCAGCTTCGCGTTGGTGGCCAGCGCCCGGCAGAACTCCTCGGTGAGCTCGTGATCGAAATTGCCGATCGCGCCTGGGGGAAGCGACGCTTCGAACACGCACAGGCCCCGGCCGGAGATGTCGATCGCGCACGACGCCCTGGCCTCGTCCATCGGGACCGTTGCCTGTCCGTAGCGCACGATCCCGTGCCGGTCACCGAGCGCGCGATCGAACGCCTGGCCGATGCAGATCCCGACGTCCTCGACGGTGTGGTGCGCGCCGGTCTGAAGATCGCCACGGGCTCGAACGTCAAGGTCGAAGTGGCCGTGGCGGGCGAACAGGTCGAGCATGTGGTCGAGAAAGCCGACCCCTGTCTCGCGCTGGCCGGAGGCGCTGCCGTCGAGTCCGAGGGTGACGTGGATCTCGGTCTCGGCGGTCTTGCGGTCGATTTCAGCGGTGCGGGTCATCGGCTGCCATTGTCGCGAATGCGCGCCTCCATCGATTGGGCGTGGAGCTCGAATCCCTCCGCGCGCGCGACCGGCGCCGCGGTCCGGGCGAGCGCCGTGCCGTCCTCGATTCGGACCTCGGTGAAGCCGCGACGAAAGTGCGAGGGCGAGAGCGCCGACGCGAACCGGGCCGCCCCACCCGTCGGCAGGACGTGATTCGAGCCGGCGATGTAGTCGCCGAATGCGGTGCCAGAGGCGTTGCCGACGAACACAGCGCCTGCGCGTGTGATTTCTGGCGCGAGCCGCTCGGCCTGCGGGCCGGCGAGCTGGAGGTGCTCGGGCGCGAGCGCCTGCGCAAGCTCGAGCCCCTCGTGCAGATCATTTACCTCCAACAGCCGGGCCACGGCTTCCGATTCAGGTGCCTCGGCGATCCTTTTTCCGAGCTCGGAGAGGACGGCGGCGGAGTCGGAGATCGCGATGACGAGCGTGCCCGGCCCGTGCTCCGCCTGTGCCAGTAGGTCGAGCGCGAGCGGTTCCGGGTCGGCAGCGCCGTCGGCGATCACGACGAGGTCGCTCGGTCCGGCGAAGCCGTCGATTCCCACCTCTCCGAACACCTGGCGCTTCGCCTCCTGTACGTACAGGTTCCCCGGCCCGACGATCACGTCCACGCGGTCGACCGATTCGGTGCCGAACGCCAGCGCCGCCACCGCCTGCGCCCCGCCGACCCTGTAGACGGCGTGGGCTCCGGCGAGCCAGCATGCGCCGAGCACGACCGGATGCAGATCTCCGTCACGGCCCGGAGGGGCGCACACCGACACCCGATCGACTCCCGCCACCAGCGCGGTGACGACACCCATCACCACCGTGCTCGGGTACGGCGCGCGGCCGCCGGGGACGTAGACCCCGGCGCTCGCGACGGGGCTGCTCCTGAGCGTGACCTCGTGGCGGTCGAACTGGACGGTGACGTCGGGGCGCAGCCCCGCCTCGGCGACTCGGCGGACGTTGTGGCTCGCTTGCTCGAGTCCCGCGCGCACATCGGGGTCCAGATCGCTCGCCGCCGCCTCGAGCTCTCCGAGCGCGACCCGAAGCGCGGCCGGCTCGGCGCCGGCGGTGTCGAACCGCCGGGTGTAGTCCAGCAGTGCCTCATCGCCACGCGAGCGCACTCCGGCGATGATCTCGGCGACGTCATCGCGGACCGACGCGGCGCCCGGAACAAGCGCCCTGAGCTCGGCCGCGATCGCTGGCGGGTCGCCGGCCACGAGCTCGAGCTCACACCGCATTCAGCCGCTCCAGCAGCCGGTCGATCGCGTCGGCCTTCAGCTTGTGAGCTACCGGGTTCGCGATCAGCCGGGCCGTGCTGACCGCGATCTCTTCGCGGACCACGAGCCCGTTCTCTCGGAGCGTGGTTCCGGTGGCCGTGAGGTCGACGATGCCCTCGGCGAGGCCCGTCAGCGGCGCCAGCTCGACGGAGCCCTTGACCTCGACGATCTCCGCTTGCCGACCTGTATCGAGAAAATGGCGCGCCGCGATCCGCGGGTACTTTGTCGCGATCCGGACCACGCCCAGGCGGCGCAGCGCCTCCGCAGCTCGATCCTCGCCGGCGACCGTCGCCAGCACCATGCGGCACTTGCCGTAGCCGAGGTCGACGAGCTCGTACACCTCGCGCTCGGACTGCTCCATCAGCACATCCTTGCCGGTGATACCCAGATCGGCCGCGCCCGCCTCGACGTACGTCGGGACATCCGAAGGCCTCATCGTTACGATCCCCACGTCGTCGAACAGCAGCTTTCTGTCGTTCTCGCGTACCTCACGGGTGTCGACGCCCAGCCGGTCGAGCAGGTCAAGCGTCTCGGCGAACAGGGCGCCACGGGGGACCGCGATCTGGAGCGCGCTCAACGGCCGCGCTCCTCGCCGGCGAGGGCGATGTGCAGCCGCTCGACGTTCAGCGCGAACCCGACCGCCGGGAGCGGCCGCCCGAACGTCGCCAGCAGCTCGTCGTAGCGCCCGCCCGAGCCGATCGGCACCCCGTGGGCGGGGTCGTACACCTGGAACACGGCGCCGGTGTAGTAGCCGAGGTTTCGGACCAGCCCCAGATCGAAGATCACGCGCTCGGCCACCTTGGGCCCGAGCAGCGCGTGAACCTCGCGCATGCCGCTGACGGCATCGTCGAGCTCCGAGGAGAGGGTCTCGAGCACCTCCTGGCTGCCGCGGGTCCGGGGCACCCGCAACAGCAGCTCTGCCGAGGCCTGCGATAGTCCGGCATCCCTTACCTCGCGCTCGACCCCGACGAAGTCGCGGCGGACGAGCTCGGTGAGGATTCGCTCGTGCCGGTCTGTTGGGACACCGACGGTTTCAAGCAGCGTGGGATACAACGAGGCGTCGCCGACGCCGACCCGATACCTCTGAAGCCCCGCGGCGTCGAGCGCCGCGCACAGGACCGTGAGCGCCTCGGCCGTTCCCCCCGGCGCCGGTGAGCCGATCAGCTCGACCCCCGCCTGGAGGAACTCGCGCTGCTGTCCGCGCTGGGGTCGCACGTCTCGGTACGCATGAGCCTGGTAGCAGAAGCGCAGCGGCGGCTCCGCGTGGGGGTAGCGCGTGGCGACCAGCCGCGCGATCGGGATCGTCATGTCCGAGCGGAGCAGGAGCACGTTGCCGTGCTCGTCGAACATCCTGTAGGCGGCCTGGGTGCCGAAGTTGAGATTCCGCTCGTACTCGAGCGCAGGCGTGTAGACCTCCCCGTAGCCGGCCCGCTCGAACACCGCGCGGATGCGGTCGGTCATCGCGCGCAGCTCCCGCATCTCGTCGGGCAGCACGTCTCGCGTTCCACTTGGAATGCGATCGATCATCGTGTTCGATGGGATGTCGCCGCTTTGACTGCCCGGACTGCTTGCGCTGCTCACACTGCCGCGGGTACGTCGTCCAGCCGCACGATCTTCGCACCTAGCTCACGGAGCCGCTCGTCGATCCGCTCGTAGCCGCGGTCAATCTGGCTGATGTTCCCGATCTGCGTCTGACCGTCGGCGCATAGGGCGGCGATCAGCATCGCCATCCCGGCGCGGATGTCGGGCGATTCGACTCTCTGACCCCGGAGGCGCCGCGGTCCGACCACGATCGCCCTGTGCGGATCGCAGATCGTGATCGCGCCGCCCATCATCACCAGCTTGTCGGTGAAGAACAGGCGGTTCTCGAACATCTTCTCGTGGATGATCACCGACCCCTCTGACTGGGTCGCGAGCGCCACCGCGATGCTGGTCAGGTCTGCTGGGAATGCGGGCCACGGCCCGTCCTCGACCTTGGGCATGTATTCGCCGTCGTCGTTACGGATCACGAGCCGCTGGTTGCCGGGGACGATCACGTCCGCGCCCTGGACCTCGCTGCGCAGGCCGAGCCGATCGAACACCATCCGGATCATCCGCAGGTCCTCGGGGACTGTGTCCTTGACGATCAACTCCCCGCCGGTGACGCCGGCCAGGGCCATGAACGAGCCGATCTCGATGTGGTCGGGAGCGATCGTGTGCGTGCACCCGCGCAGGCGCCCGGTGCCATGGACGGTCATCACGTTCGAGCCGATGCCGTCGATCGATGCGCCCATCGCTACCAGCATCCGCGCTAGGTCCTGCACGTGCGGCTCGGACGCGGCGTTGCGGATCACGGTCGGGCCGCGGGTCAGCGCGGCTGCCATCAAGGCGTTCTCCGTCGCCATCACCGACGGCTCGTCCATCAGGAAGTCGCAGGGACTGAGTCCGAGTGAAGGGGCCGTGAGGACGACGTCGGCGCCCTGGTGCTCGACGGCGGCACCGAGCGCCCTGAACGCGTCGAGGTGAGGATCGAGCCGTCGCCGGCCGATCACGTCGCCACCGGGCGGCGGCATGTGGGCACGCCCGAAGCGCGCCAGGAGCGGGCCGGCGAGCAGGAACGACGCCCTGATCCGCTCGGCCAGGTCACGATCGACGTGGTGGCGGTCGACCGGCGAGGAGTCGATCAGTACCTCGCTCCGGTCGAGCCACGTGACCCGGGCGCCGAGACCCTCGATCAGATTTGCCATCGCGTCGACGTCGCTGATCCGCGGGACGTTGCGCAGAATCACCTCGTCCTCGGTCAGCAAGCAAGCAGCCAGGATCGGCAGCGCACCGTTCTTATTGCCGGCGGGAACGATCGTGCCAGACAGCGGCGCCCCGCCTTCGATTACGAACTTCTCCATAGGTGGCTTCCCCTTGGTTGCTCTCGTGCGGGGGTTCCCCAGCGTAGCTGGTGAGGGCGCGTCTAGCGCCTCGGCGGGCCTGGGTCCCGAGCGCTCAGCTAGGGTGGAAGGCATGCAGCAAGAGTTTTCGCGAGACGCGTCGTGGAACCTCCTTTGCGAATGGACTCAGTCGGAGTCCCTGCGCCGCCACATGCTGGCCGTCGAGGCCGCGATGCGCGCTTACGCCCCCCGGTTCGACGGCGATGTCGACCTGTGGGGGCTGACCGGTCTTATGCACGATCTCGACTACGAGCGCTATCCAAATCTCGACGACGGACACCCCCGCTATGCCCTGAAGGAGCTGGAGGCGCGCGGTTACCCGCCCGAACTCGTCCGTGCCGTCGCCTCCCACGCCGACTTCCTCGGCGTCTCGCGGGATAGCCCGATGGAAAAGACGCTGTTCGCAGTCGACGAGCTGTGCGGGTTCGTGCTGGCGGTCGCGTATGTCCGGCCTGAGGGGCTAGTGGGCATGACGCCGAAGTCGGTCAAGAAGAAGCTCAAGCAGCCGAGCTTCGCGGCCGCGGTGAACCGCGAGGAGCTCCGCCGCAGCGCCGAGGATCTGGGCGTCGACTTCGACGAGCACCTCCAGATCGTGATCGACGCACTTACCGAGCGGCGGGAGGAGCTGATGCCCGCCGCTGACGCGGCGTAGGCGCTCCGGAACTCGCCGTGGCCGGGACGATCACGATCGTCGTTCTCGAAGGAGACGAAACCGGGCAGGAGCTGCTCGAGCAGTCTTTGCGCGTGCTCGATTCGTCCGTGCTCGAGCTTGACCTCGAGCTCGTCCGGTTCGACCTCTCGCTCGAGAACCGACGCGCGACGTCCAACCAGATCGTGATCGACGCCGCCGTGGCTATGCGCGACGCCGGGCTCGGCGTGAAGGCCGCCACGATCACGCCTGAAGGCGCCGGCGACGTCGGCTCACCCAACCGGATCCTCCGCGAACAGGTGAACGGGAAGGTGATCGTCCGGACCGCCCGACGGCTTCCGGGGGTCACACCGATCGCCGGCGTCCACTACCCGATCTCGGTGGTGCGGATGGCGGTCGAGGACGCTTATGGCGCCGAGGAGTCCCGTGTCGGCGAGCCTGGCTCAGTCGACGAGGTCGCCTACCGGCGGGAACGGATCACCCGCTCCGTCTGTCGGGGCGTGGCCGAGTATGCGTTCAGGACGGCGGAGAAGATGAACGCCCGGGTCTACGGCGGCCCCAAATGGACGGTCTCCCCCGTCTACGAGGGGATGTTCAAGGAGGAGCTTGACCTCGCCGCTCAGCGCCATGCTGCCGTCGATTACCAGCCGGTGCTGATCGACGCTACCTACGCCGGTCTTCTGTCCGGGGCGGCCGACGTCCCGCTCGTGATTCCCGCGCTCAACCGCGATGGGGACTGCCTGTCGGACCTCGTGCTGCCGATGTTCGGATCGATTGCCGGGGCCGAGTCGGTGCTGTTGGCGTTCGACGACGAGTACGCGACGACGGTGGCGATGTCCGAAGCGCCGCACGGGACGGCGCCGGCGCTCCTCGGCAAGGACGTGGCCAATCCGCTGGCGATGATCCTGGCCTGCGGGGCGGTCCTGCGCTACGCCGCCGAGCGGAACGGAGCCGAGGCCGAGCGTGCCTCGCGTGCCATCTATGAAGCAGCGCTGGAGACCGTCGCCGCCGGCATCCGGACCCCAGATCTGGGCGGCCACGCGGGTACCACCGAGTTCACCGACGCGGTGCTCGAACGCGTGCGGACGAAGCTCGATATCTGGTCCTCCCTGTGACCCTGATCACGGCCGTTCACGACCCTCGATTTGGCGGCCGGCACCGGCGGATTGCGACACCGTCGTGACCGTCCGGAGACATAACGGGGAGGACTCTGGAGTCATAACGCAGACGGGCCGATTCCGTCCGAGCGCTCCCCTACTCTCCCGAACATATGTTCCATGCTTCAGCTAACCGCCTGCGCTCCCTCTTGAGCTGGGCCGAGGACGTGCTCGGCGACCCAGAGGACGATGCGCTCGCATCCCACCACAACTACATCTCGCACCCGCACCGGCGGCCGCTGCGCTGGGAGCGCGCTCGGCGCCCCGGCGCGGTCGCTGCGCGTCCCGCGCACTGCATCTCGCCTGTGCGGACGAGCCCGGCCGCGACCCGCCGCGACCCGGCCGCGCGCTAGCAAATCGCCGCGCTGGGCCGCTAGCGAATCGCCATCAGGAGGCTGATGACGCCACTGGGTTCCCCCGTGGTCTGGGTGTTCCCTGACGCGATCAGGCTGATGATCACCGCGATGAACGTGCCCAGCCCGAGGACGACACAGACCACGAGCAGCACGAATGCCTGAGGGTTCTCGCGAAAGTAGGCGATGAGGCCGCGCACGGTCCCTAGATCGTGCCACGTGGGCCTGTCGGGGGACGAGCACGCTCTATTCAGCGAAGCCTGGCAGCATGGGGGTCATGACTGATCGATCCCATACCGCCGATCTCGACGGCGAAGCCATCACCCCCAAGGGCCTCAAGGCTTTGAAGGCCGAGCTGGGGGAGCTCGAAACGGTCGGCCGGCGTGAGATCGCGCAGCGGATCCTCGTCGCCCGCGAGCACGGCGACCTGAAGGAGAATGCCGAGTACCACGCCGCCAAGGAGGACCAAGCGCACCTCGAGACGAGGATCAAGCGTCTGCGCGGACGGCTGCTGAACGCGGTCGTGGTGGAGAGCAACGTCAACGATCCAATGTTCTCGTTCGGCCGTACCGCCGAGATCGTCGACGAAAGTACCGGCGAGGTCCACACGTGGACGGTCGTCGGAGCTGCAGAAGCGGATCGAGCCGCCGGAAAGCTGTCGGATCAGTCGCCTGTCGCCAGGGCACTGCTGGGCCACGCTCCAGGCGACGTCGTGGAGGTCCAGACGCCGAAGGGCGTGCGCAAGCTCCGGATCGAGCGCCTGGTCTAGACCTTCCGGCGCCCCGGCACAAAATAAAACGACACGAGTCCGCGCGAGCGAACGGGGTCGAAGAAAAACCGGCGGCGACCTACTCTCCCAGGCCCTTGCGAGCCAAGTACCATCGGCGCTGAGGGGCTTAACGGCTCTGTTCGGAATGGGAAGAGGTGTTTCCCCCTCGCTATAACCACCGGAAACTGATAAGAGACCGGGCTAACCCGCAAGCGGGTTAGCCTTAGGAGAAATCAGAGATTTCTCCCCCCTCCGCGGGCCTTCAAAACTACACAGTGCCAATGCACGGATATCAAATATCCGTCAAGCCCTCGACCCATTAGTACCGGTCTCCTACGGATGTCACCATCCTTCCAGATCCGGCCTATCAACCTGGTGGTCTTCCAGGGGTCTTACTCCCTCTAGGGGATGGGAGAGCTCATCTCGAGGCCGGCTTCCCACTTAGATGCTTTCAGCGGTTATCCGATCCGCACGTAGCTAACCTGCAATGCCCTTGGCAGGACAACAGATACACCAGAGGTGCGTTCATCCCGGTCCTCTCGTACTAGGGACGAATCCTCTCAACTCTCCAACGCCCACGGCAGATAGGGACCGAACTGTCTCACGACGTTCTGAACCCAGCTCGCGTACCGCTTTAATGGGCGAACAGCCCAACCCTTGGGACCTACTTCAGCCCCAGGATGCGACGAGCCGACATCGAGGTGCCAAACCGGGCCGTCGATGTGGACTCTTGGGCCCGATAAGCCTGTTATCCCCGGAGTACCTTTTGTCCGTTGAGCGACGGCGCTTCCACTTGCTACCGCCGGATCACTAAGGCCTGCTTTCGCACCTGCTCGACCTGTCGGTCTCGCAGTCAAGCTCCCTTGCTGCCTTTACACTCTACGCACGATTTCCGACCGTGCTGAGGGAACCTTTGCGCGCCTCCGTTACATTTTGGGAGGCGACCGCCCCAGTCAAACTACCCACCTGTCACTGTCCGGCGCCCGGTTTCACGGCGCACCGTTAGAGATCCAATACACCAAGGGTGGTATCTCAAGGTTGGCTCCACGCCAGCCGCAGCCGGCGCTTCCAAGCCTCCCACCTATCCTGAGCGAAATGCATCGAACCCCAATACCAAGTTGTAGTAAAGGTTCACGGGGTCTTTCCGTCTTGCCGCGGGTACTCGGCATCTTCACCGAGACTGCAATTTCACCGAGCCCCTCGTTGAGACAGCGTTCAAGTCGTTACGCCATTCGTGCAGGTCGGAACTTACCCGACAAGGAATTTCGCTACCTTAGGACCGTTATAGTTACGGCCGCCGTTTACCGGGGCTTAGTTTCGGTGCTTCGAGCCGAAGCCCTAACACCTCCACGTAACCTTCCGGCACCGGGCAGGCGTCAGCCCCTATACGTCGTCTTACGACTTAGCAGAGACCTGTGTTTTTGGTAAACAGTCGCTTGAACCAATTCACTGCGGCCCTCTCGGGCTTCCCTCGCGAAGAGGTTCACCCTACTGGGGCGCCCCTTATCCCGAAGTTACGGGGCGATTTTGCCGAGTTCCTTAACGAGGGTTATCTCGATCACCTTAGTGTGCTCCACTTGCCCACCTGTGTCGGTTTTGGTACAGGCACGCGCTTCCTCCCTAGAGGCTTTTCTCGGAGGCTTGGCATCCGGGACTCGCCGGCTTAGAGCCAGCTGGCATCGCACCTCAGGTTAATGCGGTCCCGGATTTTCCTAGGACCACCCCTACATGCTTGCCCCAGGACAACCATCGCCTGGGATCCCATAGCCTTCCTCGTCCCCCCATCGGTCAAACGGAAGCAACGTGGTACGGGAATATCAACCCGTTGGCCATCGACTACGCCTTTCGGCCTCGCCTTAGGTCCTGACTAACCCTGAGCAGACGAACTTTACTCAGGAAACCTTGGGCAATCGGTGGAGGGGATTCTCACCCCTCTTTCGTTACTCATGCCGGCATTCTCACTTCCGGCGCCTCCACAGCTGGCTTACGCCGCTGCTTCGCTGGCGCCGGAACGCTCTCCTACCGCGTGATCGGTCCGAAGACTTCACACACCCGCAGCTTCGGTGATTAGCTTGAGCCCCGTTACATTGTCCGCGCTCGAACACTTGACCAGTGAGCTGTTACGCACTCTTTCAAGGGTGGCTGCCTCTAAGCCAACCTCCTGGTTGTCTGGGCATTCGAACATCGTTTCCCACTTAGCTAACACTTAGGGACCTTAGCTGGCGGTCTGGGCTGTTTCCCTCTTGACGCTGAAGTTTATCCCCCAGCAACTGACTCCCGGAGTAACCGTGACGGTCTTCGGAGTTTGCCTGAAGTCGGTAACCTGGTAGGGCCCCTAGTCCAAACAGTGCTCTACGGCCGCCACGGAATTTATCCGAGGCTATACCTAAATATATTTCGGAGAGAACCAGATATCACTGAGCTTGATTAGCCTTTCACTCCGACCCACAGGTCATCCGCCCAGTTTTCAACCTAGGTCGGTTCGGTCCTCCACGAGGTCTTACCCCCGCTTCAACCTGCCCATGGGTAGCTCGCTCAGCTTCGGGTCTACCGCCTACGACTATGTCGCCCTATTAGGACTCGCTTTCGCTACGGCTCCGCTCATCGCTTAACCTTGCCGCAGACGAGTAACTCGCCGGCTCGTTATGCAAAAAGCACGCGGTCACGACACAAGTGCCGCTCCCACTGCTTGTAGGCACGCGGTTTCAGGTACTATTTCACTCCCCTTCCGGGGTACTTTTCACCTTTCCCTCACGGTACTAGTCCGCTATCGGTCACCAAGGAGTACTTAGCCTTGGAGGGTGGTCCCCCCAGGTTCAGTCCGCGTTTCACGGGTGCGGACTTACTCAGGAACATCTGCGGAAGACTGTGCGATTTCGCCTACGGGACGATTGCCCTCTATGGTGCGTGGTTCCACACGCTTCGACTATCACACTGTTTTGTAACTTCCGCCGGATCGGTCACGACCCGGACCAGACGTCCTACAACCCCCGACGCGCAACGTGTGACCACTTACACACGCCGGGTTTGGGCTATTCCCTTTTCGCTCGCCACTACTCAGGGAGTCTCGGTTGATTTCCTTTCCTCGGGGTACTGAGATGTTTCACTTCCCCCGCTTGTCCTCGCCGCGCCTATGTGTTCAGCGCGGGATAACGTCGCATTACCGACGTTGGGTTTCCCCATTCGGGCATCCGCGGGTCAATGGCTATTCAGCGCCTAACCGCGGCTTATCGCAGCCGTTCACGCCCTTCTTCGACTCTTGGTGCCAAGGCATCCACCATGTGCCCTTACTATCTTGACGGTGATCGGGGTAACTCGCAAGCGAGTTACCCGTCGGAGAAATCTTAGATTTCTCCAAGGTAAAACGCCGCCAGGCGTTTTACCCTGATACCCGTTACATTGGCTACTGTGCAGTTTTCAAGGTCCGCGAAGAGGCGAAACTCGCCACGCGGTAGCCCGGGACGTTTGTCCATCGAGCAGCCGGCGGCGAGCCGGTCTCTCAAAACTCAACAGCATGCGGGCCGCCTCGGACCGAGCCATAGCCCGTTCCGTGCGACCTGCCAGATCCGGTCGACATTTCTAGCGACCGATCGCGCTACAGGGGAGCGTCGTGTGGAGCTCGAGAGCTCGAGGCGACGGTCCTGCGGCGATCGGTGCCCTCGCGAGGAGGGCTCCCTAGAAAGGAGGTGATCCAGCCGCAGCTTCCGCTACGGCTACCTTGTTACGACTTCACCCCAGTCACGAGCCCCACCTTCGACGGCTCCCTCCCAAAAGGGTTAGGCCACCGGCTTCGGGTGTTGCTCACTCCCATGGTGTGACGGGCGGTGTGTACAAGGCCCGGGAACGTATTCACCGCGGCAGTGCTGATCCGCGATTACTAGCAACTCCGCCTTCATGCAGGCGAGTTTCAGCCTGCAATCCGAACCGAGACGCGCTTTAAGGGATTCGCTCCACCTCGCGGTATCGCAGCCCTCTGTACGCGCCAATGTAGCACGTGTGTAGCCCTGGACATAAGGGGCATGATGACTTGACGTCATCCCCACCTTCCTCCGGTTTGTCACCGGCAGTCTCGCATGAGTCCCCAACTAAATGCTGGCAACATGCGACAGGGGTTGCGCTCGTTGCGGGACTTAACCCAACATCTCACGACACGAGCTGACGACAGCCATGCACCACCTGTGATCCTGCCCCGAAGGGAAACCGTGTTTCCACGGCGGTCAGGAACATGTCAAGCCCAGGTAAGGTTCTTCGCGTTGCGTCGAATTAAACCACATGCTCCGCTGCTTGTGCGGGCCCCCGTCAATTCCTTTGAGTTTTAGCCTTGCGGCCGTACTCCCCAGGCGGGGCACTTAATGCGTTAGCGTCGGCACGGAGGGAGTCGACACCCCCCACACCTAGTGCCCATCGTTTACAGCGTGGACTACCAGGGTATCTAATCCTGTTTGCTCCCCACGCTTTCGCGTCTCAGCGTCAGTACCGTCCCAGCGAGCTGCCTTCGCCATTGGTGTTCCTCCTGATATCTGCGCATTTCACCGCTACACCAGGAATTCCACTCGCCTCTTCCGGACTCTAGCTCGACAGTTTCCACCGGCATTCCAGGGTTGAGCCCTGGACTTTCACAGCGGACTTACCGAGCCGCCTACACGCTCTTTACGCCCAATGATTCCGGACAACGCTT
>CAVZAK010000006.1:0-21741 GCA_963773165.1 uncultured Solirubrobacterales bacterium
GCCTTCAGGCGGCCCCCGGTCCGCGATCGATGGCCTCGCGCACGTCGGCCTCGCGGGGCTGAGCTCCAAAGCCGGTGAGTACCCAGCTCGCTCCGGCGTCCTCCCACGGCCGTACGTCTCCGCCGGCTGAGATCTCGGCTATCACATCAAAGCCGTCGAGGTCCCCGCCTCGCAAGGCCCGGACCTCGTCGACGAGCGTTGCCAGGGCGGCAGGCTCGGGCATCTCGATCGGGAACAGACCGTCCCAACGGGCCGCTCGGCGCACTGGTCGGCGATTAGGCCAACGGGCTGCCACCCACACCGGAATCCTCGGCCTCTGCACTGGGAGCGGCTTGAACTCCCCACCCCAGTATGCGCTCAGCTTGTCGAGGCCCTCGTCGAGCAGAACCCCCCGCTGGCGGGGATCTGCGACCTCGCCGAACGGCTCGAGCTCCCCACTGCTGCTGCTCCCCAGGCCCACTCCGAGCGTCAGCCGGCCGCGGCTGAGCTGATCGAGAGTGACGGTCTCGCGGGCGAGCCTGTGAACGCGCCGGCGCGACAGCGGCGTGACCAGCGGGCCGATTCGGACCCGTTTCGTAGCGCAGGCGATGGCCGCGAGCGCCACCCACGGGTCGGCAACCGCTTCGACCGGTGGCCGGTATTTGACGTGGTCCCAGATGAAGAAACCGTCCCAGCCGCGGTCCTCGGCGCGTCGCGCCAGATCGCTCAGCAGCTGCGGCCTGACCAACTCGTCAAACGGAGCAACGAAGATGCCGCGCTTGGCGCTCATGCTCCGACTGTATCTCGCCGACAACTCCCTCGGACGGCGCGTGGGCAGGGCTGCCCACGCGGGCGTCGAACACAAGGGCCGCGCGCCTGAGGCGTGCGCGCGAAGTTCGCAATGACTCAGACCAGGAGGAACACCGTGGCCGAAAAGCCCGCCAAGCAGCCTGTCAGGAAGCGCGCCAGCACTTCCGGGGCCAAGACGGTGAAGCGCCGTCAGCCGAGCCACCTACAGATCGCCGAGCGCGCCTACTACATCCACGTTGACGAGGGTGGACGCGACGAGCTCGGAAACTGGCTTCGCGCCGAGCGCGAGTTGACCGCGGCGTAACGCCGCCCGACGAACCAGCTGAGCCGCTCGTGCGCCTCAGCGCGCGCGAGCGGTCACAGCTCAATCGACGCCGAACGCCGGCAGGCGGAAGGGACGCAGATCGATCTGGCTGCTGCGATCGACGACCAGCTGCGCGACTGACTCCCCGATTGCCGCGGAGTGCTTGAAGCCGTGCCCCGAGCAGGGCGAGACGATCAACACAGACTTGTGCTCCGGGTGGCGGTCGATGACAAACCTGTTCCCCCGCGTAGTCGTATAGAGGCAGGAAATCGTCCGTACTGGATCGCGGCCCAGCCAGGGCAGCCGGGACGCGACGTAGCCCTCGTACATCTTCTCGATCTCATCGGGAGTTGCGGGCAACCGCTCGGAATCCGCGCTCGTGGTCTGCTCGTAGGACTCAGCCGCCACCTTCACGCCACCGGCCGGCCCATCGACCGCCGGAAAGCCATAGAACCCGACAAGATGGGCGACAGAGTCCTCTGGAGCCCCGAATTCCCAAACGAACACCGGCATCTCGCGGAGCTCCTCGAAGCGCTCGCGGATCGGAAACCAGACCTGATTCTGGCGGTAGATCGAGAAGATCTCGCTCCCTTGCGCAAATAGCTCGGGGATCCATGCGCCGGCACACAGGACGAGCTCCTGAGCCTCGTAGCGTCCTGCAGTGGTCGTGACGGTCACGCCGTCGCCTACGGCCGTCCAGCCCTCCGCGCGCTCGCCGAGACGCAACACGGCGCCGCGAGCGCGCGCTAGCTCCAGCTGCGCTCGCACGGCGGCCTCCGGCCGGACGTATCCGGCCTCGGGCTCGAAGTACCCCTCGGTCTGGCTACCGATCGCGAACATCGGAAAGCGGGAACGGACCTCGGCGCTCGTGAGGTCCTCGTGGGCGATCCCGAACGCATGCGCCGCCTCCCGGGTATCGCGCAAGAAGGGACTGGCGGCGTCTCCCAGGATCAACCCGCCGCACTGAACCAGCAGCTGGATGCCGGCCTGCACCTCGATCTCGCGCCACAACTCGTGTGAGCGGCGGACGAGAGGCACGTACTCCTGGCCCTCGCCGATCGCCAGGCGGGTCATCCGGGTCTCGCCGTGAGTGGAGCCGTGCGGATGCGGCGGTTGGTGCTGGTCGATCCCGATCACGGACAGCCCGCGAGCGGCCAGCTGATGGCAGGTCGCGCTGCCCATCGCGCCCAACCCGAGGACGATCACATCGCTCTTGGCAGACACCTCAATCCCATCCGCCCGCCAACACATGGCGCGGGCCCGCGCAACGAGGCGATGTTATCTGTCCGGGTCGGAAAGCTGACGGAAGGTGTTTGCGCCCGCTGACGACGGCGGTATATCTTTCCCCGGCCCAGAGGTAGAGCCAGCGAGAGGAGAGGTGGATGGGCAACCGGTGTTCATGCCTGGAGGGATCCTGCGTGGCGCGTAGTCGCCATTCGTCAGAGAGGAGCGATGTATGAAGTCCGTTCGATTGTGGGCCGCACTGGGATCAGTGGGGCTCCTCGTCGGAGCGACCCAGCTCGCCGGCGGCATCGCCGTCGCCAGCGCGGCCCCGTCGGCCACCGCGCGCACTGCGCTGAATGGCTCAGAGGCCCCCGCTGCAGCTCGTACGGCGTCGCGAGGCAGCGTCGCCGCAACGAGCTCGGTCGACTTCGACCTAGTTCTTAAGCTTCGTAACGCGAGCTCGGCCCAAGCGGCCCTCCGCGCGGTTTCCAAGCCCGGGTCCTCCCGGTATCACCACTACCTGACGACCGGGGAGTGGATCGCCAAGTACAGCCCCAGCAACGCTTCCGTCAAGTCCGCCAAGGCATGGCTGAAGCAACAAGGCTTCTCCGTCGGCGCGGTCGCCAAGGACCGCCTGTTCGTATCTGCTGAGGGCACCGCCGCACAGGTGGAGAAGGCCTTCTCGACCAGCCTTGGCTACTACCAAGTCGCTGGCAAGACTGTTCGACTCGCGAACAGCCCGCTCTCGATTCCCTCATCTCTCGGGGGATTCGTCTCCGGCGTTGTCGGTGTCAATCAGAACATTGCCACCACGTCGCTGAGCAACGGAGCTTCGGCTCCCAGCACCAGCGCGGCACAACCAGGGCAAGAGCCGGCCCCGCCGGCCGGCTTCCGCAACCCGCAGCCGTGCTCGTCGTTCTGGGGTCAGAAGACCGACATGATCGACAATCCGTCCCTGTACGCACCGTTCGAGAGCCCGCAGGCGTATGACATCTGCGGCTACAAGCCCACTCAGCTGCGCGCCGGCTACGGAATGACCACGTCGAACAAGCAGAACGGAAGCGGTGTCACGATGGCGATCGTGGACGCCTACGACTCGCCGACGCTCCTGTCGGACGCGCAGACGTACTTCCGGATCAACGACCCGAATCACCCGCTCACCACGTCGCAGTTCACGAACCTCTCGCCGCCCACCGTCGATCAGGAGGACACGTGTGGCGCGAGTGGCTGGTTTGACGAGCAGGCGCTCGACGTCGAGTCCTCACACTCGATGGCGACGGGCGCGAACATCCTGTTCGTCGGTGCGCAGGACTGCTTCGACAACAGCCTGCTGGCGGCGCTGACGACCGCGGTCACCAGCGGCGCGTCGGTCGTAAGCGACTCGTGGGGTGACGTTGCGGGTGACCTGTTGACGGACGCGGCGACGAAGTCCGCGTACGACAGCACGTTCATGCTCGCCGGCACAACTGGCGTCAGTGTCCTGTTCTCGAGCGGCGACGATGGGGACAACTTCGCGGTCAGCGGACTCACAGTTCCGGACTATCCGCCAAGCAGTCCGTTCGTCACCGCGGTCGGCGGCACCACGCTAGAAGTTGGGAGCGCCAACGCCCGCCTGGCCGAGTACGGCTGGTCGACGGCGAAGCAGACGATGTGCGCTGGCGTGGCGACGACCAACTGCGGTTCGGCCACGACCCCCGCAGGCTCGCTTGCCTGGCAAGCGGGAGGTGGCGGCGGTACGAGCTACAACTACCTGCAGCCGTATTACCAGGCTCCGGTGGTGCCCGCGGCGCTCGCGCTGCGCAACGAGGCCCTGTTCGGACCGCAGCCGCTGCGTGTCGAGCCGGACATCTCGATGGACGCCGACGCACAGAGCGGGATGCTGATCGGGTTGACCCAAACCTTCCCGGACGGCGTCTACTACGACCAGTTCAAGGAGGGTGGCACGAGCCTCGCATCGCCGATGCTCGCCGGCGTCATCGCGGACGCCGACCAGGCCGCGGGCACGCCGTTGGGCTTCATCAACCCGGCCCTGTACAAGGCGTACAAGGCTGACCCGGGGACGTTCAACGACATTGTGGCCCCGACCGATCCAAACGCGGCCAGCGTCGTTCGCGTCGACTACGCGAACACGGTTGACAAGTCCGATGGCTTCAACGTGAGCCTCCGGGCGATCAACTACGCCGGCAAGGAGGTCTACTGTGACGCGACGGGCAACTGCGCTTCGCGGAAGGTCACGTTGACCGCCAAGAAGGGATTCGACAGCCTGACCGGTCTCGGTTCGGTTGGACCGAACTTCATCCAGGTGATGAAGAACTTCTAGCGCTCGTCGAAAAGCATCATTAGGGAGGGGCCCGGGTGACCGGGCCTCTCTTTTTGTGCGTGCCCGTGCGTCCAGACGGCACCCCGTAGGATGGGCTGCACAGCAGGCATGTCCTCGCACGACTTCGTGATAATCGGCGCCGGATCGGCGGGCTGCGTGCTCGCCAACCGGCTGAGCGCGGGCGGCGCCAACGTGCTCCTGCTCGAATCGGGCGGGAGCGCAAAGCACCTCGGGGTCAAGGCCCCGGCGGCGTTCTCGACGCTGTTCCAGAGCCCGCGCGACTGGAACTATCTATCCGAGCCCGAGCCGGCGCTGTTCGGACGGCGGCTCTTCCTCCCGAGAGGAAGGATGCTCGGGGGCTCATCGTCGATGAACGCGATGATGTACGTCCGCGGCAACCGCGCTGACTACGACGGTTGGGCGCGCGGCGGGGCGGCTGGATGGAGCTACGACGAGGTGTTGCCGTATTTCAAGCGCTCCGAGGACAACGCCCAGTTCCACGACTCCTACCACGGGGTCGGCGGCGAGCAGCACGTCACCAGCAGCCGGTGGCTCTCCACGCACTGGGAGCCGTTCCTCGAGTCCGCCGCAGCCGTCGGCATTCCGCGGATCGCGGACTGCAACGGACCCGAGCAGGACGGCGGCGTGCTGGTCCAGACGACCACCCGTCGCGGCCGTCGCTGGAGCGCCGCGGACGCGTTCCTGGCGCCGGTCCGCAAGCGGCCCGGCCTGACGATAATGCCCCGAGCCCACGTCCGCCGGATCGTGATCGAGGGCGGCCGTGCCGTGGCGGCTGAGTACGAGCAGAACGGCAAGCGGCAGACCGCTCGTGCGGAACGCGAGGTGATCCTCAGCGCCGGCGCGTATGGCTCGCCCCAGCTCCTGATGCTCTCGGGCGTCGGACCGGCGGATCACCTGCGGGACCACGGAATCGAGGTCCGGGTCGACCAGCCGAACGTCGGCGCCCACCTCCAGGAGCATCCGATGGCGCTGGTCAATCTGCGGTGCGCGACCCCGGACACGCTCGACGACGCCGCCTCGCCGAAGTACCTGCTGCCCTGGCTGCTCGCCGGGCGCGGCAAACTCTCCTCGAACGTCGCCGAGGCCGCGCTGCACTGGCGCTCGGACCCGTCACTGCCGGCTCCTGACTTCCAGTTCGTGTTCGGCCCGGTCTACTACTGGGAGCACGGGTTCCGCAAGACCGGAGCGCCGGCGCTGACGATCGGACCCGTTCTGATCGGCCCGTCGAGTCGCGGCAGCGTCCGGCTTCGCTCGGCCGACCCGGCGGACCATCCTCGGATCCTCAACAACCTGCTCGGCTCGGACGCTGAGGTGGCCGCGATGCTCCGAGCCCTGGAGTTGGCCCGCGAAATCGCCTCGAAGCCCCCGTTCAGCAAGCACGCGGTCGAGGAGCTCAACCCGTCGACGACGTTGCGAAGCCGAGAGGAGCTGACGGCCTGGCTAAGGGCGACGTGCGAGCACGAGTACCACCCGACGTGCACGTGCCGGATCGGATCACCCGAGGACGGAGTCGTCGACCCCGAGCTGCGCGTGCACGGCGTCGAGGGGTTGAGGGTGGCGGATGCATCGGTGATGCCGAGGATCACCTCCGGCAACACGCACGCTCCGACGCTGATGATCGCCGAGCGCTGCTCGGACTTCGTGCTGGCCCCGCGATAGAGCGCCGCTAGCCCTGCTGAATCCGATCGTGTGACCCAGACGGACGACACATCGGAGGTTTCAACCCCACACGGACCGGCGCTCGTCCACGTCCATCGCTCGGACCGTCCGCGCGCCGGGATGGTGCTCGGGCACGGCGCCGGCGGCGGCGTCGGTGCTCCCGACCTCACCGCCGCCAGGGATGTGGGCCTGGAGCAAGGCGTGACCGTGGTGCTGGTCGAACAGCCGTATCGAGTCGCGGGACGGCGTGCGCCGGCGCCGGCGAAGCAGCTCGACGCCGCGTGGCGGGCCGTGATCGATGCGCTTCACGCGGACGAGCTGAACGGGCTCAGGCTGATTGTCGGCGGCCGTTCGATGGGAGCCCGCGTCGCCTGCCGCACGGCGGCCAGCTCCGGCGCGATTGCCGTGTTGTGCCTGGCCTTTCCGCTGCAGCCTCCGCGACGGTCAGCACCGCGGCCGACGCGCATCGACGAGCTCGATCTCCTCACGGTCCCGACGCTGGTCGTGCAAGGCGAGCGAGACCCGTTCGGGATGCCGCCGGCGGCGGCCCGGCGGACGGTGGTCCAGGTTCCTGGGGACCACAGCCTGCGCAAGGACACGAGCGCGGTCAGAGCAGCGATCCGCGACTGGCTCGGCCCGCTCCTCGCTGCCTGACGGTTGGATGCAGGTCAGCCCGGAGCGTTGGGCTCAGCTCCGCTGCTCGTGCACGAGCAGCACGTCGGGCTCGGGGGGTTCCTCAGGTGCGATCGATCGCACCGATTCCTCGGCCGCCATCCGGTTGAACGGCCGCGTGTACACGAGCCACACGGTCGCAGCGGCCAGCAGGGTGCCGCACAGGATCCATCCGAGCGCCGCCGTGCCGACACCTACGTACTTGAGCCCTGAGGCGAAGATCACGAATGCGATCGCCGGGCGAACGTACCGGTCCGGGACGGTCGAGGACAGCAGTGACCCCACCAGGACGCCCGGGACACTGCCGATGATCAGCGAGCCGGTGACCCCAAAGTCGACGTGTCCGAAGACCAGGGCTCCGAGCGCGGCCGCCAGGGTCAGCGGCACCGCCTGGGTCAGGTCGGTGCCGACGAGTTGATTGGCGCCGATCATCGGGTAGGCGAACAGCATCAGAACGATCATCAGCGAGCCCGAGCCGACGGATGTCAGCCCGACGATCAGCCCGCCGGTCACGCCGATCGCCACCGTTAGCAACGGTCGCGGCTGAACCGTGCCAACGAGTCCAAGGCGCTTCTGACCCGTGGCGCGGTCAAGCGCGTAGCGCAGGACCATCGCCGCGGCCCCGACCAGCAGCGCGATACCCAGCGCCTGTTCGATATTTGTCTGCGCTGATTTCGAGTTCCCCATCAGGTGCAGCAGATAGGTCCCGAGGAACGCTGCCGGCACCGAGCCGATGACCATCCACTTGACCAGACCACGATTCACCGTCCCGGCACGCAGGTGAACGGCCGCACCGATGGGGCGCATCACGACCGCGGCGACCAGGTCGCTGGAAATCGCCGCCGAAGGCGTGACGCCGAAGAGCAGGATCAGCATCGGCGTCATCAGCGCTCCGCCGCCCGCACCGGTCATGCCTACCAGCAGCCCGACAATCGCGCTTCCGAGAACGATGTATGGATCGATGTGCACCCTTGCCTCCTCCGACCGGCGAGAGGCTAACTAATTCGCCTAACCGCCATCGTCGTAACGTCGAGCAGCTCGCCGGGCGGCTCACCCGAGAGCAGCCATCCGTCGTCGACCAATCGCACCAGGCCCCGGCGCGTGAGGTCCGACAGTGCGCTCGTGACCGTCGGCCGGCGTGCAGCCACCAGGTCGGCAAGTGAGGCGTGCGTTAGCCGGAGCGGCAGCATCGTCCCATCGCTCCGCACCCGCCCCCATCGGCCCGCCAGATGCCACATCAGCATGTGCAGGCGGATGTCGACACGCGCCTGGTGGACGATTGCCATGTTGACGGCCAGGTGGCGCGAGCGCTGCAACGCGCGGCTGACAAGTCGGCCCACGAGTTCCGGATAGCGCACCATCTGGCGGGCGAACTGAGCGTCGAGCACCGCGAGCCGGGATGGCGCCAGGACCGACCAGCCGGTGGTCGTGGCCAGGGTCGCCGATCCCCCGTCCTCGCCGGGCCAGGGCCTCAAGATGTCGCATTCGCCAAGCAGCTCGGCGCCGTAGCGCCCCTCGAGACCCACCCGTCGGATCATCATCCCGTTGAGTATCAGCAGCCCGACCCCGCCATGGATGACCGGCAGCTGATCGCCTGACCAGGGGCCCGCGGGCAGGCGAAGCTCTCTCGCGGACAGTTCACTGATCGCCTGCTCACGACGATCATGAGGAACCGCCTCCGCCAGATCGGGATCCTCGTGCAGGACGCTGCAGACTGCTCCGGCGCTCACCGCGTTTAACTGTGTCACGGAGGGTCGTCGCTTGCGGCGAGGTACTTCAGGCCGCTACGACGTTCGTGTCGGAGCCAACGTCGGCTGCGAGCTCGGCGATCGCCCGCGTTTGCATCGGACGTCTGATCCTACAGCCGCGTAACAAGTTCCGAACCATGCTGCTGATTAGGATTCCAGCCGATGCGCCTCGGGCTACTCACTGGCGGCGGCGACTGCCCTGGTCTGAATGCGGTGATCCGCGCTGTCGTGCGCAAGGGGATCGACGCCTACAACGACCAGTTGGTCGGGTTTCGCGACGGCTGGAAGGGCGTTCTCGAGGACTCGTTCGACCCGCTGACGATCGACTCGACGCGCGGCATCCTCCCTCGCGGTGGCACGATCCTCGGGAGCTCGCGAACGAACCCGTTCAAGCGCGAGGACGGGGTTAGGCTGATCAGCGAAACCATCCGGCGAAACGGCCTTGACGGCTTGATCGCAATCGGTGGCGAGGACACTCTCGGGGCCGCACAGCAGTTGTACACCGAAGGGGTGAACGTGATCGGCGTGCCGAAGACGATCGACAACGACCTGGGCGCCACCGACGTGACGTTCGGGTTCGATACCGCGTTGCACGTGGCCAGCGAAGCGATCGACAGGCTCCACACAACGGCCGAGAGCCATCACCGGATCCTGGTCGTCGAGGTGATGGGACGCCACGCCGGGTGGATCGCGCTGCATGCGGGCGTCGCCGGCGGGGCGGACGTGATCCTGATCCCCGAGATCCCGTTCGACATCGACAACGTGTGCCGCCTGATCCAGCGCCGCCACGGCCGTGGCCGGCCGTTCTCGATCGTCGTCGCGGCCGAGGGAGCGACGCCGGAGGAAGGGACGATGAGCGTCTCAGAGGGCCAGCGCGACGAGTTCGGGCACCCGCGCCTCGGCGGCATCGGCCATCGGCTCGAGCAGGAGATCGAGCAGCGAACCGGGTTCGAGACGCGCGCGACGGTCCTCGGTCACGTGCAGCGCGGCGGCACCCCGACCGCGTTTGACCGGGTGCTGGCGACCAGATTCGGACTTGCGGCGATCGATGCGGCCCACGAGGGCGCCTGGGGAATGATGACCGCTCTGCGCGGCACCCGGATCGAGCTCGTCCCGCTCGCCGAGGCGATTATCGAACTGCGGACGGTTCCGGTCGAGGAATATGAGCGATTCGGGGTGCTGTTTGGATGAATGCAGCGATGTCAACAATCTCGTTTACAAGCCCGCCGTTTAGGAGGACCCGGTTGTGTCTATGCTCCAAGAAGTGGCCCCCTCGACTCGCAACGTCCTGATCTCATGACCGCGACCGAGCCCGCCACCGCCAGGCTGGATGAGCTGTGCGTGGACACGATCCGCACGCTCTCGATGGATGCCGTGCAGAAGGCGAACTCCGGTCATCCGGGGACCCCGATGGCGCTGGCGCCGCTTGTCTACATGCTCTACACGCGGGTGATGCGCCACAACCCCTCAAATCCGGACTGGATCGACCGGGATCGCTTCATCCTCTCGGCCGGTCACGCGTCGATGCTCCTCTACTCGATCCTGTACCTGACCGGCTACCCGCTGACCATGGAAGACATCAAGAACTTCCGCCAGGTCGGGTCGCCAACGGCAGGACATCCCGAGCGCAAGGACTCGCCCGGGATCGAGGCCACGACTGGTCCGCTCGGGCAAGGGATATCGATGTCCGTTGGTTTGGCGCTGGCCGAGCGGATGCTCGCCGCCCGCTTCAACGAGGAGGGCCACGAGGTCGTCAATCACTACACGTTTGTGATCGCATCGGACGGCGACATGCAGGAAGGCGTCGCGTCCGAGGCGTCTTCGCTCGCCGGGCATCTCGGCCTGGGCCACCTGATCGTCTTCTACGACGACAACAAGATCCAGCTCGCGGGGCCGACCTCGCAGTCCTTCTCCGAGGATGTGGGGAAGCGCTACGACGCGTACGAGTGGCACGTCCAGAACGTCGGCGAGGACCTGTCCCTGGAGAGCCTCGAGCAGGCCACGCGCAACGCGATGGCCGTCGCAGACCGTCCGTCGCTGATCCTCGTCCGCTCCCACATCGGCTACGGCAGCCCGCACAAGCAGGACACTTCGGGCGCGCACGGCTCGGCACTCGGCGAGGACGAGGTCCGGCTCACGAAGGAGGCCTACGGGTGGGACCCGGACAAGCACTTCTACGTGCCAGACGAGGCGCTGGCGCACTTCCGCCGCTGCTGCGAGCGCGGCCGAGAGCTCGAGGGTGAGTGGGAGGACCGGTTCCGGGCCTACCGTGAGGCTTTCCCCGAGAAGGCCGAGCAGCTGGAGATGATCGACGCCGCGCGGATGCCCGAAGGGTGGGATCGAGACCTTCCTCGCTTCGATCCGGCGGACAAGCCGATCGCAACTCGGAAGGCGTCCGAGCATGTTATCCAGTGGGCGGCCGCGTCCGTTCCTCACCTGATCGGCGGCTCGGCCGACCTTGCCTCGTCGACCAACACCGACATCCTCGACGGCGGTGACGTCGAGAAGGGGACATATGGAGGCCGCAATCTCCGCTTCGGCGTCCGCGAGCACGGGATGGGGGCGATCGTCAACGGACTCGCGCTCCATGGCTTCCGCGCATTCGGCGCCACGTTCTTCACGTTCTCCGACTACATGCGCGGGGCTGTCCGCCTCTCAGCGTTGATGAAGTTGCCATCGATCTGGGTCTACACGCACGACTCGATTGGGCTCGGCGAGGACGGCCCGACTCACCAGCCGATCGAGCAGCTCGCCGGGATGCGCGCGGTTCCGACGCTGAAGATGCTGCGGCCCGCTGACGCCAACGAGACGGCGCTGGCATGGCGGTATGCGCTGCGCAGCAATGACGCGCCGACAGCGTTCGCGCTCACCCGCCAGAGCCTTCCGATCCTTGACCCCGACGCGATCCCTGATGATGCGATCGAGCGCGGCGCCTACGTGCTGCGCGACGCCGAGGGCGCCGACCCGGAGCTGATCCTGATCGGAACAGGTTCGGAGGTGTCGCTCTGCCTGGAGGCCGCTGATTTGCTCGACGGTGTCCGGGTACGAGTGGTGAGCATGCCCTGCATGGAGAACTTCACCAAAGCCGACGAGGCCTACTGCGAGCAGGTGCTCCCCGCGTCCTGCCGGGCCAGGGTTGCGGTTGAGGCGGCGAGCCCGTTCGGATGGGACAAGTGGATCGGCTCGGACGGGGCGTTCGTGGGAATGGAGACGTTCGGCGCGTCGGGTCCTGCCAAGGACGTCTATGACCATTTCGGGATCACATCGCACCGCGTCGCCGAACTCGGAAAGGAGTTGATCGGCCGATGAGTACGACCGAGAGAATCAATGAAACGCTTGCCAAGCTGACGGCCGCCGGCGTCAGCGTCTGGCTCGACCAGATCGCGCGCTCGCTGATCAAGGAGGGCGAGCTCGAGCGCCTCGTGCGGGAGGACTCGCTGCGCGGCGTGACCTCGAACCCGTCGATCTTCGAGAAGGCGATCCTCGGCTCCGACGACTACGACGACGAGCTCGTCGCGATGGCGCGCGATGGGCTCGCCGCCGACGAGATCTACGACCGGATCGCGGTCAAGGACGTCCAGCTGGCCGCGGATGTCCTCGCAAGTGTTCACGAGGGCACGAACGGCAAGGACGGGTTCGTCTCGCTCGAGGTGGCCGCCGACCTTGCGCACGACGCCGAGCAGACGACCGAAGCGGTGCGGACGTACTGGAAGGCGGTGCGCCGTCCGAACGTGATGATCAAGATCCCGGGTACCCCCGAGGGCGTTGGCGCGATCGAACACGCGATCTACGAGGGGATCAACGTCAACATCACGCTGCTGTTCGCGGTCGAGGCGTACGAGAAGGTCGCCGACGCGTATCTGCGGGGCCTCGAGCGTCGCCAGCAGGAAGGGCTGCCGCTCGACGTCCACTCGGTCGCAAGCTTCTTCGTCTCGCGGGTCGACACGAACGTCGACAAGAAGCTCGAGGCGCTCGGACGGACCGACCTCGCCGGCACGGCGGCGCTGGCGAACGCCCGGCTCGCCTACCGGCATTTCAAGGACATCTTCTCCGGCCCGCGCTGGGACGGCCTCCGGCACGGCGGCGCTTCGGTCCAGCGGCCGCTGTGGGCTTCGACCGGCGTCAAGAACCCCGATTATCCGGACACGATGTACGTCGACGAGCTGATCGCGCGCGACACCGTCAACACGATGCCGATGGCGACGCTCCAGGCCGTCGGCGATCACGGAAAGGTGACCGGGCCGACCGCCGAGCACGATCCGACCGCCGATCTCGACGCGCTGCGCGAAGCGGGCATCGACCTCAGCCAGGTCACGGACGAGCTGCTGGTCGACGGCGTCAAGCAGTTCGAGGACGCGATGACGCGCCTGCTCGAGGGGATCGAGAAGCGCCGGGCCGCGGCCGTTGCGGGCGAGAACGGATCGGCCTGACATCGATGGCGACAGCGGTCGAGGACGAGAGCTCGGAGAACCCGCTCGTCGAGGGCCTCGAGCGGCTTCCGGTCCACCCGACATCGCTGGTGATCTTCGGGGCCACGGGCGATCTCGCCCACCGGAAGCTCCTGCCGGCGCTCTACAACCTGGCGCACGAAGGTTCGCTGCCGGAGCGCTTCGAGTTGATCGCCGTCTCCCGCAGCAATATGTCGCACGATGAGTTCCGCGCCCAGGCCCGCGAATCGATCGAGCGCTTCTCCCGGCGGCGGCCGGATCCCGACGTGATCAAGGGCCTGCTCTCCGACATGCGCTACCTGCCCGGAACGTTCGACGATGACGAGGTCTACGTCGAGCTCGCCCACACGCTCGACGAGTTCGACCAGCTCGCCGGCGAGCGACTCAACCGCGTCTTCTACCTCTCCACGGCACCGCAGTTCTTCCCGGCAATCGCCGGAAAGCTGGGCGAGGCAGGCCTGAGCCGCACGGAGGACACCGAGACCCGGATCGTGATCGAGAAGCCGTTCGGCTACGACCTCGCCTCGGCTCGCGAGCTAAACGCGGAGGTGTTGAGCCAGTTCGACGAGTCGCAGATCTACCGGATCGATCATTACCTCGGTAAGGAGACCGTCCAGAACCTGATGGCGCTGCGGTTCGCAAACGCGCTGTTCGAACCGGTGTGGAACCGCAACTTCATCGACAACGTGCAGATCACCGCCGCCGAGGACATCGGGATCGGGGGCCGGGCCGGCTACTACGAGGGCGCCGGCGCCCTCCGCGACCTCGTCCAGAACCACATGATGCAGCTGCTGGCACTGCTGACCATGGAACCGCCGGCGACGTTCGAGGCCAACCGCCTGCGGGACGAGAAGCTGAAGGTGCTGGAGGCGATCGTGCCACCATCGCCCGAAGACGTGGCGTCGATGGCGGTCCGCGCGCAGTACGGCCCTGGAGTCGTCGGGGGCGCGCCGGTCCCCGGCTACCGCGAGGAGGAGGGCGTCGCGCCCGACTCGCGGACCGAGACGTACGCCGCGCTACGCCTGCACGTGTCGAACTGGCGCTGGGCCGGCGTCCCGTTCTACCTGCGCACGGGCAAACGGCTATCCCGGAAGGTGACCGAGATCGCGGTCGCGCTCAAGCCCGTCCCGCACCTCGCCTTCCAGAGCAAGGGCTCGGTGGGGGTGCAGGCCAACCAGGTGATCTTGACCGTCCAACCCGACGAGGGCGTGTCCGTGTCGCTGGGGGCGAAGATTCCTGGGGCGCAGATGCGGATCCGTCCGGTCAACATGGAGTTCCGGTACGGCACATCGTTCATGTCCGAATCACCCGAGGCATACGAGCGGCTGATCCTCGACGCGATGCGGGGAGACGCGACGCTGTTCACCCGGAACGACGAGATCGAGGCCCTCTGGGGGATCATCGATCCGATCCTGTCAGCCTGGCACGAGGACCGCTCCTCACCGATCCCCCAGTACGAGGCGGGTTCAGCCGGTCCCGTCGAGGCGGACGGACTGCTCCTCGACGGCCGCCGCTGGCGGCGACTCTGAACGCCAGGACGAGGGGCGAGGTTGAGCGAGGACGTCTGGGCTGAGCGGGATACCAATCCCGACGCGATCGACGCCGCACTGCGAGAGCTATTGCGCGCTCGGCATGCGGAGAACACGGCGCTCGCGCCCGCGCGAGTCCTCAACCTGGTCGTCATCGTCGACCGCGAGTGGAAGGGCGAGATCGCCAACCGGCTCGAACGGGTTGGCCGCTACCACGCGTCGCGCACGCTCCTGTGCGCGGTCGAGGAGGGCCGCACGACGCTCGACGCCACGGCGGTCATGTCCTACGAGGAACCGTCAAACGGGCCCGGCGTCATTCGTGAGCAGGTCGAAATCGACATGGGACCCGAGCACCTGTCGCGGCTCGACACGATCATCGATCCCGTCCTGGTGTCGGAGTTGCCGACCGTCCTGTGGGCGCCCCACGGGCACGAGGAGGCGGTGGCCACGCTTTCCCGCATGATCGACGTGATGCTGCTGGACTCCGATGACATGTTGGATCCATCCGCAGCGCTGGATCGGGCCGCCGATGCGTTGGAGTGGGCGTACGTCGTCGATCTGGCGTGGCTGCGCACGACCCCGTGGCGCGAGCGGCTGGCGGCAAGCTTCGATCCCGAGGATCGGGCGCCGCTGCTCGGCTCGCTGACCGGGCTCGCGGTACGCCACCGGCCTAGCTCCGCGGCCAGCGCGCTGCTGCTCGCGGGGTGGCTGTCATCGCGGCTGCGCTGGGGGGCGTGTGCGCTGGGGGCCGACGGTCCCGGCCGGCTGACCGGTTCGGCGTCGCGCAGGGCAGGCAGCGTCGACGTCGAGCTCGAGCCGGCGGATCAGGACGTCCCGGGACTGGCCGGTGTCACCGTCCGCGCAAACGACGGCTTCGCGCTATCGCTCGACCGAGCCAGCGGTGGGCTGTGCGCGAGGCAACGCTCCTCCGACGGTCAGGAGCGCGTTTGGCAGATACTCGGGGCCTCGCGCGGTGAGGGAGGAATCCTGGGAGAGGGAGTGCGTCAGGCCCTGCTGCGCGATCCCACATACGCCCCCGCTCTCCGGGCCGCCCGGGAGATGTGCCCGGCGTGAGTGTCGAGATCGAAGTCGTCGAGAACCCAGGCCGCGTGTGCGCGGCGATGCTCGTGGGCGCCGCCGCCGGTGGGGGGGACGTCGTGCTGACCGGCGGGTCCACGCCGAAGCCGGCCTACGAGGAGCTCGTCCGGGCCGTGCAGACGGTCGGCATCGATCTCACGCACACGACCGTCTGGTTCGGCGATGAGCGGTGCGTCGAGCCCGATGATGAGCGATCGAACTACGGGGCGGTCAGGCGCACCCTGCTCGATCCCCTCGGTGAGGAGAATCAGCCCGCCGTCTGGCGGATGAAGGGAGAGCTCGGACCGATGGTCGGCGCCGAGGATTATGAGCGGGCGCTAGAGGCAGCCGGCCCGCCAGCGTTCGACATGCTGCTGCTGGGGATGGGCTCCGACGGCCACACCGCCTCGCTGTTCCCGGATCAGTCATCGCTCCAGGAACGGTCGCGGCTTGCCGTCGGCGTACCTGAGGCGGGCCTCGAGCCATTCGTCCCCCGGATCACGATGACACTCCGGACGCTTTCGTCCGCGCGCAAGGTCGTTTTTCTCGTCACGGGCGCGTCGAAGGCCGACGCGGTCGCGGCGGCGTTCGGCCCCGACGCGATGCCGGATCCCCATGTGCCGGCGTCGCTGCTGCAGGGGCTTGGGAGCGAGATCACCGTGTTGCTCGACCCGGCGGCGGCGGCCCGGCTGTGAGCGTCATCGGCGTCGACATAGGCGGGACCAAGGTTGCCGCCGCGCGGCTCGACGGGCGCGATCTCGGCGACTCCCACCTTCGGGCCACGGATCTCACCGGCAGTGTCGCCCTGATCGATCAGCTCGTGGCGGTCGTCGAGGATCTGCGCACGGACTCCCTGGAGGCGGTTGGCTTCGGGGTTCCGTCGATCGTCGAGTTCGACACCGGGCGGGTCATCGCGTCGGTCAACATCCCGCTCACCGACGTGCCGCTTCGCGAGGTTCTCTCGGAGCGGCTCGGAGTACCGGCCTTCGTCGACAACGACGCGACCGTCGCCGCGCTCGCCGAAGCGCACGACACTGATCTGCGCCCGTGCGCCCAGGACCTCGTGATGATCACGATTGGGACCGGCGTCGGAGGTGGGCTGGTCCTCGGAGGCAGAATCTACCGTGGCGCGACGGGCGGCGCCGGCGAGCTCGGCCACACGATCGTCGGGCTTGACCTGACCGGTGCGGTGCCGACGCCGATGGGCGGCTTCCCGCAGGCCGGTTCGCTCGAGTTCGTCGCCTCTGGCCATGCTCTGGATCGGCTCGCCGCGCAGGCGGCGAACGTCCATCCCGAGTCCGCGCTCGGACGGTTGCACGCCGAGGGCAAGCCGGTGCTCGGAGCGGATGCCGTCAAGGCTGCGTACGACGGCGACCTCCCCGCGCGCAGGATCGTCGAGATCTGGGGCCAGCGCCTCGGGATCGGGATCGCCAACGCCATCAACACGTTCGATCCTCAGGAGGTGGTGATCGGGGGCGGCGCCGCCCAGGCCGGTGAGTTGCTGCTCGAGCCCGCCAAACGCACCGCCGCCGGCTATGTCCTGCCCGGGCTAGGTACTCGCACGGAGATCAGGCTCGCGCGCCACGGGGTCCGCGCCGGCGTCCTCGGCGCGGCGCTACTGGCCGTGCACGAGCTCGAGGCGCCCACGAACCCGAGACCGACGGAGGTGAGCCTGTGATCGTCCTCGTCCGCCATGGCCAGACCGAGTGGAGTCTCTCCGGACAGCACACGAGCCGCACCGACCTACCCTTGATCGAGGAGGGGAGACGCCGCGCCGAGCAGGTCGGGGCGGAGCTTGCGGGACGGTCGTTCGGCCTCGTCCTTTGCAGCCCGCTCCTGCGAGCCCGCGAGACCTGCAAGCTCGCCGGCTTCGGCGAGCAGGCCGTCCTCAGCGATGACCTGCGGGAGTGGGACTACGGTAAGTACGAGGGGTTGACGACGGCGCAGATCCGAGAGGAGCGCCCGGACTGGGACCTGTGGAGCGACGGCTGCCCCGGTGGGGAGCAGCCGGAGAACGTCGCGGCCCGGGCCGATCTGGCCATCGCGCAGCTGCGGGACGCCGACGGCGACGCGCTGGCGTTCGCACACGGGCACATCCTGCGGGTCCTTTCAGCGCGCTGGATCGCGCTGCCCGCCGCCGGCGGGGCCCGGCTCGCACTCGCCGCCGGCGCGGTCTGTGAGCTCGGTTTCGAACGCGAAACCGAGGTCATTCAGCTGTGGAACGCCACTGACTAGGCCGGCTTTGTCACCGTGCTGACGGTGACAAACGTCATGCGTGATTTCGGCCGGCCGCCACTTACGCTCGCCGGTGGCAATGCCTACGCTGAATCCCATGACAGCGATCGATTTGACACACAGCGAGATCGCAATCGAAGTTCGCGATCTGAAGAAGTCGTATGGAGTTCTCGAGGCCGTTCGCGGCGTGAGCTTCGAGGTTGCGCGGGGAGAAGTGTTCTGCCTGCTCGGCCCCAACGGCGCCGGTAAGACCTCCATCGTCGAGATCCTGGAGGGTTACCGCACACGCACCGACGGTGAGGTGCGGGTGCTCGGCATCGATCCGGCGAAGGGCGAGCGCGAGCTGCGCGAGCGCGTTGGAATCGTCTTGCAGCAGTCTGGCGTCCAGCGCGACCTGACGGTCGCCGAGATCGTCGAGATGTACGCCCGCTACTACAAGCACCCGCGGCCTGTTGAAGAGGTGATCGAGGTCGTCGAGCTGACCGAGAAGCGCGATGAGCGTGCAACGAAGCTCTCGGGCGGTCAGCGCCGGCGGCTCGACCTGGCGCTCGCGCTGGTCGGGGACCCAGACTTGATCTTCCTCGACGAGCCCACGACAGGATTCGACCCGGCCGCCCGGCGTCAAGCGTGGTCGACAGTCCGCTCGTTGTGCGAGATGGGCAAGACCGTCTTCCTGACGACCCACTACATGGACGAGGCGCAGCACCTGTCCAACCGAGTCGCGATCATGAACGCCGGCGAGATCATCGCCACCGGCCGCCCCGAAGAGCTCGGCGGCCGCGACCTCCGGCCCGCGGAGATCCGGTTCATGCTGCCGGCGGACTGGTCGCTCGGCGATGTTCCGGACGTTCCCTCGCTGGAGCGTTCGATTGACGGGGACCGGGTCCTGGTCGTGACGAGAGATCCCGTGCTCGCGACCCAGAGGATCACGAGCTGGGCCGTCGACCGAGAGATCGATCTCGGGCACTTCTCGGTCTCGCAGCCGACGCTCGAAGACATCTACCTGGAGCTCACCGGTTCCAGCGATCAACACCACGCTCCGACCCCTGAGGAGGCGATTCGATGAGCGCCATCTTGACCCCTCCGATCCGGCGCGACCTCGGTCTGGTCGCCTGGCAGATTCGCTACGAGCAGCGCGCGTATTGGCGCAACCGTGGCCGCGGGATCTTCACGTTCGCATTCCCGCTGATGTTCCTCGTGATCTTTGCGAGCCTCGACAAGGGCCAGACCCTGAAGTCACGAGGCGGGATCCCGTACGACGCGTTTTTCGTGCCGGGAATCCTCGCGTACGGCATCATCGCCACGACGTACATCAACATGGCGATCTCGACAGCGATCCTGCGTGATGAGGGCGTCCTGAAGCGGATGCAGGGCACGCCGCTGCCTCGGTGGGGGTACGTGGCGGCTCGGATCGGATCGACTGTGCTGATCGTCGGCCTGATGACGATCGCGGTGCTCACGCTCGGCGCGCTCGCCTACGACGTTCACATTCAGACCGGCACACTTCCAGGTCTGATCCTCACGCTGATCCTTGGCACGGCCTGTTTCACGACGCTCGGCATCGGCGTCACCCGGTTCATCGGCACCGCCGAGTCCGCGCCTGTGTTCGTCAACCTGTCGATCCTGCCCCTGACGTTCATCTCGAACATCTGGTTCCCGGTAGACACCATGCCGCACGCGCTCAAGGTGATCGCAAGGCTGTTCCCGATCAACGCGCTGGCGGACGGCTTGCAGTACGCGTTCGATCCGCGGACGAACAGTGTCGGCCTCAAGGGTCAGGACATCCTGACGCTCGTGATCTGGATCGCGATCGGGATCTGGCTGATGGTCAGATTCCTGCGCCAGCCCCAGGGCGACGTCGTATGAGCGACGCGGTAGGAACCGGATGAACGACCCGCGGGCGGACGGCATTCCTGACGACTGCGACGATCGCGAGACGATGTTCGGCCGCCGGCTCTCGGCCCGCCGGCGGACCGACATCGGCATCGGTGCCGCGCTCATCTGGCTGGCGTTCATCATCTTCCCGCTGGTCGATGCGGTCACGAGCGGAGGCCCCGAGCTCGGTCACATCCTGGCCGTCGTCGGAGCGGGGGTGTTCGCCGGTGCGTACGCGTGGCTCATCTACCAGTGGCGTCTCAACGCCGGCCGCCCGACGCGCCTGTCACTGGCGCTGTTCGTCGTACTGCTTGCGGTGGCGACTGCGCTGACGCTGGCCGACGGGTATGGCTGGGGATTCCTGTTCACCTACTGCGCCGCCTGTACCTGGCTGGTCGCCGGGCCGCCGCTTGGCTTCTACGCAGTCGTGGTGTGCGTGGTGTTCGCGGGTGGGGCATCGCTCCTCGGCGGCGCCAATGCTGCCACCGCGATCGGCTTCGTCGCCAGCAGCGCCGGGATCGGGCTGCTGATGCTGCTGATGCGCGACCTGCGGCTCCGCAACCAGGAGCTCTCGCACGCCCGTGCCGAGTTGGCGCGCCTCGCCGTGGCGGAGGAACGCGAGCGGTTCGCCCGCGATCTACACGACCTCCTCGGACACTCGCTGTCCGTGATCGCGCTGAAGGCCGAGCTGGCGGGCCGCCTGCTGCCTGACCGCCCGGAGGACGCGGCGACCGAGGTGGCCGAGGTCGAGGGCGTTGCCCGCAAGGCGCTGGGCGAGGTCCGTGAGGCTGCCAGTGGTTACCGCAAGCCCACGCTCGACGGCGAGATCGAGGGCGCCCGGATGGCGCTGTCGGCGGCCGGGATCGACGCGTCGGTTGAGCGTCCGTCCGTCAAGCTCAACCCCGAAACCGAGGCGGTGCTCGCATGGGCGGTGCGGGAAGGCGCGACGAACGTGATCCGCCACAGCGGGGCCAGCCACGTCCGGATGCGGATCACTGCCGGGCTCGCTGAGACGTCGCTCGAGATCGTCGATGACGGTCACGGCAGTGCCGCTTCCGGGAACGGCGATCATCCGTCCGCCAACGGGCACCGGGACCCCGGCCACGGCGTGTCCGGCCATGGCCTCGCCGGCCTGGCCGAGCGGGCCGAGACCGTCCACGGAAAGGTCGACTCGGGGACGCTGCCCGACGGCGGCTTCAGCCTGACGGTCCGGGTCCCGAGGACAGTCCGCGCGGCGTGATCCGGGTCCTGATCGCCGAGGACCAGGCGATGATCCGTGGCGCGCTCGCGAGTCTGATCGGGATGGAGCCGGACATCGAGGTCGTTGGCCAGGTCTCCCGAGGAGACGAGGTCCTGGCAGCGGCTCGCCAGGCCAGGCCCGACGTGGCGCTGCTCGACATCGAGATGCCCGGGCAGACCGGGCTCGACGCCGCCGAGGAGCTCAGCCGAGAGCTGCCCGGCATCGGGATCCTGATCCTGACCACCTTCGGCCGCCCCGGCTACCTGCGGCGGGCCATGGAGGGTGGCGCGGCCGGCTTCCTGCTCAAGGACGCGCCCGCGCACGAACTCGCCGCGGCGATCCGGCGCGCCGTCGCCGGCGAGCGGGTGGTCGATCCCGGTCTGGCGGCGGCGGCGCTCAGTCAGGGAGAGAGCCCGCTGACCCCACGCGAGCACGAGGTCCTCGAGGCCTCACGCCGCTACGCGACCGTGGCCGAGCTCGCCGGCGCCCTGCACCTCTCGCCGGGGACCGTGCGCAACCACCTGTCCTCGGTCATGCAGAAGCTCGACGCTCGTAACCGGGCGGAGGCGGTGCGCGTGGCGGAAGAGCGGGGGTGGCTGT
>CAVZAK010000007.1:0-141492 GCA_963773165.1 uncultured Solirubrobacterales bacterium
CTCATTCGACCAGGTAGGTCTCGTAGATCACTCCGGCCGGCTGGCGGCCGCCGACGCTGATGAAGACGCCCTTGCTAAGCCAGTCGAGATCGGGCGCGGTTGTCTCGATCCACGTCGAGGTACGGAAGGTGTACTCGCTGGCGTCGACGGTCTCGCCGCGCGCGAGACGGGCGAGCACTTCGGCGCTGCCGTGGCGCACTCCGCGAGCCTGAACGTAGAGCAGGTCCCCGCCGTCCGTCTGCAGCGTATAGCGCAGGTCGGCAAGCGCGGTGCCGTCCGGCAGCAGGATCTGCCAGTCGGCGCTGGCCCCGGGCAAAAGCCTCCCGTTCAGCTCGGGACCGGTGAACGTTCCGCCGGTCAGGGCCACAACGCGCCGGCGTCCCTGCGCCGCGTCGCCGAGATCGAGTGGTTCTCCGAGGGCGGCCTCAAGGCGATAGACGGCGCTGAGGCGAGGGGCGGGAAGCTGGAAGGCGCTCGGCCGGCCACTCACCGGATCGTTCGGGTGAGGCTCAAGCGGGGTGACGGTGACGCGCATCCAGTCGGCAAGCGGGAGGGCGCCGAGCAGACCGTCAAGTTGTGCCCGGCTGTCGGCGCGGTACAAGCCCAGGGCCTTGCGCTCGCCGGGTGCCACCGGCGGCTTCCATACCCGGACGAGGTGCCCTTCACGCGCCAGCGTCTCGGCGGCGGCCGCCTCGCCAAGCTCTCGCTCCTCAACCTCAGAACCAGGAGCGTCGTCAGGAATTTGGATGTCGAACTCGACCAGGAAGTCCACGTGCTTCTCCTCTCATGGCGCCGGGGTGCCGCCTCATCGGGACCTCCGTTTCGGTGGCGGCCAATATGGTCGCGAATTGCGCCGCCAGTTGCTCGCGGCGAGGTCCGGGCGTGGGCCTGAGGGCTAGCTACGATCGGTGTCTGGTGCCACTCAACCCCGGAGAGCGCTCACGATGCACGAAGCAACGCCTGAATCCGAAGTCGTAGATTGGGAGGGCCTCTCAGGCCTGGGCGGCCAGCCGCTTGGTAGCGAGGAGCTCTCCGGCAAGGCAGTGCTGGTTGTCAACGTGGCGTCGAGGTGCGGCCTGACACCGCAGTACGAGGGACTCGAGCGGCTTCAGCGCACCTACGGCGATCGGGGCTTCACCGTATTGGGCGTCCCGTGCAATCAATTCGCCGGTCAGGAACCCGGAACCCCGGACGAGATCGAAGGCTTTTGCCGGACGACGTACGGCACGACGTTCCCGATGACCGCCAAGCTCGAGGTCAACGGTCGCCGGCGCCACCCCCTTTATCAGCGCCTGACCGCGGTTCCCGATGCGGAGGGAAAGGCCGGCGAGATCGAGTGGAACTTCGAGAAGTTCGTCGTAGCGCCGTCCGGCGAGGTGCTGGCCCGCTTCCGGCCGACGGTCGGACCTGAGGACGAGCGGATCGTCGAACAAATCGAGGGGGCGCTGCAGTGACGACAACGGTCAAGGCGACCGACGTCCAGCTCGGCGACCGATTGCGCACAGGTACCGGCCTCGAGCTCACGGTCATGCGGATCGATTACGGGCTGCTCGGCCGGCCGGACTTCCTATCGTTCGTCGAGGACTCTGACGAGCAATGGCTGAAGATGCCGGCGGCCCGGGACGGGGAGGTCGAGCTCGTCAGCCGCGGACGCGGCGCCGACGGGGCGCCGGCTTCGAACTCCTGCAAGCAGCTGCTCGAGCAGAAGTAGTACGTCTCGCCACCGACGTCCCTGCTTAGCGCCTTTGCCCGATCGACCGTCATCCGGCAAACCGGGTCGGTCGCGCCTCGGCGGCGGGTGAGCCAGAACATGGCCGTGAAGATCACGGCCCCGAGGACGTTCAGCGCCAGCTTGTAGTTGACCTGGACCGAGCTGAAGATGTCGGCGCGCGTCGGCCGCGGTCCGGTTGGGGTCAGACCGAGCGCGCTGAAGATGCCGGCGACGATCAGGGCGGCGACGACCATCGTCACGAACATCAGCGCGGTGATCCGGACCGTGAACCTGATGCCGTAGTACTTGCGATAGATGAGGACGATCGGCACCACGATCAGGTCGGCGAACAGGAACGCGAGCACCCCGGCGAACGAGATCCCGCCCGACCACAGCACCGCCGCGAGCGGGACGTTCCCCACCGAGCAGACGAAGCTGAGTACGGCGATGATCGGTCCGACGATCACGTTCTCGATCGTCGGCAGTGGCGCCGGCGCCTGGTGGATGAACAGATGCTCGAAGAAGCCGTTGTCGAACTGGGCGATGAACCCGGCGAGCAGGAAACCCAGCGCGACCTCCTTCCACACCATCTGCCAGTCGCCGCGGAAGTTGTGTGCCACGTCAGACCACGCCCTGACGGAGGTCAGCCGCTCGCGCCAGGGGAGCCGCTCGCCAGCCGTGCCGTGCTGGTGGCCGGTGTCGGCCTCTACGGCGTGCGTGCGCGCCTGCTCCTCGAGTTGGCGGCTGACGAAGAGACGGAGCAGGACCGTCATCAGCACGATCATCACGATCCCGCCCAGATACTCCGCGAGCGTGAACTGCCAACCGATCAACACCCACAGGACGAGGCCCAGCTCCCACACAAGGTTCGTCGAGGCGAACTGAAACGCCAACGCAGAGGCGGCGCTCGCCCCTTTCTGGAACAAGGATTTGCCGATCGCGATCGCAGCGTAGGAGCAGGATGAGGATGCGGCGCCGAGCCCCGTGGCCCAGCCGACGGACCGGGCGTCCGAGCCGCTCATGAGCCCCTGGATCCGCTCCCGGGGGACCCACGCCTGGACGATCGCCGAGATCGTGAACCCCAACACGAGCGCCCACCACACCTCCCAGGCCATCAGGAACGAGTCCCTGAGGCCATGCCAGACGACATCCAGAACACCCATGCATACACCGTATCAAATACCCCTAGGGGGTAAGGGTACTGCTACGATCCAGTCTATGACGACCACACCGCAGCCTGTTAGGGGCTACACCGCCACCAAAGACCAGCTCCTCGCCCGACTGCGACGTATCGAGGGTCAGATCCGCGGGATCGAGGGCATGGTGGAAGACGATCGATACTGCATCGACATCCTGACCCAGATCACGGCAGCGCAGGCCGCGCTCGACAAGGTCGCGCTCGGGTTGCTCGACGGGCACGCGCATAGCTGCGTGATCGGCGCTGAGCCGGAGCAGCGGGACGCTCGGACGGACGAGATGATGGCCGCCGTGGGTCGACTGCTCAGGCGAGGGTGACGCCGGCGTCTGACTAGGCGTCAGGGTCCGGGGGCGTGCTAAAGCTCGCGATCACGGTTGTGGCGATCGCTCTGCCCGACTGCATCAACCCGTCCCTGATCGGCGGCGAGCTGTTCGTTGCCACGGGCGAGCGCGCGCGGTGGCGGACCGCCAGCTTCACGCTCGCGGCGTGGACGGTTACGTTTCTGTGCGGCCTGGCCTTGGCGCTCGGCCTCGGTGACCTGATCCTCTCGGTCGTCCCAAAGCCCGGGCCGACCGTCAAGTACGCGTTGATCGCGGCGGCCGGATTGGTGCTCACCGCCGGAGGGGCGGTGGTGTGGATCCGCCACAAAGCGCTGGCGGGATCGGAGTCGAGCCAGAAGCAGCGAACGCACCACGGCTCGCCGGCGCTGATCGGGGCAGGCATCGCGGGACTGGAGCTGTTGACGGCCTTCCCGTATTTCGCGGCGATCGCCCTGATCGTCGGCTCGGGGGTGTCGGCGCCCGAAAAGTTGTCGCTGCTGATCCTCTACTGCGTCGTCTACATGTTGCCGCTGATCATCATCGCCGTGATCGTCGCCGTCATGGGGAAGCGCGCCGATGGCGTGCTCAAGCCGGCCGGCGAGTGGCTCGACAGCCATTGGCCATTCATCGTCGGGCCGCTGACCGCGGCGATCGGGATCGCCATCCTGGCGTTCGGGGTGGTCCAGCTGGCAACGTGAGCGCGCGACTGTCGATCACGAACGTGCTCACTCGGGCGCGTTGATCGACGCCACATACCCGCGCACGTCCGCCGCCGGCTCTGAGTACGCCTCCCCGAGGCTCGCTTCAACGGCGCTCATGTAGTCCTTCGTCCACTCCGGGAATTCGTAATCGATCGCGTGGAGGAATTCGAGCGTCGCGGCCAGGCGGATGTCGGCGATCGAGGGCGAGTCTCCGCCGATGAACTTCCTGTCAGCGAGGAAGAACGTGCGGTACGCCTCGAGCGGTTGCGCGATCGCGGCGGTGGCGTCCTTCTGCGCCTGCGCCTTGGCAGCGTCGTCGACGTCGGAGCAGCCCACCTCACCCGCGTATTGAGGGAAGCCGAGCGCCGGATAGGTGGCGCGCGCAACCACCGGATACAGCGTGCCGATCAAATAGAACATCGCGCTGTCGACCATCGCCCGCTCGGCCGGGTCGGCGGGGTAGAACTGGTCGAGGCCGTGCTTGTTGCAGAGGTACTGCATGATCGCGCAGCTCTCCCACAGCGCGCCGTTGGCGAGTCCGTCCGCTTCGAGCAGCGGCGTCAGATCGGCCGGGTCCTTGGCCAGGAACTCCGGCGTGGACTTCTTGCCCCACACGTCCACCTCTTCGAAGTCGAGCCCGGCGGCTCGTACGAAGATCCGGGCACTCAGGTTGTTGACGCTTGGCTTCAGGATGCTCAGCGTGTTTGCAGACATCAGATCTCCTCCGGTCCGTTATATGACCTTTTCGTGCTGATAGGGGTCCTTGGGCGATCGGTCCTCGGATAGGGACGCCCGTGATCGCCTGACGAGCGCCTCGATCGCATCCGCGAGGTGGATTGGCGCGATGTTGTAATCGCCTCGCTCCACGCGAATCTTGTGCGCCTCGAGCAAGACCTCCGCGTGCGTGTAGCCGTGCGGCGGTTCGAAGCGGTAGGACGCGAGCTCGATCAGCAGACCGAGCGGATCCTCGAAGTAGATCGAGTCCATGAAGCCGCGGTCCTTGACGCCGCTGTGGTGGATCCCCCGCTCGTCAAGCCGCTCAACCGCCTGGTGGAAGGTGGCCTGGGACACGGACAGCGCGATGTGGTGAACGCAGCCGGGATCGGTGGGCGTCCGGCTCGGGTCGCCAACGCGGTCCTCGTTGGTGAAGATCGTGATCAGTCGACCGTCTCCCGGGTCGAAGTACAGATGGCTCTCCGACGGGTTGTCGAGGTTGGGCTGCTCAAACACGAACGGCATGCCGAGGATGCCCTCCCAGAAATCGATCGAAGTCTCGCGGTCTGCGCCGACGATCGTGATGTGGTGGACGCCTTGACTCTGAAGCTTTCGCACGGCTCGTTACCTCTCGACGAGTTTCGACTTGTATTCACTGCGGCGCAAGCTCCCCCACGGCACCAGATCAACTCGTGTCTGGACGATCAGGCGGCTGCGCAACTTCTCGCGGATCGCATCGGCAAGTTCAGAATCGGGCGCCGCGTCACGCCCGAGCTCGACGCTGACCGGGAGCGGCGGCTCCTGCTTGACGCCGGGAGCTTGGGGCCTGACGAGTATGTGGCCGCTCACGTCTGGTGTGAACGCGCTGACGACCTCGCGCACGGCCGACGGAAAAACGTTGACGCCGCGGACGATCAGCATGTCGTCGCTGCGGCCGATGCACCTGACCCGCGGGCCTGTCCGGCCGCAGGAGCAGGGGCTCGTCCAAACCCGGACGTGATCGCGGGTGCGGAACCGCAGCAGCGGCGCTGCCCGGTGCTGGAGGTGGGTCAGGACGAGCTCGCCGGAGGCGCCGTCTTCGAGCGAGATCGAGGCGCCGGTCTCAGGGTCGATCAGTTCGGCGTGGACGAATCCTCGCGCGCCGAGGTGCATCCCCTCCTGCGCTTGACACTCGCCCCACAGTGAGGGACCGATGTCGCCGATCCCCATCGCCTCGGTGACCTTCGCGCCCCAGCCATCCTCGATCTGGGCCCGAAACGCCGGTTCACCGCCACCGGGTTCGCCGGCCACGAGTACGCGCTCGACGCTCGATGCGCGGAGATCGACGCCGCGCTCGGCTGCGCGCTCGATCAGGTAGGCGGCATATGACGGCGTCAGCACCGCTGCCCGCGGGCCCAGCTGCTCGATCGCGGTGAGGACGCCGTCGGTGTTCCCAGTGCCCATCGGGATGTGGCAGAGCCCGATGCGGTCAAATGCGGCCAACGCCGCTCCGGCCACGAACGGCCCGGCGTTGTATGTCGAGACGATTCGTTGCCCTGGGGTGACACCGGACGCCGAATAGCTCCGGGCCGAGCCCGTCACCCAGTTCTCGAGGTCGCCAGCGGTCAATGGGATGTAGCTCGGTGTGCCGGTCGTGCCGCTCGTCGAGTGGATCCGGACGATCTCCGACGCCGTCGCGCAGAGATGAGCTCCGACCGGATTGTCCGTCGTCAGCGTTGCCCTGATCTCGTGCTTGTCGGTCAGCGGCAGCTGAGCGATCTCGGCGAGCCCACCCGCTTCGGGTTCCGACGCGAAACCGGCCGCCGCGAGCTTCTCCCGGTAGAAGGCTGAGCGATCAAACAGGTAGGCGAGCTGGACGCGGTACGACGCGTCGTCGGCGGCCAACTGCTCCTCCCATGGTCGCGTCTCGATCGCCACGGCCACCATCAGCCGCCGCCGTCCTGCTCGGGTCGCTCGTAGACGATCGTCTCCTCGGCGCCTCTGGCCATCAAAAACCCCACGGAGTCCTGCTGCTCCTCGGCGAGGTGCGCAAGTAGTCCGGCTGTGCGGGCGAGGATCGGGATCGCCTTCACCGCGGCTGCCTCGAACCCGAGGTCGAGGAGTACGGCAGCGATCGGCATCGACACGTTCATAACGAGCGGCTTTTGATAGGCCCGGGCCGCGCTGTCGCGCGCGCACCGTGCGAGGAGCACGTGGGCCCCGCTCACGCTGTGCTCGTCGGAGAGCTCGAGGATCCGCTCGGCCCGCGGATCCACGGGATGGTGGACCGGGTGTCCGAACCCTGGTAACCGCTCACCCGACGCCTGGACGGCCCGTACCGCCTCGTCGGCGACGTCCGCTGGGTCGCCGCCTGCGGCGACGCGCTGTTGTGCCGTCTCGAGCAGCCGCGCGCACGACTCCGCGGTCCCCAGGATGACCGGGCCGCAGCCGAGGATGCCGGCGGCGACGGCTCCCTGGAGCGAGGCCGGGTCGGCGGCCAGGGTCATGCGGGCCGCGACGTTCGTGGGCATCATGCCGTGCTCGGCGATCGCGACGAGCAGCAGGTCGAGGAAGAACCGCTGCTCTTGGGTGGGCTCCCTTCCGGTCAGCAGCAGGTGGAAGTACTCGGTGAAGCTCAGGTGGCCCATCAATTCGCCGCACAGGTCCCGGCCCCGAACCTCGACTCGGTCGGGATAGGCCTGGCTGATGTGGGTCACGGCGGTCTGTCTCACGGTACGGAAACTAGCTGCCGTGGCCGCCGGCCGCCAGGTCGCGTTCGATTCGAGCGGCTGTCTCGAGCAGCGGGGGGAGTAGCTCCTGCTCGATCATCTGCGGCGTTCGGCGGCTCGCCTGCGTGGAGAGGTTGACCGCCGCCACGACGTTCGACTGAGAGTTCCGGATCGGGACCGCGATCGCGCGCAACCCGTCTTCGAGCTCTTGATCGATGAGCGCCCAGCCCTGTTCGCGCACGCGCCCGAGCACGACGCGCAGCGCACCCTCGCTCGTCACGGTCGCGGCGGTCAGTGGCGTCAGCTCCGCTCCGGCAAAGAACGCGCCGAGATCGGCCTCGTCCAACCCGGCGAGCAGAACTCTGCCCATCGAGGTCGCATAGGCGGGAAACCGCGTCCCGACCGTGATCGCGACGGTCATGATCCGCTGGGTCGGTTCCCGCGCCACGTAGACGACGTCGGTGGAGTCCAGCACGGACACCGACGAGGATTCCTGGACCTGCTGGACAAGATCGCGGAGATGGGGCTGGGCGATCTCCGGCAACGTCAGGCTCGACAGGAACGGGTAGCCGAGCTCGAGCACACTCGGGGTCAGGGAGAACCGGCGGTCCTCGGAGCGGACGTAACCCAGGTCGACGAGCGTCAGCAGGAAACGTCTCGCCGCCGCCCGGGTGAGCCCCGCTTCACGTGCCACGTCGGTGAGGGTGAGACCTGGGGCGGGGACACTGAGCGCCCGGATCACCGACAGGCCGCGCTCGAGTGACTGCACGAAGTGGCGATCACGGCTGCGGCTCGAGGCGCTCACGGAGAGCTGGCGCGTCTACACGTCGAAGAAGACGGTTTCGCCGGGTCCTTGGAGGTGGATATCGAACCGGTACCCCTGATCGGTCGGTTCCGCGATCAACGTATGCCGACGATCCTCCCCAACCCGCGAGAGCACCGGATCGACCCGGTTCGCCATCACCTCATCCGCGAAATAGATCCGGGTCACGCACCGATCAAGCATCCCCCGGGCAAACACCGACACATCAATGTGCGGCGCCTGCACCGTGCCATCGGGGCCGGCCACCGGACCCGGCTTGACCGTCACGACCTCCCAATTTCCATCCCCATCCTCGGCCGCGAACCGTGCGAACCCCCGAAACCCCACCAACTCAGACCGCCCCCCATATCCATGCACATCCGCAAAGCGTCCCTCCGGATCCGCCTGCCAAGTCTCGATCATCGCGTCCGGCACCCGCTCCCCCGCCCCATCAAACACGACCCCGCCCACCCGAATCGCCCCCGGGCTCCCATCCGCCACCGCGAATGGGCCGTGCTCCCACGGCAACCCAATCGCGAAGAACGGACCGACCGTCTGCGACGGCGTCAACCCAAACCCGATCACCCGTGTGCCTCCTCAAACGGCGTCGCCCCGGGCCCCCGCAAGCAGATATCGAACTCGTAGGCCAGCGCCCAGTTCGGAGTGCTCTGCTCAATCGAGAGCCGCGAGATCATCCGCTCTCGCACACTCGCATCCCGGACCGAGTTGAAAATCGGGTCAAACGCAAACAACGGATCCCCCGGGAAATACATCTGCGTCACCAACCGCTGCGCGAACGCCCTCCCCAACAGCGAGAAGTGAATGTGCGACGGACGCCACGCGTTGTAATGGTTCCCCCACGGATACGGCCCCGGCTTGACCGTCGTAAAGCGATAACGCCCCTCATTATCGGTCACGCACCGCCCCGCCCCGGAGAAATTCGGGTCAAGCTCCGCCGGCCAGCGATCCCACGAATGCCGATAGCGCCCCGCCGCGTTCGCCTGCCACACCTCCACCAACGTCCCCCGCAACGGCTTGCCCTCCGTATCCAACACTCGACCCGACACCGTGATCCGCTCCCCGATCGGTTCCCCACCATGCTGAGCCGTCAGATCATCGTCGCCCGCCGCCACCCGCTCATCCCCCAACCGCGGACCCGTCACCTCCGTCACCGACTGCGGCAGAAACACCAGCGGCTCGTTCGGATGACGAAGCGCCGTCGACTTATACGGCGCAAAGTCGGGCGGCGGATGCACGTCCGCACCCTCCCGGGCATAACTCGTCGGCGTGTCCGAAACACCCTGATAGAGCTCGCGTTCTTCGCTACTTACCTCCGGGACGCTGCTCATCAAACGGCCTCCACCACGGTCGCCAGGCCCTGACCGACACCTATGCAGATCGCAGCCACGCCGAACCCACCGCCGCGACGCTGCAGCTCGTGCGCGAGACCACCCAGGATCCTCACCCCGGAGGCTCCGAGCGGATGGCCTACCGCGATCGCGCCACCGTTCGGATTGACCCTCTCCGGATCGAGTTCCTTCCACTCGCCGATGTCCGCCAGGCACTGCGAGGCAAACGCCTCGTTGAGCTCGACGACCGACACATCGTCCCAGTCGATACCGGCTCGACGGAGCGCGACGTTCGCCGCTTCGACGGGCGCGATTCCGAACACATCCGGGTCGACGGCGGCGGCACCCCGGGACACGATCCGCGCCAGCGGCTCCAGACCCGCCGCCTCGGCGCCCACCTCGTTGGCGAGCAGCGCCGCCCCGGCGCCGTCGTTGAGCGGGGAGGCGTTTCCCGCCGTGACCGTGCCCTGATCGGCGAAGGCTGGCTTCAGCCTGGCCAGCTTCTCCAGTGATGTATCCGGACGGATACTCTCGTCGCGCTCGAGCTCGGTATCCGGAACCGGGATCACCCATTGGTCGTAGAACCCGTCGTCCCATGCCGCCGCCGCACGCTGGTGACTGCGGAGTGCGAACTGATCCTGCGCGGCGCGCGTGATCTCGTATAAACCGGCGAGCTTCTCGGCGCTCTGTCCCAGCGAGATCGTCCACTGGTCAGGCATCTCGGGGTTGACCATCCGCCACCCGAGCGTGCTCGAGTACAGCTGCTCGTGCTCGCGTGCGAATGGGCGGTCGGGCTTGAGCATGATCCACGGTGCCCGGCTCATCGACTCGACGCCTCCCACCATCACGATCGAGGCGTCGCCGCACTCGATCATGCGGCTCGCGTGCATCGCGGCGTCGAGGCTCGAGCCGCACAGCCGGTTGATCGTCGATCCAGGCAGTGACGTCGGGAGGTCGGCGAGCAGGCACGCCATCCGAGCGACGTTGCGGTTGTCCTCACCGGCCTGGTTGGCATCGCCGAACAGGACGTCGTCGATCTGCTCCGGATCCAGCGCCGGGGCCCGGCGGAGCAACTCACGGACGACGTGCGCCGCCAGGTCGTCGGGGCGCACCTCGGAGAGCCCGCCGCCGTAGCGACCGAACGGCGTACGGACCGCGTCGAGCACGTAGGACGCGCTCATCGCCTGAAACGTACCGCGCGCTCTGGGGATCGCATGGTTTCACCATATACGCTCCGTAAGTGCCGTCGACTCCACGGTCATGCGGACTCAGGTAGGGATCGTCGGCGGCGGACCGGCTGGCCTCACGCTGTCTTTGCTGCTCGAGCGCGCGGGCATCGAGTCAGTGGTACTCGAGGCCCGCAGCCGTGAATACGTCGAGCAGCGGGTCCGCGCCGGGCTGCTCGAGCAGAACACCGTCGACCTGCTGCTCGATCTCGGCGCCGGAGAGCGACTCGCGCGCGAGGGCCTCCAGCACGACGGCATCTATCTGCGCCGCCGGGGGCGCACACAGCACATACCGATCACCGAGCTGACCGGGCGCCACGTGACGATCTACGGTCAGCAGGAGGTCGTCAAGGATCTGAACAACGCTGCGCTGGAACGTGGGTGCGAGCTGCACTTCGAGGTCGATGACGTGGCGGTGCATGAACTCGACGGTGCGCGGCCACGGCTCACCTACACCGACGGCGGTGCGACCCACGTGCTCGAGTGCGATTTCATCGCCGGATGCGACGGCTTCCACGGTTGCTGCCGCCCGTCGATTCCAAGGGCCGTGCTGACCGAGTACGAGTACACCTACCCGTTCTCATGGCTCGGGATCTTGGCCGACGCGGCGCCCGCCACCGATGAGCTGATCTACGCCTGGCACGAGAACGGCTTCTCGCTCTACTCGATGCGCTCCTCCAAGATCAGCCGGCTGTACATCCAGGTTCCGCCGGACGAAGACATCGAGCGGTGGCCTGACGAACGGGTCTGGCAAGAGCTTCAGACTCGCCAGGCCAGCGAGGGGTGGAGGGTCAACGAGGGAGAGATCTTCGACAAGGCGATCACGCCGATGCGCAGCTACGTGTGCGAGCCGCTGCGCTACGGACGGCTGTTCCTCGCCGGCGACGCTGCGCACATCGTTCCACCGACCGGGGCCAAGGGACTGAACCTGGCCGTCAACGACGTCCGGCTACTGGCCGACGCCTTCACCCGGTGGTACGGAAGTGGCGATGCTGAGGGACTCGACGCCTACTCGGAGACAGCACTGCGCCGGGTGTGGCGCGCCCAGGACTTCTCCAACTACATGACGCAGCTCCTCCACGATCTCGGGACCGGTCAGTTCGACCGGATGCTCCAGCTCGCCCGGCTGGACTACCTGGCGCAGTCCAGCGCGGCGGCGAGAAGCCTGGCGGAGAACTACGCGGGACTGCCCGCGACGCCGGACTTCTAGTTGACCGTTACTCGGCGGCTGCCGCGCTCGCCGCCATTGCCTTGGAGTGACCCAAGAACGGGACGAGGGTGCAGTAGTGAAGCTGCGGAGCGAGCTCTGGCAACCGCTCGGCGTCGCCGATCTTGATCCGGTTATAGAGCGCTTCGGAGAGGCCCCCGATCACCGCCTCGGTGAGCGGCCCGTAGTTGGCGAGGGCGGGGGGCAGCCCGGCGCGCCCGGGTTCCAAGAAGGCGGAGAACCGGCGCAAGGTCGCGTCGCGTCGCTCGAGCGCGACTCTCCCGGCCGTGTGGACGTCGACGACAACCAGGTGCGCGAACGCCGGATTCTCGGCGCAAAGCTCGAGCAGCCTCCGCAGAGCCGCACCGACGCGGGTCTCCCACGTCTCCGCAGCTGAGGCGTAGGCACGGTTGAGCGAGAGGAACACCGACTCGACGCATATGTCGTAGGTCGCCAGGAAGCAGTCCTCCTTGTCGGAGAACAGGTCGTAGAACGTCCGGCGCGAGACCCTTGCCCCGTCGGTGATGTCCTTGATCCTGACGGCCGGATAGCTCTTCTCCACGCAAGCCTCGGCGATTGCGATCTGCAGTCGCCGGCGCTGGTTGGTGACGATAAATGCATGAGGGAGACCATGCCTACCGCGGGGCAGGGCTGGCGTGGCCGGCGGGGCTTCACCGGTGAATGCTCGCGGAGTCCCCGCGGTCCCAGTCATCGCTCACTCCAATGCAGGAACGAGTTGTGCTCTGGACGCCGCACCTTCCGGCCCGTGCATTGGGACGAGCACCATGTACATGAACGTTGGCAACAGCTGCTCGAGCTCCTCGGCATGGCCGGTGAGCACCGCGGCGTAGATCAACTGCCAGATCGCGCCGGCGATCGTCTCGAGCATCAGGCGCGGCACGGGCACGGGGGCTGCCTCGAGCGCCTCATCGCCGAGCAACGCGGCGAAGCTGGCGACGAGACGGTCGCGCTCGTCCAGAGCTTCGGGACCGGCTGCCATCAGCTCGACCACGCCCATATCCGCGACGTCGGGCCGGGCGGCGAGGAAGCGCAGCAACGCCGCGAGCGCTGACCTGGTGCGCTCGGGCCAGTCAGTTCCGACGCCGGACGCCGACTCGACCACGGCGGCGAGCTCGCGCGCATTCTGACGATAGGCAGCGAGGAAGCAATCCCGCTTGTCGTGGAAGTTCTCGTAGAACGTCTTACGCGATACCCCGGCGCGTCCGGCCAGGTCCTCCACCGTCATCGCGATGAATCCCTTCTCGTGGACCACCGGGGGTACCGCGTGGATCAGCCGCTGGCGCTGGTTCTCCACGACCGCGCCAGGCAGCAGGCCGTGCCTTCCGCGCGGCAGCCGGCGGGGGTCGATCGTTGCGCGCTGTTCGGCCATTGTGCCGAGCATATCGACCAGCTAACTGCAAACACAATAGGAAACGTACATGTCTGTAGAACTCGAAGCGCCTGGTTGTACAGATGTCTAAGTAGGTTTGAACACAACAGAGTATCTAAAGGCTCGGTTTGGCCACATGGACAGATTCCGGAGCGCCGGAGCGCGCGGGCGGGACGAGGGCGTGGTCCCGGGCCGGCGAGATCAGGCCACACTGCGTCGAGCTCTGGCGGGTCCTAGGCTGGCCGCGGAGAGCTCGAGTCGTGTTGTGCCGCGCGCTAGACGGCCGCCGCCAGCGGCTCGAACATGCCCGTCAGCTCGGAGAGCTCCGCGCACAGATCGGGCAGGTCGTCGATCCGCCCGTCGGCGACGTGCGTGGCGATCAGGTGGAAGCTCGCGCCGAGCAGCATCTCGAGCTGGACAGGCGACAGCTGGTCCTGCTCACCGCGCCGGCGGTGCTCGGAGAGGATCAGGGCCAGCATCCGCTGGCGCCCTTGCTCACGCCGGCGCCGGAGCTCGCGGTCGCCGCGCAGCGTCTCGACGAAGAGCATTCGCGCCTCCTCCGGGTGCTGAGCGAGCCTGGTGAGGATCCTCGATCGCGCGCTGGTGAGCGCCTCGGGCCAGGACAGGGCACAGTCGAAGGAATCGGCGATCTCGTCGAGGAGATCCTGCGAGAGTTCGTCGTACGCGGCGTACAGGCACGCGTCTGGAGTTGAGTAGTGGTCGACGAACTCGTCGGGCGTCACCCCGGTGGCAGCGCACAAAGTTCGGACCGACAAGCCGTTGAACCCCTGTTCCCCTACAAGCTGCAAAGCGGCGGCTCGTAGCGATCCGCACGTGTTACATGGCGTCGCAGCGTACATTTAGTTATCTCCCCTCATTCACCAGGTCCACCCGGGCCAAGCGAGCAGGCGGCGGACTCTACTTTCGGGCTGGACGAGAAACAAGAGGGTTTTTTGAGCCTAAACGAATGTTCTAGTGAGCGATCGGCCGTGTCCAAATGGACCCATTTCCGGTACAACGTTCCGGTCGCCGCTCGGGCAGCTACTTTGTGAGGACTGTGTCTCCGACCGCAAAACGCCAGGGCCGTCAAGCGCACCAGCTGCCCCCGGGTCGGCACGGCTTGCCGCGGTCCTTCATCGTGTCCAACCAGCGGGAACGGATCCTCGACGCCGTCGCGGACGTGTCGAGCCTGGCCGGTTACTCGGCGATGAGCGTCGAGGACATCATCGTCACTGCCGGCGTTTCGCGGCGGACCTTCTACGACCATTTCGCCGACAAGCAGGAGGCGTTTTTGGCCGCCTACGACGCCGTCGTCGTCCAACTCGTCCAGCGGGTCCAGGAAGCGTTCGCTACGAACGCCACCTTCGCCGGGCGGATACGCGACTGTCTCGGCGCGTTCCTGGGCTTCGTGGCCAGCGAGCCCCGCTTCGCCGACATGTGCATCGTCGAGGTGCTGGCTGCCGGTCCGCAGGCGATCGAGCGTCGCAACGCGGTGATGAGCACCTTCGCCCAGATGGTCAACGCCGCTGCGCAGGCCGACGGTAACTGCCTGCAGCCGCCCGAAATCACGGCCGAAACGATCGTCGGAGGCATTTACGAGGTCGTGTACTCACGTGTGATCCAAGGTCAGACCGCGAAGCTGCTAACTCTCCTGCCCGACCTCGGCTACTCGCTGATGCTTCCGTTCATCGGTCACGCCGACGCGCAGCGAGAGGCGGCCAAGGCGCCGACGATGCCGGCGCCAGAGCCGGTTTCGATCGTGACGAGCGCCTCAGCCTTCGACGAACAGGCCGCGGCCGCGCTTGACGACCGCACCTGACGTCGTAAGTTCGCGAACCGCCCGGTACAACGACGTCGGGGGGACTCCGAGCATCGTCGCCAGCTCTGCGATCGTCGAGCCAGGACTGGCGCGGAGCGCCTCGATCACGCGAGCGTCGCGCTCGGGTCCCGTCTCCCCGTCTTCCTCCGCGGCTGTCCTTCGGCTCCGCGGTCGGCCGGACTTCGTACGCGCCGCGGAGGTGCCCTGACGCGAGCGCCTTGTCGGGGCCGGAGCCCGGCTGTCATCCGACGCCCGCTTGGTGCCGGCGTCGGCCACGGCATCGGCCGTGACCGCGGCGACGGTCGACCTCGATCGCTTGCGCTCGGGTACGTCGATCCCGAGTTCATCGGCGAGCTTGAGCAGCTCGTCGTATTCGCGAACCAGCGGCTCGAGTTCCGCCAGTCGCGCGGAAACGCGCTCCCGAACAGTTCGGACTTCGTCGGCTAGGGACATGGAGATCTCCTGGAACGCGTATATAACACGCGCTGCCCGGATGAAGTTAAGCGGGACGGTGGAGTTACCCCCATGCGGGGGGAGGAGTTCGTCCTACCTCGAACGAGCGGGTTATCCGCCGACGCTCGGTGCCGGTTCAGCGCGCAGCTGCGGGAAGTCGGTGGAGAAGCCGGGGATGTGCCCCTGCTGGACGCATGGCGGCGCCGCGACGTTGCGAGAATCGGTGCGGAACACGTAGGACTTGATCAGCGGAACGAGCGTCGATGGGTACGCGCTCGTCGGGGGCGCCGGGTTGCCGCGCGAGCATTCGGCGGTGTTGAGGACATCGAGGCCACGGGACAGCTGCGAGTACGCGCCCGGGAGACGGTAGGCATCGTCACGCTCGAGCCCTAGGGGGTGATCGAGGAAGGAAAGACCCTGGGGCGTCAGCGTCTGCGAGGTGCGGAGGTAGTGGACCTCGTTGGAGGTCCGCGGGAGCTCGACGTCGTGGGCCTGCGAGGCGCCCGTGACGTTGGCGAAGAAGCCCGTGATCTCACGTTTGTAGAGGCCTATGTAGCTGACGATCGGGTTCGCGTTGCGCAACCACGGCTGGAACGCTCCGAGCAGTGGCGGGATCGCGCCAAGAATCCTGTCCAGTGCCGGCAGCCCGCGCTCGGAGGCGGTCACTGTCGGTCCGAGCCGGTCGAACAGGCTGTGGAGCTGCGGCGCCAGCTTGGCGGTGGTTCCAAAGGTCCCCGTCAGCTCGGTCGCGATCGGCTCGAGCGCCCGGACGACCGGATCTGCCTTTTGGGCAAAGCTCGTCAACGCCGGTAGCGTCAACCGGGTCTGGAGCTCGAAGTTCGGCAGCGCGCGGAATACGTCGGCCAGTTGCTGGTTGCGCTGTGCCGTCGTCTGGAACAGGTTGTTGGCCGCGGTTATCAGTCCGGAGAGCTCCCCCTGGCGGGCGCTGAGCGCGTTGAAGAACGTGCCGGTGTTCGCGACCAGCCGGCGAACCGACACCGACTGCGAGTTGAGCGTCGCGAGCAGGTTCTCTCCGGAATCGACGAACTGCGGGAGGATTCCGAACGTGTCGTTGAGGTCCTGGCCGCGTCCGGCGAGCGCGGCGGCCTGCGATTGCAGCCACGTCTGGAACGCAGCTCGCGTCTGCGGGTCAAACGTCGCCAGGATCTGATCGAGGTCGACGTTCGACGCCACCTGGCCGTCCGGAATTCGGCCGCCGTCGGCGAGCGTCCCCGCGTGCGGGTTGCCGGCGCTGAGGTCGACGTAGGTCTCGCCGAGCAGCGTCTTTATCCGCAGGGTGGCGCGTGTGTCGCTCGGGATCGGCGCGTACTGCTGAGAGACCTGAATCGTGGTCAGCGTGCGGTTGTCGCTCTTGTCGAGGTTGAGGGCGACGACCTTCCCAATGTTGACCCCGGCGATCCTCACGTCCGCACCCGTAGCGAGCTCGTTGGCCTGCGGGAACGCCACCTGGAACCGATAGCCCTGCGGCACGAGCGGGACCGACCCCCCGAAGTCGATCCAAAGATAGGTGAGCACGACCAAGCACGAGAGCACGAACACCACGAGGATCCCGATTCGCAGCGGAGATGGCGGGGTCTTGATCACTTCGGCAGATCTCCGCTGCAGACGGTGTTGAGGTTGGGCGTGGTCAGCAGCTGGATGACGGTGGCCAACGTCGGGTTGTTTTTTGGATTGGCGAGATCCTGGAGCAGCTCGAGCGAGCCGCAGGAGAACAGGATCAGGCTGCGCCGGATCGGGCCGACCCCGTCCTGGGTGGACAGGACCGAGTTCGTGTCGTGGCTGGCCCAGGGCAGATAGAACAGGTAGCTCTGGCCGTTCTTGGGCTTGTAGGCGAGCTCGTTGACGATGTTGTTGAGCTCGGTCGCCAGCGTCCCGAGGTGTGGCGTGGCCTGGGCGAGCTGGTGAGCGGCGGGTACGAGCTCCCTCGCGGTCGGCTGTGCCTTGACCGAGAACGGACGCAGCTGGTCCCGGATGACCGGCGCGGTCGCGCGGAAGAACGGGCGGAGGTCCGCGAGTGTGGGGCCGAGACCGCGCGCGCTCGCGTCGAGCGGGCCGAGCGTCGAGGACAGCGTCTTTCCGAGCGTCGTTGCCTGGGTCACCGCCGTGTTGGTCGCTCCTAGCGCGCCCGGAAGCAGCTGGATCGTCTGCTTCAGCGACTGGTCCTGATCCGAGATCGCGCGGAACACGCCTTCGTTGCCCTTGACGAACTCGGTCAGCTGCGAGTCGCGATCGCCGAGCTCGGTGGCGATCTTCGACAGATTGCCCATCAACCGCTTGAGCTCGACACTGCGCAGCGCGACCAGGTGGCTTGCCGTCTCGACATCGCGCGAGAGCGGATCGAACCGGCGGAAGACGTTGCCGAGATTCGTACCGCCGCCCTTCGCGAGCGCCTCACCGGCATTCGAGACGAGCATCATGAGCTCGTCTCTGGTGTCGCCGTCGAGCTGCGAGAGGACTTCGTCGAGACTGACCGTCGGGAGCGTCTGCGACGCGCCCAGCGTCGCGCCACTGTGCAGCCGGGTTCCGCCGTTTGAACTGCCCGGATCGAGCTCGGCGACCATGTCGTTGAGGCCGGTCTTCGGCCGCAGCAGCACCGTCGCGTTCGAGTAGAGGCGGCTGGCGTACTGCGGGCTGATCTCCATTTGAACGATCGGCACTCCGTTTGTAAGCGTCACGCCGTCGATCTCGCCGACGTCAACGCCGGCGATCGTCACCGCCTGGCCCTGGCCCGGGAGCACGCCGGAGACGGCGCTGACCTGCGCCTTGAGCACGAACTCCTGCTTTCCGGCGAACGGAACCCAGGTGGGCCACACGATCCGCTGGTGGACGACGAGATAGACCCCGACCGCGAGGCCGAAGACGATCACCAGCGCGAGCAACACGAGCGCCCGCGCTTCGCGCCGGATATCACGCATCAACCGGCTCACGGAATCTTCCCCGTCGGGTCGTTCGGGAGCGGTGGGGGCGGCGCGTCAGGGCGTTGCCCGTCGGCCGGCCCCGTCGACGCCGATCCGTTGACGTTGGGGATCGGCTGGGTGTAGCAGGGGACGCTGCGGTTCAGCGTCGGGACGCGATTCGGATAGGCCGGGCGCGTCTGCAGCGGAGGCAGATCGGCCTGAGCGAACTTCGTGCCCGACGGGCCGTAGTAGTTGGTCTGCCCGGTCTCGATCGTGTCGGGACCGCCGGCCGCGCCGATCCGCAGGAAGTTGCCGTTGCCATCTGCGCTCTGCGTCTCGGCCGCCTGACCCGCCATCGCGTACCAGAACTCGCGGTAGTTCGGGACGCCGGTCGACAGCGGGCCGTCGTTGACGACGATGTTGCCCGTGGGCAGGAACACGCCGGTGATGCACCGATCGAACTCGTCGATCTGAGGCAGGAACTGAAGCGTGGCGTGAGTCAGCTTCGCGAGGTTGCCGGTCGCCGGCGCGAGCTCGTGCAGCAGGCCTCCGAGCTCGGAGTTCGACAGCAGCGGTCCCGCCTGGGCCAGCCACGGATAGGCGGCGTCGATCGTCGGCGGAAGTTGTGGCAAGCCCCCGGCCAGGTCACGGGCGAACCGCTCGGTCACGGGGAGCGACTGGTCGAGCACGCCGAACGCGGTGCGCGCGTTCTGCGCGGTAGGGCCGAGGACCGCGATCGTCCGGCGCAGCGATTGCTGCTGGGAGGCGGTCGCCTGCATCGTCTTGTCGAACTCGGAGATCAGCCCGGTCAGCTGCGTGTCCGCCCGCGCGAGTCCGTCGCTCGCCCGGGCGAGGCCCGAGATCGTCTGCGACAGCTCGTGGCCCGTCGGCCCGGTCAGCGCCTCGGAGACGATCGCCGAATCGCGGAGCGCCTGGGGGCTCGTCGACAACGTCTTGTTCAGCGCCTCGCCACCGGTCAGGTCGCGCACGGCGGGATCCTCGGTCACGGCCTCGGCAGCGGTCGGCGGCGTGTCGAGCGCGGTGCCGAACCCTTGGATCGCCTGCTGCAGGCGGATTCTCATGTCCGCCGGCAGGGCATCGAGCACCTGGTCGATCTGGACCGGATCCGACGTGTGCTCCACCGGGATCGTTCCGCCGCTATGCAATACAGGCGTCCCCGGAGTCCCCGCCGAGAGGTCGACGTAGAAGTTGCCCTCGAGGAACAGCCGCGGGCGGATGTGGATCGTCGCGTCCTCGTGAATCGTTCCCGCGCCCGAGATCTGCATCTGGACGAGACCGAGGTTGGTGTCACCGTAGCGGCCGACGTTCGTGACCTTGCCCACGCCGACGCCACCGATCCGCACCGGGGAGCCGGGAGCAAGCAGGTTCGAGTCCCGGACGACCGCGTTGATCGTGTAGTGCTGCTCGAACGGGATCGCCTTCGTGAACGCGAAGTAGACGCCGATCGCCAGCAGCGCGATCCCGATGAGGCTCGCAGCAATCGGTGAGATTCCCTTGCGCCGCGGGTTCACTTCAGGCTCCGCTTCGTGTTCTCGGTGAGCAGCCCCTGGTTGCCCGGATCGTTGCCGATCACCTGCCGGCCCTTGATGTAGTGCTCGTTCCCGGCCTCGCACTCCGCAGTCTGGCCGGGGGCATCGGTGTTGGGATAGGGGTTCGAGTGCAGGAAGCTGTCGTCCTCGAGCGAGGCTTGGATCTGTGGAGTGTGCGGGGGTACCGGAGGTCCGTCGGCCGCCGCCGACGACGGCCCGGCCTCGCTGTTTGGAAGCTGCGGGAGGGCGAGGATGCCGATCCTCAGGAAGCTGCCGACCACGTCCGATTCAGACAGCGCGCTCTCAAGGTTGCGGAAGAACAGGGCCAGGTAGTTGCAGGTCGTCTGCGCGGGCTCGATGTACGCGAGTGTGGGCTCGAGTGTCGTCGCCGTCTGGGTCAGCAGCACCAGCCCCGGGACCGTCCGCGAGTCCGCGGCGAATCGCTCAACCGCGGACAGAGTCGCGACGAGCCGGTTGTCGAGCTGGGGGGCTCGCTTGACGGCGGGGATCCCCGCGGCGATCGCAGGGGCGAGCTGCACCGACGCGTTGGCGAGGTTCACGAACGCCGGGTGGAACCGGCGGAACAGTTCGGTCGTGTCATCGATGAACTGGGCCTGGGCGGGCAGCTCCCGCGTCGCCGTCTCGAGCGCCGGCGGACCGCCGGCGATCGCCGCCTGCAGCGCCGGCGTGGCGTTTGAGAGCGGGGTGAACGTCTCATCCAATCCGACGAACAGCCCGGCGTCGGGGCCGGCGACGGGCGCAACTTCGCTGCGCCGACTGCTCGAGGCTCGGGAACAGCTGGGCGAATCGTGTCTGGGCCGCGTTCAGGTTGCGAGTCACCGCAAGCACGTGGACGACAAGCGGCTGCAGCTGGCTGAACGCATCGTTGAGGTCCGTGCCCCGGCTCGCAAAGGCGTCGCCGAACTCGTTCAGGTTCTCCTTCTGCGCGGCCCTCGTCGGCGCGTTGAACATCTTGAAGATGTCGTCGACCTGGACCGGCAGCTGCGTCTGCGTCATCGGCACCGTCGCCCCTGGTCCGAGAGTCTGCTTCGAGTGGCCGCGCTCGACCTGGAGGTACTCGAGTCCGAGCGGGGACACGGGACGCACGAGATCGGTGGAATCGGCTGGAAGCGGCTCGATCGACTTGTCGAGCTTGACGTGGACGACGGCGTACAGGGTGCCGTCGCTCGTCTGTGCCGTGCTGATGCTGCCGACGTATCCGACGCGGGTCCCGCCGATCAGCACGCTGTCGGAGGCGATCAGACCGGAGGCGTTCGGAACGTCGACGTCCAGGTTGTACGTGGGGACGAACGGCAGCCCGTTATTCGCGTTGTAAGCGAGGTACACGGCGACGACGACGATCAGGATCGTGATCGCGCCGATCAGGATCGGGTTGCGGAACGGATCCTGTCGTCCTCGCCTGGTCACGATCGAAGGAGGTAGTTGAGGAGGGCCTTGGCCGCGTTCGTACGCTCATCGGAGTTAGCGCGGCGGCCGGCGACGGCGAGTCCGCCGCGCGCCGCGGAGGCGGTGGCCTGCGCTGTGGAGCCCCGGATGGTCGTCGTGGCGAACGTCGAGCCGCACCCCGGGCCCTTAGAGCTCGAGCGCGCTGAGCAGCCTCCGACCTCGAAGCTGGAGCGGATGTAGTGGCTGACCGCGTCCTCGCCGTTGACCGTCCCCGTGTAGTAGTAGATGAACCGCATCACGTCTTCGATTCCGCCGGCGTTGTCGAAGCTCGAGGCGATCGCCGCGATGTCCGCGGCGACCGGCAGCAGCGGCTTGCCGAGCTTCGAGAGCTGGGAGACGACGCCATGGATCTGCGGGAACACGCTCTCGCCACGCTGGGCGACGCTGCCGAGCGTCTTGAAGGCCGGGATCGAGTCCTTGGCCAGCGGGCCGAGTCCGACGAGCGAGGCGTTGATGGCCGGCGCCTGGGCTCTGAGCACCTGGAGCGACGGCGTGATCGACTCGGCCAGCGCGCTCAGACGCTGTGCCGCCGGTTTGAGCGCTCGCAGGAACGGGGGGAAGTCCTTCAGGTTCTGCTCAATCGCGGTGCCCTCCTGCGCGGAGGCGACCCCGACTTCGCCGACGTGCTGGATGAAGCCGCCGACGTGGGCCCGCTGGGCGGCGAGCGGGGCGAGGATCTTGTCGGATTCATCGGTCAGCCGGGCGATGAGGCGATCCTGGTTGGCGAGGACCGCGATCACCTGGTCGGTCTGCTGTAGCGCTGGATCGGCGCGGAGCAGCGCCGCGTTGAGCTCATGACCGTTGCCGTCAAGGCCGACGCCGAGTCCGGAGATGATCAGCTGGAGGCGCTCCTGCTGGGGCAGGCGAGTGATGTCAGAGATCAGGTCGATGCCGACCGGCGCGGTCGTGTCCTGCACCGGCAGCAGATGCTCTCCCTTGTCCGGACCCGAGCTGATCGCGGGCAGCGCCGAAGGGGCGGCGACCCCGGGGGCTCGGGGTTGCGTGGGCGTGCACTGGACGAACTGCTCGCCGAGCAGCGACTCGAGCCCGATCTCGCAATGGGCGTCGGCGCGGAACGGCACGAACTTAGGCGCGTTGATCTGCAGCACCAGCGCCGCCTGGTTCTGCTGGGTCAGCTGCACGGCGGACACCGTGCCGACCTTGACGCCCGCGATCTTGACGTCCTCTCCGGGGATCATGAACGAGGAGTTGTCGAACACGGCGCGCACGACGTAGCTGTTCGAACTGCTCGTTGCGCTGCCCACGGCGAGCGCGATCACGCCCGCGACAACGAGGATCACCGACAGCCCGGCCAGGATCCGCCCCAGCCTCATTGCGTACCGCCGATCTTCTCCGAGGCCCGGCAGTGAGGATTCGAGAGCGAACCCGAGTCGACGAACGGCGCCGACCCGTCCGGCGGCGGGATGATCCCGGCGCCCGGGCAGCGATACAGGAAGCCGCTCTTCAGCGCCCCGCCCGAGCCGCGCAGGTTCGGCGGCTTTGCCGTCAGCGTTCCGCCCTCGGCGTTGTCCTGGAAGCTGAACGCGTCGAACACCGGGACGGTCCGGGCATAGTGGCCGTTGGCGTCGTAGGGCGCGAACACACCGTCCCAGCCCGCGACCCAGGCGACCAGATCGGGGATGTAGGGCCGGACGAACTCGAAGATCGGGGTCGACTGCTGGAGCGCCTTGATCGCCCGCGGGAAGTCGCTCGAGACGGCCTTCCCCAGCGCCGGTAGGTCGTGCAGGGCGTCGAGCAGGTCGTTGTTGGGGCCGGGCTTGTCCAGGATCTGGCGCAGAAGTGAGACCGTCGGGACGGCCTCGTTCAGCACGGGCTGGAGCTGTGAGAGGAATGGACGCAATGGCCCGGTGACCGGGCGGGTGGCGTTGACGAGCTGCTCCAGCGCCGGCAGCGTCGAGTTCCGCAACCGCTCGAATGTCGCGGAGCCCTCCGTCAGCGCGCCGGGAAGATTGGTCAGCGCCTGGGTGAGCGCCTGGTCCTCGCTCGAGAGCGCGTCCGCGGTGACGCGCGACTGGCTGACGAGGTCGGTCAGCTGTGCCGAGCGAGCGTCGATCGCGCCGAGCGCCGAGCTCGTCTGATCGATGAACTCGTTCAGCGTCGGCGTCGAGGCGTCGATCTGCAAGAAGAGCGTGGCGTAGGACTGGAGCGCCGGCGGGAAGTACTGCGCCGACAGGTTCGCCTGGGTCGACTTGCCCGCGTACCACTCGGCGAAGCCGGCGATCAGCCGGCGTAGGCCCGCCCGCGTGTTGGCATTGAGGGCGTCGAACAGCTCATCGATGTCGACGATGCCGCTCGTCTTGGACGCGGGCAGTACGCCGTCGTTCGGGATCGCGGGCTCGAACGACGGCCCCGGGCTCACGTCGATATAGCGGCTCGCGACGCCGACCAAGCTCTGCTCCCGGATCGCTCGCGGTCGTGCCGTCATGCAGAGGCCCGAAGTCCGAGTTGATCGAGACCACCAGCTGGGCCTGGCCGTTGGGAGTCAGCCGGATCTCCTGCACCGTCCCGGCGGACGTGCCGCCGATCCGCACGAGGTCCCCGGTGACAAGCTGGCCGGCGTCGATGAAATCGAAGCGGTACTGGTAGGAGCTGCTGCGCGTCGCCAGGTAGACGACGACGCCGATCACCAGCAGCAGGACCGCGAGTACCGGCAGCCGCCACGGTGAGCGCGCCGGTGAGCGCGGCGCCGATGGGGGTGGCGGCGACCCGGCCGGCGGAGGGGGTACGTCACGAGTCAGTGTGGACAAAAAGACTCTCCGGCGGCGGCTGACGGCGGCGCCACCAAGTGGTCGGCGGGATCGGCGCGCCCCCGCCAGGCGCGGGCAGTATAGACGCGAGCGTTCCCGGATAGCAAAGTTGAACCTCCCGACAAAAGCCCTGAGATATGCGGTTGGTACGCTAGCGTTTCAGCCTTAGGAACGCTAATGTGTTCAGTAAGGCTGTGTCTCGCGGCCGGCCGGTTTATGGGAGACTCGGCGAACATCTCACGAGGGAGGTAGTTCTACATGCGCAAGCTCGGAGTCGCCGCCGTCTGTGGCCTCCTTGTGCTGGCCGCCGCAGCCACGGCCCAATCGCCCGTGTCGCCGGCCGTCAAGGTGGGAGCAAAGCTGTCGCCCAACAGGGCGGGAACGCGCAAACACCCGCAGGGCGTCAAGCTGAACACCACGATCACCTGGCAAAACCTCGGCCCCGCCACCCAGCCGATCGTCCAGACGTTCGACGTGCTGTTCCCCAAGGGCTCGCTGTACAACGGCGCGAAGCACCCGTCGTGTTCCTACAACAAGCTCAATGCTGCCGGACCCACGGCCTGCCCGAAGGGTTCGATCGTTGGCTCCGGGGGCGGAAATGCCTACGCCGATACGGTGATCACCCACCCGAAGATCACGGTGGTCAACGGCGGCAGGAACAAGGTGTTCTTCTTCACGGTGCTCAACAACCCCGCGCGCGTCCAGTCGCCGGTGGTCGGGACGATCAGCAAGATGCGCGGCAAGTACTCCTACAAGCTGCACGTCGTAGTGCCGAAGTTGCTCCAGGTCGTCGCCGGCGTGCCGATCGCACTGACCTCCCTGCACGTGACTGCTGGCAAGGGTTCGTGGCTCGCCACGACCGGCTGCGGGCCCGGCGGGCATTGGCCGTTCAGCATCACGACCTCCTACAGCAGCGGCGGGGTCTCGAGCTTCACCGCCTCGATCGCATGCCGTAGGTAACCCGACTGAGATCACGCGCCAGGGAGCCCAACACACTAAGGTTTGGCGATGATGCGCCGGCTTGTTCCCCTAGCCGTCGTGGTGTTTGGCTCCCTGGCCGCGATCGCGTGTAACTGACGATGCGAGCGCAGGATCGGATCGGTCGCTGATGGGAGGACTCGGTCAGCGGGCCTATTCGGTCACGCGCTCGAGCGTGCAGGAGATCGGCGACATGATGGTGCTGACCGGCAAGACGCTGGTGTCGGCCATCCGTCCGCCGTACCCCTACGGGAACGAGTTCGTCCTGCAGTTCCTGTTCGCGATGCGCCTGTGCTGGTTCCCGATGCTGCTCTCGACCGTGGCATTCGGATACGAGGCGCCCGGGCTGCAGGCGGCGAACTTCCTCGTCCTGTTCGGGGCGCTGGATCGCCTCGGCGGGTTCTTCGTGCTCGCCTCGATCAGGGAGTTCGCGCCGTTCGTCGACGCGATCGTCGTCGCGGGCGTGGCCGGCACGGCGATCACCGCCGATCTCGGCGCCCGCAAGATCCGCGACGAACTCGACGCCCTCGTCGTGATGGGCGTCGACCCGATCAAGAACCTGGTGGTGCCCAGGTTCCTGGCGCTGATGATCGTCACCGGGCTGTTCGACATCTATGCGCTGCTGTTCGGGATCTTCGGCGGCGTGCTGGCGACGCTGGTCAATCACGCTCCGTTGGGGCCGTTCTTCGCCACGCTTGGCAACAACGCGGAGCCGACCGACCTGTGGGCTTCGGTCGTCAAGACCACGCTGTTCGGGGCGGTCATCGCGATCGTCTGCTGTTACAAGGGGATGAACGCATCCGGCGGTGCCGCCGGCGTTGGACGGGCGGTCAACCAGGCGGTCGTGATCGCCTTCCTGGGAATCTTCGCCTTCAACTACACCTTCACCCAGGTGCTGCTTGCGACCCATCCCGCGATCACGACCATCGCGAAGTGATTTGGTGAGGACAAGAGGCGATCGCGCATGAACGCATGGCTCGAGATCCCCCAGGGCTGGCTCATCAGCTCGGGTCAGATGCTCAAGTTCATCGGGGCCGTCATCCGCGATGTCTTCAACCTGCGCGTTATCCGGTTCCTCGGCGAGGCCCTCCGTCAGGCCGGGATCCTGATCGTCTCCTCGACTCTCGTGATCTGGGGCCTGATCTTCATCATCGGACTCCAGTGCGGGATCGAGGGCGCATATCTCCTGAGGGCTCAGGGAGCCCCGCAGTACTCGGGAGTGTTCTCGGCGTGGTGCGACCTGCGCGAGCTCGTGCCGCTCGTGTTCGGCTACATGATGGCGGCGAAGGTGGGCACCGGGATCGTGGCCGAAATTGGGTCGATGCGGATCTCGGAGGAGATCGATGCCCTCGAGGTGATGGGGATCAGCGGCGTCACGTTCCTGTGCTCCACGCGGCTGCTGGCGTCCTGGCTCGTCCTGCCGTTCGTTTATCTGGGCGGCGTGGGCTGGGGGTTCGTGGCCAGCTACCTCGCGGTCGTCCAACAAGTCGGAGGCGTCTCACCGGGGGGTTACCTCCAGGTCTTCTGGGAATTCCAGAATCCGCCAGATCTCCTGTTCAGCATCATCAAGGCAATGTCGATGGCGACCGTGATCGTGCTGGTCGGCTGTTACTACGGATTCACGGCGAAGGGTGGTCCCGTGGGGGTCGGGACGGCGACCGCCAAGTCGATGGTCGTCAACATCGTCTCGGTCCACATCATCGGGATGCTGGGGACACAGATCTTCTGGGGCGCGAATCCGCGGGCGCCGATAGGCGGCTAGAGCCGGCCGCCGCTCCGGCCGCCGCTCCCAGGACCTGTCGCCAGGTTTCCGAGGCCCCCGCGCGCGCAGCAGACCGACGCCACCGCCACCGTCGCGTACACCAATCCCCGCGCCGGGAGCCATTGAACGAGCAACGGTGCGAGATTCGGGGACCGATTTGCCAATGCTTCGAGGCTCATCAGCCCGAAGTCTTGACTTTTGAGAACGCAGCTGTGTATGGTGGCTCCTTCGGGCCTTGAGAAATGCCTGTGTGTATCGCGGCAGTAGCCGGCGATGCCTGCGGGGCTGACGGAGGGAGCGGATCCGAATGATGGCCGTGTGGACGGATTACCGGCGTCGACGCCTTGAGGGCGCAGCCGTGTCGGTGCGTTATTCATCTTCGGTCGCTGGTTCGCGTGCCTCGCTGTTGTTGCGCGCGTCGGTACTTGCGCTCGCTGCGCTGTGTGCTCTGGGCGCGATGGCCGGGCGGGCCCGGGCGGTCACGCTGCCCGATGGCCGTGCCTATGAACAGGTCTCGCTCCTGTCGAAAGAACGGCGTCGACCCCGGCTTCGCCGCGGCCTCGACAACGGGCAGCCTGATCGAATTGGGAAGGCATCGGCGGGTGCTGCGGTGCCAGCACGGCCTCGGTCGAGCTCTTCCAGGCCGCGCGCACGGCCAACGGCTGGCAGACCACGCCCAGACGCCGAATCCGACCGTTCCGCTGGAGGGGTTGCTCCAGGAGCAGGCTCCGATGTGGATGGAGCCCCGATCTGTCCCAGACGATCTATAGGACGTCGGCGTCGTAACCCAGGCAGCGCCACCCGGGCCGGCGGTCCGGGCTCCACGACCTACAACGACCTTTACCTCCAGGGCCAGAGCGGCGCGACACGACGTGGCTCTCCCAGGGCCCCGGCGCCCCGGTGAGAATCCCGCGCCCGGTACGGGGCGTATAACGCGACGCTCGCCGCTGCCACGCCCGACGCAAAAACCGTCCTCTTCAACACGGCGGAGGCAGTTGACACCCGACGCCACCGGTCTAGCTGACCTCAACACGCCGCCCGAGTACCTCTACGTGCGTACGTCGCGGCCCCCGGTAAGACGACGCTCGTCGACGTGACCAACGACCACGCTTTCGGCGCCGCGCGAGCGTCGGCGACACCACGATCGCGGTCAATAGCAGCCACAGCGTTCGCTATGGACCAGCCGATCACGATCGGCAGCCAGGCGCCTGGACCAGGAGACGGACACGGTCGCGGGCGTACCCGACCCGAACGACATCACCCTGAACACCCCGCTCGTCAACGCCCACCTCTCTGGCGATGCGGTCGAGGCGCTGATCAGCCCCGACGGCGCAATTCCGGCAACGGGAACTGGCTCGACTCAGGCTTCCTCCCGGCGAACCTGTTCGGCACCACGACGAACGCGATCTCCAGCGACGGCACGAAGGTGTTCTTCGAGAGCCCTCCGACTTTCGCCGGCGGCAGCGGCGGCGCTGAGGGCGTTGGCGTCCGCGCACCTTTATATGCGCGATCATGGCGACGAACACAACGACGCCGATCGACAGCCGAGCAACACAGCGAGCGGGGCGCAGTACGAAGGTGCCTCGCAAGACGGCTCGCTCGTGTTCTTCACCAGCAGCGAGGGGCTCGGCGGTAACACCAACACTGACAACGAGCTATACGAGTTCAACACGACCAACGCGACCTCGGAAGCGCCGGCGATCCGTGCGTCCCGATCTCAGAGGGAAGACACCGGGATCGGCGGACGGCGACGTGCTCGGCGTGACCGCAATCTCCAACGACGGCTCGCACGTCTACTTCGTCGCCGAAGGCATGCTCGCAGCCAACAAGAACGCCGCGGGCGTGTCGGCGATCAGCGGGCAGCCGAACCTGTACGTGTACAACACGACGGCGCCCGCCGCCAGCGCGACGACCTTCATCGCCACGCTGTCGCAGTGGGACGTCCAGAGTTGCATTCCCAACTGCGTCACGAACGGCTCCGGATCCGTGCTGACCAGCGAGCCCGACCTGGACCGGCCGGCGATCCCGACCGCCGACGGCACGGTGCTCGCGTTCGACTCCAACGCCCAACTCACCACGTACCCTGACGGCAAGCCTCAGAACCCCGCCGGGCCGGCGACCACCCTGACGACCACCGCCAACTCCGGGGACACCTCGATCACGGTCGCGAGCACGAAGGGCCTCGAGCAGTACCACTTCGTCTACGTCCAGGACGGCACCATCTCGCAGGAGCTCGCGATCGCGAGCATCCCGAACGGCACCACCCTCGACCTCCGCAGTGCCGTGAACGGCAGTCTTACCGCCGGGGACACGGTCACCCAGCTCGCTTCATTCGAGATCTACCGCTATTCCACGACCGACGGTTCGCTGACGTGCATCTCGTGTGATCCGGAGGGCGGCACGTCGATCGGCAGCGCGTCGTTCGGCGAAAGTGCCGGCGGTACGTACGCACCTGCGGGCCAGGCGGTGGCGATGAACAGCACCGGGTCGCAGATCTTCTTCAACACACCAGACCCGCTCGTTCCGCAGGACACCAACACGGGGGCGTTCCCCGGCGGATTCGGGTCGCTGACCCTGAGCCGGGACGTGTATGAGTGGGAGAACGGCAAGCGTTCGCTGATCTCCGACGGGACCACTTCGACCGGCGCGATACTCGGTGGCACGACCCCCAGCGGCAATGACGTGTTCTTCCAGTCGTTGGCCCAGCTGGTGCCCCAGGACACCGACGCCTACGACGACATCTACGACGCGCGCGTCGACGGTGGCTTCCCCGCTCCCCCTGGGCCCGGCCCAGTATGCGGTGACCCTGACAGCTGCCGGACGGGCGTCAGCCCGACGGAGTTCTTCCCGATCCCCGGCAGCGCGACCCTGATCGCACCTAACGTCGCGCAGCCAACGTTCACGGTAAGCGGAATCTCGAACCGACAGCGCAACAAGCTGGTCAAGACCGGGAAGGTGACGCTGACGGTTACCGCGACCGCGCCCGGAAAGATCATCGCGACTGTGTTCGGGAAGATCCACGGGCTCCAGACGCAGGTCGCCTCAGGCCATAAGTCCTTCTCCGGTGCGGCCGGGGGGACGGGCAAGATCACGTTGCGCCTGGCCCGGGCGGCTCGCCGCACCCTGAACAACAAGCACAAGCTGGCGCTGACGATCTCCGTCGAGCTATTCACAGAGCACGCAGACCGATGTGGCGACGCTGACACTCAATAAGAAGCCCAAGAAGAAGCACACCACGAGAGCACGACCAGCGTCCATCCGCGCACGTCGAGTCAAGGGAGCGTGAGGACGAGATGAGCCTCAACAGAGCTACGACAACCATGCATTCCCTGACCACAAAGACCCGGCTCTTCGGCCTCGGCCTGTTGCTCGCCGGATTCATGATCGCGGCCCCGAGCGCGCACGCTGCGTCGTTCGGCATCCAGTCGTTCAGCACCAGCTCCTCGTCGACGCAAGCCGGCGCGCACGCCAACCTGTCGACGTCTTTCACGATGAACACAGACTCGCTCGGCAACACGGTCCAACAGACAAAGGACGTCAAGGTCACCCTGCCTCCGGGCGTAGTCGGTAACCCACAGGCGATTCCGAAGTGCACGGACCTAGATTTCCAGGCCTTCAACTGCCCGGCCGACTCGCAGGTTGGAATCCTCAATGCGTCGTTCGTAACGTCTCCTGGGGTCGGGACCACGATGACGGCGGCAAACATTGCCCCCACCACCCTCACGGCTGCCGCGGGCCCCTGTAACGAACTCTGCCAGTACGTCACGCTCGACCTCGCCAGCGTGGCGGGGATCAACACAGGCGACTACCTCACCGTCTGCGGAAAGAGCACGACCTGCGACACAGGGCCTAGTGGCCAGGCCGAGCACGCGACGGTGATCAGCATCGACTCCTCCACCGACACGATCGTGGCGCTGACCGGAGGGCCAGTGCCGTCCACGTGTGGACCGAATCTATCGCTGCCCACGAACGTCGACTTCTGCCCGCTGTCGGGGATGTACTACACGCATGCCTCCGGTGACCTCGTCTACGACGACACGATCAGCGTCGCCAACACCCACGGGTTCGAGGGTTTCGATGGCGGAAACAACATCACGATCGGAACGGCAGGGGCGCCTGGTACCGAGACCGACACGATCGCGTTCTTCCCCGGCAGCGAGACGCACCTCGATCTGCAGCAAGCCGCTGAAGAACATCCATACCCCCACGACGGCCAACCCCGTGCCGATCGTTCACCCGGCAACCACGGCGTCGCGCCGGGGTCCCGGTCTTCAACCTGCAGCCGGATCCGGGCCACGTGGCGACGCTCGCCGCCTCGCTGCTGGTCGCCACGATCCCCATCCAGATCGACCTCGCTGAATAACAACGGCACAGTATCAGCTCACGGCGACGATCAGTGACATCTCGTCGCTGCTCGACCTGGCCGGGACCCAGTTGACGCTCTGGGGCGTCCCGGGCGATCCGAGCCACAACGCGCAGCGTTGCAATCAGATCTCGCAGCAGTGCGGGATACCTTACGGCGCTTCGATTACGCCCTTCATGACCAACCCGACGAACTGCCCATTCGGGCGGTGCGCTGAAGACGACGCTCTCGGTCGACTCGTGGCAGGGAGGCCCCGGCGCCGGGACCACCCAACAAGCCGACCCCCACGGGCGTGCTGTAAGCTCAGCTTCAAGCCGACGGTCAGCGCCTCGCCAGACACCTCCCAGGCGGACACGCCCGCCGGGTACGACGTCAACGTGGGCGTCCCACAGAACTCCGATCCGTACGGCCTTGCCACGCCTGACGTGCAGAACGTCTCGATCACACTGCCCTCCGGCGTCGCGCTTTCACCGGCCGTCGCCAACGGACTGGCGGGCTGCTCAGACGCTCAGTTCGCGGCAGCGGCCTGTCCGAACGCGTCCAAGGTCGGGACCGTCTCGATCGCGACGCCGCTACTGCCGGACCCGCTGACCGGCTCGGTCTGGATCGGAGCGCCGATCCCGGGACACATGTATCGAGTGTTCATGACCGCAAGCGCGGACAACGCGACAATCAATCTCACAGGACAGGTGAACCCCAACGCCAGCAACGGGCCAGCTGACCGCCGTGTTCAGCAATAATCCGCAGTTGCCGTTCAGCGCGCTGAACGTGCACTTCTTCGCGGGACCGCTGGCCGCACTCGCCAATCCCGAGAGCTGCGGTACGTTCACGACCAATTCCGATGATCACCCCGTACGGAGCGGCGGCGGCGAGGCCGTCCTCGTCGTTCAACATCACCGGATGCTCGAATCCGTTCTCGCCGTCGTTCACGGCGGGCACGACGAACCCGACCGCGGGCGCGTACTCACCGTTCACGCTCACGTTCTCCCGCTCGGACTCCGACAAGGAGCTGTCGGGCATCAGCGCGACGCTGCCGCCCGGACTGTTCGCGAAGATCGCCGGCGTGACGCAGTGCTCGAATGCGGCCGCGGCGAGGCGCATGCCCGGCGTCCTCGCAGGTCGGCACTGCCACGGTAGGCTCGGGTGCGGGCTCGCACCCGCTCTTCCTGAGCGGCCAGGTTTACCTCACCGGCCCGTATAAGGGCGGGGCCTACGGGCTAGCCACGGTCGTGCCGGCCATCGCGGGGCCGTACAACCTCGGCACTGTGGTGGTCCGCCAGGCGCTGGACATCAACCCCACGGATGCCCACGTCACCGCGGTCTCGGATCCGTTCCCGACGATTCTCCAAGGCGTGCCGTTGCGGATCAAGACGATCAACCTGGACCTCAACAGGCCGGACTTCATAATCAACCCGACCTCGTGCCAGCCGTTCCAGATCTCGGCTACGATCGCATCGGTCGGCGGCTCGACCTCGTCGGTGTCGTCGCCGTTCCAGGTCGGGTCGTGCCTGGCGCTGCCGTTCAACCCGAAGCTTGGGATCAAGCTCACCGGCAAGGGCCAGACGAAGACCGGCAGGCACCCCACGCTGACCGCGACGCTGACCGCGCCAAACAGCGGTCAGGCGAACCTGAAGACAGCGAAGGTCACGCTTCCGCTGAGCCTCGCGCTCGACCCGAGGAACACCCAGGTGGTGTGCTCGGTGGCGGACGCCGCGGCGATTGCCTGTCCGTCGAACACGATCGTCGGAACCTCGAGCGCGGTCTCGCCGCTGCTGCCCGATCCACTGAGCGGCAACGTCTACATCGTGCAGGGCATCCGGACGAACGCTCAGGGCCAGCAGATCAAGACGCTGCCCTCGTTGCTGATCCCGCTGAGGGGCGACATCGCCCTCAACCTGCAGGCTCAGACAGCGGTGAACAGTGCCGGTCAGCTGGTGACGACGTTCCCGGCGATTCCCGACGCAGCGGTGTCGAACTTCCAGCTCACGATCACCGGCGGCTCCCACGGGATCCTCGTGGTCACCGGCGGCCAAAACATCTGCAACTCGAAGCAGATCGGGTCGTCGGTGCTCGGCTCACAGTCCGGTAAGACCGTGACGTCGAACATGAAGTTCTCGACACCCGCGCGGTGACCACGGCAAGGGCACAACAAGCACCATAAGAAGCACCATAACAAGAAGCACGAAAGAGCAAGCGTCGGTAGTGATCCGATTGGCGCACGGAGGCGTAAGGTGGAGCGGCCGAGCGGTAGGGCTAGTGTGCGCTCTTGGCGCGCTCGGTCTCGCTCCCTCGGCCGCGGTTGCGTCATCGCCGCTAGCGTGGTCGCCCCCAGTCCTGGTCGAGCATCAGGCGCCGTTCAGCTCCACTAATGAGGTCGAGTCCATGTCGTGCCCGTCGAGCACGCTGTGCGTCGCGGGTAGCGACGGCGGGAAGATCCTGACGAGCACCGACCCCGCCCTCGGAGCAACGACGGGGGCGACGTGGACCGTCCAGGGCCCGGAGCCGAGCGAGAGCATCCTTGGCATGTCGTGCCCGTCGACGTCGCTTTGCGTCGGCGTCGACGACGGTGGCGACACGTTGACCTCGACCGATCCGGCGGACGGGCCGACTGCGGTCTGGAGCCTGGATCCCGGGGTCGACGGCAGCAACGTGATGGACGGTCAAGTCTCCTGCCCCTCGACGTCGCTGTGCGTGGCCGTCGACCAGGACGGCGAGATCCTGACGACGACCGACCCGGCCGATGGGGCCGCGGCGCACTGGGCGGTGAAGCAGGCCGTCGCCAGCAGCGACTACATCAGGGGCGTGGCGTGCGAATCGACATCGTTCTGCGTTGCGGTCGACGACGACGGTAATGCGATCACCTCCAGCGACCCGAGCGCCGGTGCCGGCGCGACCTGGACCGTGGAGGACATCGACAGCGGGAAACGCCTCGACGCCGTGGACTGCCCGTCGGCGTCGTTGTGCGTCGCCGTCGACCACCAGGGGTCCACCCTGACGAGCATCGATCCGGTTCCGGCCGCGAGTGCAACCTGGACCCCCGACGACGTCGACGGCTCGACCGGGATTGTCGCGATCTCCTGCACGTCCGCGTCGCTGTGCGTCGCCGTCGACCAGAAGCGGCAGGCGCTCGCCACCGCGGATCCGGCCGATGGTGCCAGCGCGATCTGGTCCTCGGAGACGATCGAGAGTGCCGGCCTGTTTGGTTTCAACCTGCCGGTCAGCCTGTCGTGCGTCGGGTCGATGTGCGTCGTCGGCGACACGTTCGGTAGGACGATCACCTCGATCGATCCGGCCGACGGCGCGACGGCGGCCTGGACCAAGTCCCCGATCGTCGTAGGCGAGAATCGGATCGGGGGGATCTCGTGCGCCTCAGCGTCGCTGTGCGTCGCCGTCGACAGTGAAGGCAACACGTTTACCACCTCGGACGCCGCCGACGGGGCCAACGCGACTTGGGCGGAGGAATCCGACGCCGACGGGCCGGGCCAGGACTTCAATGCGGTCGCGTGCCCCTCCACGGGCCTATGTGTCGCGGTCGAATAATTGCGGGGACGTTGCCACGTCAACCGACCCGGGAGACGGTGCGACGGCGGCGTGGGCGCTCGAGGCCGTCGACAGCACTGACCATCGACGCCATATCTTGCGCATCCACGTCGCTATGCGTCGCCGTCGACGACTCCGGGAACGTCCTCGAGTCGACTAACCCCGACGCTGGTGCGAGCGCCACGTGGAACGTGCTCGGCGTGGACGGAACCGCAACGCTGACGGGTATCTCGTGCATCGCCTCGCCGGAGCTGTGCGTGGCGGTGGACAACGCGGGAACCGTCGTCACGTCGACCAATCCCGATCAGGGCGCGAGCGCGACGTGGACCACTCTCCCCGCCGACGCCGGCGGGGCGCTAAGCGGAGTGTCGTGTATCGCCTCTTCCACCGAGATATGTATCGCCGTCGACACGGAGGGTGAGGTCGTGAGCACGCGCGACCCTGCGGATGGGGCGACGGCAACGTGGAGCCGGGACTAGCGTCGACCACACCTCGCTGAACGACCTCTCGTGCCCGTCCTCCTCGCTGTGCGTCGCGGTCGACGGTGGGGGCAACTCGATCACCTCGACCAACCCGACCGACTCGACTCCGACTTGGATCTGTGACGACGGGAGTCGACGCCAAGAACGACATCCTCAGTGTCTCGTGCGCCTCGGCAGAGCTCTGCGCTGCCGGCGATAACTCCGGACACCTCCAGTCCGCCGGCGGGCACGTGCTCCAGCTGACGCTCGCCGGCGATGGCCTCGTCACGGGGAGTCCGGGAGGGCTCGCGTGTGAGAAGACTTGCTCGGGCAGCTTCCCGTCCGGGACGAAGGTGACCCTGGGCGCGAGTCCCGAACCGGGGTGGACGTTTACGGGTTGGACCGGCGGCGGCTGCTCGGGGACGGGGACGTGCACGGTGACGATGAACGCAGATCAGGCCATCACGGCGACGTTCGTCGCCAGACCATTCGTTGACGGTCGCGGCCGTGGGGTCCGGCACTGGCAAGGTGACGAGCAGTCCGGCGGGGATCTTGTGTCCGGGGACGTGTTCCGGCAGTTATCAGTCGGGGACGATGGTCACGCTGAGTGCGAGTCCTGGCGCGGGGTCCACGTTCTCGGGGTGGAGTGGCGCCGGCTGCTCAGGGACGGCGAAGTGCATCGTGACGATGAGCGCCGATCGCAGCGTGACGGCGACGTTCGCCACGGAGCCTTCGCTCACGGTCGGGGTCGGCGGGTCCGGCTCCGGCAGCGTGAGCAGCAGTCCTACCGGGATCTCGTGTCCGGGGACATGTTCGAGTCAGTACGCGCCTGGAACGAAGGTGACGCTCAGCGCGAGTCCTTCGTCGGGCTCCACGTTCGCTGGTTGGACCGGGGGCGGCTGCTCGGGGACGGGCGGTTGCGTAATCGCGATGAGCGCCAACCGGAACGTGACGGCGACGTTCAAAATCGTGCCGCCTCCCACAGGGGTTCCGAAGCCCCCTTCGTGCGCTGTTCACGCTGTCAGCGACCGGGTGGCCGTCAAGGCGAGCAAGGCGCATCGCCACCTGAAGCCGCGGACGCTTCAGTTCACTGTGACGTGTGATCAAGCGGCCCAGGTGAAGCTGACCGGCACCCTGAAGTCGACCACTGGCAAGAAGGGCAAGAAGCCGAAGACGTTCCGGATCCGCACAGTGATGGGGCAGGCCCCGTCGGGCACGGCGCTAAAGCTCACGGTGCAGCTACCGGCTGCTGCGCTCAAGCGTGGCCGGCACGATTCGGCCAGCTTCACGCTGAGTGCCACCAACGCCAACGGCGCGGGCACGGCGACTGCGACGATCCGAAAGCTCGTCCTCGTCTGAGCTTCGGAACGTTCCGGCAGAATGCTCATGTTTCTGCCTCCCGGAAGCGGGTAAGGGGACGGCTGGACCCCGCAGAAACGAGCTGGAGGCCGGGATGAGAGCAGTTGTCTTGCGCGTTGTCGGCGAAGTTCGCGTCGACGCCGCGCCGGAGCCGGGGAAGGGCGAGGTCACGCATGGGAGCAACGAGCCGGCGGCCACGAGCGAGCAGTGGAGCCCAAGCGCGCGGCCCGCACGCCCGAAACGGCGCCGGGCCCGCCACCGATCGTCGCGGTCCGGAGGCAAGCGATGGAGATCCGCTCGACCGGGCTAGCGCCAATTCGACGAGTCGGGGCTAAAGGTTTCGTGAAATGGGTATCTCATTCGCCAGATGAGCGTCGTGGGGAACAACCTCAACAAGACATACGCGGCTGTCCCGGACTCCGTGCCGGAGGTGCGCCGGGCCGTCGGCGAGCTCGCCGCCGCCGCCGGCGCGACCCCGGAGCAGGTCCAGGCCATGCGTCTCGCCGCGTCTGAGGCAGCGACGAATGTCGTCATCCACGCCTATGGGGGGCACCCAGGGAAGCTCTACGTAACCGCGGCCGCGGTCCTCGACGAGTTCTGGATCCTGATCGGTGATGACGGATGCGGGATGCAAGCGCGATCGGATCGTCCCGGGCTGGGGCTCGGTCTGATGCTGATCTCGCAGGAGAGCGACGACTTCACGATTCTCAAGCGGTCATCCGGAGGCACGGAAGTACGAATGCGCTTCGACCTGGTCCTGACCGAACCCCGTGGCGAGCGCTACGTCCGCGGGTCGGACGCCGCCGCTTCGCGGCCGGCTTCGTCGAGCTTCTCGACGACTACGTAGCCGGCCATCCGCTGGACGATCGTCTCGACCTCCTCGAGCTCATGGCCGGGGAGCATCACGAACCGACGCGGATGAGCGCGCACGCGCTCGTATTCGTTGGGCGTCAAGGACACGAGCGCGTTGCAGCCGAGCCTGGCGCACTCACAGCGAAAGCCGACCGCCGTGTCCTCGTCCCCGGGCCAGCCGCCACGGCTGATCGCTTCGTTGACCTCGCGGAAAATCGACTCGTTGTCGGCGAGCCGCCGCTCGAACTCGTCGTTCATCTCTGGATCCTTGCACGCCGCGCGTGCCCCTCCAAGAACCGGCACAGAGGCGCCGGGATCCGGGGCATAGTGGCAGGGAACCTACTTCCCGCGAGCGGCGATCCTCCGCAGGAAAGGGATCAGGTGCGCGAAGAACGCGTTGTTCGGGTACGCGCCCGCCGGGTCGTTATGGGCGTAGGTCGTATGACGGTCGACGAGCGTCAGGTTGCGCTGCGGGATACGCGATTGCGCGGCGAGAGCCTGCGCATCGGCCAGCACCCCGGGCCCACCGAGCGAGGTGTCGAACGCGTAGATCAGAAGGCTCCGTGGCAGGCGGTGGCCCATCGTCGAGTGGACGTCGAGGACTGCCTGCGCCGGGTTCGCGTTCCCGTTGTCGACGGCGCCAGTGTCGAGTGTGAGCCGCTGTGGGAAGTACCACTCGGTCCCGTCGACGTCGTTGATGCCAAGACCCGAGAACATCGTCGCGAACCGCTTGATCGGAGTCAGCGCGCCGGCGCCGTTCCACCCGTGGACGGGTCCAGCGGCGGCGACGCCGGCGCCCAGGTGAGCCTGAGCGGCGGCGAGCGCCGGCGGCGAGGTCCCGACGTTCAGCGCGTACCCGTACTGGGCCAGGTTGGTGACGCGGACGGACGGCTTCAGGTTAGACGGGATCACGCTCGATTCCTGCCCGATCGACGGCTGGTTCGGGGCCTGCAGCGCTGCGAGCGAGCCGGTGGCGTTGAACACTCCCGCGAACGGCGCCCCGATGCCACCGAACGCCAGCCACGGCGTCGCCGAGGGCGCCTCGAGCTTGTCGAGCGCGGTGGTCGCGGCGGAAGCAGAGATCGCTGACAGGCTGCCGCCGTCGTCGTAGAGGAGTCCCGCGAGCTGATTAGCGCCCGGGCGGCCATGGAAGTTCCAGGTCGCATAGGCCGTCACGACGGAGCCGCCCAGCGAGTGGCCGCCGAGTACGACCTTGCCGCCAAGCTTCCGGGCCGCCTCAATCACGTTGTGGAGATCACCGACGGCGACCTGCATGCCCCACTGCTTGGGGTATTGGAGACCCAGGTACTGCTCAAAGTTGAAGTGGTGGGTGATCGAGCTGTCCGAGAGGAATCCGAGGTAATAGTTGAAGACCGCCGTCGGCGACGCCTTGCCCTTCTTGGCCAGATTCAGCACCGACTGGTCCTCGAACAGGTTCTCTCGCCGCTCCACGGACCACACCTGCCAGCCCTTGGTCTTGGCCACGATCCACTTGGCCAGCGGGACGAAGTAGGCGCTGCCCGCCGAGGTTCCAGGCTCCAGCACGAGCACGTTCTTGGCCTTCGTCGGCCCGACCTTGATCACGCCGACCTTGTCGTACCTGGCGGGGGTGTCCGGCGCCTGGTAGCCACGCATCCACGTGACCTTGAGAGCGCTGGCGGCGGGGGCGGTGAAGGCCAGCACGCAGCCGCTGATGAGGGTCAGGCGAATCAGTCTGTTGGTGAACACGTGGGCTCCTGGTTGGCGGAAACTCGGCTTGATATCAGAGAAATGTTGAGGGACGGTTGAAGAGTTCGGCTGCCGTTCCGGTGCGTAAACACGCGAGGAGGCCGTCCGGTGCGGTCGCCGGGTTAGCCTGCGGTAGTGCGTGCTCTCGTCGCGCTGCCGATCCGCCCCACGCGAAGCTGGCCGACGTCCCCGACCCCACTCCTGCCTCTGGCCAGGCGGTCGTCGAGGTCAGGGCGTTCAGTCTCAACCGTGGCGAGACGCGACGGCTCGGGACGCTCGAGCCCGGCTCGATCACGGGCTGGGACGTGGCGGGCGTCGTCCGCGATGTCGCCGCCGATGGCAGCGGCCCGCCGGCCGGCGCGCGCGTCGTCGGGCTCGTCAATCCGGGCGCATGGGCCGAACGGGCCGCGGTCAGGACCGATTGGCTGGCCGAGCTTCCCGACGGCGTGTCGTTCGAACAGGCCGCTGCGATCCCGGTGGCCGGTCTGACCGCGCTGCGAGCGCTCGAAATCGGTGGCTTCGTGCTGGGCAAGCGGGTGCTCGTGACCGGGGCCAGCGGAGGCGTCGGGCGATTCGCGATCCAACTCGCGAAGCTCGCCGGGGCGCATGTCACGGCGATCGCGAGCCGCGCCGAGGGGCTTGCCGAGCTCGGCGCCGACCACGTGGAGCCCGAGCTCGAGTCGGATGGTCCGAACTTTGACGTGATCCTCGACGCGGTCGGCGGGCCGACACTCGGCGCCGCGCTCAGCCGGATTGCACCGCTGGGCAAGGTGATCAACTTTGCCGCCACCACCCCCGAGCCCGTCACGTTTCCGACGCGCGAGCTGTTCGGGCGCGCCCCAGGGGCGTTTCTCTACGGCCTTTACATCTTCAGCGAGCTCGATCGCACCGGCACCGGCAGCGCCGACCTACGCCGCCTCGCCGACCTGATCGCCTGCCGGTCGTGTCGATCCGCAGATCGACATGACCAGGTCCTGGACCGACGCCAACGAAGCGATCGAGGCTCTGCTCGATCGTCGCGTGAAGGGCAAAGCGGTCCTAACGGTCGACTAACGGCATCCGGCAGCCCGGGATTTTGCCTTGTTAGGACTCTTGTTGCGGATTGATTAGGAATGGCTCCGGGCCGCCCCCGGCCCCTGTTTGTGATCTAGATTTCGCTCCGACCGACAACCTCTTTGGAGGAGGAGTAGTGAGGAGAAACTTTAGACGGGCTCTGACAGCCGTTCTCGCAATCAGCTCCGTGCTCGCCATCGCCGCGTGCGGGAGTTCATCCAGCTCGTCATCGACGACCACAACTTCGTCCAGCGGGACCTCGACGTCGAAATCCGGCGGCACGGTCACACTGCTGATGGGCACGGCGCCGGACTCGCTGGACCCCGGGTTCGGCTACACGACCCAGGCGGCTGAGCCCGACTGGCTCTCGTACACGGGCCTCGTCACGTACGCGCACGCGAACGGGACGGCCGGGGGGCTGGTCATTCCTGGCCTGGCCACCTCGCTGCCGAAGATCACCGACGGCGGCAAGACCTATACGGCGACTCTTCGCAAGGGCCTCGTGTTCTCGAACGGCAAGCCCGTTCAGGCGAGCGATTTCACGTACACCGTCGAGCGGGCGATCAAGATCCCGTGGGGCGGCTCCGGCCAGTTCATCACCGCGCAGATCAAGGGCGCGACGGCGTATTCGACCGGCAAGGCGAAGACGATCTCCGGGATCACGACGAACAACTCGACCGGCCAGATCGTGATCCACCTGAACGCACCGTACGGCGCGTTTGACAACGTGTTGGCATTCCCGTCGCTCGGGCTGATCCCGACAGGGACTCCGTTCAAGAACGAGCCCAACAATCCGCCTCCGGGCGTTGGGCCGTACATGATCACGAACATCGTCCCCAACGCGTCGTTCTCGCTGGTCAAGAACCCAGAGTGGGCGAAGATGAACATTCCGAGCATCCCGGCCGGTCACGTGAACGTCAACGTGAAGATCTCATCGAACGTCGACGCGAACGCGCTGTCCGTGCTCAACAACACGGCGGACATATTCGACTGGGCCGACACGATCCCCGGCAGCCTTGTGCCACAGATCAAGTCGCAGGCAGCCGATCGGTTCTCGCAGGTAGACCTCGGTGGGTCGACCTACTACATCTTCCTGAACTCGAAGGCGAAGCCGTTCTCGAGCCAGCTCGCGCGTGAGGCGGTCGTCACCGGCCTGAGCCTTCCGGCGATGAACCGGCTCGGGTCGGGCACACTGGCGTACGGCTGCTACTTCCTGCCGCCCGCGATCGTCGGACATCCGACTGGCGTGCCGTGTCCTTACGGAGACCCGGCCGCCGGCGGCGACATCGCCAAGGCCAAGCAGCTCGTGCAGCAATCGGGCATGGCCGGCACGCCGGTCACGGTGTGGAGCGAGACCCGCAGTCCGCGCCAGCAGTGGATGACCTACTACACCTCGTTCCTGAACCAAATCGGGTTCAAGGCGACACAGAAGGTCATCGCCGACGCGACGTACTTCACGACGATCGGGAACCTGAAGCTGAACCCCCAGACGGGCTTTGCCGACTGGAACCAGGACTTCCCGAACCCGATCGACTTCTACCTGCTGCTCAGCGGGCAGGCGATCCTGCCGACGAACAACGAGAACTTCGGCCAGGTCAACGACCCGCACATCAATTCCGAGGTCAACGCCCTCGGGCCGGTGCCGACTTCGCAACTCCATTCGGTCGCCGGCCGTTGGCAGGCGCTCGACGAGTACACGGCGAAGAAGGCCTATCTCGCCGTCTTCGGGTATCAGACGTTCCCGAAGTTCACGTCGAACCGGATCAACTACGCGGCGACGATCTTCCAGCCCGTCTACGGGTGGGACTGGAGCTCGTTCCAGCTCAAGTAAGGCAAGCGCTGTAACACCTGCGGGCCGGGACAGGTACTCTGTCCCGGCCCGTATCTGATGGCCACCACATCATCAACCGGTACCGAGTTCTCGGGGGACATCCCCGCCGCATATCTCGCCGAGGGTGAGGAGCTCCCTCCGGGGATAAGCCCGTCGCGCCTGGCCTGGCGCCGCCTGCGCCGCAACAAGACGGCACTTGGCTTCGGCGCGCTGTTCATCGCGATTGTCGTGCTGTGCCTGCTGGCGCCCGTGTATTCGCACGACATCGCGCACATCGGTCCGGCCACTGAGAACATCACCGGGACCGTCAAGGTCGGCGGCAAGAGCAAGGACATCGTCAGTTTGCTCGGGATCCCGATCGGGCCGACCTGGACCTCTCATTACCTCCTCGGGGCCGACGACAACGGCCGCGACGTTGCGGTCAGGCTGCTCTACGGCGGGCGCAACTCGCTCGAGATCGGGTTCGTGGCGACGATCATCACGATGGTGCTGGCGATATTCCTCGGGGTTATCGCCGGCTACTACCGCGGCATCACCGACGGCTTCGTCAATCGCGGGCTGGACATCATCTGGGCCTTCCCCGCAGTGCTGCTCGGCCTCACGCTCGGGACGGTGCTGGCCACGGGCGGGATCGGCCCGCTCAAAGGCACCAATCTGTTGGTGCCGGCGGTAGTGATCGGGATCGTCTACATCCCGTACGTCGCGAAACCGCTGCGAGGGCAGATGCTGACGCTGCGCGAGCGCGAGTTCGTCGACGCCGCGCGCCAGCAGGGCCTCGGCCACATGCGGATCATGTTCTCCGAGGTCCTCCCGAACCTGGCTTCGACGATCCTCGTCTTCATCCCGCTGATCCTCGCCAACGCGATCCTGCTCGAGGCGGCGCTGACGTATCTCGGCGCGGGCGTGCAACCGCCGAATCCGTCGTGGGGAACGATGATCTCCGACGGCATCAGCACGATTCCAGAGGCGTTCCACAACGTGCTCGTGCCCGGCATCATGCTCGTCCTTACGGTGCTGTCGATAAACGTCTTCGGAGACGGCTTGCGCGACGCGCTCGACCCGCGGGCGAAGGTCCGCATCTCGCGGTAGATGGCCCGCTTCGCGATCCGCCGGTTCTTCTCGATGCTGCTGGTGATGTTCGTGATCTCGCTGCTGACGTTCCTGCTATTCGAGGCGATCCCGAACGGCAATCCGGCCCTGCGTCTCGCGGGCCGCTCGGCGACCGCGCTCGAGATCCAGCAGATCGAGAACAAATACGGCTTCAACCAGCCGATCTACGTCCAGTACCTGAAGACGATGAAGAACATCTTCACCGGCCAGGCGTACTCGTACACCCAGGGCTTCAACGTGCTCGACGAGATCAAGGCCGGGCTCCCGGCGACGCTGTCGCTGGCGTTCGGCGCCGGGATCATCTGGCTGCTCGTGTCGATCCTGTTCGGCACCATAGCCGCGATCAAGGCAGGTCAGTACACGGACCGATTACTCACCGTCGTGTCGATGGTGGGGGTCTCGTTCCCGCCGTTCTTGCTGGGGGCGTTGCTGATCTATTACCTCGGCTACAAGGCGAACATCATTCCCCTCGGCGGGTACGTGCCGTTCACGCAAAGCCCGGTCCAGTGGTTCACGCACCTGATCGCGCCGTGGTTCACGCTGTCGGTGCTGTTCATCGGCTTCTACTCCCGCGTGCTGCGCTCGACGATCCTCGACACGATCAACGAGGACTACGTCCGGACGGCCAAGGCCAAGGGGCTCTCCGAGCGACAGGTACTGGGCCGCCATGTCCTGCGCAACAGCATGATCCCGATCATCTCGCTGTGGGGACTCGACATGGCGGCGGTGATCGGCGGCGGCGCGATCCTGACCGAGTCGGTCTACAACCTCCACGGGGTCGGGCAGTTGGCCCGCGACTCGATCGGCCGGCTCGACATCATCCCGATCCTCGTAATCGTGATGCTTACCGCATTCTTCGTGGTGTTCTTCGCGGCGCTGATCGACATCCTGTACGCATACCTCGATCCGCGGATCCGCTTGACATGACGGATGGGGCGCGGGACGGAGCCCTGCTCGAGGTCGACGACCTGCACGTATCGTTCGCGACCGAGGACGGCACGGTCCAGGCCGTCGATGGGGTGTCATTCGGCGTCGACAGCGGCGAGGTCGTCGCGATCGTCGGCGAGTCCGGGTCTGGGAAGTCAGTCACCGCAATGACGCTGATGGGGTTGACCCGCGGCCCCAACGCGAAGTTCGAAGGGTCTGCGAGGTTCGATGGCCAGGAACTGGTCACCGCACCTGAGGACGATCTTCAAAAGATCCGCGGGGCCGGGATCGCGATGGTCTTCCAGGACCCGATGAGCTCGCTCAACCCCGTCTACCGGATCGGCAAACAAATCGTCGAGCAGATCCGCGTCCACGACCACCACGTGTCCAAAGCCCAGGCGATGGACCGCGCTGTCGAGCTGATGGAGCGCGTCGGGGTCCCGCGCGCGGCCGATCGGTTGCGGTCCTACCCGCACGAGTTCTCGGGCGGCATGCGCCAGCGCGTGATGATCGCGATGGCGCTGTCGTGCTCGCCGAAGCTGCTGATCGCCGACGAGCCGACGACTGCGCTCGACGTCACGATCCAGGCGCAGATCCTCGACGAGCTCCGGCAACTTCGATCCGAGACGGGGGCGGGAATCATCCTCGTCACCCACGACCTCGGCGTGGTCGCTGACATCGCCGACCGAGTGGTCGTGATGTACGCGGGCCGCGTCGTCGAGCAGGGCACCCTCGACGAGATCTTCTACGACCCGCAACATCCCTACACGTGGGGCCTGCTGGGTTCGATCACGCGGGTCGACCGCGACCGCGGGCAACGTCTGCCGGCGATCGGGGGGATGCCGCCGTCGCTGTTGAAGCCCCCGACGGGCTGCCATTTCCGGCCGCGCTGCCCGCATGAGTTCGCTCGCTGCGTCGAGGTCCCCGAGCTCGCCGCCCGGCTCGCAGAGGCGCCCGAGCACCTCGATCGCTGCTGGCTCGAGGTCGAGCAGAAGCGGCGCCTGCGCAAGGTCGGCGATCAGATCGGGCTGGCGGCCGGCGAGACGGTGATCTCGTGAGCGTCGAGGAGTCGGGCGAGGGGTTTCCGGGCGCGGAGACCGAGGAGCGGAGCAACGGCTCGGAGCTGCTCGAGGTCGACCACCTGCAGGTGCTGTTCCCGATCAAGTCGGGACTGATCATCGACCGCAAGATCGGGCAGGTGCACGCCGTCGACGACGTCACTTTCGAGCTTCGCAAAGGAGAGACACTCGGGATCGTCGGCGAGTCGGGCTGCGGCAAGACCACGCTGATCCGGACGCTGGTGAGGCTGATCGACTCGACCGGCGGAGGCATCCGCTTCCGCGGCAACGACATCACGAAAGCGGGCAGGAAGGAGCTGGAACCGATCCGGCGCGAGATGCAGATGGTCTTCCAGGACCCGCAGGCATCGTTGAATCCACGCAAGCGGGTCGCCCAGATCCTGGCAACACCGCTGCGGATCCGGGGCGTGCAGAGGGACGGGATCGAGTCGGAGAGCCGTCAGCTGCTCGAGCGGGTCGGGCTGCATCCCGAGCATCTGGGGCGCTTTCCGCACGAGTTCTCCGGCGGCCAGCGCCAGCGGATCGGGATTGCGAGGGCGCTGGCCATGAATCCGCAGCTGCTGCTGCTCGACGAGCCCGTCTCCGCGCTCGACGTGTCGATCCAGGCGCAGGTGATCAACCTGCTCGACGAGCTCCAGGACGAGTTCCGACTGTCCTATGTGTTCGTCGCCCACGATCTCAGCGTCGTGCGCCACGTCTCGGACCGGATCGTGGTCATGTACCTCGGCAAGCTGATGGAGGTCTCGCCGGCGGAGGAGCTCTACACCAAGCCGATCCATCCGTACACGTCCGCGCTGCTGAGTGCGATCCCGATTCCGGATCCGGTCGAGAACCGCGCCCGGACCCGGCACGTGATCGGTGGCGAGCCCCCAAACCCGATCCGCCCGCCGTCCGGCTGCCGTTTCCACACGCGGTGCACGCGCGCCACCGACATCTGCCGCCAGGTCGAGCCGCAACTCACCGAGTATGCGGGCGGACACCTGGCGGCCTGTCACCACCCGCAGTACGTGACCGCGGAAGAGGTGGCGGCGGGCAAGCGCTCGGAGACCAGCCCGCTCAGCGCCGGCGACGCGCGGCCCGATTTCACGAACTAGAGGCGGGGGCGAACTTTGGCGTTCTTGTCCCGGCGGGCTCAGGCAGTCAGCGCAACACGGTCAGTTTGCCAAGGACGCTGACATCAGGTAGCGACCGTCGTTGCGGAGCCGAGCCCGAAGGGCGACGCGTAGCGGCGATGGTCGCTTTAAGCACCTCCGGTGGGGGGTGCGGCGAGGAGCTCGGCCATCTTCTGGGCCGGTTTGGCCCACCCGAGCGTCTGGCGCGGGCGGCCGTTGAGCAAGTCGCTGATCCGGTCCAGTTCGGCCTGGTCATGCACGCTGAGGTCGGTGCCTTTCGGGAGGTACTGACGCAGCAGGCCGTTGGTGTTCTCGTTGCTGCCTCGCTGCCACGGCGAGTGCGGATCGCAGAAGTACACGCTCACGCCGCTGTCAACCGTGAACCGTTTATGCGCGGCGAGTTCCCGGCCCTGATCCCAGGTCAGCGACCGCACAAGACCAGCCGGGAGCGCCTGGATCCGGTCCTTCAGAGCTTCGATCACGTTCTCGGTACTGCGGTCCCTCCCGACACGCGCGAGCATCACGAACCGGGTTTGGCGCTCAACCAGCGTCACGACCGCAGAGCGCTGCCCCGCACCCAGGATCAGATCCCCTTCCCAGTGCCCGGGAACCGCACGATCCTCGATCTCCGCCGGCCGCTCAGAGATATTGATCATCTCCGCGATCCGACCGCGATTCTCAACCCGACCCTGTGGCCTGCGGGCCTTTCGAGCAGTCCGCAACTCGGCCGTGAGCTGTCGGCGCAGCTCCCCACGCGACTGCACGAACAACGACAGGTAGATCGTCTCAGGGCTGATCCGCATCTCCAGATCATCCGGGTAATCGACCCTCAGTTGCGCGGAGATCTGCGCCGGCGACCACTGCCTCAAAAGCCCAGTCTCAACCTCCGCCAACAACCGAGGACTCGCCGACAGCTTCGTCGCCTTCGGCCGGCACCCCAACCGCCGCGCCCGCCGCTCAGCCGCGAACGGCGCATAGTGACCACGCCGCTTCCCACACCGCCCCAGCTCCCGCCCGATCGTCGATCGATGCCGACCCAACCCCCGCGCGATCACAGCGTTCGACTCGCCAGCCGCGACCCTCATCCCGATCTCGATCCGCTCCTCGATCGAGAGCCGAAACCCCGAATCCCTCCGACGCCGCTGACGGCGCAACACCGCATCCGCCTGCGCCCGCAACACCGTATTAGCCGAGCACCCCAACTCGACCGCGATCACCCGCGGCAGCACCCCAACCGCCAACCGCTCCTCAACCAACCGCCGATTCTCCGGCGTCAACCACCGATACCGCCTGCCCTTCGCCATCCCACCCTCCGATCACCAAACCACGAAAACACCATCGTGTTGCGATGACCGGATGAATCCACCCCCAGGGGGTGGGACGGAGACGCCAAAGTTGGGGCCCGTATCCCCAACTGACGCGCGATCGCGCCCGATCCCTCCCCCTCGATGCCAAACACCGAGCCGCCCGCCATCCCACGCCGCGGGCGCGAAGCGCACGCAGGCTCTGAGTCGATAGCCATCGAGCCGACCCGCCACAGCCCCCCGCCACAGCCCACCCGCCACGTAAGGGGTCGACCTCACCCAACTAAGGCATCCCCCCGCCACATCGGCTCCATTCTCCCGATGTGCGATCGCGCCTCTCAGTCCATTCTGATTGCACATGGATTTCAGCGATAGGAGCACAGAATGCACGCAAGCATCAACAGCGCAATCGCGGAGGCGCGGGCGCAGGAGTTCCGCCGCAGCGGTGAGATCGAGCAGCGAGCGAGTCATACGCGCCGGCGTCGTCGATCACGACTCCTCTTCTCGCGATACTTCGGACATGCGAGCGAGGCTCACAAGCACGCATATCGTTGGTCGCGTAGGCGAGCTCGCGGAGCTCGAACTGGCGTCGCGGGAGGCGGCCGCTAGCCGGCCGGTCCTCGTGCTGCTCGGCGGCGAGTCCGGCGTCGGCAAGACCCGCGTCGTCGGCGAGCTGGAGCGGCGGATGGACGACACCACGCTCGTGCTGCGCGGAGATGCCGTCGAGCAGGGCGATGGCGAGTTGCCATATGCCCCGCTGCTCGGAGCGCTCCGTCCTCTGGTGCGCGAGCGCCATCAGGCCCTCCAGGAGCTGAGCGCGGGCGCACGCGCCCAGCTCGCCGGCCTCCTGCCGGGTCTGGATGACGGGGGTCGCGTGGCCGAGCGGGACGACCCGTCGGCCCAGCTGAGGCTGTTCGAGGCTCTGCTCGAGCTGCTCGACCTTCTGAGCGAGTCGTGCCCGCTCGTGCTCATCCTCGAGGACATGCACTGGGCCGATCGCTCGACGCGCACGTTCGTCTCCTTCCTGGCCCGCAGCCTTCGGCAGGAGCGGGTGATGCTGCTGCTGACCTACCGCACCGACGAGCTGTATCGCCGCCACGCGTTGCGGCCGCTGCTGAGCGAGCTCGAGCGGCTCGAGCGGGCGCGGCGGATCGAGCTGGCGCCGTTTGACCGCATGGAACTGACCGAGGCGCTCGCCGACATCCTCGGCGACAAGCCGAGCGAGGACCTCGTCGACCGGCTGTTCGCTCGCAGCGAGGGCAACCCCCTTTACACCGAGGAGCTTCTGGCGGCCGGGCTCGACGGGCGTGGCGCCGCGCCGCAGAGCCTGCGCGACGCGTTTCTGCTGCGGATCGAGCGGCTACCGGCGGACGCCAAGCGCGCGGCGCGGGCGATCGCGGTCGGACGCCGGCTCGACGAGACGATGCTCGCCGAGGTGACCGGGATCGACCACGGCGCCCTCCACGAGGCGCTGCGCGAGGCGGTCGCCGAACAGGTGCTGGTGACGGTGTCCGGTGGTGCGTTCGCGTTCCGCCACGCGCTGCTGCGCGAAGCCGTGTACGACGACCTGCTCCCCGGCGAGCGCGTCGACCTCCACCTCGCGCTGGCGCGGCTGCTCGAACAGGACGCGCCGGCGAGCGACGAGCGCGAGGTCGAGCGGGCGACGATGGTGGCGAGCCATTACGCGTCGGCCGGCGACCAGCCGGCGGCGTTGCGGGCGACGGTTCGAGCGGCGCTGTCCGCGCGGAAGGTCCTTGCCTACGGAGAGGCCGCCGACCTCGCCGAACGCGCGCTCGAGCTGTGGCCGCGCGTGCCCGATGAGGAGAAGAGCTTCGACCTCGACCACGTCGATCTCCTGGTGTTTGCGGCGGGCGCGCACTGCATCGCCGACGATCGTGGGCGCACGGAGGTGTTGTTCGAAAGCGCGCTCGAGGAGCTTGATCCCGAGCGCGATCCGCGACGCTACGCCTCCGTGCTCGCCCGCCTCGCCGACACGCAGTGGCAGCTCAACCGTGGCGTGGAAGGTGTCGAGACGGCGCAGCGCGCGCTGGACCTGCTGCCCGACGGCGAGAGTCACGAGCGAGCGACGGTGCTCGCCTGGCTCGCGCGCACCCGCTTCCTCCGCGGCCGCTACCGCAATGCGGAGACCGACGGCGAGGAGGCGCTGGCACTGGCGGTGGCGATCGGTGACCGGCACGCCGAGATCGATGTCCTGAACACCCTCGGGATGACCCAGATCGCGCTCGGCGAGGTCGAGGAGGGCGTGTCTCGCCTGCGCCGGGCGATCGAGATGGCCCGCGAGATCGACGACGTCGACGGGCTCGCCGTGGCCTACTCCAACCTGGGCGACATGCTCAATCTCAGAGGACGCACACGCGAGGCGACCGAGACGATGCAGGAGGGCCTGGCCGCCGTGCCGCGCCGCCTCGCCAACAGCCGCCACTGGATGAAGCTGACGCTCTCCGAGCTCCAGGTCGAGTCCGGAGACTGGGCGGACGCTCGCGCGAACCTCGGCCCGCCGCCGTCGCAGGTGACGGGTCTGATCCTTATCTTCCGCCTGTTGCGCGAGGCCGAGCTGGCGCTGGGGGAGGGCGACGATGACCGGGCCAGCCGCCTGCTCGAACAGGCCGAGCCGCTCGTCGCGCGCTCGTCCGAGCCGCAGTGGATCGGGTCGCTGGGATCGCTGCTCGGGGAGCTGCGCCGCCGCCAGGGCGAGCTCGTCGCCGCCCGGGCCGCGGTCCAGAACGCGCTGGACCGGATCGAGCTGTGCACGGATGACGTCATGCGGATCGCGCGCGTGACGGCGGTCGGCGCGCGCGTCGAGGCGGACTTCGCGCAGCGAGCCCGGGACCTGCGCGAGAAGCGTGACGAGCGCGATGCCGTTGCCCGCGCGCGGATCCACGTCCAGCGGCTGCGCGCGATCGCGCAGGACGGTGGCCCCGTCGAGCGCGCCTGGAACGCTGTCGCCGCGGCTGAGCTGGCGCGTGCCCGCGGGCGCAGCGACCCAAAACTGTGGGCCAAGGCGGCGCGCGAATGGGAGTCGATCGACCGCGCCTATCTGGCGGCGCTCGTGCGGTGGCGCGAGGCGGAGGCGTACGTTGAGGCGGGCGACCGCGCGGCGGCGGCGAAGCCCGCTCGGGTGGCGCTCGAGACCGCCGAGCGCCTCGGGGCGACGTGGCTCGTCGAGGAGGTGACGGCCCTGCGCGACCGAGCGCGGCTCGACCTCGCGGCGCAGTCCGACGGCGCTGAGGCGACCAACGGGGACGCACCTCAATCTGATCCGTTCGGCCTCACCGCGCGCGAACGCCAGGTGCTCGCCCTGATCGCCGAGGGCGCGACCAACCGCCAGATCGGCACGACGCTGTTCATGGCCGAGAAGACGGCCAGCGTCCACGTCTCGCGCATCCTCGCCAAGCTCGGCGTGCGCAGCCGCACCCAGGCGGCGGCGGTGGCGCACCGGATGCACCTCAGATAGGTAGGTAGACCCGGCCCTCCAGCGCGTCCCGTTCGGCATCCGGCCTCACTTGATCGGGACGCGCTGGAGTCATCCGGCTGCGGCCGGGTCCGGTCCGCGCATGCGTGGACCGCGGGTGGGCGCATGCGCCCGCCCGAACAGCATGTAGGCTCGGACGCAAATGCGCACCCCGGCCGAATGGGAAGCTCACGAGCGGACGGTGATGGGATGGCCGTGCCGGCTCGAGCTGTGGGGCGAGACGATCGACCAGGCGCGAGCCGACTACGCCGCCGTCGCCAACGCGATCGCCGCGTTCGAGCCGGTGACGATGATCGCCAATCCGGGGGAGGACCAGGCGCGGGCGCGCGCCGCGTGTGGCGAGGGCGTCGAGATCGTGGAGCTGCCGCTCGACGACTCGTGGCTACGGGACTGCGGGCCGATCTACGTGTATGGCGACGACGGCCGGCGCATCGCCGTCCACTTCGGCTTCAACGGGTGGGGCGAGAAGTACCCGCCGTGGGACCGAGACGCGGCGGTCGGCGGCCTGATCGCGGAGCGGCTCGGCGACAAGGTGCGAACGGCCCCGATCGTGCTAGAGGGCGGGTCGATCCTCACCGACGGCGCCGGGACGCTGCTCACGACCGAGCAGTGCCTGCTCAATCCAAACCGCAATCCATCGCTCTCGCGCGAGGAGATCGAGGCGGCACTGCGGGCGAACCTCGGCGTGGACCGGATCGTCTGGCTCGGGCAAGGTCTCGTCGAGGACCGCGATACCGACGGCCACGTCGACCTGATCGCCTCGTTCATCCGCCCCGGCCAAGTGCTCCTGCAGACCGTCGAGGCCGGCAACCCGAACTTCGATCACTGCGAGGAGAACCGCGGCCGTTTGCAGGAGGCCGGGATCGCCGTGACCGAGCTTCCGTACCTGCCCTACGACACGGTCGAAGGCGAGACGATCGCCGCCAGCTACCTGAACTTCTACCTGTGCAACGGCGCGGTGATCGTGCCAGTCAGCGGGGCCCCGACCGACCCGGAGGCGCTCGCGATCATCAGTCGCGCCTACCCTGACCGGGAGGTCGTTTCGGTGCCGGGAGCGGTGCTGGCGTACGGTGGGGGCGGCCCCCACTGCATAACCCAACAGGTCCCGATCAGAGATGCCTGAAGAACCGCAACTGCTGACCGCCTATCCCCCGCCGCCATCCCCGGCCCGGACGGAGCCCAGCTCGCGGCCGCCGCTCCGCGCCGGGCTCGTTCAGGAGCGCTGGCACCCCGACCCCGACGAGCACGAGGCGGCGCTCGCCACGGGGATCCGGATGGCCGCCACCGATGGCGCCCGGATCGTCTGTCTCCAGGAGCTGACGTTGTCACCGTACTTCGCGGTCACGCCCGACGGCCCCACGGCCGCAGGCGCGACGCCCGAGGACCTGGAGACGGGCCGGACGTTCACGTTCGCCGGCCGGCTCGCCGGCGAAACGGGGGCCTACGTTCATGCGTCGCTGTACGAGCGCGCCGATGGGCCCGACGGGCTCGGCTACAACACGGCGATCGTCGTCTCCCCCGATGGGCGACTCGTGTCTCGGACGCGCAAGCTCCACATCCCGGTCACGGCCGGCTACTACGAGGACCGCTACTTCCGGCCCGGACCTGCCGACGGCGACCCGTTCCCGCTAACCGTGCTCGACACCGATGGCGGCGAAGCTCAGCTGGGCTGCCCGACGTGCTGGGATCAGTGGTTCCCGGAGCTCGCTCGCGCCTACTCGCTCGCCGGCGCCGAGGTCCTGGTCTACCCGACGGCGATCGGCTCCGAGCCCGACCATCCCGATTTCGACACCGAGCCGCTGTGGCAGCAGGTGATCGCGGCCAACGGGATCGCGAACGGCACATTCATGATTGCCGTCAACCGGACCGGCTTCGAGGAGCCATTGCAGTTCTACGGCTCGAGCTTCATCTCCGACCCTTACGGCCGGATCCTCGTCCAGGCCCCGCGCGACCGGCCCGCCGTGCTGGTGGCCGATCTCGACCTCGACCAACGCCGAGATTGGTTGGAATTGTTTCCGTTCCTGCGCACTCGGCGACCAGAAGCTTACAGTCGACTTGTAGAAAGTCTGCAAAATTAGTGCATTGATGGACCGTGGCGTTTGACCCGTCATCTTTCTCCGCCGGCCGATGACCGACGCGAGCGAGACAGATAACCAGGTGGATGCCCGGACGGAGTTGGAGCTGCGCCGCATCGCCTACCGCGATCACCTGACCGGGATGCCCAACAGGATCGCGATGGCCGACCGGATTGAGGCGGCCGTAGCGCGGAGCCGGCGCGAGGCTCGCAGCGCGGCGCTTCTGATGATCGATATCGACTCGTTCAAGCGGGTCAACAACACGCTCGGGCACGCGGCCGGCGATGAACTGCTCGGGCTCGTGGCGAACCGGCTGGGGTCGCTTGGCCAGGCCCATGTTGACGTCGGCCGTCACGGCGGCGACGAGTTCCTGCTGCTCGTCGATGACCTTCCGCACGACCCGGTGCGCGCGAAGCGTGCCACGGAAGAGATCGCAGCGCGGGTGCTCGCCGTGCTGCAAGAGCCGTTCACCGTGGAGCGGTGCTCGTTCGAGATCGGCGCCTCGCTCGGCGCGAGCATCTTCCCCAGCGACGCCTCCAACCACCACGAGCTCGTCGACCACGCCGATCAGGCGATGTATCTCGCCAAGCGGCGCGGCCGCTGCCAGCTGGCGGTCTTCGACCAGCCCGAGAACCATTCGATCCTCGAGCTCGAGTCGACGCTGCGGACGCGCCGCGCGCTGTCAAAGGGCGAGCTCGAGCTGTTCTACCAGCCGGTCGTCGACATCGCCGACGATCATCGCCTGTGCGCGCTCGAAGCGCTGCTGCGCTGGCGCGACCCGGACCGGGGGCTGTTGCTCCCCGGGGCGTTTCTCCCGTTCGTCGAGGGGACGTCGCTGGTGGTCGAGATCGCCGAGTGGGTGTTCGCCGAGATCTGCCGGCAGACTGCGGATTGGGGCAGTCGGGGGTTCACGCCGAGGGTCAGCTTCAACGTTCCCGCCCGCCAGCTCCAGCACCCAGACTTCGCGCACTTTGTGATCGATACCGCGGGTCGTTACGGCACCGACCTGAGCCGGATGATCGCCGAGATCACCGAGACGAGCCCGATCTCGCTCGACGAGGTCACGCCGACCCTGGGCGCGCTGCAAGAGGCCGGATTCGTGCTCTCTCTCGATGACTTCGGGACCGGCTACAGCTCGCTGGCGCGGCTGCGCTCGATGCCGTTCACCCTGCTGAAGACCGATCGGACCTTCATGAACCGGATCCCGGGCGACGCGGCCGCCGCGAAGCTGCTGGAAGGGATAATCGCGCTCGGGCGGGCGCTCGGGATGAGCGTGGTCGTCGAGGGGGTCGAGACCGAGGAACAGGAGCACGAGCTGGTTCGTCTCGGCTGCGAGATGGCGCAGGGCTTCCACCTTGGCCTCCCGGCGCCCCCAGGCGAGATCGAGGTGCGGTGGGGGGCGGCGGTCGTTTCGTAGGCGGGGCCGTGGCGGAGAGACCTACCCCTGCGACGCCCGCGCCCGCGCCTCGAGGTCCTCAAGGCTCAGTAGATGCGCCGGCGGCCCATCGACGACGGTACGCGAAACGACCTCCAGCGTCGGTGTGACGTGCAGGAGCTCGCCCGACCTCAGCGGCCTCCAGCCAGGATCGTCATCGAGCAGCTCGGTGGCGACCACGACGGTGTCGTGGTGCGCGCCCTCGTCGGAGTGGATCGTCGTGCCGTGGCTCGAGACCTGATGCAGCGGAGCGCCCGCCGGCCGCTCGAGCACGTGAAGTTCGTGGACGTCGGGATAACGCAGCGCCCACAGCTCGTTCGGCGCGATCATCACGAAGTTGACCGAGAGGATCGGGAGGTTCGCGGCGACCCACTGGATCGCGGTGGCGATCCCGGCCTCGACGTCGCCATCATGGTTGTCGATCTCCGTGGAGATCAGGGCAAACAGCCGCTCGGAGTCGGTGTCGCCGTGGACGAGGTCCATGCCCTTGCCGACTCGCTGCTCGAGTGACGGCAGGTCCTGGACGACGCCGTTGTGGGCAAACAGGCGGCCGTTCTGTTCAAACGGGTGCGTGTTGCGCCGCTCGAGCGCGCCGGTGGAGGCAAAGCGGACGTGAGCGACGAACGTCGAAGACTCGATCGTGCGTGCCTCGCGCGCAAACGCACGATCCTCGAACGCCGCGATCGGCTGCTTGTCGACGTGGGGCCGGCCCTCGGCGTCGAAGTAGCCCACTCCGGTGCCGTCGGGCTCGCGGTGGCTCTGTGCGCGCAGCGAGTCCGGCGCTTGCAACAGCCAGAACGTGGCCGTCACCCGCTGGCTTCCGGCGCTCAATCCAAACAGGCGGCACACACTGCGTACCGTAAGCGATCGCCGGGAGCCGCTGTAGACCTGCCTCGCGATGTTCGGCCGCGCCATTCTCGGCGGCGCCCCCGAGGGGTACGATCTGGGCGTGTGGACGAGGATCGGGGATCGGCGTGAGCGGCGTCGGGCGCAGGCGCTGAGCAGCGCGATCCGAGACCTGGCGCCGGGTACGCGCCTGGCGATGCTCGAGGCCACCGAGATGGACGACTTGATCGTGGGCGCCTACACCGACCGCAGCGGCCGGATGTGCCCGATGCTGGCAGCTCACCGGCGCGGTGGCCGCTCGCAGGTCGGGACGTTCCCGCGCGCCTGGGACTCCTTCGGGCGCGCGCACCGTCCGCGCGCGGCGACCGACCGCGAGCTAGAGGTCCTCAAGGCGCTCTTGCAGGAGAGCCTCGCCGGTGAGGAGCCCGGCGCGCGCCAGGACCAGGCTCGCCCAGCGCGGCGCGCCGGCGACGATGCCGAGCGAGCCTTGTCCGGTACGCCCGGCGGGCAGGCCCGCTAGCCAGGGGGCGCAGGGTGGCGACGGCGGTGGCGTTCGGGTGGCTGCTGGCGCTCGCGGCCGCGCCGGTCGCGCTCTGGCACAACGTGATGTCGAGCATCCTCCGCTCGTTCACGTGGAGTTTCACCTACATGGTCGGTGAACTCAGCCCGTGGTTGCTGCTGGCGGCGGGCGTGGCGTTCCTGGTCCCGGTCGCCGCGTCCACCAGCCTAAGCCCGGAGAGCCGGTTGTATCCGCGGGCTCGCCGGGCCTTCATCGCCTGGGGCACGGTCGTTTACCTGCTCGGCTTGATCCTCGCCGTGGAGGTCGCCACCGTGTGGCGCTACCAGCATTAGACGTCGGTGGTGCTGACGGCCCCACCGCTGGCGATGGGTAGCGCGTAGTAGATCGCGATCGCCAGGCAGATCGCCAGGGACGCGTACGCGGAGAGGATCGCGACGGCGGTGGCGAGGACGTACGGTCCGACGCCCCGGATCGAGCGCCTCAGGATCTGCCTGCGGCGTGCCTCTGAGAGCGCGGTCGTGAGCATGTGCGGCTTGCTCAGCAGGATGTGTCGCTGGAGGATCGTGAAGAAGATCGACATCACCAAAAACGCGCCGGCGTAGACCCCGGCGGCCAGGTGCTGGCCGTTGCTCTCCTTCAGGTACGCGGCCATCAGCGCGGTCGCGAACGGCAGGACCGCAATGCTCATCAGCAGCAGCAGGTTCAGCCCGAGGATCGCGTGATCGGCGATCCGCAGCCGTCCGAGCATTGCGTGGTGGTTGATCCAGATGATCCCGATCGTGAGGAAGGACGTCACGTACGCGGCGTAGTGCGGCCACTGATGCACGAGCGCGTGCAGGAGCGTCTCGTTCTTCGTGATTTGAGGCACGCCGATGTCGAGCACGAGCAACGTGATCGCCACCGCGAGGACGCCGTCGGAGAACGCTTCGAGCCGGTTCGTGCTCACGCCACGGGATTCGGCGGGACGGTAGCGGCTCCTTGCAGGAGGGAGACGCAGCGGCTGGGCGCTACGCGACCCTGCGGTCAAATGCCGCCCGGGAGGTGCTGAGCGCCAGCCGGTAGCCGGCCGCGAGGCGCTCGAGCGAGTCTTGCCAGGTCTTGGTCCGCACGGCGTTCAGCGCCGCGTGGATCAGCCGCTCGCGGAGCACGGGTCGCTGGACCAGAGCGACCACCGCGTCGGCGAGCGCGTCGGCCTCGCCGGCGACAAGCAGGCCGGTTTCGCCGTGCTCGATCAGCGACTTCGGTCCGCCCTCGGCGACGGCCAGGACGGGCAGGCCGCTCGCTTGCGCTTCGAGGATCACCTGGCCGAACGTGTCGGTCTGGCTGGCGAACATGAACAGGTCCGCGCTGGCATAGGCGCGGGCGAGCTCGTCTGCGGTGAGCCAGCCGAGGAACGTGGCCGCATCGCCGAGCCGGTCGCGCAGCGCGTCCTCTTCGGGGCCGCCACCGGCCAGCACGAGGTGCAGCCGCGGGTCTCGCCAGCGGGCGCGGAGGAAGGCATCGGCCAGCAGGTCGACCCCCTTCTCCTTGGTCAGCCGTCCGGCGTACATGATCGTGATCTCACCGGGCAGGAGCCCCGGAGTGCGGAGCGCGGGGTCGAAGCGCAGCAGGTCGACGCCGCGATCCCAGCGGGCGATGCGGTCGCGGGCGATGCCGAGCCCGGCGAGCCGCTCGTCGCTGGCCGGACTCGGCGAGAGCACCACGTCGCAGGCGCCGTAGAAGGCCCCAAGCGCGATCCCGGCGAGCGCCTCGAGTTGCTCCCGGCCGGTGCGAAGGCCCGCGTAGGCGGCCAGCTCCGTGTGGTAGCTGCCGACCAGCGGCAGTTCGAGCACCCGCCCCAGCAGCCAGGCCTCGATCCCAGCGGGCCCGGGGGCGCACAGGTGGACGAGGTCGTAGCGGCCGTCGGACAGCGTGTCGACGATCGCCGGCAGGCTCGGGACCCCGATCTGGAGGCCCTGGTAGAAGGGAATGTCGAGTTCAGCGACGGCGCTGAGCCGGCGGTCGACGCCGGCGTCAGTGCCGATCACCTCGACGTCGAAGCCCGGGACGCCCCGGTCGCGGATCTGCTGGAGCGTGTGGGTGACGCCATGCATGCCCCCGACCCCATCCGCGATCAGTGCGACGCGCGGCCGGTCAGCGTCGCTGCGGGTCAGCCTCGCCTTCTCGCGTCCCAGGAAAGCGGTGGCGGCGGCGTACGGTATCGCCGGAATGCAAGAGTCGAACAGCGTCAGCGCCGCCCTGGCGACGTTGAGCTCGCGGTTGGGCTGGGTCATCGCGACGACCTCCGCCACCGCGGCTGCCAGCTTGCGCTCGTGGATCCGGCGGGCGCGACGGTAGAGGTCGGCGTGGGTCAACTCGCCCTCCTGGAGAAGTCCGAGCAGCCCGACCTCGCTGACCTCGAAGTCCATCGCCACGAGCCACGCACGCAGCAGGGCCAGCGCATCCTCAGGCCCGAGGTCGCCGCCGACCGCCCCGTGACCGGACGTCGCCCTCGCACATGACCCGCTCGACGATCTTCAGCACCGCGGTGGGGTCGGGGCGCGCCGCGCCCTCGCCGCTGCCGAGCGCCCTGATCGCCAGCGCCATCGCGGCGTGGGTCCACTTCGCCGCGCTGCCCTGGGCTCCGTGCGCTTCGGCCCGCCCGGCGTGGACATGGGCGAGGAACTCTTCGGGCGTGTCCGCTCGCGGCGTCTCCGTGAACGTCCGCCCGATATCGATTCCGGCGTGATCGTCCGAGCCCCCGATCGCAGTTCCCCCATGGGTCTCGATGTAGACGAACGCCGGCAGGTTCAGCTCCTTGGCGCGTGAGCCATTCCGCGTCTCCCAGATCGGGAACAGCTGCGCCAGGCGCCGCCGGTGGCGCGCCGTCAGTGGCGCCTCGACGGCGTAGAAGGGATGGGCCAGTGCCGCGGTGATCTCGTGCGAGTGCAGGTACTCGGCGCACGCTTCGACATCGCCGCTGTGGGCTTGGAGCCAGTCGTGCTCGTCCGGCGTGTGCCCGTAGCAGAGCACGTGCACGGCCTGCGGCTCGCCTTTGAACCAGGCGGTCAGCTCTTCGGAGATGAAGGTGTCCGGAAGATGCTCGATCAGCAGGGCGCCGGCGATCGTGTCGTGGTCGGTGATCGTTACGTAGTCCATTCCTCGGCGCTTGGCCAGTTCGTACACCTCTTCGGGGGGTGTGGCGCACTCGGGAAGGTGCAGAGCGCGCTGGATGCCAAGCTTCGACAGCTCAGAGGCTGTCGAGTGGACGTGCAGGTCGGCACGGCTTGTCTCGTTCATGCCATAGAGGATTGACCTGCAAAAAGACCTAATCGTGAAGAACGAGCGCACCTGCTGTGACCATTCGGTGAACGAGGCATGTGCTGGGGCCGAAGTCGAGAATCATGCGGCCATGGCAACTACCGGATCCGTTGGTGACGAGCAGGTCCTCCTCGAGCATGGCGCGCTCCGCGTGGAGCTGGTCCTGCGCCCGTTCTCACTGACCGTCAGGCGCAACGGCGAGCGATTGCTTCGGTCCTGCGGCCTGTGGGTCGCGGACGGCACGGTCAACGATCATTTCGTGCAGTTCACCGAGGGGGTCCTCGCCGCCGAGGAGCTCTCGCCGACCGAGCGGGCCATGCGGGGTGAGATGGAGGCGAACGGGCCCGACTGGATAGTGCTCGGGGTGGCGCTCCAGGGTGGTCGGGCCGCAACGCTGCGCGTGACGGTGGTCGACGATCGCCGGATTGCGCTCGAGCTCCACGCCAATGGCGAGCCGCTGCGGCTGGCCCTCGACTGGGACCGGCGCTCGGACGAGCGCTTCGTCGGCCTCGGCGCCCGCCACTGCACTCAGTTCGAGCAGACGGGCCGCTCCGTGCAACTCGGTGCCGATCGCCGGTATACCGGACCTGACTGTCCCCGCGAGATGCTCGCCCAGGGTGGGATCCCGCAGGGCGACTGCGCGCCCGTTCCGTGGTTGCTCTCGAGTCGTGGCTACGCGGTGTGGGTGCGGACCGAGGCGAACGGAGCCCGGTTCGAGCTCGCCGGCGAGCGGGTATCGGTGTCGACCCGGGCGAAGGCCGGGCCGTTGTGGGTGGAGCTGCTGTGCGACCCGACGCCCGCGGCGCGGTTGCGCGCGTTCTGCCGGCTCACAGGGTTCCCGATGGTCTTGCCCGAGTGGGGTTACGGCTACTGGAAGAGCCGCGACGTCCACGAGCACGAGGACGACGTCCTGGACGACTATCACGGCTTCCGCGACAACGGGATCCCGCTCGACGCGATCGTGATCGATTCGCCCTGGGCGACCCAGTACAACACCTGGGAGTTCAACCCCCACCAGTTCCCGGACGCCGAGGGAATGATCTCGACGCTCCGCTCCGACGGGGTTCGCACGGTGGTGTGGGTAACGCCGTGGATCAACATCGACTCCCGGGACGGCCAGATCCCGCCACAGTCGGAATCCGAGCGGCTTCACCAGAGGCCGGCGCCCAACTACGCGCCCGCAGCGGCGGCCGGACATTTCGTCCGCGAGCCGAGCGGAGAGCCGTTCGTCGCCCAATGGTGGATGGGCACGGGGTCGCCGCTGGACCTGAGCAGCGCGGCAGCCGACCGGTGGTGGCGGGAGCAGGCCAAGCGAGTGCTCGAGCTCGGGGTCGAGGGGATCAAGGCGGACGACGGTGAGGGCTACTACATCCCCGATCACGTCCGTCTGGCCGACGGTCGCAGCGGAGCCGAGGCGGCGTGGGCGCTGGGTGGACTCCATCGGGAATGCCTGCAACGGGCGCTCGAGGACGTCCACCCCGGAAGCGGTGTGCTGTTCGGCCGCAGCGGCTGGACCTCCCAGCACGCGATCGGACTGACCTGGGCGGGTGACCAGGCCTCGGACTTCTGGTCGCTGCGAACGCTGGTGGTGGCGACATTGACCGCCGCGTGCAGCGGCATCTCGAACTGGTCGCACGATATCGGGGGGTACCTTGGCCACCGGCTGGTCGAGCGATGCCCTCCCGAGCTGATGGTGCGCTGGCTCCAGTTCGGCTGCTTCACACCGCTCATGCAGGCTCACGCCCGCATGCCCCAGGAGCCTTGGAAGTACAGCGATCAGGTACTCGACCTGTACCGCGCCTACGTGCTGCTCCACGAGCAACTCGTCCCGTACGTGCGAGCCGCCGCGCTCAGCGCCTCGCGCACCGGCCTGCCGATCATCCGGCCGCTGTGCCTGCTCGATCCCGGCGACCCGCGTGGCTGGTCTGTTTCCGACGCTTACGGTTACGGACCGGCGCTGTGGGTGGCGCCGGTGCTGCACGAGGGAGCCCGGGAACGGGAAGTGGTTTTGCCCGAGGGGGACTGGATCGAGACGTGGTCGGGCACGGCCGTCCTCGGCGGCTCGGAGGTCGTCGTGCAGGCGCCGCTCGAGCAAATCCCAGTGTGGGTGAGGTCCGGGTCGATCGTCGTGAGTTACCCCGCCGCGCACGTCGAGCGCGGGCTCGGCGACGTGCCCGAATCGGAGCGACCGCTCGTGGCCACGCTGTGGGGTAGCCCACGGTGCGGCCGGGCTCTCGCCCGCCTCGCCGATGGGACCCGGATCGCCTGGCACCGGGGTTCTTGGTCTGCGTCTCCTGAGCGGGACGTGACGTTTGAGGTCCGCGCGGCGGACGCGTAGGCTCGCTCTCGTGATCGTCAGCGAATCTTGATCCCGATTGACTCCCAAATCGCGCAGCTGCTGGAGTAGTCGCCGCGCTCAGGGCCGCCGTTTGCCCTCCCATGCATCCTCGAGGAGCTCTTGGAGCAGCGGATCGTCGGCGCTCCCCAGCTCGACGCGGACCGCCGCGAGCCGCTTTCCCCACCACACCTCCGTGCAGGTGCCGGGATGCTCCTGCGTGGCGGTCAGGATCCCGGGTTCGTCGAGCATCACGTTCATGTGCTCGGCGTCCCACAGGGTCGCGAAGATCCGGCCGGCGACCCGGAACGACGGCCGCCCGTGGTGGTCCTGCTCGACGGTCTCGGGGAGCGCGAGGGCGAGACGGCGGGCATCATCCGCAGACACCGGCATGAGTAAGAGCCTACGCCCGGAATAATTGGCGCCGTGCCGGAGTTCGCCGAACCGCTGCGAGAAGAGGACGTCGATCCCGATCCTTTGCGCCAGTTCGCGATCTGGTTCGAGGCTGCGCGGCGGGCGGGGGTGCGGGCGCCCGAGGCGGTCGTACTCGCCACGGCTTCCTCTGACGGTGCGCCGTCGGCCCGGATGGTGCTGCTCAAGCAGTACGACGCCCAGGGGTTCGTGATCTTCACCAACTACGAGAGCCGCAAGGCGCTCGAGCTGGACGCGAATCCGCGCGCCGCACTGCTGTTCTACTGGGATCCGCTCGGGCGGCAGATCCGGATCGAGGGGCCCGCGCAGCGAGTGAGTGCCGAGGAGTCGGCGGCCTACGTGCGCAGCCGTCCGCGGGGGAGTCAATTGAGCGCGCTGGCCTCTCCCCAGAGCCGCCCGATCGCGAGCCGCGAGGCGCTGGAGGCGCAGGTCGCGGACCTGGGTGCTCGGTACGAGGGCCAGGAGCTGCCCGTCCCCGAGGGGTGGGGCGGTTTCCGTGTGGCGCCGCTGAGCTTCGAGTTCTGGCAGCACCGCGAGGATCGCCTCCACGACCGGCTCGTGTACACGCGGCGGGGCGAGGCGTGGGTGCTCGAGCGGCTGGCGCCCTGAAGCCCCCTCCTGTCTTGCGGCGGTTCGGGCTCCCGGTCTCTGGGTAGCCCTCCATGGTATGACACCTCTGAAGGGAGCACAGATGGCAGACCGAGCACAACGCTTGAAAGGCAAGGCCGAGGAGCTCAAGGGCCGGGCCAAGAAGGAGACCGGCCGGAGCACCGGCCGTACGGGCACCGAGACGCGCGGCGCCGCCGAGGAGCTGAAGGGCAAGACCCGCAACAAGGTTGGCAGGGCGCGCAGCGCCATCAAGAAGGCGACGCGCTGAGTACATCGGTCGGACGGCAGGACGCGTTCGCTGTCACGCAGTCGCGTCCTTTTCGCTGGCTCGCCCGCGCCGGCTTCGTCGCCCGTGCGACCACGTATGGGCTGATCGGCGCGATTGCGCTGGCGCTCGCGCTCGGCGCGGGGGAGCCGGCAACCCCAAACCAGCAGGGAGCGCTGGCGCTGATCGCGAAGGCGCCCCTGGGTCGCCTGGCGCTCGTGGTCATAGCTGCCGGAATGCTCGGGTATGCCCTGTGGAAGGCCGTGCAGGCAGTCTACGGCCATGGCCCTGAGGGCGGCGGGGATTCTGACGCGAAGAACCGCGTCGGCAACGCGGGCGGCGCGGTCGTCTACCTGATCCTCTGTGCGGTGGCCGTTCGCATCATCGCCGGAAGCGCCGGCAGCAGCTCAGGTCAACCGAAGCATGCCACGGCCGGTGTGCTTGGCTGGCCGGGCGGGCAGGTGCTGGTCGGGATCGTCGGTTTCGCGATGATCGTGATCGCCGCCTACCAGGCGTTCGACGCGGCGGGCGTAGGTTTCGCCCAGGACCTCAAGACCGACGAGATGACGGACGCCGAGTTTCGCCTCTTCATGGGGCTTGGGTTGACGGGGCTGATTGCTCGCTCGCTCGTCTTCGGGTTGGTGGGTTACTTCCTGCTCCGCGCTGCGATCGACTTCAACCCGGCGAATGCCGTCGGTGTCAACGGGGCGCTCGCCGCCGTTCATGGCCAGCCATATGGGCCCTGGCTGCTCGGGGCGGTCGCGGTCGGGTTGCTGACGTTCGCCGCGTTCTCGCTGATGGAGGCGCGCTACCGGCGGCTGTGACCGTGTCGACGAGGGCGCGCCGGGCCTGGTTATGCTCGGGCCTGTGCACCTTGCCGAGCTGACGCCCCCCGAGCAACGCGTGCTCGGGTGCCTGATCGAGAAGCGGTGGACGACGCCGGATCAGTTCCCGCTGTCGCTCAACGCACTTCGCCTGGCCTGTAACCAGTCGACGAACCGCGATCCGGTCACCGACTACGACGAGTCGACCGTTCGCGAGGCGGCACAACGGCTCTCGCGATACGGGCTGGCCCGTCTGGCCAGCGGCCACCAAAGCCGCGCGATCAAGTACCGCCATCTCGCCGAGGAGGCGCTCGGTCTCGGGCGCGAGGAGCTGGCGGTGCTGGCGGTGTTGCTGCTGCGTGGCCCGCAGACGCCCGGCGAGCTCAAGGGCCGCACCGAGCGGATGGCGCAGATCGCGTCGCTGTCCGAGGTCGACGACGTGCTGGGGGTCCTGATCGAGCGCGGCTATGCCAGGCGCCTCGAGCGCCGTCCCGGCCAGAAGGAGGACCGCTTCGAGCAGTTGCTCGGCGGCGCTGGTTTCGAGCAGCCGGCGCCGGCCGCCATGCCGGCCGCGGCTCCCGCCATGGCCCCGGTCGCCGCCGAGGTACGGAGCGATGGCGAGCTCGCCGCCCGTGTCGAGGCCCTCGAGGAAGCAGTGTCGAGTCTGCGGGCGGACCTCGCCGCGCTCCGAGACGGCTGATTGCGCTTTTCGCGGGGCGCGTTACGTCGGTAGCGCGAGCCCGATCAGGTAGGTCGCGCCACCGACGATCACGCCGGCGAGCGTCATCTCCAGCCCCGCCGACCACCAGCTGCGGAGCGTGACGAGTGACTTCGCCGCCCCGACGAGGAAGTGCGCCACCAGCGACACGATCGCGGCCGCGACAATGGCCGCTGTGCCGGTCGTGATCATGAACGGGATCACCGGGATGATCGCGCCGGCGCCAGTGGAGATGCCGGCGGCGAGCGCGGCCTGCACCGGCTTGCCTCCGTTGGTGGCAGAGCCGTCGAACTCCTCGGCGGAAAGGGCCTCGAGCATGGCAGCGGGGTGCTTGGACATCCGCTCGGCGAGCTCGTCGGCTGTCTTCTCGTCGATCCCCTTCAGTTGGTAGAAGAGCGACAGCTCCTCCTTCTCCTCCTCGGGATGCTCGGCGATCTCCTGGCGCTCGCGCTCGACGTTGGCCGCCATCACCTCCGCCTCTGACCGTTCGGCGAGGAACGCTCCCGTGGCCATCGACAGTGCCGAGGCGATCGCGCCGGCGAGGCCGGCGGTGAGCACCGAGCTCGATCCGCCCGTGGCGCCGGACACGCCGGCGACGATCCCGAACACGGCCGCGAGACCGTCGTTGGCGCCGTAAATCGCGCCGGAGATCCAGCTGGCGCCGGTCGTGTGCCACTTCTCGCGGCCGAGGATCCGGTCGAGCCTGGTCCGCGCGCCTGGTACCGCGAGCGGCGTGGCCGGATTCATCGGCTCGCCCCTCAACTCCCCGGCTCCCTCAGCCGACCCGCCGCGCATGTCCTTGACCGCGAGCGAGTGAGATCGCTCCTCCTTGCGAATGTCTCGCAGGAGCTGGTCGGTGACCGGGTCCCCTGTCGAGCGCTTGTAGACGTCGTCGACCTCCTCGTCCTCCGCCGCCTCGCGCGCGGCCAGCAGCCGGTCGACCGGCGCGATCCGAGCCTGTAGACGCAGCCACACGGGGACTCGCACCGAGGCGACGTCGGGCACCTCGATGTTCAACTCGCCCATCCGTCCCTCGAGCCGCCGGCGGTGGCCGCTCTCGGCCTGCGCCATCCGCCGCAGGATGTCCGCTTCGCGGTCCGGCATTCGCCGGGCGATGAGGTCGTAGACACTCCCGGCGATGATCTCGCCGCGCCACGCCTTCAGCAGACGATCGCGGACCTCAGGTGGAGCCTCGGCCATCCAACGTCAGAGCGTAATCCGTCGTCGGTGGCCGGCGGGGCGAGAAGCCCCTCTGATCCGACTACAGGATCCCGATCTCGGAGTTGTCGCCCACGAGGAACCGGTAGGCCCGGGGCTGGTGCTGGTCTCGACCGATCTTGACGTTACGGCCGAGCAGCGAGGACTCCATCCGTCCGTCGAGGTCGTGGACGGCCGCACCGGCGAGCAGGATCGAGTGCTCCACTTCGGCGTTCTGGATCATGCACCCCTCGCCGATCGCCGTGTAGGGGCCGATGTAGCAGTCGGTCAGCCGCGCGCCCGTGCCGATGATCGCCGGGCCGCGCACGGCGCAGCGCTCGAGCCGCGCGCCACGCTCGATCACCACACGACCGTCGACCTGTGAGTCGATCAGATCGCCCTCGAGCCGGCCCTTGATCGTGTCGAGCACGAGCCGGTTGGCAGCGAGCATGTCCTCGAGGCGGCCGGTGTCCTTCCACCAGCCGCGGACGATGTGCGGCTCGACGCGGTTGCCCTGGTCGACGAGGTGCTGGATCGCATCGGTGATCTCGAGCTCGCCGCGGGGCGACGGCTCGATCGCCTTCGCCGCATCGTGGACGCACGCCGTGAACATGTAGACGCCGACCAGCGCCAGATCGGTCTTCGGTTCCGGCGGCTTCTCGATCAGGCGCGTCACCTTGCCGTCGCTGAGCTCGGCGACGCCGTAATGCTGAGGATCGGGCACCTGCGTCAGCAGGATCAGCGCGTCCGGTCCCTGCTGGCGGAACGAGGCGACCAGATCCTCGATGCCGCCCTGGAGCAGGTTGTCGCCCAGGTACATCACGAACGGCGACTCCCCGAGGTATGGCTCCGCGGTCAACACCGCATGCGCCAGCCCGAGCGGCGCGTCCTGGACGATGTACGTGAGTTCCACACCGAACTGCGAGCCATCGCCCGCCGCCGTTCGGATCTCCTCACCCGTCTCCGGGGCGATGATGATGCCGACCTCCGCGATGCCCGCCTTGGCCATCGCCTCGATCCCATAGAACAGCACCGGCTTGTTCGCGACCGGGACGAGCTGCTTGGCACTGGTATGCGTGATCGGGCGCAGGCGCGTGCCCTTGCCGCCGGAGAGAATCAGTCCCTTGAGCTGTTCCATCGCGGGTGAGCGTACCGGGACGTCCATGTGGTCCGGGTTGCGCCCGACCGGTCCGATCAGCGACAGTCCTCTGGTTGAGTAGACGCGAGCAGATCCGGATGAGCGCCGAGGAGGTCGAGGCCTTCCTCGAGCAGCAGCGCGTGGTCGTGTGCGCCACCAACGGCCGTGGCGGTTGGCCCCACCTGATGCCGCTCTGGTACTTGGTCCGAGATCGCGAACTGTGGGCGTGGACCTACGCCAAGTCGCAGAAGGTCAAGAACCTCGAGCGGGATCCCCGAGCCACGCTGCAGATCGAGGACGGTGAGCAATACCAGGACCTCCGAGGCGTGATGATCGAGGCCCGGACCACGCTCCACCGCGAGACCGACCACGTCGCCGAGTTTGGCGCCCAGCTGTTCCGGCGCTACGGAAACGCCGACGGCGGGTCCGATTTCCTGGTCGCGATCCGCGCGCAGGCGGCGAAGCGGGTGGCTCTGCAGTTCGTGCCGGAGCGCATCACGAGTTGGGACCATCGGAAGCTGGGCGGGGTGTACTAGCGGCGCAGGAGCCGTTCCTGCAAGTCGCGCAGCTCCGGCGCCGGGGTGGCGCCGAGGTCGTCGCGGAGCCGTTGGCGCAGGGACTCGTAGACCCGCAGCGCCTCCGCGCTGTTGCCGCGGGCGGTGAGGATCTCCATCAGCAGGGCGTGCCCGCGCTCGCGGTAGGGCGCGAGTGCGATCAGCTCGCGCGCGACCCGCTCGCCGGGCGCGAGCTCCGAGCCCCCGACGCCAAGCGCGGCGGCGGCGTAGCACTCGAGCGCGGCCACGCGGATCTCCTCGAGCCGCCGGCGGTGCTCCTCGGCCCACGGTAGGTCCTCCCCGAGCAGGAAGCCCCGGCGGGCGACGAACAGCGCGACCAGCGACGGTCCCCACCCCCGCGCCCATTCCTCCTGGGCGACCGCGGCCTCGGCGCGGTGAATCGCCTCCTCCGCCGCCTCCAGGTCGACCCACGCGCTGGCGGGGAGCTGGAGGTGGATCTCGCCGCGTCCGGACAACACGTCGCTGCCGAGCACCGACCGCAGCCGCGAGAGGAGCGCGCTCAGCGCGGTATCCGCCCCCGCCGGCGCGCGATACGGCCACAGCGCTTCGATCAGCTCGTCGCGGCGCGATGGCAGCGCGCGAGTAACGCTCAGGTAGGTGAACAACACCCGCGCCTGGCCGCCGGGGAGCTTGCGCGTCAGGTCGTGGCCGGAGAGCTCGACCGCAAGACGCCCGCACAGCTGGATTCGAGTCGAGGGGTTGTCGGCCAATGTCGGTGCAAGGAGAATCGCAGAAGCGTGCAAACCGGCGGCCCTAAGGTCGGCATCACGAATAGGAGAAGGCCATGGCGAAGGTCATCCGGTGTCAGTGCGGATTCCTCGGACGCGGCGAGACCGTGGACGAGGCGGCGACGGAGATCGAGGCGCACATGCGCACCGATCACCCCGAGCTCGTCGGCAAGGTCACACGCGAGGACCTGAACGCGATGGCCGAGGAGGCGTAAACCGCCCGGCCAAAGCCGGCGGTGGCGCGAAGGGAGCACGATGAGAGCTACACAGCCCGACCCCCCAACGCCTGACGGCCCGCTCGTCAGCGGCGACTGGCTGCAGGACAATCTCGGCCATCCCAGTGTGCGCGTGCTCGACGTACGCGGCCGGCACCCGAGCTCGGCGCTCCCGCACGCCAAGCGTGCGGAGTATGCCGCCGGGCACATTCCGGGCGCCGTCTTCGTCGACTGGGAGGTCGACTTCATCGACCCCGACGACCCGGTGCCCGTGCAGGTCGCCGGCGGCGATGCATTCGCCGCGCGGGCCGGCGAGCTGGGCGTCGCCGACGGGGACCTAATCGTCACCTACGACGACTACTACGGGATCTTCGCCGCCCGCGTCGCCTGGGCGTTTCGCTACTACGGAGCGGAGTCCCGGATCCTCGACGGCGGTTGGACTACGTGGCAGGAAGAGGGCCGGCCGGTCAGCAACGAGCCGATCGATTGCGCGCCGGGGCAGTTCACGGCTCGGCCCCGTCCGCGCCTGCGGCGAACGCTGAGCGAGGCCGCTTCGGCGAGGGAGCGCGGGGCGACGTTGGTCGACGCTCGTCCGCGACATCTGTTCCTCGGAGAGCACGGAGTGGCCAATACGGGCCACATTCCGGGCTCGCGGTGCCTCCCCTACCAGGAGCTCGTTGACGGCGCCACCGGTCTGTGGGCTGCGCCGGCGGCCGTCGCGCGGCTCGCGCGCGACGCGGGAATCGACCCTGACCGTCCGCCACGGGAGCTGATTGCAACCTGCGGTAGCGGCGTCTCGGCGACCGTCGCACTGTTCTCGCTCGAGCGGATTGGGATCCACGCCGACGGCGTCTACGACGGCTCGTTCAACGAGTGGAGCGCGGACGCGCAGCGCCCGATCGAGTACGGCGGCGCGGCGCGATAGTGCACTCGGCCCTTGCCCTCGACCAGTTTGTCGGGCGCACCTAGCGGGCGATCGAGCCGGCCGCGGCGGCGATCGCCTCGGCCGCGGTGCGGACGGCGTCGCGCGCGTCCTCAGGCTCGAGCACGACGGCGTCGCCTGCCTCCTTGAGCACGTCGCGCACGAGATAGTGCAGTCCGGCGAAGCCGCGCTCGACGATCACCGATCCGTCCTGGAGCTCGCTGATCACCCGGCGCTCCTCGCGGGCCCAGCGCGCCCGCTCCGGTGAGATCCACACCCGTGCGCGCCGCGAGGCCGGCACCTCGCCGGTGCGGGGCCAGCCATCGACATCGGCGGCGGGGTCGACGTCGGGACGGGGCTCGAACGACTCGTCGGCGACCGACGCCGACTTGATCCGGTCGAGGCGGAAGTGGCGGACATCCTCACGCGCCGGGTCGAACGTGGCGACATACCAGCCTTCGCGGCCGTTGATCAGCGCATATGGCTCGACCACGCGGGTCGAGAACTCGTCCTCGTTTTCCTTGTAGTACTCGAACGAGAGCAGGCGGTGGTTGGCGATCGCGCGCGAGACGACGGCCGCGATCTCCGTGTCATCCCCGGACGGCGACGCGACCTGAAGCCCCTCGTGGACCGGATCCTCGCCGAGTGCGCCGACCACCTTCTTCCGCACCGAGGCGAGCGATCCCTCCGGGATGTGCTCGCCGATCAGGTCGATGGCGGCGATCAGCGCCTTCGCCTCGACCGGCAACAGGCGCGCCGGCCGGGCGAACGAGTCGCCGTACGGCTCGGGGTCGACCTCGATCATGCCGTCGGCGCCGATCTCCGCGTACAGGACGTAGGTGCCCGCGCCGAAGTTGACGACGTTCAGGACCGAGATGTCTTCGCGCAGCTCCTGATCGGAGATCTTGAGCGACCGGCACACATCGGCGGCCATGAGCTGCCGTCCGCCACGGCCGGCCTCGATCAGGATGCTCGCCAGCGTCACCAGCCTGGCGAACCGCTCCGGCCGGATCGCCGCGTCGGGGTTGTGTCCGTTCCCGCTCTCTGCGTCGGTCGGTTCGAGCGGCGCCGGGGCGCTCGTTGCCGGCGCCACTGCTGCCAGCTCGGCCTCGCCGGTGTGGCGATCGATCAGCACGTTGACGCGGTCGAGTAGCTCGGTGACCAGCTCCGGCGGACTCAGGATCCGGGCGTGCTCGCCGAGGCCGAGCACCCAGGCGATCACCTGGCGCGAGTCCGCGTAGCTGGTGACGAACACGCGGTCGCCGTCCTCGCCGCCGACTCGCATCTCGCCGTAGGGTCCGAAATGCCGCTCGATCTGCCAGGCGATCCGGCTGCCGATCCACACCTCGGCAACGCCGATCGGCTGCCCGAACTGCCAGTCGATCCGGTTGGCGTACACGCGCGGGTCGAAATCGGCGGGGCGTTGGAAGTCGTGCTCGGCCTTTGTCGCGTAGCCGACCTTCCCGCGGATCCGGGAGAGCCGGAAGACCCTGATGGCGCCGCGCTCGTGCGACTTGCCGACCAGATAGAACTGTCCGCCCTGGTAGAGGAGCTGGTAGGGATCGACGCGCCGGGTTCCCACCTCGTCCCGCGCCATCGTGTAGTAGTCGAACAGGATCGTCTTGCGGCGGAAGATCGCGGTCTCGATCTTGGCCAGGCGGTGCGAGATCTCGTGGCCGCCGGCCGCGCCGGTGATCCCGAGCGCCACCGTGTGCTGCTCGGGCGAGTTCAGCGGGCTCGGCCGCCCCCACGAGATCTGCTGGAGCGCGAGCCGCAGCGGCTCGGCGTAGGCGAACTCCCCGTCGAGCAGTTGGAGCGCCGTGCGGAGCGCGGCCAGCTCCTGATCGGAGAACTCGATCGGGGGCAGGTGGAAGTTCTCCGACGGCAGCGAGTAGTTCTCCTGCTCGACAAGACCGTCGACGGGCTTCTCGACCGCGAGCACGATCCCGAGCGCCTCGAGCTCGGAGCGATCGGCGTAGAAACGGCGCGCGAACGCGTCCTCGTTCATCACGCTGTAGCCCTCGACATCCCGCCGGATCTCCTGGGCGGTCACCGGGCGCCGCTCCGCCATCAGATACGAGATCAGTGACAGCTGACGAATCAGCTTTTCGGTGTCCTTCGCCATGTGCCCCCTCAAACTGTAGTTGGGGTGGCGCGAGCGCTGTTCCGTGGCCGACCCCGAGCTGACGCTATTTGCGGCTTTTGGCACGCGGCGCCGCGGAAGCGTCACACGTGGCGGGTCAGATTTATGGTGGATCGTGGCGGGGGTGTGGGGCGGTGGCGATGGGTGGCGCGGTGGCGCGGTGGCGGGCGGTGGCGCGGTTGCGGGTGTAGGGCGGGAGCTTTGGCGGGTCGGCTCGATGGCGATCGACTCAGAGCCTGCGTGCGCTTCGCGCCCGCGGCCTGGGATGGCGGACGGCTCGGTGTTTGGCAGCGAGGGTGCGGGATCGGGCGCGATCGCGCGTCAGTTGGGGATACAGGCCCCAACTTTGGCGTCTCCGTCCCACCCCTCGGGACAAGAGCGCCAAAGTTCGCCCCCCGGATCCCGCGATCGAACCCCACCAGGCCCTCCCTAGCGCCGTTTTACCGAGCCGCTCGCCCGACCGGCGCTGGCCGGTAACGGGCGCCGGAAAACGGGCGCCGGCGAGGTGGTGGGTTCGTGCGCGATCGCGGTGTTTCGATGATGCATGGCGCGCCAATACCGCGGCTAATCCCGAGGCGCGGCATGCTGTGCACGAGGAGTGTGCTCAGCGCGCCACCGCCGCGCCCCGCCCTCGGGGCAGGGGCCTACGCCGCCTCTCGCTCCTGCTCGCCCCGGTCGGCGAAGTACGCCCCGCCGCCGAGCACCTTGTCGTACGCCGACCACTGCTCGCCTGAGGGGAGCCGACGCTCCAGTCGGTCGAAGCTGCCGAGCCGGCCGCCGAGGTTGTCGATCATGTGCACCAGCGTGGCCTCGCGGGTACAGGGGACGACCGGACTGCCGTGCTCCAGCGAGCCGTGGTGGCTGAGGATGATGTGAAGGACGGCCTGCTCGAGCTCCGGCGGGAAGCCGTCGATCCGCTCGATCAGCCGTCGGACGAGGTAGTAGCCGATCGATATCTCGCCGTAGAGCCGGCCATGATCGGACATCGAGATGGCGCCGCCCTCTACGTCGTAGGTCTCGAGCTTGCCGATGTCGTGCAGCAGGGCGCCGGTGACCGCCACGTCGCGATCGATGCCCGGGAAGGTGGCGGAGATGGAGCTGACCGCCTGGGCGACGGTCAGGCAGTGCTCGAGCAGTCCGTGGGGGTAGGCCTGGTGGTAGTGCTTGGCGGCCGGGGCGACCCGATAACGCGCCCACATCGACGAGCCAGCGCGGAAGACCAGATTCAGTAGCCGGCGCAGGTGAGCGTTCTGGATCGTCGCCAGGAGCTCCCGCAGGTCCGTTTCCATCTGGTCGACGTCGCGCGTCGGCCCTTCGATCAGGTCCTCGTCGCAGTACTCGCTCCGGGTCCGCGGGACGGACCCGGTCAATTTCGAGTTGGCCCCCGAAACGGGGATGAACGGAGTACTTGCCAACGAACCAAAGGACTTCGCCCGCGTGGCAAAGCTCGTGGAACTCAGTGAGGCCGTCGCACGCAACGCCGGGAATCAGTGCCGGTTCGATCACCGAGCGTCAGCTTCAGAAACTCGGAGCCATCGCGCCGCCGGCGCATCTCTACGTCCCGCACGAGCAGGGCCTGCGCGACGTCAATTCCGTCTGCAAAGTCGCGGACTTTCATGGCAAAACGAAGATAGAGTGGGGCGCGGACGGCACTCAGCGATGAAACGCACCGCAATCGTCACAGGAGGGACCGGCGGGCTGGGCGTGGCCGTGACCCAGCAACTGCTGGACCACGGATGGCGCGTGGTGGTCCCGTGGGTGTTCGAGCGCGAGCTCGAGCGGATCATGGAGCAGGAAGGACTGGATCTGGTTGAGGCCGATCTGCTCGATCAGGGCGCGGTTGAGGACGTGGTGGCGCGGGCGACCGACGATGGCGGGCCTCTGCGCGGCCTCGTCAACCTGATCGGAGGGTTCGCCGCTGGAGACCGCGTGCACGAAACGCCCGTCGCCGAGTTCGAGAAGCAGTTTCAGCTGAACGTCCGCCCGACGTATCTGATGTCGCAGGCGGCCCTGCCGCACATGATCGAGGGCGGTGGCGGCTCGATCGTGTGCGTGGGGACGCGCGCTGCGCTGCAGCCGTTCTCCGGCGCCGCCGGCTACATCTCGTCGAAGGCGGCGGTGATCGCGTTCGCGAAGGCGGTGGCCGTGGAGTACAGGAACGACGGCGTGCGGTGCAACGCCGTGCTGCCAAGCGTGATCGACACGCCCGGAAATCGGGCGTCGATGCCGAACGCCGACTTCGATCGGTGGGTGAAGCCGGCGGAGATCGCCACCGTAATCGCCAGCTTGCTGACGGACGACTTCTCGCCGACGAGCGGCGCCGAGATCCCGGTCTACGGGCGGTCCTGACCGCCGCACCCCGGCGCGCTGCCGCCACCGGCGAGCGTGGACGCGCCTCGGGCCGGGTAGCATCAGCGACTTATGGAACGTAAGTGGTGGACGCTGGTCGTCGTATGCATCGCGACGTTCATGTTGCTGCTCGACATCACGATCGTGAACGTCGCGCTGCCGAAGATCGCCTCGGACCTGAACGCGAGCTTCTCGGACATCCAGTGGGTGATCGACGCGTACGCGCTGACGCTCGCGTCGCTGCTGCTGACTGCGGGGTCGCTGGCCGACCTGCTGGGCCGCAAGCTGGTGTTCTCGATCGGCCTGGTGCTGTTCTCCTTTACCTCGCTGCTGTGCGCGCTGTCGCCGAGCGCGCTGTTCCTGATCATCGCCCGGGCCGGACAGGGCGTCGGTGGCGCGATCATGTTCTCGTGCGCGCTGGCGCTGCTGGCGCAGGAGTTCCACGGCAAGGAGCGGGGCACGGCGTTCGGGGCGTGGGGCGCGACGATCGCCGCCTCCGCCGCCATCGGCCCGCTGCTCGGCGGCTTCCTGACCGAAGACTTCGGCTGGTCGTCGATCTTCTACATCAACGTTCCGATCGGGATCGCGTGCGTGGCGCTGACGCTGGCCAAGGTGCAGGAGTCGCGTAACCCGGAGGCGCGCAAGGTCGACTGGATCGGGACGGTCACGTTCACAGGCGCGCTGTTCCTGATCGTGTTCGCGATCATCCGCGGCAACGCCGAGGGGTGGGGGAGCACGATGATCGTGTCGCTGTTCACCGGCGGAGTGGTTCTGCTGATCATCTTCCTGATCAGCCAGTTCACGCAGAAGAACGCGATGTTCGACGTGACCCTGTTCCGAAAGCCGACGTTCAGCGGCGCTTCGATCGTCGCCTTCACGATCTCGTCGGCGATGTTCGCGATGTTCCTGTACCTGGTGCTCTACATCCAGACGATCCTCGGTCTCTCGCCTCTGCAAACCGGCCTTCGGTTCCTGCCGTTCACGGTCGTCTCGTTCTTCGTGGCGGTCCTGTCGGGCAACCTGTCGACGCGCGTTCCCGTGCGCTTCCTGCTGAGCGGCGGGCTGCTGCTGACGGCGATCGGGCTCTTCTTGATGCGCGGCATCACCGTCACCTCGGACTGGACCGTGCTGCTGCCGGGGTTCATCGTCGCGGGCGCGGGCGTCGGGCTCGTCAACCCAGCGCTGGCCTCGACGGCGATCGGCGTCGTTCCGCCGCAGCGAAGCGGAATGGCCAGTGGGATCAACAACACCTTCCGCCAGGTGGGGATAGCCACGGGCATCGCGGTCCTGGGGGCGATCTTCGAGAGCTCGCTGACAACCGCAATCACGCCCAAGCTCGCTGGGACTCCCGCGGCAGGACAAGGCGCGGAGATCGCACGGGCCGTTGCGGCTGGCGGTGCCCAGAAGGTCGTCGCGGGTATACCCGCCGCCGATCGCGCCGCGGCGAGCACCGCGATTCACGCGGCATACGCCAGCTCGATGAACGACATCTTGCTCGTCGCCGCGATCGTCGCGTTTATCGGGGCCGTCCTCGGGCTGGTACTGGTGCGCGGCAGCGATTTCGTGACGTACGGTCCGCCGCAACCCAAGCCTCAGCCCGAGCCGGCGAGAACCGCGGTCGGCTGATCCGCGGCGCCGGGAGCCCCGCGCCGAGGCGCCGCGGCGGCACCAGCGTGCTACAGCCCGGACGGGTGGCGGACGACGAAGCTCGACAGGTTGGGCTCGTCCGCGGGCGTGTTCGACCACCGCGAGCCGGTCTGAGCCAGCGCGACGGTGTCAAATCGCAGCCCCGCCACGTACATGAACGTGTGCCCTGGCGCCGCGAACACCGTGATCCACTTGCCCCGCCCCGGCTTGCCCCACGTCATCAGCTGACCGGAGGTCACCGTCGTGTTCAGCAGGCCTGCCGCGGCGAAGACGAAGCTGAGCGAGCCCGAGCAGTCGTAGGCACTGTCCTCGAAGGTGCCATGGCCGCCGCCGAACCGGTAGGGCAGATGGGCGATCTCGTTCCCGGCGTTGATGATCTCCTGCACCACCGGTGGCGCTTCGATCGGGGCGATCGCTAGGCCATTGGACGTCAGCGTCGCCTGGTTTGCGCTCGCGCTCTGGCCGCTCTCGGCGAGCTGCAGGCGGATGGCCGCGTTCGACGCCGGCTGCGCGAGCGGCCCGGCACTGGAGCCGACGCTGACCACCGCCGGGCCAGCCGCGCTGTCGTCGGTCTGCGGGGCCGACCCGGCCACCGGCTCGACGGCCTGCGGGCGGGCGTGCAGCGCCGCTGCCCCAGCGCTCGTGACCTTAGTCACGGCGCTGGCTCGCTGGCCGGTCTGCTCCGCAGAGGAACCGCACCCGGCCAACGCCAGCGCGGAGAGCGCAGCGACGATCAAACGAGCTCCACCCATGATCGCCAGTATGTCGTGATTCACGCGGCCGGACGCCGGCCCGCGTGAGCTCCCTCAATCGTCAAATCGACCCGAAAAAAGTGCGAAATACGCGCCCTGCGGATCCTGGGCGACGGCGATCTTGCCCATGCCGATGTCGGTCGGAGGCATGATCTGCGTCCCGCCCAGCTCTGAGACCCTGCTCATGGTCGCGTCGACGTCGTCGGACCCGAAATAGACGAGCCAGTGCGGCGGCGCGCCGGGGGGCATCACGGGGCGGATGCCGCCGTTGCCATGGCCGTCCTGGTTCTGGATCGTCATATAGGGCATCTCCATACCCTCTATCGGCATCGTCTGCCAATCGAATAACTCCCCGTAGAACTTGACCGAGCCGTCCATGTCCGGTGTCGCCAGCTCGTTCCACGACAGCGCGCCGGGGGCGTTTACGAGCGATGCGCCGATGTTGCTCTTCGGCTCCCAGATCAGGAACCAGGCTCCCTGCGGGTCCTGGATGACGGCCATCCGGCCGGCGTCCATCACGTCGAAGGGCTGCGCGTGGACCGTCGCCCCGAGCTCGGCGGCTCGCTCCGCCGCCTGGTCCGCGTTTTCCACGGTGATGTAGGAGTTCCAGGCGGGCGGCACGCCGGCGTCCCGTTGCTGCTGTGGCTGGGGCGAGATCGCCGCCACGTTCTTGCCGCCGATGCTCGCCATCGTGTAGGAGACGCCGTCGCCTACCGGCAAGTCCTCGGTCTCCCAGCCGAACACTCCCGAGTAGAACGCCTTCGCCGCTTGCTGATCGGTGGTGTTCAGGTCGGTCCAGCTGAAAGTGCCTTGTGTGTACTTCGTTCGTTCACCCATGCGGCGACCCTACCACCGGTCTGTCGGCGAGAAATGAACCGTTTGGTGAGATGGCTCATAGACTGTCGCCATGCCCAACTACTCAATCAAGAACCTCAAGGAAGTCGACGACTCGGCCGCCGGTCGAGGCGGCGATGTCGAGGCCCGCTTCGGCCGCAAGCACCTCGACTCAGAGCATCTCGGCGTCAGCTACTTCCGGTACGGCGCGGGCTTTAAGGGTCCCTTCGGCCATCGCCACCGCGAGCAGGAGGAGGCGTACGTCGTGGTCTCAGGGTCCGGACGGGTCAAGCTCGACGACGAGGTCGTCGACCTTCAGCAATGGGACGTGATCCGCGTCGCCCCGGACGTCGTGCGGGCCTTCGAAGGAGGAGCGAACGGTCTTGAGCTGATCGCCGTCGGCTCGGACCGGCCCGAGGGTGGCGACGGCGAGATGGTCAACGATTTCTGGGTGGATTAGCCTGGCCCGGATTGGGCTCTGCCTCGCGGGCCGTCGGCGGGCCGCGCTGTGTATCGCTGGGGCCGGCCCGCGCCGGCGATAAATCCTCCGAACAGCGTGGCCGCGGCGGTGCGGCTGAGTTCGCGCGCGGCCGGGTCCATGAGCGCTTGGTGCTCGATTGCGCCATCGCCGTTCTCCTGGCCCCAGCCGGCCACGATCTCGGGCGTCGCCTCGGGGTGAAACTGGACGCCGAGGTGGCCCCGCAGCCGGAACGCCTGCACGCCGCTCTCGTTGTGGGCGACGAGCCGAGCGTCACCCGGGAGATCGATCTCGTCGTCGTGCCAGGTGAGCCAGGGTCCGGTCGCGATCAGATCCGGCTCGGCGGTGGCGACTTGGACCCATCCCCGCTCGGGCCGGCTCGCGCGAGAGACACCGCCGCCGAGGGCGACGGCCAGTATCTGAGCGCCGAAGCAGACGCCGAGGACCGGCGTGTCCGCGCGATCGGCGGCTCGCAGCCAGGCGAGCTCGGTGGCGATCCATTCGAGCTCGTCGTCGGCTGCCGCCTCCGCGCCGAGCGAGATCGCGAACGACACGGCCTCCGGCTCGGGCAGCGGCTCGCCGCGGTCGACCCTCACGATCTGCCAGGGCAGGGCGCACGCCTGTAGCGCGTCGAGCGCCAGTCCGGCCGGAGCGACGTCCTCGTGCTGGAGGATCAGAGCTTTGCGTTGGGCGTTCACGATCGGTATGTGTACCGCTTGAGCACGGCGCTCGCCAGCCTCGTGGCTCGCTACTACTCTTCAGCGCGATGCGAGTTCTGATCACAGGCGCGGCGGGGATGTTGGGCCAAGACCTGATTGGGGCGGCGGCCGACGCCGGCCACGTGCTCGCGGCGCTGCCACGGGCCGAGCTCGACATCACCGATCACGCGGCGCTCGAGTCCGTGGTGCGCGACGCGCGCCCTGATGTCGTCTTCAACTGCGCGGCGTACACGAACGTCGATGGGTGCGAGACGAACCTCGAGACGGCGTTTGCGGTCAACGGCGAGGGCGCCGGCAATGTGGCCCGGGCGTGCGCCGCAACCGGCGCCTGGATCGTCCACGTCTCCAGCGACTACGTATTCGACGGTTCCAAACGCGAGCCGTACCTCGAGTCCGACGCCACCGGTCCGCTCTCGCAATACGGCCGCTCAAAGCTGGCCGGCGAACAGGCGGTGGCAGAGGCCGCGCCGAACGGCCACACGATCGTGCGCTCCTCGTGGCTGTTCGGGAGCCGGGGGCCGTGCTTCCCGGCGACGATCCTGCGACTGGCCGCCGAGCGGGACGAGCTGAGCGTCGTCGATGACCAGGTCGGGTGCCCGACGTTCACCGGTCACCTGGCCCAGGCGCTGCTTTCACTCGGTGCCGAGCGTCCCGTCGGCGTTGTCCACATCGCTGCCGCGGAGCAGTGCTCGTGGTACGAGTTCGCCACCGCGATCGTCGAGGCCGGCGGTCTCACGTGCGACGTGCGCCCGGGCCGCACGGAGGATCTGGGCCGCCCGGCGCCGCGGCCGGCATACAGCGTCCTGCGCAGCGAGCGGGTCGGCGCCCCGATCCTGCCCGCTTGGCAGGCGGGCCTGGCCGCGTACATGGCCGCCGGGGTGACCGTCGGATGAGGCTCCTCGTCTGCGGCGGCGCCGGTTTCATCGGCTCGACGTTCGTGCGCCTGCGCGTACACGAGCACGGCGACCAGGTCACCGTGCTCGACAAGCTGACGTACGCGGGGCGCCGCGAGAACCTCACCGACGTGATCGATGAGATCGAGTTCGTGCACGGCGCGATCGAGGATCCAGCGGCGGTCGCCGACGCCGTCGCCGGCGCTGACGCGATCGTCAACTTCGCCGCCGAGACCCACGTCGACCGCTCGATCTCGGGGCCAGAGGCGTTCATCATCACGAACATGCAGGGGACGCACGTGCTGCTCGAGGAGGCGCGTGCACGCGGCCTGCGCTACGTCCAGGTCTCGACCGACGAGGTCTACGGCTCGATCGAGCACGGGTCCTTCACCGAGGCGTCGCCGCTGCAGCCCTCATCGCCGTACAGCGCGACCAAGACCGGCGCCGACCTGCTCGTCTCCAGCTACTTCCACACCTACGGGATGGAGACGGTGATCTGCCGCGGCTCGAACAACTACGGCCCCCGCCAGTACCCCGAGAAGCTGATCCCGCTGATGATCCTCAACGCCATGGCGGGGGACCGTCTCCCCGTCTACGGCGACGGTCGCAACGTCCGCAACTGGCTCTACGTGGAGGACTTCGGCCGCGGGATCGGTCACGTGCTCGAGCACGGCCAGCCCGGCGAGGCGTACAACTGCGGCGGCCCGGACGAATGCGAGAACCTGGCGGTGGTCACGCGGATCCTCGAGTTGACGGGCGCGGACGAGTCGCTGATCGAGTACGTCACCGACCGGCCCGGTCACGACCGCCGCTACTCGCTGTCCTCGGAGAAGCTCCAGGGGCTCGGCTGGGAAGCGCAGATGCGCTTCCACGAGGGGCTGGCGCACACGGTGGAGTGGTATCGCGAGAACCCGTGGTGGTGGGAGCCGATCCGATCGGGCACATACAGGGAGTACTACGAGCGCCACTACGGGCGTCCGTTGAACGGGTGAGCACCGAGCAGCCCGCAGCGCGGGGCCGACACGCACCGCCGCCGGAGGTGAGGTTGCCTCGCCAGCGTCAGCGGTTGCTGCGTGCGGCGGCGTCGGAGTTCGCGCAGGAGGGATACGCCGGCGCCAGCTCTGAGTCGATCAGCCGTCGGGCGGGGATGTCGAAGGCCACCTTCTACGAGCACTTCGCGAACAAGGAGGACTGCATCCTCGCGCTCTTCGATGCCGCCGCCGAGACGGTCGGCCAGTCGATGGCGAGCGCTGCGCGCGAGGCCGGCACGGGCGACGCCCGGCAGCGCATGCGCGCCGGAACCCGGGCGCTGCTGACGGCGATCGCGGAGCATTGCGACTACGCCCAGACGCTGCTTGTCGAGATCATCGGGGCCGGGCCGCGGGCGGCGCACCGGCGCGACCAGATCATCGAGGGGTTCGCGGCGATCGTCGACAGCGAGAACTCGGCCGCCGCCCGGCGTGGGCTGATCTCGCGGTTCGCCTCGCCCTACGACACGATCGCGGTGGTCGGCGCGATCACGGAGCTGATCTCGCGCCAGGTCCGGCTCGGCGAGCCCGCCGATGTGCTCGAGCTCGCGCCTGTGATCGACCGGCTGATCGAGGGTTTCCTGGCGGCCGGTGGGGCGTGAGCCCCGCGCGGTCGCTGGTCCAGGTCGAGCAGGCGATCACGACGTGCCGCCGGTGCCCGCGGCTGGTCGCCTGGCGCGAGGAGGTCGCCCGGGTCAAGCGGGCCGCGTTCGCCGGCGAGGAGTATTGGGGCCGGCCGCTGCCGGGGTTCGGCGATCCCGCCGGGAGGGTGCTCGTGCTGGGTCTGGCGCCGGCGGCCCACGGTGGCAACCGGACAGGGCGCATCTTCACCGGCGACCGCTCGGGTGACTGGTTGTTCGCGGCACTGTGGCGCGCCGGGTACGCGAACCAGCCGACCTCGGTGTCGCGCGACGACGGGCTGGCGTTGTCGGACTGCTTCATCACCGCAGCCGTCCGGTGCGCGCCGCCGGCGAACCGGCCGTTGCCGGAGGAGCGGGACCGATGCCAGCCGTGGCTCGCAGAGGAGCTCTCGCTGCTCCCCGCGATCCGGGTGATCGTGTGCCTCGGGGGTTTCGCCTGGGATGTCGCGCTCCGCGTTCTGTCCGCGCGCGGCGCCCCCACGCCGCGGCCGCGGCCCAAGTTCGGTCACGGCGCCGAACTGGCGGTCGGCGATTTCGTGCTGCTCGGCTGCTATCACCCGAGCCAGCAGAACACGTTCACGGGCAGGCTGACCGAGCCGATGATGGACGACGTGTTGACCCGCGCGCGCGAGCTCGCGGGGCGATGACGCCGACGCTGCGCGCCGTGGCCGTCCCGGATCACCCGGAGCGATGGGCGGCGCTCGGATTCGAAGTCATCGCCGGCGCCGTGTTGCTGCCGGGCGTGCGCGTGGTCCTCGACGCACCGCGGATAGCAGTGGCGATCGAGGGAGTCGCCGGCCTTCCCGATGGTCTCGAGCTCGAGCCCGCGGAGCAGGCCGCCCCCGCCTACAGCGCCCATCCGAACACCGCGATCGGCATCGACCACGTCGTCGCGCTCACGCCGGATTTCGACGCCACCGCGGCGGCAGCTCGAGACCGTGGGCTTACCGCTCACGCGAGTCCGGGACGCCGGTGGCTTCCGCCAGGGGTTCCGGAGGATGGGCGATCCGATCCTCGAGCTCGTCGAGGCCTCGAAAGCCCCGATGACCGGGTGGTGGGGCCTCACGATCACGGTCGAGGACCTCGGTGCGCTTCCCCTCGAGCTGATCACCGAACCCAAGCCCGCCGTGCAGCCCGGCCGGCAGATCGCGACCGCTCTCTCGCCCGGAACTCCGCTCGCGTTCATGACCCCCGAAGTACGCCAAGAGAGGTCGGTACGCTGGAAGTGAGGTGCCCCTTTCCGCCTTCAGTCCCCGCACGCGCGATTGGTTTCTCGGAGCGTTCGACGAGCCGACCCCGGCTCAGGCCCAGGCGTGGCCGGCGATCGCCTCGGGCGACCATGTCCTGATCTCGGCGCCCACCGGGTCAGGCAAGACGCTGGCTGCGTTCCTGTGGGGGATCGACCGGCTGGCCGACGCTGACCCGACCGGCGAGCCCGGGATCAGGCTCGTCTACGTCTCACCGCTGAAGGCCCTCTCCTACGACATCGACCGGAACCTGCGTGCGCCGCTGCGCGGGATCGGGGCCGATCTGAAGGTCGCGGTCCGCACCGGGGACACGCCGCAGCGCGAGCGCCAGGCGATGCTCCGCCACCCGCCGGACATCCTGATCACGACCCCGGAGTCGCTGTATCTGATGCTGACCGGCCGCTCACAGGCGCTGTTCGGCACCACCGAGTGGTGCATCATCGACGAGATCCATGCCGTCGCCTCGACCAAGCGCGGCTCGCATCTCGCCATCACGCTGGAGCGCCTGTCGCAGGCGGCCGGGCGCGACGTCCAACGGATCGGGCTATCCGCCACGCAGAATCCGCTCGAGGAGGTCGGACGGTTCATGGTCGGGCCGACGCGCACGTGCCGGGTGGTCGACACCGGCGTGCGTAAGGAGCTCGATCTCAAGATCCACGTGCCGGTCGAGTCGATGGTCGAACCCGATGCCGGCTCGACCCAGGAGCTGGACCCTCTCATCGGCGGCTCAGAGGCCACGCGGCGCTCGATCTGGCCCGCGATCTACCCCGAGCTGCTCGAGCTCGTACAGGCGCACCGCTCGACGATCATCTTCGTCAACAACCGCCGCGCCGCCGAACGGCTGGCGCTCCGGCTGAATGACCTCGCGGAGCGGGAGATCGCCCGCGCCCACCATGGATCGCTCGCGCGCGAGGAGCGGACCGTGGTGGAAGAGATGCTGAAGGCGGGCGAGCTGCCGTGCCTGGTCGCGACGTCGAGCCTCGAGCTCGGTATCGACATGGGCGCCGTCGATCTCGTGATCCAGGTCGAGTCGCCGAAGTCGGTCGCCCGGGGGCTGCAGCGAATCGGCCGCGCGGGCCACTCCGTCGGCGATGTCAGCCGCGGGCGCATCTTCCCGAAGTTCCGCGGCGACCTGCTCGAGTGTGCGGTCGTGGCGCGACGGATGCGCGACGGCGCGATCGAGACCACGGTCGTCCCGCGCAACGCGCTCGACGTGTTGGCGCAGCAGATCGTCGCGATCGCCGCGGCCGCCGACATGGAGCCGGTCGGGGTCGACGAGGTGTTCGCACTCGTCACCCGGACCCACTCCTACGCCGAGCTCAGCCACAACCAATTCGAGAACGTGCTCGACATGCTCGACGGTCGCTATCCGTCAACCGAGTTCGCGGAGCTGCGCCCGCGGATCGTGTGGGACCGGGTCGGCGGGACGATCCGGGCGCGGAAGGGCGCGCGGCAGCTGGCGGTGACCAACGCCGGCACGATCCCCGACCGCGGCCTGTACGCCGTGACCCTGCCAGATGGCCGCCGCGTCGGCGAGCTCGACGAGGAGATGGTCTACGAGGCGCGACCGGGCCAGACGTTCCTGCTCGGGGCGACCACGTGGCGGATCGAGGAGATCGGACGCGATCGGGTGATCGTGACGCCGGCGCCTGGCCTGCCGGGCGCTGTCCCGTTCTGGAAGGGCGACGGCATCGGGCGCCCGCGGGAGCTCGGCGAAGCGATTGGAGCGTTCGCGCGGTGGGCCGTCGACCAGCCCGCGTCGAGCCTCGAGCGCGACTACGACCTCGACGGCCGTGCGGCGCGGAACCTGATCGAGTTCCTGCTCGAGCAACAAGCCGCGACGCGCGTGATCCCGTCCGACCGGGCGATCGTGATCGAGCGGTTCCGCGATGAGATCGGCGACTGGCGGCTGTGTGTGCTCTCGCCGTTCGGCGGGCGCGTCCACGCGGCGTGGGGGCTGGCGCTGAGCGCCCGGATCCGCGAGGAGCTCGGGCTCGAGTCCGACGCGATCTGGTCAGACGACGGCATCATCGTCCACCTCCCCGACGCCGACGAGCCACCCGGCACCGATCTAGTCATGATCGACCCCGACGAGGTCGAGGACCGCGTCGTCGCCGAGCTCGCGTCGAGCGCCCTGTTCGGCGCCCGCTTCCGCGAAAACGCGGCCCGGGCGCTCCTGATCCCCCGGGCCCGGCCGGGCAAGCGCACGCCGCTGTGGCAGCAGCGGCTGAAATCACAGTCGCTGCTCGAGGTCGCGCGCGACTACGGCGAGTTCCCGATCGTGCTCGAGACCTACCGCGAGTGCCTGCGCGACGTGCTCGACCTCCCGGGTCTCACAGAGCTGTTGCGGCAACTCCACCGGCGGGAGATCTCGCTGGTCGAGGTCGAGACGCCGACGGCATCGCCGTACGCGTCCTCGCTGCTGTTCGACTACGTCGCGACGTACATGTACGAGGGCGACACGCCCAACGCCGAGCGCCGGGCCGCGGCCCTGTCGCTGGATCGCGAGCTGCTCCGCGAGCTGCTCGGGCAGGAGGAGCTGCGCGACCTGATCGACCCCGGCGCACTCGCCGAGGTGGAGGACGATCTGCAGTTCCTGTCCGATCGCCGGCGTGCGACGGGCCGCGACGGTCTGCACGACGTGCTCCGTGCCCTGGGCGATCTGACGAGAACCGAGGCAGCTGCGCGCGTGCTCGGGAGCCTCGACGCGGCGGACATGCTGGCCGAGCTCGAGCGCGAGCGGCGAGCGGTGCGAGTCCGGGTGGGAGGCGAGGAGCGATGGATCGACGCCGTCGACGCAGGGCTGTATCGCGACGCGCTCGGGGTGGCTCCGCCTGGCGGGCTGCCCGCCGCTTTCCTGGAGGACGTCCCCGACGCGCTCGTGCGCGTCGTCAGGCGCTACGCGGCGACGCACGGGCCATTCACGAGCGAGGAGCTGCGGGCCAGGTATGGCGTCGACTGCTCGGCGGTTCTCGCCTCGCTCGAGCGCGCCGACGAGCTCGTCCGCGGCGAGCTCCGCCCCGGCGGTTCCACCCGTGAGTGGTGCCACCCCGAGGTCCTCCGCCGCCTGCGCCGGGCGTCGCTGGCGGTGTTGCGCAAGGAGATCGAGCCGGCCGATCAACGCGCGCTGGCGCGGTTTCTCCCGGCGTGGCAGAACGTCGACCGCCACCCCGCGACCGGCGCCGGCATCGATCGCCTCCGCGAGGCGCTCGTGCCGTTGCAGGGCCTGGCGCTGCCGCCGGACGTATGGGAGCGAGACGTCCTCCCGCGCCGTGTCGGCGCCTACTCACCGGCCTGGATGGACCAGCTGTGCGCGAGCGGCGAGATCGTGTGGATCGGGGCGGGCGCCCTCGGGCGGAACTCGGGACGGGTTGCGCTGTACTTCCGCGAGGACGTGGCGGTGCTCGGGCCGCCGCCGTTCAAGGGTGCGCCGCCGGACTCCGACGCGCACACCGCCCTCCGGACCCGCCTTGCCGCGGGCGCCTGCTTCTTCACGGACCTGCTCGTCGACGTCGAGCTCGCGCCGGAAGAGCTGCAGGAGGCGTTGTGGGACCTCGCCTGGGCGGGCGAGGCGACGAACGATGCCTTCTCCCCCCTGCGAGCGCCACGGCTGACGCTCGCTCGGGCCCAGCGCGAGCGTGACGAGGGGTTCACGGTTCGCTGGCCGGCGGCGCACGGGGGCCGCGGCACAGGTCCAGGGACGCTGGTCGCTGACGGCGCCGCTGTTCCGCGAGGCGGTCGATCCGGCGGCGCGCCGCAGAGCTGTCGGCGAGCTGCTGCTCGAGCGCTACGGGATCCTCACCCGCGAGCAGGTTCTCGCCGAGGGAGTCCCCGGCGGGTTCTCGGCGATCTACTCGGAGCTCACGCAGCTCGAGACGCTCGGGATCGCCCGGCGTGGCTACTTCGTCGAGGGACTGGGCGGCGCCCAGTTCGCGATCCCCGGGGCGGTCGAGCGGCTCCGGGCGGTCGGCGAGAGCGATGACGCGCTGGTGCTTTCCGCGGTCGATCCGGCCCAGCCATACGGCGCCGCGCTGCCCTGGCCCGAGCGCGAAGGGTTGCGGGCGCCGGCGCGGGTCGCCGGGGCGTACGTCGTGCTCGCCGGCGGCGAACCGATCTTGTACCTCGAGCGCGCCGGTCGGGCGCTGCAGACGCTCGTGCCGGCCGAGGACCCGCGGCTTCAGTCCGCGTTGGAGGCGCTTGTGGAGCAGGTCCAGCGTCGCCTGCTGAAACGGCTGGCGCTGGAGAAGGTGGATGGCGAGTCCGCCATGGTCTCGGCGCTGGGGCCGGCGCTGATTGCGCTCGGGTTCCAGGAGGGACCGCGGCGGCTGACGCTGAGCGCGTGAGCGCGTGCCCGAGGGCGACACGATTGCCTACGCCGCGGCGCGGATGCGCCCCGTACTCGAGGGCCACATTCCCGAGGAGATCCGGACGCCCCAGCCGCGCCACGCGCTCGACCGCTGGCCGTCTCGGCTGAATGGCCGCCAGGTCGTCGCGCTCGACACGCACGGAAAGCACCTGTTCATCCGGTTCGAGGGCGACCTCATGATCCACTCGCATCTCGGGATGAGCGGGGTCTGGGGCGTCTACGGCCCGGGACGGCGCTGGGGCCGGTCGGCGCGTCGGGCGTGGCTCGTGCTCTCGCGGGCCGGGCACGACGTGGTGGAGTTCGACGGGCCGCTGCTCGAGCTGATCACCGAAGGCCGGCGCCGGTTCGACCAGCGGCTGGCGGGGCTCGGGCCCGACGTGCTGGCAGCGGAATTCGACCGCGAGTTGTTCCTGCACCGGCTGCGGGCCGACGATCCCACGCGTCCGTTCGGCGACGCCCTGCTCGACCAGCGCAACGTCGCCGGGATCGGGAACATCTGGAAGGCGGAGGGGTGCTGGGAGGCGCAGATCGACCCGTGGCGCGCGCTCGGGCAGGTGTCCGACGCGGAGGCGATGGCGGTGATCGAGGCGACGCGGCCGCGGATGTCGCGCTCGGCGAGCGAGGGCCCGCGCTCGATCGAGCCGCGCGTGTACCGCCGCGTCGGCCAGCCGTGCCCACGCTGCGGGACCCCGGTCGGCGCTCGCGGTCAAGGCGACGCGAACCGCACGACATACTGGTGCCAGGGATGTCAGCGCTGAGACGAGTGGGACACAAGGGTGCGGATCTGATCGCGCCCGGCAACACGTACGCGAGCTTCGACGCGGCTCGCGACGCCGGCGTCGACATGATCGAGTTCGACGTGCTGCCGGCGAAGGAGGGACGACGCCTGCTGCTGGCGCACGACTACGAAGACGCCGCCGGCCGCGCCCCGCACACGCTCGAGGAGGGGCTCGACCATCTGGCCGGCGATGCGTTCACCGGCATCGAGCTGGATGTCGATCTGAAGCTGCCCGGGTACGAGCTCGACGTTCTCGACGCGCTTCGCGACCGCGGACTGATCGACCGCGCGCTGATCTCGAGCCAGTACCGCTCGAGCCTCGCGGTGCTTCGGGCGGCGGAACCACGCGTCCGGCTCGGGTGGTCGGTGCCGAAGCTGCGCCGCGACCCGTTCAAGTCGAAGGCGCTGGTGATCCCGGCGGTGGCCGCGATGTACGGGCTCCGCGCGATCCTCCCGGTCCAGGCCGCGCGGGCGATCCGTGCCCGGGAATGCGATGCGCTGATGGTGCAGTGGCGGTTGGTCACGGCGCGGCTCGTACGCAGCGTCCGCGACGCCGGCGGTGAGCTGTACGTGTGGACGGTCGACGAGCTCCCGCGTCTGCGCGTATTCGAGGAGCTCGGGGTGACGGGCGTGATCACCAACGATCCCCGGCTGTTCGCCGCGCTCGCCGCCTGAGCGGACGCGCTACGGGACCACGCAGCGCGACGCGCTGTAGCGCCGCGGATCGCCGAAGTTGGCGCTCGGGTGCCCGCGGGTCGTGATCCGGGACGATTGGCCGAGTACCTCGTGGCCGAGCTTCCACTCGAAGCTGACGGTGCCGCGCAGGGCGCCGGCGCTCGTGGGGACGGTGAACGTGACCCCGTCCTGTTGCAAGCCGCGCTTGACCGAGCCGACCGACACGGCTCGCTTGGCGCCCGACAGCGGCCGGAACGAGGCGCTCTGGGCCGATCGCTGGTCGACCTGGAAGTCCATCTCGAGGGTGGTCGGGAAGCCGAGGGCCGGCATCTGGGCCCGGATCCCGATCGAGTCCGGATGGCGCTTCGTATTGCAGATGTTGACGGTGGCCCACGTGTAGCGGGATCGTTCGGCGGAACGGACAGCGGCCAGCATCTGGGCCCGCGTCGGGCGGTGCGTACTCGTGTGCGCCGCGGACACGGCCGGGAAGGCCAAGAGCGCGACGGCGGTGAGGGCGAATATGACTGAGCGAAGGCGCATCACAAAGAAGATATTGAAAGCGTGACGAATGATTGCGATCTTCGTAGTGAGGACGTGATCCAGATGTCAACGGCGCCGGCGACGCAAATCGAGCCGACTCCATGGGAGCGGTTCGAGTCGTTGTATCGCACCAGTCGCGATGACGTTTACGCGTACGTAATGACGTTACTCCGCGATCGTGCCGCCGCCGAGGACATCACGGCACAAGCTTTTGAGCGCGCGTTCCGGCGCCGGCGGACGTTCGATCGCCGGCGGGGCGAGGAACGGGCGTGGCTGTTCGGGATCGCCCGCAACGCGGCGCTCGATGAACTGCGCCGGCGCCGCCGGCTGGCCACGCTCGTGACCGAGCCCGCCGACGAGTCATCGGAGCCGGTGGCCGACTACGGCGATGTCACGCTGCGCCGGACGGCCGTGCGCGAGGCGCTCGGATCGCTGAGCGCGCGAGAGCGGGAGATCGTCGCGCTGAAGTTCCACGCCGGGCTATCGAATTCCGAGCTCGCCCGGGTGCTCGGCGTAAGCGAGTCGAACGCGGGGACGATGCTGCACCGCACGATGCAGAAACTGAGGAAGGCATGCGATGCGACGAGCTGACGACGACCTGATCGATCCCGAGATCGAAGCCGAGCTGGACGCGATCGACGCGACGCTGGCGGGTGAGCCGGTCGCTCCACGGCATGCCGAGCTCGCGGAGCTGGCGCTGCTGCTCGTGGCGACGCGGCCGCAGCCACAGGCGGAGTTCGTGAGCTCGCTCGACTCTCGGGTGCACGGCCGCTTCGCCCGAGTCGACGAGGCCAAGCCCAAAGGTGCGCGGGCTGACTTCCGGCGGTGGTTCGGGCCCATGGCGGGGTTGGCCGCCACCTTGGCGGCGGTGGCTGTGGTCGTCGTGGCACTGAATTCCGGCGGATCGCACCTCGCTTACACGGCGACCTCTCCCGCCGCGTCGTCCTCGTCGGCCGGCGCGGCGTCCACTTCGGCGGCGTCTGCGGCGCCGCGCCGGACCGCCACGCCGGCCATTCCGCTCGCCGGGGACAAGCAGGCGACGTACGGTGCGGCCGCGTCGACTGCGACCAGCTCGGCCGCGGTTCCGAACTCCGGCAAGGTCATCGCGGTGCCACTCCCCAGCGGCCGCAAGATCGTCCAGTCGGCGCAGCTCGCACTGTCGACGCCAGCGGGCCACATCAACGACGTTGCCCAAGAAGTGTTCCGGGTCATCGGCGAGCAGAACGGGGTCGTCAACAGCTCGACCGTCACCGCGAGCGCCAGCGGCTACGCGCAGTTCCGGCTGAGCGTGCCGAGCTCGGCGCTGCAGGCGACGATGACCTCGCTGTCGGAGCTCAAGTACGCGACGGTCAGCTCGCGGACCGACGCGACCCAGGACGTCAACGGCCAGTACCTGTCCGACCAGCGCCAGCTGACCGACGACCAGGCGCTCCGCACCTCGCTGCTGAAGCAACTCGCGAATGCGACCACGCAGGCGCAGATCGACAGCCTGACCGCCCAGATCCACGACGCGGAGGCGTCGATCCGCCGTGACCAGTCGACGCTCAACGGCCTCAACCACCGGATCAATTTCAGCCAGATCTCGCTGACGATCAACGCGGCGACGCCCGTCCCGGTGGCGCACAAGAGCAGCGGGACGTTCACGCTCGGCAAGGCCGCGCACGACGCGGGCCGGGTGCTCACGGTCGCCGCCGGCGTCGCGCTGATCTCGCTCGCCGCGATACTGCCGGTCGCCCTGATCGTTGCGCTCATCTGGTGGATCTGGGCGATGCTGCGCCGCCGGCGGCGCGAGCAAGCCCTCGACCTGGCATAGGACCTTCACCACCTTTGTGGTATTCGTCTCGGAGTGGCGGCGAGCACCGAGGACACGATCGCGCTTCTTCATCGCGTTCCGGCGTTCTCGACGTTGGGCGAGGAAGAGCTGGCCGAGGTCGCGGCCGTGGCGGTGCCCCGTCAGTTCGGCGGCGGCGAGACCGTGTTCCGCGAGGGCGACGAGAGCGACACCTGTTACATCGTCCGCTCCGGTCACGCCCGCGCGATCCGTGAGCACCCCGATGGCCGCTCGATCACGCTCGCGAACTTCGGCCCCGGCGAGATCTTCGGTGAGCTCGCGATGTTCGACGCCGAGCGGCGCTCGGCCACGGTCGAGGCGATCGAGAGCACCGAGGCGATCGCGATCCTCGGCGGCGACATGCGCCGGCTGCTTCGCGAGCATCCCGCGATCGCGGTCAAGTTGATCTCGGCACTCGGGCGGCGCCTCCGCGAGACCAATGAGCGCCTGGCCCGGCAGTCGTTCCAGACAGTCCAGAGCCGGGTGGCGGCGGTGCTCGTAGAGCTCGTCGCAGCCGCCCGCGAGGAGGGCGCCGGCGCCGGCGATGTCCTGATCACCTCGACCCAGTCCGACCTGGCGCAGCTCGCCGGATCCTCCCGGGAGTCCGCGAGCCGGTTCCTCGCGGTGCTCGAGCGGGCGGGCATCATCTCCCAGGGCCGCGGCAAGCTGACCGTGCACGATCCCGCCGCGCTCGAGCGGTACGTCTACTAACTTGTCGCCGGTGAGCGACGAGTTCTCGGCTGGGGGGGTGGTGGTGCGGGGCGACGACGTCGCGGTGATCGTGCCCGTCAAACGCGATGCCAACGGCAACCGGGTGCTGGGACTGCCGAAGGGTCACCTCGACGGCGACGAGACCCCCGAGGCAGCGGCCAGGCGCGAGGTCCGCGAGGAGACAGGCGTCGATGCCGAGCTGATCGACGAGCTCGGCGAGGTCCGCTATCCCTACCAGCGGGCCGGCCGCCAGGTCGACAAGCTGGTGCGGTTCTACCTGTTCGAGTACCGCTCCGGAGACGTCGCCGACCACGACCACGAGATCGAGGATGCGCGCTGGATGCCGTTGGAAGAAGCCGCGCAGTCGCTGACGTACGTCGGCGAACGAGAGATGGTCGCGCGGGCATTGTCGCGACGTGCACGGGATCTGTAGGCTGGCATCGGTGCGCGTGCTGAACTTCTACTCGTCGGTGTTTGCCGACCAGTTACGCCGTGGACGCAAGACCGCCACGATCCGCCTCGGCGACAAGTCGCACAAGTACCGCAAGAACGACTGCGTGCTCATCACGATCGGCTACCAGCACTCCCCGCGCGAGAAGATCTTCAACGCCGTGATCGACCAGGTCGAGGTCAAGCGCGTCCGCGACCTCTCCCCGCGCGACATCGAGCACGACAACCCGGAGTTCCGCCGGGTCGACGAGATGGTCCACTTCCTCGAGCAGATCTACGGGCGCAAGATCACGCTAGAGGACACGGTCACGGTCGTGCGCTTCTCGCAGATCATCGAGAACCCGCCGGAGCTGCGCGATCGCATTCACGGGCTCGGCGGAGCCCAGAACTAGGCGCCCGGTTCCGCGCCGGCGGGGCCTGGCGATACATAGCGCGACACGCCGGGACCCTCGAGGCAGAGCCCAAAACCTTGGCACTCTTGATACGAGAGTGCCAAAATCTTCTTGAAACCCGGTATCTACAAGCTATAGTCTCCGGTGTTGGCACTCTGGCCTACGAGTGCCAAGCATTTTCCATTCCACCCGGAGGTTGCACACATGAAACTGAAGCCGCTTGGCGATCGGTTGATCGTGCGGGCAATCGAGGAGGAGGAGACCACCGCGAGTGGCATCGTCCTGCCCGATACCGCCAAGGAGAAGCCGCAGAAGGGCAAGGTCCTCGCTGTTGGCGACGGCAAGCTGAGCGAGGAGACAGGCAAGCGGGTACCGCTCGACGTCGCCGAAGGCGACGAGGTCCTCTACAGCAAGTACGGCGGCACCGAGATCAAGGTGGACGGCGAGGAGCTCCTCGTCCTCCGCGAGTCCGACGTGCTGGCAAAGGTCCAGTAAGACCCTTTCAGGAGACTAAGAACATATGGCACATAAAGAGTTGAAGTACGACGCGGAGGCCCGCAAGGCGCTCGAGCAGGGCGTCGACGCGGTAGCAAACGCCGTCAAGGTCACGCTCGGCCCCAAGGGCCGCTACGTGGTCCTCGACAAGAAGTTCGGTGCCCCCACGATCACCAACGATGGTGTGACGATCGCGCGGGAAATCGAGGTCGAGGACGTTTTCCAGAACCAGGGCGCCCAGCTCGTCAGGGAAGTGGCTACTTCCACCAATGACGTGGCGGGCGATGGCACGACGACCGCGACCGTGCTTGCCCAGGCGATCGTCCGTCAGGGCCTGAAGAACGTCGCCGCCGGCGCCAATCCGTTGGCGCTCAAGCGCGGCATCGAGAAGGCCGTCGACGACGTCGTCAAGCACATCGAGTCGCAGTCGGTCGAGATCACCGGCAAGGAGCAGATCGCCCGCGTGGCGACCATCTCCGCCGGCGATGACGAGATCGGCGATGTGATCGCCGACGCGATCGACAAGGTCGGCAAGGACGGCGTGGTCAACGTCGAGGAGGGCCAGACGTTCGGCATGGACCTCGAGTTCACCGAGGGCATGCAGTTCGACAAGGGCTACATCTCGCCGTACATGGTCACCGACCAGGACCGGATGGAGGCGACCCTCGAGGATCCCTACATCCTGATCGCCAACCAGAAGATCGGCTCGGTCCGCGATCTGCTGCCGGTGCTGGAGCAGACGATCCAGTCGGGCAAGCCCCTGCTGATCATCGCCGAGGACGTCGAGGGCGAGTCGCTCGCGACGCTGGTGGTGAACAAGCTCCGCGGCACGTTCACCGGCGTCGCGGTCAAGGCTCCGGGCTTCGGCGACCGCCGCAAGCGGATGCTCGAGGACATCGCGATCCTCACCGGTGCCGAGGTGATCACCGAGGAGATGGGCCTCAAGCTCGAGAACACCCAGATCTCGCAGCTCGGCCGTGCCCGTCGCGTTGTCGTGGCTAAGGACACGACGACGATCGTCGACGGTAACGGTGGGTCCGACGCGATCAAGGGCCGCATCAACCAGATCAAGAACGAGATCGAGAACACCGACTCCGACTTCGATCGCGAAAAGCTCCAGGAGCGCCTCGCGAAGCTGTCGGGCGGCGTAGCCGTCGTCAAGGTCGGCGCGGCAACCGAGACCGAGATGAAGGAGAAGAAGCATCGCGTCGAGGACGCGCTGCAGGCCACCCGCGCGGCCCTCGAGGAGGGCATCGTGCCGGGCGGTGGCGTGGCGCTGCTCGCCTCACAGAAGGCGATCAAGGTCGACGCGCTCGAGGATCCCGACGAGCAGACGGGCGCGAAGATCGTCGTCCGCGCGCTCGAGGAGCCGCTCCGTCAGATCGCGGAGAACGCCGGGCTCGAGGGTTCGGTGGTCGTCGCTGACGTTCGTAAGGCCAAGAAGGGTCACGGCCTGAACGCGGCGACGAACGAGATCGGCGATCTCGTCCGTGAAGGCGTTATCGACCCGGCGATGGTCACGCGCTCAGCGCTCCAGAACGCCGCGTCGATCGCCAAGAACATCCTCACCACCGAGGCGATCGTCGCCGAGGTTCCTGAGAAGGACGGCGGTGGCGGTGGCGGCGGCGGTATGCCCGACATGTCGGGGATGATGTAGACCGCGGCAACGCGCTAGTGATGTAATTCGCCTCAACAGGCGAGTGTTTTGGCTCTCGGGGCTCCGGCAGTAGCGGGGCCCCGAGCCCGTTAACTGGGTTGGGACCCTGGCGGATCGGCCCGGGCCCCTACTGGGGGGCTCCGGCAATCGCCGCGGCTCGGGACCGTCTCCGGGCGGCCCGGCGACGGCCGGGGCCCCCTCTTTTACCCGCTGGTACGTAGAGTTGGGGCCGTGCGGCGCCTGTTCGGACCCATCTTCGTATTCGCCGGAGCGATGCACTTCGTGATCCCGCGCGCCTACGAGTCGATCGTGCCGGACTACATGCCGGCGCACCGGGCGCTCGTCTATGCCAGCGGGGTCGCCGAGATCGCCGGCGGGGCGGCGGTCCTTCACCCGCGGACGCGCGCGGCGGGGAGCTGGTGGAGCATCGCGACGCTGCTGGCTGTGTTCCCCGCCAACGTGCACATGGCGCTGCACCCGGAGCGCTACCCGAAGGTTCCGGGCGGGCGATCGGCCCTGCTGGCGCGCCTGCCGCTCCAGGCCGTGTTCATCGCCTGGGCCCGTGCGGCGTCCCGCTGAACGCTACCCGCAGCCGGTGATGCCGCCATCCAGCGGGATCACCGCGCCGGTCACGTAGGACCCGGCGCGCGAGGCGAGGAACAGCGTCAGCCCGGCGACGTCGTCCGGCCGGCCGATCCGCCCGAGCGGGACGGTGGTCTCGATCTGCTCGCGCGCCTCGGGGTCGTCGAGCAGGAACGCCATCATCTTGCTCTCGAACGGACCGGGGGCGATCGCGTTGACCGTGATCTGCTCGCCGGCGAGCCGCTTCGCCAGGTGGCGGGTCAGCATGTGGACGGCGGCCTTGCTCGCGCTGTAGCTGTAGTTGTCGAGGATCGGCGCCCGCAGGCCGTCGATCGAGCCGATGTTGATGACCCGGGCCGGGTCGTCTTCGCTCGCCGAGGCGCGCAGCGCCGGCAGCAGCGCCACCGTCAGGTGGAAGATCCCCTCGACGTTGGTGTGCATCGCGCGATCCCAGCCCGAGGCCGGGAACTCCTCGAGCGGCGCGCCCCAGTTCGCGCCGGCGTTGTTGACGAGGATGTCGAGCTGTCCGAACTCGCCACGGACCGCCTCGGCCAGCGCCGCGGCGCCCTCGGGGCTCGACAGATCCCCGGGAATCGCCATGCACCGAAGCTCGCCGGCGGTCTCCCGCAGATCCCCCTCCTTGCGCGAGGAGATCACGACGCGCGCGCCGGCGTTGACGAGCCCGCCGGCGATCATCCTCCCGATCCCGCGCGAGCCCCCGGTCACCAGCGCGGTCTTGCCGGAGACATCAAAGAGGTCGCTGGGCACGCGCGCATGCTATGCGACGGCTTGTATTTAGGGGGCGCGCAGGGCGCGCCTGTGGTGTGGCTTTCGCGGTGGCGCCGGCCTTGGCGGGTCGCTCGGGGCGTTCGACTCAACGCCAGGCCCCAACTTTGGCGTCTCCGTCCCACCCCTCGGGACAAGAAAGCCAAAGTTCGCCCCCGGATCCCACGATCGAACCCCACCGGCCCCTCCCCAGCGCCTTTTACCGAGCCGCTCGCCCGACCGGCGCTGGCGGGTAACGGGTGCCGGCGAAGTGGGGGGCGCCGGGCGCCGGCGCCCCCAACGACGGTCCGACTACGGAAGGGTGTACGGGAAGGTCTGTGCGCCTCCCGCGCCCCTCGGACACACGATCGCGATCGAGAACGGCTCCGCGGTCGGGTCACCCTTGGTGTTGTAGGTGTGGACGAACACGACCGTGGCGTTATTCGGCTGGGGCACGATGTTCGCGTTGGCAAACCCCGCCGACCCGTTCGTCGACTGGACGGTGAGGATCGGCGAGCAGAAGCTCGCAAACGCGTCCCCCCAGGTCAGCTCGTAGCTGCCCGGAGCGGTCCCTTCCGTCTTGCTGACTCCCGAAGTGCTGCCCGACAGATACTGGCCGGTGGCCGAGATGTTGGCGAAGCGCCGGACGAAGGCGGTCACGTACGTCGGATCCCACTTGACCGGGTCGATCGTCTTGTTCTTGATTTTCGATTCGGTCACGGCCCCGTTGCGGAGCTGATTGGTCCCAATCTTCGTGGCGGCATACGACGCCCCAGCGAGTGCCAGCATCGAGCACACCAGGGCGAGGTAGGCGATCGAATGACGGCTGGCGTGGTGGAGAAGACGTCGGGTCATCTGAGCGCTCCTTTTGTTGTGGACGGCCGGGTCCGGAGTGGGATCGCGGCGAGTTCGCGGTAGATGGCCGCTGTCCTCGTCGCCACTTCTCCCCAGTCGAAACACAAAACATGCGCCCGCGCTTCGGTGACCAGCTGTTCTCGCATCGCGTCGTCTCGCAGGACCTGTCCCAGAATCTCGCCGAGTGCGGCGGAATCGCGAGAGCGGAAACGCAGGCCGACGGTGCCGTCTCCGGGCACGACCTCGCGCAGTCCGCCGGTGTCGGCGACCACGCACAGGCACCCCGAGGCCATCGCCTCGAGGGCGACCAGGCCGAACGGCTCGTAGATCGAGGGGACGATGCAGAGGTCGGCGACCCGGTAGAGCGAGTGGAGCATGTCGTCTCCCACCCACCCCAGGAACGACCCGTGGCGCGTGAGGCCGAGCCGACGGGCCTGGCGCTTGAGCTCGGCCTCGGCGGTGCCGGTCCCCGCCACCACGAAACGAACGTCCCCGAGCCGTCGGATGACCGGCGCCAGCGCGTCGAGCGCCAGGTGGAACCCCTTCTCATAGACCAGTCGGCCGACGAGCAGCACAAGCCGCTGGTCGGGCTCGGCGTATCTGGCGCGGAGGCCCGGCAGGTCGGGGACGACGGGCTCGAGGTCGCGGGGATCGATCCCGTTCTGGACGACGGTCACGCGTCGGGGTGAGACGCCGAACACCGTCGAGACGTGGCTGCGCATGTAGCGCGAGCATGTGATCACCCGGTCCGCGCTGCGAACCATCGCCCGCTCGGCCGCGTGGATGTGGGACTGCGGGTGGTTCTGCACCCAACCCTGGTGGCGTCCGAACTCGGTCGCATGCACCGTCACCAGCCAGGGCCGTTCGATTCCCCGAGCGATCTGCTGCGCCGCGCCGGCGACAAGCCAGTCGTGGGAGTGGACCAGGTCGAAGCGCAGTCGCTCGCACAGCTCGAACCCCAGCTCGCGCATGTCGGCGTTCATCTCCTCGACCCAGCGGACGAACGCGCTCGGGTCCTTGGGAAACGCCGGTTCGCAGACGCGGTGGACGAGCACCCCGTGGCGTTCTTCCTCCACCGGCAGGTGGCCGCCGCCCCGCGTGAGCACGTGGACCTCGACCCCCTCGCGCACGAGGTGCTCGGAGAGCTTGCGCACATGGCGCCCCAGGCCGCCCTCGATCACGGGCGGGTACTCCCAGGAGATCAGAAGAACGCGCATCCCGAGCCGGGGACCCTACCGATCGAACATCAGCCGCACCCCGTGGAGATCTATCGGTTCGCGTCCATCGACACCGGCGATCACGATTTCCACCAGCCCCCGGTTGGCCTCATCCTCGACGAACCTTACGCCCGGCAAGGGGCCACCGATCACCTCCTGCCACCGGGCGGCGACTCCGCGCGCATCGCTGACCGCGAGCGTCGCTCCCGAGACGCGCAGCGGGGCGCTGCGCTGATCCCAGTCCGGACCGCCCCACCGCCACGACTCCGCCGGCCTGGGCTCGCTCAGCGCCAGGATCGCGCCACCGATGTCGGCCGGGTGCAGGTGGACCTCGGCGATATCGTCGAGCGAGACCTCGAACACCTCGCGGATGCCGAGCGCCCGGACCCGCTCGCGGGCGGCGGCGAGATCCTCGAGCTGGGCCATCAGCATGTATCCGCAGTCGGCGCCGCGGCGATCGAGCTGGCGGCCTGCGGCGGTGCCCTCGCGCAGCGGCGAGACGACCTCGAAGAAAGTGTCTCCGAGCGCGAAGACGGCGTTGTGCAGCCCGAAGTAACCGACGCCCGGATCGGCGTACGGCTCTCCGAGCCCGAGCTCCGAGCGAAGCCCGTCGACGACGGGCTCGAGGTCGCGCGCGGCGATCACGGCCTGACGCAGGCGTGGCAGTTCCGAGCTCACCCGGAAAGCCTCTCGAAAACCGCGAACGCGTGCTCGCCGACGAGCCCGGCGACCCGTTCCTGGCGGCCGAACGAGCGCTGCTCGCCGCGCAGGACGTCGCGCCACCGCCCCCGTGGCGCGTCGACCGAGGCCTCCAGACCGCCATCGCGCACGGCGACCACGACCATCACCTCGCCGCCCCGTACGAACGCGCACGCGTCGGGACCGGCTTCGAGCGGCTCGTAGGCGCCGCCGATCAGACCGTCCGGGCGGCGCGCGCGGAGCCCAAGCAATCGCAGGGCCACGAACAGCTTCATCGTCTCGGCCACCGGCGGCGATCCACCCATCAGCCGCCGGAGCATCGCCTGCTGCCAGTCCCAGTCGACCGGGCGGCGGTTGTCCGGATCGACGAGAGCGCGGAACGGGAACTCGTCGCCCTGGTAGATGTCGGGGATTCCCGGCACCGTCAGCTTCAGCGCGAGCTGCCCGAGAGCTGCCCGCTCGCCGGCGGCGGCGACCCGAGCGGTGAACGGCTCGAAGTCCGCCAAGAACTCGGCGTGCGAGTAGAGCAATCGCGCGAACCGCTTGACCGCGGCCTCCCACTCGGTGTTCTGCTCGACCCAGTTCGTGTTGCGCTTGGCCTCACGCAGGGCCTTCTCGACGTAGGCCTCGATCCGCTCGGCCTCGATCGGCCAAGCGCCGGCGAGGGTCTGGAAGATGAAGTAGCGCTCGACGTCGTCGGGGGCGCCACCAGTGCGGAGCGCCTCGGTCAGCTCGAACCAGCGCTCCACGTGGGTGCTCCACTCCTCCGCCATCGACGCGAGCGCCGCGATCCGCATCCGCACGTCGCCCGAGCGCTTGGCGTCGTGGGTCTGGGTGGTCAGGAGGTTCAGTGGGAACCGCCGCGCTCGCTCGAGGCAGTCCTCGTGAAAGCGGGCAACGGAGATCCCGAAACGGCCGGGGTCGCCGCCAACATCGCACAGCGCGAGCAGCCGGCAGTAGCGGTAGAAAGCGGTGTCCTCGACCCCCTTGGCCATGATCGCCGGCGACGTCTGCTGAAAGCGCGTGACGAACTCCGCCGGACCCGGCTGCTTCCAGCAGCAGCAGACCGCGCACCGCCGGCGGCAGGTCGGCCGCGTCGATCACGCGGCGGTCCTCGGCGGCGACCGTCCCGCGGTCTGCCTCGATGTAGGTCCGGTAGACGGGCAGGGCGGACAGGGCGCGGGCGAGCTCGTCGGTGCTCAGCGCTCGCTCGGGGCCCAGCGTCCGGGCGAGCCGCTCGACCTCCGGCGCGAACGTGCCCCGCGCCTGCTCGAGCTTGCACTCCAGCGCCACCTCGCCGAATCCGCGGCGGTCGCCCGAGACCTGCTCCCACAGCCGGGTCAGGGGCTCCTCGCCGGCGGGGTCGACGAACAGCGCACAGGCGTCGCCCGAGAACTCGTAGCCGACGGTCCCGTCCACCGGCCAGTCGCGCAGCCGCTCGCCGGGGTCGAGGATCTTCTCGACCCACACCCGCCGAGCGCCTCGCTCACGCAGCCGGGCGAGATATCCCGCCGGATCGGCGAGGCCATCGGGGTGGTCGATCCGCAGCCCGTCGACGAGGCCGTCTCGGACCAGCGAGAGGACCAGCTCGTGCGTCTGCTCGAACACGACCGGGTCCTCCTGGCGGACGCCCGCGAGGTCGTCGATGTCGAAGAACCGCCGGTGGCGCCCCGTGGCGGGGTCGATGTCGAAGAACCGCGCCCGGAGCTCTGGATCGGCCCAGTAGCGGTTGTGGTCATCGGCCGCCATGTGGTTGGGGACAACGTCGAGGATCAGCCCGATGCCGGCGTCGCCGGCCGCTCCGGCGAGCCGCTGGAACTGCTCGGCGCCCCCGAGCGCGTCGGACAGGCGGCCCGGGTCGATCACGTCGTAGCCGTGGGTGGAGCCGGCCCGCGCCTGTAGCGAGGGGGACAGGTACAGATGGGAGATGCCGAGGTCCCGGAGGTAGGGCACGAGCGAGCGGGCCGCCGCGAAGCCGAAACCGGCGGTCAGCTGGAGCCGGTAGGCCGCGCGGAGCTCGGCGCCGGCGTCGCTCACGCGACGCGCTTGAGGATCACGAGCGAACGGGACGGGACGTCGACGTGCGTGCGGGCGCCGTAGGCGGCGCTGCCGACTGGCGCCTCCGGATCGGCGGTCGAGAGCTCGAGCGCCCACTGGGCGCCGAATCGCCGTCGCGGGAGCATGAACGACCGGTCCTCGTCGTGGGCGTTGAACAGCAGGAGGAACGAGTCATCCTCGACGTCCTCGCCGTACGGGCCCGGGGTCGTTATCTCCTTCCCGTTCAGGAACATCCCGAGCACGTGCTCGCCGCCCTGCCAATCGCGACGGGTCATCCTCAGGCCGTCGGCCCGGAACCACCAGACGTCGGGCAGTCCCGACCCCTTGATCTCCGCGCCGCGGAGGAAGCTCTGGCGGCGGAAGACGGGATGCTCGCGCCGCAGCGCGATCAGCCGCTTGGTGAACTCGCGCAGCCGTTCCCCGTCCGCCGACTCGCTCCAGTCGTACCACGACAGCTCGTTGTCCTGGCACCAGCCGTTGTTGTTCCCGTGCTGGGTGCGGCCGATCTCGTCGCCGCCGAGCAGCATCGGCGTCCCCTGCGAGACGAACAGCATGGTCAGGAAGTTGAGCCGCTGGCGTGCGCGGAGCGCGAGCACGGCGGGATCGTCGGTGTCGCCCTCGACGCCGCAGTTCCACGACCGGTTGTCGTCGGTGCCGTCCTGGTTGCCCTCGAGGTTGGCCTCGTTGTGCTTCTCGTTGTAGGAGACGAGATCGGCAAGCGTGAAGCCGTCGTGGGCGGTGATGAAGTTGATCGACGCGAACGGCTCGCGACCGTCGGCTTCGTAGAGGTCCGAGGAGCCCGACAACCGCTCGGCGAATTCGCCGCAGTTGGCGAAGCCACGCCAGTAGTCGCGCATCGTGTCGCGGTACACGCCGTTCCACTCCGACCACAGCACCGGGAAGTTGCCGACCTGGTAGCCGCCCGGCCCGACATCCCACGGCTCAGCAATCAGCTTGACCTGCGAGAGCACGGGGTCCTGGTGGATCGTGTCGAAGAACGCCGATAGGCGGTCGACGTCGAAGAACTCGCGGGCCAGCGCCGAGGCCAGGTCGAAGCGGAAGCCGTCGACATGGCACTCGGTCACCCAGTAGCGCAGCGAGTCCATGATCAGGCGCAGCACGCTCGGGTGGACCGGGTTCAGCGAGTTGCCGGTGCCCGTGAAGTCCATGTAGTGGCGCGGGTCCTCAGGCATCAGCCGGTAGTAGGAGGAGTTGTCGACGCCCTTGAACGACAGCATCGGCCCGAGGTGGTTGCCCTCGGCGGTGTGGTTGTAGACGACGTCGAGGATCACCTCGATCCCGGCTCGGTGGAACGCCTTCACCATCCCCTTGAACTCGCGCACCTGCTCGCCGCGGCGGCCGGTCGCGGCGTACTCGGAGTGCGGGGCCAGGTAGCCGATCGTGCTGTAGCCCCAGTAGTTGCGGAGGCCCCGTTCGAACAGGAACGACTCGTCGGAGATGTGATGGACGGGCAGTAGCTCGATGGCGGTGACGCCGAGGTCGACGAGGTAGCCGATCGCCTGCTCGGAGGCGAGGCCGGCGTACGTGCCGCGCAGGTCCTCGCGGACGCCGGGATGGCGCATCGTGAACCCCTTGACGTGGGTCTCGTAGATCACGGTGTCGGCGAACGGGATCCGCGGTGGGCGATCGCCCTCCCAGAAGAACGCGTCGTCGATCACCACCGACTTCGGCATCGCCGCGGCGTCGTCCTCGTCGTCGGCCTCGAGATCCGCGTCCTCCTCTCCGGTGGGGACGTAAGGGAGGACGTTCGCGTCGTGGGCCCAGTCGACGATCCCGTCGATCGCTTTTGCGTAAGGATCGAGCAGCAGCTTCGCCGGGTTGAAGCGCTGGCCCTCGAGCGGGGCATAGCGGCCGTGGACGCGGAATCCGTATCGCTGCCCCGGGCCGACCCCCGGGAGGTAGCAGTGCCAGTTGAGTGCCCGCCGCTGCGTCACCTCGATCCGCGTCTCCTCATCGTCGTCGTCGAACAGGCACAGCTCGACGTGCTCGGCGTGCTCGGAGAACAGCGAGAAGTTGGTACCGCCACCGTCCCAAGTGGCGCCGAGTGGGAACGGCCGTCCGGGCCAGATCTCGGTCACCGGATGAGCGCCCCCGACAGCGGCTCGAGCTCGACCTGGCCGTCGCTGACCCGTGGCTCGCCGTGCGTGGCCAGCTCGACGGCGGCGCCCGTGCAAGAAACGGCCCGAGGCTGCCCGGCGAAATTACAGACGAGCTCGAAGCGCCCGCGGCGGACTCGCAGCCACCGGGCGGCCTCGTCGAACTCGATCGCGTCGGCGTCGCCGCGTGGTAGTCGGAGCCGGGCCGAGAGCAGCCGCTCGTAGAGCGCGGCGGTCCCCGGGTCGTGCTCCCGGCTCAGTTTCGAGCGTTCGAACGTCGCCACGTCCTGGGGGTCGGGAATCTCCTCGTCGAATCGCGCGAACGCCGCGAACTCCGTGCGCCGCCCCTCCCGCGTCGCCTGCGCTATCTCCTCGTCGATGTGGTCGGAGAAGAACTGGAACGGCGCCGCCTCGCCGTACTCCTCGCCCATGAACAGCATCGGCACGAACGGCGAGAGCAGCGTGCAGAAGGCAGCGAGGGGGCGGGCTCGAGGAGGCATCCGGTCGCCGAAGGCGCGGTTTCCAACCTGGTCGTGGTCTTGAGAGAACACCACGAACCGCTCGGGCGGGACGTCGTCCGCGGTGGCGCCGAACCGCCGCCGGCGAAAGCTGGAGTAGTTGCCGTCGTGGACGAACGGTCGCTGCATCGCCTTCGCCAGCTGGGCGACCTCGCCGAACTCCTCGTAGTAGCCGTCGCGGTCTGCGCTCAACAGCGCTCGGAGCGAGTGGTGGAAGTCGTCGGCCCAGGCGGCGTCACAGGCGTAACCGCCCTGGTCCCGCGCCCTCATCACCCGCGGGTCGTTCAGGCCGCTCTCGGCGATCACCAGCGCCGCCGGGTCGACCGCGTGCACGCGCCTGGCGATCGCGGCGACGATGTGCTCTGTGCTCGAGTCGAAGATCGCGTGGATCGCGTCCAGCCGCAGCCCGTCGACGCCGAACTCGTCGATCCAGCCCGTGGCGCTCTGCAGAACCCACTCGCGGACGGGGTCACACTCCGGATCGTCGTAGTTGATCGCCCGGCCCCACGGCGTCTCGTACTTCTCGGTGAAGTACGGGCCGAACGCATCGAGCGCCTTCACGCCCGAGGTGCCGACGTGGTTGTAAACGACGTCGAGGATCACCGCGAGTCCGTGTTCGTGGGCGGCGCGGATCAGCGCTGACAGTCCTTCCGGCCCGCCGTAGGAGGACTGCGCGGCGCTGATGTAGACGCCGTCGTAGCCCCAGCCGCGCGCTCCGGGGAACTCCGCCACCGGCATGATCTCGATCGCGGTGACGCCGAGCTCGGCGAGTTCACGCAGGTACGGGATCGCGCCCTCGAACGTCCCCGCCTCCGAGAACGTGCCGACGTGCAGCTCGTAGATGACGAGCTCGTCGGGGCCGGGACGCTTCTGGAGTCCGTGGGGACGGGGCGACGCGATGCGGGAAGGCCCGCGCAGTCCGTCCGGCTGCCACCGCGAACATGGATCCGGAAACCGGCCCCCGTCGAGCACAAACCAGTAGTCGTCCCCGGCGCGAGCCGGGGCGACTACCTCATAGATCCCGTATCCGACCGGGTCGAGCGCGATCTCGTCGTTTCCCACAGCCACGGCGACGGATTCCGGACGCGGCGCCCACACCCGGAACTCGACGCGGCCATGATCGAGCGCCCGCGCTCCCAGCGGCCGCTCCCACGGGTAGCTCGACCTCACTCGGGGACCAGATAGATCGCCGCCAGCGGCGGCAGGGTCAGCTCGGCGGAGACGGGCTGGCCGTGCCACGGCAGGGGGTCGGGCTCGACCGCGCCGAGATTGCCCACGTCGCTGCCCCCGTAATAAGTCGAGTCGGTGTTGAGGGCCTCCCGCCAGCGACAGGCGCGCGGCAGCCCCAAGCGGTAGCCCGACCGCGGCACCGGAGACAGATTCGCGACGAACACGACTGGTGGTGTTTCGTCGCTCGACCCGGCCCGCGCGAACGCGAGCACGTTGGAATCGGCGTCGTTCGGCTCGATCCACCAGAAGCCCTTGGGATCGGAGTCGACCTCCCACAGCGCCGGCTGGTCTCGGTAGAGGCGGTTGAGGTCGCGGACGAGCCGCTGGACGCCGGCGTGCCCGGGGCGCTCGAGCAGATGCCAGTCGAGCGAGCGCTCGTGGCTCCACTCCTGCTCCTGCGCCAGCTCGCCGCCCATGAACAGCAGCTTCTTCCCCGGGTGGGCCCACATGTAGGCGTACAGCGCACGGAGGTTCGCGAGCTTCTGCCACGGATCGCCCGGCATCTTGGCGTACAGCGAACCCTTGCCGTGGACGACCTCGTCGTGGGACAGAGGCAGGATGAAGTTCTCGCTGAACGCGTACATCAGGCTGAAGGTCAGCTCGTGATGGTGGTAACGGCGGTAGATCGGGTCCTGCTGGAAGTAGCCGAGCGTGTCGTGCATCCAGCCCATGTTCCACTTGAAGCCGAAGCCAAGTCCGCCGAGGTACGTCGGGCGCGAGACGCCGGGCCACGCCGTCGACTCCTCGGCCGCGGAGATCACGCCCGGCTCACGGGCGTAGATCACCTCGTTGAGCTCCTTGAGGAACGCGACGGCGTCAAGATCCTCGCGCCCCCCGAACTCGTTCGGGACCCACTCGCCCTCCTTGCGCGAGTAGTCCAGGTAGAGCATCGACGCCACGGCGTCGACCCGGATCCCGTCGACGTGGTACTCGCGCAGCCAGAACAGGGCGTTCGAGATCAGAAAGTTGCGGACCTCGTGGCGGCCGTAGTTGAACACGAGCGTGCCCCAGTCGGGGTGGGCTCCGCGCCGCGGATCGTCGTGCTCGTACAGCGCCGTGCCGTCGAACCGCGCCAGTGCGAACTCGTCGCGGGGGAAGTGGGCCGGGACCCAATCGAGGATCAGCCCGACGCCGGCCGAGTGCATCCGGTCGACGAACTGGCGGAAGTCGTCGGGCGACCCATACCGGGGGGTGGGCGCGAAGTAACCGCTCACCTGGTAGCCCCAGGAGCCAAGGAACGGGTGGGCCATGACCGGGAGCAGCTCGACGTGCGTGAAGCCCATGTCGGTCACGTAGGCAGACAGCTCATCGGCGAGCTCGAGGTAGCTGAGCGAGCGGTTGTCCTCCAGCGGGTTCAGCCGCCACGAGCCGAGATGGGCCTCGTAGATCGAGATCGGCTCCGCCAGCGGCCGGCGCTCGGCGCGCTCGCGCAGCCACTCGCCGTCGGGCGGGCTCCAGCGGTGGTGGGGCTGGAAGACGACCGACGCCGTCTTCGGCGGTGACTCTGTTTCCTGGGCGTACGGGTCGGCCTTCAACGTCAGCTCGCCGTCGGCGGCGACGATCTCGTACTTGTACCGGGCGCCTGGCCCGACGTCCGGGAGGAACAGTTCCCAGATGCCGCTCGAGCCGAGCGAGCGCATCGCGTTCAGACGACCATCCCACGAGTTGAAGTCGCCGACGACGCTGATCGCGCGGGCGGCCGGCGCCCACACGGCGAACGCCGTGCCGGTCACGGTTGCTGATTTCGCGAACGTGCGCGCCGAGCTTCTCGTAGAGCTCCTCGTGGCGGCCCTCGCCGATCAGATGGAGGTCCAGCTCACCGATCGTCGGCGCGAACGCGTACGGATCCTCGAGCGTGAACGTCCCGGCCGAGCCGTAGCTGACCTCGAGCCGATAGTGCAGCGGCAGACCGGCGCCCTCGACGACGCCCTCGAACACTCCGCCCGGGTGGATCTGCTCGAGCTCGAGCGTGGTGCCGTCGTCGAACTCGGCCGTGATCTCCGCCGCGCTCGGGCGCAAGACACGGATCACCACGCCGTCGCCCTCGGGATGGGGGCCCAGCACCGAGTGCGGGTTCGAGTGCTCGCGCCGGACCAGGGCGTCGAGCTCGCTGGTGGCGACGGTCATGACTCTTCTAGCAGTCGCCTGATACCCGCGACGGGAATCGGTACCCAATCGGGGCGGTTGTCGAGCTCGTACTGGAGCTCGTAGATCGCCTTCTCGAGCTCGAAGATCGAGAGCAGGTTGGCGATCGCGGACTCGCCCGCGGGGAGCAGCGTCGAGTCGATCTTCGCGAAGTAGTGCTCGAGGAACCGCTCGCGCGCCCGGTCCTCGAACTCAGGCGGAGCCTTCCGTCCGCGCTGGATCTCGACGGCCGAGGTCGCGTACGCGAACGAGCGCAGCATCCCGGCGACGTCGCGCAGCGGCGAGCGCTTCGCCCGGCGCTCCGGCAGCCGCCGCCCGGGCTCGCCTTCGAAGTCGATGATCACCCAGCTCTCCGGCGTGTGCAGCGTCTGCCCGAGGTGGTAGTCGCCGTGCGTGCGGATCACGCGGCCGCCGACCCCGATCTGGGCTCGCGACGCGAGGCGCTCGCGCACGTCCTGTCCGCGCCCGACGATCGGTGCCACCCGCTCGTCGTCGGGGAGGCGGACGAAGATCCGCTCGATGTCCTCGTCGACCGTCGCCGTCAGCAGTGACAGCGCCTCCTGGCTTGGTTCCTCGGGCGCGAACGCAGGATCGCCGGCGTCGGACGCGAGCACCGTGTGCAACTGTGCGGTCACCGTACCCAGGCCGCCCAGCTGGTCCAGCAGCCATTCGGGTTCGCCCACGATCTGCTCCAGCGCCAGATCCCAGCCGCTGACCGCCGCCGGAAGGAACTGCTGGGCGACGCCGAGCGTCGACGCCAGCGCGTGACCGTCGTAGTCGTACCACCCGTGCAACTCGGCGATGTTCGGGAACTCGTGTGCGGTGAGGAAGCGCAACAGCTCGAGCTCGGGGTTGATGCCCGGCTCCAGCTTGCGGAACACCTTGAGCACGAGCCGGTCATCGATCACGATCGAGGAGTTCGATTGCTCGACGCCGATCGTCCTGGCGGTCGAGTCCTCGGTGACGACGGCGACGCCATCGGCTCGGTGGAAGCCGAACCGTCCCTCCGCCGTCTCGATCTCCTCGCCGGACTCCATCCGCTGGACGAGCTCGAGCAGGCGGTCGGGCTCGGCGAACGCGTCGTACGCCGTCCATTCGTCCGTCTGGGCGATCACATCCTCGACCACGTCCTCGTTGCTCGGATGGAGCGCCAGCGGCAGCTGGTAGAGCTCGTGCGTGCCGGTCGCGAACCGCGTCTGCACGAGCGCCAGGAACAGCAACGGGTCCTCCCGCAGGGAGAGCGCCTCGACGATCTCGATGCCGGCCACCGTCCGGGACTTCGATGCGTACCAGCGCTGCTGCTGCACCCAGTCGCGCAGGCTCTCCTCGTCGAGCCACTGGCGGAGCTCGGTGGTGGGGATCTGGACCGGATCACTCATCGGGCTGCGTCTCCGATTCCTCGGCCAGCTCGAACCAGTAGAAGCCCCGGGGGGCGAGCGTCAACAGGTAGGGCAGCTCCCCGATCCGCGGGAACCGGGAGCGGCCGAAGAGCTCGACCGGGTAGCGCCCCTGGTAGTTGCTGAGGTCGAGCTCCGTCGCCTGCGCGGTGCGCGCGAGATTGTGAACGCACAGCACGAGATCATCCTCGAAGCGCCGTATGTGGGCGAATATCCGCCGGTTCGAGGGCTCGATCGGCTCGTAGGTGCCGAACCCGAAAACCGGGTGCTCCTTACGCAGGGCGATGAAGCGGTGGACCCACCGAAGCAGGGAGGTGGCCGTCCGCAGCTCCGCCTCGACGTTGACGGCCTGGTAGCCGTACACCGGGTCCATCAGCGGTGGTGCGTAGAGCTGGGCGAAGTCGGCGCGCGAGAAGCCGCCGTTGCGGTCACTCGACCACTGCATCGGCGTCCGCACGCCGTCGCGGTCCCCGAGGAACACGTTGTCGCCCATTGCGATCTCGTCGCCGTAATAGAGCACCGGAGAGCCGGGCAACGAGAACAGGATCGCGGTCATCAGCTCGATCTCGTCGCGTCCGTTGTCGAGCAGCGGGGCCAGCCGGCGGCGGATCCCGACGTTGATCTTCATCCGCGGATCCTTCGCGTACTCGGAGTACATGTAGTCCCGCTCTTCGTCGGTGACCATCTCGAGCGTCAGCTCGTCGTGGTTGCGCAGGAACAGGCCCCACTGGCAGCTGTCGGGAATCTGCGGCGTCTGGTCGAGGATCTCGTAGATCGGGACCGCCTCCTCGCGCCTGACCGCCATGAACATCCGGGGCATGACCGGGAAATGGAACGCCATCTGGCATTCGTCGCCGTCGCCGAAGTACTCGACGACATCGGCGGGCCACTGATTGGCCTCGGCGAGCAGGACTCGGTCCGGGTAGTTCTCGTCGATCTCCTTGCGGGCCCGCTTCAGGTAGGCGTGCGTCTCGGGCAGGTTCTCGCAGTTGGTGCCCTCGCGCTCGAACAGGTAGGGCACGGCGTCGAGTCGGAGGCCGTCCAGTCCGACGTCCAGCCAGAAGCGCAGGACCTCGATCATCGCGTCGGCGACCTCGGGGTTGTCGTAGTTGAGGTCCGGCTGGTGTGAGAAGAAGCGGTGCCAGTAGTACGCGCCGGCGACCGGGTCCCACGACCAGTTCGACGACTCGGTGTCGACGAAGATGATCCGCGCGTCCTTGTAGCGCTCGTCGTTGTCCGACCATACGTACCAGTCCCGCTTCGGCGAGTCCGGGCTGGAGCGGGACTCCTGGAACCACGGGTGGTCGCTCGAGGTGTGGTTCATCACCAGGTCGGTGATCACCCTGATGCGCCGCGCGTGAGCCGCATCGATCAGTTCGTGGACGTCGGCGACGGTCCCGTAGTCAGGATTGACGCTGGCGAAGTCGGAGATGTCGTAGCCGCCGTCGCGCAGCGGCGAGGGGTAGAACGGCAGTAACCAGATGCAGTCGATCCCGAGCCACTGCAGGTAGTCGAGCTTCTCGGTGAGGCCGCGGACGTCGCCCGACCCGTCTCCGTTGGCGTCGAAGAACCCGCGGATGTGGATCTCGTAGAACACGGCTCGCTTGAACCACAGCGGCTCGGCCTCGAACCACTGGCGGGTCTGGGCCTGGACGCTCGGGGGCGTCTCCGGCGGGGTGGGCAACGGCAGCGCCGAACGCTCTGCCTGGATCAGGTGGGTGAGTGTGGGGGGTCCGGTCATGGGGGCTCGTGTTCAGGCTTCGATTGTGAGGATGTGCGCCTGGCGGGAATCGGGCTCGAGCCGCACGTAGTTCGGTCCGATCCGCCAGGCAAAGCGCTCGTCTGAGAGCAGGTCGTGGACGGTGAAGCTGGGCGCGACTCCGAGCCTGGCCGGCACGATCGCCAGCCCTTCCTGCGGCTGGTGGGGGTCGAGATTCACCACTGTTATCACTGTATTCCCCGGTACGTGCTTGGCATAAGCGATCAACGCCTCGTTCGCCGTCTCCAGGAAGATCACGTTCGAGAACTGCTGGAGCGACTCGTTGTCGCGGCGGATCCCGTTTATCCGCCCGATCATCGGCAACAGCGGCCCGTCGAGCGCGCGCTTCTTGAGCTCGTACTTCTCCGAGTGCAGGTACTCCTCCGAGCCCTCGTGGGCAGGGACGTTCTCGAAGTGCTCGTAGCCGGAGTAGATGCCGTAGCTCGGGCTGAGTGTGGCCGCGAGCACGAGCCGCGCCACGAACGCGGACGGCCCGCCGTGCTGGAGGTAGGCGTGCAGGATGTCGGGCGTGTTGGCGAAGAAGTTCGGGCGGAAGTACTCCTGCTCGCCCGAGTAGGCCAGCTCGGACACGTACTCGATCAGTTCATGCCTCGTGTTCTTCCACGTGAAGTACGTGTACGACTGGGTGAAGCCGAGCTTTGCCAGGTGGCGCATCACCGCGCGCCGGGTGAACGCCTCGGCGAGGAACACGACGTCGCGGTCGCGAGCGTGCACCTGCTCGATCAACCATGTCCAGAAGGCGAACGGCTTCGTGTGCGGGTTGTCGACTCTGAACACCTTGACCCCGCAGTCGACCCACCCCAGGACCACGTCCCTCAGCGCCTCCCAGAGTCCGCGCCAGTCCGGCGACTCCCAGTTGACGTTGTAGATGTCCTGGTAGCGCTTGGGCGGGTTCTCGGCGTACTTGAGCGTCCCGTCGGGCCGGTGGTGGAACCACTCCGGGTGCTGGGTGAGCCACGGGTGGTCGGCCGAGCACTGGATCGCGAAGTCGAGGCAGATGTCGACGCCCAGCTTCGACGCCGCCTTGGTCAGCGAGATCAGGTCCTTCCTCGTCCCGAGGTCCCTGTGCACCGCGTCGTGGCCGCCTGTCTCGTCGCCGATCGCCCATGGCGAGCCCGGGTCCTTCGGCCCGGCGACGAGCGAGTTGTCGCGGCCCTTGCGGTTCGTGTGGCCGATCGGATGGATCGGCGGCAGGTAGACGACGTCGAACCCGAGCTCGGCGAGCTTGGAGAGTTGCTTCTCGACGCCTTTCAGACCGCCCCACGAGCGCGGGAACAGCTCGTACCACGAGCCGAACCGTGCCCTCAGCCGGTCGACCTCGATAAAGATCGGCCCGGCCCGGACCGCGCCGTGGCGCTCCTGCGTCCGCTCGATCGCGGCGAACAGCTCGTCGCCGAGGACCACGTCGTACTTCGCCGACTCCGGGATCTTCGCGTCGTCGAGCGTCGTCAGCGCGTGGTCGATCAGCCTGCGCTCGGATGCGTTCTTGGCGTTGGCGGCGGCCGCCTTCAGCAACAGCGCCCCCTCGGAGATCTCGCCGGCCAAGTCGTGCTGACTCGCCAGCACCTTCCGTCTCAGCTCATCGCGCCAGGTCCCGAACACGTCCGTCCAGGCCTCGATCGTGTACTCCCACCGACCCGCGGTGTCTACGGCGAACTCGCCCGCCCAGCGGACGCCCTCGATCTGGGCGTCGATCCGGTGAAGCGCGGCCTCGCGCCACCGGCGCTTGTCCGCCCCTCGATAGCGGACGACCGCGCGCAGCAGGTCGTGGCCATCGCGGAAGATGTCGGCCGAGACAGCGACGGCGTCGCCGACGCACCGCTTCGCCGGGAACCTTCCGCCGTCGACAACGGGCTCGGGGTATTGGATCTCGATGCGCTTCGGGGGTGGATCGGGCACGCTGAGTGAACATATCCATGCGCCGGTGTCAGGTAAACAGTTGTGCGTGATCGCACATGGCCGCTCGAGCGGCGTTCAGCTCCATCTCACGTCGCTCCCTGACGGGCGGCTGGGACGCGGGGCCTACCAATTTGTCGACTGGCTGGCCGCCGCCGGGCAGATGTGGTGGCAGATGCTGCCGCTCGGGCCGCCCGACCGCTACCGGTCTCCGTACAAGGCCCGTTCGGCGTTCGCATCGTGGCCACACCTGCTGGCCTCGCCGCGCGCGCCGGTCAGCGCCTCGGAGGTGATCGACTTTCGCGATCGCCACGCGTTCTGGATCGGCGACTGGGAGCGGTTCGAAGGCCGCGGTGCGGTCGAAAACCAGGTGCGGTTCGAACGCGAATGGGGCGCGCTTCGTTCCTACGCGGCGGCCGGCGGCGTGCGCCTGTTCGGCGACGTCGCGATCTACGTGTCGCCCGGAAGCGTCGACCACGTCAGCCACCCCGAGCTCTTCCAGGACGGCATGGTCGCCGGCGCGCCCCCCGACGCGTTCTCGCGCACCGGGCAGCTGTGGGGCAATCCGCTGTACGACTGGCCAGCGATGCGCCGGCGCCGGTACCGGTGGTGGGTCGAGCGGCTGCGCCATACCTTCGAGCTGTTCGACCTCGCGCGGATCGACCACTTCCGCGGGTTCGTGTCCTACTGGGCGGTTCCGGCCGGGGCCCGCACCGCCGTCACCGGGCGTTGGAAGCGCGGGCCCGGCCGCGCCGTGTTCGACGCCGTCGGTCGCGCGCTGGGTCCGGATCTGGCGCTGATCGCCGAGGACCTGGGGGTGATCACGCCGGCGGTCGAGCGACTGCGTGACGAGCTCGGGTTGCCGGGGATGGTGGTGCTCCAGTTCGCCTTCGACGAGCGCGACCGCCACAGCCCGCACCGGTTCGAGAACCACCTGGAGAACCGGGTCGTCTACACGGGAACCCACGACCACGACACGGCGCGCGGTTGGTACTCGTCGCTCGATCCGGGGGTGCGCGCCTCAGTCGACGCCGAGTTCCGCCTGCGCGACGTCGTCGACCCCGATCCGTGGTGGAGCCTGATCCGGCTCGCGATGAAGTCGCGGGCGCGGATCGCGATGGTCCAGGCGCAGGATGTCCTCGGGCTCGGGAGCGAGGCGCGGATGAACGACCCGACGCGGGCGGGTGGGAGCTGGCGGTGGCGTCTCGAGGCGGGGGCCCTGACGCCCGGGTTGGCGGCGCGGTTGCGAGAGGCGGGTTTGGAGGGGCGGCGGGGGGAGTGAGGGCCTCCGCGCCTGCGCCACTCACCCCCGCCACGAACCCCTGGCCAACCGCGCCGTTACCGCCACCGCCCGCGCGCTCACCTTGGCGTGCCGATAGGCGAACGTCATGTCTCCCCGGAGCCGTTCCACCCGGCTCGTCTCGTATCGGATCAGCTCGCGCGGCCGGACCGTGGCCACCAGGCCGTCGCCGGCGAGGACCGCCAGCGCCCGCTCGGCGATCGCGATCTGGCCGAGCGCCGTCGGGTGGACGTGGTCGGCCATCACCAGGTTCCGGCCCCCGAACTCGCTCAGGTCGAGGACGACCGCGCCCGCCCCGCCGGCGGCGCCGACGACGATCGCGTTCAGCTCGCGGACCTTCGCGCCCGCGCGCGGGCGCCCGAGGTCGAGCGGCGCCGTGACCGCCAGCACCCGCTCGCACCGCCCAGCCAAAAACGCCAGCGCGCGGCGGAGCGGCGGCTCAAACCGCGCCGGGTCCCAATCGAAGGCACGGACGTCGTTGACGCCGATGTAGAGACACCCGAGGTCATACGTGGCGTGAGGCCGTGCGTTCGTCCGCTCTAACGCCACGAGCTCGCGCTCGACGACATCGTCGACGGTGGCGCCGTCGACCGCGTAATTGGTGAACGGCACTCCAAGTGCTCGCGCCACCCACAGCGCCCACGACTGGAGCGCCACGCCCCACTGGAGCTCGCCGCCGCCGTTGGTGATCGAGTCGCCGAACGCGAGGACGCCGAGGTTTGTGGCGCTAGACGGACCGTTGTTAGCGCTCAAGGGCGCGAGGGTACCGCGCTCATTGATAATCCCGCCCTTGCGAATCTCGACCACACACCCGTGAAAGACGGCCAGGAGGACATTCGGCGCGCGGCCGCCGAGCTGGCCGACCGCCTGCCCGATCGGCTGAGGCCCTTGGCCCGCATGGCCTACAACTACCGGTGGTCATGGCTTCCGGGCGGTTCCGGACTGTTCCGCTCGATCGACCCGGAGCGCTTCGAGCTGTGCCGCGAGAACCCGGTCCGCCTGCTCCAGGAGGCGCCGGCGCGGGCGCTGCGTCGCGCCGCGGCCGACGAGGAGTTCGTCGAGCGCGCCGTCGCGCTCGAGGCGCAGGTGAAGGCCGATCTCGAGCGTCCGCCGTCTGGCGCGATCGACGCATCGGCCGGGCCGGTCGCGTTTCTTTGCGCGGAGTACGGGATCCACGTCTCGCTGCCCGTCTACTCGGGCGGTCTCGGCGCGCTCGCCGGCGACCTGCTCAAGGAGGCCTCCGACGAGGCGCTCCCACTCGTCGCGGTCGGGCTCATGTACCGCAAGGGCTATTTCCGCCAGCGAGTTGACGCCGGCGGCTGGCAGCACGAGTACTGGATCGACACCGACCCCGAGCGGCTCCCCGCCGCGCTGGTCACCGGCCCGGACGGGGCGCCGTTGACGATCGCGGTCCCGATCTACGACCGTGAGGTCAGAGCGCGGATGTGGCGGGTCGAGGTCGGGCGGGTGCCGCTGTTCCTGCTCGACACGGACTTCCCCGAGAACGGCATCGTCGAGCGCTGGATCACCGCGCGTCTTTACGACTCCGACGAGCAGACCCGGCTCGCTCAATACGTCCTTCTGGGGGTGGGTGGTATCCGGGCGTTGCGGGCGGTGGGCATCGAGCCGAGCACGATCCACCTGAACGAGGGACACGCCGCGCTCGCCCCCGTCGAGCTCGCAGCCCGCGACGCCGGCGGCGGCCCAGACGCGGTTCGGGCAGCGTTGCGCGCTAGCCCGCGAGCGGACGGTGTTCACCACCCACACGCCAGTCCCCGCCGGCAACGACAGCTACCCATCCCGGCAGGTCGAGCAGGCGATCGGCGGTTACGTCAACGAACTCGGGTGGAGCGCCTCCGATGTGATCGCGCTCGGCCGGACCGACCCCGAGGATCCGTCGCAGCCGTTCGGGGTGACGCAGGCGGCGCTGCGGATGAGCCGGGCGGCGAACGCGGTCAGCCGCCGCCACGGCGAGGTCGCTCGGGAGATGTGGCACTCGCTGTGGCCGGAGCGGGCGGTGGAGGAAGTGCCGATCGGCCACGTCACCAACGGCGTCCACATCCCAACGTGGATCGGGGCGCCGATGCGCGAGCTCCTCGACCGCCATCTCGGCGAGGATTGGTGGCGGCGCGCCGCCGACCCGCAGACCTGGACGCCGATCGATCAGATCCCCGACGCCGAGCTGTGGGCCGCCCGCGAGCGTCAGCGCCAGCAGCTGGTGGCGTTTGTCCGGGAGCGGAGCGTCACCGATCGCCTGGCCCGCAACGACGTCCGCGAGTACGTCAGCGCCGCCGCCCACGCGTTCGACCCCGCGGTCCTGACGATCGGCTTCGCCCGCCGCGTCGCGACGTACAAGCGGCTCGAGCTGCTGATCCGCGACCCGGAATGGACGATGTCCCTGCTCGACGGCGAGCGCCCGGTGCAGGTGGTGCTGGCCGGTAAGGCCCACCCGCGCGACGAGGAAGCCAAGCGGTCGCTCCAGCGGTTGTTCGGCCTCAAGTACGCCCGCGTCGTCGGCGAGCGGGTGGTGTTCCTCGACGACTACGACCTGGCCTCGGCCGCACGGCTGGTGCGCGGCTGTGACGTCTGGCTGAATCTGCCGCGGCCGCCACTGGAGGCGAGCGGGACGAGCGGGATGAAGTCGGCGGTCAACGGCGGACTCCAGTTGAGCGTGCTCGATGGGTGGTGGGCCGAGGCCTATCAGGGAGACAACGGGTGGGCGCTGCCCGGCGACGTTGACGCCGACCCGACGGCCCAGGACGAGCGCGACGCGCAGACGCTTCACGAGCTCCTCGATGGGGAGGTAGTGCCCACGTTCTACGCCCGCAACGCGGAACGGATTCCCGCACGCTGGCTGGCAGTGATGAGGGCGTCGCTACGATCAATAGCGCCCCGATTCTCGGCGAGCCGGATGCTGTCGGAGTATGTTGCGGGCCCGTACCGCGGATCGTGAGTTCGGGCCTGTGTTCCGGGAAGGTTGAGACCGCTGGAGGCGTCTTTAATTTGAATGTCTCGGAATGTCCCGATGCCACCTTCGTCTAACACGTCTGATCTCACCCCGGCGCAGCTGGCAGATCTGTCTGCGCTCGCCGACGGAACGCTCGACGCCGCCCGTCGTCCGGAGGTCGAGGCGTGGATCGCCGGCTCGCCCGAACTCCGGGCGCTGTACGAGCGCGAGCGGCGCGCCGTCGAGATTCTCCACCGGGCCCGCGCCACCGATCGAGCTCCCGCGAGCCTCCGCGCCAGGATCGAAGCCGAGCGCCCCAGCGCGCGCGTGCGCACCCGCCGACGGGTGACGTTCGGTGCGGCTTTCGCTGGGGCGATCGCGGCGGTGGCGCTCGCCGTCGTCCTGATCCTCCCGTCGGGGACCCCCGGGGCTCCGTCGGTCAGCGAGGCGGCCGCGCTCGCGCTCCGCGGCCCGGCCCTGGCGGCGCCGGTCCCGGATCCACGGGCGCCGAAACAGCGCCTCACCCAGGACCTCCAGGACGTCTACTTCCCCAACTGGGCGTCGAAATTCGGCTGGATGCCGGTCGGGCAGCGGCTCGATCACGTCAACGGCCGGCTGGCCATCACCGTCTACTACAAGTCGCACGGACACCTGATCGCCTACACGATCGTCCAGGCCCCCGCCCTGAAGCAGCCGGCCGCGAGCGTCACCACGGTGCGCGGCACCGAGATGCGGACGTTCACGCTGAACGGCCGCTGGGTCGTCACCTGGGAGCGCAACAACCACACCTGCGTGCTCTCAGCCGCGAGTGTCTCACCGGCGGCGATGCGGACGCTCGCCGCCTGGGGCGCGCACTAGCGCTCGAGCTGGTCCGAGGTCTCGGACACGAGCGCCCTGGCCACGCGCTGGCGCGCGCGGTGCAGGCGGGTGGTGATCGTCGCCTCGCGGACTTTGAGCGCCCGGGCGGCCTCCCGGTAGGACAGCCCGACGACGTCGATCGCGATCAGCGCATCGCGGAAGTCGTCGGGCAGCGCTGAGATCGCCGCGTACAGCTCCGCGGACTCGAGCTTTGCCTCCGGCTGGACCGCGCCGCGGTCCTCGACCAGATCCAGGTCGTCGGGAAGGGCCGTTGTTCGGGGGCGCCTTGCCGCCGTGCGGCGCGTACTGAAGTACGTGTTGCGCAGCACCCGCAACAGATAACCGAGATCGTCCTCGGAGCGGAGGACCCGAGGCTTGCGCAGCACGCGCGCGAACGTCTCCTGCACCAGATCCTCGGCCTCCTCGCGCGAGCCGCACAGGCTCCATGCGGCGCGATACAGCCGGTCGATGTGGTCACCAAGCGCCTCGGGGTCGAGCTGCCGTTCGGGACTCATGCGGTAGCCCGGCCAGCTTAGACGCTTCAGCCCAGCCGTCGGGTCGGGTCCTCGTTGGGGTTCGGGTTCAGCTCTGGAGGTCCGACAGGGGGCGCGGGGGCGGGCCGACGTACAGCGCGGTCGGGCGGATCAGGCGGCCTTCGCGCTTCTGCTCGAGGATGTGCGCCGACCAGCCGGCGGTCCGGGCGGCCGTGAACATCGGCGTGAACAGCTCCGGCGGGACGTCAGCGAAGTCGAGGACCACCGCCGACCAGAACTCGACGTTGGTCGCGAGCACGCGGTCGGGTTTGCGCGCCTGAAGCTCGGCGAGCGCCGCCTCCTCGAGCGCCTCGGCGACCTCGACCCGCGGAGACCCGAGCTTGCGTGCGGTCCGGCGCAGAACCCGGGCGCGGGGATCCTCAGCGCGGTAGATGCGGTGCCCGAAGCCCATCAGCCGCTCCCCGCGGTCGAGCAGGTCCTTGACGTAGCGGTCGGCGTCGCCCATCTGGTCCACGTCATCCAGCATCTTCAGCACGCGCGACGGTGCGCCACCGTGGAGCGGCCCGGACAGCGCGCCGACGGCCGCCGACAGTGCCGCGGCCACGTCAGCACCGGTCGAGGCCACCACGCGCGCGGTGAACGTCGACGCGTTCATGCCGTGCTCGGCGGCCGAGATCCAATAGGCGTCGATCGCCTCCACGTGCTTGGGGTCGGCCTCGCCGCGCCACCGGATCAGGAACCGCTCGGGGATCGACTTGGCCTTGTCGATTTCGCGCTGCGGCACCGGTGGGCGTCCGATCCCACGGGCCGATTGGGCGACGAACGAGAGCGCCATCACCGACGCGCGCGCCAGGTTGTCGCGCGCCTCCTCGTCGGTGATGTCGATCAGCTCCTGGAATCCCCACTGCGGGGCGAGCATCGCCAGCGCCGCCTGGACGTCGACGCGCGGATCGCCGGAGCGGACGCTCAGCGGATGGGGTTCGGCTGGCGGCAGCCCCGGGAGCAGCTTGCCATCGACCAGCAGACCCCAGACCTGCTCGAACGGGACGTTCCCGACCAGTTCCTCGATGTCGACGCCGCGGTAGCGCAGCGCCCCGCCGGCGCGGTCGGGCTCTGCGATCTCGGTGGCGAAGGCGACTACGCCCTCGAGGCCTGACTGGACTTCTGCGGTGGCGGTCATCTCGTTGCTCCTGGGGCGGGCGGTTTCTCCACTGGGGTGTGCGCGCAAGACAGGCTAGCTGGCGGTAGGGTCCGGGTCGTGGCCGACCTGATGCTCCGTCCGATCGACGAGCTCGCGGAGTTGGTCCGGGGGGGCGAGCTGAGCGCCGTCGAGCTGGTCTCGGAGTCGCTTGAGCGGATCGAGGCGCTTGAGCCGACCATCAACGCGTTCACGTACGTCGCGCGCGACTCCGCGCTGACGGCCGCGGCGGAGATCGGCGCCGGCGATCCCCGTCCGTTCGCCGGCGTGCCGATCGCGATCAAGGACAACCGCCCGGTCGACGGCATGCCGATCACGATGTGCAGCGACCTGTTCGGCGACCACATAGCCCGTCACGACGCCGCCCTCGTCCGCCGCCTGAAGGACGCAGGGTTCGTCGTCGTCGGCAAGACCGCGCTGCCCGAGATGGGGCTGCTCCCGACCACCGAGTCGCGTCGGTTCGGCCCGACCCACAACCCTTGGGCGCTCGACCGCACGCCCGGAGGCTCGAGCGGCGGCTCGGCCGCGGCGGTCGCCGCCGGGATGGTCCCGATCGCCCACGGCAACGACGGCGGTGGCTCGACGCGGATTCCCGCCGCCTGTTGCGGTCTGGTCGGGCTGAAGGCCGCCCGCAACCGCGTCTCGGTCGGCCCCGACGGCGGCCAGAGCTTCCTGACGATCGACGGCGTGTTGACGCGGACCGTCGCCGAGACGGCGGCGGCGCTCGACGTGATGGAGGGCTACGAGCTGGGCGACGCGAACTGGGCGCCGGCGTTCCGCGGCTCCTACCTGTCGGCCGCCGCCGAGGCGCCGGGTCGCCTGCGGGTCGGGCTCGCGCTGAAGCCCCCGCTCGAGGACGCCGTGATCGACCCCGTGTGCACGGCCGCTGCGGTCGATGCCGCCGCGCTGCTCGAGTCGCTCGGCCACGAGGTCGAGGAGATCACGCCACCGTGGTCGGGCGCCGGCCTGCTCTCGGACTTCACCCGCGCGTTCGGGCCAATGGTGGCGATGAGCGTGATGGTCGGCGGGAAGATCGCCAAGCGCGAGCCGGTCGAGGACGATGTCGAGCCGCTCACCTGGGCGATCTGGGAGCGGGCGCGCACCCTGGACACGATCAGCTTCCTCGCCACCGAGGGCCGGCTCGAGAACCTGGCTCGCCGGATCGTCATCTCGCTCGCGCCCTACGACGTCGTGGTCACGCCGGCGCTCGGTCAGCGCCCGCTGCCGATCGGCGAATGCCACGGCCGCGGTCCCGATCCCTGGGGCCACTACCAGCGCTCGGGCTACTTCACGCCGTACACGGCGGTGGTCAACGTGACCGGGCTGCCGGCGATCTCGCTGCCGCTCTATCAAGGTGAGGACGGACTGCCGACCGGCGTTCAGTTCATCGGCCGTCCCGCCCGCGAGGAGGTGCTTCTCCAGGTGGCAACCCAATTGGAAGAGGCGCTGCCCTGGTCAGCCCGCCGGCCCTCGACCGTTGAGAGTGTCCGATAAGCGGGGTATATCCCCGCTTATCGGGGAGCCTCCTGCTTAGCCCACGCCCAGCACCGCCTCCATCCGCCTCGGCATCACCCCGAGGCGCTCGGCATCGGCGGTGCCGTGGCGCGACGTCATCGGTACTTCGAGCAGCTCCACCTCATCCCAGGTTGCGAATGCGGTCGGCCCCCCGAGCAGCTCGACCAGGTTGAGCGTGCGCCTCACCACAGGCGTCGGCACGCTCACAATCGTCCGGTGGCGCTGAAGCGCCCGGAGCGCGAGCTCGACGATCTCCCGGTAGTTGAGCGTCTCCGGCCCCGCCAGCTCGTAGCGGGCGCCGTCGGACTCGGCCGCCAGCGCGCCGCCCGGCAGTGCCGCGAGCACGCAATCGGCGACGTCCTCGGCCCAGATCGGCTGAAACGCCGCTCGACCACGGCCTGGAATCGGGACGACCGGCAGCAGCGACATGCGCTCGAGCAGCGTCAGGAACTGGTCGCTCGGCGAGTAGACCCACGAGGGAGCGAACACCGTGTGGGCCAGCGAGGACTCGATCAGCGCCCGCTCGGCGATCGCCTTGGCCCGCATCAGCCGGGCGCGGCTGCGGGTCGAGGCGCCGAGCGCCGAGAAGAACACGAACCGCTTCACGCCGGCGCGCTCCGCCGCGCGCACCAGCCTCCACGTGGCCACGCCGGCGAGCTCCTCGATCGACCCCGTCGGCTGGTCGCGGATCACCGAGGCCAGGTGGACGACGGTGTCGACGCCCCGCAGCGCGTGGCGGAAGGAGAGGGGGTCTGAGAGGTCGCCGAGGGCGATCTGGACCCGCACCCGCTCGGCGCCCAGGTGGCGGGGGTCGCGGACGAGGCAGCGCACCGGCGTACCGGTGGCGGTGAGCCGCCTGAGCAACGGCAAGCCAATCGTCCCGGTGGCGCCCGTCAGGAGCAGCACAGCGCGGGAGGCTACCGGCGGGCGGCGCCTCTTCCCTAGAATAAGGGCCCCCTAACGCCGCAACCGACAGAGGAAGACTGAAAAGACCAATGGCCTATGTGATCGCAGAGCCCTGCATCGGCACGAAAGACAACTCGTGCGTGGAGGTCTGCCCGGTCGACTGCATCCATCCGACGCCCGACGAGCCGGACTACGACTCGGTCGAGATGCTGTACATCGACCCTGAGGAATGCATCGACTGCGATGCGTGCGTCGAGGCCTGCCCGGTCGATGCCTGCTTCGCCGAGGACCAGCTCCCCGACGAGTGGCAGAAGTACTCGCAGATCAACATGCAGTACTACGCCAAGTAGTTAGGGCTCTGCCTCAAGGGCCGGCGGCCGACGGCGCTGTGTATCGCCGCCCGGCCCTCAGGCCATCGGCAGCGACATCCCGACCGGCTTGGGCGCGGCCGCCGGGGCCGGCTCCTGCATCACCGGCAGTTCGACCGGCGACAGGGCGATGAGCCCGCGCGCGCCTTGGTATAGCGCCTGGGCGGCGGGGTCGTCGGGATCGGAGAAGACCAGCGGGACGCCTCGGTCTGACTGCTCGCGCAGGGCCATCGTCAGCGGCACCTTCGCCAGCAGCGGGACCTCGAGCTCCTCGGCCAGGAGCTGGCCGCCGCCCTCTCCGAAGATCGCGTAGCGCTCGCCGTCGGGGGCGACGAAACCGGACATGTTCTCGATCACGCCCGCGATCTCGAGCTTGAGCTTGGTCGCCATCTCGGCCGACCGGCGGGCCACCTTCTGGGCGACCGGCTGGGGCGTCGTGACGATCAGGAACTTGGCCTGGGGCAGCAGCTGCGCCAACGTCATCGAGACGTCGCCGGTGCCCGGCGGCAGGTCGATCAGCAGGTAGTCGAGCTCGCCCCATTCGACGTCCTCGAGGAACTGCTGGAGCGCCTTGTGGAGCATCGGGCCACGCCACACGACGGCGGCGTCCTTCTCGACGAAGAAGCCGATCGACATCACCTTGATGCCGTCGTGGGCGGTCAGCGGGACGAGCTTGCGCTCGGCATTCACGCGCGGGCGCTCGGCGCCGAGGCCCATCATCCGCGGCTGGGAGTAGCCCCACACGTCCGCGTCGAGGACGCCGACCTGCTTGCCGATCGCAGCGAGCGCGGCGGCCATGTTGGCGGTCACGCTCGACTTGCCGACGCCGCCCTTGCCCGAGCCGATGCAGATCACGTTCGAGACCTGGGCGAGCGCGCCCTCGGGCAGTGACCCGCGGCCGAGCTTGCGGCCCAGTGCCGACTTCTCGTTGTCGCTGAGGACGTCGAAGCTGATGTTGACGGCGGTGACGCCCTCGAGCCCGCGGATCGCCTGCTCGACGCCGTTCTGGAAGTGGCTGCGAATCGGGCAGCCCGGGGTGGTCAGCGAGACCATCACGTCGATCACGCCGTTCTCGTGAATGTCGACCGATCGGACCATCTCGAGCTCGACGATGTCGCGCCGGAGCTCGGGGTCGATCACGGCGCGCAGGGCTTCGAGTACTTGTTCACGAGTGGGCATGGTTCCATTGTAGGCGGGGCCTGGCGATACACAGCGCGACCCGAGTGCAGGCCTCGAGGCAGAGCCCCCTTAAGGACCGACGGGGCGCCACTTTCGTGACGCCCCGGCGGTTGAGGGAGGAGAGGGTGCTACGTCCGCCGGCGAGATATATGAGGCCGGCGAACCTCTCCCGCTCCGGCGCTCTCCTTGGGCGCTGGCGGGGTAAGTCGGTGCTCAGACGGCTGAGTTCAGAACTTCCTGAGCGTTCGCGACGAGCTTGTCGAAGCGCTGGCCGACGGTGCCGGACTGGCGCTCGAAGTCGCGGCGGACCGAGCGGATGTCGCGCTCGACGCGGCGGCGATTCTGCTTGATCGTGCGCTCGACGCGGGTGCGGCGCTGGCGCAGCTCGCGCTCGACGCGGGTGCGGGACTTGCGAACCTGGCGCTCGAACCGGTTGCGGGCGGTGGTGCCGCGGCGCTCGTAGCGCTTGAGCTCGCGCTCGAGGCCTGCGCGGGTGGTGTACTTGGTCGCGAAGCCCTTGACGGTCGAGACGAGATTGTCCCGAGCCAGGAGGCTCGCGCCGACCGGAACCAGCACCACACGCTGAGCGATCACCTGGGCCTGCTCGACCGGGGTCTTGGGCTGCGTCGAGGTGGTCGTGGACGCGCTCGCGCGCCTGCGAGTGGCCGTGGGCTTACGGGCCGCGGCCGGCTTTCTCGGAGTTGCGGGCTTTCTAGCCCCGGTTGCGCTGCTGCTTGAAGTAGCCATGTGTCTGCCTGCTCCCTGACGATGTTAGTACCAGAAAAGTTAACCGAACGTATGTTTGTAAACCGGCGCACGGACTTCGTTACATTGGGTTGTGGCGAATCCCGAATCTGCGAACCAGCGACGGCCGAGAGCGAGCGCCCCTAGCCTTGAGCAGTCCACTCACCCAGTACGCCCACAGCGGTGACGCCAGCATCGCCTATCAGGTGTTCGGCAGCGGCTCGCACGACCTGGTGCTGATCAACGGCCCGGCGTCGCATCTGGAGCTGATGTGGGAGGAGCCGAACACGGCGCGGTGCTTCGAGCGCCTCGGATTGTTCGCCCGGGTCGTGATGTTCGACCGCCGCGGGACCGGCCTGTCGGACTCGGTGACCCAGCCGCCGACGCTCGAGCAGCAGATGGACGATCTGATCGCCGTGCTCGACGCCGCCGGGATCGAGCGCACGGCGCTGTGGGGCGCCAGCGATCTGGGCCTGTCGGCGCTGTTCGCCGCCACCTACCCGGATCGGGTCACGGCGCTGATCCTGTCCTCGGTCTCGCCGCGAGGTGCCGTGACGATGAACCCGGAGCTGAAGGTCGAGCTCCTCGACGCGATCGAGAACCACTGGGGCGAGGGGACGCTGCTGTCGCTCTATGCGCCCAGCCAGGTCGGCAACCGGGCGTTCGAGGAGTGGTGGGGCCGGATGCAGCGCTCGGCGGTCAGCCCGGGCATGGCGCGCCAGCTGATGGAGATGATCGCCCAGACCGACCTCACTGCGGTTCTGCCCACGATCCGCGTGCCCACGGTGGTCACCCACCAGACCGATGACCTCTACATCCCGGTCGACGTCGGCCGCGAGGTCGCCTCGCTGATCCCCGGCGCCCGCTTCATCGAGTACCCGGGCCAGGACACCTACGGCTGGGTCGAGTCGCCGGCGATCGAGGACATCGAGGAGTTCCTCACCGGCCGCCGGCCGCCCGAGGAGATTGGCCGGGTGCTGGCGACCGTGATGTTCACCGACATCGTCGGTTCGACCGAGACCGCCTCGCGGCTCGGCGACGGGCGCTGGCGCGACGCTGCTGGCCGAGCACAACGCGCTCGTCCGCACCCGGCTGGCCCGGTGGCGCGGGACCGAGGTCAAGACGATCGGCGACGGCTTCCTGGCGACGTTCGACGGCCCCGCCCGCGCGGTGCGGTGCGCGGCGGAGATCGTCGACGACGCGAACGACCTCGGGCTGCGGATCCGGGCGGGCCTGCACACCGGCGAGTGCGAGCTGGTGGGGCAGGACGTGGCCGGAATCGCGGTCCACATCGGCGCCCGCGTGATGACCGAGGCCGCGCCTGGGGAGGTGCTCGCGTCGAGCACGGTCAAGGACCTCGTCGTCGGTTCCGGGTTGCAGTGGGGCGAGCGCGGCACCCGCTCGTTCAAGGGCGTGCCCGACCCGTGGCGGCTCTACGCGCTCGAGCGCTCGAGCATCGCCGGGCCGTCAAGGCCCGTCCGGTTCAGCCAGGCGGCCGGGTCCTCGAGCTCGGTCAGCGTCGGCAGCGCCTCGGGGCTCGAGAACACGTGATGTAGGGCCTCGACGCCGCGGGCCTTCACGACCGCGTCGCAGAAGTATTTGCCGCGCTCGTACTGGCGGAGCTTCATCTCCAGCCCCAGCAGCCGGGCCAGCAGCCGCGACAGGCCCTTCTGCGACTTGCGCCGGCGGTCGATCGCCGCCCGCAACCGTGGCAGCGACGGGAGGAGGTCGGGCGCGACCGCGTCCATCACGTGCTCGGCGTGGCCCTCGATCACGGCCATCACCGCCTGCACCCGGTCGAGGGTCGCCCGCTCGGAGTCGTCGGTCACGACCGAGATCAGGTCGCCATGACGGATGGCGTCGCCGATCCGGCGGAGCTCGGCGCTCGTCGGGAGCCTCAGCTTGCGCGGCGCCTCGATCCGCAGCTCGGCGCTGCGCAGCAGCTCCTGCACCAGGCCGGCAACGTGACCCTGGAGCCACGGAACGGCCGCGAACTGGACGGCGTGGGTGACCTCGTGGAGCGTCACCCAGGTCATGAACTCCTGCTCGTCGGCGCCGAAGTTGGTGACGGCCTCGCCGAGGTTGGGGAGCACGAACAGCAGCCGCGGCGGCCGATCCTCGACGGCCTCGTCGAGCAGCACCAGCTCGTACTGGCCGAGCACGCGCTGGGCCAGGTATCCGAGCACGACGGCGACCTCGGTCGTCAATGTCACGCCCATCGCCAGCTCGATCGCCGGCCGGAGCTTGCCGAGGTTCTCGCTGGTCCGCTGGAGCACGGGATCGAGCAGAACCCGCATCGCCCCGATATTGCTGGCGACCCATTCGCGGCGGCCGATGCCCTCGGGCGCGGGAAGCGGCCGCGCGGGCACAAGCCCCGTGTAGGCGATCACCCGCGCCTCGGACTCGGCGGCGAGTGCCGCCAGATCGGCCGTGGGGGTCTTGCCGTTGCCGCTGCCGGCCACGTAAGCGGCGATCCGCTCGGCGAGGACCCAGTCGATCACGCCGGGATCCTCTCGAGGTGGCGTAGGGTCTCCATCGTCCGCGCCGCGATCACCGGCGAGTGGGGGGCGGCGTCGAGCGGCGCCGCCAGCGGGTCCTCGCACCACGGGAAGCTGACGACGCCGCCGGCTTCCCGGACGATCAGCTGTCCGGCGGCGGCGTCGACGCCGCGCGAACGGGCGAGCGACACCATCCCGTCAAAGCGGGCAGCCGCGACCTGGCACAGCGTCGCTGCGATCGTGCCCATCGCCCGCAGGCGATAGGCGGCGTCCTCGAGGCCTTCGATCGAGGCGGCGACCCAGCGGGGATCGGCGGATTCGATCCCCAGGACCTCGAGGCGGCCGTCGCGGCCGCGGCGCTCGGGGAGCGAGGGGTCGATGCGCTCGCCGTCGAGCCACGCGCCCTCGCCGCGGCGCGCCCACCACTCCTCGGACGGCCCGAAGTCATAGACGAATGCGAACGCAACGTCGGCCATCGTCGGGCCGTCGGCGACCGCGACCGACAGCGCGTAGTGGGAGATCCCGCGCTTGGCGTTCAGCGAGCCGTCGATCGGGTCGATGATCACGCGAACGTTGGGGTCGCCGTAGTCGATCTCGCCCCGCTCCTCGGACAGCGCGGCGAACCTGTAGCCGTCGGCGTTGAGGCGTTCGAGCTCCGCCAGGACCACGTCCTCGGCCGAGCGATCGATCACCAGCGTCCGGTCGCCGCCGCTGCCGCGCTCGCCGGTCTCGACCGCCCGCTCGGTTGTCGTCGGCGCGTCCGAGAGGACGGTCCGTAGGCCGGTCACCGCGCGCCGGCATGCGTCCAGCCAGTCGGCGTCGAGGGCGGAGCTTGTGGAAGTCATCTCAGACCTATGCTGTCAGAGTGGGCGCAGCGCTCGATCACGACCTGCTTCCCGCCCAGCGAGAGGCGGTCACTTTTCGTGGCGGGCCGCTGCTCATCCTCGGCAGTGCCGGCACCGGCAAGACGACCGTGATCGAGACGCGATTCCGGTGGTTCGTGGAGCTCGGGTGCCAGCCCGAGCGGCTGGCGGTGCTGACGCCGTCGGCGGCCCGCGCCGACGCTCTGCGCGAGCGGCTCGAGGGCGCGCTCGAGCGTGGCTACGAGCAGCTGCACATCGTCGGACCGGTCGAGCTCGCGGGCCTCGTGCTCGGGGAGGCGGGGGCGGAGGCGGTCGACTCGATGCTCGGGCCGGGCGATCGGCTGGCGATGCTGCTCGACCGAATCGACGAGCTCGAGCTCGAGCACCACGACTTCGGGGGCAGCGCCAACGCGCTCGTCGGCGGGTTCGTGCGCAGGATCGACCAGCTCAAGGCCGAGCTGGTCGGCGTCGAGGACTACGCGGCGTGGGCACAGGGGGTTTTGGATCCCGGGCGAGCGGCGCAGGAGCGCGAGTTCGCCGAGATCTACCGGACCCACGAGCGGATGCTCGCCGAGGCGGGCGCGATCGACGCCGGCGACGTGGTCCTGGGTGCCATGCGGTGTGCCGCCGAACGGCGGGGTGGCGGCCGTGGGTTCGACCATCTGCTGATCGACGACGCGCAGGAGCTCGACCTCGCGGCCGCGCGGCTCGCGCTGGCGGTCGGGGGGCGGGATCTGACCGCGGCGGGCGACCCCATGCAGGCGTTGCGGCGGTTCCGGGGCGCCGGGGAGGCGCGAATCAGACAGTTCGAGATGCGCGAGCCGGAGGTGGTGAGGCTCGACCGGAGCCTCCGCTGCCGGTCGAGAGTGCTGGCGGCGGGGTGTGCCGCGGTTGGTGGTTCGGTTGGTGGTTTGGTTGGTGCGTCGGAGGGCGGCGAGGTCGAGTTCTGGCGGTGCGCCACCGATCGCGCCCAGGCCCAGTCGGTGGCGGCCGACATCGAGCGACTGGTCTCCCGGGAGGGCGTCGCCGCCGATCAGATCGCGGTGCTCGTGCCGGCGATCGCGCGCGAGGGGCAGGCGGTGGCGGTGGCGCTCGAGGAGCGGGCCGTGGCCCATCGCCTCGTCGGCGACGAGGCTTTCTTCCAGCGCGCCGAGATCAGGGATGTGCTGGCGTGGCTGCGGCTGCTGGCGGATCCGTCCGACGCGGCGGCGGTCGTCCGGGCGCTGGCCCGGCCGCCGATCGAGCTGCGCTCGGTCGACATCGCGCGGTGCACGCAGATCGCGCGCCGGCGCAAGCTCGACATGGTCGCCGCGCTCGCGGCGGCCACCGAGTCGCCCCAGGTGCCGCCCGAGGCGCGCGAGCGGATCCGCGTGTTCCTGAAGCTCTATCGCGCCGGGCTGGGGGCGATCGACACGACGCGCCCTGACCTCTACGTCCACCGGCTGATCGAGCGGCTGGGGCTACGGCGCCAGCAGCTGTTCGCGGCCCAGGCCGACGTCGTCGAGCGCCTCCGGGCGCTGGCGCGGTTCGGCGAGCTGGCTTCGGCCTATGTGCGCCGCGCGCCCCAGGCCACGCCGCGGGAGTTCGCGCGGCAGGTCGCCGCCGTGGCCGACTTCGGGCTGCGCGAACAGGAGCAGCCTTCGCTGTCGGGTTCTTCCGGGCTGGTCCAGGTGCTGACGTTTCAGGCCGTCGGCGGGCTCGAGGTCGAGCACGTCTACGTCGTCGGGCTGCAAGCGGGGGTGGCGGCGCCGGCGTTCGAGCTCGTGCCCGATGAGCTTCTGCGCGAAGAGCTGCCGCCTGACGACGAGGAGACGCGACGGCTCGCGCTCCGCCAGGCGCTCTACGCGGGGCTGACGCGCGCCCGTTCGCGGGCTGTGCTGGCCTACCCGAGCGCCAGCGATCGCGGTGGCCGGATAGGCGCCGCGCCCCTGGCCGAGGAGATCCGGGTGGCGCTCGGCGCCGAATGGGAGGACCGCGAGGAGGAGCTGTTCGGCCCCGCGGAGACGCTCCACTCGACCTACCGGCTGCTGCGCGACGAGCTGCTCGAGTCGACGATGCGTGCCGGCGGGCGGCTCGGCGAGCTGCGGTTCGACACCGATCTCGACGTCTCCCACGCGGTCGTGCGGTATCTGGAGCTGTTGAAGCTGGCGGCGCTGATCGCGCGGCCCGAGGGTTCTGCGGTGGCGGAGGCGTTGCGGGACGTCAACTCCCGAATCCTGCAAGCGGTCACCGCCGAGCAGCGCGAGATCTTTGGGTCATCGACGCTGGATGACTATCTGCTGGATGCCGATTTGGACGCGCGCCGGCGAGCACAGGCGATGGCCGCGCGGGATGAGCCCTCGCTGGAGCCGTTCCTGCCCACCCGCGGCGAGGGCGTGGTGCTCTCGGCGTCGGACATCGACACCTATCGGACGTGCCCGCTGAAGTACAAGTTCGCGCGCGTGTTCCGGATCCCGCAGGAGCCGACCGTCCACCAGCGGTTCGGGATCCTCGTCCACCAGGTGCTCGAGCGGTTCCACGCGCGCGAGGGCGCGGCGGGTTCGCTGGCGGAGCTGCTGGGGCTGCTCGACGCGGGTTGGCGGCGCGGAGGATTTGGGGACTCCGAGGAGGAGCGCCAGCTGCGGGGCAAGGCCGCCACCGCCCTGAGCACGTATTTCGAGCGCTTCCAATCCTCGGAGGGGGAGCCGATGTGGTTCGAGCGCCAGTTCACGTTCAAGCTCGGGCCGCATCTGCTTCGCGGGCGGGTCGATCGCGTCGACCGCCTTCCCGGTGGCGAGTACGAGCTGATCGACTACAAGACCGGCCGCCCGAAGTCGGCGGCTCAGCTCGCCGACGACGTCCAGCTGTCGCTGTACGCGGTCGGGGCGCGCGAGGCGTGGAGCCTCGAGGCCTCGAGGCAGGCCTACTACTACCTGCTCGACGACGAGAAGGTCTCGGTCGGGGAGGGCGATCGCTCGGAGTGGATCCGCGACGTCGCGTACGAGGTCGCGGAGGGGATCCTCTCGCAGGGGTTCGAGCCGACGCCGTCGTTCGCGGCGTGCTCGGTGTGCGACTACCGCCTGGTGTGCCCGGCGGCGGAGCGGTAGAGGCGGCGGGTCCGGGCCCTCTCGGCGATGAATACGTCGAAACCCCGGATATATCTGGGTTTCGACGGGCTCATGGCGCGGGTGGCTACTGACGGGCGGTTCCAGGCGGCTCGTCGCCGCGCTGGCGCAGGAACCGCTGGAGGTCCCGGGCGATCGTCTCGCCGGACGGGAGCGAGCCGGGGTCGTCGCCGGCGTCGCTGCTGGCCGCCTGCTCGAGCTGCTCGACGAACGCCTGCACGTCCGGGTCGCTCTGGACGGCGAGGTTGACCTGGCGCTCGTAGTCGGCGCTCGCCACCTCGAGCTCGGACGCGTCGACCGCGACGCCGACCAGCCCCTCGAGCTTGCGCACCAGTGCCAGCGCCGCCTTCGGGTTCGGGGTGGCCGCGATGTAGTGCGGAACGGCGGCCCACAGGCTCGCGGAGGGGAGCCCGGCCTGCTGACAGGCGGCGTGGAGGATGCCGACGATCCCGGTGGGCCCCTCGTAGGACGAGGACGCGAGGCCGAGGCGGGCGATCAGCGAGGCGTCGGAGGCGAGGCCGGTGACGGCGACCGGCCGGGTGTGGGGGACGTCCGCGAGCAGGGCGCCGAGCGTGACGACGAGCTGGGCGCTGAGCGCTTCGACGAGCTCGATGATCACCGTCGTGAACGTGCGCCACCGGAACGACGGCTCGCTCCCCGAGAGCAGAATCAGGTCACGCGGTGCGCGGGGGACCCGGGCTTCGTAGAGCTCAACCGCGGGCCACTCGATCTCGCGCGCCCGGCCGTCGGTCAGCTTGATCCGCGGCCGGGTCGCCTGGAAGTCGTAGAACTCCTCGGGGTCGATCGTCGCGAACCGGCGGGCCGACAGCGCGCTGCCGACGAAAGTGATCGCACTCGACGCCGCGTCGGCCGCGTCGTTCCAGCCCTTGAACGCGCATATCACCGCCGGGGCCCTGAGGCCGTCGGGGCGGTACTCCCACTGCAAAGGCTGCATCCGGTTCACCGTACATCATGGGACTATGAGCTCTGTTCAGACCGTGAGCGCGCTTCGGCCGGGCGAAGAGGTCAACGGCGTGTTCGCGTGCACGCGCAAGGATCGCCTGATCACGCGGAACGGTTCGCCGTACCTGGCGCTCGAGCTCCGGGATCGGACCGGCACCGTCCCGGCGCGGGCGTTCCGCGAGGCGGACGCGCTCGGCGGCCGCTTCGACCGTGGCGATCTGGTCCAGGTGGCCGGCAGGGTGGAGCGCTTCCGCGACGAGCTGGTGCTGGAGGTGGTCGACATCAACCGCGCCGGGGCCGCCGGCGACGGCGTCGATCCGGCCGCGTTCCTGCCCACCGCGTACCGCGATCTCGACGAGCTCGACGGCTTCCTCGAGCACCTCGCGCGCGAGGTCTACGACGCCCGCTACCGGGCGCTGCTCGACTCACTGCTGTCGGACCGGGACCTTCGGGATGCGTGGCGGCGGGCGCCGTGCACGCGGGCGGGGCACCACGCGTATCTCGGAGGGCTGCTCGAGCACACGGTCGCGGTCGGGACGCTCGCCCAGGACGTGTGCCAGCTCCACCAGCGGCTGAACTCAGACCTGCTGCTGACGGCCGCGCTGGTGCACGACATCGGCCGCACCCGCGAGTTCACCTACGCCGCCGAGATCGGGCTGACCGACGAGGGGCGGCTGCTCGGCCACCTGGCGCTCGGCCAGCAGATGCTGATCGAGCGCTCGGTGGCGCTCGATCAGGAGCGCCGGCTGGCGCTGCTGCACTGCGTTCTCTGCCACCACGGCGCGGCCGCAGCGCCCGGCGGCCGGTTCGGGTCGGCCGAGGCGCTGGCGCTGTACCGGATCAACGCCCTGGACGCAGGCGTGAAGGGCGTGCTCGAGCACGGGGTCGGGCCGCCGGCGGGCGCAGGCGCCTAGCGGAGCGCGTAGGGCGCGGTACGCCACGTAGCATCAGCGCCGGCGCGGCACGGGCCTGGTGGCCCATCCGGTCTTCAAAACCGGCTACGGCGGGGTAATCCCCCGCTGGGAAGGTTCGATTCCTTCGCCGCGTCGTTAGTCGGCGATTCGTTTTCGGTGCCCGGCCGGCTCGGGCGAGGTCGGCGTCGCCGCGCGGACACGTCTGACTGAACTGGACCGGGGCCTGGCTAGACCGGATACCCACTCTCCAGCGCGACTGAATTACGTCGATACGGCTCACGCCAACGGCGCGACTACCTCTGCCTGCAAGCGGCTGCGCGGCCGTGTCACCAGCGGTCGCGAAGGCAGCCCCTTCGCGCGCCAAGAGCGGAAACCTCGGCGTGCCCGATCACGCTCCGCAAAGCTTCCGCAAATTCGTGAGAGCGGAAGGAAGTCATTTGGTGAGGCCGAGGCTTCGGAAAGCTCGGCCGTAGATCACGCGTAGAGCGTCTTCCTTGCGGCCGTTGTAGTCCATCGCGTGCCCGTGGACTGCGCGTGTTTCGTCGGCGGCCACGACCTTGGCCGTCTCGTAGAGCGCGCGGTCTTCAGGGTGGTTGCGCAGCCAATCTCGGAAGATGCAGTGGCGTTCAGCTTCGGGACTTTCTGGCGAGAAGACATGCAGATTGCTGGCCGGATTTTGGTGCCGTAGGCAGCGGTGCTCATACCACCACGGCTCGCGGATGACGAGGGCAAATCCGTGCTGCTCAAGCGGGGGTACGTACGCCTGCTCGTTGCCGGAGTCCTCGACGATGAGATCGATGTCGATCACGGGTTTGGCCGCCAGGCCGGGTACCGAGGTTGACCCGACGTGCTCGATCCCGAGAGCATCGTCACCGAGCGCCGCGACGATCCGTTCAGCGAGCCTTGCATACGCGCGTGGCCACGACGGATCCGCGGCGACAATGCGCACGTCGCGCTCTGGCTGCTGCCCGTCGACCCAAGGGCTCTCGCCCGGGGGCGGCGGAGCATCATCGAACGTCACGATCTGCTCGGGGGTGAGCACGTCGTCACTCTCGCATACGAACCGAGGAGCTTAAGACCGCCGCAAAACGATGTGCGATCTGCCGCTTCCGCTTCGTCGCCCAGGCGGCCACGTCGCCTGCGCTGCTGCTTCGACCGCGCTCGAGCGCGAAGGGGAACCCTCGCTTCGGGGCAATCGACCGTCGAGGTGGCTCATCGTGGGTGAAATTGACGGCGTCGCTGCTCGATGCTCGGACTCTCCCAGTGCGCATGGAGATCAGCGACGAGTCGCTGGCGGGCTGATGGTGGTCATCTCCGTCTTGCTGTCGACCGATGAAGTGTCCGGCCTGCGAGGATCTAGATCACCATGACCGACACAACCCCTCTCATTACGGGCGTGGACTTCGTCTGCATCCCGGCGCAGGATTTCGACGCGATGACGGCGTTCTATGGCGAGACGCTCGGTCTGCCATTCGTCAAGCGCTATGGGAGCCGACCCGGCGCCGAATACCAGGCCGGCAACCTCACGCTGGCCATCATGCGTACCGAAGACTTCGGTGGCACGTTCTCGCGCAACGCTATGCCGATCGCTCTCCAGGTCGACGACGTGGCCGTCGCCCGGGAGCGGCTTGAGGCTAAGGGCGTGCGCTTCGTCAGCGATACGTTTGACTCCGGCGTCTGCTGGCAGGCGATCTGCTTGGACCCTGACGGCAACCCGCTGTCGCTGCATCACCGCTACGCGCCAAAGGACGAACGCCCCGCCGCGTCGTGACTGTCGCGGTAGGCGATCCGCCTGGTCGGCACTGGTTCGTGCGCAACCGAAGTGGCGGCCCCCGCGTTGCGACGATGAGCAGCAGCCCGAGCCACGACGGAAGACACCTCCTTTGTCGTCGCCGGGGAAACCAGCGGCAGGGCTGCCGCTCCGAGCGCCGGGACACCCGGAGCGGAAGTTCCGATAGGCGTCCTTCTCGATCTGTGACCGGCGATCCGTTAACCGCTGAGCCGGGTTAGCGTTGTGGACGCGGCGATTGGCGTCGCACACGTGATCGACGTCGGTCCCACCAGGCCCGGCGCTTACGGAAAGGGCAGGAAATGTTGGTTCGGCTCGTCGGCTATCTCCGTCGCAACCATCTCGCGCTCCTCGCTCTGTTCTTCGCGATCGGCGGGACCTCCTACGCCACGGTCGGCCTCCCTGCGCACAGCGTCGGCAACCGGCAGCTTAAGAACCGTTCCGTGTCGCTCGTGAAGATCAGGCGGGCGACGATTGCTGCGCTGCGCGGCGACAGGGGCCCGCGCGGTCTGACCGGCCGTGCCGGGCCGGCTGGGCCGACCGGCCATGCCGGCCGGCGGGGTCCAGCCGGCCCCAGGGGGTCGACCGGTGCGCCGGGTCCGGCTGGGACGTTTGGCACGGTCACCGTCCGCAGCGAGACGCTGTCCGTTTCCGCGGGCGCGCAGTCGGGTCTTGCGGTGACCTGCCCGGCCGGCGCGACCGGGGTCGGAGGCGGAGCGTCGTTCGGGCCGTCGAACGGAACCAGCGAGGGCAACGTCTGGATCGAATCGAGCCGTCCGGACCCTGCCAATGGAACGCCCCCAACGGGCTGGTTCACGATCGTTAACAACTCGTCAGGCACCACCCAGGCCGTCACCCGGTACGCGGAATGCGCCACCCATTAGCCGTGGTGGCCGAGTGACTGCTTCCACCCGGCGGCCTCCAGCTCCGGCCAGACACTCGAAACAGCGCCGAAAAGGCCTGCGCCGTATCAACGGTGCTCATCGCACTGTCGGAGCTGCCCAATTTCGTCCGACGCGGACCGGTAGCGTCGGAGTGAGCGGTCAAGTTCGGCGTGGTCCCAGTCGGGCCGAGGTGATGCGCGAACTCGGTGTCGCGCTAGGAGCGCTGGCGCAGCAGGAACTCGAGCGTCGCTTGGTTGAAGGTCCCGGGGTCCTCGTGCAGCCCGGCGTGCGATAGGTGGTCGAAGACCACCAGCTCGCTCCCGGCGATTCCGCTATTGAGGGGCTGTGCGAAGCGCGTGGAGCAGACAAGGTCGTAGGCTCCAAACGTGATCAGCGTCGGAACGTCGATCTCACGCAGCACCGCACTCGCGTCGTGAGCCAGGGCTGCGTCGGTCTGGGCCAGGAACGCGTCGACGGGCTGCGCAGGGCGGCCGCGTACGAAATCGTCCAACGTGGCGACGAACTCCGGCCGCTCGACATACATCTCGGGCGTGAAGCACCACGGGAAGATGCCCTGGATCACGACGTCTGCGACGGTCGGCAGTGTTAACGCGAGCGTGCGCCACTGCTCCACGACGACGTTCAGATAGTCGTCGCTGGCGTGCCACCCGCTGTGTAGGGAGAGCGAGCTCACGCGGCCGGGATGGCGGGCCGCCAGGTGCATGCCCACGGCGGCGCCGAGTGACACGCCCGCCACCTGGGCGCTCTCGATCCCGATCGCGTCGAGGAAGGCAGCGACCTGGTCGGCATAACCCTCGGTCGAATATGGCCCGGGCGGCTTGTCGCTCTCGCCCGAGCCGGGAAGATCGAGCGCGATACATCTGAAATGCTCGGCGTAGGACGGGAGCTGGAACGCATAGCATGCGTGGTCCGCCGACGTGTACGGGATCAGCAAGAGGGGCTCGCCCTCCCCCTCCGCGTCGTAGTTGATCGTAAGCCCGTCTACCTCGACCTGCTGCATGCTCGCCTCCTCCTGGCTGCTGGCAAGCGACCTCCGACTACAAGATCATCGCTGTGATCGACCGACACGGCAAGTCACGATTCGCGCCGACGACAGAGACCCGTCGCAGCCGCGAGGGCATCTGGCCGTGCGGCGCTGCCGGTTGATCAGCGAGCCTCGCGAAGCCGCGCCAGTGCCCCCCCGAGAGACGAGCTCGAGACTTTCTGCCTACACGCGTCTACCCCCCGCCACCCGCCAAACGAAGCGGCGCGCTCACCGCTCCAATAGATCGATCAGCGGCAGCCGACGTCCACCAGACGCTTCTGCTTAGTCGCCGCCGCTGCACCCAGGCATTGGCTGCCCCTCTGGCCGGCTTGAGATCCGGACAGAAGTACGGACATCCCAGAATCGGGGGTCTGTCCCAGGAAGTGTGTAGGCATGAACGAAAGACAGCGTCATGCCTTCAACCAAAGAAGTAGTTCCTGTTTCAGCGAGTGTCTCAGCACGGGGTGGCGCCGGCGGCGAGCCGCTAGGCGAGCTGCCGGCGCCCCCGCCTGGGATCCTTGATGGCGTGCCGGATGAGATCCGCCGTCAGCTTCCGGACGAGGTCGTCGATGAGCTGCTGGCTGGCGCGAGGACCGAGGAGGGGATTTTCGGTCCGGGCGGGGTGTTCGGGCAGCTGACGAAGCGACTGGTCGAGCGGGCGCTCGAGGTCGAGTTGACCGACCATCTCGGGTACGAGCCGCATCAGGAGCCGCTGGGCGGGGCGGGTGACACGCGCAACGGCAAGGGCAAGCCCAAGACGTTGATCACCGAGCACGGGCCGGTTCAGATCAGGGCGCCTCGCGACCGCGACGGGAGCTTTGAGCCGCAGCTCGTGCGCAAACGCCAGCGGCGGTTCGAGGGGTTCGACGAGAAGATCCTGGCGCTCTACAGCCGCGGCCTTTCAACCCGCGATATTGAGCGCTATTTGCGCGAGCTCTACGGCGTCAACGTCGGCCGCGAGTTGATCTCACGGGTGACCGACGCCGTGATGGACGACGCTCGCGCTTGGCAGCAGCGGCCGCTTGATGATGTCTACCCGGTCGTGTTCCTCGACGCGTTCGTGCTGAAGGTCAAGGAGGGCGGTTCGGTGCAGCGCAAGGCTTGCTACCTCGCGCTCGGGGTGCGGACCGGCGGCGAGCGCGACGTGCTTGGCATGTGGTTCCAGCAGACCGAGGGCGCCAAGTTCTGGATGCAGGTCCTCGGCGAGCTCAAGCAACGCGGCGTCCAGGACATCCTGATCTGCTGCGTGGACGGCCTGACCGGTTTCCCCGAAGCAATCGAGGCGATCTTCCCAAAAACGACCGTCCAAACCTGCATCGTTCACCTCATCCGACGGAGCCTGCGCTACGTCCCGCGTCGCGAGTACGACCAGGTCGCCCGCGATCTCAAACCGATCTACACCGCGATCGACGCGGACGCGGCCTGGCAGGCGCTGGAGACCTTCGAGGAGAAGTGGGGCCGGCGATTCCCGCCAATCGTGCAGGCCTGGCAGGACGCCTGGGAGCACGTCACCCCGTTCATGGCCTTCGAGCCCGAGGTCCGCCGAGTGATCTACACGACAAACGCCATAGAGGCGCTCAACCGGCAGCTGCGCAAGGCAATCAAGACCAAGGGGCACTTCCCGACCGAGGACTCCGCCCGCAAGCTGATCTACCTCGCGATCCTCAACGCCGTCCCGCAATGGACCCGCACCCGAGCCTGGACCAAGGCGCTACTCGCGTTCAAGATCCAGTTCGGTGACCGGCTCCCCGACAGTGCAATCTGACAGCCACCACTAGACAACCCTCAACCCAAGGTTTAGAGTTAACAACAGGTCAGTCGCCTACACACTTACCGGGACACCCTCAGAATCGGTCCGGACGGGCAGCTGGCTCAGCTTTCGTGGAAGTCGTCCTGGCCGTCTGGCCACCCGCGGGGCGGTGAAATTGCCGCTAAGAACCACAAAGCGCGGTGTCTGTGGGGTGGGTATTTCGGTACAGCAGGTCGCTCCAAGAGCTGATCGAGGTGACCGAGCTGCTCCTGCCTGAGGCGAGGTGCGCGACCGGCGACGCCCTTGCGGTCGAGACCTGCAATCGTCGTCGGGCGAGTATGCGTCGCAGCCGTGGTGCGCGGCCGCAACTGTCGGTGAGCAGCAGGTTCTGTGCGCGTCGCGGTGGACCGGCGCGAGAAGAGGCGCGTGGAGCTGAAATGGCTGCTGAGGAGCCGGACATGTTCCGTGATATGAATCGGCGGTTAGAGATGCGGGGCCAGGATGAGGCTGGGCGCCGGCGTCGGTTTGAGGCGATGTATGCGGAGCATCACGCGCGGGTGCTTGGTTATGTCCTGCGGCGGACCGACAGTCCCGATGATGCGGCGGACGTGTTGGCCGAAACGTTTCTGGTCGCGTGGCGTCGGCTGGACGACATGCCGTCGGGGGAGGTGTCGCATCTGTGGCTCTATGGGGTCGCGCGGCGCATCCTGGCCAACCATCATCGGGGCGAGAGACGTCGTAGCAAGCTTGCCGACCGAGTTCGCGACGAGCTCGCCGCGCGGCTGCCGCTCCCGGCGCCTTCGGGGGAGGGGACTCCGTTTGCGGCCGCGTTTCGCTCGCTGTCTAACGATGACCGGGAGGTGCTGGCGCTTCATGGTTGGGAGGGGCTCGACGCCGGGGAGATCGCAAGAGTGTTGGGCTTCTCGCGCAACGCCGCGCGGATCAGGTTGCACCGTGCCCGCCTGCGGCTGCGAGCCGCACTTGCTGACACACATGCCCTCGAGACCGCGTCCACTACGAGCGTCGGGCGGGCGTCGTCGGCTGGGGCGGCGGAGCCATCGTCCCGGCAGCAAACGGATCCAGAGGAGCGACTGCCAGCTGACGTCGTTGACCGGATCGTGATCAGAGGAGACAGATCGTGAGCTCAGTCCCGGACATGCATTCGATCGACTCACTGAACCGGATCACAGACGAGGATGCCGCCCGTTTGGTCAGCGACCACGCGGTTGCCGAGCTGAAGGCAGCAATCACCGCCACGCCGATCGCGCCGGCGGCTGGTCGCCGCAGCCGCTCAATCGTTCCGCGTCGCCTGCGCCGGCCTGTGCTCGTCCTCGCCGCCGCGGTCGCGATCGCCGCGGTCATGTTAGGAGTCACCGGGTCGCTCTCCGGCGGCGGACCGGCCGAGGTCCAACCCGCGGAGGCCGCGGTCCTGCGCGGAGCGCTCGCTGCGCTGCAGCCACCGCCCGGTTCGATCGTCATCGAGTCCTACCGCAGCGTTCAGCGGACGAATCCGAAACTGATGACGTGGGCTCCCGGCTACACGCCGCCGCGCGGCATTCGGGTAAACGCGTGGTCACAAAGTGAGATCACCGAGACGACGCGCGGCAATGGCCCGCCGAACGAAGTCAACGTCGGCGGCCCCAGCGTGAACGGAGGCGTCCAGATCGGCGAGCTCAACGGCAACAACGAGCTCTATGACCCCGCCAACAACACGGTCTACATCTCCAGCAACTACGGAGGCGACATCACCGCCGGCAAGCGGCCAGGCACCTACGTCTACACCCTCCCGAAGACTCGCAACGCACCCGCCGGGTCTGCGGCCGCCGAGCAGAACGCCCACATGCCACCCCCGCTTACGATCACCGCCGCGCAGGCCAACGCGTTGCGCGACGGCACGGCAATGGTCGATGTCGCGCCCGATAAGCGGCCAGGGACCGCAACCCACCTGACGATCACCGCCGCCTACCGCCTCACCGACGAAACCGCGCAGATCCGTTCGCAGCTCACGGCAGGCAAGCTCAAGCTCGCGGGGTCGACGACCATCGACGGCCGCCGCGCGCTCAAGCTCGTGGCCGTCCACGGCATCGACGAGTACGACGTTGCCCCCGGAACGTACGCCCCGATCCGAACCGTCCTGGGCTACGGCGCTGCAATCACGGTCACGACCACCTACAGCGAATACCGCATCCTGCCAGCAACCGCGGCCAACGACCGACTGCTCGACCTCACCTTCCGCCACCCAGGAGCGCGAATCGACCGCAGTCACGCCGACTACCTGGCAGCACAAGCGCGGCTGATCAACGGAAGCTAATCAAACCGGACCGTCAGCTCAGCCAATGGCGAGCGCATCCGGGAGCCGACGCCCAGGTCCGTCGTTTCTGCTTCGACACGACACGGACGCCGGCGCCGGGTGTCCGCCTGAGGCGCGCAGCCGCAGCACGTGACCAACCGGTGCGCCGGCCAGCCAGACCTGCATCGGTAGCTGCGGGGGCATCGCTAGCGGAGCATTCGGCGGGCGTGCTACTGCATCTGGCCCGGGCAAAGAGCAGTCGGCTGCGAGCACCACAAATCAGCTGCGAGGCCGCGCGCGCTGTCGCGCGGTTTATCTAGGCGGTTTGGGCTGCCGCCGGGCCCAAGGGTGTGATCGCGGCCGCGCTCCCCAGCAGCAAGGCCACAGGGAGGATCAGGACGCCGATTGATGCGGCCGCTACCACGCAGCCGAGCGCAAGGACCACCACCAGCGTCCAGGCGAGGTACCCGGCGATTGGTCCGCCGCGAGAGCAATTGCGAGACAAGGGCCGAGATCATGACGGGAATCCCGACCGGGACGAGCACGCCGAGCCCGTTGACGTCGACCAAGGACAGCGACCCCGACCAGTACGCGCCCGTGGATGAGGCTCCCGAGGAGCCGTAGAACGGGAGCACGAACGCCCCACCTACCAGCGCTGCGCTCCACGCCAACGCTGCAATCGTCAGCCAAAACGCCCGACGACCCTGACGCGACCCTGGCTCTGACACAGGCCCAAATCTACTCCCGGCGACCGGTGTCGTCCAAGCGTCGACCACGGTGCTGGTTTGTCGCCCGTTGGGCAGCCTGGCGACGGCTGCTGCTCTCGGGGTCGATCGGACCGAAGCGGAAGCGGAGGCCAATGCCCCCGGGCGGCACCGAGACGTCTGGGTGTTCGTGAGAGCGGCAGTGTGGAGGAGCCAACCCACAATCGTGGCTGACCATTGTTCCCGAACGAGATCGTGTTCCCTTGTCGATCTTGGCGACCCTTGCCGGCAGGGAGTCGCCCGCCATGCGAACGAGATCTTCTCGCCCTCGCAGCGCCCGCGCATCGGAGAAGAGCGACAGGACTCGCTCGGTAGCCTGCCTCGCATGTGGAAGGAGCTTGAGCGCAGGGGCGTGGTGTACGCGCGCATCCTATTCAGCGTCCGGGAGGGCCAGGCGCATGTCGACGCGGTGATCTTGTACGACGGTTATGCGCCGCCGTGGCATCACGAGCTCGGCGAGGTGGAACCTGACTCGGACCTGGGCGTGGCGCTGTGGGTTGCTGGCGGCGGGACGGACATCGAGCAGGGCGATGTGGTCTTGGGGGACGGCGAGATGGGCTTCAGGGTGGCCGAGCGCGCGGTGAATACGGCGTGGAACGACCACCCGCCGCCCGTAAGACGACGCGACGTAGGACCGGATGGGCAGGTGTTTACTGTGTTGGTCGAGCTGCCGGGCGGTGAGGGTGTCGTGCGGCGCGTCGACGGGGAGGTCATGGTCACCCAGAACGTCCACGCAGATGGCGGACAGCCGGTGCGGACTGATGACCTTTACCACCCAGTCAAGACATGGCTGCCCGATGACCGTTCGCTCGTGGGGGGGATTCTTCCGCCGGGTTCGGTCTGGGCCGAGGTCGTGGATGACCGTGGGGAGCGGGTTGTGGCCGGGGTGGGCGGCGTCGCGTTCGCCGCGGTCCTTGAACAGCCCAACGATGGTCACGAGCCGGTCGTCTGCTGCCGTGACGCGACCGGAACTGTGGTCCGGCGGCCACTCCCGGCCGACTATCCGAGCACCCCGGTGGACGATGCCGACGTTCCGTGCCCGGCGTGTCGAGCGATCGACTACGAGGAACGCGTTCCGACCGAGCAATGGCGCGGCGGTACAACTGGGCCCGACTGCACGGTGATCCCGAATCCGATCGTGATCTGTCGGCGTTGTGGGCACGAAGAGCGTGAGGGCACATTCTTCGGGGGCGGTGCCGCCAGTGACGATGATGAGGACGATGCGGCACGTGAGGCCCGGGTCGCTCGCGCGCGCGAGCACACGGCAGTAAGGCGATGGCTCTCCACGACGATGACGCTGCGCGCGCTCACCTTCCCGGTCCATGCCGCGGAGGGCTGGCCGACGGTGATCGGCGGAAGCGGCTCCCACGGTGACCGACTCACCAGTCTCACGATCGCTCACCATGACACGCCAGACGCCGACCCCTACGCGGGAGATCGACCACGGTTTGAGATCACCACCTCGCGGGAGGACTCCCTCGTGAACGGCGAGCTACATCAAGCTCGCTGGACCCTTGACGGTTGGCTTCACAACAACGACGAGGACGCTCGTTCGTCATGGCCCGAGGCCTCGCCCGCTGCGGTCAGCCTATGGCTGGCCGCACGCGATCGCACCGTGCGCGGCAAGGTGCTGGCCGCCGTGCGCTCTGAGCAGCCGATCGGCATCGACGGAACACCCGCACCCTTCCTGACCCTGACCACCCCCAGCGGTCATTGGGTCGCGGTCCGCCACCACGGCGATCTCGTGATCACGGTCGCCGCCAGCGATCTTGACCCCACGTCGATCACCATCGAGCCGATCCCGGACCCGGCCGCCCGCCTTCTCGGCCCCAAGCCGCCAGGCGCCG